>CAVORH010000001.1:0-141087 GCA_963698565.1 Ilumatobacteraceae bacterium
GGATCTCGTGTTCACCTCCCCCACCGGTCGACCGACAGACCCAGCCGTGTGCCGCCGAGAATTCGATGTCGTTGCGAAGAAGGCCGGACTCGACGGATGGACGCCCAACGAGCTTCGCCACTCAGCTGCCTCGCTGATGTCCGACGCCGGGATGCCCATCGAGCAGGTCGCCGATCAGCTCGGCCACAAGGACCTCCGGATGCTGCAGCGGCACTATCGCCACCGGATCCGACCAACCGTCGATGGCGGGACCGTCCTCGGCGACGTTCTCGGACGTCGATAGAGCCCGATTGTGTCGCCTGGCTGGAGCCAGCGGTTCAGGCGAGGATTGCGAGCCGGGGAACTCCGGCGAAGACCCCGTCAGCCGTGACGAGGGCGATGCCGACGTGAATGGCACTCGCAGCAATCCACAAGTCATTGGCGTGAACGGGATCGGCCAAGGGATGGCCGGCGTTGCGGCAATCGAACCGGACAGCCGCCAGCGTCGTGAGAAGTCGGTCGCTCACCGGTATCACCGTCGTCGCGGCAATGGCCCGCTCCAGCTGCGAACGTCGCGGTGAACCCCACTCGGCGACCAGCGCGCCGTATCTCAGCTCAGCGACGGTGGAAGCGGCGAGAAAGATCTGATTGCCGGTGAGCAATTCAACGTGATGCTCGAGGTCGGTACGGCGTCGCCGACTGAGCGCGGCGCTGAAAACGCCGGTGTCGACAACGAGTCTCACGATCGAAGCGCGGAAGCGAACGCCTCGTCCTCATCGTTCGTCAGATCCTCGATCACGAGAACGTCAGCCGACGGGAGCGCGGGAGCCGCTGCCAACTCGTCCTCGGTCAGATCGCGGGGCAACAACGTGCTGCCGTGTGGCACATCACGCTGATCTGCGGCGGCGTTGCTCATGCATCAATGGTACGCCCCAACATCTCCCGCGTCACGCCAACGGAAATCGGGTCGTGATTACCGGGCACTGCACTGGGGCCTGATTGATGATGGGAGGGCGTTGCGGCGGTTGTCGTAGCGTTCAGAGCGCCGGTCGGCATGGCTCGACTAGGGCCTGTCATCCCTCGGGTTGACCTCATTACGAATGGTCTGTCGGCCGGTGTTCTGACCCGAGGTGTGGCTCGAAAGAGGCGCGAGCCCGACAACCACGAATCAGGAGTGCCCGCCTCGGTTCCCACCACCGAGACAAGGAGTACTTCCAGATGAACGTGATGATTGGCATCGATCCACACAAGGCGTCACACACCGCCGTCGTGATCGACAACACCGAGTGTGTGCTCGACGAACTGCGTGTCCGGGCGTGTTCGAAACAGGCCGACCAGCTGCGTGCGTGGGCGGCACCGTTCCCGGATCGGGTGTGGGCGATCGAGTCCGCTCGCGGGCTCGGCTATCTCCTCGCCCAGCAGCTCGTCGCCGCCGGCGAGACCGTCGTGGACGTCCCACCGGTGATGTCGACACGTACCCGCCTGTTGGGTTCCGGCAGATCGCAGAAGAACGACCCGAACGACGCCCGTTCCGTCGCGATCGCTGCGCTCCGCAACGACGCCCTGGGCCGGGTGGTGCTCGACGATCACGCCCGAGTGTTGAAGCTGCTGGTGAAACGGCATCGTGATCTCGGCCGGCTGAAGAACAAGTCGTCATGCCGGTTGCATGCGTTGTTGATGGAACTCGAGCCGGGCGGGATGGCCAAAGAAATGAGCGTGACCAGGGCAAACGAGATCCTCGATCGGATCGAACCCGCCACCCAGATGACCGAGCATCGCCTCGCTGTCGCCCGCGAGACCCTCGCTGACATCGTCCACTACGAGACACAGATGAAGGCGTCGATGAAACGACTCCGCACCGCGGTCGCCGCATCAGGGACCTCGCTGATCGACATCCGCGGTGTCGGTGTCGTGGTCGCCGCGATGATCATCGGCCACACCGGTGACATCTCACGGTTCGCGTCCGCGGCGCACTTCGCGAGCTACAACGCCACCGCCCCGATCGAAGCGTCATCGGGCGAGAACAAACGACACCGACTGAACCAGCGCGGCAACCGACAACTGAACTGGGCCATCCACGTCGCCGCTGTCACACAGCTGCGCCAGCCGTGCGCCGGGCGCGAGTACTACGACCGCAAACGCGCCGAGGGCAAGAACAGCAAGGAAGCGATCCGCGCCCTCAAGCGGCAACTCTCCAACGTGATCTACCGATCGCTGGTCGCTGACGCTCGTCGACTCGAGCAGTGATCGACAGGCCCGGGAGGACAATCAGGCACGACACGAAATCCAGCGTGACCGGCTCAACATCCTGAACGGCCGGCTCTTCGGATAGGTCACTCCCGGACCCGACCCCCAACCCTACGACGAAGCCTCCGGCTCCGCCAGAGGCAGGATCGAACGCGCCCGCAGACGCCTCAGAAACTGGGGGTTGACACAAAGAGGCTTCGCATTGTGGCGCGCCAGTTCGATCGTCGACTGGATTACGGAGCGGTCGTTATGTGTGGGTCGTCGGCGAGCATCTTGCCGTATCTGCTCGCTGATTGGACGAGGAGGTCGGTGTGAATATCGAGCTTGTGGAGGGCTCGGCGCGGATGAGTGTCGAGCAACGCGCGCCGGCTCGATGACGTGGACCCGGTGTCTGGTCAGCACGAACAGCACGTCAGCGTCCTCGGGGAGTCCGTCCGGTCTCGTTGAGGAGTTGGAACAGCAGGGGCTCGCTCGCCGACTCTCCTCGCCGTCGGGCCCACCAGACGTGGATTCTCGGGCCGATGGGGTGGACCCGTGGGCGCCTACCGACGTCAGCGCGGAGTGCGGGGACGGGGTGGCGGTTGCGTGGTCCGGTCGATCAGTCGGTGAGTTGAGCCGGCACGGGCCGGCGACGCATCAGCAGCACGACGGCGACGACGATGGCGACGATGGTCACTGCGGTCGCGAGCCGGATGAACGCCGTTGTGTCCACGAAGAGACCGGGCACGATCGACAGACCGAGGACGATGAGCGCAGCGACGTCGATGCGGATCAGTCGCCGGTTCCCCGAGTTCCAGGCGAGCATCGCGCACACGACTGGCACCATGCCGATCGCCACGCCGACCAGGATCACTGCCAGACCCGGGTCGTCCTCGCCCCAGTCGATGTCGGGGTGGAGGTAGATGAGTTGGCTCAGGCCGATGATGGCGGAGAGCAGCAGTCCTGCGCGAACGGTCGTTGCCGGCGCTTGTTGGGTCGGGTTGTCGGTGAGAGTGGTCATCAGGTTCCTCCTGTGTGATGTCGCCGTGTGGGTGGCGCTCGGATATCGGTCTGCACTCTGCGCCGTGGCGCCATCCCGCCGCCAGATGCGAAGCACCCGAGATGCTCCCGTTCGCATCGGGAGGAAGTCGGGAGGTTCTTCCCGGGTGAACGATCGTCGTGAGTGGCAACATGATCGCATGCCTGCCGACCTGCGCATCCGGATCGTCGTCGCGGACGACCATCCAGTGGTGCGGGGCGGCATCGTCGCGCTGCTCCGCACGATCGACGGACTCGATGTGGTCGGTGAGGCCGCCGATGGCGCCAGTGCCCTGGAGGCGGTGTCGGAGCACGCGCCCGACGTCGTCTTGATGGACGTGCGCATGCCGGGCATGGACGGGATCGAGGCGACCCGCCGGATCCGGGCGATCGCACCTGACTGCCGCGTGCTGATGCTGACGATGTTCGACGACGACGCGACCTTGTTCACTGCGATGAAGGCGGGGGCGAACGGCTATCTGCTCAAGGAGGCCGAGCCGGATGACATCGTCCGGGCGGTGCACAGCGTGATGGCCGGACAGGCGATCTTCGGCCCAGGGGTCGCGTCGAGAATGCTCGGCTACTTCGCCGAGCCGCCGACCGCGATGCCCGTCGACGATCCGTTCCCCGAACTCACCGACCGCGAGCGACTCGTCCTCGATCACCTGGCGCAGGGCTTGCGCAACGCCGAGATCGCAGCCGAGCTCTACCTCTCGCCCAAGACCGTGAGCAATCACCTGACCTCGATCTTCGCCAAGCTGCAAGTTGCCAGCCGGGGCGAGGCAATCGTGCGAGCGCGCGAAGGCGGGCTCGGCACACCGACATGACCAGGCTGCAATGACGGGGGTCGCGGCGGGACTGTTCACGCTTGCGCCGGCACTCGTGATCGGCTCGTGCGGCCGTGCGCTCGTGTCGAGTCGGGCGCGGGCATCGGGCGCCTTGCTGCTGGTGATCGCAGCAGGATTGACAGCCACGGCGGTCGCATTGCTCGGCGGCTACTCGACTGCTGCGGCCTACATCGTGGGGGCGTGCCTGCTGCCGTCGTCGCTGGCGGTGCTCGCCTATCCCACGCCCACGGTGACGCATCCCATCGACTTCTGCCTGTGGGTGATCGTGGCCGGCGGTTGTGTCGTGACCCTGAGTCTCGCCATCATCGAGCCGGGTGTCTCGGGCGCCGTGGTCTCCTTCGTCTTGATTGCACTGGTAGGACACGGGTGGCGAGTGCTCGAGCGCGATCACGAACCCGACCGCATCGCCGGCCTCTGGCTCGCCTGGGCCGGACTCATCGCGTTCGTCGCCGGCGTGCCGGTCTTGGCGTTCACCCCGGCCGGAGACTGGACCATCGCGCTCGTCGCCGTCCCCTTCGCCGCTCTGGCCATCGGCATGGCTCTCGGTGTCCGCCGACCTGAACTCACCGATGTCCGTGCGCTTCTCGTGTCCACGGTCGTGATCAGCGTGGTCGCCCTCAGCTATCTGGCCGCGTTCGTTGGAACCGTCGCGTTCCTCGAACTGGTCGGGATCGACGACGTGCCGACGGGAGCGTTCGCGGTCATCGGCCTGGTGCTCGCCGCCGGCTGGCACCCGCTACGCGTCATGTTCCGCGGCCTGATCGACGAGCTCCTGTTCGGTGATCGGCCCGATCCGCTCGTGGCCGCCGCAGTGGTCGCGGACCGCATCGCCGACGACCCGCTCCTGACGCTTCGTGCGATCCGGGAGGCGCTCGTTCTCCCCTATGCGAGCATCTCAGCCAATGGCAGTCAGCTCGCCAGCTCGGGGAGAGCGGTGACCGAGGTGGTCCGACTCCCGCTGACGCTCGGCGAGAACACGATCGGTGAGATGACGGTCGGATTGCGCGTCGGCCAGGTGCACCTCTCCGCCGAGGATCAGCAGGTGCTGCGGATCGTCGGCGCCCTCCTGACGCAGTCGTTGCGGAGCCGGAATCTCGCTCAGCAGGTCGCCAACTCCAGAGCAGCGGCGATCTCGGCAATCGAGGACGAGCGCCGACGCCTCCGCCGTGACCTCCACGACGGGCTGGGTCCCACCCTGTCGGGCATCTCACACACTGCCGCCGCAGCGCGAAACCTGATCCCGACCGATCCGGCAGCCGCCGACGAGCTCCTCGCTCAGCTCCGCGTCGACGCCACCGGCGCAGTCGGCGAGATTCGTCGCCTCGTCTACGACATGCGGCCGCCGGCGCTCGACGAACTCGGTCTCGTCGCCGCCCTCGAGCAGCAGTTCGCGGCCCTGCGGACCTCGACCGGCAGACCCATGCACGTCACCGTGCAGACACAGGAGCTTCCGCCACTTCCGGCATCGATCGAAGTCGCCGCATACCGCATCGCCACCGAGGCCGTCACGAACGCAGCTCGCCACAGCGACAGCAACCAAGCGTGGCTCGAACTCGAACAAGACGATGGCCACCTCGTGCTGAACGTCCGCGACCGAGGCTGCCACACCGAACCCTGGGTACCCGGCGTCGGCGTGTCGTCCATGCGAGAACGCACGTCAGAGGTCGGAGGCACCATCGAGTTCACCAACACCCCACACGGCTCAACCGTCACAGCACGCCTCCCACTCCACTGAGGACTGGACGAGCCCCAGCAAGCTCCCGACCCCACAGCGATGTCGCGTGCGGCGACGCACCTCCACCGAACCCTCGGGCGCAGCAAGCGCGGCACACTTCAGTCCGGCGCAGCGACCACTGCGTGAGCCAAGCGCAGACCGCATCCGACGTAGCAGTCACCACTCAAACACACATATCACTCACGCCGAAGGCTCCACCGGCCCATCCAGTATCGGCACGTACGCGCTCGCCCGACCCGCTCGGAAATGTCGGGGCTCGAAGGCGCTCGACCGCGCCGCACTGCCGGCGATATGCGCTCGGCAACTGCAACAGTTCGTCCATCCGCATCGTGATATCGTGATGTCATGGCAAAGCAGACCACGGTTCGGTTGCCCGACGACCTCGCCGACGACGCTGAAGCAGTCGCTCGCGTGCGAGGCGGCAGCGTCAACCAGCTCATCATCGACGCACTCGCCGCCGAGATCGAACGGGTCCGCTCCGACGAAGACTTCACCGCCCGCGCCAAGAAGCTGCTCGAGCGTGACCGGGAGATCCTCGATCGCCTCGCCAAGTGACCCGCTATCTCAGCCTCGCTGAGTTCTGGTACCTCGCCGAGTACGTCACCAGCATCGACGCGGCAACCCTCATCAAGGCCAGCCGGGTCGAGCTCGCCGACTCCGCGCTGCACGCGCCACAGGCCGGCTTCGGCGACACCGACTTCTACCCGGATGTGTTCGACAAGGCCGCCGTGCTCGCGTGTCGGATCGCGTGGAATCACCCGTTGCCCGACGGCAACAAGCGAGCAGCGTGGGCGTGTCTCGTGTTGTTCATCGACCTCAACGACGGCTCGTGGAAAGAAGGCCAGCCGAATTTCGACGATGCGGTCGAGGCGATGTTCGCAGTGGCTGCCCGGGAGGTCGACGAGACCTGGCTCGCGAGCTGGCTTCGAGAACGAATCACCTTCCGAACCTGAGCCGTAGGCCACTGGTAATCACCGGCTGAAACAGATCGCGAACAGCGCGCTTCCGGCGCACTGTGGCGGGCTACTGCTCAAGTTGACCAGCACGTAATCCCGGCAACTGTCGGCGGTTGAAGGAGTCGGCTGGAGGACGGGATTGTGAGGTGTGAATCGCCCCGGGTTCGGTGGAGGCCTCCAACAACCCCAGGGGCGATTCGCGCCACGACCGTCGCTGGTTTGCGGCCTGGGACAGCTTCGGGAGTTCAGGGCCGTCTGGGTGGTTTGCCAACCTCGATTCTCAAGCCAGAATTCCGAAGCTGCTGCTCAACGCCACGAACCGAGGTGTGAATCCAACGCCCACCTTCCAGTGGCACGTGCAGTACGGGCAACAAGCCATTGCGGAGTGAAGGCGGCCGGCCAGAGAGGTAGACACAACGGTCCCTGTCAATGGTGTTCTCGCGCTTGGCGAATCGCAGGCCAATGCGCCAAAGCAGCGGCAGGCTCATCCACGTGACAAGCCGATCCTGTTCGACGCAAACAAAGCCGAATCCTACGTAATCCCCCGGATAGCCGAACCTCGATCGGACAGGACTGGTCGGCACGATCATCCACACCCCAAGCCGGGCAGTCTCGGCAGAGGGTCTGTCCAATTTCTTGTGGGTTGGGCCGTGATGGTTGTCATTGATCTGCCGGTTGGCCGGGGTTGGTCAGGCGGTCGCCGTAGTTGATGGTGAGCGCGTTGAGGACAGTCTTCCAGCCGTTGATCCGGCCGGTCGGGTTGTGGCGTGAGCGGACGGCGAGGTAGAGGATCTTCAATGCTGATTGCTCGGCCGGGACAGTGTTCGCGTTGGCGGGTCGCTCTTCGGAACCGGGCGTTCAGCGACTCGATCGCGTTGGTCGAATGCACCAGCTTTCGAACATCGCCGAGGCCAGCTCGACGCATGCGTTCCATCGCTTCCGGTTCAGTAGCTCGGTCTGCATCCGACCCCGGAACGACTCGATGAAGGAGGTCTCGCCAGTTGCTGGCGGGTCCGACCAAGCCGACGGAGACACCGCGAGCAACGCGCACGCTGCCATGGCCTTCACCAGTTGCGGCCCTGTGCTCAGGTGGTGTGTCGATGGTTTGGGCTGCCTGCGGTCTTTCGGATACTGCTCTCGACCGTTCGCTGCGTAACGGGGTTACGGACCCTCGCCTGCAGCCTCATCCCTCCCGACGCGGAAGTCACCAACCAGTCCCCCCATTTTCCGCCGCTGAGCGCCAGGGTTGGAGCGCAGCGTTCACTCGGCGGACGGAGAGAAAGCGGCGGATCTCGCGCTCCCGACTGCTGCCGTCGGAGAATCGCAGCAAGAGCAGCTTCGTTGCCCGGTAGCCCGACGCTCTGATCTCAACCAACTGACCTGGGAAGTATCGCATCAGCACATTCCCTGGTCGACCGGACCAGAAGCCAACGTCGCAAACGACCACGCCCTCGTTGGTTACCCCGAGCCATGCATTCTCGTTGGGAAGCCGAGCAGCCTGCCCCCAGGAACTGTCCACGACGGCGTTGCGGCCGAGGAGCGGGCCGAGCAGGCCGCCCATCGAACGACGAAACCCGACTGTCTCGATGACGATTCCTGCGGTCACAGCGCCGGTAGTCGAGACAACTCCTTGTTGCACCAGGTGCCGCGCGAGGCGGCGAGTCGAGAGTCTGCCCCACACGTGTTCGACGATAGCGACGCGCCCCTCGCAAGCCGCTTGAGCCTGCGAATACACCTGCCGTCAATGACGTCGGAGCCACGAATATCGACACGCTGCTTAAGCTTCCCGACCCACTCCTGATCGGCACTTCCCGATCGGGGACGGGGCGCTGGAACCCCGCTCATAATCGCGGCCAAGAACGCACCGTCCCGTACTCGGGTTCCGGCGAAGTGTTGGACCTCCGAGCCTGATCGGCCCACCACTCCGCGGGGCGCTGCCAGGCAAGCAGCACCCTCACATGTCATTACCCGCTGGGTGCACGAACCGTTACGTTTCGTTACGATAGCTCCCATGACCGTGCCCGGGAAGGGCGGCCGCCCCCGAAAGTGGCGATCCGACGCCGACCGTGTGCGCGCCTTCCGCGCACGAGCACGCGGCGAAGACGAACCACCAACGATCGAGCTCGCCCTGCAATACGGTGACGATGCGGCAGCCGCATGGGACCAGGTTCGTGAACTCGGCATCACCATCGACGCGCTCACCGCCGAACTGAAGCAGACCCAGGCCACCTTGCGTCGGGCCGAGAACGAACTCGAATGCGAACAGGCCCGCTCGAGCTGGCTCAGCGAAGCCAACGACCGCCTCCGAATCGAACTCGACACCGCCGAACGCGAACGCGCCGACCTACAGGCGCAACTCGCCGAACTCGCCCAGACCACATCTCCCCCTGCACCGAATTCCCGACCCGCAGCTGGTCCGAACCGAGCGCAGCGCCGGCAGGCGGAGCGCAAACGGCATCGCTCGCCATGACAGCGACAACTCACTCCACCACACACACCAGGCCGAGGGAGTGACCGAACCCCTGGTGGGAGCTATCGAACAACCCGGCGGGAGCTATCGAACAACCCAGTGGGAGCCATCGAGGGAGTGATCATCCCGATCACTTCGTCGTTCCAGCCGTCGGCGGATCGGCGAGGGATCGTTGTGAACAAGGCTCTGGACTCCGTCCTGCTCGACCACGCTGCTGGGCGCATGACGAAGACAATCGATGACGGTTGCCCGATCCCGAACCACCGCATCTGGTTCGGGGAGTGCCGATTCGTTGCCCACCGCGTTGCCCACCGCTTGAGATCAGATCTACCTTCTCGGTACAAAGCACCTGGTAGATCGGTGGGCGCAGAGGGACTCGAACCCCCGACATCTTCCTTGTAAGGGAAGCGCTCTAGCCAACTGAGCTATGCGCCCGACGTGCGGCGATGCTAGCGCCAGCCCCGTCCCCTCGGACCGGACTGTCCTCGCCCGACCGATACGGTTCGGAGGCATGCCGGACGCCATCGAGATGGTCATCGAGCCCCGAACAGCGCAGGTCGGCGACGGGACCGTCCGCCGGGTGCTCCCGTTCCGCAGGCGCCGCATGGTCGGCCCGTTCATCTTCGCCGACCTGATCGGTCCCGAGGACCTGGTGCCCGGAACCGGGACGAACGTCGACGCACATCCCCACATCGGGCTCTCGACGCTCACCTACCTGTTCACCGGACGGATGGTGCATCGCGACTCGACCGGTGCGGTCGCGACCATCGAGCCCGGTGCGGTGAACTGGATGACCGCCGGCGCCGGGGTCACCCACACCGAACGCAGCCACCCCGACGACCTCCCGACGCTGCGTTCGATGCACGGGCTGCAGACCTGGGTCGCACTCCCCCACGATCGCGAAGATGGCGAACCCGCCTTCGAGCACACGCCGGCCGACGCCATCGGCAACCTCGATGGACCCGCCGGCGTACGCCTCGTGGCAGGTACCGGCTGGTCGCGGGAGTCACCGGTCGGCGTCTCGTCGCCGCTGGTGCTCGCCGAGCTGCGACCGGCCGGGAACACCCCGATCAGGATCGACGCGACCCACCCGGAGCGGGCCGTACTCGCCATCGGCGGTGACCTCCGGCTCGCAGAGACCGAACTCCGATCGGGACAGCTCGCGGTCCTCGAGCGCGGCACCGAGCCTCACCTCACCGGCGATGGCCATGCGATGCTGCTCGGCGGCGAACCCGTCGGCGAACGCACCATCTGGTGGAACTTCGTGCACAGCGACCGTGACCGCATCGAACAGGCGAAGGCCGATTGGGCTCAGCAGCGCTTCCCGACCGTACCGAACGATCACGACCCCTGGGTGCCGCTCCCCGGCTGACGATCGGACGGCAACGCCCGCCGTCAGGACGGCTCGACCAGACCCGCGAGACCGTCGAGGTTCTTCTGCATGTTGGCGGCGTGCTCGGCGAGGCGACGCTCGACGATCTCGTGCTCACGATCGGGCATCCGCTCGATCGCTGGGCTGAGCCCGCTGCGGCCCGGACCGATCTGACACCACTGGGTGACGCGTGTGCCTCCGTCGACCGGCTCGAGCACGAACCTCCAGCGTGCCGCAGGGTCGGCGGGATCCTCGACGACCCAGCCGATGACCCGCTCGGGCTCGTAGTCGACGATCGTGCACTCCACCTGCCATCGGCCGACGACGGGATGCTCGTTCGTCCCGCGGAAGCGCGCACCGAGTGCCGGCTCCGTCGCGCCGTCGAGCCACTCGGCACCCTGGAACTCGGAGGAGAACCGGGCCGGCAGGTTGATGTCGGCCACGTACACCCAGAGGTCGCCGGGCGACGCCGCAATCACCCGCGACACCTCTGTCGTCGGTCCATCGGCGTAGCGCAGTCGTTCGGTCATGGGTCCCTCGCCTCCGGCGGTCCGGTTCGCTCGCACGGCGGCGGCTGGAGCCACCGCGTACTGTCGATCGTATGCAGGTGGGGGTCAGCGCGGTCGTGTCGTCGGCCGACGACGTCGAGTTCGTCCGCGACTGCGAGCGGGTGGGTGCGACGTCGGTCTGGGTCCCCGAGGCGTGGGGGTACGACGCGCTGACGCCGCTCGCCCACCTCGCCGCCGTCACGTCGACGCTCCGGCTCGCCACGGGCATCGTCCAGGTCGGCGCACGGACGCCGGCGATGCTCGCGATGCAGGCGATGTCGGTGCAGCAGCTCTCCGGTGGGCGCCTGGTGCTCGGCTTGGGGTCGAGCGGTCCACGCATCATGGAGGCGTGGCACGGTGTGCCGTTCCGGAAGCCGGTCGCCACGATGCGCGAGACGATCGAGATCGTGCGGCAGATCGCACGCGGCGAACGGCTCGACCACCACGGCGAGGTGTACGACCTCCCGGCGGAGGGTTCGGGTCGCGGGATCCGCTCGATGGTGCAGCCGGTCGCACCGATTCCGATGGTGATCGCCGCGCTCGGGCCGCGCAACCTCGAACTCACCGGTGAGATCGCCGACGGATGGCTGGGCAACGCGTTCATGCCCGAGCACGCCGACGTGTTCCTCGACCCGATCCGCATCGGCTGCGCACGGGCGGGCCGCACGATCGACCAGCTCGAACTGGTGATGCCCGTCGCCGTCGAGATCACCGACGATCCCGAGGAGGCGGGCCGACGCCATGCCGGCGGCTACGCGTTCACCATCGGCGCGATGGGGGCTCCCGGGAAGAACTTCTACAACCGTGCGTTCTCGGCTCAGGGCTACGGCGACGACGTCGCCGCGGTGTACGAGCTCTGGCAGGCCGGCAAGCGCGAGCAGGCCGCCGCCCGCGTGCCGTTCGACATCGGGTTCAAGACGAACCTGCTCGGGCCGCCCGACGTGCTCCGCGAGCGCATCCGCCTCTATCGCGACGTCGGCATCACGACCCTGCAGGCGAAGGTGGCCGGTCCCGACCGTCTCGACACGGTTGCGCAGCTCGTCGAACTCGTGCGGGAGGTGGATCACGAACGGCCCGGGGTGTGAGCCTGCCGGTCCACGACCGCCGAGCTGACGCGCTCCGAGGCCCGCCCGCGATCGTGCGTGCGCGATGATCACCCGCACGATCCGAGGAGGGACCATGAGCCAGCACGTCACGTCGCCGGAAGCAGTCGGCATGAGCAGCGCCCGATTGGAGCGAATCGCACCGGTGATGGAGTCGTACGTCACCGAACGCGGTGTGGTCGGTATCAGCACGATGATCGCCCGTCGAGGCGAGATCGTCCACGACGAACAGTTCGGCTTCCAGGACAGAGAAGCCGGCATTCCGTTGGCGCCCGACACGATCTTCCGGATCTACTCGATGACCAAGCCCATCGTGTCGACGGCGCTGATGATGCTCCACGAGGAGGGGCTGTTCCAGCTCGAGCACCCGGTCGCCCAGTATCTTCCGGCGTTCGGCGCGACGAAGGTGCTCGCAGACGACGGCACCCTGGTCGACCAGGTCCGGCCGATGCAGATCCGCGACGTCCTGAGCCACACGAGCGGTCTCACCTACGACTTCATGGCCGACAACCCCGTCGCCCAGATGTACCGCGACGCGAGAATCATGAACGACTCGACCCGTCCGCTCGACGCGTTGATCGACGAACTCGCGACCCTTCCCCTCGCCTTCCAGCCGGGCACCCGCTGGCACTACAGCGTCGGCATCGACGTCGCCGCCCGCCTGGTCGAGGTGCTGTCGGGCGAGTCACTGGGCGACTTCCTCCGACAACGGCTGTTCGACCCGTTGGGCATGAGCGACACCGGGTTCGGTGTCGCCGACGACCAACTCGACCGGCTGTCGGCGATGTACGGCCTGCCGGACCTCGTCGGCGAGAACTACTCGGCGATCGAACTGATGGAGGCCGCCCTGAGCGGCTTCAACGAGCGGATCGACGTGTCGGCCACCTATCCGACGAGTACACCCGAGGTGTTCCAGCGCGGCGGCCTCGGCCTCTTCTCGACCGCCGCGGACTACATGAAGTTCGCCCAGATGCTCGCCAACGGTGGACGCATCGACCGCACCGGCAACGGCGAGCGCCTGATCGGTCGCAAGACGCTGGAGTTGATGCACAGCAACCACGTCCCGCCCGAACTCCTCCCCTACGAACTGCTGGGCATGCCCTCCCCCGGGATGGGCTTCGGCCTCGGTTCGAGAGTGATGCTCGACGTGGCACAGACCGCCGGACCGGGCTCGGTCGGCGAGTACGGCTGGGCAGGCGCCGCCAAGACCTACTTCTGGGTCGACCCGGCCGAAGACCTCGTCGGGCTGTTCATGTCGCAGTACATGACCGGCATGCTGCTGCCCGATCGCGACCTCCGGTCGCTCGTCTATCAGGCGATCGACGACTGATCGACGGCGTCGGCGATCCGGTCGATCACCTCGTCGAGGATCCGCTCGGACGTCGCCACGTTGATCCGGGCGAACCCGGCGCCGTTCGGACCGAACTTCGGCCCGCTCGACAGCGCGACACCGAACTGTTCGAGCAGGGTCTCGGCGGGGTCGTCACCGAGGCCGGTGCGGCGGAAGTCGAGCCAGCCGAGGTACGTCGCTTGCGGCACATCGAACCGAACCGACGGCACATCGCTCGCGAGGCGCCGAGCGAGCTGATCGAGCCGCGCGGCGATCGTTCGGCGGACGGCGGCCAGCCAGTCGTCGCACTCGGTCCAGGCCGTGATCGTGCCGACGACGCCGAGTGAGCTCGGCGAACCCTGGAGGTGCCCGGGCATCGCTCGGAGCGCATCGAGGAGCGGGGCGTGATCGATGTGGGCAACCGCAGTACGGAGCCCGGCGAGATTGAACGTCTTGCTGGCCGAGCCGAGCGTCACCAGCCGTCCACGGAACCGCTCGTCGGAGATCGCCAGTGGCCGGTGGACCGCGCCGGCGTGGACCAGATCACCCCAGATCTCGTCGGTGATCACGAGCAGGTCGTGACGTTCGGCGACCTCGGCGACCGCGGCCACCTCGTCGTCGTCGAAGACGCGACCGGTCGGGTTGTGGGGAGTGCAGAACAGGATCACCCGGGTGGTGTCGTCGATCGCAGCAGCGAGCCGGTCGGGGTCGATCCGCCAGCCGTCGGGATCGAGGGGCACGTCGACTCGGCGACGTCCGCTGTCGGCGATCGCGTCGAGGAACGGGTAGTAGATCGGCGTGAACACGACGACGCCGTCGCCGGGCTTCGGTCGTGTTCCACAACGCGACCTCGAGCGCATGGAGCGCGCTGGTGAAGGGACGGATGCGCCCGGCGTCGGGCCGCCAACCGTGGTGGAGCTCCTGCCAGCGTGCGTAGGGCTCGGCGAGGTCGCCCGAAAACGGCCCGTAGCCGAGATCACCACGCTCGACGTGGCCACGAATCGCATCGAGAACCTCCGCCGGCGGGTCGAAGTCCATGTCGGCCACCCACGCCGGCAACACGCCAGGACCGTGCTTGCCCCACTTGATCCCGATCCGGGCACGGCATCGGGCCTCGTCCACGGTCAACAAGCCCCCGTCGTCGATCACCGGGCTCACCGTAGCGACCGCGGGGCTACCGACAGGACGAATCGGATGATCGAGATGTACGAACACCTGTATGTTATTGCTTGCTGGATGCGTACGTGTGTGCTATACTGACTCCATGTCGAAGGGAATCGACGATCTGGCAGGAGTGGTCGATCAGCTCCTCGACGTCGACCCGTCCGAGCTGACCGACGACGAGCTTCACGAGCTGGTGACCACGGCGCAGCGGCAGCGTCATCGCCTGGCCGCCGTCGCAGCAAAGGCGATCTCCGCGTGGGACCGTCGCATGGTGTGGGCCGACAACGGGGCCCGGTCGGCGGCCACGCGGCTCGCGAACGAGACCTCGGCATCGACGTCGTCGACCGGCATCGAGGTCCGACGCGCCAGGCAGCTCCGGACGATGCCGGCCACGGCTGCCGCGCTCGCTGCCGGCGAGCTCTCCCCCGACCACGTCGACCTGCTCGCCAAGGCCAACCAACCGTGGCGAACTGACATCTTCGCCGATCACGAACAGACCCTGGTCGAGGAGTGCAAGGGCTTGCGGTTCTTCGATGCCCGCAAGCTGGTCGACTACTGGTGCGCCCGGGTCGACAGCGATGCCGCCGAGGACCGGGCGGAACGGCAGCGCAACGCTGCGCACCTCAACGTGTCCTCGACGATCGACGGCACGGTGGTGATCAACGGGGTCCTCGACCCGATCGGCGGCTCGATCGTCGAGAACGAGATCACCCGACTCGAGCGAGAGCTCTACCTGGCCGACCAGCGCGACGGCGTCACCCGAACCGCCTCGCAGCGGCGAGGCGCAGCACTCGTCGAGATGGCGACACGTTCGGCGACCGCGCCCGCAGACGGGCGGCGGCCCAGGCCACTGTTCACCACGCTCGTCGGCGACGAGACGCTCTCCCAACTGTGCGAGCTCGCGAATGGCACCGTGATCACGCCCGGCCAGCTCGTCCGATGGATCGGCGACGCCGACCTCGAATCCGTACTGTTCGACGGCCCGTCGACGATCATCTCGGTCTCGCACCGACGCAGCTTCACCGGTGCACTCCGACGCGCCGTCGAGGTGCGCGACCGCCACTGCCAACACGACAGTGGCTGCGACGTTCCCGCCGACCGGTGCGACGTCGACCACATCGTCCCCCACGCCGCCAACGGCCCGACGAGCCAGTTCAACGGCAAGCTCGAGTGTCAGCCGCACAACCGGAACCCTGACCGCCACGACCACGGCGGGGTCCCACGCCCGAGCCGTCCGATCGATCGACTCGACGAGATCCGGTGCCGATTGCGATGGAAGCTCCTCCGAGAGGAACCCGACGAGGACCCCGACGACGAGTACGGCCTGTCCGACACCTCGGACCTGGCCGCCGGCGGCCACACCGTGCAGCGCTGACGAGATCCAGGCGTCACTCCGACGCGACGAGCTCTCCATCGAGCAGGTGCAACACGCGATCCACGCGTTCCAGCATCCGCGCATCGTGGGTGGCCACCAACACGGCCCCTCCCTGCGCTGCGCGCTCGGCGAGGAGCGCCATCACCTGGTCGGCGTGGTGCTCGTCCTGATGCGCGGTCGGCTCATCGGCGACGAGCAACGCCGGCGAGCAGGTGAGCGCACGCGCCACCGCCGTGCGCTGTTGCTCCCCGACCGACAACTCGTCCGGCAACCTGCCCTCCAGGCCGGTCAGACCGAGCCGAGCGAAGAGCTCCACGGGCGCGATTCGATCGCAACCACTCAGACGGCGCGCGAAGCGACACGTTCTGGGCTGCAGTCAGCTCCGGGATCAGCCCCAGTTCCTGCGGCACCACCGCCATCGCCGTCCAGCCCGCTCCCGGCCCGAGTGCACGTGTCACCGCGCCCGAATCGGGCTGGTCCCACCCCACGACGAGATTCAGCAACGTCGTCTTGCCCGAACCGGACGGTCCGGCCACGCCGACGAGTTCACCGCGGCCGATCTCGAACGAGACATCGGTGAGCGCAGCGACCGTCACGGCCGCGGTTCGGTACGAACGCGAGGCTGCCTTCAACGCGACGACCGGGCCAGCGAGTTCCGTCATGGCGCGTCGAGCTCGATCGGTTCGGAGTCGGTGCCCCAACGAAGCCGCGCCCGCCCGTCGGGGAACCGACCGAGGAGCTCCGGCGGCAACTGCAGGCGTCCCGACGTGTCGATCACGGAGAGCCGCGTGCCACCGCTCGTGATCGTCGCGATCGCGCCGTCTCGCAGCTCGATCACCTCGTCGACACGATCGAGCACCCGCCGGTCGTGTGTGGCCACGATCGTGGTCATCCCCTCGGCGGCGAGCACGTCGACGGCGTCGAGCACGGCGCGCGAGTTCGCCGAGTCGAGCTGTGCCGTCGGCTCGTCCGCGATCACCAGGCGGTGTCCGGACACAGCCGCCCGGGCGAACGCCAACCGTTGACGCTCACCGCCCGACATCTGCCCCGGAAGGAGCGTTCGCTGGGCGGTCAGTCCGAGCGCGTCGAGCCACCGGTCGACGTCATCGCTGCGCGACTGCGATCGTGCGACGCGCTCGAGCTGCATCTCTGCGGTGAGATGACTGAACAGGTTGTCACTGGGTCGCTGGTACACGTGGGTCATCAGTTCGGCCCGGGTGCGCGCTCGTGCGCGTTCGGACAATCGCCAGAGATCGACGCCGTTCACGTGCACGACACCCGCCGAGGGACGATCGAGACAGGCGAGCATCCGCAGCAGCGACGACTTCCCCGAACCCGAGGGGCCGACGATGGCGACCGTCACGCCCTCGACGAAGCTGAGGTCGACGCCGCGAACCGCCTGGACACGTCCGGACGGCGTCTCGTGGAACTTCACGAGCTGCGTGCAGCGCAACAGGGGTTCAGCCGGCATCGCGCACCACCGAACCGGCCGAGCGGCGACTCGCTGCGTACTCCGACAACCAGACCAGCGCCGACACGATCACGACGCCGATGATCGCCCCCGCCACGAGCGGCGCCCAGTCGACGGTGACCGACACCGGCGGCGGCCGGTCGGGGGCCGGGTCGAAGCGGGGTGCGAGGCGTCCCACCACGACCGGCCCGGCGATGAGGCCGGCACCGACCGCGACCAGCAGGACCGCGCCGATCTCGATCGCCGAGATCGTTGCCGCCCGCCACGCGGGAAGCCCCATCGAACGGGTGAGCACACTCGCCAGGGCACTGCTCCGGCGCCGGGCGGAGAGGAACAACGCCATCGCCACGCCGGCGGCCGCAGCGGCGGTGACGCCGATCACGCCCAGATACGCGAACGCCGATCTCGACGACACGATCGAGGCGCTCTCACGCACATCGGCCTGGGAGACGACGTCCCGGTAGCGGACATCGCCCGCCGACAGCCACTCGGTCAGCGCCGGCGCGGGCGCCTGCGACACCGCGGTACTCCGGAACGAGTCGAGGGGCGAGGGAGCCTCGGGGTCGTCGTTCTGGCGGGCGGCGAAGTCGGCGATCGCGTCAGCCGACGCCAGGACGGTGACCCTGCGTTCGCCCGCGGTCGGAAAGCCACGCACGGTTGCGACGACGCGGTAGGGGTAGGCGCGGGTGAGCCCGAATGCTCCCTCCGCTGGAACGTTCTCCCCCTCGATCGCCACCACGGGGATCGAGTCGTCGATCGGTCCGGCCAAGGCGTCGAGCACCTCGTCGATCCCCATCCCGAACTCGTCCGACCAGGTGACGGCATCGGCGTACGTCGCAGGATCGATCGCCACGATCCGCGCCGCCGCCGAGCCAGGAGTCAGCCGGGTGTCGGACGATTTGATCACCGTCGTGGGTGCCGGCGGAGATGAACCCGGAGGCACGTCGTCGATCAGCCGGGCCGACGAGGCGCCACCGACGAGCGTCGCGAGTTTCACGTCGACGATGCGATCGAGGGTGGCGGTGATCGCCACGGCGAACACCAGCAAGCCGATACCGAGACCGAGGGCTCCAGCCACCAGGCGCACGGCCACCGACTCCCCGGCGAGTCGCCTCGCGGCGATGAAGCCCTCGACCGGAAGACGCTCGCTGTGGCTGCCGGCGAACCGGGCGATCCGGCCGAGCAGCGCCACGAGCACCAGCACGGTCAGGATGATGGCGAGCACCGGCAGCGCCACGACGACGAGATCGAGCGACGACTGGCCGGCGGCGGCAGTCCGTCCGACCTGCGTCCATGCGATCACGGTCGCCAGGACGAGGACCACGACCAGAACACGCCGGACGGCGCGTTCGGTTTCGCGGTGGCGCGCTCGCAGCGAACGTCCACCCAACACCCCCGCAGTCAGCGCCGCCAGGGCCACCGACGCAACGACCGTCTCGGCGATCAGGTCCCATCGCAACGCCGCCGAGTCGTACGACACGGCCGGCCCGAACCACTTCGCGCCGACCACGGCCACGACGGCACCGACGACGCCACCCGCAAGTGCCGGCAGCGCGAGCTGGAAGGCGACTCGCCCCGACATCCTCGGCCAACGTTCGCCCTCGCTCGCCAGCAGCCGGAACTCTCGCCGGCGTCGCTCCACCAGGAACGCTCCGACTGCGAACACGGCGAAGAGCCCGACGACTGCGCCGAGCGCACGGGCGGATCCGAGCGGCGCGGTCAGTTGGCGAACGACCGACTCGACCGACGCGGTGGTCGTGAAGATGTCGGTCGTCAGCGTCGGTCGGCGTTGCTCCGCCGTCGCCAGTTCCTTCATCGACGTCGCCAGGGGTCCGGTCTCGACGAGTCCACGTTCGAGCAGTCGCACCTGGCCCCGAAGCTGTCGGAGCTCGTCGTACGACGTCGGAATCGATTCCAGCGGTGCCGTCCAGCGCACCACACCCGTGAGGCCGCTGTCGAGCAGCGTCTCCTCGTCGGTCAGCACCAGTTCGAAGTTCGGTTCGTTGAAGGTGTCGATGTGGACCGGGAGCAGCTCGGCCGGTACCGACGACCAGTAGTCGTCGAGCACGAGTTCGCCGTCAGCCGACCACAGGGGCTCGTAGAGCCCCACGACCCGGAGCGGCGCCCCGCCGTCGACCGCCACCGTGTCACCGAGTTCGACTGCGAGCTGGTCTGCGAACCACGTGCTGATCCACACCCCGTTGCTCGTGTCGTCCAACTGCTCGACGACATCGACGGCCTCCAGTGCACCCGCACGACCGAGGAGCCGGGCCGCCGGGCCGACCTGTCGCTCCGTCGACCCGGTGGCGAGCGGGCTCGGGAGGGTGTACGTCGTTCGCTGCGCCGCGTCCAACGATGCGATCGCTCGCAGCGCCGTCGTCAACTCGGCGTCGGCGGATGCCGCAGCGTCCAGCGAGAAGCTCGATTCCACTGCGACGTCGATGCCGTTGCGTACGAGTGAGGCATCAGCAACCGACCGTGCTGTGAGGTCGTCCTCGGCGGCAGCGCGCCACACATCTGCGGACCCGACGAGCAGTACCGGCGTCGCAAACGCGACGACGAGCGCACCTGCGAGCGCCCACTCCGACCAGGGCACGGCGAGCCAGCGAACCGCGGCTCCGACCCGAAGACGCCACTGCGGCGAGCGGCTCGCGCCGACGACCCCGACTGACAGTTCGCTCACCGAGCCCCAGCGCGGTGCGAGATCAACTCGGCGAGCAACGGGCCGCTCGTGGCAGCAACCGGCGTGCGCCGTGCGTCGTGTTCGAGGACGACGAGGTCCCGATCGAAGGCGTCGACCATCACTCCCCCGGCTTCCTGCACGACGAGGAGGGCGCCGACGTAGTCCCACACACCGTGCGCGTCCGGGCTCATGTCGACGAAGCCGTCGAACGACCCGCTGGCCACCGCACAGAGGTCGAGTGCCGACGCTCCCATCGCACGGAACTGGCGCCACCCGTAGTGGTGCGACGGCAGCCCGCTGATCCCGACGACGGCATCGTCGAGCGGTACGGCGCCGGACACGTCGATCCGCGCGCCGTCGAGGCGAGCACCTCGGCCGCTGACCGCGTCGTATCGGGTTCCGGTCGCGAGGTTGGCCACCATCGACACCTCGGGTCGTCCGTCGACGACCAGGCACAGCGATGTCGCGAACCAGGGCAACCCGAGGCTGGCGTTGGTCGACCCGTCGAGCGGATCGACCACCACGACACCACGCGGCGACATCTCGCCATCGGGGTGCTGCAACCCGCTCTCCTCGGACAGCACCGAGTAGCCGGCCGCGAGCAGCGGCGCCACGCAGATCGCATCGACATCGAGATCCACGAGATACTGCCCGGGCCGCCGACCCGACTCACCCCAGTCGGTCGTGTGGGCGACCACCTCGGTCGTGCCGTCGCAGATCGACGCGAAGAGCGCCAGCACATCGTGGTCATTCGGCATGGTCACAGCCTGGGACGGTAGTGTCCGTTACGCATGGCAGTGATCGATGTTGCAGGTTTCGTCGCCGATGTGAAGAGTCAGGCCATCGACCACGGCTTCCACGTCCACGACGAACGGCACTTCGTCGAGACCTACTCGCTGCGCCAGCTGTGGGAGGTCGACCTCCACCCCGAGGAGGCCTGCGCCGGCCCGATCGACCTCCATCTGTCACTCGACGTCGACCCCCGTGCGATGCTCGGCTTCGAGGACGAGGTGATGAAGCTCGACGAGATCGACGATCCACCTCCGACCGGTTTCAGCTTCCCGCTGATCTTCACCTGGACCCTGCCTCCGTTGCCGGAGCCGCCCGACCTCCTGGTGCTGGCCACCGACCTCGCCGGCATCGGTGGGATCGACCTGCCCGTCGAGGTGTCGGCGATCGACTCGTTCCCGAGCGTCACCGACGCCCCGGAGCGAAGCCTGTCGATCGTCGCCAAGATGACGGTGGACCTGGCCGACGTCTACATGAACGTCGACGACGCGATCGAAGCCGCGCTCGACCGCTGCAAACATGTCAGTCTGTACCTGCTCGAGCGGGCACCGTCCTGGCTCGAAGACTTCTGATACGCCGTTCCGCCATCGAGAGCCCGGGAGAGCCATGCGAGTACACGAATTGATCGACATCCTGAGCGACCAGCCCGCTGACGCCGAGGTCGAACTGGCCGTCATCGCACCCGTCGAGGACGGAACGGACGACATCACCGTCGACCGCTACTTCGTCGATGGCGTCCTGCCGTGGGAGGACGACGAGGACGACGACGACTCCGATGGTGAACTCACGATCTGGCTCGTCGGCGGCGAGGAAGCCGACGTGAACGCGTTCCTCGACGCCATCGAACAACCCGACGCCTGACCGGCCCCGGGGAGGTCGATGCGGCGACCCGAACGACTCGGGCCGCCGCACCCACTCACTGGTCGGAGACGAACATCTCCGTGAAGAACGTCAGCGCGCCTGGTGTTCCGTTGCCGAGGTCGCCGTTCGGCAGCGTCCAGTTGTTGACGCCCCGAATGTCCTCGTCGGTGGCGATCAGGGTGGCGGTGCCACCCGAGTACCAGACGGGTGCCTGCTCGTTGATCCGCACCATGATCTTCGAGTAGAGGTCCTTGCGGGTCTCGAAGTCGTCGGTCTGGATCGCTTCCATCGCCCAGCCGAACGCTTCCGGGTCGTACCAGTTCGGGAAGTTGCTGACCGATTCGGCCGGGTCGGTGAGGAACGGGTTGATCGGCGCGCTCGGGTCGCCTTCGGCCCCCCAGCGCCAACAGTGGGCCCGGTGCTCGTCACTGATGGCGATGTTGATGTGCGTCGCCTGGTCGAACTGGGTCAGGTTCACGTTGACCAGGTCGGATCCCGACCACACCTGCTCGATCACCTGCATCGCAGCGATCAGGGTCGGATCGGGCGGGCAGGAGAGCTCGACATCGATCTTCTCGCCCGGAGCCTTGCCATCGGACCGATTCGGATCGTCGATGTACTCCTGGAGCAGCGCCGTGCCGCCCTCGAAGTCGAACGTCGGATAGGCATCGGCGGCCTCCTGGGTCCACCAGGGGCTGTCGGCCGAGAACCACTGCGTCACCGGCAGTGAGATGCCCGTACCACCGAGCGCCTCGATCACGCGCTCCTGGTCGTTGAGCTTGTTCAGGCCGAGACGGACGCGCACGTCGTCGAACGGCGCGACCGCGGTGTTGAACATGCCACCGCCGGTGCTGTTGCCCTGGAACTCGTACAGGCTGATGCCCGACTCCGCACGGGCGTCCCTGATCGTTCCCTGTCGCCGTGTCTCCATCAGATTGACGGTCCCCGAGATCAGGGCATCGAGTCGTGTTCCCTCGTCAGGAATGGGGCGGAACGACACCGAGTCGAGGTACGGCAACTGGTTGCCGTCGTCATCGGTGCGCCAGTAGTTCTCGTTGCGTACGACGATGGTCTCGTTGTCGATGTCTCGACTCTCCATCACGAACGGACCGGTCCCGACCGGCGCACTGCTGAAGCCAGCCGGGTCGGCGAGCGCCGCGCCCGGTTCGAACACGTAGCCGAGGGCGACCGTGTTGAGCGCAGCCGGGAAGGCCGAGTTGGGCGTCGTCAGCGTGTAGACGACCGTCAGATCGTCGACCGCCTCCACGCCGGCGATGGCGTTCGTGGCGATCTGCCCCGACGAGATCGCGCCCGTCTGTTGGATGGCGAACATGTCGGCGATCGTCTGTGCCGTCAAGGGCACCCCGTTGTGGAACTCGATGTCGGGACGCAGCGTCATCGTCCAGACCGTGAAGTCCTCGTTCGGCTCGATCGACTCGGCGAGGAACCCCTCGTACTCGCCGTTGGCGTTCTGCTGGATCAGGACGTCGAAGACGGTGCGGGCGATGTTGATGCAGGGTTCGGCACAGCCGTCCTCCCACGGACGGAAACCGTTGGCCTCCGCCTCGAGCCCCATCGAGAGCGAACCGCCGTAGACGGGTGTCTCGGTCTCGGCGACGACGGTGGTGTCGACCTCGCCCTCCGCCACAGCCGGTGTGGTGTCCGCGGTCTCCCCGGCGTCGGTGGTCTCCCCGGTGGTTTCCCCGGTGGTCGCTTCGGTGCCATCGCTGGCCGTCGTGCTGTCCGAGGAGCTGTCGTCGCTTCCGCACGATGCCGCCGCGAAGGCGAACACCAGTGGAACGGCAAGTGCAGTGACGAGTCGTCGCTGTCGCATGATTCCCCCATTTTCACTGTTGACCGCCTGCGATCGGTGAGTCGATCGACATGACGGGTCTTCCCCAGCGGTCAGTCCAGCACATGAGACATCCGTCACACGACCCGGAACGCGCAGGCGACCGTCGACGGGGAACTGCAGGAATCGGCTGAACGCTGCCGACGATCGGTGCGCTCAGACTCGAACGACGATGGAGCGGGCGCGACCGAGCAACCGCTCGGCGAGCAGGATGATGATCTGTGCGGCGACGAGGGCGATGAACGCTTCCACGGGACGTACCTCCTTGGGTCGAGATGCGTCGTGGAACCTACGGCTCGGAAATGACAGCCGTGGAACTCCGCAGTGGCCGTCGGGTGAACTCTCGTCGAACCTTGCGATCGTCAGTCGGCCGTCGGTGCGGCGGACTTCTTCGCGGCGGACTTCTTCGCCGGTGCCTTCTTCGCCGGTGCCTTCTTCGCCGGTGCCTTCTTCGCGGCGGACTTCTTGGCGGGCGACTTCTTCGCAGTGACCGTCTCCTCGGCCGTGCTGGTCGACGGGCTCGACGTCGTCGGCGTGGCCTTCGTGCGTCCGGGAACGACCTTGTTGACCACGGCACCGGCGGTGCTGACGGTGAGACCGGTGCCCTTCGCGACCAGTTCGCCGCTGGTGCGGACGGCGCCGCCCGCGACGGCACCGGTCAGCTCCGTTGCGCGGCCCAGCTGCTTCGACACGCTGGTTCCGGTTCGGGCAATCGCATCGCCGACACCGGCACCTTCAGGGTCCCAGTCGTGCACCTTCTTCCAGACGAACCAGCCCCCGACTGCAGCTGCGCCACCGATCAGTGTCGTCTCGAGTGCTCCCATTTCGATTCCTCCTGGTTGTTGATGTTCGATTCAGCCGCCGACGACCATCACATCGAGGCCGGGACCTCGACGACGTCTCGGTCTGTTCCGGCGTCGATGGCTTCGACGACACGGAGCATCCCTGCGGCACGGTCGTGATCAGCGATGCGCTGCCCGACTCGTTCGGCCAGCCACGGCGCACCGACCGACAGTCCGGTGGCTCCCAGGGCGGCAGAGGTCGCGGTCGCCCACCCGACCGGGCCGAGCGGACGACATCCGAAGAACTGACTCAGCCCAGGGGTCTGGATCGTCACGACGAGCGCGCCGACGCTGATCGCCGTTGCCCCGAGGACGGTCGGGCTCCGACCGCCCGAGACCAGGGTCTGGGCGAGTTGTGTGCCGACCAGCCCGGCGAGCGCAACGGTGCGGGCGCGTGTGGGCGTTCCGGTCAGACTCGCCATCGTCCACGCCGCCGCAGCTCCGGCGGCGGTGGTCCCGGCGCGCACTGCGATCTCGCGGATCAAGGCGTCGCCGAGTGACGCATCGGGTCCTTCGTGCAGCAGGCGTTCCGGCGTCTTGTCGGGCGGTTCCCGCAGCGCAATCGCCAACGCGGGTGCCATGTCGGTGAGCAGGTTGACGAGGAGCAGCTGGCGGGCGTTGACCGGCGACGTGCCGGTGACCGCGGTACCGGCGAGGATGAAGCCGATCTCGCCGAGGTTGCCACCCACGAGGATCGCCACGGCCGAACGGACCGACTCCCACATCGCTCGACCCTCGACGATCGCGTCGATGATGGTCTCGATCCGATCGTCGGTGACCACGACGTCGGCGACCGCGCGGGCTGCCGCGTTGCCGTTTCCCCCGCCGAGTGCGATGCCGGCATCGGCGAGGCGGATCGCCGACGCGTCGTTCGCGCCGTCACCGGTCATGGCGACCGAACGTCCCGTTCGCTGGTACGACTCGACGATGCGCACCTTCTGCGACGGGGTGACGCGGGCGAAGACGGAGACCTCGGTGATGATCTCGTCGAGCGTGTCGTCGTCCATCGCCTCGAGTTCGGCGCCGACCACGACACGGCCACCGTTCAACATTCCGAGTTCTGCGGCGATCGCCTCGGCGGTGCTCGCGTGGTCACCCGTGATCATGGCGACATTGACGCCCGCGGCGCGGACATCGCGCAGGGCTGCGGCCGCACTCGGGCGAATCGGATCGGCCAGCGCGACGAACCCGAGCAACTCCAGGTCGGTTGGCACCTCGTCGATCGAGATCTCGGCGTTCGACTTCCCCACCGCCTCGGCGACGGCGAGCACGCGGAGTCCACGTCTGCCCAACCGGTCGACGTCGTCGTGCAGACGCACCATCGCCGCTTCACCCAGTGGTTCCGTCCGTCCGTTGCGTCGCCTGGTCGTGCATCGGGGCAGCACCACTTCGGGCGCGCCCTTGACGGAGATCAGGCGCCGCGACGTCCGCGTCGACCCGAGCACCACGTGGTAGCCGCGGCGTGACTCGAACGGGATCTCCTGGAGCCGTGACCAGCCCTCGACCCCGTCGGCGTCGCTGACTCCGGTTGCATCGGCGGCGGTCAGGATCGCCTGGTCGGTGGCGTGGGGCAGCGGGCCGTTGCCGTTGGAAGCGGGCGTCGCCCGAGCAGCGGCTGCGACGAGCGCTCGACCGTCGGCGGACAACTCGCCGACCAGCTCCTCGTTGCCGTCGATCGACACCAGAACGAGGCTGATCGAGTTCTCGGTGAGTGTGCCGGTCTTGTCGAAGCAGATCTGATCGACGCGTCCGAGGGCCTCGAGGGCGCGCGGATTGCGGACCAGGGCGTTGTTCCCGGCGAGCCGGCGAGCTGCCGCAACCTGCGAGAGGGTGGCGAGGGCGGGAAGGCCCTCCGGAACGGCAGCGACCATCAGGCTCACGCCGGTGCCGACTGCGTCACGCATCGGCTGCCCGCGCAGGAGTCCGAGGCCGGTGACCGCCGCCCCGCCGACGAGCGACACCGGCATCGTCATCTTCGTGAGGTGGCCGAGGCGCTGTTCGACTCCGGACGGCGGCGGGTCGCCGGCGGCCGCCGCGCTCCGGCCGGTCTCGGTGTCGGTGCCGACGGCCACGACCAGCGCCGTGACGCTGCCGGCGGCGATCGACGATCCCTCGAACAGCATCGAGGTCTGCTCCGGAATCGGAGCACCCGGCGTGGCCGTGCTCGACTTGGCGACGGGCAGCGACTCACCGGTGATCGTCGATTCGTCCACCTCCAGGTTCTCCGACGCCAGGATCCGGCTGTCGGCGGGCACCGTCTCGCCCGCCTGGAGTTCGATCACGTCGCCGACCACCAGCGTGTCGCTGGGAACCTGCACGGTGGCGCCCGCCATGCGCACCGTCACCATCGAGTCACCCGAGCGCTCCAGACGCTGCAGCGACCGCTCGGTCTGCATCCGCTGGGCGGCGCCGACCAGGGCGTTCGTACCGACCACTCCGCCGACCAGTGCCGCATCGACTGCCGAGCCGACTGCAGCCGACAACGCGGCACCGAGTCCGAGGAGCGGTGTGAGCGGGTTGGCGAGTTCTTCGGTGAGTGCCTGGGCCAGACCGATCGGCCCCTCGAGGACTCGCGCGGTCGACGCAGCTTGTCGGCGATCGCGTTCTGCGGCTTCGAGACCGTCCGCCGTGGTGTCCAGCCGGGCGAGCGATTCCGATGTGTCGAGTTCGTGCCACGGATCGCGTGGTGCCGATCGCGGTGGCCGATGACCGGCGGCCCGGCGGCCCGAGGCGGCACCGAGGCCCACCGAGACCAGGGCGGTGCCGTTGATCGGGAGCAGAGCTCGTTCGGTCGCTGTTCTGGCCGGGCCGAGAAGCGACCAGAGCCCGCCGGTGGACGCTCCCGACAGCGCGAGGAGCGCACTGCGGCGACTCACCTCGCGGGCCGTGTCGACGGCGTTGACCACCCGCCAGGCATTCTCCAGTCCGGCGCCGACGACGAGGTCGGCACTCCAGGGGATGCGATGGCCCTCGCGTTCCACGCCGAGCGCGACGTCGGCGGCCCGGAGCGCACTGGTGTAGGCCGACCCGAGATACATCACGACGTGACCTTCTCGCTGCAGGTCACCGATCTCGTGGACGAGAGCTGCCGCCGTCAGCCGACGCTCGACTCCCAGCCGGGAGGCGAGGGCATCGGTCCCGCCTGCGAGCAGCACCTCGAGATCGGCTTCGCGGGCGGCGGCGACGATCTCGTCGGCGAGGGCCACGGGTTCCGGTTGGATGGCCACGAGGGCGAGCAGCGTGTCGTGCTTCCAGAGCCCCAGGACCTTGCGCCCGCCCGCCCCGAGGAGACGAGCCCGGTTCTTGGCGCCGCGCGGGAGCGCGGATTCGTTCTGCTCGAGCGGGTGGAGTCGCCAACTGCGCCAGCGCCGCTCCTCCAACGGGTGGTCGCGGTCGAACAGCGTGTGCGTCCGTCGTGCGATCTCGACGGGGTCGGCGTCGTGTGCGAAGCCGACCACGTCGACGATCGACCAGATCTCCGAGGTGACCGTCCGCGCCTCGATCACGAGGGTGTCGACCCGATCGAGCCGCCTGAGTGCTGCGGGATCCATCGTGAGCACGTCATGCTGCGACAGGACCCGGTCGAATTCGGCGGCGAACGCTTCGCGTCCGAGCGTTGCCGCCTTCGGGATGCCGGAGAGGAGCAACTTCGAGGCCCGGCGCGGATCCTTCGTCACGCCGAGCACCACGCCCATCGCACCGAGCGACGCCAGTCCGGCGCGATCGGAGTAGTTCTCGATCGGGCCCTTCGGAAGAGCGACCGGACGCTTCTCGAAGCGTTCGGCGGGATGGCCCACGCTGTGCGGTCCCTGGACCAACTCCGGCTCGCGTCGATTCCAGGTGGCGTTGCGTGATCGCTGCTCGCCCAGCTTGATCGACCGGTGCCCGATGTCGACGATGAGGCCGAGCGGACCCTGCCCGAGCGCTTGCGCCGCGGCGCTCGTCGTCGTCATGACCACATCAGCGGCCGGGGGCCCCAACCGGCCTTCGAGGAAGCGACGGACGCGTGGGGCATTGTCGGCAACGCTCACGAGCCCGGGAATCTCGGCTGGTAGCCGCACGAAGTGCAGCGCCTGCGCCGCACTGGCGTAGCTCAGTCCGGCGACGTCGGCGGCGATGCCGAACACGTTGAGGTGGATCGGCGTGCGGTCGGCCGGATGGTCGGGCCGGTCGTGCGGGAACCGCTCGTCGGCGACGTCGTGGAGCTCCTCGACCGTTTCGAGCGATTCGATCAGGTCATCGGCATCGATCGCCTCGGGGTCGAACACGACGACGAGCCGACCGACGACGGCATCGACCTCGGCCCACTCGACACCGTCGAGCCGTTCGATGGCAGCCTTGGCGTCAGCGGCGAGCGCGGCATGCTCCGGTCGATCGGCCCCACGCATCTCGATGTGGGCGTGGCCGTCATCCGACACTGCCACACGACGGTCCATGCGACCTTCGGCGTTGCCGATCAACCGCAGACCGGTCCGCAGCGCGGTGATCGGGTTGAGCAGCTGGGTGAGCGAAGGTGAGGTGCGTGCCATGGTCGTGATGGGGGCGGCCCCAGTGGAGGCCAGGGTCGATTCTGCCTGCGTCGCATGGCGAGAACGTCACCCAGGTGAGGTGAGACTCATCGAGCGCGGACCAACAGCCGTTCGGTGCCGTCGGACGTGACCGACGGGCGGCCGGCGACGCTGACCGACCGATGAGCGAATCCACCGGATACCCGGGATTCGCTCATCGCGAGCACGGGTTGTCCGACGGGACCGCGGTTTCGAGCGCCGGAACCGCCCGGTGTCGACGACCTGGCACGGACGGCGCGACGATGAGCGCATGTTCGAGGTACGGATGACCGGCGAGCTGGATGCAGCCGGCGTGGAGCAGCTCCGGAACGAGGTGATCGCGTTCAACGTCGCGGCAACCGGCTATTCGGACGGAGCCCC
This sequence comes from Ilumatobacteraceae bacterium, assembly GCA_963698565.1. Lineage (GTDB taxonomy): Bacteria > Actinomycetota > Acidimicrobiia > Acidimicrobiales > Ilumatobacteraceae > Sva-07. Next base: position 29,571 of record CAVORH010000001.1, read on the forward strand.
GTTGGGCTGTCTGCTGCGTGATCCGGCCGGCCAGCTGATCGCAGGCCTCGAGGGGTTCACCTGGGGTGGGTACGCGATGATCGAATGGCTCTGGGTCCACGACCGGTACCGCAACGACGGTCTCGGTCGCCGCCTCGTGGTGGCAGCCGAACAGGAGGCGGCCCGTCGTGGCTGCGTGGTGGTGCGAGTGAACAGCCACACGTTCCAGGCACCGGGGTTCTACGTCGGCCTCGGCTACTCACAGATCGGACTGGCGACCGACACACCCGTCGGACATGGCGAGGTGTTCCTGCAGAAGCGGCTGGATCGGCCAGGCGACTGACGATCAACCGGCGCCGATGACGCCGGTGCTGAACTCGTGGACGAGCGTCCAGAACGCAGCGGTCGGCGGTGGTGGCACGGCGATCACGATGTCGGCCAGGGACGCTGGACCTGTTGGCGGACGTCGTCGGCAACTTCATCGACAGCACCGCACCGGCGAGCACGGCTGGGCTGTCGTGACCCATCAGCACGACGCGGGCGTTGGACACCCGCCAGCCCGCACCGCAACCGGAGACTCCGTCTGGGGGCATCGCTGGCGAGGCGACCGGCGTGGGGTCGCCGCACCGACTCAGTCCACGCGCAGGCCGTCGGCACGGATGATCGCGTGCGCTTCGGCCACCGTGGCGTCTTCGCCCGCAGCGGCTCCGGCCGCCAGCAGGTCCTCGATCGACCGGTCGGTACGCCCTTCCACACGCGCCAGCAGATCCTGGCGGCGCAGGCCGAGCGTGATGGTGGCGGTCTGCGGCACGCAGCCGACGAGGCGCACGGCCAGCTCGGGATCCTGCTCGATGACGTACTCGGCGAGGAAGAAGGCCCGTCCGAGCCGCCACTGTTCGACGGCGGCACCGATCGCCAGCCGTGAGGGACGAGCGATGAGGTCCAACGCCTCCTGCGCGCGACCTGCACGAAGCAGGGCCCAGGCCACCTGCGCCGTCCCGACCGAGTTCGGCGTGCGCATCCCGATGCCGCCCACGACTCCGGCGACGGTGGAAGCGACGAGTGCCTCGCCGTGACGGCCGAGCCACGACAGGGCCATCGCGTGCACCATCCGGATGACCCCCAGGGACGGGATCTCGAAGAACCTGTCGTCGAACGTGAGATCCGTCGCGGCGACCGCCGCTTCGAAGTCGCGGTCGGCCAGCGCGATCAGCCCGACGAGGACCGCCACCACCGGAGAGTCCTCGAACCCGCCACCGAGCGCTCGCGCGAGCGAGCAACTGGCGCGCACGATCGAGATCGGCTGCCCACCGCCAGTGTCCCCGTGAACAAGCACGTCTGCGCCGCCCAGAATCGGGTCACCTCCGACATCGGGTGCCGATCCATCGCGTCGACCAACGACAGCGCTCGCTGAGCGAAGGCTCCCGCAGCGGCGTAGTCGCCGGCGAACACCGCGGTCTGGCTCGCGCCGACTGCCACCGCAAGGGCCACGTCGAACGGAAGACGGTCATCGTCGACGAACGCCGGCGTGAACCAACGGATGCCATCGACGTTGCGCTCGCCGTTGAAGAGGCCCTGCCGCCCCGACAAGACCTCGGCGGCCGCCACGACGTCGTCGCTCCGGGCGAACCAATCGGCCGCTGCCAACACGTTGTCGACGTTTCGGATCCAGTAGAGCGCCTCGCCGGGGTCCCATGTCGGTGGTGGCGTGAGACACGAACAGTGTGTGCGTACCCAGGCGGCATGTCGATCGCGGACGCTGTCTGCCATGCCGGCTGCGGCGAGTCGATCGAGGCCGTAGAGCCGCACGGTCTCCAAGAGCTGGTATCGGCTCGTCGCTCCCGAGTCGGCGGTGACCTGCACCAGCGAGCGGTCGACCAGACCGGTCAGCACGTCGAACCGCGACCCCACCTGCGGAGCTGCACACACCTCGTCGACGCCACGTACGTCGAATCCTCCCCTGAAGACGGCGAGCTCGGTCAGCATGCGCTGTTCGTCGTCGTCGAGCAGGTCCCAGCTCCAGTCCATCATCGCCTGGAGGGTCTGCTGACGTTGACGGCGCGCTCGCCGTCCGCCCGAGAGCAGGGAGAACCGCTCGTCGAGACCAGCCTCGAGTTCGGCGAGCGAGAGGTGGCTGACCCTCGCCGCTGCCAGTTCGATGGCCAGCGGGATGCCGTCGAGTTGGGCGCAGATCCGGTCGACCAGCTCGATGCCGTCCTCACCGACAGCGAAGTCTGATGACGCCGCCGTGGCGCGAGCGAGGAACAGCTCGCGCGCCTCGCCCGAGTCGGCGCCCATCGACGGGATCCGCCAGACCCGCTCGCCTTCGGTGCCGAGCGCCTCACGGCTGGTCGCCAGGATCGTGAGCGACTCGGACCGCCGCAGGAGGTCGTCGGCCACGTCGGCTGCATCGTCGACCAGGTGCTCGCAGTTGTCGAGCACGACCAGCGTCGGTGCACGATCGGCGTACTCGACGACCAGATCGGCCAACCGACCGCTCCCCTCCGCCGACCCTCCGCCGACCAGGCCGATCGCCACGGCCACCTGCTGGACGATCTCGTCGGGATCGCTCGCGGAACGAAGGTCGGCCAGCCACGTACCTCCGTCGTAGCGGGTGCTCACGTCGGCTGCCACCTCGAGCGCGATCCGGGTCTTGCCGCAACCGCCCATGCCGCTGACGGTCACCAACCGATGGTCGGCCAACAGCCGATCGAGCTGCTCGACTTCCGCTCGACGACCGATGAACTCGGTCAGCTGCACCGGCAGGTTGTTCAACTCGGCACGCATCGACCGCAGCGGCGGATGCTCCCCGTCGTCCAATTGCCAGAGCCTGACCCGTTCGCCGAGATCCCGGAGCTGGTGTTCACCGAGGTCGATGGCCGCGGGGTCCGGCAGGAGTCGATACACGAGGTCGGACGCCACGATCTGGTCGGGATGAACGACACCGTTGATCCGCGCGACGCGGTTGAGCGCCGGACCGAAGAAGTCGCCGTCGCGCTCGGTCGCCGGACCGGCGTGCAGCGACGTCCGCACCCTGATCCCACCAGGGATCGGCCACGCTTCCGCCGTCAGCCCGGCAACGCCGGTTCGCGCTGCGACCAGCGCCGGCTCGGCATCGTCGAAGGCCGCGATCATGCCGTCGCCGGTGTGCTTGAACACCCGCCCACCCGCTGCTTCCACCGCGCTGTGCACGATGTCGTCGTGGCGTGCCAGCACCGCAGGCATCGCCGGCTCGTGAGTTTCCCAGAGCCCGGTGGAGCCGACGACGTCGGTCATCAGGAAGACCTTCGGCACCATGCGCTCCCCTCGTTACGACGACGCACCGGTCGACCCCTCGACGTCGGTGAACGGAAACGTGACTGTTCCCGATGGACGCCCACCCATGAACGACAGCCTCCCACAGCCTCGGCGTTCACCCGGACACCGGATCGTCGCCCGTCAACTCGGCGAAGCGAGCGCGGGCGGCGGCGAGGTCGTCGGGGCCGAACACCTCGAAGGCGACGAACTGCTCGTTCTCCAGCACCGACACGCCGATGACGGCCGTGTCGATGGTGCCGTCGGCGTCGACCAGCGAGTGGTGTTCGACCATGCCGCGCCCTTCGACGTAGGTGTCGATCTGGCGGACGATCGTGGTGATGCCTGCCGGAATCGAGGGCAGCAGTTCGGTCAGGTAGCCGTCGCGATCGAGGTCGGGCCAGCCGATGCCACGGTGGTCACGGAATCGGAAGTTCGGACGAAGCCACGGCGCAATGCGTTCGGGATCGAGCGACAAGAAGGCGTCGAGCCCTTCGAGGGAGGCGTCGCTGATCCCCAAGGTCGCGCCGTACTGCCGATCGAGTTCCTGAAGCGCCTCGCGGAGTTGCGTGTCGTCGAACGCGAAGATGCGGTCGAGTCGACCCTGTGCGGATCGCACCACGAAGAGATCCGTCTGCAGGTTGTCGTCGATGACGCTGCGCGTTCGGGCAAGACAGAGATCATCGCCTCGTGATGCGAGCAGTTCGGTCTCGAGCCGAAACGTTGCGCCGAGCGAACGAGTGACGAAGAAGCTGTCAACAGTCTGCAGCCGGTCGATCTCTGCTCGCAGGCGGAACGGTCGCCGACCGACCATCACGAAGTCGGATGCCAGCGTGTCGAGAAGACGCTCCTTGTCGTCGTCGTCGATCGCCTGACCACCTACCCGGAAGATGCGCCACGCATCGTTCGCGAACTCGGGCTCCAAGGTCGTTGATGTCCTCGCGTCAGCGGCGACCAGTTCGTCGTAGCGAGCGAGTGCCGCGTCGTGGTCGGCGAGATCGAAGGTCTCGACTCGAGTGAGACGACCGTCCCGGCTGACGGAGATCGTCCAGAACTCCCAGGATGCTTCCGACGACAACGAGCCGCGAATCCACCGTGCAAGCCAATGTCGCCCGTCGGCGTCGTGCTCGATGACCACCGTCGGAAAGGCGTAGAAGTCCTCGCCGGCGACAGACAGGTTCGACTCGACGAATTCGTCAACGGTCCGATGACCGAGACCGAGTGCGCGATGGTCGATCGACTCGAAGTCGTCGCTCACGCCCGCGCGCAGTGCGTCGCGGGCACCGCTGCCGATGGCTCGCCGAAAGCCTGAACTGAGGTCGGCGATGGTCGACGGTCCACCTTGCGCGATCCACCTGCGATCGAGTTCGTCCAGCGCGTCGAGGAGACCGTCGCCGTCGGTGTCGTAGCTGGTCAGCCGGACGAGCTTGCCGTCGCGGCTCTCGGCGACAGTACCGGAATCCCCACTCATCGCCGGCCGTGGTCGTGACCAACAGATCGCCGACCACGAGCGAGTCGATCCGAGTGGCCAGCGTTCGGGTCTCGATCCGGGCGATGTCGGTGTCGAGCCACCAGGTGATTGCGTCGCTCCATTCTTCGTGCCGCCTTCCTGACCGAGTGCGGTGGAGCGCCGGGCCTCGAAGTGGAAGTCGGGATGAAGCAACTCGAGATGCGCGTCGAGCCCGTCGTCGAGCAGCACCTCGAACGATTCTTCCAACACTCGACTCGCATCATTCGAGATCGCCGAGTTGGCCGACATGCGGGCACGGTCGCTCGTCGCCAGCCGTTCGAACTCGGCGACCGCTGCGTCGAGGTCGTCGAGGTCGAAGATGCTCGCCGAGACGAAATACGCCGCCGTCATGACGTAGACGACGTAGTACTCCCACATCGATCCGTCTCGTGTCTCGAAGCGCGGGCGGACCAGCAGGACACCGCTGCCGTGGCGCACGTACTCGACGTCCACATGGAGGTGGCCGCTGCGAACGATCCCTGTTCGGACGTACTCGTCGCGATCCATCGTGCCGATCCCGAGCCGACGACGGTCGTCGAAGTGAAAATCGGGAGCCAGAAGCGTGGCCACTTGCGTTCGATCACCGTCACGCTCAGCGTGACGCGCCCGTTGATTGAGCAGCACCACGTCGGTCGGACCGCCGAGCGCGATGTACCGCTCGTCGAGCAGGTCGAGCGCCGCATGGATGTCGTCGACGTCGAAGCGGACGTCCTCGATGACGAGTCCATCACGGGTCTCGACCAGGGCCAGCCGCTCGGCCACCTCGTCCCCAACCCGTTCCGAGAAGGCGGCGAGTGCCAGCGTCTCGCCGCGGATGGCGACCACGCGGCTCGGTGTCGGGATCGCCTCGGCGGCAACTCTGGAGGCCTCGTTCGCGGGTTCCGATGGCGTCGGTACTGCCGTGGATGCCGCCACGAGTTCGTCGAACCGTGCTCGGGCGGCGTCGAGCTGGTCGAGGTCGAAGTTGTCCCAGTTCGTGACCTTGTCGCCATCGGTGGTGACGACCGAGAGGACGTTCCACGACACGTCTCCGAGGTCCTCCCCCGTGTCGATCGTGTGGCGGTAGAGGAGCGCCTCATCGGTCCAGGCGATCGGTTGTGCAGCGATCGTCGTCGTTGCACTCTCGAAACCGTAGATGACACTGACCGATTCGAGCCACTCGTCGGCGTTCCTCGTGCCCAGCCCGAGGCGTCGATGGTCGACTGAGGTGAAGTCGTCCGCAAGCACGGCCCGAGCAGCCGTTGCGTCGCCCGCCCGGGCGGCATCGCCGAATCGCCGTCGCACGGCGAGGTAGGCCGCAGGCCCACCGGTTGCGGCCCACTGACGGTCGAGTTCGTGGAGCGCCTCGGTGAGGTCGTCGCCGTCGAACCAGACGACCTCCCGGGCCAACCCCGCCTCGAGGCGGCTCACACACAACCGCTCCGAGATGTCGTCACCACGATGCAACGACAACCGGTGCAGACAGAGATGCTCTCCTCGGATCGCGATCAGGTGGTCGACGGTGACCGACGCATCTCCGCTGATGGCGTCGCCGATCAACGCCAGGTGACCATCGACATCGAGGTCGCCGAGCACGCCCATCAGACTCACCTGCGAGAGCCGGCTCACGAAGTCGGGACCAACGAGGTGACGCGCCGACTCGACGCCCGTGTCGTTGATCAGCCGCACGAACTCCTCGAACACCCGGGTCGCCTCGTTCGCGAACGGCGGCAACGACGGTGACGCGGTCAGTTCCCGGTACCGATGCTGTGCGGCCTCGAACTGGTCGAGCTCGAACGACTCCATGCTCGTCATGCGACCGTCGGCGAACGTGGTGACGCTCCACGCCTCCCACGCGGAATCGTCGGCGGCGGTGATGCGAACTCGCTGCAGCATCGTCGATTCGTCCCGCTCGACGACCTCTGCGACGACCGGGAATACGACACGTTCCGGTCCCAACATCAGCCTCATCGACTCGACGTGCTCGTCGGCGTCGAGTCGACCGATGCCGAGCGGGCGATGATCGACCGACACGAAGTCGTCGGAGAAGCAGGCGCGGTAGGCGTCGAGGTCGCGCAACGCCAGAGCTCGGCGTATTCGCCTGGCGATGTCGAGTGACGGACCGCCGGTGGCCACCCACTGGTCGTCGAGCTCGTCGAGCGCGCCGACCAGGTCGGTGTAGTCGTACCAGTCGGTCCGCACGATCCGGGAGTCGTCGGTGCGAACGACGACGAGCCGTTCCATCACGTTGCCGTCGATCTCGAACGTGTTCAGCACGAGACACAGGTCGTCGCCACGCACTGCGATGAGTTCTGCGTGGGCGCTGATCTCGACGCCGTACTGCTCCTTGTCGAAGACCGATGCGACGTACTCGTCGCGGCCGATCTGTTTGCCCGGCTCCAGCGTGAACCGTTCGTGGTCGACACTGACGAAGTCCGGGTGGTGCAGATCGGTGTAGCTGTCGATGTAGTCGTCGTCCCCCAGGTCGACGTAGACGAGTTGTGTGATCTCCCAGGCCCGGTTGGTCAGCTCCGGTGTCGACGCCCTCGACGTCGCCGCCTCGAAGGCCCCCATCGCAGCATCGGACTGGTCGGTGTCGAAGTTGTCCCAGCGGAGGAACTGCTGCCCGTCGGTGACGACGAGCGAGATCCTGTCCATCGCGACGTCGCCGAGGTCCTCTTCGAGGCGGAACGTGTGCCGGTAGAGCAGCACGTCGTCCGTCCATGCCAGCGGTGCGACCGGGATCGTCCCGCCCGGTCCTGCGAGTACGGGCACCGTCGCCAACCAGTCGTCGGGCCCGCGGCGCCCCATCCCGAGCGGCCGATGATCGACGCTGACGAACCCGTCGGCCAACATCGGTCGCACCGTCTCGGGGTCGCTCCGAACGGCGGCGAGGAAGCGCCCGACGAGCGCAAGGAGTGACGCCGGCCCGCCGGCGCGTGCCCACTGCGCGTCCAGGTCCTGCAGTGCCTCAGCCAGCTGGGAGTCGTCGTACATCGTCAGCTGTGCGATCCGACCGCCGACGGTGCGAAGGACACCCAGATACGGCTGCACGTTGTCGTCGACGAACAACGCGAAGCGCACGAGACAGAGGTCGTCGGCGCGAACCGCAATGAGTTCGGTCTCGGCCCGGAACATCTCGCCCATCGTTCGTTGGGCGAACATCGCGTCGGCGAAGTCCTCCGGCCCGAGTTCCCGGCCGATGTTGAGCCGGTACCGAGGGACCGAGACGAAGTCGGTCGCCAGGAGCTCGACGTACCGCTGTCGGTCACCATCGACGAGCGCCTCACCCAGCGCCTGGACCACACGCCACGCGGCGTTGGCGAACGAGCCGACAGCCCCCGTCGTCTCAGCGGCCACCAGTTCCGCGACTCGCGCCTCGGCCGTCGCCAGGTCGTCGAGCGCGAAGACCTCCAACGACTCACTCAGGCCTGAGGCGTACGTCATCACCGCAAGGTGCTCCCAGTGCGAACCATCGGGCACCACCCACCGGTCATGCGTGAGCGCGACCGACCCGGTGTCCTCGACGACCTCCATGAGGATGTATGCGGCTCCCGCCCTGACAGACGACCGGAGGAACTGCTCACGGTCGAGGACTCCGAGACCCAACGGTCGTCCGTCGTGAGAGGTCCAACCAGGCGCCAGGAACTCACGAGCTGCGTCTCGATCACCGTCGGCGGCCACCCGCCGCAGTCGACCCATCAGCTCCAGGAACGACGACGAGCCACGGCGCTCGACGTGGATCTCATCGAGCAGGTCGAGTGCGTCATGGAGGGCTTCGGGTTCGAACGTCTCGGCGCTCACGATCAGACCGTCGTCGTCGACCACCGTGACGGCGAGCAACTCGACGATGTCGGGTCCGAACGTCGCCAACCACCGACCGCACGCGACGTCGTCACCGCGAATGGCGAGTGTCTCGGTCGTGACCGATGCCCTGCCCTCGATCATCCCCCTGACGATCTCCAGGGCCTCGTCTGCGCCGAACACGTCGTGTACCTGTATGCGTTGGTGCGGCTGGTGGGCGTACCCAGGGCTCAGCAGCGCGGCGAAGCGATCGAGGTCGCCGTCATTGATGGCAGCGCCCCAGGCCGCGTGGAACGCTCGCGACGCGGCGTTGGAGACCGTTCGTCCGCCCGCACTCCCTCCCGGGTTCGCCATCTTCTCGTAGCAACGCTGGGCATCATCGAGTCGATCAACCGGGAAGATCTCCTGGCGGTGCAGTCGTCCGTCTCGCAGCTGGTTGACCGAGAGCATCTCGCCGGCGGACCCATCCGAGTAGGTGAATCTCATCCACGTCAACGTGGCGCCCTCGCCGATCTCGATGGGTTCGACCAGCTGGAACGACCTGATGACGGTGGTCCCGGTGCTGTCCGAGCGGAACGTCTCCACGAAGTCGTCCGTCGTTCGGGTGCCGAGTCCGAGTGGTCGGTGATCGACCGAGACGAATCCGTCTGCCAGCTGCGCACGGATGGCAGCATCGTCGCCGGATTCCACCGCCCCCAGCAAGGCTCGGGACATCGTCAACCACTCGCCGTTACCGCCCGCGAACTCGACCCACTGCCGGTCGAGTTCGTTGTAGGCCTCCTGAAGCTGATCAGCGTCGAACGTCACCAACTCGCGCACCAAGCCGTTCTCGATGCGGGAGACGGCCAGGCGATCTGACACGTTGTCGCCGATGACGATCGACCATCGGACCAGTGCCACGTCGTCACCGCGGAGCGCGACCGGCCTGGCGTTGAACACGCCGCCGACCTCGAGGACACCGGCGACCATGTCGTGGTACTCGTCGACGTCCATGTCGTCGAGGGCCGCGAACACGCGGCTGCGATGACGGCCGACGAAGTCGGGGTGGAAGCGCTGACGCATCTCGTCGACATCCGCCCGAGTGCGTATCCGAGTGGCGTCGCGCCAGACATCGGATGCCGCATTGGATCGCAGCTCGTGGACGGATCGCTCATGCGAATCCACGTTCTCGGGAGAGCCGGTCGTGGTCGCAGGACCGGTAGCAGGAGCGGCGTGATCCGTGCCGCCAGCGTGCGCCGCACCCCGCACTGCGGCGAGCCCAGTGACGCCCTTGTCGGCGAGGAGCAGCTCCGACGCTGCTCGATACCGCTCTGCCTGGGCTTCGTCGCCCCGCAAGCCGGCGATGCGGGCAGCCGAGCGCAGGACGATGGCGTGGTCGAGGATGATGTCGGTGCGTTCGGCGATCTCGATCGCCTCGGCGACCAGCGTGTCGGCTTCGTCCCATCGACCTTGCACCGCTCGGATCTCGCCGAGCACGGCGCGGCTGGCGACGGCGGTCTGCAGATTCTCGCCGGCGGTGGCGAGGGCGGCAGTGGCGAGTTCGTCGGCTTCGTCGAGACGGCCCTGGCGCAGAAGTGACCGTGCGAGCAGCGCTGCCGCCTGACCGGCGTCGGCGCCGATGCCCAGGGCGCCGAGGCCGTCGCGGGCGAGCCGCAGATGCGGCTCGGCGGCAACCGGATCGTCGGCGAGCAACTCGGCGAAGCCCTCGAACAGCTCCGTTTCGTACAGGCCCTGGCGGAGGCCGAGATCGCGCGCCGTGGTGCGTGACGCCTCGAACTTCTCGTGGGCCGACTCGAAGCGGCCTCGCAGCGCTTCGAGCAGCCCCTGGCACCGCACCGAGGTTGCCTCGACCGCCGGCGACGACGTGGTGATCCGCAGCAGACGCAGCACGTCGAGGCAGCGGCCGCCGGCGCGAGCGACCGGAGACGGGCCCCAGAGCGCCGCGAGCGGCGCTGCTCCCAGTACCGCGACAGTGCGGCGTCGATCGCCGGCGGTTCTCGCCGCACCGAGCGCCAGGTCGAGTTCCGCCTCGCACTCGCCGATCCGTCCCAGCCGGGCAAGGGTGCTCGCTCGCACGAGGCGGGCCTTCGCAACGCCGGCCTGGTCATCGAGTGCGTCGAGTCGTCCAGCGGCTTCGTCGGCGAGTTCGGCGGCCTCGCTCAGCCGCTCGGAGTCCGTCAGCGACCACAGCTGCGCCCGGAAGCAGTCTGCCCAGGCGTTCAAACGGTCATCGCCGTCGAGTGCCGCGATCTGCTCCACGAGCGCGGCGCCGCGACCGACGTCGCCGGACGACAGCAGCGCCTCGCAACCGGTCAACAGCAGCTCGCTTCGTTCGCCCTCGTCCTCGGTGAGCGCCAGCGCCCGCACGGCGTACCCACCGGCCGACGACAGGTCCTCCCGGGCGAGCGCCTGCTCGGCGGCGTGACGGAGCCGCTCGCTGGCCAGCGCCGCGAGCGCACGGGTGGCATCGTCGACCGTGCCGAGCTCCACCCGGTAGCGATGGACCTGCTCGTAGTGGAACGCCACGAGGACGTCGATCTCGTCGCCGTCCACGCCCTCGGCCTCGAGGTACCGCCCGACGCGTTCGTGGAGTTCGGCCCGATGGCCCTTCAGGAGCCGGCGGTAGGCGGCGTCACGGATCAGTACGTGATGGAATCGGTAGACGGGATGGTCACCGGCCCAGGCACCTGACGGCTCGATCAGATCCTTACGGCGGAGCCGGTCGATCAGCGCGCCGAGGCGAGCGCTGACGTCCGCGCCGGCGAGCGAACCGAGGAGCCCGCGGTCGAACTCGGTGCCGATCACGGAGGCGAGTTCGACCACTTGGCGCTCGTCGTCGGGCAGCCGCTCGACGCGACTCGCCAGCAGCGACAGCACCGTCGGCGGTACCTCGATCGCGTCGGCGTCGATGGTCAGGCGCCAGCGATCGCCATCCCGCGCCAGGACGCCGTCGTCGACGAGCATCTGCACCAGTTCGCGGACGAACAGCGGGTTGCCCTCGGTCGAGTCGGGGATCCGCTCGATCAGGTCGGCCGGCAGCTCGTCGGTGTCGAGCAGCCGAGCCGCGAGCTCGCGGGTGGTATCGGCGTCGAGTCCTTCCAGCGACACCGAGGCTGCGACACGCTTGCCCGTCTGCGCGAGTTCCGGCCGAAGTTCGCGGAGTTCCGGGCGGGCCAGCGCCACGAGGAACACCGGCGCCTCGGTCCACTCGACGAGATGGTCGAGCAGGTCCCAGAACAGCGGCTCGGCCCATTGGATGTCGTCGACGACGACGAGGAGTGGCTCGTTCGCGGCGAGGTGTTCGAGCAGTCGTCGAACGGCCCAGAACGACTCCTCCGTCGAACGGACCTCGCCGTGGCCGAGGAACGAGGCCAGGACGCCCGCCAACCGTGTGGCCTCGGCGTGTTCTGCCACGAGGAGCGCAATGTCCTCCGCCGTACCCGAACCGGTCAGTTCTCGCAGGAGTTCGACGATCGGGGTGAACGTGGTCGAACCGCGGCGCTCGAAGCGCAGGTCGAACGAACGGGCGTCGACATCCGAGCGCAGTTCGGCTGCGAGACGGGTCTTGCCGACGCCCGGTGCGCCGATCACGGTCACGAGCGTCGCCGTGGCCGAGGACCGGGTGTCGTCGAACGCCGCTCGCAGCGAACGCAGCTCGTCGTGGCGGCCCACGAAGGGCGTCGAGTCCTCGACCACGCTGCGGTCGTCGTCGACGACCTGGAAGGTGGCAAGCGCGTCGGACTTGCCCTTGACCCGCACTTCGCCCAGTACCTCGTACGACACCGCCGAACGCGTCAGCCGCCACGTGTCCTCGCCGACCATGACGCGGCCGGGTTGACATGCCGCCTCGAGCCGGGCGGCGGTGTTCAACACGTCGCCGACGAGGTCGGCGTCGCCGTCGCCGGTGACGAGTTCGCCGGTGTTGATGCCGACCCGCAGACCCAGTTCGACACCGTGCCGGTCGCGCACGTTGTCGGCGAACCCGCGGAATCGGCGCTGCAGCTCCAGCCCGGCCGCCACCGCCCGGAGGGCGTCGTCCTCCGCGACCTCGGGCAGACCGAAGATCGCCATCACGCCGTCGCCGGTGAACTTGACCACGGTGCCCGCGTGATCCTCGATCGTCGATCGCAGGATCTCGAAGTACGGCGCCAGCGCCGAGCGGGCCGCCTCGGGGTCGACGCGCTCGCCGAACGCCGTCGACCCGACGAGATCGCCGAACAGTGCGGTCACGTTCTTGCGGACCGCGGTCGGGGCCGGCGCGTGCTGGTCGACGGCGGGTTCCCGGGCCGACGTCGCCGTGATCGGAGACCCACACTGGTTGCAGAACTTCGCACCCGGCGGCTGCTCGGCCCGGCACGAACCGCACTGGTCGTCAAGGGCGCGCCGCACTCACTGCAGAACTTGGCGTTCGCCTCGTTGTCGTGACCGCAACTGCCGCATCCCATGTCGGCGACCCCCTCGGGTCATCTTCGCACGCGCTCCACAACCCGTGAGACAGTGCGAGACCGATGTCATAGACGAGCCCGTGGAGGCGGGACAGATCGAGTGGCTCGATGACCGGTCGAGGGCGTGTCCGTGAACTCGCCTCGCGTCCCAACTCTGACAGACCCCCTCGTCATGATGGTCGTATGAGTTCGACGGCGACATCGACGCAGTGGGGCGCAGCGCTCGACCTCGCCGACGATGCCACCGTCGCCGTGCGCCGCTCCCGCGCCGCCCAACTCGATGCCGTTCACGCCGTGGTCGAGTCGGGCCGCTGGCACATCCACGGCTTCCGCTCGCCGCATGCCTGGCTGACCACCACGACCGGCGAGGCGCCCGGGGCCGTGCGCACCACGCTGCACCTGGCCGACCGCATCCAACGCATGCCGATCGTCAAGGAGCGCTTCGCCGACGGCCTCCTCGCCGAGTCGGCCCTGCGGCTGCTCGCCGACGCTTGGCACGTCGACATCGCCGACGCGTTCGCTCGCGACGAACAACTGTTGACGAGCTGGGCGATGACCCTGGCCCACCGTGACTTCAAGATGGTGCTGCAGACCTGGCGACTCCATGCCGACCCCGACGGCGCCGAGCGCACCGGGCAGGAACAGTTCGAGTCGCGGTCGCTCCACCTGTCCGAGCTCCTCGACGGCATGGGCCGACTCGACGGGCTGCTGGATCCCGAAGGCTTCCGCATCGTCCAGGAAGCCATCCGCGCACTCTCGCAACGGGCTGACGGCGACGAGCGCACCACCGCACAACGACGCGCCGACGCACTCGTCACGATGGCCAAGCAGGCGCTCGCCGAGTTCCAACCGGCGCCCGGGGCCAAGCGCAGCCGGCCCAAGGTCGTCACGACCGTCGCCTACGACGACCTCGTCGCTGCCACGAACGGCGGCATCCTCGACACCAACGCCGGACGCACCCTCCTCACCGCGCAGGCCGTGCGCCGGATCGCCTGCGATGCCGGCATCCACCGGCTCGTCACCGGGCCCGAGAGCACGATCCTCGACTACGGACGTCAGACCCGCACCGTGTCCGACACGCAGTTCGATGCGCTGGCGCTACGCGACCATGGCTGCCGGATCCTCGGCTGCCCCATCCCGCCCGGCGGCTGCGACGCCCACCACAGCATCCACTGGGCCGACGACGGCAACACCGACCTCGACGACCTCGTGCTCGTGTGCTGGTACCACCACCACTGGCTCCACGAACAGCACTGGAGTATCCAGCCCCTCGGGGCCGGCCACTTCATCCTCCTCGACCCGGAAGGCAACACCCATCCGCTCACGCCGCCCCTGATCGGCCTCGCCCTCCCACCGGCCGACCCGGCAACCCTGCCGTTCGAGCCACTCGACGACCTGGGATGACCCACTCCGGCGCCCGGCCCGGCCCCGCTACCTTCGGCCCGCGTCCGTGACAACGGTGGGCGATGTCCACATCATCGACCTCGGCGACGGCGCTCGGGCGCCATGCTCGGGCTGCGCCATGACGTGTCGGTGATGCGTTCCGACCGCGGGTACTCGTGCCTCCCTGAAGTCGAACTCGACATGGACCTTCCGGCGGTGCTGGCACGGCGCCCCCGGCACGATCCATTCGACCACCGTCGTGGCAACCGAACTGACCGAGCTGCGGTGCGAGACGTGTCCATCAGTCCCACCTTCAGCGCTCAGGCGCGATTCGTGTTGACGCTCCTTCGCGTCCGGTCCACCACTCAACCCCCAGTTCGACTCGGCGCGGCAACTGGCGATCAACGTGCCTGAGCCGTAGCCCACCTGCGCAACACGACCCGGAAAGCACCAAAACCCCAGGCCTGTGACCTGGGGTTTTCCGTGGAGCTAAGGAGAATCGAACTCCTGACCTCTTCCATGCCATGGAAGCGCTCTACCAACTGAGCTATAGCCCCGAGACTGCGTGGATCTCGGACCGCCGAGCCCGGGAACTCCCGGGTCACCGGCGAATTGATCGCCGTGCGAATCTAGCCCCTCCGGCCGACGGCTCCAACGTCACGGCCACACATCAGCGCTCAGCCTGCGGCGGGCGGTTCCCATTCGATGCGAGGGGCGTCCATGTAGAGGCGTTCGATCTCGTAGAACTCGCGCACCGACTCGAGGAACACGTGCACCACCACGTCGCCGTAGTCGATCAGCGTCCACTGCTGCTCACGCACACCTTCGGTGCGCACCGGGGAGCGACCGAGTTCCGACTTGACCCGTGCCTCGACCTCGTCGACCACCGCACGAACCTGACGCGGGTTGGACGCTGCGGCGATCACGAAGTAGCCGGCGATCGACAAGACTGCGCCCACATCGAGGACGACGACGTCGGTCGCCTTCATGTCGGATGCCGTCTGTGCTGCGCGAACTGCGAGAACCAGCCCATCGTCCGTCGTGTGGTCACGCTCGTCAGTCATGTGGTTCATCCATCGACAACGACCGTACCGGCCGGATCGGTGTCATCGGGTTCGAGCCCGGTGGCGCCATCGTTGTTGTCGACCTCTCGTTCGAGGTATGGCGTCCCGAGGGTGACGACGATGTCGACGCCTTCCAGCACCGTGGTGGCCAGGCGCACCTCCGACGGCCCGAACAGGATCTCACTGGCCCTGATCGACTCCTCGAGCAGGCGCGGATCGGCCACCTCGACGATCGTCAGATCCGGAGCGCCCGACGGGGTGGTGTCGACCGACACGATGTTGGCCTGCAGGAAGAGGAGTCGCCCGATCAGCTCGCGGGCGAGGTCGGAGTTGCTCTCGAGCAGCCCATCGGTCGAAGCGAGCTGGGCTTCGTTGAACTGACTCTCGATCCGCATCTTCAAGCCGGTGTTGGGCGTGGACACCAACGACGGGGAGACCTGGGCGAACACGAGCACGACATCGCTGCGGTCGAGCACGACGACGTCGACATCGGTCGGGTTGGTACCGGCGCTCGGCGCGGTCGCTGCCAGGTCGCGCACCCCGACCTCACCGGCGAACAGCGCCGTCGCGAGTTCTTCGACCGTGGTCGGGGGCACGGGACGGCCCTCACCATCGGTGGTCACCGGTTCCGGCGGGATCTGCAAGGGGGCGAGACCCGCGATCGCCGACCACATCTCGACGTCGAGCGCATGCTGCTCCTGGGCCGGAACCGACTCGTCGATCGCAGTGAGCACCTCGACCACCTCTGCCGGCCCGAGAATCTGCGGGCCCGCCGTGAACACGATCCCATCGGTGCCGGCGGCCGCATCGACCTCGAGCTCCTCCGACGGCGCGGCGCCATCGGGAACCGAGCCACCCGGAACGTCGCCCGGCAGTGTGTCACCCGGCACCGGCGCCGGCGACCCGGTGTCGTCGATGGCATCGGAGTCCACCACGGCATCCGGAAGCACCACCTGCACCGACTCGAACGGCTCGAGGATCGCTTCCAGCTCAGCGGGGCCGATCACCGCGGACAGGCCGATGCCGATCGACAGCATGTCCTCCACCGCGACGACGAGCTCGTCCGGTGCGTCGGGGTCGAAGAACTCGTTCAATGGGCGACGCTGCAACCCGAACCCAGCAGTTGCGTCGGCGTTCACCGGGACCGTCACGATGCTGCCACCCTGACCCTCGGGGAGCAGGGTCATCACGACGACCGACGCGAGTTGGTCGTCGTCGTCGGTCACCGCCAGCAGTGCGTTCGGGGTCGAGGGCAGCGCCACCCGGGGTCGCCCGTCGACACCGACCGCTTCGCCCTCCTGCGAGTTCGAGAGTGTCACGACACCCACCGTGAAGAACACCGCAGCCAGGATCACGAGGCCGACCGACACGGTCACCGCGGCGATCGTGCGTCGCCTCCGCCGTTGAGCGATCGCGGTCATGCGGAGGCCCCGTACAGGCCCCGGGAGCGGATCACGTCGAGCACCGGCTGGGTGAGCAGATAGTCGAGCGGGCGACCGTCGGTGAAACGTGCCCGCAGGTCGGTGCTGGACACCTGGAGGCGCGGCACCTCGACGCGAATCCACTCGACGTCGTCAGCAAGCTTCACCGGCTCGCCCGGACGGTCGACGACCACCAGGTGCGAGCGTTCGAGCACCTCGTCCCAGCGCGTCCACGTCTGCAGGCCGGCGGCTGCATCGTCGCCGATGATCGTGAAGAGCTCGGCGCCTGGGTGTTCCGACGCCAGCACCTCCAGGGTGTCAGCGGTGTAGCTCGGCCCGCCGAGATCGATCTCCTGACGACCCGCCAGCAGACCCGGAACATCTCGAACGGCGGCGTCGACCATCGCGAGACGATCGAGCGCCGGCGTGATCTGCCTCGTGCCCTCCTTCTGCCATGGCACATTGGCCACCATCAACACCACGAGATCGAGGTCGAGGGCGTGACGGACGTTGACGGCCGTGACCAGATGGCCGACGTGGGGCGGATCGAACGTCCCCCCGAAGAGCCCGATACGGCGCAGCTGTTGGGCGGATCCGGGCACGATTCCCCCACTTTATTGCCACAGCCACGATTTCCCGCTCAACCGACCATGCCAGGGGTTGACAGGCCTGTTACTGTGAATCGCTCCCCCATATACCCCCGAGTACACGGTTTACGACGGTCTCCCCCGGGAAACCCCTCGTAGTCGGCGTCTGCCGCTCTTCGATCACATCGCCGTACGCACACGAACCACGTGCGTGCACGGCGTTCGTTCGATCCGCATGGCCGATGCAGTGTGTCCGATGACACAGCCATGGCCCGGAATCATCACGAACACGAACGGTTGTAGGAAACATCATGAACGACTCCATTGGTCTCTACCTGAATGACATCGGCAAGGTCCCCCTGTTGACCGCCGAAGACGAGCGCGAGCTCTCCCGTGTCATCGAAGCCGGCCGTGAGGCCCAGGAGCAGCTCGACGCCGGCAAGCGCAGCGCCGCCCTGAAGGCCAAGGTCGCCGCCGCCGCCGACGCGAAGGATCGGTTCATCCGCTCCAACCTTCGCCTCGTGGTCTCGATCGCCCGCCGCTACCCGCTCCCCCAGGGAATGGATCTGCTCGACCTCATCCAGGAGGGCAACCTCGGCCTCGAGCACGCCGTCGACAAGTTCGACTGGCGCCGTGGCTTCAAGTTCTCCACCTACGCCACGTTCTGGATCCGTCAGGCGATCGGTCGTGCGCTCGACCAGAAGGCCAGCCTCATCCGCATCCCCGGTGACCGCTCCGCCAGCCTCCGCGCGGCGCTGCGCCAGGCCTCCGGCGACGGCGAGACCCTCGACCAGACCAACGCCGAACTGCATCGCCTCACCACGCCGGTCAGCCTCGACAAGACCGTCGGCGACGACGGCGACGCCACGCTCGGCGACCTGATGGCCAACGGCGACGGCACGCCCGAAGACCACGTGATGACGCTGGTCGACAGCGAGCTGCTCGACGAACTGCTCGGCACGCTCGACGCCCGGGCCCGGTTCGCCGTCGAGTCCCGCTTCGGACTCGTCGACGGCGAGCGCAAGAGCTTCCGCGAAGTCGGTGAGCAGCTCGGCGTCACCGCCGAAGCCGCCCGGCGCCTCGTGAGCCGTGCGGTCGCCGGCCTCCGCGACGACGCCGAACGCATTCTCGCCGTCTGAGTTCCGGTTCCGCCAGAACCGAAGCCCAAGAACTGCACCGGAGCGGTCGGAGAAATCCGACCGCTCCGGTCGTTTTCGGCGCCGGTAGCCTGAGCGGATGTCCGAGAGCCGAGCCACCTGGTCGCCGACGTCCTGGCACGACATGCCCGTCGGTCAGCAGCCCGACTGGCCCGACGCAGCTGCGCTGGAGCAATCGCTGAAGCACATCGCGTCGATGCCGCCACTGGTGTTCGCCGGCGAGGCCCGCTCCCTGCAGGCCGAACTCGCCCGTGTCGCCGGTGGGCGCGCGTTCCTGCTCCAGGCGGGCGACTGCGCGGAGAGCTTCGAGGAGTTCTCCGCCGACAACATCCGGGAGAAGCTGCGCGTCATCCTCCAGATGGCAGTCGTGCTCACGTACTCGGTCGGCGTCCCGATCGTGAAGGTCGGCCGCATCGCCGGCCAGTTCGCGAAGCCCCGCTCCTCCCCCACCGAGTTGGTCGGCGAACTCGAGCTGCCGTCGTTCCGCGGCCACATCGTCAACGACCCCAACGCCTCCGAAGCCGCCCGGATGCCGAACCCTGACCGACTGGTGCAGGCCTACCACCAGTCGGCATCCACGCTCAACCTCCTGCGTGCCTTCACCAAGGGCGGATTCGCCGACCTGTCGAGGGTGCATGCCTGGACGCAGGAGTTCGTGGCATCGAGCCCCGAGGGTGAGCGCTACGAGAGCGTCGCCGCCGAGATCGAACGAGCACTCGCCTTCATGCAGGCCTGCGGCATCGACACCGAGTCCAACCCCAATCTGTCGCAGGTCGACGTCTTCACCTCGCACGAAGCGCTGATCCTCGGCTACGAGGAGGCGCTCACCCGTCAGGACTCGCTCACCGGCGCCTGGTTCGACTGCTCGGCACACATGCTCTGGATCGGCGAACGCACCCGTGACCTCGACGGCGCCCACGTCGAGTTCCTCCGCGGTGTCGGCAACCCGATCGGCTGCAAGATCGGCCCCACCACCAGCGCCGACTTCGTGCTGGAACTGTGCGAGGTCCTCAACCCGTCGCGTATCCCTGGTCGCCTCACGCTGATCACCCGCATGGGTGCCGACAAGATCGAAGACGGGCTCCGGCCCCTGCTCCGTGCCGTCACCGACGCCGGCCACCCCGTCGTGTGGGCGTGCGACCCGATGCACGGCAACACCTACACCGCCGGCAACGGACGCAAGACCCGCCACTTCGACGACGTCGTCGCGGAGATCGGCGGGTTCGTCCGCGCCCACCGCGCCGAGGGCACCTGGCCCGGCGGCATCCACATCGAGCTCACGGGCGAGAACGTCACCGAGTGTCTCGGCGGCGGCGACCACCTGTCCGACGCCGACCTCGACCATCGCTACGAAACGGTGTGCGACCCACGGCTCAACGCCCGCCAGAGCGTCGACCTCTCCTTCCGGGTGGCCGAACTCCTCCGCCAGTTCACCTGATCGGCGGGCGACGGTGACGGCGCTGGAGCTCACCGCCGCCTGGCCGGTTCCCCACGTGTCGGCTGCGGTGCTCCGCTCCGGTCACGTCGTCGACACGATCGGCGATCCCGATCGCGTTCAGCGGTTGGCCTCGATCTCCAAGCCGATGAGTGCGTGGGCGATCCTCGTCGCGGTCGAGGAGGGGATCGTCTCACTCGATCAACCGGCGGGACAGCCCGGCTGCACGCTGCGCCACCTGCTCGCCCATGCCGGCGGCTACCCCTTCGAGGGGGACGAGCCGATCGCCCGACCGGAGACCACTCGCACGTACTCGAACAGCGGGTTCAGCCTCGCTGCACAGGCGGTCGAGCACGCTGCGGGCATCGCGTTCGCCGACTATCTCCACGAGGCGGTGTTCTCCCCGCTCGCCATGACCTCGAGTGTCCTGCGCGGGTCGGCCGCTGCAGGTGTTCGGTCGAATCTCGCCGACACGTGCCGCTTCGTCGCCGAGGTGATGCGACCCACGTTGATCCACGCCTCGACCGCCGCCGACGCTGAACGCACGCACTACCCGATGCTCGCAGGTATCGTTCCCGGCGTGGGACGCTATGCGCAGTGCCCCTGGGGACTGGGATTCGAGGTTCGCGGCGCCAAGGAGCCGCACTGGACCGGCACGACCAACTCGCCGCGCACCTTCGGTCATTTCGGCGGCTCGGGCACGATGTTCTGGATCGACCCCGACCGTGACCTCGCGGTGATCGCTCTGGCCGACCGCGCGTTCGACGAGTGGGCGACCGTCGCATTGGAGGCGTGGCCCGAACTGTCCGACGCGGTGATCGACGAGTACGCCGACCCATCGGGAGCCATCCGGTGACGACGTTCAGCCACGGCGACCGGATCCGTTACGCCACCACCGGCGAGGACGGCCTGCCGCTCGTGCGCTACGGGTTCATCGGCGGGGTCGCCGGCCCCGACGGCCCGGTGGTCGTGATGCTCGACGGCGAACTCGGCGGCGACGTGGTCGAACCCGAGCACGTCGAACCCGTACACATCTGCAACGTCACGCTCACGCTCGCCGGGTCCGACCTCCTCGACGATCCATCGCTCCGTCAAGGGCTCGTCAACCTCTGGGCCGCCGAGGCCGAGAGCGCCGGTCTCCAGATCGCGTCGCTGCACTGCATCGGCACGGGAGTACGCGACTCCAGTGAGGGGTACGCCCTCGCCGAGTTGTCGAGCGGCGGCGAACAGTACGTGCTGCGCGCCACGCTCTGCCTCAAGCAGTACGACGCGATCGTCGTCCACGCCGACCGCCCCAATCGCTGGGAAGTCCTGTGACCGTTACGCCAGGGGTCAGACCCCCGGCGTAACACCGGTCAGCTGAGGCGTTCGATGATCATGGCCATGCCCTGGCCGCCGCCGACGCACATCGTCTCGAGGCCGATCGTCTTGTCCTCGGCCTGGAGGTTGTTGATCAGGCTGGTCATGATGCGGGCGCCGGTCATACCGAACGGGTGACCGAGCGCAATCGCGCCGCCGTTGACGTTGACCTGGTCGAGGCTGAAGCCGAGGTGCTTGGCCGACGGGATCACCTGCGCAGCGAACGCCTCGTTGATCTCGACGAGGTCGATGTCGTCAGCGCTCATCCCGGCGCGCTCCATCGCCATCCGGCTCGCACCGATCGGCCCGAGACCCATGATCTCCGGGTTGAGGCCGGTGACGCCCGACGAGATGATGCGAGCAAGCGGCGTGAGGCCGAGCTGGGCGGCCTTGGTGTCGCTCATCACCATCACGGCGGCGGCGCCGTCGTTGAGCGGGCAGGCGTTGCCGGCGGTGATCTCGCCGTCGGGGCGGAACACCGGCTTCAGCTGGGCGAGCTTCTCGACGGTGGTGCCGTCGCGCGGGCCGTCGTCGGCGGACACGACCGTGCCGTCCGGCAGCGTGAGGGGCGTGATCTCGTTCTCGAAGTGGCCGCGCTTCACCGCTGCGACGGCACGCTGCTGGCTGCGGGCGCCGAACTCGTCCATCTCCTCGCGGGTGACGCCTTCGATCTCACGGACGTTCTCGGCGGTCTGCCCCATCGCGATGTAGAAGTCGGGCAGCCCCTCGGGCGGGGTCCACGTCGGCTGGCCGCCCTGCGCGCGCAGCGCGGTGCGCTCGCCGGGGCCGGCGAAGATCGGGTTGGGGGCGGTGTCGCTGGCGCCGTTGCCGTAGCGGCTGACCGCTTCCACGCCCGCCGCGATGAAGCAGTCGCCCTCGCCGGCCTTGATCGCATGGGCGGCCATCCGGATCGTCTGGAGACTGGAGGAGCAGTACCGGTTGACGGTCACGCCCGGCACGTCGTCGAGCCCGGCCATGCCCGCAACCATCCGGCCGATGTTGAACCCGGCCTCGCCGGCCGGTTGGCCGCAACCCATGATCAGGTCCTCCACATCCGACGGCGAGACCTGGGGCACCTTGGCCATCAGCGCTCGGACGATCTGGGCGGCCATGTCATCGGGCCGCAGGTCGACGAGCGACCCCTTGACGGCACGCCCGATCGGGCTGCGGGAGGTGGCGACGATCACTGCTTCGGTCATACGGCCGAGCGTAACGATGACGAGTGCGATGAGCGAAAGCCCCGGATGCAGGGGTCCCGCTCATCGCCCGTGGGGTGGAGGCGTCGACCCGGGCCGGCGATGAGCGACAGCACCGGATGCGGGGGTCCCGCTCATCGCGTGGGTGGGGCGCGGTAGGTTCGGCGGCGATGGAAGCGGTGGTGGCAGCGCTCGACGTGGGTGGGACGTCGATCAAGTCGGGGGTCGTGCGGGGTGACACCGCGGTTGATCCCGTCGTCGAGCTCGGGCCGACACTGCCGGCGCTGGCGCAGTCCGATGCCGACACCATCCTTGCCCGACTCGCCGAGATGGCCGACCACGCGCTCGCGCTGGACGACGCCGCGATCGGTCTCGGCGATCGCGATCTGCGGACCGTTCGACCTCGAGGCCGGCGAGTCACGGATGCGCGGTGTTGCGAAGTTCGAGGACATCTACGGCATCGATCTGCGAGCGGTCCTGCGCGAGCGCACCACGATCGGCGACCGGCCGATCCGGTTCGCTCGCGACAACGACTCGGCAGGCACCGGGGAGGCACTGACCGGCGCCGGTCACGGCGTCGACCGCGTCCTGACCATCACGCTCGGCACGGGCGTGGGAACGTGCGTCACCGACCGTGCGTGGCCGGTGCAGTTCATCGACGGCTTCGGTGTCGAGTACCTCGGGATGCGTCCGACACCGTGGGAGGGCCGAGCCGACGATGTGCTGTCCGCACGGGGCCTCGCCGACCGTCTCGGCGTCGCCGTGGCCGACCTCCAGGCAGCGGTCGACGATCCGCTCAACGCCGAGATCGTCTACGACCACGGCCATCGGCTCGGCGAGTTCCTGGCCCCGGTGATCGTCGAGTTCGACGTGCAGCTCGTCGTGATCGGCGGCGGGCTGTCGGCGGCCTTCGACCGGTTCGGACCGGCGATCCAGGCGCATCTCGACGTTCCGGTGCGTCCGATCGAGCTCGGCGCGGCCGGCCCGCTCCTCGGCGCCGTCCACCTCACGTACTCCTGATCCAGCGATGAGCGACAGCCCCGTATACGGGGGGCCGGCTCATCGCCCGGAGGATTGGGCCTCGTCAGCGGGTGTCGAGGACGCGGAAGAGTTCGGCGCTTCGGCCCTCGGGGAGGCCACGCTCGGCAGCGATCTGCTGGAAGCGCTCGCGGATGCGCTGCTCCATCCCGTCGGGATCGGTGAGCTGGCTGACGTGGCAGCGCAGCGCCCGCATCTTGCGGTCCACCTGGTCGGTGACGTCCACGTGCTCGAGGCCGTCGGCGCCGCCCATCGGCCCCGCCTGCACCCACACCTCCTGCACCTTCCAGTCGTCGAGCTCGGCGCACGGCGTGCCCGGGAAGGCGAACGGGTTGCGGGCGTCGGGGTACACCGCACACATCGTCGCCTCCCCCGTCGCCGTGTGATCCGGATGCGAGCCATAGGTCGAGGCGAGGTTGCGGATCGGCGACTGGGCGATCACGACCTGCGGGCGAACCTGGCGGATCACGAGGCTGATGTCGTGGCGGAGTTCCATCGTCACCTCGACGGTGCCGTCCATGAACCCCAGGAACCGCAGATCGGTCACCCCGACCTCGGCGGCGGCCTTCGTCTGCTCCTCGCGCCGGATCGCCGCCATCTCGCTGCGCGGGATCGAGTGGTCGAACCCGCCGGCCTGGCCGTCGGTCACGAGGCAGTAGACGACCTCGACACCGGCATCGGTGAGCGCCGCAACCGTGCCCGCCGAACCGAAGTCGACATCGTCGGGATGTGCGGTGACGACGAGGACACGTTCGATCTCGGAGAACTCCAGCATTCGACCAGTCAACGCCGGATCGGCGCGGTTCTCAACTCGGACACGACAACACCGACACGGTCGGCTGCGACCGCAGCAGATACGTCCCGTACAGTCGCGGGCCATGACGATGCCCGCACCGTACGACCAGGTCGCACTCGACGACTTCGACCTCTCCGACCCGGAGTTCTGGCTCGCTCCACGCACGTTTCGTGAGGGGGCCTTCAAGACGCTGCGCGACACGCCCGGCCTGGTCCACTACGCCGAGCGGGAGATCCCCGACCTGCCGTTCCCCCCGGGCCCCGGTTACTGGGCGGTGACGCGCCACGACGACATCTGGCACGTCAGCCGCAACCCGAAGCTGTTCTGCTCGGGTCAGGGCTCGAACATCGGCGATCTCCCCCAGGAGATGAACGAGTTCTTCGGCTCGATGATCAACATGGACGACCCGAAGCACTTCCGGCTCCGATCGATCGTGTCGAAGGGGTTCACGCCGCGAGAGATCACGGCCGTCGAGGACGTCGTGAAAACGAAAGCGAACGAGATCATCGACCGCCTGCTCGCCGATTTCCCCGACAAGACCTGTGACTTCGTCGAGCACGTCGCGGCAGCGCTGCCGCTGGAGATCATCTGCGACATGATGGGCATCCCGTCGGAGGACTACGCCAAGATCTTCAAGTGGACCAACACGATCCTCGGCGGCGGCGACCCCGACTTCGTGACGTCGTACGAGGACCTGATGGGCCAAGCGCTCGAGATGTTCATGTACGCCCAGGCGCTCGGTGAAGACCGCAAGGCGAACCCGCAGGACGACATCACCAGCGTGATGATGGCCGCCGAGGTCGACGGCGAACAACTCACCGCGCAGGAGTTCGGATCGTTCTTCATCCTGCTGGTCGTGGCCGGCAACGAGACGACCCGCAATGCGATCAGCCATGGGATGAAGGCGTTCACCGACTTCCCCGAGCAGCGCGAACTCCTCTACGACGACTTCGACGCCCACTCGAAGGGCGCGGTCGAGGAGATCGTTCGCTGGGGCACCCCGGTGATCCACTTCCGCCGCACCGCCACGGAGGACACCGAACTCGGTGGCCAGGCGATCAAGGCCGGCGAGAAAGTGGTCATGTGGTACAACTCCGGCAATCGCGACGAGCGGACCTTCGAGGATCCGTACACCTTCGACATCACGCGGGAGCCGAACCCGGCCCAGATCGGCTTCGGGGCGGGCGGTCCACACTTCTGCCTCGGCGCCAACCTGGCCCGACGCGAGATCACGGTGATGTTCGACGTCATCCGTGACCGCCTCCCGTCACTGCGAATCACCGGCGAGCCGGCCTACCTCCAGAGTGCATTCATCAACGGCATCAAGCGGATGCAGTGTGCCTGGGACTGACCTGACGCCCGAACGCCGGGTCGACCTCGTCCGCAACCTGACGATCGCCGGGTGGCTGCTGCTCGGCGGCTCGTTCGGGTTCATCGCGTTCCAGCTCGAACGCGTCCGCGGCGTCAGCGAGCAGCCGTTCGCGAGCGTGTGGGACCAGCGGATCGAGGTGCTGAGCTTCCTGATGCTGCCACCGAATCTCGTGGTGCTGGCACCCGCGGTCTTCGTGGCGGCGATCGCGACCTGGCTTGCCGGCCCCGATCGCGAGGCCTGGCTCAGCACGCTCCTGCGCGTGGGCGCGGCGATCGCCATCACGATGGGAGCGATCGGTGTGGTGTCGATTCTGAGCATCCTGACCCGAGACGAGACCGGCCCGAGCGACATCGAGGGTGTGATGCTCCGCATCGGCGGCATCTGCCTCGCCGCCGGCCTCGCCGTGATCTGCCGCACCGCCGATCGCCTCTCCTCCTGACCGACTCCCGCGGGAGGTCACCTCGGCGTTCACCAACTGTGTGACACGGGCGGTTCATGCTGCCCACATGTGCCTTCAATGTGACGGTTACTCATTCGAGCAGTCGATGCTCGCCCTCGATCTCACGATCCGCACGTACGGGTGGCAACTCACGCAGGTCACCGAAGCGATGCCCTGGTCGTACACCATCGGGCTCACCGAGAGCTACGGCCACCCCGAGCTGATGATCTACGGGGTGAAACTCACCACGCAGAACACCGTCATCCGCAAGATCGTCGACTCGATCGAAACCACCGGCCACGTCGACCAACCGTTCCTCGACCGCGAGGGCGTCACCCTCGTCGAGGTACACCCGAATCATCTCGCCGGAGATTGGTTCGGCACTTGGTCGAACTTCTACGAGCGGACGCCACCACCCGGCAGCTTCCTGCAGATCGTGCCGCCGTCCGACTGGTTCTGCGACTGCCATCAGCACTCGATCGCCCGCTTCGACCAACCTGGTCCGATCCGGTTCGGGAACCGGGCCGATCGCCGCCGACGACGGCGTGGATGAAGACCACGGCGAATCCACCACCACACCAGCCTCGCCCGGTGGTGAGCCATCGAACCACCTCGACGCGCTGCGGTACCGTTCGGCGATGAGCGAACCCACCGACACCACGCTGCCCGTCGAGTTCATCGGCACCCTGACCGCCATGCTCGGCGGCGAGACACCAGTGGTCACCGGCCCCAGCGGCACGATCGCCACCGCCACGGTGACCTCGGCGACCTTCGCCGGGCCGAGAATCTCTGCGGCGGCACCCGAGGGGGTCGCAGCGGCGGACTGGCCGCTCGTGCGGGCCGACGGCACGATGGTGCTCGACGTGCGCGCCAACATGCGCACCGATGATGGCGCCGACATCTTCATCACCTACAACGGCATCGGCGTGCCACGCGTCGGCGGGGGCTACGACATCCGCACCGCTCCCCTGTTCCAGACCGGCGACGAACGCTACGCCTGGCTCAACAACGTGCAGGCCGTCGGCATCGGCAGCACCATCGACGGCGGCGTCGAATACCAGATCTACGCCGTCACGTAGCCGGTTGACCGGAACGAACCGATCGGCGCCGACATCTGTGACGAACGACCGACGGTGAGGCGCCCGTCAGGCGCCGAGGTCGCCGGTGCGGAAGTGGGCGCGGCAGAGCAGTTCGTAGCGCACCGAGTCGCCGAAGAGCGGGGCCTCGTGGGCGTTGGTGTCGCCGACGACGACCGTGTCGCCCTCGTAGACGACATCGCCGTTCACGACGCGCGCGTTGTGTGTCGCTCGTGCGCCGCACCAGCACCGTGCCTCCACCTGCAGCGGCGTGTGCTCGTCGGCGATCTCCAGCATCCGCCGGGTGCCCTCGAACAGACGGCCACGGAAGTCGGTGAGCAGTCCGAACGCATAGACGTCGACGTCGAGTTCGTCGACGACGCGAGCCAGCTGATCGCACTGCTCGGGCGTGTAGAACTGGGCCTCGTCACAGACGATGTAGTGGATCGGCCAGTACTTGACCGCGAGCGCGTGGAGGTCGAGTTCGGGGGTGACCTCGATCGCAGGTGCCGCGACCCCCAGGCGGCTCGTCACCTGTCGACCCTCGCGGTCGAGCGTCGTGAGCAGCAGTCCGTAGAGCTGCCGGTTCGACAGGTTGTGGTGGATCTGCAGCGCCACGGTGCTCTTGCCCGAGCCCATGGTGCCGAAGCTGAATCGGAGGGACGCCATGTCGGTCGCCGACCCTATCCGCGAGCGTCTCAGCCTCCGTCGTCTGCGAGCAGTGACGACGGTGCGCTGGATGGCGTGGTGGCGAAGGGATCGAACGACGGATCGACCTCGGCCGGGCCGTCGATGCGATCGAGTGCCGGTGGCGTGGCCGGCCCCGAGTCGCTGCACGACGTGACCGTCGCCGCGACCACGACGGCCAGCGCGGCGAGCGCGAGCCGCTTCACGACGTCGCCGCCCCGTCTGCGGTCCGGCCGTACAGGATCAGCTCATCGCCCTCCAGGAGATCGATGTCGACGGGCGGTTCGCCGAAGAACTCGCTCCGCCCGGCGAACGCCGAGCACCGTGAGTCCCGGCAGCGCATGGGCCATCCCCCGGAGGCTCCGGGCCTCCTCCACCGACGCTTCGAGTCGCACCGCCTGGATCGCGAACTCATCGGAGAGCATCAACAGATTCTCCCGCTGTCTCGACAGAGCCGGCACCAGATGTCGCCGGACGTAGCGCTGTCCGACGCCGACCAGCCAACGCGTCACCGGCTTGTTGGTCAACGCCATCACGACCAGGAACAGCCCGGAGACCGCCACCAGCACGCGCATCGTGGTCGAACCGGGACCGGGGGCGATGATTCCCAGGAGAACGGTGACCACCAGCGTCGGCGTGCCGAGGCTTCCGACGAGCATGGTGGTGCCGATGATCCGGCGCCGAACCGGATGATTGACGACGTTCTCCGCCTCGGTCGTCGTGAACCCGGCGCCGCTGAATGCCGAGCGAGCCTGGAACGCCGCCGCCTCCGGAGGAACCCCGGTGGCGATCAGCGCGCCGGTCGCCAGCTTCGTGAATGCGACCGTGATCACGGCGACGACCAGGAACGTGGCGACGGCGTACATCCTCCGATCATCGCGCACCGGGCGTTACGCCGGGGGTCTGACCCCTGGCGTAACGGGAACAAGGTCACAATCGGTCGGCCGTCCCGATGTCGCCGGCACCTGAACGCTACGGTGGCACCCGGACAGGCCCGGCAACGGCGCCGGGCAGCGACACTCCTGAGGGGGAGAACATGACGGACACGATCGACCGGCCGGCGGCCGACGATGACCACGTCCTCGACCACCTGATCATTCGCTTCGCGGGCGACTCCGGTGACGGGATGCAGCTGACCGGCGACCGCTTCACCTCGGTGAGCGCTTCGTTCGGCAACGACCTGTCGACGCTCCCCGACTTCCCCGCCGAGATCCGCGCACCGGCCGGCACCGTCAACGGGGTGTCGGCGTTCCAGGTCAACATCGCCGACCACAAGATCACCACACCCGGCGACGAACCGAACGTCCTGGTGGCGATGAACCCCGCCGCGCTGATGGCCGACCTGCACCGGCTGGAGCCGGGCGGAACGGTGATCGTCAACGAGGACGCCTTCGAGGAACGCAACCTCGAGAAGGCCGGCTACAAGGTGAACCCGCTCGACGACGACACCTTGTCGAACTACCGCGTGCTGCGTGTGCCGATGACCAGCCTCACCAAGGAGATCTGCGCTCCACTCGGGGTGAAGCCCCGCGACGCCGAGCGCTCGAAGAACTTCTTCGCACTCGGGCTGGTGTCGTTCATGTACACCCGCCCGGTCGACCCCACGCTCGGCTGGATCGCCGAGAAGTTCGGCGGCAACGAACTGGTCGAAGCAGCGAACAAGGCGTCGTTCCTCGCCGGGTTCAACTTCGGTGAGACCACCGAAGCAGTCGGCCACCGCTACGAGGTCAAGCCAGCGAAGCTGCCCGCCGGTGAATACACCAGCATCACCGGCAACACCGCCCTTGCGTGGGGCATCGTGGCCGCAGGCCAACTCGCGAAGCTCCCGATCACACTCGGGTCGTACCCGATCACCCCGGCGAGCGACATCCTCCACGAGCTCTCGAAGCACAAGCACTTCGGGATCCGCACGGTGCAGGCCGAAGACGAGATCGCCGCGATCGGCATGGCGCTCGGCGCCGCGTTCGCCGGCCACCTCGGGGTCACCACCACCAGCGGACCCGGCGTCGCACTCAAGAGCGAGACGACGTCGTTGGCGGTGTCGATCGAGCTGCCGCTGCTGCTCGTCGACATCCAGCGCGGCGGACCCTCGACCGGACTGCCGACCAAGACCGAGGCGTCCGACCTCAACATCGCGCTCTACGGCCGCCACGGCGAGGCGCCGTTGCCGGTCGTCGCCGCCTACACCCCGGCGCAGTGCTTCCACGCCGCGATCGAGGCCATCCGCATCGCCCTCAAGTACCGCACCCCGGTGATCCTGTTGTCCGACGGCTACCTCGCCAACGGCTCCGAGCCGTGGAATCTCCCCTCGGTCGACTCGCTGCCCGACATCTCGGTGCCGTTCACGACCGAGCCGAACCACGTCGACGACGACGGCAACGAGGTCTTCTGGCCGTACCTGCGCGACGACACCACGCTCGCCCGCCCGTGGGCGATCCCGGGCACCCCCGGATTGATGCACCGTGTCGGCGGCCTCGAGAAGAAGGACGGCACCGGCAACATCGACTACACCCCGGACAACCACGAGCGGATGGTCCACCTCCGAGCCGACAAGATCGCCGCGATCGCCGCCGACATCCCGCCGACCGAGATCAACGGCGACCCCGACGCCGACGTGCTCGTGCTCGGCTGGGGGTCGACGTGGGCGGCGATCGACGCGGCGATCCAACGCAGCCGTCGCGCCGGCAAGAGCGTCGCGTCGGCACACATCATGCACCTCAACCCACTCCCACCCGATCTCGGTGACATCCTGAAACGGTTCCAGCGTGTGATCGTGCCCGAACTCAACATGGGCCAGCTCACCACGCTGATCCGGGGCAAGTACCTGGTCGACGCCCGGTGCCTGAGCAAGGTGCAGGGCATGCCGTTCAAGTCACGCGAGATCGAAGCCGCCATCGACGAGGCCCTCGCCTCCATCGCCTCCGAAGGAGCAACGTCATGAGCACCGCCCAGGTTGCGGTCACCACGAAGAAGGACTGGGCGAGCGACCAGGAGGTCCGCTGGTGCCCGGGATGCGGCGACTACGGCATCCTCCTCGCCGTCCAGACCCTGATGCCGGAGCTCGGCATCGCCCCGGAGAACACCGTGTTCATCTCGGGCATCGGCTGCTCGAGCCGGTTCCCGTACTACATGAACACCTACGGGATGCACTCGATCCACGGCCGCGCCCCGGCGATCGCCACCGGTGTCGCCGTCGCCCGGCCCGACCTCGACGTGTGGGTGATCACCGGGGACGGCGACGGCCTGTCGATCGGCGGCAACCACCTGATCCATGCGCTGCGGCGCAACGTCAACCTCAACATCCTGCTGTTCAACAACCGGATCTACGGCCTCACCAAGGGCCAGTTCTCACCGACGTCGCCCGTCGGCAAGGTCACCAAGTCGACGCCGATGGGCTCGATCGACCCACCGTTCAACCCCCTCTCGGTCGCACTCGGCGCGGAAGCGAGCTTCGTTGCCCGCACGCACGACCTCGACCGTCACCACATGATCGAGACCTTCCGGGCAGCTCACGCCCACCAGGGCGCCTCGTTCGTCGAGATCTACCAGAACTGCAACGTGTTCAACGACGGCCAGTTCGACGAGGTCACCAAGAAGCAGGCCCGCGACGAGATGATGATCAACCTCGTGCACGGCGAGCCGATCACCTTCGGCGCCGACCAACAGCGAGCGGTCGCGATGGGTGTCGACGGTCAGTTGCGGCTGGTCGAGCGGGCCGACGTCGACGCCGCCGAGATCCTCGTCCACGACGAGCACCGCCACGACCCCTCGCTGGCGTTCGCCCTCGCACGGCTGAGCCACGACGACCACTCCCCCACGCCGTTCGGGGTGTTCCGCAACATCGAGCGCCCCGAGTACAGCCACGCCGTCGCCGACCAGGTGATGGCCGCCAGCGAACGCAAGGGACCGGGCGACCTCGACGCACTCCTGCGTTCGAACGGCACCTGGACCGTCACCTGACGATCGCAACGTCAGACGATCGCGAGATCGGTCACACGGTCGAACACGACGAGATGGTCGAGTCGGAGACGCACCGCGTCGCCGCTCGCCACCGTCGTGGACGGATCGCTCATCGCCATCAGCACGGCCCCTGCCACCGAACACTGCACGTTTCCTGGCGGAATGGGGATGCGCCGCTCGACCGTGGCCGGAATCGCTCCGGTCTCGGTCACGAGCAGGTCCTGCGGGCGAACCCCGACCGCCACCGTGGATCCGACGTACCCCGCGAGGCTCGGCGTCCAGGCCCGGATCCTCACCAGCTCCCCGCCCCGCGGATCCTCGCGCATCAACCAGAACCCCTCGCGGTCGGCGACGACGGTCATCTCGATCACCGACAGCGAACCCGTCGCCGCCGCAGCACCCAACGACGCCGGTGAGCGTCGCACCACATCGGTCGGTCCGGCTTGGACGATCCGCCCGTCGTGCATCACCACCACCGTTCTCGCCAGCCGTGCCACGTCCAACGGATCGTTGGTCGACATCAGCGTCGTGACGCCGTACCCCTCCTGCAACATGGCGATCTCGGCTCGCATGCGGTACCTGAGCTGCTCGTCGAGCGAGGCGAAGGGCTCGTCGAGGAGGAGCACCCGGGGCGTTCGCACGAGCGCACGACCGATCTGCACCATCTGTTGCTCGCCGTGAGAGAGTTCGTTGGGATGGCGGTGCATCAGCTCCTCGATCCGCAGCGCTCGCACCTCGGCATCGACCCGATTGCGGATCTCCTCGGGGTCACGTCGCCGGACGTCGAGCGGGAACGACACGTTGCGCCGGACGCTCAGGTGTCCGAGCAACGCCGGCTCCTGGAACACCAGGCTGACGTCGCGCTCGCCCGGACTCGACGTCGTGACATCGACTCCGGCGAGTCGGATCGACCCCGACGCGAGACGCTCGAGACCAGCGACCGTTCGCAACAGCGTGCTCTTGCCGCTGCCCGACGGTCCGACGACACCGACGAAGTCGCCCTCCGCCACGGCCAGCGACACGTCGTCGAGCCGCCGCGTGCGCCCCGAGATCACCGTCGCGCGCTCGAGTTCGATCCATGCCATCAGCCCCTCACCCCCAGCACCCATCCCTCTTCGCCCACGACGTCCGACCGCAGCTCCTCGGCCACGTCGGGGACGAACAACCCCCCGAGCTCGTCGCGCCGGTCGAGCGCGGTCAGCCAGTCGGCAACCGCCACCACCTGCTGCGCATCACGCACCGCGGGCTCCACCGCTGCGAGTGGATGCATCGACGGCCAGACCTCGGCGACCACCACCGAATCGGCCGCGAGTTCGGGCGCACGGAGGCCATCGGCGAACGGCCACACCTGCACGCGCTCGCCGAGGCGAGCGGCGAGTCGCATGATCATCGGAATGCCGAGCAGGCTCTGGCTGCCGACTGCGCCCGCACCGAGCAGTTGCCACGACGAGAACGGTCGACGTCCCCGCTCGCGCAGGACGCGCTCCACGCATCGCCACTCGGGCAGCGACGGCTGCCCCACCGGCTTCGTCGACTCGAGCGTCGCCGTGCGGCGCGACGGCGGACAGCCCCAGAAGGGTGCAGCCGAGCCGGTGATCCGTTCGTTGAGCGCACTCGCGACCTCGAAGCGATTGTTGGCGTTGTCGGCGCCATCGACGATCAACTGCGTCAGCAGTGCGGCGGTCGCTGTCCACGAACAACCGTCGAGCCCGAGGGCGTCCGCAGTCCCGGCCGGGAACCCGAGCGAGAAGTCGACGGCGAGCAGCGTCGAGCCGCCACCGCACAGCGACTCGACCAGCAGCGCTTCGGCGGCGTGACGCGTCGCGGGATTCTCCAGGGTCGGGCCTCCGTCGACGTCCCGAGTGGCGATCCACACGGAGTCGCGGCCGCGTTTCGGCGTCGAGTTGGCGCTCCAGTCGACCACCACGACACGGTCGAACACGGCAGCGAACCGCTCAGGCGACGACGACGTTGCTCACGGCAGCGAAGTGCAACACGGCCGCCACGACGACGAGCAGGTGCCACACCTCGTGGTACCCGAAGGTCGTCGGCCACGGGTCGGGACGTCGGCGCACCAGCACCGGGAACCCGATGGTGTAGGCGAGCCCACCGGCCACGATCAGCCCGAGCTGCAGCGCCGTGAGACTGTCGATCAGCACCGGCATGGCGATGACCGCCACCCAGCCCATCACCAGGTAGAGCGCGTACGAGACGTAGCGGGCCCCGTGGAACCAGGCGAGCTTGAGCACCATGCCGAGCAGCGCGAGGCCGCCGATGACCGCCAGCAACGGGATTCCCCAGGCCTTGGGCAGCGCCACCAGGCACAGCGGCACATAGGTGCCGGCGATCAGCAGGTAGATCATCGAGTGATCGAGTCGCTGCATGATCTGGCGGGCCTTCACCGAGTGCGCGAGACGGTGGTAGGCGGCCGAGGTCCCGAAGAGCAGCAGCAACGAGACCGCATAGATCGCGGCGCCGACACGTGCGGCGGTGCCGTTGGCGACCGCCACGAGGACCGCACCGGCGGGAATCGCTGCGAAGAACGTCCAGGAGTGCATCTTTCCGCGCCAGACCGGACGATCCAGAGCAGGAACAGGAACCGACGCGACACTCACGTCAGTCACCGTACCGGGTCGGCGAGTCCACCGGGGACCGGCACACCGCGGCGCGACCTTCAGCCGGCGGTCATGCGGCACATCAGCTCGACGACGGCATCCCCGTAGCGCTCGAGCTTCGCGGGGCCCACACCGGAGATCCGGCCGAGGTCGCGCAGCGATGTCGGTGCAGCGCCCGCGATCGCGGCGAGGGTCTTGTTGTCGAACACCACATACGCGGGCTTGCCGTCGCGGAGGTCGTTGCGCAGGTCGCGCAGCGCCGCGAACCGCTGCTGGCCCGCGGCATCGAGGTCGGCGGCCGGGTCACCCGGCTTCGGCGTCGACCGTGCGGACACGGCCGCAGGCGCAGGGCGGTGCGACGACACGATGCGACGCCGCTGCGGGTCGGCGGCCGGCTCGGTCGTCAGCTCGGCCACGAACGGGCTCGGATGCGCCCCCGTGACGATCGTGGCATGGCTGCTCGCACGCGTGATCGCCACGTGGAAGAGCCGGCGTTCCTCCTCGACGTCCTCGGCCAACCGGTGGGGGTACTGCTCGGCGTCGGCGAGGTGCACCACGACGTGCGGCCACTCCTGCCCCTTGACGCGGTGCACCGTCGAGAGCAACACGCCGCCCGGAGCGCGCTTCACCGCGAGTTGTGAGCGCAGCCATCGCTCGAACGTGGCGGGGTCGTCGTGGAGGGCGGCCAGATGGGTGACGGCCGTGAGGTCGTCGCCCTGGGCCGAGCGGTTCATGCCACGCCGGTTCGCGTCGAGCGTCGCCACCGACCCGGCGAGTCCGATGTCGTCGATCAGCATCAGCACCACGTCGGATGTGGTGGCGCCGGCCTGCACCGCCTTCTGCAGGGTCTGGATGTCGGCCGCGAAGTCGACCACCCGCTCGGCATCGCGCTCGTTGGTGAGCCGTCCCGCGAGCCGGTTGAGATCGACCACGCTCGACTGTTCCGACACCCAGTCGGTGATCCGCGGGTGGAACGAACGCGACGGCCGGCGGAGCGCTTCGCGGATGTCGTCGGGTGCGAAGGACCCGCCGCGACCGGCGACCGCAAGACGCAACCAGGCGAGCACGGTACGTACCGCGGTGCGATCGGCGAACTCGAGACCGACGCCGCCGGCGATCGGAATGCCTTCGGACACGAGCGCCACCTGCACGGGAGCGAGCAGTGCGTTCACCCGGGCGAGCACCGCCACCTCGTCGGGACGGGCTCCTCCGGCGATCGCGTCGTGCACGGCGCGACGCGAGACCCCCACGGCGTCGACGCCGCCCTCGATCGTCCACCCTCCCGGATCGGTGGATGCCGCACGGATCGTCTTCGGAACGCGCCGGTCGTTGTGACGCAGCAGCCGGTCGACGACCTCGACGATGCCCGCCGGGCACCGGTAGTTGACCTCGAGCGGGTGCGACCCCGACCCCGGGAACAACTCGGCGAAATCGATCAGCCACGCCGGGTCGGCACCGTTGTAGCCGTAGATCGTCTGGTCGTCGTCGCCGACGCCGAACACCGCTCCGCCGGGCGACGACAGCAACCGGATCAGGAGGAGGTGCGCCGGCGTCAGGTCCTGGAACTCGTCGACGAGCATGATCCGACACGCTCGCTGCGCCACCCGACGGGCACCGGGGTCGCGCAGCAGCACGAGCAACGCCCGGTAGATCTGGTCGTCGAAGTCGACGGCACCGCGCCGCTCGAGCGCCGCTCGGTAGCCGGGCCAGGTCTCGGCGAGACCGTCGACGTCACCGGCGTAGCGCCCCTCGACCTCGTCGGGGTCGACGAGCCCGAGCCGGATCACCGTCAGCGCCTCGATCCACGGCCCGATCGGATCGCTGTTGCGACGACGGGGGAACGAGACGAGGTCGCCGATGATGCGCCGCACGTCGGGTTCGTCGATCGTGCGCCACCTGGTGGGCTGGGACGCGAACGGCGGCGTGCCGTTCACGATCGCGAGGGCGATCGCGTTGAGCGTGCGCACCTGGAGGCCGGGAAGGTCGGTGGTGCGCTCGACCATCTCCTCCTGCGCTCGCTTGTTGAATGCCACGAGGCTCACGGCGCTCGGCGGCAGTTGCCAGTGGGTCAGCAGGTGTCGCGCTCGCTCGGTCAGTACCCGGGTCTTGCCGGACCCGGCCGGCGCGATGATGCGGGCGCCACCGCCTCGGTGGGTCACCGCGGCGAGCTGGTCGGGGGCCAGATCCGCAGCGCTGTGGTTGTCGCCGAACGGTCGCAACGACGCGTGCTCGATCGCCACCGCATGGACGACCGGGAGACCGTCGAGGGGCCCGGTGTGGCGGACCGGACCGCCATCGAGCCACACCACGGTTCCGTCGGACAGTTCGACGTCGCCACCCCCGTCGACCGGCTCGATCGGCCGTGCACCGGCGGCGACCGCTCGGTCGAGCACACCCCACACCGGGCGGTCGGCGTCTCGGTGATCGACGCTGTTGGACCACACGAGGTGGTGGAGTTCCTCGAGGTCGAACGCGAAGGTGGGGCCGAGTTCGTACGGGGCCGCCTCGGTCATCAGCATCGGCTCGCGCTCGAACGGTGCGGCGAGTTCGATGACGAGCCGCTCGCGAGCGTGGTGAGCCGCCCGCAGCGCAGCGAGGCAACGGTCGGGCCGGGCGAGCGACGAGTCGTCGACGACGAGACGCTGGGCGTCGGCCCACGGTGGCGGCACCGCCCCGCCGGGCTCGATGACGAGGTGGCGCCCGAGTTCGTCGGGGCCCGCTCCTGCGACAGCGACCCCGCGAACGATCTCGGGAGCGATGTCAGGCGCCGAAACCGCCGCTGCGGCCCCTGCGTCGTCGAACGGGAGCGAATCGTCGCCGGACACCGGCACGTCCTGGCGGCCGTTGTCCTGCCAGCACTGTCGGACCTCGGCCGGTGAATCGTGCTCTCCGTTGCAGTAGGCACACGCGATCGCCATCGGTTCGACCTTACCGAACCGGACCATCGATCGCACACATGTTCGGTCGCCCGAGGTGCAGACTGGCGCCATGACGGAACCGCATCGTCCCGAGCTCGTGCTCATCCGCCACGGCGAGACCGAATGGAGCCGGGAACGCAAGCACACGGGACGCTCCGACATCGCACTCACCGAGCACGGCCGGGCGCAGGCTCGACACATCGCAGACGCCGTGGAGTCGTTCGACTTCACCCACGAGTTCTCCAGTCCGCTGTCGCGCGCCCTCGAGACCGCCCGCCTCGTCGGCCTCGACCCGCAGATCGAGCCTGCCCTCCTCGAGTGGGACTACGGCCGGTACGAAGGGCTCACCACTGCGGAGATCCGTGTCACGGATCCCGGCTGGTCGGTGTGGACCCACCCGATGCACGGCGGCGAAGCGATCGAGGACGTGGCAGCACGGGTCGATGGCCTCCTGGCGCGCCTCGCCGACCTCGAGGGCCCGATCGCGCTCGTCGCGCACGCCCATCTCCTGCGGATCCTGGGCGCCCGATGGCTCGAACTCGACGCCGTCGAGGGCCGCCGGTTCACGCTCGACACCGCCACCATCTCGATCCTCGGGTGGGAGCGGGAGAACCGGGTGATCCGCCGTTGGAACGACCCGTGCGGCTGGGGCTGATCCGGCGGCTGCTCACCAAGCGATCTCGGGGAACCCGTACGTCACGCAGAGTCCGGCGCCGTTGACGATGACCAGCGAGGCGATGATCGCCGACACCGCCACCACCCGTGAACGCGTGCGCCGGACGGATCCGGGCACCGGCATGTACCACTCCGGAAGCAGCCCCGCTTCGGGGGCGGGCACACCGAACGGGACGGCATCGTCTGCGATCGGGGCATCGGGATCGGCCGCCAAGGCCAGCTCGGCGAGCTCGTCGTCGGTGAACGTGTCCACGTCGTTCACCGTACCGGCGACGGGCAGGGCGAGCCCGACCGTTCGACGACATCACCGGTCATCGGATGCTCAGGAGATCAGCGGCCGTTTGGTGATGCGGCGGCCGAGGTTGCGCACCGGCGTCCTCACCGCCTCGAGACCCAGATAGAAGGCCGGGAAACACAGGAGCACGAAGAACGTCGAGCTGACGAGTCCGCCGATCAGCGTGAAGCCGAGCGACTCCCAGAACGGGTCGCTCAGCGCGAGCGGGAGCAGCCCGACCACCGTCGTGAGGGTCGTCGCCACGAGCGGGCGGAAACGACGCGTCACGGCGTCCTGGATGGCCGCACCGGGCGTCGCGCCACTCCGACGAGCGCGATTGGCTG
Organism: Ilumatobacteraceae bacterium; assembly: GCA_963698565.1. Lineage (GTDB taxonomy): Bacteria > Actinomycetota > Acidimicrobiia > Acidimicrobiales > Ilumatobacteraceae > Sva-07. The sequence continues at coordinate 68,378 of CAVORH010000001.1, forward strand.
CATCGACCAGGAGGATCGTGTTGTTGACCGCAACACCGATCAGGGCGATGAACCCGACGGTGACGAGGAAACTCAACGGGTTGTCGGTGGCCGACAGGATCGTGAACACGCCGAGGAAGCTGAACGGGATCGCCAGGAAGATCAGCAGCGACTGCGCCAACGACCGGAACTGCACCGTGATCACGACGAGCATCAACAACAGTGCCACCAGGCCCGCCACGCCGAGTGCAGCGAAGTCGTCCTGGTTGTCCGACTCGAGCCCGAAGTCGAAGCGGAGCGCGTCCGCCGCAAGGCCCCGCGACGCCAATTCCGCAGCGGGATACAGACCAGCGAGATGGTCCTCGGTGGCGTTGAGATTGCTGGTGACCTCGTCGGTGTCGTACTTCGCCCGCACCTCGAGGTAGCGATCCCCGTCGGTGCGGGCGATCTCGCCGTCGGTCGAGATGATCGAGTCGATGATCGTGACGTCTCCACCGTCGAGCTCGAGTCCGAGCAGTTCGGCGCGGATCTCCTCGGCGAGGGCCTGGCCCTCGTCGACGGTCAGGTCGTCGACGGCGATCTGCGCGGCGAACGGGAACTCGACGACGGGCGGGCCGTTCTCCAACGCACCGACCGTGATGCGCGCGCCGGCGATCTCGGCGACGCCGGCCTCGATCTGCTCCACGAACTCGGGTGCCGTCGGGCGCCCGCCGATCGGGGTCAGATCGATCACGGTCTCGGTCAGTCGTTCGTTGCCACGGAGGTACTGCGAACGGTCGAGTTCGTCGCCGAGCACCGACAGCACGACGGCGTCGATCTCGTCGGCGATGGCCTCGGCCTCCTCCAGCGTGGTGCCGGGAGGGAACTCGGCGTTGACGGCCAGACCGGTGGCGTCCTTGCCGGCCGGGAAGATCGAGAATCCGAGGGTGCCGGCGATCGAGCCCGCGAACATGACCATCACGAGGGCGAACGCGGCGAGACCCCAGCCGACCGCCCATCCCTTCGGCCCGTTGCCCGACGGGTACGCCGCCAGGCGTCCCGCGCCACGTGAGAGCCGTCGTTCGACCTTGGCGACCGGGTTGCGGACCGGCCGGTCGTTGACGAGGAACACCCGGGCGATCGCCGGGATGAACACGATCGAGAAGAGGAACGACAGCAGCAGGGTGACGATCACCGTGGTCGGGATCGGCCGGATGAACTCGCCGAGAATGCCGCCGACGAACAGCATCGGGGAGAACACGACCACCGTGGTGAGCGTGCCGGCGAAGGACGCCGACCCGACCCGATCGATGGCGGCGCGGATCACACCGACCGGTTCGTCGCTGGCATGCCTGTTGGCATCGATCGACTCCGAGATCACGATCGCGTCGTCGACGATCAGCCCGAGCGTGAGGATCAGACCGAACAGCGTGATCGTGTTCAGCGAGTAACCGATGCCCCACAGACCGGCCAGCGACCCCAACGTCACCAGCGCCATGAACCCGGCGGTCAACACGGCGACCCGCCACCCGATCAGGATCAAGCTCACGATCGCCACGGCAGCCAGACCGGTGAGCAGATTGGTGGTCAGCGACGAGAGCTGCGAACGCACGCCGTTGGCGAAGTCCGCGGTGACGAACGCGTCGTACCCCTCGGCGACCGGGGAGCCGTCGCTCGCCAGCAGTCCGTCGAGCCGATCGCTGAACTCGAGCACGTCGAGACCGTCATCGGCCTCCCGGACGATGCCGATGCCGATGGAGTCCTGATAGCCCTCACTCGAGAGAGCCACGCGAGTGAAGCGGGTCTGGCGGATCTCGTCCTCACCGGTCGTCGGATCGATCGACTCGGTCACGAGGTTGCGGACGTCCGCGACGGCGATCGAACCGTCCGATGCCAGGTACTCCGCCAGCGCGACCGCTTGCGCTTCGAGCTCCACCGGTGTCGCGTCGGGTGGGCCGACGATCGACACCAACGAGTCGTACTGGCCGACCAGCTTGGCGGCATTGACGGCGTTGTAGCCGACATCGGCACCCTGCGGCACCTCGACGCCCAGCGCAACGAGCGCCTCCGTCCCGACGTCGGAGCTGGTATCCGATTCGAACTCGACGACGACGGCGAACGAACTCGGACGTGCCTGCGACTCGACGGATTCGACGCCCTCGACCTGCGAGAACGCCTCGACGAGCGGGCGGACGAGCTCCTCGTCGACCACGTCGGCATCGTCGACGAACCAGGTGCCCGACACGATCGAGATCGGCGTGTTGATCGGCGGGAACCCCTCCCGGTTCAACCCGAACCCGAACGCCGACACGCCGGCGATCACCACGACCGTCAGCAGCGCGATCGTCAGCTTCCAGCGCACGGTGAAGAACAGGGCGATCGTCGTGATGATCGACCTGCGGGTGGACTGGACGGGTGGTGACGTCGGCGCGCGCATCAGTTCTGCTCCGGGGCCAGGGCATGGGGGGTGGGGGAAGGTGCGTGGAGGAGTGGCCTGTCGATGTCTACGGTGCGACACCGAATCCCGGATGACCCTGTCGGATCATCCGTCGGTCAACACACGCCGAGCGCCCGGTCGCCTCAGGTGCCGGTGAACACCGCGGGTCGACGTTCGAGGAACGCCGCGACCCCTTCCCGGTGATCGTCGCTCTTGAAGCACGCGGCCAGCGCCGTGGTGTGCCTGGCCATGTGGTCACCGACCGAAGCGGTCAGACCCTCGTGCACCAGCGACTTGACCAGACCGAGGCTGTGCGGCGAACCCGCCGCGATCGCGTTCGCCAGCTCCATGGCACGAGGCAGCACGTCGTTGCTGTCGACGACATCGAGGACGTAGCCCAGGCGCAACGCTTCGGCTGCATCGATCATCTCTCCGGTGTAGAGCAATCGCAGCGCCTGCTGGACCCCGACGATGCGTGGCAACAGCCACGTGCCGGCCCCCGTGTCGGGGACGAGGCCGCGATGGACGAAGTTCCATGCGAATCGGGCCTGGGTACTGGCGAGGCGCAGGTCGCACTGCGACGAGAACTCCGCGCCCATCCCGACGGCTGGTCCATCGATCGCACCGATCGTCGGTTTGCGGGCCTGGGCGATCGGCCACCACTTGTGCCGCTCGTCCGCCTCGCCCCGGAGCCCGCGCACCTCTCCGGGCACCGTCGCCAGGTCGGCGAGATCCGTGCCCGCGCAGAACGCACCGGGGACCCCGGTGATCACCAGCACCCTGGTGTCCGGGTCGTCGTCGGCGCGCCCGATGGTCTCGATGAACGCGCCGAGCATCGCGTACGTCATCGCGTTGCGCTTCTCGGGGCGGTCGATCGTGATGACCCCGACCTTGCCGTCAACGTGGTATCGGATCAGCTCGTCACCCATGGCGCGACGGTACCCACCGCCCATTCACTGGTCGGCATCCGGCGCGTGCAGGTCAGCGTGCCGATGAGATCACCGTTCCGTTGCTACTTCGTCGGCGGGATGGTCGCCGACGGCGCGGGTGCGATCACGATGGGGATCGCTGCAAAGGTGCCCGGGTCCTGGCCGAGTCCGGTGTCGCCGTGCACGAGGATCACGACGACGTCGCCATCGGCCGCCCCGGACAGATCGAGTTCGACGCTGTACGGCTGAAGATCCTCGAAGGCACCGCCGGCGCCGATCGCGAAGTCGAATTGGGTGGCGTCATCGCCGGGTGGGAAGGCCGACACGACCAGGGTGCCCTCGAAGCCGCGGCCCTGACCCGAGACGGTGACGATGCCCGCAGGTACCTCGTCCAACGCGGATGGGGCGTCGATCACGGCGCCGTCGCTCGTCGCAGCGATCACGTACCAGCCATCGGTCGGGCCGATCTGGCGCAGGAAGAGGACGCCCTTCTGCAGCGGTGGATCGAGATCGCCCGTCTCTCCTGCGAACAACACCTCGATCTCCCCGCTGCGGGCATCGCCCTGTTGGAACTCGCCGAGTGCTGGATCGCCCTCGGAGATGAGGACAGCAGAAACGAAATCGGCCGCCGCTTCCTCGGGGGTGGCGAAGACGACATCGGCCGCCGGCCAGATCGCTGGCTGGTCGAGGTCCTGCTGCTCCGCGAGCGCGGTTGGCGTCTCGGCTGCGTTGCCGAGCTGGTCTGCCGTCTCCGTGCCCGTGGGATCGCCGATCGGCGGGAGCTCGACGGCATCGGACTGTGGCGACTCGGTGGAGGATGTCGCGTCCGAGCCGCAGGCCGACAAGGCAAGCCCCACGATCCCGAGAACCCAGAGGCGTCCGAACCGAGTCGATCGTCGATTGCCCATGACAGACCTCCCTTCGCCGCATCTTCACGATCGCGCTTTCCGTCGGGTCTGTCCACCCAAATCTCGGCGACGCCGCACTGGCCGCCGTCGGGGTCGCGATCACCTCCTGGTCCGGGCGCTGACCGAGCCGACATCCTCCTCGAGGAGCGTGTCACAGGTCAGTCGACATCAGGAACAGCCGCTGGTGCTGCCGCAGCTCGTGCAGACGTAACAGCTGCCGGCGCGGATCATCGAGATCCCGCAGGTCATGCACATCGGAGCGTCGTTGACCGGCCGCAGGTCGCTCCCCGGTGCTGGGCTGGGTTCCGGCTCGTCGTCGAACAGCGTCATCGACTTCGGATCGGGTGCGAGGTCGGACCCCTGGCTCGTGGGCGTCACCTGCTCCTCGACGCCGGGCAGGGTGGGCTGGAGGCGCTCGTCGACCGAGAAGATGCCGAGTTCGGCGCGTTCGTCGTACGACATGTACTCGATCGCCAGGCGGCGGAACAGGTAGTCCATGATCGAGGAGGCGAAGCGGATGTCGGGATCGTCGGTCATCCCGGCGGGTTCGAAACGCATGTTGGTGAACGCCTCGACGAACGCCCGCAACGGCACCCCGTACTGCAACCCGTAACTCACCGACTTGGCGAAGGCATCCATGACACCAGCCATCGTCGACCCCTGCTTCGACACCGTGAGGAAGATCTCGCCCGGCTGGCCGTTGTCGTACTCGCCGATGGTGGCGAACCCCTTGCAATCGGCGACCCGGAACTCGAACGTGCGGCCGCGGCGTGTCCGCGGCATCTTCTGGCGCACGGGGTGGTGCACGACGCGCTCGACGATCTCCACCTCCGGCGTGTCGGCTGCGGCGGTGGCGACCTTCGACGTCGACAGCGGCTGGCCGAGCTTGCAGTTGTCGCGGTAGATCGCCACCGACTTGAGACCCAGCTCCCAGGCGAGCAGGTGCAGCCCTTCGACGTCCTCGACGGTCACGTCCTCGGGCATGTTCACCGTCTTGCTGATGCCGCCGCTGACGAACGGCTGCACGGCTCCCATCATCCGGACGTGGCCCTCGTAGTGGATCGTGTTGTCGCCCATCGAACAGGCGAACACCGCCAGATGTTCGGCGGCCAGGTGCGGCGCGCCGATCACCGACATGTGCTCGTCGATGTACGCCACGATGTCGTCGACCTCTGCCGGCGAGTAGCCGAGACGGCGCAGCGCCCGCGGGATCGTCTGGTTGACGATCGACATCGTGCCGCCGCCGACGAGCTTCTTCGTCTTCACCAGCGCGAGGTCCGGTTCGATGCCGGTGGTGTCGCAGTCCATCGCCAGCCCGATGGTGCCGGTCGGCGCGATCACGACCGCCTGGCTGTTGCGCACGCCGTGGACCGCACCATCACGCAGCGCGCTGTCCCACGCCTCGCGCCCGGCGTCGAGGAGGTCGCCGGGGACCACGCCCGCGTCGGTGAGCGCCTCGGCGGCGTCGCGATGCATCTCGAGCACGCCGAGCATCGCGTCGGACTCCAGCGCGAATCCGTCGAATGGTCCGACGCGAGCGGCCGTGCGAGCGCTGGTGGCGTACGCCGAACCGGCCATCAGCGAGGTGATCGCACCTGCCCACGCCCGCCCCTCATCGGAGTCGTAGGGCAGCCCGAGCGCCATGAGCAGCGCACCGAGGTTGGCATACCCGAGACCGAGCTGACGCAGCGCCCGTGTGGTGTCACCGATCTTCTCGGTGGGATAGTCGGCGCGCCCGACCAGGATCTCCTGCGCGGTGATCAGCGTCTGCACGGTGTGCACGAAGGCCCCCACGTCGAAACCGCCGTCGTCCTGCAGATACTTGAGCAGGTTGATCGACGCGAGATTGCACGCGCTGTTGTCGACGTGAAAGTACTCACTGCAGTTGCGCACGACGACGCCGTTCACCACGTATGAGTGATTGCGTGGCTCCGACAGGTTGTACGTCAACTCGATGCCCTCGTCGGTGCGCTCGACGAGACGGATCGAGGTGTCGACGTCGTATGCGTCGTGAGCGGTGACCGAGGTTCGGAGCGTCGCAGCCTTGCGCGACAACGAGAAACCGATCTCGGCCGCGAAGCGTTGCATGCTGCGTCCGGTGATCCGCAGGTCGAACGAAGCCTTGTTGACGTAGGTCGCCGTTGAACCGTCCTTGCGCTCGTGCGAGAACGACTTCGACCCGGCGCGCTGGACGTTGTAGATGCGCGACGAGATCCCGAACGTCGACAACAGGCGCTGCACCCCCCGCAACAGCTCGATCGAGATCGAGCCGAGCCCGACGTACGACCCCTTCCGGGGGTTGTGCACAGCGCATCCGTCGGCATCGAACAAGCCCCGGAGGAAGCCCGCGACGATCTCCGGCGGCGCCTGCTCGATCGACCAAGGGACCGTCTTGTGCTCTCCGGTCACCGACTTGACACCGAGCGCCTCCAGATACTTCTTCAACGCCCGGCGAGTGAGTCGGAGCTGGACGGTCCCATTCTCCTGCTCGCTGAGCTTGATCGGGCGACCCGCATTGACCTCCTCGAGGAGCGCCTGGTGGCTCGGGAGGATCTCGCTGCGATCATCGGCGGAGCCGTAGATCGTCACGGTCGACGACCCAGACGTGGACCCATCGCCGATCAGCCACCCGAGGTAATGGGCGAACTCGTCGTTCCAGGCATCTGGCAACTCGAGGGGGAGGGCGCGGTCGCCCTTCGTTCGGTAGTCGTCGCCGTCGGACGACACCGGAATCGACCAGTCGGCGCCGGGTGCCGTCGCAGGCAGGTCGAGCGAACGAACCCGATCGTCTGGCGTGAGGTCTCGAGCCTCGACGTAGCCCCGATCGAGCGTGAAGATGCGATGGGACGGCGTGCAGCGAAGCTCCATGCCATTGCTGAACCGCAGACGCTGGATGGGGTTCCTTCCCGTGATCATGTAGGCCTCGGGAGTGGTGAGGTGCATGTCCTGGGCAGGTGCATCGACGTGAGTGACGTCGTGGGTCCACACCTGGAACTCCTCACCTGTGTTCGCCCGAGCGAACAGCTCGTCGAACCGGATCAAGCCCTTGTCGGTGTGGACGAGCGAGTCGCCGGTGAAGCAGGGATTGCTGGCGGTGATCCGGCCGTGGTTGGGGGCGGTGTGCCAACGGTTGATCGTGGTGTCGAACTGGAGGCCGGGGTCGGCGCACTCCCACGCCGCTTCGGCGATCTCGCGCCACAGGGTGCGTGCCTTCACGGTGCGCAGCACCTCGCCCGTCGTGACGGCGGTGAGGTCCCAGTCGGCGTCGTCGACGACGGCCTGCATGAACTCGTCGGTGACCCGCACCGAGTTGTTGGCGTTCTGGTACTGCACCGAGAACGAATCGGCACCGTCGAGGCCCATGTCGAAGCCGGCATCGCTCAGCGCCCGGGCCTTGCGCTCCTCCTTGGCCTTGGCCCACACGAACTGTTCGACGTCGGGATGGTCGGCGTCGAGGATCACCATCTTGGCGGCGCGACGGGTCTTGCCACCGGACTTGATCGTGCCCGCCGAGGCGTCGGCGCCGCGCATGAAGCTCACCGGGCCCGACGCCGTCCCGCCACCCTCGAGCGGCTCGAACGACGAGCGGATCCGCGACAGGTTGACGCCGGCACCGGAGCCACCCTTGAAGATGATCCCCTCCTCGCGGTACCAGTTGAGGATCGAACTCATCTCGTCCTCCACGGCCAGGATGAAGCAGGCGCTCGCCTGCTGGGGCACGCCGGCGACGCCGATGTTGAACCACACCGGGCTGTTGAAGGCGGCGCGCTGGGTGACGAGGACGTACTTCAACTCCGCCCGGAACGCGTCGGCTTCAGCCCCCTCGAAGTAGCCATCGGCGACGCCCCAGTCGGCGATCGTGTCGACGATGCGGTCGACGACCTGCTTGAGCGACCATTCCCGCTCCGGCGAACCGAGCGCACCACGGAAGTACTTCTGGGCCACGATGTTCGTGGCGTTCTGCGACCAGGTGACCGGGAACTCGACGCCGAGCTGTTCGAACGCAACCGAACCGTCGATCCAGTTGGTGAGCCGGGCGTCGCGGCGCTCCCACACGACCTCGTCGTACGGGTCGACACCCGCCGACGTGAACAGGCGTCCGAGCCCGATCGTGCCGTCTGCGATTCGGTCAGCTTCGAGCGTCATGGGGGTCCTCCGGGAGTCGATTCACTTCAAACTACAGCCGTGTCGGACACGGAGCATCGAACCGACGGTGCATGCGAACCGCCGACCACAGCGCGGCGTCACAGGTCGAGGGCAGACCCCAAGCGAGCGCCATCCTGGACATCTCGTGAGATGCCGGCGCTCGCCGTCTCATCCGTGCGTCGCGCCGTGGTCGGCACGGAGTGGCACTCTACGGAGCGCAGCCTGTGGGGGGGAAGAGGGACAACCATGTGAATTTCGGTGACATCGGGGCGGACAGCATGTGGACACGAGGTGAACAACCTCGGGTTGTCCACATGGTCACACCTGCCCCCGCCGGCGCAAATCAGCTCGCCGAAGCGACGGGCGATCGTCGCAGAGCGCACCGATCGCGGACGCAGCGGTCCACAGCGACCATGATGGCCACATGCGCCGACTGCTCCCCGAGCCCGCCGACGAGATCACCGTGGAGGCCGCATACGATGCGCCGCTCGGCAGCCACCCCGACCGACCGTGGATCGGCCTGTGCATGGTCGCCTCGGTCGACGGCTCGACGGTGGTCGGTGGCGCCTCCGCGGCGCTGTCGAGCCCCACCGATGCCGCCGTCCTCGGGCGGTTGCGGCAACTCGCCGACGTGATCGTCGTGGGAGCCGGCACGGTGCGCGACGAGGGGTACGGACCTCCGCGCAAGCAGGGCCAGCGCATCGGTGTCGTCACGCGCTCGGGCAACGTCGACCTCGACATCGCACTGTTCACCTCCGGCGCCGGCTTCCTGATCACCACGGAGGACGCCACGTTCGACACCCAGGGCGTCGACGTGATCCGCGCCGGTGTGGACTCGGTCGATCTGAGCGAGGCCGTGCGTCGCGTCGTGCGCCTCGTGCCGCAGTGCAGCATCGTCCAGGCCGAAGGTGGCGCGCTGCTCAACGGCGCCCTCCTCGACGCCGATCTCATCGACGAGATCAACCTCACCACGTCGTCGGCGGCCGTCGGCGGGGACGGGCCTCGACTGGCCAGTGGTGCCGGCGACCTTCGACACGCGTTCGATCTCCGTCAGCTCGCGATCGACGACGACTCGTTCCTGTACGCCCGCTGGCTACGTCGGCGTGGCTGACTTCTCGAGCAACGCCAGCTCCCGATGGAAGTCGGCAGCAGCGTCGAAGTCCTTGTACACGCTGGCGAAGCGGAGGTATGCCACTTCGTCGACCGATCGCAGCTGATCGAGGACTGCGACACCGATCGTTGCGCTCGTGACCGTCGAGCCGTGCAGGCGCACGGTGTCCTCGACCCGACCGGCGATCTCCGCGAGCTGCACGTCCGACACGTTGCGGCCCTTGGTGGCGGCCGTGAGGCCACCGATCAGCTTCGTCCGATCGAACGGTTCGGTCCCACCGTGCGACTTCACCACGGTGAGCGGCGCGTGATCGACCCGTTCGAAGGTGGTGAAGCGATGCGAGCAGGCCAGGCACTGACGACGACGGCGAATTGCCGTGCCCTCTTCGGCCACCCGGGAGTCGACGACCTTGGTGTCGTCATGGTGGCAGGACGGGCAGAACACGCCGAGGACACTACCGCGCTCCGTGCACGTGCGTCCGTCGTGGGCATCGCGTGCTGGGCACGCTGGTGCTCAGGGCAGCCGGATCGCCTGGCCGACCAGCACCTCGGTGCCGCCGTTGAGGCTGATCAGGGCGTCGACGTAGCGATCACGACCGACGGGCCCGCGGTACGAATCGGCGATCGACCAGAGGCTGTCGCCCGCTTCCGCGACGTGGATCGACCGCACCGAGGCGTCGCCCTCTGCAGCTGTCGTGACCTCGGAGGCCGCGGCAGGACGGCCCCCGAGGTCGACGAGTGCGCCGGCCGTCTCCACGACGGCGACGGCGACGGCTGCCAGCGCGGCGAGCGCGAGGGCGGCGACCAGTACCCGGCGGACCGTGTAGTTCGGCGCCGCTCGATCCGGTCGCCGACCCACGTCGCGCCGGACGCCGGTCGGGAGGTTCCCGCCGTGCGCACGTGCGCCGACCGTGCGCTGGAAGTTGCTCGCTGGGTGGAAGGTGGCCGTCATCGTTGCTCGCTCCGGTGGGTACTGATCGTTCGGTTCGCTGTTCTGTTCGTCGCCCGACTACCAACACATGTTCGTAGAACGACTGTTCGCAGTCAACCAGCTGCCGCACCGGCATGTCAACCCGCAATCGAACAATTGTTTGCCAAACAGATGTTTGACCGGTTCGACCAAGTTCCGTACACTGTTCGCATGGCTCCCACGATCAGCACGCGGCAACGAGACATCCTCGAGTTCATCGAACAACAGATCCGCGAGCGCGGCTATCCGCCATCGGTACGCGAGATCGGCGACGCCGTCGGGCTGACGTCCCCGTCGACGGTCCACACCCACCTCAACACCCTCCAGCGGCTCGGCTACCTTCGTCGCGACCCCACCAAGCCCCGTGCGATCGAGGTGCGTTACGACACCAACAGTGGAGCGATGATGGAGCGTCGCCCGGTCCGCCACGTCCCGCTCGTCGGCGACGTCGCTGCCGGCACCGACGTCCTCGCCGAGGAGAACGTCGAGGAGTTGCTGCCGGTTCCCGTCGACTTCACCGGCGACGGCGAACTGTTCATGCTGCGGGTACGCGGTGAGTCGATGATCGAGCTCGGGATCCTCGACGGCGACTTCGTGGTCGCCACCCAGATCACCAACCCGAACAACGGCGACATCGTCGTCGCCGGGATCCCCGGAGGCGAGGCGACGATCAAGACCTACAGCCGCTCGGGCGCGCAGGTCACACTGACGCCGGCGAACTCCACGATGGAGCCGATGGAGTTCAGCGCCGACGAGGTGGAGATCTACGGCAAGGTCGTCACCGTCATGCGTCGCTACTGAGCGACGGTGGCCCCCACGCCGGGGGCGACGACGGCGGCTGCGTCGGCGGCGAGGCCGGAGCGCTCGTCGGTGGTGGCGGGGACGTCATCGGTGGGCCGGCGGGACCGGTCGCACCGGTCGTCGGTGGCGGGGCCGGGAACCCGGGTGGGCTGGTCGGCCATTCCGGCGAGGGCTGCCACGGCGCATCGACCGCACGGGGCGGAGCCGGCCGGCGGCTGCCGAGTACCAGCAGCACCCCGCCGACCACCAGCGCAGCGATCGCGGTGAACACCGCCGACCAGCGCAGGAGGCCGACGCCGTCGCCCGGATCCCCGCCGACGGCGATCGCAAACGCCTCGCCGTCGGCGGCAACGGTCAACACGTGGTCGCCGGGCTCGACGATCTCGACGACGCCCATCGACGCGCCGACGAACGTCCCGGTGTCGTAGTCGACGCCACTGCTGGCCTCGATCGCCACCGGGGCGCCGTCGGCGTCCACGAGGGTGAGGTCGACCACGGGGACGCCACTGCGGTCGTACTCAGCCGGTGCAGCACAGTCGCCGACGAGGTTCTCGACGCTCCCGGTGGTCTCGGTGTAGAGGGTGAAGGTGCCGGCGCGATCGAAGTCGAGCGTGGTCGCGCAACCCGACGGAGCTCGGGCGAAGCCGGCCACGTTGTCGTCCTGGCGTTGACCCGCCGCGTACCAGAGCGCTCCGGCCCCGACGAGCCCGGCGACCAGCACGACCACGCCGACCACGAGCATCCACCCGCGCCTCGGAGATGCGTCGCTCATCGTCGGGCCGGGCCAGGCAAGGAGATCGGGCCAGGCAAGGAGTCGGCTGGCGAATCGTGTGGGAGGAAGGGGGGCAACATCGTCGTGGTCAGCCGACTGCGGTCAACCGTTCGGCGACCAGTCGGATCCTGTCGTCTGGTTGTACCACGGCCACGCGCACGAACGGTGTCCCATCTGCGCCGTAGAACTCGCCGGGGCTCACGAGTGCACCACCATCACGGGCGAGCCGTTCCGCGTACGCCCATCCGTCACTCACCGGGATCCAGAGGTAGAAGGCGCCGTCGGGCAGCCCGACCGGCTCGCCCGACCAGTCCGACAGCACGGTCGCGAGCAGTTCGAGGCGGCTGCGGTAGCGAGCCCGTTGCAGCTCGACGTGCTCGTCGTCGTCGAGCGCGGCGATCCCGGCCGCCTGCGCGGGCCCCGGCACCATCATCCCGACGTGCTTGCGGATCTCCTGGAGGTAGCCGACGACTTCGGCATCACCAGCGTAGAAGCCCACGCGGACACCGGCGAGGTTCGAGCGTTTCGACAGTGAATGCACGGCGACGACACCGTCGAGGCCCGATTCGAGAATCGTGCGGCCCCGGCCGGACCACGTGAACTCGACGTAGCACTCGTCGGAGAACACCGGCACGCCGTGCTCCCTCCCCCACGCTGCGGCGGCGTCGAGATCGTCGAGCGCACCGGTCGGGTTGCTCGGACTGTTCACCCACAGCACGAGCGCACGCTCCGCATCGGCGGCATCGATCGAGCCGAGGTCGAGTCGCCCGTCCGGCCCAGCCGGTACCGCCACGGCCCGGCAGCCGGCGAGGATCGCTCCCATCTCGTACGTCGGGTAGGCGATGGCGGGGTACAGCACGGTGTCGCGCGACGGGTCGCGGAGCTGCAACCACTGCGGGAGCGTGCCGACGAACTCCTTCGTCCCGATCGAGGCGCCGATCTGGCCGACCGGAACGTCGACGCCGAAGCGGCGATTCATCCATCGCCGTGCGGCATCACGGAACGGGACCGTACCGATGCTCGGCGGGTACGAACGCTCGGAGCCACTCGATGCCAACGCCTCGATCACACTCGGCGGAGGCGGATCGAAGGGCGTACCGATCGAGAGGTCGACCGTGCCACCCTCGTGGGCCTCCGTGAGCGGTCGGAGCCGATCGAGGCGGTCGTACGGGTAGGGCGGCGGGACGAACCCGCTCACGACCCGGCCGCTTCCGGCGTGGCGAACTCCGAGAGTCGGCCGGCTGACGCATCGGAGAGCCGTGCGCGCACGGTCCATGCCTCGGTGCCGTCGCCCACCGACACGACTTCGCCCTCGCGGTGCACCGCAGCGAGGATGTCGCCGCGATCGTACGGGATCACCAGTTCGTGGACGACCGTCAGCGCCCGGAGCCGGTCGGCCAGCGTTCTCAGGAACTCGTCGATGCCCTCGCCGGTGACGGCGGAGATCGCCACCGACCCCGGGTGGTCGGCCACGAGCTCCTTGGCCACACCCGGCGCGAGGTCGCACTTGTTGAACACGAGCAACTCGGGGACGGCCGCGGCGTCGATCTCTCCCAGCACCTCGTGGACGGCGTCGATCTGAGCGATCGGATCCGGCGAACTCGCGTCGACCACGTGGACCAGGTACTCAGCCATCGCCGCCACCTCGAGCGTGCCCTTGAACGATTCGACCAGACCGTGCGGAAGCCGGTTGATGAACCCGACCGTGTCGGACAGCAGCACCGGTTCACCACCGGGAAGCGCGAGCCGACGAGTGGTGGGATCGAGCGTGGCGAACAGCCGATCCTCGGCCAGCACCCCCGAGTCGGTGAGCCGGTTCAGCAGCGACGACTTGCCGGCGTTGGTGTACCCGACGATGGCCACGGAGGCGAGTCCGCTTCGCGATCGGCCCTTGCGCTGCAGCGATCGGGTGTCGGCGAGCGAGTCGAGGTCGCGTTCGAGCTTGTTGATTCGCCGCATGATGCGACGACGGTCGACTTCGATCTTCGTCTCGCCACCGCCGAAACGCGCGCCCACACCACCGCGCTGCTGCGACAGCTTCGCGTCGGCACCGCGACGCAGACGCGGGAGGCGGTAGCGCAACAGCGCGAGCTCGACCTGGGCCTTGCCCTCCAGCGTGTGAGCGTTCTGGCCGAAGATGTCGAGGATCACCGCGGTCCGGTCGATCGCCGTCCGGCCGAGCAGCTTCTCCAGGTTGTACTGCTGCCCGGGCGAGAGCTCGTTGTCGAACACGACCGTGTCGGCATCGACGGCGAGACAGAGCTGCTTCAGCTCCTCGGCCTTGCCCTTGCCGACATACCAGGTGTGGTCGGGGGCGTCACGGCGCTGCACCATGCGCGCCACGGCGTCGGCGCCGGCGGTGTCGACCAGCAGCGCGAGCTCGTCGAGGCTCGCGTCGACGTCGTCGTCGTCCTGGCCGGGAAGCGCCACGGCCACGAGCACGATCTTCTCCCGGATCGTCCGGTCGATCAGCGTGCCGGCGAGTGCCTCGTTGTAGGGGGTGTTGCTCATGGCACCTCGATCTCGATCGTCGCAATGTGGGAGGCCGGGCCGCTCAGCACGGCGCGTGCCGGCGTCTCGGGGGCGAAACTCACGGTGGCCGTTCCGCCGTCCATGTGGACCACCACGTCACCGTCGCCCCGCGCCACGAGCCCCCACGACCGGGCAGCGAAGGCCGCCGCGCACGCACCGGTGCCGCACGCCTCGGTGATCCCGGCACCGCGTTCGTGGACGCGCATCGTGATCGCGTTCGGTTCCGGTCCCGGCTCGATGATCTCGAGGTTGACCTGGGGCACCTGGCCCCCCAGCAGCGCGAGATCGACGACGCCGACCTCGTCGACTCCGACGACGCTGTGCGGGTTGCCGAGACTGAGGTGGGCAACCGGCCGGTCGGGGTGACATCCGAGCGCGGCCCAGCCGTCGGGCTCGGCGATCGTGGACACCTCACCCATCTCGACGCGTGCCTCGATCGTGGAGGGGTCGTCGGTGGCCGTGAGGACGACCACTCGATCTCCGGCATCGGTGAGGATCAGCTGGTCGCTCAGGTCGCCACGCCGAGCGGCCAGCGCCTGCGCGAAGCACCGGATGCCGTTGCCGCTCATCTCCGCCCGCGAGCCATCGGCGTTGAAGAGCGTCATACGTGCCGCGTGGCCCTCGGCCGATTCGGCCACCAGCAGACCATCGGCCCCGATCCCACGGCGCCGGTCGCACACACGGCGGGCCAACGCCGCGAGGTCGTCGACATCGGGATGGAACACGACGAGGAAGTCGTTGCCGAGTCCGTGGTGCTTCGTGAGCGTCAGTGAGGTCATGTCTCGAGGGCCTCGACCACGACCGCTGCGGCCTCGGCCACCGGATCGTGCTCGATGTCGATCCAGCGTACGCGGGGATCGCGGCGGAACCATCGCTCCTGGCGGACGGCGAACTGTCGGGTGCGGGTGATGATCGTGTCGATGGCCTCATCCTGACCGATCCGGCCCTCCAGCACCTCCAGGATTTCCTTGTAGCCGAGCGCCTGAGCGGCCGTTCGGGACAGCCCGCGCACCGCCAGCGCCTCGACCTCGGCGACGAGGCCATCGTCGATCATGCGGCGAACGCGAGCGGCGATCCGGTCGGCGATCACCGGGCGCGGCCACCTCAGCCCGATCTGAGCGACATCGGAATGCGCGTAGTCGTCGACCCCGGGCCCGAACGAGCTGAACGGCCGGCTGCTGCCGATCGTCACCTCGAGCGCCCGCACGATGCGTCGACGGTTCGTCGGCTCCATCTTCGCCGCTGCACTCGGATCGAGCTCGGCGAGGCGGGCGTGGAGTCGAGCCGTGTCGGACTCGGATTCGAGTTCGGTGCGCACGTCGGGCCACTGCCCCGGCAGGTCGAAGTCGTCGATCACGACGCGGTGGTACAGGCCGGTGCCGCCGACCAGCAGCGCCTGGCGGTCGAGTGATTCGATCGTCTCCATCGCGTCGGCGTAGGCGATCCGGAACTCGGCCACCGTGAAGTCCTCGGTCGCTTCGACCAGGTCGAGCAGGTGATGGGGGATCTCGGCCCGCTCCGCCGCGGACGGTTTCGCCGTGCCGATGTCCATCCCGCGATACACCTGCATGCTGTCGATCGACACGAGGTCGACATCGCCGCGCTCACGTGCGACCGCCATGGCGACGGCGGACTTGCCGGACGCTGTCGAACCGACGAGCGCGACCCGGGGTGGCAGCCGGCCGCTCAGAGGTGCTCGCCCTCGGCGATGCGCTGGTGGTGGTGGATGACCTCCGCGACGATGAACCGGAGGAACTGCTCGGTGAACACCGGGTCGAGGCCTGACTCCTCCGCGAGCGCTCGCAGCCGCTCGATCTGGATCCGCTCGCGATCGGGATCTGCGGGCGGCAGATCGACCGTCGCCTTGTACCGGCCGACCGCCTTGGTGATCTTGAACCGTTCGGCGAGCAGATGGACCAGGGCAGCGTCGATGTTGTCGATGCTGGCGCGGTACTCGGCCAACTGGGGATCGACCTCGCTCATCTCGCCGACGCTAGTTCCTCCCCCGGCTCCAGCCGCCCCCAACACCCACCCCACCACCCCGAAATCTGCCCCGATCGGTGCCCTGGGCGCGCAGATCCAGGCATTTTTCGGTCGGGGGTGGAGGTGCGAGCGGACGTCAGAGGGCGGCGACGGGGATGCGGAGTCGGTGGGTCGGCTCCGACAGGAACTCGACGAAGCGACCCTCGAGGAAGTGCGGTGCGCCGCGGGTGATCTCCACCGTGGCGTAGCTCCCCGTGCGCATGGGTCGCGGCGGCGCGAAGTGCACCAGCTTGTTCTGCCGGGTCCTGCCACTCAGCACCGACGGGTCGCGCTTGCTCGGCCCCTCGACCAGGACCTCCTCGATCCGACCGACACGCGCTTCGTGACGACGCAGTGCGGAACGCTCGACCACCAGTCGGAGTCGCTCGAACCGCTCACCCGCGACGGCCGGGTCGACGAAGTCGGCCTCCATCGACGCTGCCTCGGTGCCCTCGCGTGGCGAGAACAGGAACGTGTAGGCATAGTCGTACTCGGCGGCAGCGGCGACCTCGAGGGTCTGCTCGAAGTCGGCCTCGGTCTCACCGGGGAAGCCGACGATGATGTCGGTCGACACGGCGAGATCATCGATCGCCGAACGAGCCTCGGCGAGTCGAGCCAGGTACCGCTCCGACGTGTATCCGCGGTGCATCAACGCGAGCACGCGATCGCTTCCCGACTGGAGCGGATAGTGCAGGTGTTCACACACCGCTGCCGTCTCGGCCATTGCGGCGAAGGTCTCCGGGCGCATGTCCTTGGGGTGCGGACTGGTGTAGCGCACCCGACGAATGCCCTCGATCGCGCCGACATCACGCAGCAGATCGGCGAACAGGGGACGCAGCCGCGCCGTGTCGTCGCCTGCCTGGCGCGCCGTCAACTGCAGGTCGCGACCGTAGCTGTTGACGTTCTGGCCGAGCAGCGTCACCTCGGTGACGCCTTCGGCGACCAACTGGCGGACTTCGCCGAGGATCTCGTCGTATGGACGGCTCATCTCGACGCCGCGCACGGATGGCACGATGCAGAAGGCACAGTTGTTGTCGCAACCGATCTGAATCGTGACCCAGGCGTTGTACGACGTGTCGCGCCGGGCCGGCAGCGTCGACGGGAACAGTGCCTGATCGTCGACCACCGCTTCGGTGAGGATCTCGGTGATCGGGCGATCGGCGCCGCGAGCCTCGGCCAGGAGTTCCGCCGCCCGGTGCACGTTGTGGGTCCCCATCACCACGTCGACGTGGCCCGCCCGCTTGGCGACGAGTTCCTGGTCCTTCTGTGCGAGACAGCCGGACACGACGATCTGGCGACCCTCGCGCTCGCCCTTCCACGTCTTCAGGTGGCCGAGATTGCCGTAGAGCTTGTTGTCGGCGTTCTCGCGGATGCAGCAGGTGTTGAGCACGACCACGTCGGCGTCGGCCTCCGACTCGGCGCGAACGAGACCGTCGGCCTCGAGGAGACCCGAGATGCGCTCGGAGTCGTGCTCGTTCATCTGGCACCCGTAGGTGCGCACGACGTAGCTGCGGGACATGGTGGGCCAGGCTACCGACGGCAACGGACTGCGTGCCGCCGGTCAGGGGCTGTCGCGGAGTCGACGCCGCTATCGTCCTCGCCGTGCTCGCCATCCTCGTCGTCGAAAACAACGATCTGTACCGGATCCTCTACTTCGTCCACATCCTTGCGGCGATCGCCGCGTTCGGGCCGCTCTTCCTCTACCCCCGTCTGCAACGCGCCGGCGACACCGCCGACGTCGCTCGTCTGCACATGGTGCTCGTCTTCCCGGCACTCGTGCTGTTGTGGGTCGCCGGCATGGGCATGGCCGGGGTGGGCAAGATCAGCCTCGTCGGCACGCCGTTCGTGACGGCGACGATCGTGCTGTGGCTCGCAGCCCTCGCCGTCAGCTGGTTCATGATCCGCCCGGCCCTGACCGAGCCGGGTGACGACACCCGCAAGATCATGTCGGCCGGGATCGGCATCACGCACGTGATCCTCGTGGTGTCGCTCTACCTGATGATCTTCAAGCCGGGCGGCTACGAGTTCAACTCCTGATCACCCCGTCGGTTCAGCCGCCCATCACCAAACGGCCGTCGTCGTCGAGCCTCGCGTACGGGTTGTGCGCGAGCTCCCACAGGTGCCCGTCGAGGTCGGCGACGTACGACGAGTACCCGCCCCAGAACGCAGTGTGCGGCTCGACGACCGGGGCGGCCCCGGCCGCCACCCACTCGGCGAACACCTCGTCGACCTCGGCGGTCGAGGCGAGGTTCATCGCCAGGGTGACGCCCCGGAAGCCTGACCCGTCCGCGGGCACCTTCGCGTCGTCGGCGAGCGCCGACCACTCGTAGAGGCCGAACACCGGGCCGACCGTGTCGAAGAACGTGATCGTCGGCATCGACGCCGACGACTTCGTCCAGCCCAGCGACTCGTAGAACGCGGTGGCCCGAGCGAGATCGGACACACCGAACGTGACGATCGAGATGCGGTTGGGAACGGTCATGACGGCCTCCTTCGCCAGACGTCCATCATGACCGCTCCCCCGCTGTCGGGATCAGCCGAGGTCGATCGGCGCCTCGTCGGCGTCGGTGAACTCGTCCGCGAGGTCGGCGACCTCGGGCTCGTCGTCGGACTTCTTCAGGCCCGAGATGGTGAGCACCTTGTCGCTGATCTCCATCATCACCTCAGGGTTCTGCTTGAGGTAGTCCTTGGCCTTCTCACGGCCCTGGCCGAGCTGCTCACCTTCGTAGGTGAACCACGCTCCGGACTTCTTCACGATGCCGAGATCGACCGACATGTCGATCAGCGAACCCTCACGGCTGATGCCCTGGCCGTACATGATGTCGAACTCGGCCTGACGGAACGGTGGCGACACCTTGTTCTTCACGACCTTGACCCGGGTGCGGTTGCCGACCACTTCGGCGCCGTCCTTCAACGATTCGATCCGGCGGATGTCGAGGCGCACCGACGAGTAGAACTTCAGCGCCCGACCGCCCGGCGTGGTCTCGGGCGAGCCGAACATGACCCCGATCTTCTCGCGCAGCTGGTTGATGAAGATGCAGATCGTGCCGGTCTTGCTCAGATTGCCCGTGAGCTTGCGCAGGGCCTGGCTCATCAACCGGGCCTGCAGACCGACGTGCGTGTCGCCCATCTCACCCTCGATCTCGGCACGGGGCGTGAGGGCGGCGACCGAGTCGACCACGAGCACGTCGATCGCTCCGGAACGGGTGAGCATGTCGGCGATCTCGAGCGCCTGCTCGCCGGTGTCCGGCTGGGAGATCAGCAGCTGGTCGACGTCGACGCCGATCGCCCGGGCGTACACCGGGTCCATCGCGTGCTCGGCATCGATGTAGGCGCACACGCCACCGTTGCGTTGCGCCTCGGCGACGACATGCATCGCCAGCGTCGACTTGCCCGACGACTCCGGGCCGTAGATCTCGACGACGCGACCCCGCGGCAGACCGCCGACACCCAGGGCCAGGTCGAGCGACAGGGCCCCGGTCGGGATGACCTCGATGGCCATGTTGGTGCGTTCGCCCATCTTCATGATGGCGCCCTTGCCGAACTGCTTGTCGATCTGGGCCAGCGCCATGTCGAGCGCCTTTTCACGGTCGTTGCTCATGTGGTTCTCACTTTCGTCGTGCGGTGGGGCGAACCCGTTGCGGTTGATGATGTGCACCGTAGAGAAGGGGTGTCACAGGGTTGATCGGGTGATGTGGCCGCTCGGGACGACCGAATGACACGAGTGTAGTTGACGAACACAGGTTCGTACAAGCATTGTCCGAACGAACGTGCGCGTCGCTCGCGCAGCTCCAGGGCTGATCGCACCGACCGGTCGCGGTTCGTACGCTCCCGCCGCCTAGGTTTCGGACATGCACCGCGCCACCCGCGCCTTCGACACCGCAGGCGACCTCGTGGAACATCTCCGAGAGCTGGCAGTCCTCGGTTCCGACGAGGGCCTCGCCTTCTCCGAGCTCGACCACGGACTGCAGACGGCTGCCCTCCTCGAGGCGACACACCCCGACGACCTCGAGCTGCAGGTCGCCGGGCTCGTCCACGACCTCGCCCACCCATGGGACGGTCCCGGCCAGCCCGAACACCACCGACTCGGCGCCCGCGCCGTACGCAACCTGCTGGGCGACCGCGTGGCCTTCCTCGTCGAAGCGCACGTCGACGCCAAGCGCTATCTCGTCGCGGCCGATCCCACGTACGGCGACGCGCTCTCCCCCGGCAGCATCGCGACCCTTGCTGCGCAGGGGGGACCGATGTCGCCCGAGGAGGTACGAGCAGCCGACACCACCCCCGATTGGGCCGCAGCGGTCGCGCTCCGGCGCGCCGACGACGGCGCGAAGGTGCCCGGCGCCGAGGTCCCCCCGCTCGACCACTGGCTCCCGGCGATCGACGCCGTGGCGGCTCGCGGGTCGTGAGCCGCCCGAACGTCCTGCTGGTCACCCTGGATCAGTACCGCGGCGACTGCCTGAGCTGCGCCGGACACCCGGTGGTCCGCACCCCGAATCTCGACGCGCTCGCCGCCGAGGGGATCCGACTCGCCAACCACTACGCCCAGGCGGCCCCGTGCTCGCCGGGTCGGGCCGCGCTCTACACCGGCACGTACCAGATGACCAATCGGGTCGTGGCCAACGGCACGCCGCTCGACGATCGATTCGACAACGTTGCCCGCGCTGCTCGGCGCGCGGGGTGGGCCCCGACGCTGTTCGGCTACACCGACCAGGGCGTCGATCCCCGGACGGTGACCGATCCGGACGATCCTCGACTGTCCGACTACGAGGAGATCCTGCCCGGCTTCGACGTCGGCCTCGACCTGCGGGGCAACGGCGAGCTGTGGGTGCGGTGGCTCGTCGAACAGGGCCACGACGTCGCCGACGGCACGCATGCGCTCCAGACCGAGCCGCAACGGCCGGCGGAGCTGTCGCACTCTGCGTTCCTCACCGATCGGCTCCTCGACTGGATCGACCACCAGGACGAGCCCTGGTTCGCCCATGCGTCGTACCTGCGGCCCCACCCTCCGTACGCCGCCGCCGGCCACTGGTCACAGGCCTACGATCCCGACGAACTGCCCGCACCGGTGCCGGTCGGCGACGAACTCCACGGCCTCCACCGGTCGCTGCTCCAGCATCCCGAGGCTGCCGCGCCGACCGATCCGGTCGAACTCGCGCGGCTCCGGGCGCAGTACTTCGGCATGTGCAGCGAGGTCGACGACCAGTTGGGTCGGGTGTGGGACGCGCTGCGCCGGTCCGGCCAGTGGAGCAACACCATCATCGTGGTGACCGCCGATCACGGCGAGCAGCTCGGCGACCAGGGGCTGATCCAGAAGGCCGGCTTCTTCGAAGCCAGCTACCACATCGTCGGCATCGTCCGCGATCCGCGCCGCCTCGGCGCTGCCGGGACCGTGGTCGAGCAGTTCACGGAGAACGTCGACATCTTCCCGACGATCTGCCACCTCCTCGGCGAGGAGGTGCCGGCACAGTGCGACGGGCACCCGCTGACACCCTTCCTCGACGGGGTGACGCCCAGCGTGTGGCGCGACGGAGCCCATTGGGAGTGGGACTGGCGCGATGCGTTGGTGGCCGCCGGTCAGACCGACGATCCGTGGGACCGACGCAGCGATCGCAACAACCTCGCCGTGATCCGAACCGCCACGCACGCCTACGTCCAGTTCGGCAACGGCACCTGGCGCTGCTACGACCTGGCCGAGGATCCGACGTGGCGGACCGAGGTGCACGATCCCGGTGTCGTGCTGCCGCTGGCTCAGGCGATGCTCTCCTGGCGCCAGGAACACCTCGACCGCAACCTGACGGGCTTCTGGCTGCGCGATGGCGGCATCGGGCGCCGCCCCTACGCGGCGAGCTGATCCGTCAGTCGGGCTCTGGGGCCGCGGAGCGATCGGACGTCGGGGCGGTCGTCGCACCGTCGGCGTCGTGGCCGCCGACGATCTCGAAGTCGAGCGGCGTCGGGGTACGCATCATGATGTCGATCGCCTGCCACATCAGATACGCCGATCCGTACAGGAGCAGCGGAAGGGCGACGGCCAGCACGACGAGCACGGCGAACATCGGCCCGACCGCCACGTCGGGCCAGGTGTAGGCAACCATGCCGCCCAGCACGAGCATCAGCGGGCCGAAGGTGATGATCGCCGTGATCGCTGCCGCACCGAGTTCGTAGCCCACGTCGTTGCGGCGCCAATCGAGACCGCAGGTCTGGCAACAGTCGGCCTTCTTGAACCAACCGACGAAGAACGCCCCCCGTCCACCACACCACGGACAGCGCCGGAACGCCCCTCGGATCAACATGTGGAACAAGCCGGGTCGCTGCACGATTCAAGGTTACGCGCTGAATTTGTCAGACTCTCAAAATGCGCCGTTCGCTCGGAGGCCTCGTGTTGATCGTCGGTGCGGTCCTGATCGCGCTCGCGATCGGCGCCTGGTGGCTCCAGCGGGTGGCGTTCACGCCTGCGGACGATTCCGGCGTCGCGCTGTCGATCCTGGGCGACGAGGACATCCGGGGCCAGATCGCCACGATCGTCGCGAGTGCCGATGCGCCGACGCTGCAGCAGTCGCCGTTGCAGCTCAAGGGCTTCATCGAGGAGATCGCCCGCATTCCCGACGGCGCCGCGCTGATGAGTCGTTTCGTCGCCGAGGGCCACGCCCGGCTGCTCGGCAAGACCGACGAACTCGTCCTGATCACCGCCGAGGAACAGGTGACGATCGTGCGTGACGAGCGCGTGGGCGAGGCCGCTCCGCTCACACTCCCCGTGCAGCGCGTCGGCTCGATGGCCTTCCTGAGCGACTGGCTCGGTTGGTTCGCCCTGGGCCTCGGCGGGCTGGGAGTTCTGATCCTGCTGGTGGGAATCGTGCTGCGCCCTGAGCGAGGAGAGGGCACGTTCGCGCTCGGCGTCGGGTTGGCGAGCCTGGCGGGCTCACTCGTGCTGTTCGGGTGGATCATCCCCCTCGCCGTGCTGCCGGCGTTCTCCGACGACCCCTGGATGGGGGTGATACCGAGATTGGCGACCCACCATCGCAATCTGACCTTGCTGCTGGCGGTGATCGCGCTCGTCGGCGCTGCCCTGCTCGTGTTCGCCACGAGCAGCCGCCGGCAACGTCGCCAGCACTCGACCCCGCTCAACGTCGGCCGGTACCGCGACGACCGGAGCTGGAGCCGCTGACCGGCCCGGCGCGGCCGATCCCCGCCGTTCTCGTGAACAAGCCGCGCACCAGGGACGCATCTTGTTCACGAGCAACCGTTGCGTACGATCAGTTCGACGGTCCGAGACCCGAGGAGGGCACACGATGTACCAGTGGAGCGACGAACACCAGATGATCCGCGACGCCGTGAAGCGCTTCGTCGACGACGAGATCCGCCCCCACGTCGACGAACTCGAACACGGCGACCTGCCGCCGTACGACATCCTGCGCAAGATGTTCGCGACGTTCGGCATGGACGCGATGGCCCGCGACGGCTTCAAGCGGCGCATCGAGCGCGAGCGAGCGATCGAGGCCGGTGACGACGTCGACACGGGCGGCGCGTCCGCTGGCGGCGACGGCGGCGGCATGTCGCTGATCCCGATCATCGAGCTGTGCCGGGTGTGTCCGGGCATGGTGACCGCGATGGGGGTGTCGATGGGGCTCACCTCGGCGGCGATCATGTCGAAGGGCACGATCGCCCAGAAGGAGCGCTGGGCCCTCGATCTGCTCACGATGGACAAGGTGGGCGCGTGGGCGATCACCGAGCCGGGGAGCGGCTCCGATGCCTTCGGCTCCATGCGCTCGACCGCCCGACGCGACGGCGACGAGTACGTCCTCAACGGGTCGAAGACCTTCATCACCAACGGCCCGTACGCCGACACGACGGTGTTCATCTGCAAGCTCGACGACGGCGAGACGCCGCCCGAGCAGCGCAAGGTGCTGTCGTTCGTGCTCGACCGGGGCATGCCGGGCTTCGAGCAGTCGAAACCACTGCGCAAGATGGGCATGCACTCCTCCCCCACCGGTGAGCTGTTCCTCGACGACGTGCGCGTCGGCCGCGACCGCCTGATCGGCGAGACCGAGGACCTGCCGGCCGGCGGGCGCGACGGCGCCAAGGCGACGTTCCAGCAGGAGCGTTCCGGTGTCGCCGCGATGGCGCTCGGCATCATCGAGGAGTGCCTGCAGTTGAGCGTCCAGTACGCGAAGGACCGCGTGCAGTTCGGCAAGCCGATCGGCGAGTTCCAGCTGATCCAGGAGAAGCTCGCCCGAATGGAGGTCGCCCGCCTCAACGTACAGAACCTCGTGTTCCGCACGATGGAGATGGGCGCGGCCGGCGAGACGATGACCCTGGCCGAGGCCTCCGCGATGAAGTTGTACTCGGCTCGAGCCGCCACCGAGGTCGCCATGGAGGCGGTCCAGCTGTTCGGCGGCAACGGGTACATGAGCGAGTTCCGGGTGGAACAGCTCGCCCGTGACGCCAAGGTGCTCCAGATCTACGCCGGCACCGACGAGATCCAGATCGTCGCCATCGCCAAGGACCTCCTGCGGGCCTGACCCGCGCTCAGCGGCGCCAGAAGTCGAGCGGATCGGCCTGCGGACGGAAACCAGCCGCTTCGGCCATCGCCGCAGCAGCGGCGAAGCCGTGGCCGACGCGTGACCCCTCGTGGGCGTCGGAACCGAAGGACACCGCGGCGCCGCCCTCCTCGTACCACCAGGTCAGGACTACTGCGTCCAGCGGCCGGCGGGTGTTGATCTCGAGCACCCGTCCGGCGTCGCGGATCGCCCGCAACGTCGTTCGGTACTCCTCCTCGAACCGCGTCGGATCGTGGCGGCGACCAGCCCGTTCGATCTGGCGGGTGACGTAGTCGATGTGGGCGAAGACCTCGAACACGTCGGTGGCCTCGACGAGCTCGATCGCCGCGGCGAGGTACGACCGGACGGCTGCGGCGTCCTGCTCGCGTGTCGTCACCTCCGCGTACCACTCGTCGAGCAGCCGGACCTCGGCGTCGACGTTCGTCGAGTGGAGCGAACCGAGCACGCGGTCGAACCTCCCGGAGGCCAGCAGCGAGGCGGTCTGTTCGGGGAACCAGTGCGGTTCACCGATCTCGAGACCGGTGAGGATCCTGAGCGCAGGGAACTCCGACCGACACCGCTCGATCGCGTCGAAGTACGCGTCGGTGTCGATCATCGGCGCGGTGAAGCAACCGCGGTCGTCGAGACCCACAGCGATTCTCGGATCAGCTGCGGTGCCGGGGTCGTGGATCGCCCAGGCCGCCATGTCGACGTGTTCGGTGAACGCGACCGACGGCAGCCCGAGTTCGATCGCCCGCTCGCACGAGGCCCGCATCGAACCGTTGCTCGCATCCCACGAGAACTCGGTGTGCACGTGGTTGTCGGGCGGCAACGTCACGCCCGGAGCTTCCCACACCATGACGCGCCCCGGGTCGTGCCCATGTCGAGTGGTCCGTCGGTGCCGCCCGGCCCTCACGGCCGGGGTCCGACTCCTGCTGGTACTCAGGTGGTGCTTCCCCTGGGATTCGAACCCAGAACCAATGGATTAAGAGTCCACTGCTCTGCCATTGAGCTAGAGAAGCAAGCGGCCTGACAGGGTACCGAACGAAGTGCCGCTCCGCACCTCGTGTCCGTACCCCGTCAGGGCCTGCGTTTGGGGTGGCCAAGGGGACTTGAACCCCCAACCGCCAGGATCACAACCTGGTGCTCTACCTGTTGAGCTATGACCACCATGTGGTGGCACAGTGTGCCAGGTGGGACCGCGTTCGACACACTCCGATTCCGTCCGCCCGGGCGTGATCAGTCGCCGCGCATGCGGTCACGCCAGTCTCCGGGCTTCAGACCGAGTTGGACCATGCGTTCCGCCGCCCAGATCGGTGGCTCGAAGTCACCGCCCGCCTCCAGCGTCGCGACCTGCGGGCCGTCCTCGGCCCACACGTGGCACGTGTTCAGGTTCATCTGCCACGACATCCGCCGCTGCTCGGGCGTCATCTGCGCCGGGTCGGCGCTGGAGCCGTCACGGCGAGCGCTCGACGCCCGCATCGACCAGATGCACTGGATCGCGACCGGGGCCATCGCCTGCAGCAACGCCGTGGTGTGGGTACAGCCGCGCGGACCACCGAAGAGCTCGCGGACCTTGTGGGTGAAGCCGCGGGCGATCGACAACCCGACGAGCTTGTCGTAGTGACTCTCGATGTTCGGGCACTCGGCGTTCGGGTGGACCTCGATACCGACCTCCGCGCCGATGATCTCGAGCGTCGGGAACGCGATCTCGAGGTCGATCTGCATGTGGTGGATCGTCAGCGGGTCCGGATCGGTGTCGAGATACAGCCCGGGCGGCTTCTGGTCGCGCACCGCGCCCCGGATCAGGATCACGTCGTCCGCCTTGCGGAACGCACGAACCCGGTACTCGCGGTCGTGGAGGACCTCCAACGGTGACCCGGCCTCGTCGAGGGGGTCGGTGGGCAGGATCGTGGAGTCGTCGAACAGGTCGTCGACGGTCGGGGCAGCCATCGGTGCACGGTACCGCGAGCGTCCCCGCAGAATCCGACCGGCGTCGCGGCGGTGCCGGTGCGCCACACTGGTGCGGTGAACCAGCTCGCCGTCGGTGTGTTGTCCGGACAGTTCGTCGTCCTCGAACCGCTGCGGGTCGACCACGTCGACGATCTGGCGGCAGCGGGCAGCGGCGACCGCTCGACGTTCGCCTACACCCAGGTGCCCGATGGCCCCGCCGACGCTGCCGCCTATGTCGACTGGCTCCTCGACGACGCCGCCAACGGCCGGGCCGCTCCGTTCGTCCAGCGGCGTGTGGCCGATCGTGCCGTGGTCGGATGCACCCGGTTCCTCAACCCACTGTGGCCGCTCTCGCGGCCGGATCCCGACGAGGTCGAGATCGGAGGAACGTGGCTCGCCGGCAACGCTCAGCGGAGCCCGATCAACACCGAGGCCAAGCTGCTCCTCCTGACCCACGCGTTCGAGGTGTGGCAGGTGCAGCGGGTCGCCATCTGCACCGATGCCCGCAATGCGCAGAGCCGGCGAGCGATCGAACGCATCGGCGCCGAGTTCGAGGGCGTGTTGCGGCGCCATCGCCGCTCGACCCATGCGGGCGACGGCGACCGGCTCCGCGACACCGCGTCCTACTCGGTCACGACCGACGACTGGCCCGAGGTCGCCGAGCGCCTGCGCGGGCTCCTGCACCGCTGATCCACGGCTCGCCGTCCGCCGCAGCGGACCGACGAATGCGTCGAGTCCGGGTCGGGCACCTATCTTCGTGGTCGGTGCCACTCTCGAACAGTTCCGTCAAACTCAGCCATGCCGCACTCGTCGGCGTGGCAGCCGGGCTGCTGGGTGGTCTGTTCGGCGTCGGCGGCGGGCTGATCATCGTGCCCGGCCTCGTCGGCTTCGCCCACATGGAGCGTCGGCTCGCCCACGGCACCTCGCTCGCCGCCACGTTGCCGATCGCACTCGCGAGCCTCGTCACCTACCTCGCCCACGGCAACGTCGACTGGCCGGTCGCGCTCTTCCTCGCGATCGGCGCGATCGTCGGCGCGATCGTCGGCACCCAGCTCCTGCACGTGATTCCGAAGAACGTGCTGGTGATGGTGTTCGTGATCACGGTGCTCGCCACCGCGACCCGGCTGCTGATCAGTTCGGATTCCACCGGTCGTGCGGAACTGACCGTCGTCTCGGCGCTGTTGCTGGTGCTCGTCGGCTTCGTCACCGGCACGTTGGCGGGGCTGCTCGGCATCGGCGGCGGCGTGATCATGGTGCCGGCAATGGTCGTCGGCCTCGGGATGGTTCCCGCCCTGGCCAAGGGCACGTCGGTCGCCGTGATCGTGCCGACATCGATCATGGGAACGATCCGCAACCGCAAGAAGGCCAACGCCGACATCCCCGTCGCCGCCGTCGTCGGTGCCTGCGGCGCGGTCACCGCCGTGATCGGCGCGACGATCTCCGACCGGATGAGCGATTCACTGTCGAACATCATGTTCGCCGCACTGCTGCTGTTCGTGGCGATCACCCAGCTGCTCTCGCTGCGTTCCAAGCCCTCGGATCGCGACGCGGTTCCCGTGCTGCCCACCAACGACTGACGATGCTCGTCGCCGTCATCGTCGCCCACCCGTCGGCCGACAGCTACTGCCACGCGCTCGCGTCCCGGGCGGTCTCCGGGTTGCGCGCCGCAGGTCACGACGTCGAGTTGCTGGACCTCTGCGCCGAACGCTTCGTCGTGGCGATGACCGCCGACGAGCGCCACGCCTACCACGGCGACGAGCCGATCCTCGACCCGATGGTCGCCCGTCATGCCGCCGTGGTGACGACGGCAGAGGCCCTGGTCTTCGTGTACCCGACCTGGTGGAGCGGCCTCCCGGCGATCCT
Source organism: Ilumatobacteraceae bacterium (assembly GCA_963698565.1). Lineage (GTDB taxonomy): Bacteria > Actinomycetota > Acidimicrobiia > Acidimicrobiales > Ilumatobacteraceae > Sva-07. The sequence goes on from CAVORH010000001.1 coordinate 97,313, forward strand.
CAAGGGATGGCTCGAGCGGGTGATGGTGCCGGGCGTCGGTTTCCGGTTCGACGAGCGCACCGGCAGGGTACGCCCCGGGCTCGGCCAGGTGCGTCACCTCGTCGGCATCTCCACCTATGGCTCGCCGCGGTGGTACGTGCGCCTGGTCAACGACAACGGCCGGCGCATCATCACCCGAGCGCTGCGGCTGTCGTGCGGCTACCGGGTGAGGAGCAGCTGGCTCGGCCTCTTTGCGATCGACACGTCGACGCCGGCGCAGCGCGACGAGTTCGCAGCCAGGGTCGAACGCGAGATGGCCGGGTTGCGATGACGAGGGCACTGGTCATCCACTGTCACCCGCTCGAGGAGTCGTTCGTCGCTGCGGTTCGTGACCGCGCGCTCGCCGGTCTGGCCGCCGCCGGGGCCGAGGTCCGGTGCACCGACCTGTACGCAGAAGGCTTCGACCCCGAGTTCACCGCCGTCGACCACGCTCGCCACCTGGAGCTCGGCTCCGATCCGTCGCTGGCGCGCTACGCCGACGATCTGCGCTGGTGCGACACGCTCGTGCTGGTCTACCCCACCTGGTGGTCGGCGCAGCCGGCGATGCTGAAGGGCTGGATCGACCGTGTGTGGGTCAACGGGGTGGCCTGGACGCTCCCCGACGGAGCGAATCGCCTCCGCCCCGGGCTGCGCAATGTCCGGCGACTGGTCGCGGTCACCACCCACGGGTCGCCGAAGTGGATCAACATGATCGAGGGCGAGGCCGGAAAGCGAACCCTGACGAGGAGCCTGCGCACGATGTGCCACCCGGCGGCGCGGACGACCTGGCTGGCGATGTACGGCATCGACTCGGCATCGGATCGTCAGCGGGCGGCGTTCCTCGACCGCGTCGAACGAAGGATGCGTCGCCTCGGTTGAGTCCTCGGAGGGACTCGGCCCCCGGCGGTCAGGACTCCGCGATCGCCACCGCGACCTCGGCAGCCACTGCGGCGTTGTTCTCGGCCAGTGCGAGGTTCGCCGGGATGCTGCGGCCCTCGGTGGCCGACCCGATACGGCCGAGCACGAAGGGCGTCACCGCCGCCCCGGTGACGCCGGCGCGCTCGCACTCCTCGAGTGCATCGCGGAGCACGGCGTCGAGTTCGGACGCGTCGAGTTCGGCGTCCTCGGGGATCGGCACCGTGAGCAGCATCCCCGAGTCGGCACGGCTGCGGGCGGCGAAGATGCGGGCGACCTCGTCGGCCGACTCGACACGGTGCGGGACCGGGAGGCCCGACGAGCGGGTGTAGAAGGCGGGGAACCAGTCGTGGCGCCAACCGAGCACCGGGGCGCCCGCGGCCTCCAGGAACTCGAGTGTGCGGGGCAGGTCGAGAAACGCCTTCGCGCCTGCGGAGACCGTGACGACCGGATGTGATGCGATGGCGTCGAGATCGGCGGAGATGTCGCCGGTGACCTCGGCGCCACGGTGCACGCCGCCGATACCACCGGTCGCGAACACCGACACGCCAGCGGCCGCAGCGATCGCCACCGACGCCGACACGGTGGTCGCACCGAGTTCCCACCGCTGACCGACCGCAACGGCGACGTCGCGTTCGGCCGCCTTGCGAGCCGGGCCGAGAATCCGTTCGTGCTCCGCTTCGGTGAGCCCGAGACGAACCACGCCGTCGAGCACCGCCGTCACGGCGGGAACCGCTCCCCCGGTGCGCACCGCCGCCGAACAGCGCTCCAGCGCCTCACGATTGGCGGGCGAGGGCAACCCGAGATGCGAGAAGATCGTCGACTCGAGCGCCACCACCGGGCGCCCCTCGTCGATCGCAACACGAACTTCCTCGGAACAGACCGGTGTCAGCACCCCGACAGGCTACGACCCGACCGTCTCCAGCGATGAGCCAACCCCCCGTATCCGGTGGATTCGCTCATCGCACGCCGTCCGGCCTCCCGCCGGTGAGCCACACCCCCGTATCCGGTGGGTTCGCTCATCGCACGGCGGGGTTTCCGGCGGGTCAGAAGGCGCCGACGAAGGCTCCTTCGGGATTGCCGTCACTGACGACGCCCGGGTACTGCTCGATGGTGATCGCGAGCGCAGAGACCGATCCTTCGACCGTGAAGGTCTCCAACTCGGGATTCGGACCGAAGATGCCGAGCGAGATCACCTGGCCGTCGTCGACGACGCCCCAGAGCTGGTACGTCTGGCCGTCGGGCAGGGTCGGAAGGTCGAGCGCTGCGACGAAGCCGTGTCCGTCCTGGTCGATGACCGCCTCGGCCGATGCATCGGATGCATCGGACACCAGCACCGTCGTCACCGAGTCGCGATCGGCGAGCGCCGCCTCGAACGCGCTGGCGATCGGTTCGTTCGGAGCGTCGGCACGGTCGGCGACGAGGCCGATCGCCACGAAACCGATCACGGCAGCGGCGGCCGCCGAGACGATCCAGGGAGCGGCTGCAGCGATGCGTCGACGCCGAGGGTGCTCGTCGAACGACATGACCTTCGCGAGTTCGGGGCCCGGCGGGGGCGCCTGCTCGCCGATCTCGTCGGCGATGCGCCCCCAGAGGTCGTCGGGAGCGTCCATGCCGGTGAACGCCAACATCGTCGCAACCTCACGGTGAGCCTGCACCTCTGCCTGCGCACGGGGGTTGACGGCCAGGTAGTCGTCGACCCGGTCGCGCTCGTCGAGGTCGACTGCGTCGAGGGCGTACGCGCCCAGCAGTTCGTCGATGTCGTAGGTGTCTCCGGGGGATCCGGCCATGTCGTCCATCTCTCCACTCATCGTCAATCGGTCCCGATGCTCACGCCGGCCTGTACGAGTTCGACACGGAGCCGCTTGAGACCCGACCTGATCCGGCTCTTCACCGTGCCTTCGGGCTCACCCAGCCGCTCCGCAGCCTCCTTGTAGGTCAAACCGCCAAAATATGCCAGCTCGATCGCTTCACGCTCACCCTGCTGCAAAGTTTCCATCGCTTCGCGCACGTGACCGGCGAGTGCGATGTCCCACACCTCGTGGGAGATGTCGTAACCGCCGACCGCCTGCTGACGGGCTTCCTTCTCCTCGCGGCTGCGCCGGGAGGCGTCGGCGCGAATGAGATCGACCGACCGTCCGTGGGTGTGGGCGAGGAGGAAGCTCCGCAGCGTCCCCCGCTCCGGGTCGTACCGGTTCGGTTCGTTCCAGAGCCGGACGAACACCTCCTGCACGATCTCCTCGGCACGCGAATGGTCGCTGAGCAGGCGCTTCGCCAAACCGAAGCAGGCTCCGGCGTGGCGACGGTACGCCTCGGCGAGCGCGGCCTGCTGATAGCGACCGATCGACACGACCAGTGCCGCGTCGGATGCCTCGGTGTACTCGCGTCTCACATCGTCTATTCGTTGCAGGGCGTCCTCCCGGATGAAGTTCTGATCACAGTATTTCAGGTGACGGCCGGAACGAACCGGGTCACGGTCTCGACATGATGGGTGTTCGGGAACAGATCGAGCACCTCGACCCGTTCGGGTCGGTAGCCGGCGTCGGCCATCAGCGTGACGTCGCGGGCCAGCGAGACCGGGTCACAACTCACCAGCACGACGACGGGTGCCTGTGCGGCGGCCAGCGCTGCCACACCGGGTCGGCCGAGGCCCGGCCGGGCCGGATCGGCGACGATCACGTCGACGGGGGGCGTCGGGCCGGACCCGTCGGGAGGTGTCCATCCGGTGACCTCGGCGCGGACCACGCTCGCCTCGCGACCCTGCAGATTGTGTTCGGCGTCGCGGCAGGCGGAGGCGCTGGACTCGATCACCGTCACGTGCTCACACTCCGCCATCGCGGTCGCGGCGAACAGGCCGACCCCGCCGTACGCGTCGACGGCGTGGCGGGCGGCTGCGAGCTCCGGGGCAGCCTCCGACACCGCAGCGACCAGCAGTTCCGCGGCCTGCTGGCCCGACTGGAAGAACGATCCGGCCGACACCTTCAGGTCGTGGCCGGCGACACGCTCGACCAGCCACGCCCGCTCGCCGATGTGGACCTCGGACGGGATGCCACGGATCGACTTGCGGAACCGCTTGTCCCAGATCGCCGTCACCGCGCCGGTGGCCACGGAGGTCCGCAGCGTCAGCTCCGCGCCCTCGTCGGCCTCGATCACCGACAGCAGCCGAGAGAGCTTCGACTCCGCCACCGGACAGCTCGTGACCGGCACCACCCGATCGGACGCCTGCTCGCGGAAGCCGACCGATCCGTCTGGTCCGCCGACCACGCGAATCGTCGTGCGGTAGCCGAACGGCGTCACCGCCTCCCCGCGCTGCACGATGCCCTCGGCGACCGCCTGGTCGAGCCGACCCACCCGGCGCAACGACTCGATCACGATCTCGACCTTGGCGTCGAGTTGGGCCGTCGGCTGCAGGTGCATCCAGTCGCACCCGCCGCATCCGGCACGCCGGTGGGAACACGACGGCGAGTCACGCAACGGCGACCGCTCGATGATCTCGACGACGGTGGCCGTCGCGAAGTCCTTCTTCGTGGACACGATCTCCACCTCGACCAGTTCGCCCGGCAGCGCGCCATCGATGAACACCACCCGCCCATCGGTGGCTCGGGCCATGGCGTCGCCGCCCGCGACGAGACGATCAGGGGTCAGCTGCATCCGTTCAGCGTACGGCGACGGGAGTGCGACGACGGCCCGGGCGGGCCGACGAGGGCGAATGCGCGACACTGGATCCATGAGCGACGACACCGAGTGGTACTGGGATCTCGAACGTCGGGTGGCGGTTCCCGCCTCCGAGCGTGGCGCCTACGACCAAACGCTGGGACCGTACGCATCCCGGGCGGAGGCCGAGCACTGGAAGGAGCGGGTCGAGGAACGCAACGCCGGCTGGGACGAGGCCGACGAGGAGTGGAACCGCGAGGCGGACGCCGACGGGCAGGAACAGTAGGTTGCCCGGTCGATGAGCCGACCGATCCAGATCGCACCGTCCGTCCTGCCCGCCGACTTCTCGAAGCTCGGTGACGAGGTCGCCGCGCTCGAGGCCGCGGGCGTCGATCTGATCCAGTGGGACGTCATGGACGGCCAGTTCGTGCCCAACCTCACGTTCGGACCCGACGTGATCGCATCGGCTCGGCGGCACACCAGCGTGCCGTTCGAGGCGCACCTGATGGTGTACACGCCCGACGTCATGGCGGCGCAGTACATCGAGGCCGGCTGCTCACGCCTGATCGTGCACGCCGAGGCGTGCACGCACCTGCACCGCACGCTCGGCAACATCAACGACCTCGGCGCCAACGCCGCCGTCGCCCTCAACCCGGCGACGCCCGCCTCCGCGATCTCCCACGTCCTCGACCTCGTCGACCTCGTGCTGGTGATGACGGTCAATCCGGGCTTCGGCGGCCAGGCCTACATCCCCACGATGGAGCCGAAGATCGCCGAGATCCGCTCGATGATCGACGATGCCGGCCTGGGGGACACCGTCGATCTCGAGGTCGACGGCGGGATCGGCCCGTCGACGATCGCCGGTGCGGCGGCCGCGGGGGCCAACGTCCTGATCGCCGGGAGTGCCCTCTACAAGGACCCCGAGGGCCTCGAACACGCCGTCAGCGACCTCCGCTCCCGCGCCGAAGCCGCCCGCACCACATGACGACCCGCTTCTCGTGAACTCGTTGCGGCCCTGGGCCGCAACGAGTTCACGAGAACGGTCAGTCGGCGGGCCGGTACATGCCCCACATGTGCGGGCCGCCGGCAAGGTCCCACTCGGAGCGGACGTCGAAGCCGTGGCGTCGGTAGTAGGCGACGTTCTCGACGGTCTCGGTCTCCAGGTAGCACGCCAGACCCTCCGCCTCCGCCCGCTCGAACACGACGTCCATCAGCGCAGCGCCGAGACCCTGGCGCTGCCAGTCGGGGTGGGTGCCGAGCAACTGGAGGTACCAGTGCGGCTCGTCGGGCGTGTGCGCCGCCATCGCCTCGCCGATGATCCCGAACCGTTCGAGCCGATCGGGCGGGACCGGCGGCGAGTCGGGGTCGTCGGCGAACTCGATCTCCGGACGTCCCGGCGGGATCCACACGGCGACGCCGGCCACGTCGTCGCTGCACCACACCTCGCCGAGCCCGATCCACCCCGACATGGCCGGGCGGAACACGGAGCCACCGGGAGCGAGGAACACGTCGTCCTCCGGATACAGCCAGCGCATCACCGGATCGTCGACGAACGAACGCATCGCCGTGACGCACGCGCGGCCGGTGTCCTCGGGACGGGCTCGTCTGATCAGCACGAATCCGATCGTAGAGCGCAGGGCTGTGACACCCCTTCCCTACCATCGGGGATGTGACGATCTCGGCGGCTCTGGTCGCACCTCCCGACGCGCTGGGCGCCCTCGCTGCGGCGATCGCCGAGGCGAAGGGCTCCGACCCGCTCGCGCCCGTCACCGTCGCCGTGCCCACCAACACCTGCGGGGTGATGGCCCGGCGGGCCCTCGGCCGCGCGGGCGGAGTGGTCGGCGTCGACATGGTCACGCTCAACCGGCTCGCCGAACTCGTCGCCGGCCCGGGGCTCGCTGCCGCCGGCCGTTCACCCATGTCGACACCGGTCGTCGACCTGGCGATCGGCGCCGTCCTCGCCGACGATCCCGGTCCGTTCGGTCCGATGGCCACGCACCCGTCCACGGTCGTCGCCCTACGAGAGCTCCACGGCGAACTCCGCCTCGCCGGTCCGGCGGCGCGCCATCGTCTCGGCGAGGAATCGCAACGGGGGCGACAGGTACTGCGGGTGAGTGATGCGGTCACCGCTGCACTCGAGGCCGACTGGTACGACGAGGCCGACCTGTTCTCCCTCGCCACCTCGATCGTCGAGCGTGATCTCCCCGACGGCCTGCGCAATCTCGTGCTGTACCTGCCGAGCGAGCTGTCCGGCCTCGCACTCGCCTTCGTCCGAGCGCTCGGGCGTCACCTCCCCGTCGACCTGGTGATGCAGCTCACCGGCGAGCCCTCCGCCGATGCCGACGCACGAGCGATCATCACCGAACTCGACGCGATCGTCCGCGCCGGCGAGCCGGTCGCCCCGGCGGCGCGACCCACGGCGATCATCTCGAGCACCGACGCCGACGACGAGACCCGCGCCGCTGTCCGCGTGGTCCTCGACGCCGCCCGAGCCGGCACCCCGTTCGAGCGCATCGCCGTCCTGTGGCCCGCGCAGCGCCCGTACGCACGGCTCGTCGAACACCACCTCACCACGGCCGAGATCCCCTGGAACGGCCGACCCGGCACCACCGTCGTCGAACGCCTCGCACCGCGTCTCGTGCTCGACCTGCTCGACGTCGACCGTCGAGGGCTTCGTCGGCGCAACCTCTTCGACCTGCTCGCCGACGTGCCCGCCCGTGACGCCGACGGCGCCTACCTGCCCACAGCGAGCTGGGAGCGCGTGAGCCGCGCCGCCGGCATCGCGCGCGACGACGACTGGGACCGCCGCCTCGGGGCGATCGCCACCAGCGAACGATGGTCGGCCTCGGCGACGTCCCTGCGGTCGTACGTTGCCGAACTCCGCGCCGAACTCGGCCGGCCCTCCGCACGCCGTCGGTGGGCGGAGTGGTCGACCTGGTGCAACGACCAGGTCGAGCGGTGGCTCGGCCGACACACGATCGAGCGCCTGCCCGAAGCCGAGTACCGGGCCTGGGAGGCGCTGACCCTCGCCCTCGACCGCCTCGGCCACCTCGATCCGATCGGCGAGCCGGTCACCCGCCACCAGTTCCGAACCACCCTCGAAGCCGAACTCGACGCCAGCCCGGCGCGCGAAGGCCGAGTCGGCAACGGCGTCACCGTCGGGCCGCTCGCTGGTGCCGTCGGGCTCGACGTCGACGTGGTCGTCGTGGTCGGCGCGGCCGACGGTCTGCTCCCGCCGACCCCGCGGAGCGACCCGCTGCTGTCGGAGGCCGATCGCGAACTGGCGGGCCTTCCCACCGCCGACGCCCTGGCGACCAGGATGCACCGCCTCCTCCTCGCCACGCTCGCAACGAGCACCGTCACCCTCACCCACCCCCGCGGCGACCTGCGCGCCACTGCGCAGCTGCAACCATCACGATGGATCGGCGACTGGATCGACGAGGTGGGGGTCCGTGCGATCGCCTCGCACCACGCAGGCATCGAGACCACCGAGTTCCCGGCCACGCCCACCGAACACCGGCTGCGCGCCCGTTACCACCGGGTTCGCAGTGGAACGCCCCTCGATCGGTTCATCGATCCGACGACCGACGCGGTGCTCGCCCGAGGTCTCGCCCTGCGAGACGCACGTGCGAGCGACGAACTCACCGAGTTCGACGGCGACCTGAACGGAGCCGCTCCCCCGATGCTCGACGGCCCGGTGTCACCGAGCCGACTGGAGGCCTGGGTTGCGTGCCCGCACGCGTACTTCGCCCACTATCTGCTCGAGGTCGACCCGATCGAGGAGCCGGGAGCCGAGATCAGCATCACGGCGCGCGACCGTGGCTCGGCACATCACCGGGCGCTCGACCTCTTCCACGCGCAGGTGGTCGACGGCACCCTGCCGCAGCCGTCGGCCGAAGGGTGGACCGACGAACATCGTGCGGCGCTGATCGCCGCCTTCGACGAGGTGTGCGAGACCACCGAGCGGCGCGGGCGAACGGGTCGCCCCGCGTTCTGGGCCGACGAGCGCACGCGCATGTGCGCCGACCTGCTCGACTGGCTCGATCACGACAGCCGGTTCGTCCGCCAGCGCGGATCGACGGTGTTGGCCTCCGAGCTGCGCTTCGGCGGCGACGGCGCGGTGGTGATCCGGCTCCCCGACGGCCGGCCGATCGAGCTGCAGGGTTCGATCGACCGCGTCGACCGCACCCGCGACGGCGCACTCGTCGTCACCGACCACAAGACCGGCGGCCGATCGAAGTACAAGGACCTGTCGGCCGACGACCCCACGGCGGGCGGCACCCTGTTCCAGTTGCCGAGCTACGCAGCCGCCGCACGCGCACGCTTCGGCGGCGACGACACCGTGGTCCACGCCGAGTACGGCCTGATGCGCAAGGGCGGCTACGAGCGCCCGGGCTACCTGATCACCTCGGAGGTCGATGCCCGTGTCGCTGCGTCCCTCGGCGCCGTCGTGGCCGGGATCGAGGCCGGGTTCTTCCCGAACCGCCCCGAACGGCCCGGATTCCGTTTCTACGTCTCGTGCGAGTACTGCGAGCCGGACCATCTCGGCACCGCCGAGCGATGGCCCGAGTGGGAACGCAAACGCCACGACCCACGGCTCGCCGCCTGGTTCGGACCGGACGGCGACGGCACATGAGCGGAGGCGACGCATGAACCCGCCCGACCACACCGCCCGGGTGCGCATCAGCGACGACCTCGACGCCACCTTGTTCGTCGAGGCCGGCGCCGGCGCCGGCAAGACCAGCTCGCTCGTCGCGCGCATCGTCAACCTCGTGAAGTCCGGTGTGCCGATCACGGCGATCGCCGCGATCACGTTCACCGAGAAGGCAGCGGCGGAGCTGCGCAGCCGGACCCGGAGTCGGCTGGCCGACGACGGTGGCCCCGAGGCGCTCGCCGCCCTCGACCGGCTCGACCACGCCCCGATCGGCACACTGCACTCGTTCGCCCGACGCATCCTGTTCGACTTCCCGATCGACGCCGGCCTCCCACCGGGGTTCTCCGTGCTCGACGAACTCGAGAGCGGCCTGGCGTTCGAGGAGCAGTGGGACGACCTGCTCGACCGGCTGCTCGACGACCCCGATCCCGCAGGCGGGCTCGTCGAGGGCGGCCGGGCGCTCGTGGAACTGTGCGAGTTCGACGGCTTCGGGCTCGACAAGGGCGCCCGCCGAATGGCCGAGGACTTCCGGTCCAACTGGGACCTCGTGCACGATCGTGTCGATCTCACCGATCCGGGTCCCCTGCGCGTCGATCTCGATCCGGTGATCGCACTCGGTCGGCTGATCGCCGCCACGCCGGTTCCCGCCGACGACACCCAGGCCGGGCTCACCACCGAGATCGGCGCGCTCGTCGACCAGCTCGCGTCCACCGACAGCGTTCGCACCCGCCTCGAGCTGATCGTCGAACTCGATCGCCGCTTCGGGCACTGGGGCGGCCTCAAGCAGCTCCCCGGCGCCAAGGGCAAGTGGAAGGCAACGTTCGGCGTCGACGGGCCGGCGAGCCTCGAGGCGCTCCAGTCGCTCGAGATCGATCTCGGCGCCGCCGCGCGACGGGTCCTCGAACACGTCCGCCGGCACCGCCGGCTCCTGCTCGGCGCCGTCCTCGGGAGATTCGTGCTCGACGCGGCGGCCGAGCGCGCACGCGCCGGCCTGCTCGAGTTCCACGACCTGCTGGTGCTCGCCCGTCGGCTGCTCGCCGAACGTCCGCCCGTCCGCCGGCTGCTGCACGAGCGGTACCAACGTCTCCTGCTCGACGAGTTCCAGGACACCGATCCGATCCAGCTGGAGATCGCGGTCCGCCTCACCGCCGCTCCGAACGACCCGGCCCAGGATGTCGTCGCTGTTGACGGTGCCGGCCCACCGTCGTGGCGACAGCTCACCCCACTCCCCGGACGTCTCTTCATCGTGGGCGATCCGAAACAGTCGATCTACCGCTTCCGCCGAGCCGACATCTCCCAGTACCTCCGCGCCGCCGACCAGGTCGGGGCCGATCGGGTCACCCTGTCGGCCAACTTCCGCTCCACCCGGGCCGTGATCGACTTCGCCAACGACGTCTTCGGGAAGTTGATCAGCTTCGAAGCCGACACACAGCCGGCGTTCCAACCGCTCGACGCATGTCGCCCCGACGACCTGCTCTCCCACGGAACGGTGTCGGTACTCGGCGTCGAGCGTCATCACGATCTCACGCCGCGGAGCCGGGCGGGCGAGATGGGTGCTGCCGATGCGCTGCGCGAGCGCGAGGCGCGCGACGTGGCGGCCACCGTGTCGACCGCGCTCGCAGCAGGCTGGCCGGTCCACGACGAGGTCGACGGAGGCCTGCGACCGTGCCGCCCCGGCGACATCTGCGTGCTGCTGCCCACGCGGATCTCCCTGCCCTCACTCGAGGCCGAGCTCAGCCGCGCTCGTCTCGCGTACCGGGCCGAGAACTCCTCGGTCGTGTACGCCACCGCCGAGATCCGCCACCTGATGATGGCGCTCCGCGCCGCCGACGACCCGACCGACGAGCTGACGCTGATCGAGGCGTTGCGCAGCCCGCTCTACGGGTGCAGCGACGTCGAACTCTGGGACTGGAAACGGCTCGGCGGTTCCTGGAATCCGTGGGCGACACCGCCCGAACAGCTCGTCGACCACCCGGTCCACGAGGCGATCGGGCACGTCCGCTCGATCGCCGAACGCATCGGCTGGACATCGCCCGCCGATCTCCTGGCAGCGGTCGCCGACGAACGCCGCTCGTTCGACCTGGCGCTGGCAGGCGCCGACGCTCGCGACGTGTGGCGCCGCCTGCGGTACGTCATCGAGCAGGCGCGGGCCTGGGCCGATGCCGGTGGCCACGGGGTGCGCCGGTATCTGCAGTGGGCGGCACTCCAGGCGTCGGAGAGTCGGATCGCCGACACGATCCTGCCCGAGCACGACCACGACGCCGTCCGGGTGATGACGATCCACGCAGCCAAGGGGCTCGAGTTCCCGATCACGATCGTGGCGGGCCTCACCACCAAGCCCCGACGCGTCACCACCAACGGCGTCGTCTGGGCGAACGACACGTGGATGCTCGCCGGACGCGGCGACGACGGCGTGTTCGTCGCCCACCAACCGATCGACGAACAGATGGGCGACGCCGAACGCCGTCGCCTGCTCTACGTCGCCTGCACCAGGGCATCGGATCACCTCGTCGTCTCGCTGCACCGTGGTGCGCCCACGAAGGCGAACGAGACCTACGACGACTGGGGCCCGCTCACCTCCGCCGAGCTGATGTTCGCAGCGGGAGCCGCCGACCCTGCCTCCGGGGCGCAGTCGGTGGCCTTCGACATCCAGGAGATCGACACCCCCGTCCCGATCGTCGGCGACCTCGAGTGGAGCGAGCCAGCCGACTGGGCTGCCGAGCGGACCGAGGTGTTGCGCCGGGCCTCGCGACGCACGGGCATCGCCGCCACCCGCCTCTCGGAGGAGCTGGCGGCCGTCGGTGACCGAGACGCGATCGACGATCCCGGCCTCGACAAACGTCCGGTCAACGTCGATCTGCCACCGTGGCAGCGCGGACGGTACGGCACGAGCATCGGGCGCGCCGTCCACGGGGTGTTGCAGTTCTGCGACCTCGCGTCCGGCGACGACATCGAGAACCTCGCACGGGCGCAGTGCGCCGCGGAGGGTGTGATCGGCCTCGACGAGCGGGTGGCTGCGCTCGCCCGTTCCGTGCTCACGACGCCGATCGTCCGTCAGGTCGTCGCGGGGGCGCCGCACTGGCGCGAACTGTTCGTCGCCGCTCCGGTCGGCGACCGGATCCTCGAGGGCTACGTCGACCTGCTGGTGCGAACACCAGACGGGCTCGTGATCGTCGACTACAAGACCGACCAGTGGTCGGGCCCGGTGCAGACCGCGGAACGCGTCGGCCGCTACCGGATGCAACTGGCGGCCTACGGGGCCGCACTGGCGACCACGCTCGGTGAGCCGATCACCGGCGGCATCCTGGTGCGCTGCATCGCCGATGGTCACGCCGAGCAGATCGACATCGACGACTGGGACGGTGCGCTCGCCGAGATCGCCGCGGCAGTCGGCGTGACCGCCACCGGATGACCGCCTCAGTCCACCCCGAGGCGGATCACCGGGATGTCCCAGGCGGCGGCGAGCGAGTCGAGGGCGGCTCGATGTTCGCCGTACACGATGCCCACGTGGTGTTCGAGCCCGCGACCGAACACCGTCGCCAGGACCGACGCCACCGGTTGATCCCACCGCAGCACCGCGCAGGTCCCCTGGAACGGTCGGGGCCGCTGGAGGATCTCACCGCCACCGATCACCATCGACAGGTCGCCACCGGCCTGGCTCAGCCGGGCGATCGTCACCCGGCCCGGCCGGAGCGCGAACTGGTTGGCGAGTGCACGGTGGCGGTTGGGATGGGTGATCGCCACCGGGCGTACGTCCGGGTCGGCGAGCGTCACCGACGCCACGCCGCAGTGCCAGACCACCGAGGTGTCGTCACCCTCGTCGCTGTCGACCAGGTCGGCGACGAACGGGTCGGACCCTCCGATCTCGCGAAGGAGCAGCGCCGTGGCAGCACCGTAGAGGTCGGCCTCGCACACCCCCGGCACGCCGTCCTCGGTGAGCATCGCCATCGGCGTGCAGACCGCTCCCCCGTACTCGGTCATGCACTCCGGCCAGCACCGTGTCGCGAGCGCTGACCATCCATACCGGTCTGCGAGCGTGCGCAGGCCTGCGTGGAGGGCAACGCTCTCGTCGAGACCGGCACTGGCGGTGTCGGCGTCGAGATCCATCGCCGACCGCACCCGCTCGATCGTGGCGGTGCGTACCGAAGCGGGAGTCGCGTCGGCCTCGGCGAACAGCGTCGGGAGCGGAACCCGATCGACCTCGATGCCCGTGATGTCGCGCATCTCGTCGATGTTGCCCGCGCATGGCTCGAAGCCGATCGGCGGCTCACCGACCACGCCGATCCGGCGGCTGCTCAGCCGTGCCGCGATCGAACGGCCCTCCTCGACCCCCACCTCCGTCCGGGGCGGCACGTCATGGCTGACCGCCGCGGGGGCGACATCAGCCACGCGTTCGATCGCCCGGGCGACCGTGTCGGCAGCAGACTCGACCGATGGGTCCGCATGCACGAACTCGACGCGATGGAAGCGCCGCCGGAGCAGGTACGCGGCCAGATTGGCTCCGCAGAGCGAGTTGAGGCGGAGGCGGTCACCGGTGCGGGCCTCCGGGAACGACCACACGACGATCGGCACGCCGAGACGGGTGGCAACCCGTCCGACCAGAGAGGAGTCGCTGAAGGTGGCCTGCAGGACCACCGCCACATCCGGGGCACCGGCGTTGCTCGCCAGTGCGTCGTCGAGCAGCATGTCGAGCTCACCGATGTCGGTCAGGATCGATTGGTTGCCCACGGGCTCCGCACCGAGCCCGACGAGCACATCCGTGGCCGCGGCCACCTGGTGCGCTCCGAGTTCGAGGTCGAACGTGGGCCGTCCGATCGGGACCACGAGGATCCGGCGTCGTTCTTTCGTGTCGGTCATGTTGCTGCCACCTCTCTGGCGATCGGCGATTGGCCGACCAGGTCGTCGACCTCGATGCGGTTCGGAATACCTGCACGTGCTCCCGGTCGAGTGCACTTGAGGGCCGCCGCCGCCGATGCGAAGGCGAACGCGCGAGCCTCGTCGGCACCTTCCGCGAGCGCCAACGTGACGGCACCGTGGAACACGTCACCGGCCCCGGTGGTGTCGACGGCGTCGACGTCGAACGCACCGAGCGAACACACGTCGTCACCGTCGATCCAGGCCACGCCCCGGGCACCGAGCGTGACCGACACGTGGGCGCCGGTGTCCTGCGCAACCCGGCGGAGCCCATCGGTCGGCGAGGACGTCCCGGTGAGCTCCCGCAGCGCATCCTCGCTGAAGACCAGGTGGGACGCCAGATCGAAGCACGTGGCGATCACCGCGGAATCGACGGCCGAACGGTCGACGTCGACCACGCCGGGCAGGTTGCGGCGACGAGCGAGCGACAAGGCGGACGACGTCCCATCAGGCCAGCGCCCGTCGACGAGCACGGCGCCGCAGACGACATCGTCGAGGTCAGGACACGGCTGGGCGAGCAGTTCCGCCGGGCTGTGGTTGACGATCGTCCGGGCGCCCTCCGCCGACACGATCACGGCCGAGAACGGCGTCGACACGTCGCCCACCCGCCGGACGAAGCGGGTGTCGACATGCTCGGCGCGGAGCCCGGCGAGGACGTTGCCCCCGGTCTCGTCGTCTCCGATCACGCTGGCGAGCACCGCGGTGCCCCCGAGACGCGACACGGTGACCGCCGCGTTCGCCGCCAGACCACCCCCGACGACATCGTGGCGCTGCGCTGCATGCTTGCGACCGACGACGAGGTCGTCGGCGATGGTCAGGACGTGGTCGAGCGTGGCCTGGCCGACGCACAGCACCGATGCGACGCTCGTCACGGCGCGACGGCGGGAATCCATGTGCTCAAGTGTCGGCGGCGGCCGTCGGCCGTGCCAGGGGCGAACGACCCGCTGTCAGTGTGCGCTGGTCGGCTCTCGCTCGGCGACGTCCGGTTCCCTCGGACGGTGCGAGCGGACCCGCACGGCTCGATGGTCCGGCACCGGTGTGACGGCCGCCCGGCCGAGTTGCCACATCCCCGACAATGCGAGCCGGCCGAACATCTTCAGCACGACGAGAGCGAGCAGTGCTGCGAACACGAGCGCCGCCGGCACGGCGAGCGTCGCGAGGAGCAGCCGCCGGTCCTCGGTCATGAGGCTGAGGACCCCGGAGTCGACGCTCGTGCCGTCGACGTTGAGCGTCCTCACCGGATCGTCGATGGTCGGGCACACCAGGGCGGAGTCGTCGACGCCGACCACGTCGTTGCCCCCGAAGGTGGGCTCGGGCGGCCGAACCGCCGACGACAGACTGCCGTACACCGGGTCGAACCCGGCTCCGACCAGGTACTGGTCGCCCTCGACGAGGAATCGGTAGTCGTCGCCGTAGCGGATGTCGATCAGCCCGTCGACCGCCCAGGGGCTCGCCGAACCCGCCCGGATCTGGTCGATCCGGAAGCGCACGACCTGCACGACGTCGTCCTTGCCGATCATCGTGCCGACGAAGACGACAGCGGCTGGATCGGGGCGTGCGCAACCGACCGGCAGGGGGATCAATGGCTCGGTCTGTTGCCCGTCGGAGGGTTCCGGGGGCGGTGCCGCATCGGCCGGCCCTGCCGGAACTGCGAACGACGCTGCGCACGTCAGGCCGATCAGGCCGATGCGAAGCAGACGCCGGGTCACCCGGCCAGGCTAACGATCCG
Organism: Ilumatobacteraceae bacterium; assembly: GCA_963698565.1. Lineage (GTDB taxonomy): Bacteria > Actinomycetota > Acidimicrobiia > Acidimicrobiales > Ilumatobacteraceae > Sva-07. The sequence goes on from CAVORH010000001.1 coordinate 113,197, forward strand.
GTCGCGTCCGCGAACGTCAGTGACCTGGCGAGGTCCGTCCGCCGGTTTCCCGGAGCAGCCGTTCGCCACGTGGATCGAGTCCGACGAGCTGGGCGTCGATGCCTCGTTGTGCGAACTTGTCGACGACGGCATCCAGGGCGACCACGGCGGATGTGTCCCACACCCGGGCGTTGCTCAGGTCGATCTCGACCCGACGGACGTCGACGGCGTCGTAGTCGAACGAATGCACGAAGTCGTTGCTGGACGCGAAGAACAGCTCGCCGCTGACGTCGTAGAGGCGCTCGACGTGATCGGGGTCGACCACGCTCGTGACGTTGACGACGTGCGAGACGTGCCGAACGAAGAACACCGCCGAGAGCACCACACCTGCGCCGACGCCGTAGGCCAGGTTGTGCGTCAGCACCGTGATGCCCACCGTCGCGAGCATGACGACGATCTCAGGGCGCGGCTCGACGCGCAGGGTGCTCGGCCGGATGCTCGCCCAGTTGAAGGTTCCGATCGAGACCATGATCATCACAGCGACCAGTGCCCCCATCGGGATCTGTGCGACGAAGTCGCCGAGCACCATCACGAGGACCAGCAGGAACACGCCCGACGCCAGCGTCGACAGGCGGGTACGTCCGCCGGTGCGATGGTTGATCATCGACTGCCCGATCATGGCGCAGCCCGCCATTCCGCCGAGGAAGCCGGTCGCGACGTTGGCGATGCCCTGGCCGCGTGACTCGACGTTCTTGTCGGAGTCGGTGTCGGTCAGGTCGTCGAGCAACTGGGCGGTGAGCAGCGATTCGAGGAGCCCGACGAGGGCGAGGGTGATCGCGAACGGCAGCACGATCCGCAGGGTGTCGAAGCTCAACGGCACATCCGGGAGCCCGGGGACCGGGAGCGAACTCGGCAGGTCGCCCATGTCGCCAACGGTCGGCAGGCGGAGGTCGAAGACGATCGCGGCAACGGCGAGCAGCACGATGGCGACGAGCGGTGACGGCACCGCCTTGGTCAGTCGCGGCAAGCCGTAGATGATCACGAGTCCGGCGGCGATGAAGGCCAGGTTGATCCAGAACTGGCTCTGGTCGGCATCGTCGCCGGTGAGCAGGATGTGGGGCACCTGGGCGAGGAAGATGAGGATGGCGAGCGCGTTGACGAAGCCGATCATGACCGTACGGGGGATGAAGCGCATCAGACTGCCGACGCCCAGGTAGCCGAACCCGATCTGGAAGATGCCGGCGAGCACCGTGGCAGCGAACAGATAGCCGACGCCGTAGTCGTCGACCAGCGGCACGATCACGAGCGCCATCGCTCCCGTCGCCGCCGAGATCATGCCGGGCCGGCCGCCGGCGATCGAGATGATGATCGCGATCGAGAACGACGCGTACAAGCCGACTTTGGGATCGACGCCGGCGATGATCGAGAACGAGATCGCCTCGGGAATCAGCGCCAGCGCGACGACGAGACCGGACAGCAGGTTGGTCTTCGGATCGGTCAGCCAGTCGCTTCGGCGACCCGGCAGACGGGCAGCGCGCGACAACGCAGCAAGTTGTGAACTCATGGCACCTCGGGAGTCGGCGGTCAACGCCAACTGCAACCCAGGCGCTCGGAGTCACGACGCTATCGGCGGCCCGCCGCTTCCAGGTGGGTGAGGAACCAGTCCCGTGCCAGACCGGCCGCCTCGTCGAGGGTTCCAGGCTCCTCGAAGAGATGCGTGGCACCCGGAACGACGACCAGATCGCTGGTGGTGTGCAACTGCTGGAGCGCTCGGCGGTTGAGCTCGAGCACCGCACGATCCTCGCCGCCGACGATGAGCAGCGTCGGGACCGTCACCTCGCTGAGGTGTGGTCCCGCCAGGTCCGGTCGACCGCCGCGCGAAACGACCGCGGCCACCGGTGAGTCGGGCTGAGCAGCCGCGCACAGCGCTGCCGCCGCACCCGTGCTCGCACCGAAGCACCCCACGGGCAGCCGGCTCACCTCGGGCCAGGCCACCACGCAGCGGATCACCTCGGCCAACCGCTGTCCGAGCAGCTCGATGTCGAAGACGTTGCTGCGGTCGCGTTCCTCGTCGGACGTCAGCAGGTCGAACAACAACGTTGCGAGTCCCGCACGAACGAGGGCGGACGCGACACGCTGGTTGCGCTGGCTGTGCCGGCTGCTCCCGCTCCCGTGAGCGAACACGACGAATCCGGTCGCGTCACGTGGCACCGTCAGGTGGCCGTCGAGGGTGACCCCCACGAGGGGGATCCGGATGTCCTCATCGCGAACGAGACGCGGGCTCGCAGCGCGGTCGAGCAGTGCGACCACGACCTCGTCGCTGGTCTGCGCGAAGTCGCGGTAGAACTGGCCGACGCCGGAGAAGTCCTCGGGCGTCTGGACCGCCACGTACTCGTCGGCCGCAGCGCCGAGTCGATCGGTCCAGTCCGACGGGGCAACCGGAACGGCCAGCACCACCCGACGAGCTCCTTCTGCTCGGGCGACCAGGCACGCAGCGCGTGCGGTCGAGCCGGTGGCGACCCCGTCGTCGACCACGACGACCGTGCGCCCGGCCAATGACGTCCGTGGACGGCCACGCCGGTAGCGCTCGCTGCGGCGCTCGAGTTCGGTCCGTTCACGGTCCTCGACCGCCGCCAGTTCGTCGGCGCTGACACCGGCCATCCGCACGATGTCGGCATCGACCACCCGCACATCGTCCTCACCGATGGCGCCCATGGCGAGTTCGGGTTGGAACGGCACCCCGAGCTTGCGGACCAGGATGACGTCGAGTGGCGCCGTCAACTCGTCGGCGACGCGAGCGGCGACCGGCACCCCGCCCCGCGGCAGCCCGACGACCACCGCGTCAGCGCCTCGCAGGTGGCCGAGCAGCCCCGCCAGGCGCCGACCGGCATCGATGCGGTCCCTGAACACGGTGTGCTGAGCCATGTTGCACCTCCTCGTTCACGACACGGGTCTCTGACACCAGTCGAGCACGATCCGTCGGGGTCGACCAGGGGCGTCGGACCCGCCGCCCTGCGCAGCGTCAGCGACCCTCGAAGACGGGCTCGCGTTTCTCCATGAACGCCTTGATCGCCTCGACGGTGTCGCGAGTGCCGAAGTTCACGGTCTGCGAGAGGCCCTCGTCGTCGAGCGCTTCCTCCATCGTGACCGCGAGGGAGTTGTTGAGCAGCCGCTTCGACATCGCCAGTGCGATCGGCGGTCCGCCGGCGAGCCGTGTTGCCCAGTCGTCGACGAAGGCGTCGACTTCGTCGTCGGGCAGCACCCGGTTGACGAGGCCCATCTCGGCGGCACGATCCGCGTCGATGATCTCGGCGAGCAGCGCCAACTCCTTCGCGCGGTGCAGACCGACGAGTCGCGGCAGGAGCCAGGAACCACCGAAGTCGAGACTGAGCCCGCGCTTGGCGAAGATCTCCGAGAAGCGGGCAGTGTCGGAGGCGACGATCAGGTCGCACGCCAACGCCATGTTCAGGCCCGCGCCGACCGCGACGCCGCGGACCTTGGCGATCGTCGGCTGCGGGATGCGGTGCAGCGCCAGGCAGACGTCGGTGATGTGCCGCATTGCCGAGAGTTGGTGCAGGGGAACCTCGCCGGATCCGCCCTGCCACAGGTCGGCACCCGAACAGAAGTTGCCGCCGGCGCCCGTGAGCACGACGGCGCGATCGGTCGGGTTGCCGGCGATCGCGCGGAACTCGGCGAGCAGTTCGTTCCACATCGCCCCGTCTGCGGCGTTCTTCTTCTCCGGCCGACGAAGGGTGATGGTGACCACCCCGTCGGTGCGTTCGACGGTGATCGATTCGAGCTCGCGGGTGTCGGTGGCCATGTCGGCCGACGATACTGACCGCCGTGGGATACAACCCGTACCGGAAGTTCAAGGCGAAGCCCGCCGACTACGTCCTCGTCGCGGCCGCCCTGCTGGTGTCCCTCGGCCTGCTCGTCTGGGCATTCGCCGGCTGACCCGACGTCGCGGTCGGCCGGTCGACCGGTCAGAAGGCAGCGGGGATGAGTTCGAGCCGACTGCCGGTGATCGCGACGACGTCGAAACGGATCGAATCGGCGCGCAGCTCGTTTGCCCGGAGCCACTCGACGGCGAGCTGGCGGATGCGACGCTGCTTCTCGATCGTGACCGCAGACGCAGCGGGACCGAACCGGTCGGTGCGGCGGGCCTTGACCTCGCTGAAGACGATCGTCGTACCGTCACGCACGACCAGGTCGAGCTCTCCGGTCGGCGAACGCCAGTTGCGGTCGAGGATCTCGTAGCCGAGCCGCCGGTAGTGCGCAGCGGCGAGTTCCTCTCCCCACTGACCACGGGCGCGGTTGGAGAGATCGGGTGTGGGCGGAACACGTGGGGCCATGGCAACCTCCGTCAGCGTGATGGGAGGGGCCGATGCCCGAGGGGGGACGCTGTTGCGTCCGATCAGAGCCGACGGCTCAGAAGTCGCGCTTCTCGCGGATCTTCGCGGCCTTGCCCTTGCGATCGCGCAGGTAGTACAGCTTCGCCCGGCGGACGTCGCCGCGCTTGACGACCTCGATCTTCTGCACGGTCGGGGTGTGCAGCGGGAACGTGCGCTCGACGCCGACGCCGTAGCTGAGCTTGCGGACCGTGTAGGTCTCCTGCAGCCCGCCACCCTGGCGGCCGATCACGTCGCCCTGGAACACCTGGATGCGCTCCTTGCCGCCTTCGACGACGCGGACGTGCACCTTGAGCTCGTCACCCGCCTGGAAGTCGGGGATGTCGTCGCGGAGCGAGTCGTTGTCGATGAGGTCAGTGGCTTTCATGGCGTCTACCTGCGTTGTCGGGGCTGCGAGTCTGGATGCGAGCCGGATGGCCGATGCGAATTCTGTGCGCTGATCACGGACGCACGCTCGCGCCGATGGGGCCCGTCAATGATACGGGACGGCAGGGAACTCTTCCAACAGGCGCGCGTCATCTGTCGAAAGACCGCCGAGACGCTCGATGAGGTCCGGTCGGTCACGAAGCGTGCGGTGCAGACGTTGGGCACGCCGCCACCGTTCGATCCGCGCGTGATCGCCGCTGCGCAACACCTCGGGCACCGACCAGCCGCGGAACTCCGCCGGCCGTGTGTACTGCGGCTCCTCCAGGAGACCGGACTCGCCGAAGCTCTCGGTCACCGGGCTGGCCGCATTCCCCATCGCCCCCTCGCGCAACCGGGTCACGGCCTCGATGACCAGGCACGCGGCCACCTCTCCCCCGCTGAGCACCACGTCGCCCACACTGATCTCGCCGTCGACGAGATGCTCGCGCACCCGGTGATCGACGCCCTCGTAGCGTCCGCACAGGAGGCTGAACCCGTCGGACGACGCGAGTTCGTCGGCCAGTGCCTGATCGAACCGGCGACCGCCGGGGCCGAGCAGGAACAACGGCCGGGGTGGGTCGACGGCCTCGACCGACTCGAAGATCGGCTGCGCCCGCATCACCATGCCGGCCCCACCACCGAAGGGAGCGTCGTCGACGGTTCGGTGCACGTCGGTGGTCTGCTCACGGATGTCGTGACAGCGCAGATCGAGCAGCCCCTGTCCCCGAGCCTTGCCGAGCAGGCTCTCGGAGCAGAACTCGTCGACCAGGGAGGGGAACAGCGAGAAGACGTCGATGCGCAGCGTGGCGGTCATGACGAGCCGAGATCGAAGAGCCCCTCGGGCGTGTCGACCACGATGACGCCGTCCGCGTTCGAGACCACGAAGTTCGAGGGCACGAGCGCGCCCGAGTCGAGTTCGAGGAGGTCGGCAGCGGGATTCGCGATCACCGCGACGCACTCACCGTGCTCGGTGCCGTCGATCTCGACCACGCGCCGGCCGATGAGTTCGTGCACCCACAGCGCATCGGGATCGTCGATCGGTCGGCCGTGCAGCAGCCGGTTCGCATACGACTCCGCGGTCGTCCGGTCGGCGATCTGGGCGAACTTCACGACCCGGCGGCCGTTCGATGCGACGCGGGAGGACTCGACGACGAGCGTCTCGTCACCGGCGATCAGCTCGGCACCGGGAGCGACCCGAACGTCGGAGTCGGAGATCAGCTGGACGAACACCTCGCCGCGCAGACCGTGAGCTCGCCGGATGTGACCGACTTCGAGCAGGCCGTCGTCGGACAAGTCGACTCAGTCGTCGAGGAATTCGATGTCGACCTCGACACCGTCTTTGCTCGCCGCCGCACGGGTCACCGTGCGAATGCTGGCGGCGGTGCGGCCGCGGCGGCCGATCACGCGACCGAGGTCGCCCTCGCCGCAGCGGACGTTCAGCGTGGTGCGGCGACCGGAGTCGTCGACCTCGACGGTGACGGCATCGGCATCGTCGACGATCGACTTCACGATGTGCGTGAGCACCGCGACGGCCGTCGGGACGGCCTCGTCGCTCTCGACGGCCGAGTCGGTGTCGACGTCGCTCACTTCGACGCCTTGGCGGCCTCGAACTGCTCGATGGCACCCGAGATCTGCAGGAGCTTCGCGACGCGCTCGGTGGGCTGCGCGCCGTCGGTGAGCCACTTCACGGCCTTGTCGTTGTCGACGGTGAGTACCGAGGGATCCTGACGCGGGTCGTAGTGCCCGAGAATCTCGATGAATCGCCCGTCTCGGGGCGAGCGGGAGTCCGCAACCACGATGCGGTACTGCGGTTGCTTCTTCTTGCCGATGCGGGTGAGGCGCAGCTTGACTGCCATCTGAAATCGATACTCCTGGGTGCAAATGAGAACGTCGCAAGGCTAGCGGCGCTCGGAGGGATCCCCTCGCCGGAGCGACGGGTCGGTCGAAGTGGGGTCAGCGGGGCAGACCGGGAAGCCCGGGCATGTTGGGCATGCCGGGCAGACCGGGGAGATCCATGCCGCCGGTGGCGTTCGGATCGAGCAGGCCCGGAGGGAGACCACGCCCCTTCGGGCCGCTGCCCTTGCGGCCCTTCTTGCCCTTCTTGCCCGGTTTCTGGCCGGCCATGCCCATCTTCTTCATCATCTTCTGCATCTCGCCGAACTGCTTGACGAGGCGGTTGACGTCACCGACCTGGGTGCCGGAGCCGTTGGCGATGCGTTGGCGTCGGCTGCCGTTGATGATCACGGGTTGAGCGCGCTCCTCCGGGGTCATCGCCCGGATGATCGCCTCGATCGGCTTGAGGTCGTCGTCGTCGATCTTGGCGCCCTTGAGCTCCTTCGGAACGCCGGGCATCATGCCCATCAGACTGCCGAGCGAACCCATCTTCTTGATCTGCTGCATCTGCTCGAGGAAGTCGTCGAGGGTGAACTGGCCCTCCATCAACTTCGCAGCCGCCTGCTCGGCCTGATCGGCCTCGAAGGCGCGTTCGGCCTGCTCGATCAACGTCAGCATGTCACCCATGCCGAGGATCCGGCCGGCCATGCGGTCGGGGTGGAACTGCTCGAACTCGGTGAGCTTCTCACCGGTGGACGCGAAGGCGATCGGGCGGCCGATGACCTCCTTGACCGACAGCGCCGCACCGCCGCGGGCGTCGCCGTCCATCTTCGACATGATCACGGCGTCGATCTGCAGGGTCTCGTGGAACGCCTCGGCGGTCTGCACGGCGTCCTGACCGGTCATCGCGTCGACGACGAGGAACGTGTAGTCGGGGTCGACGGCGGCCGAGATCTGCCGGACCTGCTCCATCATCTCGGTGTCGATCGACAGTCGGCCGGCGGTGTCGACGATCACGACGTCACGCCCGAGGCGTTTCGCCTCCTCGAGACCGGCCGCGGAGGCCCGGACCGGGTCGGACGGGTCGGAGAACACCGGCACGTCGATCTGACGCCCGAGCGTGCGGAGCTGCTCGACCGCGGCAGGACGCTGGAGGTCGGCGCCGACGAGCAACGGCTGGCGACCCTGGCCCTTGAACCAGGCGGCCAGCTTGGCGGAGTTGGTGGTCTTGCCGGAGCCCTGCAGACCGGCCATCAGCACCACGGTCGGCGGCTTCGACGCGTAGGTGATGGCGAGGGTTTCTCCGCCGAGGGCCCGCGTCAGTTCGTCGTTGACCGCCTTGACCACCTGCTGAGCGGGGTCGAGGGCCGAGGAGCGAGTGGCGCCGATCGCGCTCTCGCGGATGCGGTTGCAGATCGAACGGACGACGGTGACGTTGACGTCGGCTTCGAGGAGCGCCGTGCGGATCTCCTTCATCACCTCGTCGACGTCGGCCTCCGTCAAGCGACCCTTGCCGCGGATCTTCTTGACGATGCCTTCGAGTCGTGTGGAGAGATTGTCGAACATCAGACCAACGAGGCTACCGGAGGGGTCCGAACCCGAATGAGACATGGGGTCAGACCCCGCGTCTCATGTCAGTTGCGGGGAACCTCGTTCCACGGGACCGACTTGTCGACGCGGGGCTCGCCGGGGAGACCGAGGACCTGCTCGCCGATGATGTTGCGCAGGATCTCCGACGTGCCGCCCTCGATCGAGTTCGCCCGCACCCGCAGGAAGGAGTAGCGGGTGCCGTGCATCGTGCCGGTGACGTCGAGGTCGCCGGGACGGCGGAACGTGTAGTCGTACCCGATCAGGGCATCGGCGCCCATCAGGTCGATGCAGAACTCGTACAGCGGCTTGTTCAGTTCGGAGAACGCGAGCTTGGCGATCGTCATCTCCGGGCCGGGGTTGCCGGCCTTGGCGTTCTCACCGGCGCGCCGGTTGGTGAGCCGGTTGACCTCGGCCTGGCACCACAGCTGCATCAGCCGGTCCTTGCGGGCGCCGTCCTGCTCCGACGGATCGAGCGTCTTCCAGATGTCGACCGCGTCGTTGGCTGCCGCACCCCGGCGCGCCACCGACCCGCTGCCGGCGCCGCTACCGGTGCCGATCGCGTTGCGCTCGTTCATCAGCGTGGTGAGGCTGGCGCGCCAGCCCTCGCCGACCGCGCCGATCCGGTACGCATCGGGAACCCGGGCGTCGGTCATGTAGACCTCGTTGAACTCGGCCTCGCCGGTGATCTGGCGAAGCGGACGCACCTCGACACCGGGTGCGCGCATGTCGAGCGCGAAGTAGGTCATGCCCTTGTGCTTGGGTGCCTCGGGATCGGTGCGCGTGACCAGCATCCCGAAGTCGGCGATGTGCGCCATCGTGTTCCAGACCTTCTGGCCGTTGACGATCCACTCGTCGCCGTCTCGCTCGGCCTTGGTGGCCAGCCCGGCGAAGTCGGAGCCGGCGCCGGGCTCGGAGAACAGCTGGCACCAGCGCTCCTCACCGGTGAACATCGGGCGAAGGAATCGCGCCTTGGCCTCGTCGCTGCCGTGCGTGACGATCGTCGGGCCGGCGAGCGCCATGAAGAACGTGCTCGGGTCGGTCGGCTTCGCACCTGCCTCGCGCAGCCGCGTCTCGACGAGCTTGTTGAGTTCGGGGCGCACACCGAGGCCGCCGTACCCCTTCGGGAAGTGCACCCAGGCCAGGCCGGCGTCGTAGCGGGCACCACGGAACTCGATGTTGTCGGTCGTGGCAGGATCGTGCTGGGCGAGCAGCGCATCGAGCGCCTCGGTGACCAGGATCGTGTCGGCATCGGCGCGCGTCTCGGTGATCGTCATCGGCTCAGTCTGACAGGCGCCCCCGTCCCCCGCCGAAGCCCGAGCCGGTTCCCACCCCCCGAAAAATGCCTCGATCGGCGCGCCCTGCGCGCCGCTCCGGGCATTTTTCGGGTCAGGGGGCGGTGAGGGCGGTGACGAACTCGGTGGGATCGAACGGGATCAGGTCGTCGATGGTCTCGCCGATGCCGACCAGTTTGACCGGGATGCCCAGTTCGGTCTCGATGGCGAACACGATGCCGCCCTTGGCCGATCCGTCGAGCTTCGTGAGCACCACGCCCGTGACATCGGTGGCGTCACCGAACTCGCGGGCCTGGGTCAGGCCGTTCTGGCCCGTGGTGGCGTCGATCACGAGCAGGGTCTCGGTCACCCGACCGGCGCCCTTCTCCGCGACCCGCCGAACCTTCTTCAGCTCCTCCATCAGGTTCGACTTGGTGTGCAGCCGCCCGGCCGTGTCGGCCATCACGAGCTGCGTCCCACGAGCTGCCGCCCGCTCGACGCCGTCGTAGATCACCGAGCTCGGATCCCCGCCCTCGGCGCCCCTGACGATCTCGGCTCCCGAGCGCTCCGCCCAGGTCGTCAGCTGTTCGGCCGCAGCCGCCCGGAACGTGTCGCCGGCCGCCAGCAGCACGGTCCGACCGTCGCGGATCTGCTGGTTGGCGAGCTTGCCGATCGTCGTCGTCTTGCCCACGCCATTGACGCCCACGAACATCCAGACGTTCGGCCCCTCTGCGGTCGGGTCGAACGCGAGCGTGCGGTCGGACCCCTCGAGACGCGACACCATGTCGGCCTCGAGTGCGTCGATCAGGGCCTGCGGTTCGGTGATCTCCTTGGCGGCGACCCTGGCGCGGAGGTCGTCGAGCAGTGCCGTCGTGACGCCGATGCCCACGTCGGCCCGCAGCAGCGCCTCCTCGAGGTCCTCGAAGCTCTCCTCGGTGATCCCGGTACGCCCGAGCACCCCGGTGAACGCGCCGGTGAACGCGAGCCGAGCCTTCGCGAGCCGTTCGCGCAACGACGGCGGTGCGACGGGCTCCGGCTCGACCTCGACGGGAGCTTCCTCGACCGGCGGCTCTGCCACCAGCACGCCGCCACCCGCCTCGCCGTCCGGCTCGGGCGGCGGGGTCGCCGGGCGGGCCGGGCGAGCCGGTGGCGCCGACGTCGACGCAGCGTTGCGGCGGCTGACGACGATGACGCCGATGCCGAAGGCAACGACGGCGATCGCCAGGATCAGGAACAGGATCTCGATACCCATCGCCCGCCGACGCTACCGGCCCCGACCGATCGGGCTTCAGCGTCAGCGCAGACAGGAGCATCCTGACGCTCAGCCGCGGCGGGCCCGCCTCAGTTGGGCGAGGGCGCAGTCGACACCCGTTCGGTGACGACCTTGCTGGAACCGCCCGGTTGCATGCTGACGCCCAGCAGGCAGTCGCCGGCCTCCATCGTGCGCTTCTGGTGCGACACGACGATCAACTGGGCGTCCTTGCGGAACTCCTGGATCAACCCGAGGAACCGGTGCAGGTTGACGTCGTCGAGTGCGGCCTCGACCTCGTCCATGACGTAGAACGGCGACGGCCGCGACCGGAACACCGCGAACAGGTAGGCCAGCGCCGTGAGGCTGCGCTCGCCGCCCGACAGCAGCGACAGCTTCTTCACGTTCTTGCCGCTCGGCTTCGCCTCGACCTCGATGCCGGTGTTGAGCATGTCGTCCGGTGCGGTGAGCTTGAGCTTGCCGACACCGCCGGGGAAGAGCAGGCCGAAGAGCTGGGTGAAGTTCTCCGCGACGTCGTGGTAGGCCGATGCGAAGACGTTCTGGATCTCGGCGTCGACCGCAGCGATCACCCGCGACAGTTCACGGCGGGTCGAGCGCACGTCTTCCAGTTGCTCCTCGAGGAACGCATGACGAGTCTGGAGCTCGTTGAACTCCTCCAGCGCCAACGGGTTGATCGGCCCGAGCAGCCGCAACTCGCGTTCGAGCTCGCGCACCCGGCCTGCCGGCGTGGCACCATCCGGTAGCACGGGCAGCGGTGCCGCCTCCGCCACCGATGGTTCGATGTCGAGGTCACGGCGCAGCGTCTCGATCGCCGTCTCGAGACGCAGTTTGGCCTCGGCCTCGCCGAGTTCGGCCTGACGAGCACGTTCGCGCGAAGCGTCGAGCGACTGCTCCTTCTCGCTCCGAGCCCGCCGGAACTGGTCGAGTTCGGTGGTGAGACCTCTGACCTCGTCGCTCTGGCGGCGGCGCTGTTCCACCAGGTCGGTGTGCAACACCTCGACGACCTCGCGGTGTGCGGCGACGACCGCCGACAGGCGATCGATCGCCGCGATGTCACGCTCGATACGGACCCGTTGCCCCTCGGCTGCGACGCGAGCTTCGGCATCGGCGGCCAACCGACGTTCGGTCTCCTCGAGGCGCCGCTCCAGCAGCTCGTGGCGTTCGTGGAGCCCGGCGTTGCGCACCTCGAAGTCCTTGCGGCGTGACGCGATGGCCGCTGCTCGGCTCTCGAACTCGGCGCGGAGTTCACCGCGGGCCCGAGCCGCATCGGCTTCGGCCTGCTCGTCGGATTCGAGCGCCGGGAGGAGCGCTTCCAGCTCGGCGATGCGCCGGTCGTCACGCTCGATGTTGGCCACCAGGTCGGCGATCGAGCGTTCGAGGTTGGCCAGCTCACCGAGCACTTCACGGTGCTCGCCCTGCGCTCGGGCGAGACCCTCGGAGGCCGCGCTGAACTTCGCGTCGTTGGCGTCCAAACGGCGCACGAGCTCGGCCTCGGCTGCCCGCGTCGCCTGCACGGCCCGCTCGGCGGCATCGAGCGCGTCGACCGCACGGGCGAGTTCGCCCTCCGCCCGCGCTGCCAGTTCGATCGCCTCGTCGAGGGCGGCGGCGGTCGCTCCGCTGCCCGCCGCGCCGACGCGCCAACCGCTCAACCCGAAGCGGTCTCCGCCTTCGGTGACGATCACTGCCTCCGGATGCGCAAGTGCCGCGTCGACGGCCGCGCCGACGTCGTCGATGCGAACCGCAGCGCCGAGCAGCCCGTCGAGCAGCGCATCGACCCCCGGGCGTGGCGACCTCGCGTGAGGCCGGACGGCATCACCGAGCGGTGGCGTGGCCGGGCTCGCCGGGCGAGCGCCGAGAGCGATCACGGCGCCGCTCGTGTCGGAACTGCGCAGCGCCGTCAGCGCTCGACGACCGGCGGCCGGATCGTCGACCACGACCGCCGTCAACGATTCGCCGAGCGCCGCTTCGACCGCCTGCTCCCACCCCGCATCGATCTCGATCAGGTCGAGGAGCGTGCCGAGCACGCCGTCGACACCCGCCAGGCGTTCGGCCCCGGCCCGGGCCCGGGCGGCGTCGAGCGCCATCTGCAGCGCGTCGACACGGGCGGTCGCACGCGACACGGCGTCGGCGGCGCCGGCCCGCAGCGACTGGCGCGCCTCGTGGGCGGACTCGGCCTCGGCCCGAACCGCCTCGGCCTGCTCGAGTTCTGCGACCAGCGGCTCCTCGACCGCACCCGCTGCATCGCACTCGCCCCGGAAACGCACCTCGTCGTCGGCGCATGCGTCACGCCGTGCGGCGAGCGAGTCGAAACGTTCCCGAACACGGCGCAGATCGCCGTCGGCGCGCTCGCGCGACGAGCGCACCGAACGCAGCTCCCCTCGCACCTCGGCCGCGGCGCTCGCAGCCTCGGTGCCCGTTGCCTCGACGCTGACCGCGTCGAGCACCTGCGCCCGCTCGGACCGGAACGCCTCCTCTTCGTCGAGCAGCGCCGCAGCTGCGGGCTCGATCTCGCCCAGTGCGACGACGACCGCTTCGAGCTCCTGGCGGAACCGTGCAGCATCGGCTTCGAGGTTGGCGACCACGCCGGCATCGAGCAGCTGCCCCTTGTCGCGCTCGAGGGAACGGCGACGCTCGACCAGCACGGCCGACAAGCCGCGAGCACGCTCGCGAAGCTGCTCGACGCGGACGAGTCGGTCGCTGACGTCGCTCTCCCCCCGAGCCGACAGCTGCGCCTCGATCCCCATCACCTGCGTGTCGAGCGCAGCCAACGCGCTCTTCAGTTCGGCCTCGCTGGCGGCGCTGTCGAGACGGGTGGCCGCCAACGCTTCGAGCTTGGCCCGCCAGGTGGCGATCTCCCGGCCGGCCACGTACGTCTTCACCTCGGTCAGCTCTGCGATCAGCGAGCCGTGGCGTTCGGCGGCTTGGGCCTGCCGTTCGAGCGGCCGGAGCTGGCGGCGCACCTCGCGCAGCAGATCCTGCACGCGCAGCAGGTTGGCTTCGGTGGCGTCGAGGCGCCGCTCGGCCTTCTCCTTGCGCTTGCGGAACTTGAGGACGCCCGCTGCCTCCTCGATGATCGCGCGCCGTTCCTCCGGGCGGGCGTTGAGCACCGCGTCGATCTGGCCCTGGCTGACGATCACGTGCTGCTGGCGTCCGACGCCGGCGTCGGACAGCAGCTCCTGCACGTCGAGCAGCCGGCACGGCGCACCGTTGATCGCATACTCCGAGTCGCCGTTGCGGAACAGCACGCGGGTGACCGTGACCTCGCTGAACTCCACCCCGAGTGTGCCGTCGGAGTTGTCGATCGTGATGCTCACCTCGGCCCGGCCGAGCGCCGGCCGCGTGGCGGTGCCGGCGAAGATCACGTCGTCCATCTTCTGGCTCCGGACGGCCTTGGGCGCCTGGGCACCCAGCACCCAGGCGATCGCGTCGACGACGTTCGACTTGCCGGAACCGTTGGGGCCGACGACGACGGTCACGCCGGGTTCGAGCACCATCGTGGTGCCCTCGGCGAACGACTTGAACCCTTTGAGGTTGAGACTCTTCAAGAACACAGCAGCTGCGAAGCTACCTGCTCGACCACGATCGGGCCCGAATACCCGTCAACGCTGGCACACACCGCAGAAGTGGGTGCCGCGTCCGCCGGTGACCACCCGCTGGATCCAGCCCCGCCCACAGGTGCTGCACCGCTCGCCGCCTCGCCCGTAGACCCGGTGTTCGTCCTGGTAGGAACCACCGTCGCCCATCAGGTCGACGTACTGCGCGTCGCTCAACGTCGAGCCGCCGGCGTCGATCGCGTCGCTCAGCACGTCGACGATCGCCCGGTGCAGCTCCCCCATCCGTCGGCGGTCGAGCGACGACGCCGGCCGATCCGGCCGGAGCCTGGCGCGGTGCAGGATCTCGTCGGCGTAGATGTTGCCGATCCCGGCGATCACGTGCTGGTCGAGCAGGACCGGCTTCAGCGCACGCCGCGACGAGCCGAGCGCCGCCCGGAGGACATCGACGTCGAACGGCTCGGCGATCGGGTCGACGCCGAGCCGTGCGAGCTCGGGAAGCTCGCGCTCGACCCGACCGGGATCGAACACGACGACCTCGCCGAACGTTCGCGGATCGACGAACCAGGCCTCGCGGCCGTCGTCGAGGTGCATCACCACGTGGGTGTGGGGTGGCCGGCTCGAACCGCCGTCGGCGAGCAGCACCTGGCCGCTCATGCGCAGATGGATCATCAACGTGTCGCCCGAGTCGAGCGGGAGCAACAGGTACTTGCCCCGTCGGTCCGCACGCTCGACCACCGTGCCGGACAGGCCGTCGATCAGCGCCTCACGCGACGTTCGCCGCACCGTGCGTTCGCGTCCGACCTCCACTGCCACGATCCGCCGGCCGACGAGGTGCCGTTCCAGACCTCGCCGGACGGTTTCGACCTCGGGAAGTTCCGGCACGGCGCGGCGGACTCAGGAGAACGCCAGGCAGGCCTGGCCGGCAGCGGCCTGTTCGGCCGCCTTCTTCGAACGACCCTCGCCGACACCGACCACGTTGCCGTCGACGAGCACTTCGGCGCGGAACGACTTCGCATGATCGGGGCCGCGGGAGGTGACCTCGTAGACCGGCGCGCCACGCCCCGCCCTGGCGCTCAGCTCCTGCAACTGGGTCTTCTGGTCGAACTGGTCGAGCGAATCGGCCGTGTCGGGCATGCGCGGCACGACGAGCCGCTCGACCATCGAGAAGGCGGCGTCGTGGCCGCCATCGAGGTAGACGGCGGCGAGGACCGCTTCGAAGGCGTCGGACAGGATCGACGGCTTGTCGGCACCGCCTGCCGCCGCTTCGCCACGTCCGAGCAGGATGTGGGGGCCGAGGCCGATGTCCTGGGCCACCTCCGCGAGCGCGATCGCGTTGACCACGCTCTTGCGGAGATCGGTCAGCTGGCCTTCGGCCACGTCGTAGCGGTGGAACACGATGTCGGCGATCGCCCACCCGAGCACGGCATCGCCGAGGAACTCCAGGCGTTCGTTGCTGAGCGCGCCCGGGGTCTCGGCGCACCACGATCGATGGGCGAGCGCTCGGCGGAGCAGGTCGACGTCGGTGAACCGGTGACCGATGCGCTCGCTGAGGGCGTCGAGGTCGGCGCCGTCGTCGGACATGCTCGACCCGTCGTCTACTTCGCCCGTTCGTGCACGTAGTCGACGGCGTCGCGAACGGTCTTGAGGTCTTCGAGGTCCTCGTCCTCGATGCGGAACCCGACGGTTCGTTCGCTGAGTGTCTCCTCGAGCGCCTCGACCAGCTCGATCAGTGCCAGGGAGTCCGCGTCGAGGTCGTCGACGAACGACTGCCCCTCGCTGATCGTCGACGGTTCGATCTCGAGGATGTCGGCGAGGCGGTCACGAACGATCTCGAAGATCTCGTCGCGCTGGAGTGGGCCCTGGTCGGCTGGGGTCTCTGCTGGCACGGGTGGCGAGTCTACTTCTCGCGGCGTTCAGCCCGCGTTGCGGGCGATCGCCGTGCGGATCTCGGCGACCATGTCGTGCTCGACCATGTCGCGAGCGACCCCGATGCCGTTGGCGATCGCCGTCTCACCCGACGAGCCGTGGGAGATGACGCACACGCCGTCGACACCCAGCAGCACGGCGCCGCCGTAGGTGTCGGGGCTCAACGTCTCGTAGAGGGACAGCAGCGCCGGCATCAGGGCGTCGGCGTGGGGCTTGTACTCCTCCTCGGCGGCGAACGCGTCGAGGATCGCCCGCACGATCACGCGCATGCCTCCCTCGAGGGTCTTGAGCACGACGTTGCCGGTGAACCCATCGGTGACACACACGTCGAGGTCGGCACTCATCACATCGCGCCCCTCGACGTTGCCGACGAAGTTCAGGTGCGTTGCCGCCCCGAGGAGCTCGTAGGTCTCCTTGCGCAGCGAGTCTCCCTTGCCCGGTTCCTCGCCGATCGAGAGCAGGCCGACGCGTGGCGACTCGACGCCGAATCGGCTCCGGGCGTACACGGAGCCCATCAGCGCGAACTGGACGAGCCACTCGGCCTGCACCTCGGAGTTCGCGCCGGCGTCGAGCAGGATCGTGGGGTTGGCCCCGGGGACCGGAATCGGCGTCGCGACCGCCGGGCGCTTCACGCCGGAGATCCGACCCATGCGCAGCAGGGCGGCAGCCATCGTGGCCCCGGTGTTGCCGGCGGAGATCATCGCACTCGCCCTGCCGTCGCGGACCGCCTCGGCGGCGCGCACGAGCGTGGAGTCCTTCTTTCGACGGACACCCTGGGCGGGGTCGTCGTGCATGCCGATGACCTCGCTCGCCTCGATCAGATCGAGCACGCGGCCGTCGGCCGCTTCGCGACCTGCGAGATCGGCGGGGCCGACGAGCACGACCGGTGTGCCGGACAGCGAACGCGCGGTGGGCCCCGGCGAGAATGGGTCCTGGCGCATCGTCGCCGCCCATGGCGTCGACGGCTACGGGGAGCATCGTTGCGGAGATCAGCCGACGTCGACGACGACACGGTCCGCGGTACCAGCCACACGATGGGCACACCGTGTGCGGCGTCTTGGCGTTGCCGCAACGCGGGCACAGGCTCGCGCGGGTGCGTCGAGCTTCCAGGCACTCGCCCGACGGCTGCGGGTCTTCGACTTCGATGTCTTCTTCTTCGGAACGGCCATCGTTCGCTTTCCTCGTTGGGACGCCTCGGTCGACTCGACCGGTTCGTGGGTGGATTCCTGCCCGTCACCGGGCCGAGCCCGGCCACAAGGGCTGCATCACGTTATCGGCGCCGCACCCCAATGACCCCCTGGCTCTCCCGACGGCCGACGCAGCGGTTTCAAGCGTCGTCGTCGGGGACGAACCCCTCGAGTGCGGCCCAACGATCGTCTCGGACGGTCGGGTCGCAATCGCACTCGGTCGTGTTGTGGTCGACGCCACACACCGGGCACAGACCGGCGCAGTCGTCGCGGCACTGGCCGTTCGAGATCGAGTTCGATCAGCACGGTCTCTCGCACCAACGGCACGAGATCCAGCTGGCCGTCCTCGATCAGGTAGGCGTCGGGATCGAGCGGTCGGATCTGGTACAGCTCGTCGACATCGCCCCGAGCGACCCCGTCCACGTCGGCCAGACACCGCCGGCACACCGTCGCCCACGGCGCCGCCACGGTGCCCGTGACCTTGATCCCGTCGTTGAGGGCCTCGAGGCGCAGCTCGACGTGGATGTCACCGTCGAGCCGTTCGTGCGGAACGCGTCGAGCGGAGCCGCCTCGACCACGACATCGATGTCTCGTACCGCGCCCGGCTGACGCAGCAGTTCGACCACGTTGATCCTCAGCGGGCGCAGCTCGTCGACCATCACCGCTCGCCGACCGTCGCCAAACCTGTCGCCAACCCTGTCACCGCGACTCAGTGGTCCTGGTCGAAGAAGCCCTTGGTGGGGTCGTCTTCTTCCTCGATGACGGCGTCGTGCTCGGCGAGGCGGCTTCCGATCGACAGTCGCTGACGGCCTGCGCCGACGGTCTTCTGCAGCTTGTCGAGCAGGATCTCGAACGATCCGAGGCGTTGGTCGAGGAAGTCCTCGGTCTCGTGCTTGAGGCGACGGGAGTCGGCCTCAGCGGTCTCCATCACCTGGCGCGCCCGCTGTTCGGCGGCACGCGCCACCTCGGTGCGCTGCACCATGCGTTCGGCACGCACCCGTGCGGCCTCTAGCAACTCGTCGGCTTCGCGACGGGTCTTGGCCACGAACTCCTGGCGTTCCTTGAGCATCCACCGCGCCTGACGGAGTTCTTCGGGCAGGCGGTGCAGCGACTCCTCGAGGAGTTCGATGATCTCGTCGCGGTCGATCCGCGGCGACGACGACAGCGGCATCGTCGGCGCAGTGGCGACGATGATGGCCAGCCGCAGCAGCGTTTCGGCGTCGCCGACGTATCCACCCGGAACACGGGGTCGGGATACTCGTCGTCGATGTCGTCGTAGTCGTCGTACTGGCCGCCGTCACGGTCGTCGTAGCTCATGGTTGCTCAGTTCTGCTCACCGTCGAACGTGCGGCGGAGTGCGTCGGCGACGATCGCCGGCACGAGGTGATCGATCGCTCCACCGTACTTCGCGATCTCCCGCACGAAGCGGCTGCTGATGTACCCCAGCTCGGGGCGGCAGGGAAGATACACCGTCCGAACGCCGGTCACTGCGTAGTTGTTGTGGGCCATCTGCTGCTCGATCTCGAAGTCGCCCACGGTCCGCAGCCCCTTGACGATGAAGTCGACGTCGGTTCGTTGCGCCGCTTGGACGGCGAGCCCGGTCTGAGCCACCACCGTGACGCCGTCGAGATCGGCGAGGGACTCCACGGCGAGCTGGCGCCGCGTTCGTCGACCGGGAACAGGCCGGACGGCTTGGAGGGATTGTGCATCACGGCGACCACGACGGAGCCGAAGAGCTCGTACGCCTGCTGGATGACGTCGACGTGTCCGAGGTGGATCGGGTCGAAGCTCCCCGGGTAGAGCACCCGGGCCGTTGTGGTTCCGCCAGTCATTCGGGGTCCGACCCTACAGCGGCCGCACCACGCGTTCGAGGAAGGTGACCCGCGTGCGCCCGTACCGCTTCGCACGCAACACCGACCAACCGGGTGGCGGTTCGATCTCGGCTCCGGACTCGGCGACCACGAGGTCGGACGTGACCCGCCCGAGGAGATCGCTCCACCCGTCGAACTCGTACGGCGGGTCGGCGAACACGATGTCGGCATCGATGGTTGCCGCGACCGTCGCGGCGTCGGCCGCCGCCGCACCACGGGCTGCAGTAGCGCAGGTCGAGCAGGTCGAGGTTGGCGTCGAGGGCCCGCAGCGCAGTGCGGTCACGTTCGACGAACACGCAGTGCGCAGCACCCGCGACAGCGCCTCGATCCCGATCGCACCGCTGCCCGCGAAGAGATCGACGACGATCGCACCGTCGAGCACCCCGGCGCTGCCCAACGAGTTGAAGACCGCCTGGCACCGGGCACGATCGGTGGTCGGCCGTGTCGACGTACCGTCGGGCGCAACCAGTCGCCGTCCGCCGAGTTCTCCTGCAACCACACGCATCCTCGGAACGATACGAGCAGATGCACGCCACGGCGGCCGCACGGGCAAGACTGGTGCGGTGTTGACCCCGACCCCCGAGATCATCTGCATCGACTGCGGCGGCCGGTGCTTCCTGCTCACCCATCCACCCGAGGACGGGATCTGGGAACCCGGCGACGTGATCGCCTACCGCTGCGAGGACTGCCTCGACCGCTGGGATCTCGTCATGTCCGACGAGGACGACGCCGAGATCGCCCGCGGCGACGCCCCGTTCTCGTGAACTCGTGCGCGAGTAATCCCGCGACGAGTTCACGAGAACCGACGGGGGCTGCGCTCAGCTCTTGGCGAGGAACGCTTCGTCGCGTTCGCTGAACAGCAGGGCGAGTTCGTCGGCGAGATCGGGGTGGGTGTCCAACTCGGGATCGGCGTCGACGATCTCGAAGGCGACCTCGCGGGCGAGCTCCACCAGGTGCCGGTCGCGACGCGGCGACGCCAGCTTGAGGTCACTGCGCCCCTTCTGCGACGTCGACATCAGCGTGCCCTCGCCCCGCAGATCCAGGTCGACCTCCGCGAGCTCGAACCCGTCGGTGGTCGCCACGAGCGCCTCGACCCGAGGGTTGCCGGCCCCGATCTCGCTGTCGGCGGGCTGCTGGGTCACCAGCCAGCACGTGGAGGCGTGGGCTCCGCGCCCGACGCGCCACGCAGCTGATGGAGCTCCGCGATCCCGAACCGGTCGGCGTCGAGGATCGCCATCACGGTGGCGTTCGGCACGTCGACACCGACCTCGATCACCGTGGTCGCCACGAGCACGTCGAGCTGCCCGGTTCGGAACGACTCCATCGTCGCCTCCTTCTCGGCCGACGCGAGCCGACCGTGCAGCAGCCCGAGCCGGAGGCCGGCCAGCTCCACGGCTGCAAGCCGCTCGAACGTCTCCTCGGCAGAAGCGACCTCGAGCTTCTCGCTCTCACCGATCAACGGACACACCGCGTACGCCTGACGGCCGGCGGCGACCTCGTTGCGGATGTCGGCCCACACCTCGGCCTCGAGCAGCGGTCCCTCCGCCCACTTCGTCACGATCGGGGTGCGACCCGGCGGGAGCTCGTCGAGCACGCTCACGTCGAGATCGCCGTACACCGTCATCGCCGCGGTGCGGGGGATCGGCGTCGCCGTCATCACGAGCATGTCAGGTACCGCCACCGCCGACCGTCTTGGCGCGCAGCGCTGCCCGCTGCTCGACACCGAAACGGTGCTGCTCGTCGACCACGACCGCGCCGAGGGCACCAGAAGTCGACCGCGTCCTGGATCAGCGCATGGGTACCGATCACGATGTCGACCGTGCCGTCGGCGAGGCCGGCAAGCACCTCCCGGCGCTCGGCGCCGGTGACCCGGTTCGTCAACAACTCGACGCGCAACGGCCGGTCGCCGAACAGGTTGCCGGGGTCGGGCACGCTCACACCGGCGAGCAGCGCCCGTACGCCAGCGGAGTGCTGATCGGCGAGCACCTCGGTCGGGGCCATCAGCCGGCTTGATGACCACCCTGTACTGCGGCGAGCATCGTCGCCACCGCCACCACCGTCTTGCCGGAGCCCACGTCACCCTGGAGGAGACGATGCATCGGGTGCGGCGCCGCCAGATCGGCTTCGATCTCGGCGATGGCGCGACGTACCGCGCCGGTGAGGTCGTAGGGCAGTGCGTCGTAGAAGCGCCGCACCAGTTCACCGTCGACGGCGTGCACGAGGCCCGCGCTGCTCGCGCTCCATGGCCCGCTTGCGCAGCACCAGCACCAGCTGGACCCGCAGGAGTTCGTCGAACGCCAGGCGTCGCCGAGCCGCCTCCTTCTCGGCGATCGACTCGGGGAGGTGGATGCTGCCCAGGGCGTCGTAGCGACCGAGCAGCCCGAGACGGTGGCGGATGTCGTCCGGCAGCGGATCGGCGATCCCCGCGTTCTCGACACCGTCGCAGCGCCTCCTCCACCCACCCGGCGATCTCCCAGGTGTTGATCTGCGCCTTCTCGCTCTGCGGGTAGATCGGCACGATCCGGCCGGTCCGGTCGCCGATCAGGTCGACGACGGGGTTCGACATCTGGAGCCCACCCCGGTACACGTCGGCCTTGCCGAACGACCGCGATCTGCAACCCCTCGCGGAGTTGGCGTTCCCGCCACGGCTGGTTGAAGAACACGACCTCCATCCGACCGGAGCCGTCGCCGACGTTCACGGTCACCATCGTTCGACGGTTGCGGGTGGTGCGCTTGGTCACCGAGCGCACGGTGACGAGGACGAGCGCTTCGGTCCCCGGAACCAGGTCGGCGATCCGCGCCTCGTTCGAGCGGTCGACCCATCGACGGGGGTAAAACGTGACCAGATCGAGCAGGTTCTCGACGCCGAGCAGCGCGAGCGACGATCGCTTCTTGTCGCCGACACCTCTCAGTCGACCGACGTCGATGTCAGCGAGATCGCGCAGCGCCAGTGCCGTCATTCGACGCCGAACAGGTACGGGTAGAGCGGCTGGCCCCCGGAGACGACGCTCACCGTGACCTCGTGCGCCGCTTCCAGGTGACGGGTGATCTCCCGGGTGGCGGCGAGATCGGCACCGGCGCCGGAGATCACCGTGACGACCTCGGACTCGCCACCGATGAGGGCATCGAGCACCGCGACCGCCGCCGCGGAGGACGAGGGAGCGATCACGGCCACCTCGCCGTTCACGACCCCGAGCCAGTCGCCCTCGGTGATCGGCCCGGCTGGGGTCGTGGCGTGGCGCACCGCCTGCGTCACCTCACCCCAGCCACACCGTGCCGCCGCCTCGCCCATTGCTGCCACGCTGGCAGCCGGGTCGTTGCCCGGGAGGAATGCCAGCATCGCGGCCAGACCCTCCGGCACCGACCGCGTCGGCACCACGTGCACGGTCTTCGCGGTGAGCGCATCGAGTTGCTCGGCGACCGGAACGATGTTCTTGTTGTTGGGCAGCACGATCACGACCTGCCGCGTCCACCGCCTCCACGACGGACAGCACCTCGCGGACCGACGGGTTCATCGTCTGGCCGCCTGCCACCACCCCCTGGGCTCCGGCCTGGCGGAACAACTCGAGGATCCCCGCTCCCGCCCCGACCGCAACGACACCGACCGCCGCGGTGGCGAACTGGGGCAGCGGCTGGAACACGGGTTCACGGTGATGCGCCTCGTCGGCGGCCTGTTCGAGGAGATCGGTGTCTCGATCCGCTCGGGACGCCCCACGGCCAGCCCCGCTTCGATCGCGGGTCCGATGAAGTCGGTGTGGATGTGACAGTTCCACACTCCGCCGTCACCGACCACGACGATCGACTCGCCGATCTCGGACCAGGCGTCGCGCAGTCGGTCGCCGGCATCGTCGTCGGTGGAGCGCAGCAGGTACATCACCTCGTAGCGCAGGTCGGCGATGTCGCCCCTCGCCTCTCCCAGTGCCGGGAGGAGGCGGACCACGGCAGCCGCGAAAGATCGCCTCGGGGAGGACCACTTCCTCACCGGTCACCTCCTCGAGAAAGGCTGCCAGCAGGAGGAGGAAGCCGGCACCCCCGGCGTCGACCACGCCTGCCTCCTTGAGGACGGGGAGCAGCTCGGGGGTCGAAGCGAGCGACTCCTCGGCGCGCTGGTACACCCGGAGGAGGAACTCGGCGAGATCCTCGCCGACAGGCGTGTCGGTCGAGGCGGCCGCTCCGGCCGCCTCGCGGCAGGACGGTGAGGATGGTGCCTTCCACCGGCCTGCCCACCGCCTTGTAGGCGGCCGTCGAGGCACGGTCGAGGGCATCGACGATCTGGGCGGCTCCGACGCTCTGCTCGTTGCGAAAGGCATCGGCGATCCCACGGAGGATCTGGGAGAGGATGATGCCGCTGTTTCCCTGGGCGCCCATGAGCGAACCGTGGGCGATGGCCGTGGCCACCTGCTCCATGCTCTCGGCACGCGGGTGGTCGGCGACCACCGACTCCACCGTGAGGGTCATGTTCGTCCCGGTGTCGCCGTCGGGCACGGGATAGACGTTGAGCCGGTTCAGCCCGGCACGTGGTCGCGGACGGCGTCGCGGAAAGTTCGGACGGACTCGCGGGGAGCGCAGCGGTGTTCAACCGTTCCAGTGTCGGCACGGTCGACGAGCTTACGAGCCGGCGGAGCAGTCGGACGCCTCTGCGCCGCATCCGACGGTTCCCGAGCGCCGACGTCCGCCGGAGCGGCCGACGATCACCGACGACGTTGCGTGGCGCCGACCCATCGACTTGGTACATTTCATGGCTGTCCCGACAGGCGGAATCCTCGTCGGGCGACCACGGGTCGAACAACGACCCGGGGAACGTGATCGAGCCGGGGTTCCCGGCGGCCCGCAGGAGACTCCAATGGCATCGAAATGTGAAGTGTGTGGCAAGGGCCCGTCGTGGGGCATGTCGGTGTCGCACTCCCACCGCCGCACCAAGCGTCGCTGGAACCCGAACATCCAGCACGTGCGCGCCAACGTCAACGGCGCCGCCGACCACCGTCAACGTCTGCACCGGCTGCATCAAGTCCGGCAAGATCGTCAAGGCCGGCTGAGCCACCAGCGACATGCAGGGCGTCATCAAGGCCTACGACCCCGCAAGCGGTGACGGACTCGTGATGTCCGACACCGATCTCAACGACTACGAACTCGCCGCCGATGCACTCGACGGCTCGATCTTCCGCATGCTCCGTCAGGGCCAGCACGTGGTCTTCGAACTCGACGATGCCGGCCAGGCCACACGCCTGCGCCTCGGCTCCGAGGCCGACATGAAGACCCCCGGCGCCTGAGCCACCGCCGTCGCACCCACGAAATCCTGACTTTCGTCCCTCCTGTTGTGTTTCGCCTGCGGCAGTGGCGCGCCCTACGCTGGATTGACGTACGCAGCACCGGCACACGAGCTCGGGCCGGTGTCGCCTGACAACACCCCCCCAACACGAACTCAACCCTGGAACTCGACGAGGAGTCACGAGATGAGCGGAACCACCACCAACCAGCGACTGAAGGACTGGGTGGCCGACTGGGCCGCAGTGATGCAGCCGGCCGACATCTACTGGTGCGACGGCTCCGCCGACGAGTACGAGCACCTTGCCAGCAGCTGGTCGACTCCGGCACCTTCACCAGCTCGACGAGGCCAGCGCCGAACAGCTACTGGGCGCATCCGACCCGGGCGACGTGGCACGGGTCGAGGATCGCACCTTCATCTGCGCCGCCAAGGAAGACGACGCCGGCCCGAACAACAACTGGCGGACGACCCGCCGAGATGCGCGCCAAGATGACCCGGCTCTACACCGGTTCGATGAAGGGCCGCACGATGTACGTGGTTCCGTTCTCGATGGGTCCGCTCGGCTCCCCATCGCTCACATCGGCGTGCAGCTGACCGACTCCGCCTACGTCGCCGCCAACATGCGGATCATGACCCGCATGGGCCAGGGCGCGCTCGACGCCCTCGGCAACGGCGACTGGGTCCGTGCCTCCATTCGGTGGGCGCGCCGCTCGCCGACGGCCAGGACGTGGCGTGGCCGTGCGACGCCGAGAACAAGTACATCGTCCACTTCCCCGAGACCCGTGAGATCTGGTCCTACGGGTCCGGCTACGGCGGCAACGCCCTGCTCGGCAAGAAGTGCTCGCGCTGCGGATCGCCTCGGTGATGGCCCGCGACGACGGCTGGCTCGCCGAGCACATGCTGATCCTCAAGCTGACCAGCCCCGAGGCGAGTCAAGTACATCGCCGGGGCGTTCCCCTCGGCCTGCGGCAAGACGAACATGGCGATGATCGTGCCGACCGTTCCGGGCTGGACGGCCGAGATGATCGGCGACGACATCTGCTGGATGCACTTCGGTGAGGACGGCCGGCTGTACGCGCACAACCCCGAGGCGGGGTTGTTCGGCGTCGCCCCAGGCACCGGCTGGGAGACCAACCCGGCCGCGATGGGGCCGTCAAGGGCGACTCCATCTTCACCAACGTCGCCCTCACCGACGACGGCGACGTGTGGTGGGAGGGCATGACCGACAAGCCGCCGGCACACGCCACCGACTGGAAGGGCAACGCCTGGTCGCCCGACTCCGGCGTCCTGTCCGCGCACCCGAACGCACGGTTCTCCACCCCCTCGCAAGTGCCCATCCTCGCCCCGGAGTACGACGAGCCGAAGGGCGTGCCGATCTCGGCGATCCTGTTCGGCGGCGGCCGGCGAGCGTCATCCCGCTCGTCACGCAGGCACGCGACTGGGCACACGGGGTCTTCCTCGGTGCGACGATGGCTAGCGAGACGACCGCTGCCGCCGCGGGCACGCGTCGGGGCGCTCCGGTGCGACCCGATGGCGATGCTGCCGTTCTTCGGATACCACGCCGGCGACTACTTCGCCCACTGGTTGGAGGTGGGGAAGGGTACCGATGCGGCCAAGCTGCCGAAGGTCTTCTTCGTCAACTGGTTCCGCAAGGGCGACGACGGCCGCTTCCTCTGGCCGGGCTTCGGGGAGAACAGCCGCGTGCTCGCGTGGGTCGTCGGCCGGCTCGAGGGCCGCACGGACGCCGTCGAGACCCCGATCGGCTTCGTGCCCACCGTGCAGTCCCTCGACACCGAGGGCCTGGAGGTGGACGCCGCCGACCTCGACGCGATCCTGTCGGTCGACATCGACGGCTGGAAGTCGGCGATCCCCAGATCCGCGAGTACTACGCCCAGTTCGGCGATCGCCTCCCCGCCGCCCTGAACATCGAGGTCGACACCCTCGAGGCCAAACTCGCCGACGCCTGAGCCGTTTCGGTGAGCGGATCGCGTGCCTCGAAGATCTGAGGTCACGCTCACCGGCGCGATCGCCATCGGCATCGGTGGCATGGTCGGCGGCGGAATCTTCGCCGTCCTGGGTGTTGCCGCGGAGCAGGCCAGCGGCACGACACCGATCGCGTTCGCCGTCGCCGGCGCCATTGCGGCGCTGACCGCCTACTCCTACTCGAAGCTCTCGGTCCGGTACCCCTCGGCGGGTGGGACCGTCACGTTCATCGATCGGATCTTCGGCGTCGAGCCGCTGACCGGCGGTGTCAACATCGTGCTGTGGGCCGGCTACATCGCAACGACGGGCCTCTACGCGGCGGCGTTCGGGCACTATGCGGCGACGCTGCTGCCCGGCAACGCCGAGACGTCGGCGCTGGCATTCAAGTCGCTCGCGGTGCTCGGGATCCTGGTTCCGTGGATCATCAACCTCGCCAACGCCGGTCTGATCGCCCGAACCGAGCGTGCGGTGGTTGCGCTGAAACTGGTGATCCTGCTTGGTGGTGGTTGCTGCGGGGATCCCTGCGGCAACCACCGGAGCCGGCTCGATCCTTCGTCGTGGTCGTCCCACGTCGATCGTCGCCGCCGGCATGCTGATCTTCGTCGCCTACGAGGGGTTCGAGCTGATCGCCAACTCCTCGGCCGAGGTCCGGGATCCGTCACACACGTTGCCGAGGGCGTACACGTGGAGCAACGCGATCGTCGTGGTCCTGTACGTCTCGATCTAAGCCGTCGTCGTCGCCTCGCTCACACCCGCAGAGATCCGAGCGTCCGCCGACTTCGCTCTGGCAGAGGCGGCCGCAGCATCGCTCGGGGGCGCCGGATTCACCATGGTCGCGCTGTCGGCGGTCCTCGCAACATTCTGCCCGCGATCAACGCCACCCTCTACGGCACCTCGCGACTGAGCTTCACGCTGGCGACGGAGGGCGAACTGCCGCCGGAGTTCGAGCGGCGGGAATGGAATCAACCGATCGGTCTGCACATCACCACGGTGCTCGGGCTCGCGATCACCATCGGTCTGCCGCTCGAGAGCATCTCGAGCCTGTCGAGTTCGATCTTCCTGATCGTGTTCGCGGTGGTGAACCTGGCGGCGTACCGCGCCGACCACACGACCGGGGTACGACGGCCGATCTCACTGGCGGTATTCCTGGGCTGTGTCTCGTCGTTCGTCGTCCTGACCGCCCACAACGTGCGTGGCGACCGCCGAGCACTGGTCGTGCTGGTCGCCCTGCTCAGCTGCGCCCTCGTCGGCGAGACGCTCATCCTTCGCCGCCGGCGCCAGGCGCAACACCACTCGACCGTTTGAGCCGGACCGGTTCGCCGCCGGCGATGCCGATCCGACCTCCGG
>CAVORH010000002.1:0-392555 GCA_963698565.1 Ilumatobacteraceae bacterium
ATGCCGAGTTGCGCGTCGACCGTCCCGACAGCGCGAACCGTGTTCCGATCCCGATCGTCAGGGGCCAGCCGGCGGTGGCGGCCTCGACGACCGACACCCGAGAGGTCGAGTTGCCCTGTCGCGCCGAGCGCAGCGAGAGCAAGCAGGCGAGCGTGACGACCAGCGGAACGATCAGGAGCGACAGGAGCAGCACGAGCGCATCGAACGACCGGCCCGGCGACGGCTCGACGAAGGCCGCGCTGCCGATCGGGAACCAACGCGACGCCCACCACGCCGACGCAACTCCGAGCAGCACCCCGATCATCGCCGCCGAGACCGGACCCACGGCGACGGCGAACATCGTCTCTCTCGGCGTGAGCCCGAACGCGCGAAGTACGTCGAGATTCGCGAACGATGCGGCGCAGTACCTCGAAATCGCCACTCCGATCAGCACCATCGCCGCAAGGAACGCGATCAGGGACAGCAACAACAGGACCCTGGCCTCGAACGCGGTGACGTCGCGGGTGTGCCGCGCGTCGTCGTACTGGTTGGCGAACTCGGCATTGTCGATGCCGGTGACGCGTGTGAACTCGCGCTCGAACTCGCCGAGACCGGCCTCGCCGTCGCGGAGCCGGACCAGTGCGTTGACGGAGACCACTCCAGTCGTCCCGACGACGTTGTCCGGATACTGCGCGGCGAGTCCGGGGGAGGGGAACACGCCTCCGAAGGGACTGTCCGATTGGTCGTGGAATCCCGACGTCCGGATGACTCCGACGATGGTTGCGACGACCCGAGGACCACTCGGATCCCCCTCCGTGTCGAGGGTGTCGAGCTGTTCGGCGCTGTAGAGGTGCAGGACGACCGAATCGCCGACGTGTTTGTGGAACGTGTCGACGAACTTCTGTGACACCACCAGCTCGTCGGCCCGGGTCGGGTCGGGGATGCGTCCCTCGAGCACGACGGGACGCTCGAGGGTGCTCAAGATCTGATCGTCGACGAATGGAAACATCATCCCGAGTGCCGTGGGATCGACTTCGGGTCGATTGCCGATGTCCTCGACGGCGAAACCGGAGACGGCGAACGCCGCGACCGACTCGACCTGCGGCATCGACCGCACCACGTTCCAGTCGAAGGCGTCGACGTTGAGCAGGACCATCGCCGTGGCCGGGTCGGTGACGGCCATCAGCCGGTCCATAGCGGTGGCTCCGCGCCGTGCGCCGGCGGAGGTGGCCGCAACCGCCGCGGTGGCGAAGGCGATGAGGAGCAGCAGTCCGACGAGCGCCCGCCATCGAGTACGCCACTCGACCCGGAACCACATCCAGACGGCGCTCATCCAGTGCGCCTGTCAGCGCAATCCGTCGTCGTCGACGCGGCCGTCCTTCATGCGGACGATGCGTTCTGCGGCGTCGGCGACCGGCTGGTCGTGGGTCACCATCAGGATCGTCTGACCGCCCTGGTGGAGGCGCCGGAACAGTTCGAGGACCTCTTCGCCGCCCTCACTGTCGAGCGCGCCGGTCGGTTCGTCGGCGAGCACGATCGTCGGCTCGTTGGCCAGGGCCCTTGCGATTGCCAATCGTTGACGCTGACCACCCGAGAGCACGCCGGGTGCCTGCTTCGCCTTGTCGCCGATGCCGAGCAGATCGAGCAGGTCTCGGGCGCGGGACTCGGCCACCTTGCGTTTGCGGCCGGCGATCACCGCAGGCATCACCACGTTCTCCAGGACTGTCATGCCCTCGAGCAGGTTGAAGAACTGGAACACGATGCCGACGTGCTGGCGCCGCATGATGGCGAGTGCGTTCTCGTCCTTTCCGGCCAGTGACTCTCCGGCGATCACCACCTCGCCTTCGTCGGGAACGTCGAGACCCGCGACGAGGTTCAGCATCGTCGACTTCCCGCACCCCGAGGGGCCCATCACGGCCACGAACTCTCCGGAACGAACGGTGAGATCCGCGCCGCGTAGCGCTCGGACGGGAGCGGTGTCCTGCTCGAACGTGCGATAGACGGCGGTGACCTCGACGGCCGCGCCGGTCGAGGTCGGCTCGGTGGTCGAGGCAGCGACGAGGGGTCCGAGTTGGGCGGGATCGAGCGAGGCGGTCGTGTCGGTCATGTCGCGGCTCCTTCGGGATGCAAGACGGGCGGGGTCATGTCGAGTCGGGGGAGGCGGTAGGGAACGACGGGGGTGTCGCGGCCTTTGACGAGTTGAGAGTCGAGTCGCTCGAACTCGGCAGGCTGCTCGGTGAGCGCCGTCCACGTCGGTTCGCTCAACACCGTCTGGCCGGGCTCCGCGAACTGCTGGAGTCGCTGACAGAGGTTCACGGCGTCGCCGACGAGCGTGTACTCGACGCGCTCCTCGCTGCCGAGCAGGGCCGCGGCGACCGTGCCCGTGCTGAGCCCGATCCCGAGCCCGAACGGCGTGCGACCCTCGGCCGACCACTCGTCGTTGACGGCGTCCTGGTTGCGATGCATCGCCATCGCAGCGGCGAGCGCCCGGTCGGCGTGGTCGGATGTGGCGACCGGCGCGCCGAAGACCGCCATCACCGCGTCCCCCACGTACTGCATGACGGTCCCTCCCTCGGAAAGAATTGCACGATTCATCTCGGCGCGATGACGGTTGAGCTGTTGGGCCAGGACCGCGGGGTCGGCATGCTCGGCGATCGTCGTGTACCCGCGGATGTCGCTCATCACGACGGTCACCTCGAGGGTCTCGGTCTCGCCGACCGCGCGTCCCTCGGCGATGAGTTGGTCGGCGACGCCGGTGGGCAGGAGCCGGCTCAGGCTCTCACCCTGTTCCTCGCGCTCGACGATCGCCCGATGGAGTCGCCGCAACCGGTCGAGTGCTCCGGCCTCACCGCTCGAGACGCCTTCGGCCAGGTGCACGAAGAGCCGCTCGACCCGATCGTCGATCGCCGATGGCGGTGGTGTTCAGCGCGCCGGCGATCGACTTGATCGTGCGGCCGTTGGCGATCATCTCGAGCAATTCGTCGTCGTCGGTGCTCAACCCGCCGGTGCGCCGAACCGGGTTGATCAGCGCCGACACGATCACCGGATCGAGCATCGAGCCGCCGGTGGCGACCTCGCGGATCGCTCGTGCCAGCTGGTCGCCTTCTGCGATGCGGTCCTTCAGCAGATAGGCGTACCCGGCGGATCCTTCGGCGAGGAGCGAGACGGCGTACTCCGGGTCGTCGTACTGGCTGAGGATCACGATTCCCGTACCGGGGTGGCGCTTGCGGATTTCCTTGCAGGCGTCGATGCCCTCCGACTCGAAGTGCGGTGGCA
This sequence comes from Ilumatobacteraceae bacterium, assembly GCA_963698565.1. Classification (GTDB taxonomy): domain Bacteria; phylum Actinomycetota; class Acidimicrobiia; order Acidimicrobiales; family Ilumatobacteraceae; genus Sva-07. The sequence goes on from CAVORH010000002.1 coordinate 3,256, forward strand.
TCCGGATGTCGCTGACGACCACGTCGGGATGGGCCTCGATGGCACCGGCGACGAGCGTGTCGTAGTCCTCGGCGACGCCGATCACCTCGACGTCGGGGTCGCGCTGGAGCATCGCGCTCACCCCGGCCCGGATGATCGCGCTGTCGTCGGCGAGGAAGACGGTGATTGCCCCCATGGGAATCATTGTGCGGATCGCAAGCGCCGCCGGCGAGGGCGTCACCCTGCCTCGTCATGGGGGTGCCAGCCACACCCTCGATGTGTGGGTCTCAGGCGTCGCGGTCGGCGAGGTAGAGCAGCACGGCCTTGACCCGACGATGGACGTCGGGCTCCTCACCCAGGCCCAACTTGGAGAACAGGGAGTTGATGTGCTTCTCGACGGCACGTTCGGACAACACCAACGAGGCGGCGACCGCGGCGTTGTTCTTGCCCTGGGCGATCTCCGACAACACCTCGAGCTCCCGGGGCGTGAGGTGTTCGAGCGGCGAGTGCTTCGTGCGGCTCCGGGCATCGACGAGCGACTCGACGACCTTGGGGTCGATGACCGACCCGCCGGTCGTCACCTCGTGGAGTGCCTGGACGAGCTGTTCGACGTCCGACAGGCGCTCCTTGAGCAGATAGGCGCGGCCTTGCGAACCGCCGTCGAGCAATTGGAGGGCGTACGTCGGCTCGACGTACTGCGAGAGCACGACGACGCCGATCTCCGGGTGGAGCTCGCGGAGGGTGGTGGCGGCCACGATCCCTTCGTCGCTGTTGTCCGGTGGCATGCGGATGTCGGTGAGCACGGCGTCGGGCAGGTGCGCCTCGACGGCGGCGAGGAGTTCGGGCAGATCGACGCACAGCGCGACGATCTCGATGTCGTCCTGCTTCTCGAGCAACCGCTCGATTCCCTCGCGCACCAGGAGTGAATCCTCCGCCACGACGATGCGAACCACCATTGAGCCAGACCCTAGTCAGGGCTGAACATCGCCTTGCTGATGTCCTCACCGGCGTCTTACGCCGCTCCCGCATGCTCTTCACCGAGGGTGTTCACGATGAGTGTTGTCAGCGACGAACCGGTCGCCGACCAACTGTTGAAGGGAACGACACCATGAGCAACGAGACCACCACATCCAAGCCGGGCGGACGCCGGGGATTGACCATCGGACTCGCAGGCGGGCTGCTCGCCGGGACGGCAGCAGGACTCGTCTTCGGCGTTCCGGGTCTGTCGAGCGCGTCGTCGGACGCCGCATCGGCGCCGGCTGCCCTCGTGCAGCAGACCGACGAGACGGACCCGAGCACGGATGCCGTCGATCCTGCCGAAGCTCCCGACGCGCCGGAGATGGGGACACGGCTCCGCGAGGCGCTGCAGCCACTCGTCGACGACGGCACGATCACCGCAGAGCAGGCCGACGCAGTCACCAGCCAGCTGGTCGAGAATCGGCCCGAGCGCGGCGAGATCGGTGAAGGTCGTGGGCCCGACGGTCGTCACGGTCGCCCGGGAATGTTCGCTCGCGGCGTGAGCTCGGAGGCGTTGACCGACCTGCTCGGCATCGACGCCCAGGAGCTGCGCACCCAGCTCCGTGACGGCGCAACCCTGGCCGAGATCGCCACTGCGCAGGGCATCGAGGTGCAGGCTGTCGTCGACGAACTCGTCGGCGAGCTCGACGAGCGCCTCACCAATGCGGTCGAGAACGGTCGCATCGACCAGGCCGAGGCCGACGAGAAGCTGGCCGACGCCGAGGCGCGGATCACCGACATGGTGAACAACGGCCGCCCCGAGCGCGACGCCCCCGACCAGGACTGACCCCCGCAGTGTTACGCCAGGGGTCAGACCCCTGGCGTAACACTGCGTCGCGTACGTGGGTGGACGCCGATCGCGGTGGCGGGCCGTAGCGTCTTCTGACGTGATCTGTGTCGACCTGGCTGGAGTGGGGATGGCCCAACCCGACAAGGTGCTGTTCGAGGACGTCGCCGTCACGGTGACGACCGGCGACCGTGTCGCCGTCGTCGGGGTGAACGGGTCCGGCAAGACGACGCTGTTGAAGATCATGACCGGCGTGCTGGCGCCCGACGAGGGCGAGGTGCGCTTCGGTCGAGGCGTGAGGATCGCCTCGCTGGAACAGGACCCGGTGCTCCCGGTCGGCACCGTTCGCGACTTCCTCGGCGACTCGTGGGAGGTGGCGGCCGTGGCCACGAAGCTCGGTGTCCAACCCCTGCTCGATCGGCGCACCGACGAACTCTCCGGAGGCCAGGCGAAGCGGGTTGCCCTCGCCAGGATGCTCGCCGACGACGAGCACGGCGACCACGACATGGTGGTGCTCGACGAGCCGACGAACCACCTCGACCTCGAAGCGATCGAGTGGCTCGAGTCGCGCCTCGTGAAGATGAACTCGGCACTCGTGCTCGTCACGCACGACCGGCACGCACTCGACCGGTTGACGACCGCCGTGGGACCGAGCAAGGTCGTCGAACTCGACGGTGGTCGCTGCTTCGTCCACCAGGCCGCCGCGGGCTCGAGCGCCTACGCGACCTACCTCGACGCCCGGGCGGAACGGATCGACCGTGAGGCGCAGGAGGAGTCGACGCGCAAGATCCTCGCCCGCAAGGAGCTCGCCTGGCTGCGCCGGGGCGCCCCGGCCCGCTCGACCAAGCCGAAGGCGCGGTTGCGTTCGGCGAACGAGATCGTCTCGGGCGGGCCGGCGCCGGTCGGTGTGCGTGGCAACGACCTGCAGCTCGGCGGTGGCACGGCTCGCCTCGGCAACCAGGTGGTCGAGTTGGAGGGCGTCGCCCAACGCTTCGACGTCGGTGCACCCGACGAGCTGACCGTCTTCGAGGACGTCGACCTGCTGATCGAGCCCGGCGCCCGACTCGCCGTCGTCGGCCCGAACGGGTCGGGCAAGTCGACCCTGCTCGACATCATCGCCGGTCGCGCCGAGCCGGTGGCCGGCACGGTCAAGCGCGGCAAGACGGTCGTCGTCGGCTTCGCCGATCAGCATTCGTCCGACCTCGATCCGAATGCCGTGGTCCGCGAGCTGGTCGCCGGCCCGCACCGCGAGCCCGACCATCGCGACCGGGCACTGCTCGAGCGGTTCTGGTTCGACAGCACCGCCCAGTACGCGCCCGTGAGGATGCTGTCGGGTGGCGAGCGACGGCGTCTGCAACTGGTGATGGTGCTGGCGACCGAACCGAACCTGCTGATCCTCGACGAGCCCACCAACGATCTCGATCTCGACACGCTGCGGTCACTGGAGGCGTTCCTCGACGACTGGCCGGGCGCCCTCGTGGTCGCGAGCCACGATCGGGCGTTCCTCGACCGGGTCGCCGATCACGTGCTGGCGATCGATCCCGGCGGAACGGTGCGTCGCGTGCCGGGCGGCGTGTCCGGCTGGCTCGCCGAACGCTCCAACGTGTCTTCCGCGAAGGCCGCGCCCAAGGCGAAGGCTGCGTCGACGGCGAAGGCGGCGCCGACCACGAAGCCGAAGGGATCGCCCAGCCAGTACACGGTGGGTCGTCAGCTCCGCGAGACCGAGCAGGCGATGGTGAAGGCCCAGAAGCGGGTCGACCAGCTCACCGAACGTCTCGCATCGGCCACCGATCACACCGAACTGCACGCCCTCGGCTCCGACCTCGCTGCTGCACAGGCCGAGCTCGACACCCTCGAGTCGCGCTGGCTCGAACTCGCCGAACTCCAATCGACCTGACCGATCTGCGTTCTCGTGAACCCGTGAGCGCCCAGGGCGCTCACGGGTTCACGAGAAGCGGTGTGAGAGGGGGTCAGAGCTGCGGGGCGATGACGTAGGCGGCGCCGCCACCCATGCTCAGGAACTCGTCGCTCCACGACGTGCCGTAGACGTCCTGCACCTCTTGCGCCTTGTCGGAGTCCTCGCCGTCGGCGGTCGACTCCAGGGTCCAGGCCTGGCGCTTGTAGGTCCAGTTCTCGGGGAAGAGCGCATGAGCCTCCTTCCACCAGGCGATCGCGGCGTCGTGATCGCCCAGGTCGTGGGCGTGGTGGCCCAGCTCGAAGCACGCGGCCGCCCGGCTGTGGTCGGCCGAGCGTGGCTGCGACCGCTCGATCACCTCGTCGGGTGACAGCGCGTACGGGCTGTCGGCGCCACGGTTCGCCCAGTCGACGATCGCTGCCCGGTAGGCCTCGGCGGTGTCCGGCATGTTCTTGAACTCGGCCATCACCAGACGCACCCGTTCGGGCAGGTGCTCGGGGATCTCCATCGAGCGCAACGGGCTCACCTGGATCGACGCGCCCTCGGCCGGGCGGACGAGCGTGCCCGTCTCGTCGATCCACACCGCCATCGGCACGTTGGAGATGCCGAACAGTTCGTCGACGCGGTGGTCGGCGTCGATCAGCGACGGATGGGTCGCACCGGCCGCCTCGATCCATGGCGTCGCCTTCGCCGGATCGAAGTCGAGGGCGACGGTGACGACGCTCAGGCCGAGCGGTTCGAGTTCTTCGTGGAGTGCCTGCCACACGGGCAGGTCGTCACGGCAGCCTCACCACGACGCCCAGGCGACGAGCAGCACCTTGCGGCCGTGCATCGCCGAGAGTTTGAACGGGTTGCCGTCGGCGTCGGGGAGTTCGAGGTCGGGCGCCACCGCGGTGGTCAGGGCTCGCCCGCCGCTCTCCGGTCCGAGCGCCCAGACGGCGTGCTGCTCGTCGTGGACGAGCGCCATGCCGAGGCGTGACGACACCGCTTGCACATCGATCGAGCCCTCGGTGACCGCCCCGGCAGCAGGAACGCAGACGGCGCCCTTGCACATGCCCTCGGGCTTGGCTGCCCATCCGGTCGCCGCCTCGAAATCGACGGCGGACATGGTCAGGTCGGTGAGCAGCATCGGGCGATTGTTCCACCTCGTCGCCATGCGGCACGAAGGGAGGTCGGCGATGGTCAGGTGGTGTCGCGAGCTGCTCGTCGCTTTGCCCGAGCGCGGCGCTCGACGACCTCGCTGATGACGAGTGTGGCGAGCGCTGCGAGCAGCCCCACGACGATGCCGAACGCCAGCCATCCGACCACGCCGACGGCGATGATGACGACCAGCCAGACGACGTTCCGCTTCATCATGTCGAGCACCCCTTCGTCATGTCGACGAATCGTGGCATGTCGAGCGCGACCGGTCAGCGATGGTCGGCGGGTCTCGGCGGAATCGGTATCGGCATCTGCGACGGATCCCGCCGAGACAGGGAGCGCGATCGGGCTCGTGCGGATTCCGCTCAGCGGTCCTGCCAGGTGCTGATGCACGCCTCGTTGCCGTCGGCGTCGGCGAGCACCCACCACGATCGGGCGTTCTCGTCGGTCAGCAGGGTTCCGCCCGCCGCGAGGGCATCGGCCACCCGCTGTTCGGCCACGTCGTGCGGCACGATCACGTCGACGTGGATGCGGTTGCGTTCGGTGCGTGGATCGGTCATCTGCTGGAACCAGACCGACGGCCCCACGCCCGTCGGGTCGACGAGGTACCCCCCTCGATCGCGATAGCCGAGCACCGCCGCCCAGAACGGCCGGATCCGGTCCGCATCCATCGAGTCGATGCCGAGCTCCATCGCCCGCGTGTCCGACGGGTCGGATGTCGCGCTCGCAGCCGCGGCCGCCGCGGAGATCGCCCGGGCGACATCGACGTCGAGCGTCGTGAGCCCTCCCGTCGCGTGCGTGGTCAGCACGACGTGGACGCGACCCGGGTACCGCAGCTCCACATCTGGATGGTGGACGTGTTCCTCCGCGATCGCAGCGATCGTTCTCACGAGCTCCGCTGCCGCGAGATAGTCCGGGGCGGTGAAGGTGGCGTGGATCGAGTCGAGGAGGACGCGCCAGTCCTCCAGGCCGTCCAGTTCGCCGAACTCCTCGGGGCTCACGTCGGTGTACTCCATGGCCACAGTGAACCACCTCCGGGGACGGCGTCGGGACGGTGGGTCGACGCACCGTGACCGTCACACCCGATCTCTAGAGTGGACGCGGCATGACTGACGACGAGCTGTTCGGCGACGACATTCCCCATCCGGCCGACAGCCCGCCCGCCGACGCGTCGTCCGGCGCGGCCGTGCCGGGTCCGTTCGACGGTGGCTCCGCTCGGGGCCCGTCACCGTTCGCCGAGGGCCTCAACCCCGATCAGCTCGACGCCGTGGTGCACGAGTCCGGCCCGCTCCTCGTGATCGCCGGCGCCGGTTCCGGCAAGACCCGCGTGCTCACGCACCGCATCGCGCACCTGATCCACTCCGGCGTCCACCCGTCGAAGATCCTCGCGATCACGTTCACCAACAAGGCGGCTGCCGAGATGCGCGAGCGCGTCGGGGCGCTCGTCGGGCCGGTCGTGAAGACGATGTGGGTGTCGACGTTCCACTCCGCGTGCGTGCGGATCCTGCGCGCCAACGGCGACCTGCTGGGCTACCCGCGTCAGTTCTCGATCTACGACGCCGCCGACTCCAACCGTCTCACCGGCTACGTGATCCGCGACCTCGGCCTCGACGCCAAACGCTTCACACCTCGCGGCGTCCACGGGATCATCAGCCTCTGGAAGAACGAACTCGTCGACCCGGAAGAGGCTCAGCGCCGGGCGCAGAACATCTTCGACCGCAAGCACGCCGACGTCTACGCCGAGTACCAGGCCCGCCTCCTCAAGGCGGGGGCGATGGACTTCGACGACCTGCTCACCAACACCGTCAAGCTGTTCCGCGAGCATCCCGACGTGTTGGAGCACTACCGCCAGCGCTTCCAGCACATCCTCGTCGACGAGTACCAGGACACCAACCAGGCCCAGAACGAGATGGTGCTGCTCCTCGCCGACGGCCACCGCAACGTCTGCGTGGTCGGCGACACCGACCAGTGTCTGCCGCCGGGAACGTTGGTCGACGGGCCGACCGGTGCGACGCCGATCGAGAACGTCGTGATCGGCGATGCGGTGTGGGGTGCCGGCGGGCGGCGTCAACGGCAGGTGGGCACGGTGACCCACGTCCACGAGGGTCGCTACGACGGGCACCTCGTCGAGATCGTCGCCGGCGGCCGTCGGGTTCGCGCCACCCCGCACCATCTGGTTCCCGCCCGGCTCCTGCCACAGCCCGAGCAATGGCTGGTCTACCTGATGTATCGCGCGGACCGCGGCTGGCGGATCGGACGTACGGTCGGGGCGCGTCCACCCCGCGAGGGCAAGCTGCAGCACGGTCTCGTCGTGCGAACCAACCAGGAACACGCGGACGCCGCGTGGATCCTGAAGGTCTGCGGTTCGATGGCCGAGGCCGCCTACTTCGAGTCGTTCTTCGCCGCGGAATACGGTCTGCCGACTGCCTGCTTCCACGATGCCGGACGGGCCCTGGCGATGGACGATGTGTGGCTCGAGCGGCTCTACTCGTCGATCGAGACCGACCTTCGGGCCAAGTTGCTGATGGAGGCGCGGCTGCTTCATCGCGAGTTCCCCCATCACCGACCGCAGAACGGCGCCCGGCGATCTTCGATCAATCTCACGATGTTCTCCGATCGACGATCCGAGGTCGGCTACCACCGGGTGCAGTGGTCGTCGAACCGTGCCGACGTGATCGAGGCACTCCGGCGCGGCGGGGTGAAGCTGCGGTCGAGCAAGCACCGATCGCTGCGGTACGAGACCACGTGGAAGGACTATCGGTGGGCGCTCGCCGACGCGAAGCGGGTCGCGGCGATCGGTGGGCTCGATGTCCGACGCCGTCTCGCCCACGATGGGGTCACGTACGACCTGATGCCGATCGCTCACCTGCATGCGGGCATGGAGGTGCTCGTCCGCGACGGTGACGACTGGGTCGCTGCGTCGGTCGACGACGTCGAGTTCGTGCCGTACAGCGGTCCGGTGTACGACCTCGACGTCGACGTCACCCACACCTACGACGCCAACGGCGTGCTGGTGCACAACAGCGTGTACAAATTTCGCGGCGCCGACTTCCGCAACATCATCGACTTCGAGGAGGCGTTTCCCGACGTCACCACGGTGATCCTCGACCAGAACTACCGCAGCACGCAGACGATCCTCGACGCCGCCAACGCGGTCATCGACAACAACGTCGAACGCAAGCCGAAGTCGCTGTGGACCGACAGCGGGGCGGGGGAGCGGATCGTGCGCTACCACGCCGAGGACGAGGGCGACGAGGCCACGTGGGTCGCGGGGACGGCGCGGCAGCTCCACGCCGACGATGCCACCAACTTCCGCGAGATGGCGGTGCTCTACCGCACCAACGCGCAGTCGCGCGTGATCGAGGAGGCGTTCATGCGCCTCGGCGTGCCGTACAAGGTGGTCGGCGGCACCCGCTTCTACGACCGACGTGAGATCAAGGACGCCATGGCCTACCTGCGTGCGGTCGTCAACCCGGTCGACGAGGTCAGCGTCAAGCGGGTGCTCAACGTGCCCAAGCGAGGCGTCGGCGACGCGAGTGTCGCCAAGCTCGACGCGTTCGCTGCAACCGAGGGCGTCGCCTTCGTCGAGGCGCTGCGCCGCGCCGACGAGGCAGGGGTCACCGGGCCGGCGGTGCGCGGCATCGCCTCGTTCGTCGACCTGCTCGACCGGATGGCGACGATCGTGGCGGATCCCGACCAGGGGCCCGGCGACGTGCTCCAGGCGGCGATCGACGGCTCGGGCTACCTCGCCGAGTTGGAGGCCGAGGACACCGTCGAAGCACACAGCCGCATCGAGAACCTCGGCGAGCTGGTCGGCTCGGCCCGCGAGTTCACCGTGATGGACGAGTTCCTCGAACAGGTCGCGCTGGTCGCCGACACCGACGAACTCCCCGACGGGGAGGTCGAGGACCAGGCGGTGCTGATGACGCTCCACTCGGCCAAGGGGCTCGAGTTCCCGGTCGTCTTCCTCGTGGGGTGCGAGGAGGGGATCTTCCCGCACATCCGAGCGCTCACCGAGCCGGCGGAGATGGAGGAGGAGCGCCGCCTGGCGTACGTCGGCATCACCCGGGCGATGCGACGTCTGTACATGTCCCATGCCTGGAGTCGGCAGTTGTTCGGCTCCACGCAGTACAACCCGCCGTCGCGGTTCTTCGACGAGATCCCGGCCGACCTCGTCGAGTCGAAGGGCAACGTGTCGGGCCGATCGAGCTACGGCCGCCAGAGCTATCGCCGGCGTGACTCCGACTTCGGCGACCCGCCGCCCTACCGCCGCGGCGGAAGCAGCAGTGGCGGCGGTCGCGACATCAACGCCGACATCCTCGACGCCAAGGCCGACCAGGAAGCGCACCGCGATCGGGTGGTCGAAGCGGCGATCCGGTCCGGGTCGAAACCGGCGCCGACGCCGTCGAACAGCCAGGAACTCGGTCTGCGCATCGGCGACGACGTCGAGCATCCCGCCTTCGGTGAGGGTGTGATCATCGACATCTCGGGCACCGGCGAGAAGGCCGAGGCCACGATCAACTTCCCCGGCGTGGGCACCAAACACCTCTCGCTCGCCTGGGCCCCCCTCAAGAAACTCTGACCGCCGAACCCACCAGGCGATGAGCGAAGTCGCCGCATGCCGGGCGTTCGCTCATCGCCTGGCGAGGCGAGCCGCGAACCAGCTCGAGCGATGAGCGGGACCCGCCCATCCGGGGCGTTCGCTCATCGCCTGGCGTGAGGGTCGGTCAGGGGGTGAGGCCGAGGCGGCGCATGGCGCCCTGGTACTCGACGACCTCGATGCGCTGATTGCGTGACACCGACTCGGCGAAGTCGACGATCTCCTCGCGCGCGCCGTTGGCGGCGGCGTGGTCGCCCATGTGGACGCCACCGAGGTGGTGGTCGGTCATGATCTCGAACCACAGCAGGTCGGCCTCGGCGCCGGTGGCATCGGCGAGTTGCTGCAACCGTTCGGGCGTCTGCATCCCGGGCATCTCGGTCACGGGAACCGGCTCACCCATCCACTCCATCGCCGTGCGATCGGGCGCGCCGGGCGCGTACCCCTCTTCTGCGAGCCAGTCGCGCATCCATCCCATGTCCCGGGTCTGGAACATGATCACCTCGTTGGCGTACGGCGACGCCGGGCCGTCGGGTTGGTTGTCGAGGTACAGGTTGGAGATCAGGAGCGCCTGTTCGTGGTGGTCGAGCATGTCCTGGAGGAATCCGATGTCGACGGCGTTCATCGGCGTCGGCGGTTCGTCGTCGCCATCGAGTGCCCAGATCGCGGCTCCGGCGAAGATCCCGAGCACGATCACGGCGGCGATCGTGATCAGGACGCCTCGGAGCAGCCGCTCGGTGGTCTCGTCGGACACCGATTGGTCGACGTCGGACTCGACCATGACCGGCGCGTCGGCCTCGTCGGCTCGGGTCGGGGATCGCATCGAGCCATTCTACGGATGGAGCCGCCCGTGCGATCCGCGGCTCGTCCTCTACGATCGGGGCGCCATGATCCGCCGTGCCGTCGTCCTGTGTCTCGCTCTGACTGCCGTTGCCCTCGGGTTCGCGGCGCCGGCGTCGGCCCACATCGACCCCGACCCCACCGAGGCCCAGGCAGGCGCGTCGCTGTCTGTCGGGTTCACCGTGGAACACGGCTGCGACGGCTCGCCGACGGTTCAGCTCGACATGCGGCTCCCCGATGGCGTCACCGACGCGAGCCCTGACGCAGTCGACGGATGGAGAGAGTCGATCGACGGTGACGTGATCACGTTCGTCGGTGGTCCGCTGCCCGACGATGTGGAGGGCACGTTCTCGGTGTCGATGACGTTGCCGCCGACGCCGGACGCAACGATCTACTTCCCGTTCGTGCAGCGCTGTGAGGTGGGAGAGATCCGTTGGATCGCCATCCCCACCGAGCCGGGTGAGGAACTCGACGAACCCGCTCCGGCGATGCTGCTGACCGGCCCGGTCGCCACGACGGCTGCCCCGGCCACGACCGAAGCGCCCGCCACCACCGACGAGCCGGTGACGACCGAGGCCTCGGCGTCCACGCCCGAGGCGGTGACGTCGTCACCCGGCACCGAGGTCGTTGCCACGACCGACATCGCTGCGACGAGCTCGGTACCGGCGGTCGCGGTGTCGACCGACGAGAACGGGAGCTCCGACACCGGAACGATCGCCTTCATCCTCTCGATGCTCGCGATCGCCGGGATCGGTGTCTACGTCTGGTTCCGATCCCGCAGCGCCCGCGCTGCTGCCGGCTGAGGTCGATCGGTGGTGGTTGTCACCGCACCCCGGCGTCGGCTGGCGGCCCTCGCGGCGATCCTGCTCGCACTGGGTGTCGTCGTGATCGGCGCCCTGGGTGTGCCTGCCGGCACGGCGCTGGCGCACGCCGAACTGGTGTCGTCGACGCCCGCGAACCAGGCGATCCTCGGGAGTTCACCCGGCGAGATCCTCCTGCGGTTCAGCGAGGGCGTCGATCCCATCGGTCAGGCGATCCTGCTGGTCGACGGCGACGGCGATCCGGTCCCGCTCGGTCCGATCTCACAGGTGGGCGGTGACGACACGATCAGCGCGGAGGTCCCGGGCACGATCGCCGACGGGACCTACGTCGTCGGATGGCAGGCGGTGTCGGCCGACTCACACAAGATCCGCGGCGCGTTCACGTTCTCCGTCGGAGCGGAGTCGCCGACCGCGCCCGGCGTGATCGACGACATCTTCGACGCGAACGCAACGACGCCGTCGGAGTCGCTACTCCTCGGTGCCGGGCGCTTCATGAGCTTCGCCGGGATCGGCGTGTTGCTGGGGGCGTTGTTCCTGGCCGCAGTGCTGGTGCCCGAGCTGATCGGCGAACGCCGTCTGGGCGTGGTGCTCGTCGTTGCGGCGCTGGTCGCCGTCATCGGCACGTTCTTCATGTTCGCAGGGCAGGCCCACCTGGTCAGCGGCTCCTACCTCTCCTTCTCCGACGTGGTCCAGATCCAGTCCGGCCGATGGTGGTTGGCGAGGCTTGCAGCGATCGGGCTGTTCGCGCTGTTCATCCCCGCTCGGAGCTTCCTCGGCTCGGCCGCGGGTCGCATCGAGGTCGGCCTCGCCTCGGTCGTCGTCCTCGGTGTGGTCGCCGCCGGAGGTCATGCCGTGGCCGGCGACAGCGTGCTGGCCGGGTTCGGTGCCACCGTCGTGCACCTCGCCGCGATGTCGATCTGGCTCGGTGGGCTGATCCTGCTCGTGGCCGGGATCCCGCGGAGCTGGTTCTGGTGGACCGCGTCGCAGTTCTCCCCGTGGGCGCTCGGCTCGGTCGTGGCGCTGGCGCTGACGGGAAGCATCAACGCCTGGCGTCAGCTGGGCACGTTCTCGAACCTCACCGATTCCTCGTACGGCCGTTGGCTCGTGGTGAAGCTGCTGCTCGTGGCCGTGGTGGTGGTGATCGCATCGTTCAGCCGACGGATGGCACGATCCGACGACGAGGAGGACGACCAGGTCGGCGATGCTCCGGCGATGGCGGCCGACCTGGGAGCGGCGGCAGCGACCGAGATCGAGGACCAAGTGGTGTCGGATCCCGTCGGTCAGGATGCACCGCCCGCACTGCGGCGCACCGTGCTGCTCGAGATCGCCGGCATGGCGCTCATCCTCATGGCGACGGCGGGACTGGTGAACTCACCCCCGCCGCCGTCGGCTGCGACCACCGAGTCGGCCTCGGTGATCGTCGGCGAACGCATCGTGCAGGTCGAGTTGGAGCCGGCCGTGACCGGTGGCGCCGAAATGCACGTGTACCTCACGTCGCCCGGCGGCGGGCTCGATCGCGCAGATGAGATCACGGTCAGCGCCAGTCTGCCCGCCGCCGATCTCGGCCCGCTGGAGCTCGAGATGATTCCCGCAGGACCGAACCACGTCGTCGGCGTCGACGTCGACCTGCCGGTGGCCGGCCTGTGGACGTTCGACGTGACCGCTCGCTTCGGCGAATTCGACCAAGTGGTGTTCACGGTGCAGATTCCCGTCTCCAGCTGACGGCTTCCGCGGAGTCGTGGTTGCCAATCGGTTCTCAATGAGTGAGAATGGCGGCATGGCGACCGACGATCATGGGCACGGCACGGGCCTGGCCCGGGCAGGTGAGCGGCACCGAGGTCGGCTGATCTCGGCGTTCGGCGTCATCGCCGCGTTCTTCGTGGTGCAAGCGGTCGCCGCGGTGTGGACCAATTCGTTGGCCCTGCTGTCGGATGCGGGCCACATGCTCACCGACGTCGTCGGTCTCGGTATGGCCCTCGCCGCGATCCAACTCGCTTCATCGTTCGAGCGCGACACGTCAGCGACGCGATCGCATCACACCTTCGGTCTCTACCGACTCGAGATCCTCGCTGCATTCGTCAACGCCCTGCTGCTGTTCGGCGTGGCCCTGTGGGTGGTGATCGAGTCGGTCCGCCGGCTCGGCGGCGAGCCCGAGGTGCTCGGCGGTCCGATGCTGATCGTCGCCGCGCTCGGCTTGATGGCCAATCTCGTTGCCTTCGCACTCCTTCGCGAGGGTGCGACCGAGTCGATCAACGTCGAGGGTGCGTACCTGGAGGTGCTCGCCGACACCGTGGGCTCGATCGGGGTGATCGTCGCCGCCGTGCTGCTCCAGGTGTTCGGGTGGACGTGGATCGACTCGCTGGTCGGCGCGGCGATCGGGCTGTGGATCCTGCCCCGGACGTGGCGGCTCGGTCGACGGGCCGTGCGGATCCTGCTCCAGGACGCGCCCGCCCACGTCGATCTCGACCGACTCGCCGACGATCTGGCCGCGATCGACGGCGTCGTCGACGTGCACGACCTCCACGTGTGGACCCTCACGTCGGAGATGGATGCCGCCTCGGCCCACCTCGTCACGGCCGGTGGCGCCGACACGCACGCCGTGCTCGATCGCGCCCGAGCGCAACTCGAGGACACTCACGGCATCAGCCACGGCACCTTCCAGATCGAGCCGGAGGGCCACAACGGATGTGATGAGGTCGGATGGTGACCCGTCGGGATCGTCGATGACGTGCCCGGAGGTGGGAGCGATCGCGCCGGACCTGCAAGAATCGTCCCCGTGAAGGCAGCGATCTTGGTGGAGAGTCTGACGGGCAACACGTGGCACGCCGCGGAGAAGGTCGCCAGCCTCCTGGCGCAGGAGCGGTGGAGCATCACCGGGTTGTCGAAGGTGAAGCAGCCCGACTACGCCTCGATCCAGGAAGCCGACCTGATCATGGTCGGCACCTGGGTGCACGGCGCGTTCGTGTTCGGCCAGGCGCCCTGGGCGGTGTCGAACATCGCCAACCTGCCCGCCATGCGTGGGAAGCGGGCGGTGGGTTTCTGCACGTTCGCGCTCGACCCGGGCAAGGCACTCGACAAGCTCGACCAGGCACTCGGCGACACCGGTGCCTACGTGCTCGGCGGGATGGCGCTCAGTCGCAGCAAGCTCGACCAGCACAGCGAGATCTTCGCCGAGCGACTGGTCGACGCCGTCGCCGTGCAGTGATCAGCCGGTCGTGACCCCGCTGAGGTCGATGATCAGCGTGCGCTGGTTCTCGACCACTGGATTGACGCCCGACTCCGGCGGCGACAGCTCCGACACGTCGATGGTGTTGCCGTCACAGTCGATGAAGTCGCTCGTGCCGATGACCTGCTCGACCGTGCAGCTCGCATCGCGTCCCGCCGGGTAGGCGTAGAAGATCTGCCAGCCTCGCGTGGGGTCGTCACCCTGATGGTCGAGCACCAGGGTGCGTTCGCCGCTGGTCGTGTTGAGCCCGGGGAAGATGATCGGGCCGTCCTCCTCGACGATCTGCGCGGCCGACTGGACCGACCCGACGGTGAACGTCGTCGGGGCGAGCCGCTCGGTGGTCTCGACGCCGTCGCGAGAGATCCAGGCGGCGATGCCCCAGGTGACGAGGCCGAGCACCACGAGGAAGGCGATGCCCCCGGCGACCGGCGTGATCGCGCGCGCCCAGGGAGACTTCAGCTTGACGGGCCGCGGTGCGGCAGCGTTCGACACGCCCACAGTCTGCCTGCACAATGAATGGTCGAACACCCGATGTCGCGCCGGTCGTTTCGGCCTCGGGGTCGATCGTCACCTATGGTTCCTGCTTCGTGAAGCGCACGTATCGCATCGTCGTGGCGAAGCCGGGGCTCGATGGCCACGACCGGGGCGCCAAGACCATCACCAGGGCCCTACGGGACCACGGGTTCGAGGTCATCTACACGGGGCTCCACCAGACTCCCGAGCAGATCGCCGAAACCGTGCTGCAGGAGGACGCCGACGGGGTCGGTCTCTCCCTGCTGTCCGGTGCACACCTCACACTCTTCCCGCGCGTGATGGACGAACTCCGTGCCCGCGACCTCGGCGACGTGCTCGTGTTCGGTGGCGGCGTGATCCCGGACGCCGACGCCCGCGCCCTGCGCGAGCAGGGTGTCGCGGAGATCTTCGGGCCCGGCTCGTCGCTCAAGGCCATCGGACAATGGCTCGAGCAGGCGCTCGACGAACGCGACATCGACTGAACACCACCGATCGAACCAGCAAGAAAGCGAGTACCCCCACGTGGATCTCTTCGAGTATCAGGGCAAGCAGTACTTCGCCCGCTACGACATCCCGGTGAGCCGGGGTGGTCCCGCCGACACCGTCGACGAGGCCGTCACCGAGGCCAACCAGGCCGGGTATCCGGTCGTGGTCAAGGCGCAGGTGCAGGTCGGTGGCCGCGGCAAGGCCGGCGGCATCAAGCTCGCCGACAACGAGGCCGAGGTCCGCGAGCACGCCGGGAACATCCTCGGCATGGACATCAAGGGCCACGTCGTCAAGCGTCTCTGGATCGAGCAGGCCTCCGACATCGACGAGGAGTACTACGCGTCCTTCACGCTCGACCGTGCCGCCAAGAAGCACCTGCTGATGCTCTCGGCCGAGGGCGGTGTCGAGATCGAAGCGGTCGCCGAGAGCAACCCCGACGCCATCGTCAAGCTCCACATCGATCCCGTCGACGGTCTCGATCTGGCCACCGCCCGCCAGGCCTGCGTCGACGCGAAGCTCCCGGAGCGGGCGCTCGACGGCGCCGCCGACATCCTCGTGAAGCTGTACCGGTGCTTCACCGAGGGCGACTGCGACCTCGCCGAGATCAACCCGCTGATCCTCAAGCCGACGGGGGAGGTGCACGCCCTCGACGCGAAGGTCACCCTCGACGAGAACGCCGAGTTCCGTCATCCGGAGTGGGAAGCGTTCCGCGGCCTCACCGAGATGGACGAGCGCGAGAAGATGGCGGCCGAGAAGGGTCTGCAGTACATCGGCCTCGACGGCACGGTCGGGATCATCGCCAACGGCGCCGGACTCGCGATGTCGACGCTCGACGTCGTCAACCAGGTCGGTGGGTCGGCGGCCAACTTCCTCGACATCGGCGGTGGCGCCAATGCCGACGTGATGGCCGGAGCGCTCGAGGTGATCAACTTCGACGACAAGGTCCAGTCGATCCTGATCAACATCTTCGGTGGCATCACCCGCGGTGAGGAGGTCGCCAAGGGCATCGTCGAGGCGATGGGCCGCGTCGATCTGCGGGCGCCGATCGTGATCCGCCTCGATGGCACCAATGCCGAGGAGGGTCGCCAGATCCTGCTCGACGCCGGCATCCCCGCCGACAAGCTCCGCTCGGAGCCAACCATGCTCGACGCCGCCCGTGCGGCCGTTGCGATCGCGAAGTGAGGAAGTAGTCATGGCCATTTTCGTCAACGAGAACACCAAGGTCGTCGTCCAGGGCCTCACGGGCGGGCAGGGCAAGTACCACGGCCTTCGCAACCGTGACTACGGCACCCAGATCGTCGGTGGTGTCACGCCGGGCAAGGGCGGTCAGGACGTCGACGGGATCCCGATCTTCGACACCGTCGCCGAAGCGGTTGCGGCGACCGGAGCCGACGCGTCGTTCGTCGCCGTGCCGCCGAAGTTCGCCTCCGATGCGATCCTCGAAGCGGCCGCAGCGGGCATCGGCTTCGTGGTGTGCATCACCGAGGGCATTCCGGCCCAGGACGAGGCGAAGACCTACAACCTGCTGGTGCGCAACCACCCGAACACCCGCCTCCTCGGACCGAACTGCCCGGGCATCATCAGCCCGGGCAAGTGCAACATCGGCATCACCGCCGGCGAGATCGCCCAGGTTCCCTCGGCCGACGGTCCCAACGTCGGCATCGTCAGCCGCTCCGGCACGCTGACCTATCAGGCGCTCTACGAATTGAAGCAGAAGGGGATCGGCGTCTCGACGTGTGTCGGCATCGGCGGCGACCCCGTTCCCGGCACCAACTTCATCGACTGCCTCACCGAGTTCCAGGCCGACCCGGAGACGCACGCGATCATGATGATCGGCGAGATCGGTGGATCGGCCGAGGAAGAGGCCGCCGAATACATCCGGGCCAACGTCACGAAGCCGATGAGCGCCTACATCGCGGGCGTCACCGCGCCGGCCGGCAAGAAGATGGGCCACGCCGGCGCCATCGTGTCGGGCGGCAAGGGCACGGCCCAGGGCAAGATGGACGCGCTCGCCGCTGCTGGCGTGAAGGTCGGCCTCAACCCGACCGAGGCCGGCGAGCTGATGGCCGACATCGTCGCCTCACTCTGACCGCTTCTCGTGAACTCGTTGCGGATATTGCTCCGCAACGAGTTCACGAGAACACTCAGTTGGTGGGCGGTGGCGGCGGGAGCGGATCGTCGCCGGCCGGAGGGGGTGGAGGCGGCGTGCCGTCACCGGAGGCACCGCCGCCCTGGGAGAAGCTCGACTTGAGCTTGTCCATGTCGGTGAGGTCCTTGAGGTCTCCTCCCGCACTGGTGAAGTTGAGGTAGGCCCCGACCTCGGCGATGATCGCCCACACCAGCGCCCCGTACATCCCGATGCCTCGGTCGGCGAAGTCGAACCTCGCGCCGAGGAGGAGGCACAGCAGCATCAGCAGCGTTCCCAGTGACGCCATCCCGAGGAAGATGAGCGGCCAGGGCTGCGACTCCGGGAGTTTGCCGAGCCCACGAGCCACGGCCAGGCCCCCGACGGCCACGATCAGGATCCAGGCGAGACCGCCGGTGATGAAGTAGTCGAACGGACCGTCACCGCTCGCCGAGCCGAAACCGGTGTCGACCGTTGTCCAGTCGAGCGCGAAGCCGAGGATCA
This sequence comes from Ilumatobacteraceae bacterium, assembly GCA_963698565.1. Taxonomy (GTDB): domain Bacteria; phylum Actinomycetota; class Acidimicrobiia; order Acidimicrobiales; family Ilumatobacteraceae; genus Sva-07. The sequence goes on from CAVORH010000002.1 coordinate 21,206, forward strand.
GCATCGCTGCGCCTCCGCCGATCATCAGCCAATCAGGCATCTTGAAGTTGCTGGTGTCCATGTCTGGGTTCCCTCCGTGTACGTCGTGTTCGCGTCCCCGTCGCCGACCGTAGTCCTGCAGTGGGTGCTCCTTGCGCGAGGCACCCGAAGTGTCGTCGCCGGTGACATGCCCGAACACCTCCTTCGGTTGACTACGGTCGGGTCGTGCCCACCGCTCTGCTCTCCGTCTACGACAAGTCCGGCATCGTCGACTTCGCCTCCTCGCTCCACGAACTCGGATGGGACCTGGTCTCGAGTGGCGGAACCGCCCGAGCGATTGCCGAGGCGGGCGTGCCGGTCACCGACGTCGCCGAACTCACCGGGCTCCCTGCGATCCTCGGACACCGTGTCGTGACGCTCCACCCCAAGATCCACGGCGGGATCCTGGCCGACCCGACCGATTCCGAACACGTCGCCGACATGGAGCACCACGGCATCGACCCGATCGACCTCGTCGTGGTCAACCTCTACCCGTTCTCGTCCGACCCGAGCATCGAGCTGATCGACATCGGTGGACCGGCGATGGTGCGCGCGGCGGCCAAGAATCACGCCCACGTCGGCGTGCTCGTCGACCCGGCCGACTACGACGCGGTGCTCGGCGAGTTGCGCAGCGGCGGCTCGCTCGGCGACGCCACGCGCCGTCGCCTCGCTCGCACCGCCTTCGCCCACACCGCGTCGTACGACGCAGCGATCGTCACCTGGTTCGACGAGACCACACTCGCCGATGCCACCGACGCCGTGCCGGGTCTGCCGCCGTCGATCCACCTCGCGCTCGAGCTCGCCCAGCCGCTGCGCTACGGCGAGAACCCGCACCAGCAGGGGGCTCGCTACCGGCAGGCGGGAGCGGCGAGCTGGTGGGACTCGATGACCCAGCACGGCGGCAAGGAACTCAGCTACCTCAACGTGTTCGACACCGAGGCGGCGTGGCGCCTGGTCCACCGGTTCGACGACCCGGCCTGCGTCGTGGTGAAGCACGCCAACCCATGTGGCGTCGCCGTGGCGGATGACATCACCGAGGCCTACATCCGCGCGAACGGATGCGACCCGGTGAGTGCGTTCGGCGGGATCGTGGCGGCGAATCGCACGGTGACGGCCGAGATGGCCACGGCGCTCGGCGACGTGTTCACCGAGGTCGTGATCGCGCCCGACTTCGAACCCGAGGCGCTGGAGATCTTCTCGGCGAAGAAGAACCTCCGGGTGATGTCGGCCAATGCGGCCTCGCCGCTGCCCTTCGACGTCCGGCCGGTCGACGGTGGGCTGCTCGTCCAGCAACCCGACCCGGTGGCCGGCCGCAGCGACGCGTGGCGGGTGGTCACCTCCACCCAGCCGACCGATGCGCAGTGGGCCGACCTCGAGTTCGCCTGGCAGGTGTGCGCCGCGGTGAGCAGCAACGCGATCGTCTACGCCAAGGACCTGCAGGCGTTCGGCATCGGCGCCGGCCAGCAGAACCGGCTCGACTCCGCCCGCATCGCCGCCGAGCGCTCGGCCGGTCGAGCCGCTGGGGGAGCCTGCGCGAGCGATGCCTTCTTCCCCTTCCGTGACGGCCTCGACGCCGCCGCGGCGGCGGGCATCGCCACGGTGATCCAGCCCGGCGGGTCGGTGCGTGACGACGAAGTGATCGCGGCAGCCGACGAGCACGGCATCGCCATGGTCTTCACCGGCCAACGCCACTTCCGCCACTGAGCCTCTGCAGCAGGGGTCGGACCCCTGCTGCAGCAGGTCCTCAGGCGACGGCGGCGGGTTCTGCGGCGACGCCGTGGTCGTTCGGGCCGTTGGTGCCTTCGGTTGCGTAGAACACGATCAAGATGATGAAGCCGACGAACGGGATGAGCCCGATCAGCAGGAACCACCCCGACTTGTTGGTGTCGTGCAACCGACGAATGGCCACGGCGATCGCCGGGATGATCGTTCCGATGGCGTAGACGAAGTAGAGCACCACGAAGAGCGACGTGATGTTCATCAGCACTGCGAGCACGATGTAGATGAGGAAGTTCGCCAGGACGAACCACCAGAACTCGGCCCGGCTCGCCCGCCCGTCGAACTTCGCGTAGCGCTGGAGCACCACGGTCTTCCAGATGTTGATCATGTCCATGTGTGTTCGTCCCCTTGGTCATTTGGCCCGGTCGGGTCGTCGCGGAACGTAGCACCCGCTGCGAGGCGAATTGGTTGATCCTCCCCTGGCGGTCGGTCGCCATCCGATGACCGTGCGAACTGTCCTGTTCCGGTGGCGCGGCGTCGATAGTTTGTTCTGATGGCCCGGATCCCGACGCTGCTCGAGCGACGACGCACGCTGTCGTTCGAGTTCTTCCCGCCGAAGACGTCGGGCGCGCACATGACACTCGGTCGTACCGTCGCGGCGCTCGAAGCGTTGCAGCCCGACTTCGTGTCGATCACGTACGGGGCGGGAGGCTCCGACCGGCATCGCACCGGTGACGTGGTCGAGTGGATGCGCGTCGAGACGCCGTGGGTCCCGATGCCGCACCTGACCTGTCGAGGGCACACCCGAGCCGATGTGGCGACCCTGCTCGACACCTACCAGCAGATCGGGATCGAGAACATCCTGGCGCTCGGAGGTGACCCACCCGCTGATGGCCGCGACGAGGCCGGCGACTACCACTACGCCATCGAACTGCTCGAGGACGTCGTGGCGTCGGGAGCGTTCGCCGCGGGCGTCGCCGCGCATCCCGAGGTCCATCCGCGATCGCCCGATCGTGCCACCGACCGACGTCACCTCGCAGCGAAGCTGTCGATCGCCGACTTCGCGCTCACCCAGTTCTTCTTCGAGGTCGAGCACTGGGTTCGCCTCGTCGACGAACTCTCCGATCTCGGTGTCGACAAGCCGGTGCTGCCGGGCATCATGCCGATCACCAACAAGGCGCAGGTGAAGCGGATGGCCGACATGAGCGGCGCCGCACTGCCGACGTGGCTCGCCGAGCGCCTCGATGCCACCGATGATCCCGACGAGGTCCGCCGCATCGGCATCGACGTGGCGTCACAGCTCTGCAGCGATCTGATCGACGCGGGCACACCCGGTCTGCACCTGTACGCGCTCAACCGACCGGACTCGGTCGTTGCGATCTGCGACAACCTCGGTCTCTCGAACGTCGATCCAGGTCAGGACCCGAGCGCCACGTGAAATCGCAGTCCGCCGACAGCGCAGCACACGCCCCGACGCGAGCCGACGTCAGACCGACGCAGCGGGTCGGCATCCCCTGGGGCAAGGGCCCCGACACGCTCGACGATCTGCAGCGGCCCTCGCGTTCGACGCAGTCGGTCGAGATCAGCCGGGTGCCCTACCTCCCCGGGCTCGACGGCATGCGGGCGCTCGCGGTGGTCGCGGTGATGGTGTACCACGCCAACGCCGACTGGCTGCCGGGCGGCTATCTCGGCGTCGAGGTGTTCTTCGTGATCTCGGGCTACCTGATCACGTTGTTGTTGATCTCCGAGAAGGAGCGCACGTCGACCGTCGACATGAAGCACTTCTGGTACCGACGGGCCCGCCGCCTGCTCCCGGCGCTGTTCACGATGCTGATCGCGCTGACGATCTGGACGGCGCTGTTCGACCGCGACGCGCTCGGAAAGCTGCGCGGCGACGTCATCGCCGCACTCCTGTACGTCTCGAACTGGTACCAGATCTGGACGGGCGCGGGGTACACCGCAGCGAACGAGTTCGCGCCGCTGCGCCACCTGTGGAGCCTCGCGGTCGAGGAGCAGTTCTACGTCGTGTGGCCGCTCGTGATGTTCGCGCTGCTCCGTGGCGGATCGCGACGGATCGCCGACATCAGCCGATGGCTGGTGGTCGTGGCGCTCGGCATCACGATCGTCACCGCCCTCGTGTACACCTCGGGCCCGATCGGAACACCGGAGGTCACACCGGACGCGTACTGGTCGGTGTTCGGTCGCGAGATCTCCAAGTTCGACTGGTCGTATCTCGGCACGTTCAGTCGCGCCGCCGGACTGCTCCTCGGTGCGGCGTTCGCGATGGTGTGGCGTCCGGTCGCCGTGATGCGTGGGCCGCTGCGCACCAAGGGGCCGCTCCTCGACCTCGTGGCGCTGGTCGGTTTCGTGGCGCTCGCCGCGATGGTCTGGTGGATGTGGCTGATCGGCCCCGACGGTGGCAACCCCGTGCTGTTCCGTGGCGGGTTCGTGCTGTGTTCGATCGCAACGCTGATGATGATCGCTGCCGTCACCCACGAACGGGCCGCAACGTCGAAGGTGCTCAGCATCCCGGTGCTGCTCTGGATCGGCACCCGGTCGTACGGGCTGTACCTGTACCACTGGCCGATCTACCAGATCATCCGCGGCATCGCCGGCGTGCACCTGAAGTTCTACGAGTTCGTGTTCGCGATGATCGCCACCGGCATCATCACCGAGCTGTCGTACCGCTTCATCGAGACACCGATCCGCAAGGGGACGATGGGGGAGTCGTGGCGTCGACTTCAGCGATCGCCGGCGACGGGTGCCCGCAACGCACTGCTCGCCATCGGGGTCGTCGTCGCGGCGTTCGCCGTGTTCGCCGGGGTGAGCCTGGCGACGGCCGACGTGGTCGAGAACGAGGTGCGCCAGTCGCTCGACCAGGCCGAGGCGTCCACATGCGACGTCGTCAACGATCCGAACTGTGATGGTGTCGCCGACACCGGGGCGCCGGAGGCGACAACGGTCGACGCCTCGGCATCGGACACGATCGCCTCCGGCACGGCAGCCACCGATCCCTCCGGCTCGGCCGTGGTTGCTCCACCGCCGGTCGAGACCACGTCCACGACGGTCGCGGCCGTCCCGGTCGCGAAGCTGGCGCTCGGTGATTCGGTGATGCTCGGCGCCGCCACCCAGCTGGCCGGCGACGGGTTCACGGTCGACGCGGTCGAGAGCCGTGCGTTCGTCAACGGACTCGACACCATCCTGCAGCTCGAGCAGCAGGGGCGCCTCGGTGACGTGGTCGTGGTCCACCTGGGCACCAATGGTCCGATCAGCACGAACGACATGACCAGGATGATGGACGCCCTGGCCGGCGTGCCGCAGGTGCTGTTGCTCACGATCGACGTTCCGCGCGACTACACCGGGCCGAACAATGCGCTGATCTACGACACGGTCAACACCTACCCCAACGTGTCCCTGCTCGACTGGGCGGGCCTGGCGGGTTCGTGTCCGGGTGACTGCTTCTACTCCGACGGTTTCCACCTGAGGCCCGACGGTCAGGACTACTACGCCGCGCTGATCAACGGCGCGTTGCAGACCCCGTCCTGAGCGCCGGCTGCCGGCCGAGGCGCCCGCTCGGCGGTGCCGATGGCGCGGTGGGATGACGCTGCGCTGACCACCTCCTCGGCGATACTGGATCCTCCATGTCGACCCTCGCCCCACCCCGGGGTCAGCCCCTCGAACGCAACGACACCGCGTACATCAGTCGAGTCCCGTATCTCCCGGGCCTCGACGGGATGCGCGCGCTCGCCGTGGTCGCGGTGATGCTGTACCACGCCAACAGCGACTGGCTGCCCGGTGGCTTCCTCGGCGTCGAGATGTTCTTCGTGATCTCCGGTTACCTGATCACGCTGTTGCTGATCTCCGAGCGGGAGCGCACCTATCGCATCTCGTTGCGGCAGTTCTGGATGCGCCGGGCGCGTCGCCTGTTGCCGGCGCTGTTCACGATGATGGCGATCGTCGTCGCATGGACCGCCGTGTTCAAGTCCGAAGCGCTCGGACAACTGCGCGGCGACGTGATCGCCGGCATCTTCTACGTGTCGAACTACTACCAGATCTGGGTCGGCCAGGGGTACACCGCAGCCGGCGACTTCGCCCCGCTGCGCCACCTGTGGAGCCTCGCCGTCGAGGAGCAGTTCTACCTCGTCTGGCCCGTCGTGATGGTCGTGTTGCTCGGGCGGGCGGGCACGCGCCGCGTGGCCGATGTCAGCCGGTGGCTCTTCGTCGCCGCCGTGGTGCTCACCGTCGTCGTGGCGATGCTCTTCTACCCGGGGCCGATCGGCGACCCTGCCGTGACCCCCGAGGCCTATTGGTGGATCGGCGATCGTCCCATCGGCAAGATCGACACGCTGTATCTGGGCACCGTGTCACGACTGGCAGGCATCCTGCTCGGCTCGGCGTTCGCGATGGTCTGGCGTCCGCTCGCCGTGGTCCGTGGCCCGTTGCGGTCGAAGGGCCGCCTGTTCGACGTCATCGCCGTCGTGGCACTGCTCTTTCTCGGCTGGATGTGCTGGACCACGTATCTCGCCACGCCGAGCGGCGCCGACCCGTTCCTGTTCCGTGGTGGGCTCTTCCTGTGCAGCATGGCGACGATCGCGGTCATCGCCGCGATCACGCACCGGGGCGCCTCGGCCAACCGGCTGCTCGGTCGTGGTCTGCTGGTGTGGATCGGCGTGCGGTCGTACGGGCTCTACCTGTACCACTGGCCGATCTATCAGATGATCCGTGGGGTCGCCGGCAACAAGTTGTCGTTTCGCGAGTTCGTGTTCGCCACGATCATCACGGTGATCGTCGCGGAGGCGTCCTACCACTTCATCGAGACCCCGATCCGCACCGGTCGGTTCAGGCAGTGGCGGCGCTCGGTCCGCTCGGGACGTCGACGGGGCCCGAAGCTGGTCCTCAACGCAGGAATCGCCGTGGTGGCGGTGCTCGGGCTGGCGCTCGGAGCGGTCCTGTTGCGTGCGCCGCTCGAGCAGAACGAGATCGCCCAGGCACTCGATGCCGGCGGAGAGTTCACGACCAACCTGCTCGAGGTCGACGCGGTCCCCGCCGCCTCCACGACGACCACGACCACCACGACGACCACTACGACGGTCGCCCCGACGACCACGCTCGATTCGCTGGTCGACGGTGCCGTCGCCCCGGTCACCGACGCCACGGGTTCGCTCGTCTCCGAGCCGTCGGCGCCCACCACGCCCGCGCCCACCACGGTCGAGTCCACCGTGCCCCCCACGACGGCTGCGCTGGTGACGCAACTCGGGGTGATCTCGTCGTTGGAGGGCATCACACCACTGACGGTGCCTCCGACGGTGACGGGGTTCCCGCTCGTGGCGCTCGGCGACTCGGTGATGCTGGGCGCCGCCGAGGAACTGCAGGCACGGGGGTTCCAGGTCGATGCGCTGGTGAGCCGGCAGATGAAGGACTTCATTCCCACGATGGCGGCGTTGCGCGACAACGGCACGTTCGGGTCCGTGGTGGTGATCCACCTCGGCACCAATGGCGGTTTCAGCCAGGACACGCTCGACCAGATGCTGGCCACGGTCGCCGACGTGCCGGTCGTGCTGTTGTTGACCGGCAAGGCCGATCGAGGGTGGATCGCCGACAACAACGCCAAGCTCCGGGCGGTGCCGGCGACGCACCCGAACGTCACGGTGATCGACTGGGAGGCGTTGTCGCCCGGCTGTGAAGGGCGCTGCTTCTACGACGACGGCATCCACCTCACCCAGTCGGGGCAGAACTTCTACGCCGACCTGATCGGCAAGGTCCTCGGCCAACCCTGACCCGAAAAATGCCCGGATCGTCGCGCTGGGCGCGACGACGGGGGCAGATGTCGGGGGTGGGTGCGCTTGGGTCGCTGCCGGCTCCGGGCGTACGCTCGGAGCATGACCACTCCCGTTCGTGTCGCCGTCACCGGTGCTGCTGGCCAGATCGGCTACAGCATCCTCTTCCGTATCGCCTCGGGCTCGATGCTCGGGCCCGACACGCCCGTGTCGCTGCAACTGCTCGAGATCACCCCGGCCCTCGGCGCGCTCGAAGGGTGTGCGCATGGAACTCGACGACTGTGCATTCCCGCTGCTGTCGGAGGTGGTGTGCACCGATGATGCCGACACCGCCTTCGGCGACGCGGACATCGCGATCCTCGTCGGCTCGATGCCGCGCAAGGCCGGGATGGAGCGTGCCGACCTGCTGTCGGCCAACGGCGGCATCTTCAAGCCGCAGGGTGAGGCCCTGTCACGGTCGGCGACACCCGCTGTGAAGGTGCTCGTGGTCGGCAACCCGGCCAACACGAACGCGCTGATCGCGCAGCGCAACGCCGCCGACCTCGACCCTCGTCGCTTCACCGCGATGACCCGCCTCGACCACAACCGTGCAAAGGCACAGCTCGCGCAGCGCCTCGGCGCCTCGGTGAACGACATCACCAAGATGACGATCTGGGGCAACCACTCGACCACTCAGTACCCCGACCTGTTCCACGCCGAGGTCAACGGTCAGCGCGCCTACGACGCGGTGGGCGACCACGAGTGGTACGACTCCACCTACATCCCCACCGTCGCCAAGCGCGGCGCGGCGATCATCGACGCCCGCGGGTCCTCGTCGGCGGCCTCGGCTGCCTCGGCGGCGGTCGATCACGTCCGTGACTGGACGCTGGGTACGCCCGAGGGTGACTGGGTGTCGATGTCGGTGGTCAGTGACGGCAGCTACGGCGTGCCCGAAGGGATCATCTCGTCGTTCCCGTGCGTGTGCAAGGACGGCGACTACGAGATCGTGCAAGGTCTCGACATCGACGACTTCAGCCGCGCCAAGATCGACGCCAGCGCTGCAGAACTCGTCAGCGAGCGCGACGCCGTCGCCGAACTCGGCCTCATCTGACCCGCGTCCACTCCAGGCGATGAGTATCTGCGACGACACGCGTCGCGAAGACTCATCGGCACCGCTCCTGATCACCAGGCGATGAGTATCCGCGACGACACGCGTCGCGAAGACTCATCGCTCTGGATGGTTGCGGAGAGCGACCCGCAGCGTCGGTAACCTCACCCCACCGACTCCCTCCTCGAACACGTCGTCGAACGGAGGTGATGTGGTGTTGTTCACCGCTGAGTCATTGGAGCTGCTGCGAGCGCAGCACGGAGTCGCGTCGAGGGCCGATCTGCACCGCAGCGGGCTGTCGGACCGGACATTGCGCGGCCTGGTCGAGGCAGGAAACCTCGTCAGCGTCGTCAAGGGTGTGTACAGGATCCCGGCGGTCCCGTTCGACGAAGTCGCTCGGTGTGCTGCGGTCTGCGCCGCCCATCCTGACGTTGCCGTCAGTGGTCCAACGGCGGGTCGACTGTGGGGGCTGCGACGCCTCCCACGAGATGGTCGGGTCCATGTGCTCGCACCGCCGGCCAGCCATCCGACCATCGCGCGGTGGGTGGTTCCCTACCGCACCGCCGCGTTCCATCCCCGCGACGTGCTCCGCCGTCCCGACGGCATCGCGGTGACCAGCCGGGCACGCACCGCGCTGGATCTCGCCCGATGGGTGGGCGCAACCGACCTGCTGTCGATCATCGAGCAGGTGATGCACGATGGGCAGCTCGCGGACAGCGATCTCCGGGAGGTGGCGATCGATTGGATGTCGCCCCAACGTCCGTGGATCCGACGATTCCTGGGGTTGCTCGATGGCCGACTTCGGGGAGGTCCGGCCGAGTCGCACGGTGAGGTGGTGTTGGGTGACGCCCTCGTCGCAGCAGGACTCGTCGGGCTCGAGCGCCAGTACCGGATCGACCTGCCCGGCTACGGCCCGGCGCGGTTCGATCTCGCGGTCCCGTCGATCAGGCTCGCGATCGAGATCGACCTCCATCCGACACACGCGGAGAGCGCGGGCCGTGACCGTGATGCGGCGCGTGACGCGGCAGCGGAGCGCATCGACTGGTGCGTGGAACGCGTCCGCGAGGCCGGCTTCGGTCGGCAGCTCGGAGCGACCACCCGCCGGCTGATGCGCGTCGTGAGGTCGCGCACCGCCCAGCGATGAGTCTCAATGACGGCGGGTGTCGTGGAAACTCATCGCTGGACGTGAGTTGTTGCCGGCGATGAGTCTCAATGACGGCAGGTGTCGCGGAGACTCATCGCTGGGCGGGAGTTGTTCCGGCGGGTCGGTCAGGACTCGGCGGTGAAGTCGAGGCCGACCGTGCCGTCGGGGGTGTCCTTGCGGATCGTGAGGGTGTCGCCGTTGATCTCGTAGGTCACCTCACCGTCGAGGGCGAGCACGACGCTCGTCTCGAGCCGCGTGAGCTCCTCGTCGCAGGCCATCATCGTCAGGGCCATCGGACCGAACGTGATCGTGGTGTCGGTGATCTCCACGGCGGACGATCCGGTGTTGCAGCCGGTGTCGATCTGCGCTTGGCCGTCGGTGATCGTCATCGACGCTTCCGAGTCGACGAGGCTGACCGTGACCGCATCGTTCGCCACGGTGCCGGAGACGGTCCAGGTCGTTCCCTCGAGCGGCGCCGGCTGCACCGTGGCGAGGGTGACGGTGGTGTCCGATCCGGTGAGGGTGAGCGTGTCGCCGTCGAGCGCGATGTCGGGGCCGCTGGTGAGGAAGTCGCTCAGCCACTGGTCCTGGGCCATCAGGGCGTCGTCGCACGCCATCATCGTCGACGCCATCGCGCCGACCTCGAGGGTGCCGTCGGTGATGGTGTAGCCACCGCTCAAGGAGTTGCAGCCGGCACGGGCTCCGAGCAGGTCGGTCTCGAAGCCGAGCTCGATCATCGAGCCCTCGACGAGGTCGTACCCCTCGACGCTGGTCGATTCGAACGCCTGGCCGGCGAGTTCGTCGGCCGAGGGCGCCGATCCCGATGCGTTGTCGCCGTCGCTGCCGCAGGCGGCGAGGGCAATGGCGGAGATGGTGAGCAGGGCGAGTGCAGTGCGAGGGATCATGGTGGTTCTGACGCTCCTGGAGTCGGAGGGGTTCCCTCAGCGGACGCTGAGTCAGCAGATCATGACACGGCGACGGCGCAGGAAATGCGCATCATCTGGTCGACACCGGCCTTGAGATCGGCGTCGCTGATCCGCACCGTGTCGCCGGCCTCCCCGAGCAGGTCGCTGACCGTCATGATCGCCAGTGATTCGATGCCCTTCACGGCCGCGATCGTGTACATCATCGCCGCTTCCATCTCCACGCCGATGTGCCCGAGACGCTTCCATCGGGCGAACGTGGTGGGGTCGGGGTCGTAGAACAGCCCGGAGGTGACGATCGGGCCGACGTGTACCGCTCCGCTCGTCCCCTCGCGGCTCAAGCGGGCCGCCGTCTCCACCAGTGAGAACGTGGCGCTCGGCGCATAGCCCTCCATCGCCGCATAGCGAAGTGGGGTCTGGTCGTCGCTGGAGGCGGCGACGCCGATCACCGTGTCGCCCATCGCCATGCCGTCGCCGAGGCCCCCGCAGGTGCCCACGCGCACGAGGCGGGTCGCGCCGAGCATGATCAACTCCTCGAACACGATCCCGGAACTCGGGCACCCCATGCCGGTCGACTGGACGCTGATCGGCTTGCCCTCGAAGGTGCCGGTGTAGCCGAGCATTCCTCGCTCGGTGTTGACCTCCCGGGCACCGGGATCGAAGAACGTCTCCGCGATGTAGCGGGCACGCACCGGATCGCCGGGGCACAGGACGTTGGGGGCGTAGTCGCCGGCTTCGGCGCGCAGGTGGATCGGCATGCACCGAGCGTATTCGGCCAGGACTACTTCAGGAATTTGCTCGTGGTGTTGTCGGCCAACACCTTGCCGCCCGTCTGGCACGTCGGGCAGTAGTTGACGGTGTAGCCCGAGTACTCGACCGCCCGCACCGCGTCGCCGCAGTCCGGGCACGGGTCACCGGTCCGACTGTGCATCGCACTCGGCCGGTCCTTCGACGAACTCATGTCGCTGCGGGTGCGTTCGTACGCCAGACCGTCGTCGACACAGGAACGAATCGCCGCCGCGACGACCGCTGCCCCGTCGACGCCGAGCTTGCGGGTGTTCGCGAAAGGTGAGACGCGGGCGCGATGGCAGACCTCGTTCGCCAGGCGGCGTCCGATGCCGGCGATCATCCGCTGATCTCGCAGGAACCCGTGCACGCGCATCGAGTTTGCGGCGAACAGGGCGCCGAGTTCGTCGTCGGTGATCGTCGCCGCCTCGGGGCCGAGCTTGTCGAGCGGTGGCGACTCGAGGGCGCCTGCGGTCGGCACGCACCACACACCGGCGCGCCGTTCCTTGCCCTGTTCGGTCAGCAGCAGGGCGGTCTCGTCGATCGATCCATCGTCGAGTTCGACCGGCTCGAAGACGAAGCGGGCCTGGCCGCCCCGGGGCTTGGCCGACCGCTTGTCGTCGGGCACGAGACGTCCGCCCTGCATGAGGTGCACCACGAACGTGACCGGCTCGAAACGCAGCAACAGGTACTTGCCTCGCCGGCCGACCTCCGTCAGCGGCGACCCGAACGCTTCCGACGGTGCGGGGACTGCCGTCTTGAGTGCGGTGAAGTTGAACGGCGTGAACCCGCTCAGGATGCGCCCGGAGAACTGTTCGGTGAGGCGTTCGGCGTGCGCCTGGATCTCGGGCATCTCGGGCATCGGTCGCTCCAGCAGTGGAGCAGGGGCAGACCCCTGCGGCAAGTCAGGTGTAGGTGGTGCGTTCGCGGACGGTGGCGAAGACGGCTTCGAGGGCACCGAAGACGGGCTGCGACTCGAGCAGCTTCTGCTGGTCGCCGAACAGGAGGATGCGACCGCCGATGAACGCCTCCTGCGCGTTCATCTCGCCGGTCGCCACGGCCACGGCGGTGTCCCAGTCCTGCTGCATCTTGACATCCTCCGGATCGGCGGGGCCTGCGCCGAACGATGCTGCGCCGTCACCGACGGTCAGGTGATAGGTGACGTCGCCTTCGGGACCGTTGCTCACCACCTGGGTGACGCCGATGCGATGGGTGTTGGCGATGTCTCGCATGTGGTCGCTGTTGGCGACCTCGTCGGACAACGCGTTGATCCAGTCGAGGCTGAGATAACGGATCATGATTCGTAGTCTGCCTGATCATGCCCACCTTCGCCGACGATCGGGACGCGCACGACGGTCGTCATCCGGCGTCGCCGGTCGAGGAGTGGGTGTTCGCTGCGTGGAGTGCCGATGCGAGCCTCGGCGTGATCTCGGGTCATCGGCTCGTCGGACGCACCGCCTGGTACTGGGCGTCGCTCGCCCGGGCCGGCCGACCGCTGTTGCACATCACCGACTTCGAGGTGCCGGTCCGGGCCGACCCGTTCATCGTGAAGGGGGAGGCGCTGTGGGCCGAGCACCACTGCGACGCCGAGATGGAGCAGTGGTCGATCGGCAACGAGACCTACGCGTCGGCGATCGACGACCCCGACGAGGCACTCGGGCGGGCGTACGGCGATCCGACCCCGATCGCCTTCGACCTCGAGTGGTACGCCACCGCCCCGACCTCGGTACTCGAGCCGATCGGCGACCGTGCCTGGGCCGATCTCGGCTACGAGCAACGTGGTGTGGTGCACGGCGCCATCGACGTGCTCGGTGAGCCACGCCTCGAACTGGTGGAGGTGCCCGCTCACCGCTGGCATCGCTGGACGGTCGATCCCAACGGTGCCCTGGGACCGCTGACGCTGCCGGAGGTGACGGCACACACCGGGGTGCGGTCGCCGTTCGCCTTCCCCGACGGCAGCGTCAGCGATCTCGTGCTCACCGCTCGCGGCTGGGCGCAGCGAGCGACTCGTCGCTGACCGGCACCGGTGGAGCGTCGACCGGCACCCGGCCGGTCCGGTGAGCCCGTCGCCGCGTGATCAGCCACACCGCGCCGACCACGAGCGTGGCGGTCGCCAGGAACGGCGCCGCCACCGCCATGGCGAGTGCGATCGTGAACAGGATGCCGACGAAGACGTCCCAGCCCGCTCGCCAGGCATCGCCGATGGAGTCGTCGCCGCCGTCGACGGCTCCGGCAGGTTCCGCCACCGGTGCGGCGTACTGGAGGGTGACCGTCAGGGTGGCGAGCTCGACCCGGTTCTCCAGGTTGCGTTGGCTCGCGAGGAGCTGTTCGAGCGTGATCGTGCGCTCGCTGATCACCCGCTCGATGTCGACGATGTCCTCGAACGCAGTCGCATCGCCGAGCAGCGCCTGGAAGCGTGCGATCACGTCGCGTTCGACGCTGATGCGGATCTCGAGGTCGACCAGTTGGTCGGTCACGTCGGAGGTGTCCTGGCTGCGACCGCTGAGGGTCCCGACCGTGGCGCCCAGGTCGTCGATCAGCGGTTCGAGGTCGGCGGGTGGGACCTTCACGACGAAGTACCCCGAACCCTCGACGCTGCCGTCCTCGCGCTCGTCGCCGATGTTCACGTCGGCGGTGTACACGCGGGCGTTGTTCCGGGCGACCGAGTCGAGCGTGTCGTCGACGGCGCGTCGGATGTCCGGTGTGGACACGGTGACACCGGCGGTGGTCGCCAGCGCCCGACCGGACACCTCGACGCCGGTGCGGTCCGGCGTGGCCGTGCCGGAGCCGCCCGCTGCGACCGTGCGGTCGATCGCCTCGGCCGAGTCGTTGGTGGCGAGTTCGCCGAGCCCGCCGGGTCGAGCGACGGTGAGCTCGCTGGCCGAATCGCCGGCGGACTCGACCGCCGTCGTCGCCGAGGCGTCGTCGTCGTTGCCGCATGCCGAGACCCCCAGCCCGACGAGAACCACGAGTGCCAATGATGCTGTAGCTGTGTTGTGTCTCCCCATGGAACTTCGACGCCGTCGCTGCCGCGGAAGTTCCAGCGGGCGACGAGTTCAGTCGGTGGCCGCGAACGGCGAGCCGGCGTTTCCGGAGGTCAGGTCGCCGAGGGTCAACGACTCGTAGGCGATCTCCGGGTTGGCGCGGACGGCCTCGTCGAGCTTGCGGGCGTCGTCGCCGACGAGGATGCGCCACCGGCCGGCCCGGACCCCGTCGAGGATCTCCGTGCTCGCCTCCGCGGCGGACATCGGTGCCTGGTCACGGAACATGTCCGACATCAACTGCACCATCTCGGCGGTCTCCATGTCGAGTTCCCGAGCGCCGTGGCGCATCGAGTTCTCGACGATCGAGGTGCCGATGTGTCCGGGCATCACCACCGACACCTTGACGTGGGGCGCGTTGACCCGCAGGTCGGTGATCAACGCCTCGCTGAACCCCTTCACGGCGAACTTCGCAGCGGAGTACGCCGTGTGCGGGCGATCGGGACCGATGCTCGCCCAGAAGCCGTTGACGCTCGAGGTGTTGACGATGTGCCCCTCGTCGGAGGCGATCACCAACGGCAGGAACGTTCGCACCCCGAGATACACCCCGCCCCAGCAGACGTTGAACGTGCGCTCCCACACCTCTCGGGGATCGGCGATCACCGAGCCGCCCCCGCCGATGCCGGCGTTGTTGAACAGCAGGTTGACGTGGTCGGTCTGGTGCTGGGTGACGACCGCATCGCGGAACCCGATCAGGGACGCCTCGTCGGACACGTCGCACACGTGCGTGGTGACGACCGTGCCGTCCGGTGCATCAGCGAGCGCGAGCCTCCGGGTCTCCGACATCTCCTCGACCGACAGGTCGCACATGGCGACGTGGCAGCCCTCGGCGGCCAGTTGTCGGACGAGCTCTCGTCCCATTCCGCTCGCTCCGCCCGTGACGACCGCGACCTTGCCCGTGAAGCTCTCCATGGTCCGCATGCTCGCACAGCGCCCCGTCCGACTGCTTCACTGGGGCCGTGGCCTACGAGACCGACATCCTCGACGACTTCGCCGCCCAGCAGCGCGGACCGACCTACCCCGATGTCGTCGTCGAGATGGGGATGCTCGTCGAGGATCGCGCCAGCCGGTTCTGCGGCGACGTGGTCCGCTGGAGTGCCGAAGGCGTGACCCTGCAGGACCGCAACGACTACGTGCGTCACTTCACCTGGAAGCCGGGCGGTTTCCTGATCGAGGGCAGACCGGTCACGCTCGTGCGCCCCACCACCGCCAAGGTGGCGACGCAACGCATCACCGCCTCGGGCTCGGTCGCCGGTGACGGCCGGGCCCGCGTTGCGGCGGCGAGCCGGATCTGGGTGGAGGGCAAGCACGACGCCGAGCTCGTCGAACACGTCTGGGGCGATGATCTCCGCGAGCTCGGCATCGTCGTCGAGCCGTTGCACGGTGCCGATGATCTTGCGGCCGCTGTCGCCGACTTCGGCCCGTCAACGGATCGCCGGCTCGGCGTCCTCCTCGATCACCTGGTTCCCGGATCGAAGGAGACGCGGATCGCGCAGACGGTTCGAGATCCGAACGTGCTGATCACGGGTCACCCGTTCGTCGACGTGTGGGCGGGCATCCGCCCGAAGGTGCTCGGTCTCGAGGCGTGGCCCGACGTTCCTCGCAGCGACGTGCCGTGGAAGGAAGGACTGTGCGCGGCGCTCGGCGTGCCGTTCGACGGCTTCTGGCCGAAGTTGCGCAACCGCGTCAACACGTTCGCCGACCTGCGTCCCGAACTGGTCGGTGCCGTCGAGCAGCTGATCGACTTCGTCGCCGAGTGATTCGACGTCTGCGTCGGATTTCCGGTGGGGTGGACCACCGAGAATCCGACGCAAACCATGAAGAGATCAGACGAAGGCGCTGGCGAACACCAGGCTGACGATCGTCATCACCTTGATCAGGATGTTCATCGACGGGCCGGAGGTGTCCTTGAACGGGTCGCCCACGGTGTCGCCGACGACGGCGGCCTTGTGCGGGTCGCCGCCCTTGCCGCCGTGAGCGCCGGCCTCGATGTACTTCTTGGCGTTGTCCCAGGCGCCGCCCGAGTTGGCCATGAAGATCGCGAGGGCGAAGCCGGTCACCAGTGCGCCGGCGAGCAGACCGCCGAGCGCATCGACGCTGATGAACCCGACGACCAGCGGCACCACGACGGCGAGCGCGCCCGGTGCGATCATCTCGCGCAACGACGCCTCGGTGGAGATCGCAACACAGCGAGCCGAGTCGGGCGCCACGCCGGGCAGACCTTCGCGAAGGCCGGGGATCTCGCGGAACTGGCGGCGCACCTCCTCGATCATCTTCTGTGCGGCACGACCGACGGCGTCGATGGTCAACGCGGCGAACAGGAACGGCAGTGCCGCACCGATGAACAGGCCGATGAACACCTCGACCTTGCCGATGTTGAGGTCGAGGGCCGCTGTGGGGTCGGCATCGAAGATCGCGAACTCGAAGCTCTTGAACAGCGCAAGCGCCGTCAGTGCCGCCGAGCCGACGGCGAAGCCCTTGGCAATGGCGGCGGTCGTGTTGCCGAGCGAGTCGAGCGCGTCGGTCACCTGGCGGACCGACGGGTCGAGTTCGGCCATCTCGGCGATGCCGCCCGCGTTGTCGGCGATCGGACCGTACGCGTCGACGGACACGACCACACCGGTGGTGGCGAGCATGCCGATGGCGGCCACGGCGATGCCGTAGATGCCACCGAACTCCTCACCGGCCCCGCCGAAGGCGTCCGGGTTGAAGGCGAGCTGGCCACCCCAGTAGGCGACGCCGACACCGATCAGGATCAGCACCACGGATGCGGCGACCGACACCATGCCGGCGCTGATGCCGGCGAGGATCGTCGTTGCGGGGCCGGTCTCGGACTGGCGAGCGATCTTCTTGACCGGGCCGAAGCCGTCGGAGGTGTAGTACTCGGCGCACTTGCCGAGTGCCCAGCCGACGATCAAGCCGCCGATCACGGAGATCGCCAGACCGATCGGGGCGTCGAAGTCGTCGCCGGAGAACAGCCAGTAGGCCATGCCGACCGTACCGAACGCGGTGATCACCATGGCGACGTTCGTGCCCATGTGGAGCGCCCGGGACAGCGCGTGCGAGTCGGTGGAGTTGCCGCCCTTGACGAAGAACGACCCGATGATCGAGGCGATCATGCCGATGAAGGCGATCGCCATCGGGAACACGAGCAGGCTGATGACGCCGGTGGTGCCGGCCTGATCGGCGGTCAGAGCGAGGGCGAACGCGGTCAGCGAGATCGGCGCGATGATCGAGCCCGCGTACGACTCGAAGAGGTCGGCGCCCATGCCGGCGACGTCGCCGACGTTGTCGCCCACGTTGTCGGCGATGGTCGCCGGGTTGCGCGGGTCGTCCTCGGGGATGCCGGCCTCGACCTTGCCGACGAGGTCGGCGCCGACGTCGGCCGCCTTGGTGTAGATCCCGCCACCGACGCGAGCGAAGAGCGCGATCGACGACGCACCGAGGCCGTAGGCGGTGAAGATCTCGAACGCCTGGTCGACCTCGAACCACACGACGAAGACGAGGTAGGTGAGCATCAGCCCGAAGAGTGCGAGCCCGGCGACGGAGAAGCCCATCACGGCGCCGCCTCGGAATGCGACCGGCAACGCCGCGGCGGGACCGGACTTGGCGGCTTCGGTCGTGCGGGCGTTCGCCATGGTCGCCACCGTCATGCCGGCGTAGCCGGCGGTCGCGGAGAGCACCGCGCCGAGCAGGTAGGTGACCGAGGCGAGCGGAGTGATGACGATCGCGAGCAGGATCATCATCGCCACGACGAAGACCGACACCCACTGGTATTCCTTCTTGAGGAACGCGCGAGCTCCGGTCTGGATCTCGTTCATCAGGAACACCATGCGTTCGTTCCCGGGCGAAGCCTTCTCGACGACCTTGTAGTAGTAGAACGCGAGGATGAGTGCGGCTACAGCCGAAGCTGCTGCGAGATACGGAACGGCGTCCACGGGCTTCTTGCCTCCTGAGGGCGATACGGCGATCGATCCGCTGTCGAGCGAATCGGACCATGATGGTCGGCGGGGCAGGCTAGATCCCAACCGGCGCGATTGCGACCCTGCTCATCTGCTCGCCGACCGATGCGGTCGTTCCCGTCTGTGACCGACACGACACGACTCGTCGTGCGGGAGGATTGGGCCCGCGCCATGCGACGAGGAGTAGCTTCTCTCGAATGGCACAGACGTTGAACCGCGGACCGGTCTCCGGATCCGCCGTCAAGCCGCCGTCGAAGAAGAAGCCCTTCTTCGTCGACCTCTACTCCACGGCGGTGGGCAAGAAGTACGTGATGGCGATCACCGGGATCATCGGCATCCTGTTCGTGATCGGTCACATGGTCGGGAACCTCAAGGTGTACCTCGGCCCCGTGGTCGAGGGCAACGAGCGGATCTACGACGTCGACTACTACGGTGAGTTCCTTCGCGAGATCCTCGTGCCGATCCTGCCGCGGACGTACTTCCTCTGGGGCCTGCGCCTGTTGTTGATCGGCGCCCTCGTGCTCCACCTCCACGCTGCGTACTCGCTGACCGTGCTCAACCGCAAGGCCCGTCCGGTCAAGTACCAGACGTCGCGTGACTACCAGGTGGCGAACTTCGCCAGCCGCACGATGCGTTGGACCGGCATCATCGTCGTGCTGTTCCTCGCCTTCCACCTCGCCGACCTGACGTGGGGTGTCACGAGCGACGAATGGGTGCGAGGCGCCGTCTACTTCAACATCGATCAGTCACTGTCGAGGTTGCCGGTCGCCGTCTTCTACATCCTGGCGAACATCGCGCTCGGCATCCACCTGTTCCACGGCACGTGGTCACTGTTCCAGTCGATGGGGTGGAGCAGCCCGCGATTCAACCTCTGGCGTCGCTACCTGGCCACCGCAGTCGCGACCGTCGTGGTCCTCGGCAACGTGTCGATCCCGGTCGCCGTGCAGGCCGGGATCATCGAGTACGACCCGAACGCCGTCACCGTCAGCCTGGAGGAGGCAGCAGAATGACCATCACCCTCGACTCCAAGATCCCCGAGGGCCCGTTGGCCGACAAGTGGCAGAACTACATCGCCAACCAGAAACTGGTCAACCCGGCCAACAAGCGCAAGTTCAAGATCATCGTCGTCGGGACCGGCCTGGCCGGGGCATCGGCGGCCGCGACCTTCGGTGAACTCGGCTACCAGGTCGAGGCGTTCACCTTCCACGACTCTCCCCGACGTGCCCACTCGATCGCTGCTCAGGGCGGCATCAACGCGGCGAAGAACTACCAGGGCGACGGCGACAGCATCCACCGTCTCTTCTACGACACGATCAAGGGCGGAGACTTCCGCGCCCGCGAGGCCAACGTCCATCGGCTCGCCGAGGTGTCGGTCGACATCATCGACCAGATGGTCGCCCAGGGCGTGCCGTTCGCCCGCGAGTACGGCGGCCTGCTCGACAACCGCAGCTTCGGCGGCGCCCAGGTCAGCCGCACGTTCTACGCCCGGGGCCAGACCGGTCAGCAGCTGCTGCTCGGCGCCTACCAACAGCTCGCCCGCCAGATCGGCCTCGGCAACGTCAAGTTGTGGAACCGCATGGAGATGGTCGACGTCGTCAACATCGACGGACGGTGCGCCGGCATCGTCACCCGCGACCTGATGACCGGTGAGTTCTCGTCGCACTCGGCGCACGCGGTCGTGCTCGCCACCGGCGGTTACGGCAACGTGTTCTACCTGTCGACCAACGCGATGGCGTGCAACGTCACCGGCGCCTGGCGCGCACATCGTCGCGGTGCGGCCTTCGCCAATCCCTGCTACACGCAGATCCACCCCACGTGCATCCCGCAGGCCGACGACTTCCAGTCGAAGCTGACGCTGATGTCCGAGTCGTTGCGCAACGACGGCCGCATCTGGGTCCCGAAGAACCCCGACGAGACCCGCACGGCCGATCAGATCCCCGAAGACGAGCGCGACTACTACCTCGAGCGCATCTACCCGAGCTTCGGCAACCTGGCCCCCCGCGACGTGTCGTCGCGTGCGGCGAAGCGCATGGTCGATGCCGGCCAGGGCGTCGGCCCGCTGAAGAACGGTGTCTACCTCGACTTCGCCGAGGCGATCGGACGGCTCGGCGAGTCGACGATCCGTGAGCGGTACGGGAACCTGTTCGACATGTACGAGCGGATCACCGGCGAGAACCCGTACCAGGTGCCGATGCGCATCTATCCCGCCAGCCACTACACGATGGGCGGTCTCTGGGTCGACTACGAGCTGCAGACCACCATCCCCGGCCTGTTCGCCGCCGGCGAAGCGAACTTCTCCGACCACGGCGCCAACCGCCTCGGGGCTTCCGCGCTGATGCAGGGCCTGTCCGACGGCTACTTCGTGCTGCCGTACACGATCGCTCCGTACCTCGCCGATCTGCTGAACAAGCCGGTGCCCGACACGAGCCACCCGGAGTTCGCCAAGATCCAGCAGGAAGCCACCGAGCGCTTCAAGCAGTACATGTCGATCGGCGGCACGAAGACACCGGACCACTTCCACCGCGAACTCGGCAAGATCATCTGGGACTACTGCGGCATGGACCGCAATGCCACCGGTCTCGAGAAGGCGATCTCGGAGATCCCGGCGCTCCACGAGGAGTTCAAGAAGGACCTGAAGGTCACGGGATCGGACACCAACGTGAACCAGACGCTCGAGAAGGCAGGCCGCGTCGACGACTTCTTCGAGCTCGGGATGCTGATGTGCAAGGACGCGCTCAACCGTGAGGAGAGCTGTGGCGGTCACTTCCGCTCGGAGCACCAGACCGACGACGGCGAGGCGGTTCGCAACGACGACGACTTCGCGTACGTCAGCGCCTGGGAGTGGAGCGGTGACATGACAAATCCGATCGAACACAAGGAACAACTCGAGTACGAAGTCGTCAAGTTCCAGACACGGAGTTACAAGTGAGCACCCTCACCAACCTCACCCTCAAGATCTGGCGCCAGGACGGGCCCAACGGGCAAGGCCGGTTCGAGAGCCATCAGATTCCCGAGATCAGCGACGAGGCCTCGTTCCTCGAGATGCTCGACATTCTCAACGAGCGGCTCATCGAGGAGGGCAAGGAAGCCATCGTCTTCGACCACGACTGCCGCGAGGGCATCTGCGGCACGTGCTCGTTGATGATCGACGGCCAGGCACACGGCCCGCAGAAGGGTGCGGCCACGTGCCAGCTCCACATGCGCACCTTCTCCAGCGGTGACGAGATCGTCGTCGAACCGTGGCGCGCAGCCGCCTTCCCGGTGATCAAGGACCTGATGGTCGACCGTTCGCCGCTCGACCGGATCGTCGAAGCCGGCGGGTTCATCACCGCTCCGACCGGCGGTGCTCCCGATGCCAACCTGATCCCGATCCCGAAGCCCGTGGCCGATGCCTCGATGGACGCTGCGGCGTGCATCGGGTGCGGCGCGTGTGTGGCGGCGTGCCCCAACGGGGCGGCGAGCCTGTTCACGTCGGCGAAGCTCGCTCACCTCAACCTGCTTCCACAGGGCCAGGCCGAGCGGTACAAGCGCGCCGAAGCGATGGTGACGAAGATGGACGAGTACTTCGGCTCGTGCACGAACCACGGCGAGTGCCAGGCGGCGTGCCCGAAGGAGATCTCGATCGACAACATCGCGATCATGAACGTCGACTACCTCAAGTCGAAGTTCAAGAACCGCAAACTCCTCGACCGCTGAATGAGACATGGGGTCAGACCCCATGTCTCATTCGGGGGTGATGGTGCAGGCGTCGTGGTTGTGTGCCACGACATCGCCGGCGGTCATCGTCAGGTCGAGTCGCAGCATGCCGCTCGCCTCGGGAGCGTCGAAGCGGATGCGACCGACCCCGACCACGTCGTCGGCGGGTACCGGGCCACCGAAACGCCAGCGTTGCTCGCCGCCGGACCACGTGGCCACGACGTCGACGACGGCGAAGTCGATCGGCGTTCGGAGGTCGCTGACCACGTGCACGGCGAGGTCGATGCGCTCGCCGGGTTCGACCGGATCGGGAAGCGGATCGGAGACCACGATGACCGGGGCGCAGGCCGCTTGTACGGCGTCGCAGGCGATCTTCGGTGCCCGGTCGGCGTCGAGGATCGCCGAGGAGATCGCGGGCCACGGGTCGTTGAGACGCGAGAAGCAGAACCCGCCGGTGGGCCGGTACTTGAGGCGGCGGAGCGCCTCGATCTGCACCTTCAGGACATGTGCCTGATAGTGCTGCGTGACCGCCCGCCACTCGTCGTAGGAGTCGTAGTCGGTCGGCGGAAAGGCTCGCTCGAACACGTCTCGCTGGTAGCCGTACTCGTGGGCGAGACGGTCCCAGTCGAGGGCAGGCCAGTCGTGGAGCCGGAGTTGTTCGTCGATGAACGGCGCGGACGACGGCGGTGAGTCGGAGCCGAACTCACTGACGAACCGGACCATGCGCGGCACGCGGGAGGCGAACCTCGCCAGGTCCTCGGCTTCACCGTGGCGCCACCCGAACCAGAGATGGCTGTCGGTGCCGTCGAGCTGCGGAAGATGCGGCAAGACTCCGGAGTGGGCGGTGACATGGCGGGTGGTGTCGGCCTTCTCGAACGCCCGCTTCACCCACCGGTCGAGCACGGTCCGGTTCCAGGTGGGCAGCTGCTGTGCGGCGACCGACCGGAGCTGCGCTCGCCGGCCGGGAGCGCGTACGGCCACATCGGTGGCGCCGGGATCGTTGTGGGCGTTCCACAGCGCGATCGACGGGTGGTGGCCGAGCGAGTCGACGGCGGCCCGGGCCTGGCTCACCGCCTGGGTCCGTACCGACCGGGCGTGGCCCCACTGCAGCGGGAAGTCCTGGAGGAGCAGCAGGCCGAGCTCGTCGGCGGTCGAGTAGACGGAGCGATCGGCGATGTGGCCGTGGATCCGCAGGGCATCGAGACCGAGATCGACGGCGGCGAGCAGGTCGCTGCGAACCCGCTCGGGTGTGGCGTCCGCCGGGAGCGCCTCGGTGGGGAGGTAGTTGGCGCCCTTGATGAACAGCCGCTCGCCGTTGACCGTGCACTGCCAGTTGTCCCACTGCACCTGGCGCAATCCGGTGCGTCGGCGTCGGCGATCGCTCACCTCGCCGTCGACGATCACCTCGACCTCGACCTCGACGAGGGGTTGGTCGCCCAGCGAGCGGGGCCACCAGAGCGCGGGATCGATGATGTCGATGTTCCACTCGAGTTCGTTGTTCCCGGATGCCACCACCGCCTGACGTTCGTCGCTGACCTCGCCGTCGATCGTCGTGCGAATCGTCGCCGACGACTCGCGGTCGGTGTCGAGCCGAGCGGCGATGCGGAGGTGCGCTCGC
Source organism: Ilumatobacteraceae bacterium (assembly GCA_963698565.1). Lineage (GTDB taxonomy): Bacteria > Actinomycetota > Acidimicrobiia > Acidimicrobiales > Ilumatobacteraceae > Sva-07. The sequence continues at coordinate 44,977 of CAVORH010000002.1, forward strand.
CGGTCGTCGGCGTCGCGACACAGCACCCGGAGCCGGTCGATGCGCACCGCGCCGGTGTCGTACATCCGGACCGGGCGCCACAGCCCGCCCGGGTTGTGCGCGGCGTTCACGCCCGCGGGCGGCTGGAACACGCCCGTGATGTTCCGCCGTCCCTGGGCGGTGGCCTGCGGGCTGCAGGTGACCTCGACGGCCAGCACGTGGTCGTCGGCGAACCGCGACAGGGTCGTGACGTCGAACGAGTGCGGGAAGAAGTAGCCCTCCGGGTCGCCCAGGTAGGCGCCGTCGAGCCACACGTCGGCCTGATAGAAGATGCCGTCGAGGGTGATCCAGCGGCGGCGGCCCTCCGCCGGCGGCGCCGCCCGGAACGAGTGGCGGTACATCAAGGGCCCGTCGCTCGATGCGAACTTCGGTGTGTTGCGCCAGTGCCCGGGAACTTCGACCCGCTCCCACGCGCTGTCGTCGGTGTCGAGGCCGATGCCGCTCCGGCGGACGTCGTCGTCGGCAACGGCTGCCAGCCAGATGCCGTCGAGGTCCATCGTCGGGATCGTACCCACTTGCGGTCGCCTGGCCAGAGGAGGCTCCGCGGGGCGCTCCCGCAACGAGGACGCTAGGTTCGGCCCATGGCCGACACGATCCCGCAGCAACCCAGCGATCTGGCGCCGACCCTCGGTGCACTCCGAGCCTCCGGCTGGGTGTCGAGGCCGGTGAAACAGGAGGTGCGCGAGCACGCCATCGAGCAGGTGGCGGCCGGCGAGCCGCTCTTCGCCGGCGTGTCCGGATACGAGGACACCGTGATGCCCCAGCTGGAGAATGCGCTCCTGGCGGGGCACGACGTGATCTTCCTCGGCGAGCGCGGCCAGGCGAAGACCCGCATGATCCGATCGCTCACCGGGTTGCTCGACGAGTGGATGCCGATCGTTGCCGGCAGCGAGATCAACGACGACCCCTACGCCCCGGTGTCGAAGCACGCCCGCGACCTCGTCGAAGAACTCGGCGACGACACACCGATCCACTGGGTGCACCGCAGCGAACGGTTCGGTGAGAAGCTCGCCACGCCCGACACGTCGATCGCCGACCTGATCGGCGAGGTCGATCCGATCAAGGTGGCCGAGGGCCGGTACCTCTCCGACGAACTGACACTGCACTACGGACTCGTGCCACGGACCAATCGCGGCATCTTCGCGATCAACGAACTTCCCGACCTCGCCGAGCGGATCCAGGTGGGCATGCTCAACGTGCTCGAGGAACGCGACGTGCAGATCCGTGGGTACAAGATCCGACTCCCGCTCGATGTGATGCTGCTCGCATCGGCCAACCCGGAGGACTACACCAACCGTGGCCGGATCATCACGCCGTTGAAGGACCGTTTCGGCAGTCAGATCCGCACGCACTACCCGCTCGAGGTCCACACCGAGGTCGACATCATGCGACAGGAGGCGGTACCGCTCGACATCACCACCGCCGCCGGGCCGATTCGCGTCGACGTGCCCGACTACCTCGCCGATGTCGTCGCGACGTTCAGCCATCTCGCGAGGGCGAGCAACCACGTCAACCAACGATCCGGTGTGAGCGTGCGCCTCAGTGTGGCCAACTACGAGGCGCTCGCCGCGAACGCGCTGCGACGCGGTCTGCGCGCCGGCGAGCGACACGTGGTGGCCCGCGTCGACGACCTCGACGCGCTCGCTGCGAGTTCGATGGGCAAGATCGAGATCGAGTCGCTGGAGGAGGGTCGCGAGGGCGCGATCATGGACAACCTCATCAAGGGCGCGGTGCTCACCGTGTTCAAGGACACCGTGCCACCGGAGCAGACCCGTGCGGTGGTCGATGCGTTCGAGGGCGGCGCAGTGGCGCACACCGGCGAAGGAGTCACCAGTGAGGAACTGGCCCGACTCGTCGAGGAGGTCGACGCGCTGCGGGCTCCGGTTGCAGTTCTCACCGGCGGTGACGAGTCACCTGCAGCGGTGGGCGCAGCCGTCGAGTTCGTGCTCGAGGGCCTGCATCTGAGCAAGCGCCTCAACAAGGACGCCAGCGGCGCCAGCGCCACCTACCGCGGCCGCACCTGACGTTCCGTTCCGCCGGGAGGGGCCTCAAGCGACGTAGCGTTCGCCCGCGGGCGTGGGGGAGCGGTCGCCGTCGAGGAGGCCCCCCGGCGAATCGGGCGCCGAGATGCCCGGCTCGAGGAAACACGCGTCGAGGCGGACCCCATCGGCGATCGCATCGTCGAGCGACTCGACCAGTCGTCCGGCGATCTCGCCGGCGGTGTCGGGGTCGTCGTGACACGGGCAGAACTTCGACACGACGACCGGGGCGTCGACGGCGTCGGCGGCATCGCGCAGTCGGCGTCCCCAGTGCTCGGCTGCCGTATCGAGTTCGCGGTCGCCCACCGTTCCGTCGCGTTCCCAGTCGGTCGGCAGGACCAGCCCGAGGGCGTCGAGCGAACCGTCGTAGCGCTCGAACGTGTCGTCGTCCGGGCCGAGCGACGCGACCACCGGGTGCACGCCGCCGAGGATGCCCCACGTGTCACGCCACGGTTGCGTCGGTGCGCCGAGCGGGATCTCGGCGAACGGCACCCAGCCGTGAACGCTGTCCCCGAACTCCTCTGCGGCCAGTTCGACCCATCGTGGCCACCAGCGGGTGAACGCTTCGTCGTCTCCGAGCCCGCCCTCGTTGTCGAACCACCGGGGAATCGAGCCGTCGTGGAGCGTCGCCCACACCTGCAGTCCGATCGCGTCGGCGGCGGCGATCACTTGTCCGAACCGTTCGGCCCAGTCGGCGTCGAGGCGGTCGGGGGCCGGCTGGAGGCGCGCCCAGTCGAGCGTCAGACGGATGTCGGTGACACCCAGTTCCTGCAGGGTGGCGAGGTCGTCGGGCCAGCGCGAAAAGAAGCCGTTGCCCGCTGTCGGCCCGAGATCGGAGCCGTCGGCATACCCGAGCGTGGTCGACGTGGGGAGGGCGGTGCCCCGGCGGAACGGCATGGCGGTCTCGATGTGGTCGGTGAGGTGGTCGGCCAGGTGAACGGGGTCGATCAGATGAACGGGCTGCGCGTCCACAGGTCGGCAGCATCGACACTGGCCGGTTGGGGCGTACCGACGAGTTCGACCACGTCGATCGGACCGGGGAACCCACGGAGTTCGACCTCGCCGTGGGGGAGTGCACGGACCCCTTCGGGGAGTCGTTCGAGCTGCATCGTCGGTATGAGCACCTCGACGCCCTTGGCGAAGTCACACAGGCGTGCGGCCATGTTGACCGCCGAGCCGATGTAGTCGTCGCCTTCGAAGAGGAGGGCATGACCGGTGGCGAGGCCGGCGCGGACCGTGAGCGGGGCGCACACGTCGGTGGCCTTCTGCTCGAGGTCGAGCACGAACTCGATGGCGTCGCGCTGGTTGACCGCGACGATCATGCAGCCGTCACCGAGCCACTTCGCGATGCGCACCCCTCGTTCCGACGCCACCTCGCGGACGATCCCCCGGAAGGTGCTGAGGACGCGGCCGGCTGCGTCGTCGCCGAACGCTGCGGTGTAGTTCGTGAATCCGGACAGGTCGACGAACACGAACGTGCGGGGGACACGCATGAAGACCGATGATATTGGCTCCGAACGGCGAAGGAGCGGACAACCCGTTAAGTTCCCTTCATGGCGAAGCGGTTCGAGTACTCGCGTTGGGACGGCACGCAGACCGGTTTCGAGTTCGATGCCGACGCCGCCTTCGACGAACTGACCGACGAGTTGCTCTACCACGGCGACGTGAACGCCGCGCTGCGACGGATGATGCAGGAGGGCCTGCGCGACCGGAATGGGGAGGAACTCCAGGGGATCCGCGAGCTGCTCGAGCGACTGCGCCAGGAACGTCAGCAGCGGCTGGAGAACTCCGATCTCGGTGGGGTGTACGACGAGATCAAGGCCGAACTCGACGACATCATCGACGAGGAGCGCCATGCGATCGACAACGCTCGACGAGATGCGCTGAACTCCGGCGACGAGCGACGGGCCGACAATGCGCAGGCCGCTGCCGACGAGCGCAACATGCGGCTCGACCTGATGCCCGACGATCTCGCGGGCAAGGTTCGTGAACTCGACGCCTACAACTTCGAGTCGAAGGACGCCAAGCAGCGATTCGACCAGCTGATGGACAAGCTGCGCGAGCAGTTGATGCAGCAGATGGTCGACCAGATGTCGGGCGCGATGCAGAACATGACGCCCGAGGACATGGCCCGTATGAAGGACATGATGGCGGCCCTCAACGAGATGCTCGAGAAGCACCAGCGGGGCGACGATCCGGGCTTCGAGGAGTTCATGGAGGAGTACGGCGACTTCTTCCCCGAGAACCCCGAGACCGTCGAGGAACTGCTCGAGCAGATGGCCAGACGGATGGCGGCGATGCAGGCGATGATGAACTCGATGACGCCCGAACAGCGGGCCCAGCTCCAGCAACTGTCCGACCAGCTCTTGGAGGACATGGACCTGCAGTGGCAGATGCAGCAGCTGTCGGGGAACCTGCAGCAGATGTTCCCCCAGATGAACTGGAACCAGGGCTACGACTTCGAGGGCCAGGATCCGATGGGCTTCCAGCAGGCCATGCAGGCCATGCAGGACATGGGTGACCTCGACCAACTGGAGAACCTGCTGCGCAATGCGTCGAGCCCGGGGGCGCTCGCCGAGGCCGACATGGACCGCGTGCGTGACCTGTTGGGCGAGGATGCCGCGAGGTCACTCGAACGGTTGGCCGAGCTCACGAAGATGCTCGAGGAGGCGGGGCTGATCGAGCAGAAGGAGGGGCGGCTCGAGATGACGCCCAAGGGCCTGCGCAAGATCGGCTCCAACGCCCTGCGCGACCTGTTCTCGAAGCTGGCGAAGGACACGGTCGGCCAGCACCAGACCTCGAACCTCGGCCAAGGCCACGAGCGCACGTACGACACGAAGCCCTACGAGTACGGCGATCCGTTCCAACTCGACCTCAACCGCACCATTCGCAACGCGCTCGCTCGCAGCGGAGGGGGTACGCCGATCCAGCTGGACCCGGCCGACTTCGAGATCGAGCGCACCGAACACCTCACGAGGTCGTCGACGGTCCTGATGCTCGACCTGTCGCTGTCGATGCCGATGCGCGACAACTTCCTGCCGGCCAAGAAGGTGGCGATGGCGCTGCACAGCCTGATCACGTCGCAGTTCCCTCGCGACTATCTCGGGATCGTCGGGTTCTCCGAGACGGCGCGGATCCTCACGGCCGAGCAGTTGCCCGAGGTGTCGTGGGACTTCGTCTACGGCACGAACATGCACCACGGCTTCACCTTGGCGCGCAAGCTGCTCGCCCGGGAGTCGGGCACCAAGCAGATCATCATGATCACCGATGGCGAGCCGACGGCACACATCATGGACAACGGGATGCCGTTCTTCAACTATCCGCCCGTCCGCGAAACCGTCGAGGCCACGCTGCGTGAGGTCGTTCGGTGCACCAAGGAGCAGATCCGGATCAACACGTTCGGGCTCGGCGCCGACGGGTCGTTGCGGGCCTTCATCGAGCAGCTGACCCAGATCAACCGGGGTCGAGCGTTCTTCACGACGCCCGAACATCTCGGCGATTACGTGCTGGTCGACTTCATGGAGGGCAAGCGCGCCCTCGCCGCCCGCGGCCGTCGCGCCGGCTGATTTCGCGCGTTCCGCGCGAATCCGAGAAATCCGCCCTTGCGAAACCGGTGTGTGCTATGGCAGAATGACGCCACTGTAATTACATCGCTGTCGATCACTCGTTCGGGGGCGGGTGATTGCGCCCAACTCGTTGCCCACGGGCCTGCAGGAGGTCCTCACATGCAGTTCATCACCACATCCAGCATCACGGTCAGCGCCACGCCGGTCGAACCCGATCCCGACTGGCACGACTACGCCAACTGTCTGGGTGTCGATCCCGATCTGTTCTTCCCTGAGCGTGGCGCGTCGACGCGCGAGGCCAAGGAGGTCTGTCGGGGGTGTGAGGTGCGCCACGACTGTCTCGAGTTCGCGCTGCAGAACGGCGAGAAGTTCGGTATCTGGGGCGGGTTGTCCGAGCGGGAACGCCGTCGGATCCGCCGCCAACGCGCGCAGGTCGCGCGCAGCACGATCGGCGCCTGAGCCGATCGGTCCTGCGGCGTTCGTCGACGAAGTTCGCTCGTCGCGCTGACGGCCGCGGATGGTTGGGGTAGCCTGACGGTATGCCTGGTGGCCCCGAACTGATCATCATCCTGGTCGTCGTGCTCGTGCTCTTCGGCGGCTCGCAGCTGCCGAAACTCGCGAAGAACCTCGGCAAGGCACAGAAGGAGTTCAAGGAAGGCATGGGTGAGGGTGCGCAGACCGCCCCACCGCCCGCCGCTCCGGCTCCCACGCAGGCTGCGCCGCCACCGCCGCCGCCACCCCCGGCGGCACCTCCGACCAGCGGGCAGTAGCCGCTGCGCCGGCGCAGGCGCGCCGGTCCGATCGGGAATCGAGGCAGCTGCGCTCGGCGGCTGGTGAGATCAGACGGTCTCGTCGACGCGACGGCGCTTGAGGATGCGGCGACGCTCGCGCTCGCTGCAACCGCCCCACACGCCGTGGTCGATGCGCTCCTCGAGCGCGAACTCCAAGCAGGTGCCGATCACCGGGCAGTCCCGACAGATCTTGCGGGCGCGGTCGACGCCGACGCCATCGCTCGGGAAGAAGGTGGCCGGTGGGTGCAGTCGGCAGTTGCCCTGGGCCATCCATGCCGTCACCGAGTCGGGGTCGTGTGGGGCGTTGCCGAGTTCCGCCGGTCGTTCGGCGGAGACGGTGAGCGTGGTCGAGGTTCGCTTTCGGGAGATCATGGGGGCCTTTCTTCGGAGGGCGGCGCGGGAACCGTTCCTCGTCGTGGTCAGAGCGTCGGTGGAGACGTTGTGATGGGGGTGTGCGGAAGGTGAGAGTTCGGTGTGGAATCGAGCGTTGGCGGTGGGGTGTGGGGTCGATGTCGCGGTGTCGGTCGGAATCCGTACGGTGATTGGACGCCCGGGACGCCGGGTTGGTTCCCGATCGTTCTCGGTTGTTTGTTGCGATCCTGCACCCGAATCGTAACGTATCTGTAATGAGAATGCCAGCCCTGTCGTCCCGGCTCGGCGAAACGACCGAGACCGCTCCGGCGCCGCACCGCTGTCGAGTGGAGACCTCGCGGACCACCGACCTCGACGCTAGAGTCGTCTCCCATGACCGACCTCGCCGAGCCCCAGGCCCCCCGTGCGCACGCCCGCATCGTGTACCACGGCCCGGTCGCACCGCACTGGGAGGTCTACGGCGACTGGGGCGACCGGCAGGCGCTCGACGAGTTCCGGGCCCGCGTGCTCGCCCGTCTGGTGCTCCTGCCGCGCGACGATCCCCAGTTCCGACGGAACCGTGAGCGCATCGTGCGCGACGCCGAGCGAGAACTGATCTCGATCGAGTGGGACCTCGGCTACGCCGAGGACTCGGCCTGATCGCCGAGCCGACAACGGAGCGCGGACGGGCCCGTTGCGATGGCTGACGAGCGATTCCTCAACCGGGAGCTGAGTTGGCTGGCATTCAACGACCGGGTGCTGCAGTTGGCCGCCGAGTCCGGCATCCCGTTGCTCGAGCGTGCCAAGTTCTGCGCGATCACCTGCACCAACCTCGACGAGTTCTTCCAGGTGCGCGTCGCCGCCCTGAAGGATCAGATCGTGGCGTCGATCGACCGGCCGTCACCCGACGGCCGTACGCCCGCCCAGACCCTCGCCGAGGTGAACCACCGGGTGCTCGAACTGATCGACCGGGTGGACACGGTGTTCGTCGACGGTCTCGTCCCCGAACTCCGGGCAGCCGGCGTCGACCTCATCTCGTGGGACGACGTGACCCCCGACGAACGCGAGGTGCTCGACGAGTGGTTCGAGGAGCGGGTGTTCCCGGTGCTCACCCCACTCGCCGTCGACCCCGGTCATCCGTTCCCGTACATCTCCGATCTCGCGTTGTCGCTCGCGGTGAACGTCGCCGACCCGGAGACGGGCGACCGCCGCTTCGCCCGGTTGAAGGTGCCCCGCCTGTTCCCTCGGCTGGTCGAGCCGTCACCCGGCCGCTTCCTGCCGGTCGAACAGCTGATCGCGGCCAAGCTCGACCGCCTCTTCGTCGGCATGATCGTCGAGGACTGGGCGCCGTTCCGCGTCAGTCGCAACGCCGACCTCACCCTCGAAGAGGAGGAGGCCGACGACCTGCTCGAAGCGGTCGAGATGGAACTGCGTCGGCGTCGCTTCAACAAGGCGGTCCGACTCGAGGTGTCCCACGACATCGGCGCGGAGGTGCTCGAACTGCTCGTGCGTGAACTCGACCTCACGATGGACGACGTCACGTTCCATCGCGCACCGCTCGACCTGAGCTGCCTCTGGCAGTTGCTCGACCTCGACCGTCCCGATCTCAAGGACGAGGCCTGGCCACCGGTCACCGCCGGACGGATCATCGCCGCCGAGGAGACCGACCGGCCGATCTTCGACGTGATCCGCCACCGGGCGATCATGCTGCACCACCCCTACGAGAGCTTCGCGAGCAGCGTCGAGGCGTTCATCCAGCAGGCGGCCGACGACCCGAAGGTGCAGTCGATCAAGATGACGCTGTACCGCGCCGGCGGCGACAGCGCGATCATCCGCAGCCTGATGCGCGCCGCCGAGCGCGGCGTCCAGGTTGCCGTGCTCGTCGAGCTCAAGGCGCGCTTCGACGAGGCCAACAACGTCCAGTGGGCCCGCCAGCTCGAACGCTCCGGCGTACACGTCGTGTACGGCATGGTCGGGCTCAAGACCCACAGCAAGGTCGCGCTCGTGGTCCGCGACGACGTCGACCAGCTCCGGCGCTACGTCCACATCGGTACCGGCAACTACAACGCGAAGACCGCTCGGATCTACGAGGACCTCGGCGTGCTCACCTGCTCGCCCGACATCGGCGACGACGCCGCCCAACTCTTCAACCACCTCACCGGCTACAGCCGATCCGACGACTACCGCAACCTGCTCGTCGCGCCCCGCGACCTGCGTCGGCAACTCGTCGACCTGATCGAACACGAGGCGTCCTTCGGTCCCGACGGCCACATCACGCTGAAGTGCAACTCGATCGCCGACGACGAACTGATCGAGACGCTGTACCGGGCGAGCGCGGCGGGGGCCCGCGTCGACATCGTCGTGCGCGGCATCTGCTGTCTGCGCGCCGGCGTGCCCGGGCTGTCGGAGAACATCCACGTGCGCAGCATCCTCGGCCGCTACCTGGAGCACAGCCGGATCTACCGGTTCGGGCACGGCAACGTCGTGCACGGTGAACGTCTCGCCGGTGCCACGTCCGACCAGGTGTACCTGATCGGCTCCGCCGACCTGATGCCGCGCAACCTCAATCGCCGCGTCGAGGTGATGGTGCCGATCGAACACGCCCGCCACACGGCGGCGCTCGACCAGGCGCTCGCCTTCGCGCTCGCCGACGACATCGTCGCGTGGGAACTCCAGCCGGACGACACGTGGCTGCGGGTCGGGCCGACCGACTCGTTCGAACCGCATGCGCAGGAGCGCATGTACCGCTGGATGGTCGAGCAGCAGCTCACCGGCCGGACTTGAGCCGATCCGGCGACAGTTCGTCTGTTCGACGGCAGCCGTTCACCTCCCGTTCACCCGAGACGGGACTCCGGTTCACCTGGCACCCGTAGGTTTCGCGCCTGGCGCAGCCGAACCGGCTCGTCAGTGACCACATCATGAACAATCAACGACCCCTACGAACGGAGTTGGAAGCGTGAACTCTCCCAAGCGCCGCATTCTCGCCGGTGCATTCGCATTGACCCTCGTCGCCGCCGCGTGCGGCAGCGACGACAACAGCTCGTCGGGCACCGAGGCGCCCGCAGGCACCGACGCCGTGACCGAGACGACCGACGGTGGCGAGGCCATGGTCGAGGTCTCCGGCACCCTGGTCGGCGCGGGCGCGTCCTCGCAGGCTGCCGCCATGCAGGGCTGGCAGGCCGGTTTCCAGGCGGCGAACCCCGATGTGACCGTCGAGTACGACCCGGTGGGCTCCGGTGGTGGACGCGAGACGTTCCTCGCCGGTGGCACCGACTTCGCCGGCTCCGACTCCGCCCTCAAGGAGGAGGAGTACACCGCGTCGATCGACCGGTGCGCCGGCGACCAGGGCGCGATCAACCTGCCGCACTACATCTCGCCGATCGCGATCCCGTACAACCTCCCCTCGCTCGAGGGCGAGACGCTCAACCTGTCGCCCGAGGTGATCGCCGGCATCTTCGCCAACGAGATCACGGTGTGGAACGACCCGGCGATCGCCGCCGACAACCCGGACCTCGAACTCCCCGACACCACGATCAACCCGGTGCACCGCTCCGACGAGTCGGGGACCACGGCGAACTTCACCGACTACATGTCGAAGGCTGCGCCCGACGTGTGGACGTTCGGCTCGATCGAGGCATGGGACGACGAAGGCCCGGGTGGCGGCGAAGGCGCACCCCAGACCTCCGGTGTCGTCGCCGCCGTCGGTGCGGGTGAAGGCTCGATCGGCTACGCCGACGCCAGCCAGATCGGTGACCTCCCGGCCGCGGCCGTGGGCGTCGCCGGCGAGTTCGTCGAGTTCTCGCCCGAAGCCGCCGGTCGCATCGTCGACGCCTCCGAGCGTCAGACCGGTCCGAGCGGGCTCGACTACACGATCACCGTGAACCGCACGCCGGACACCGCCGACACGTACCCGATCGCGCTCGTGTCGTACCACATCGTCTGCCTGCAGTACGACAGCCAGGAGAAGGTCGACCTCGTGAAGGCCTTCATGACCTACGTCGGCTCCGACCAGGGTCAGGCCGCCGCCGCCGAGTCCGCTGGGTCGGCGCCGCTGTCGCCCGACGTGCAGGCCGAGGTCCAGGCGTCGATCGACCAGATCTCCGTCGCTTCCTGAGCGACGATTCTGGTCCATCGACACGACTGACGTTCCACTGAGATGACGCCGATTCCGGGTCTGCCCTATGGTGGGCCCGGAGTCGGCGCCTCTCCGACCGTTCACCCATCACTGCAGGCCGACGAGCATCGGCCCGGAGGACCTTCGACGTGACGATCACGGACTCACCACCCGGCGGCGACACCGCCGTGACCCCGCCCGAGAAGACGAGCAAGCTCGGCGACCGCATCTTCAGTGGCATCTCGCTCGGCGCGGGCATTCTCATCCTCGTCACGCTGGCCGCCGTCGCGCTGTTCCTGATCACCGAGGCCTGGCCGACCTTCACCGCCGGCCCCGAAGAGTTCAACGAGAGCTTCTTCAGCTACGTCGCACCGTTGCTGTTCGGCACGATCTGGGCGGCGCTCCTCGCCTTGATGCTGGCGCTGCCCCTCGCCATCGCCGTCGCACTCTTCGTGAGCCATTACGCCCCCAAGCGGCTCGCTCAGTCGCTCGGGTACTTCATCGACCTCCTCGCTGCGATCCCGAGCGTCGTCTTCGGCATCTGGGGCATCGCCGTGCTCGCTCCGATCCTGGCGCGCAGCGTCTACCCCTGGCTCGAGGACAACCTCGGGTTCCTCCCGTTCTTCGCCGGGCCCGCGTCCACCAGCGGTCGCACGATGATGACCGCCGCCGTCGTGTTGGCCGTCATGATCCTGCCGATCATCACTGCCATCTCCCGTGAGGTCTTCCTCCAGACGCCCCGGTTGCACGAAGAGGCATCGCTGGCACTCGGCGCGACGAAGTGGGAGATGATCAAGCAGGCGGTGCTCCCGTACGGTCGCTCCGGCGTCATCAGCGGAGCGATGCTCGGGCTGGGACGAGCACTCGGCGAGACCATGGCGGTCGCGATCATCCTGTCGCCCGCCGACATCATCACCGTCAACGTGATCAGCAACCAGAATCCGAACACGATCGCTGCCAACATCGCCCTCAAGTTCCCGGAGTCGGCGGGCCTGTCGGTCAATCGGCTGATCGCGACCGGGCTCGTGCTGTTCTTCGTGACCTTCGTCGTCAATGCGCTCGCCCGTCGCATCGCGAACACCGGATTCTCGGGGGCGGACGGATGACCATCACCGAACAACGCCCGGCGCCGACGGAACATCCGTCGTCGATCACGGCCAACACGCTCGGTCGCGCACAGCTCGGAGCCGTCCTGGTCGGAGCACTGGTCGTCGGTGCACTGTCGTGGATCGCCGATGGGAAGCCGAACTGGGCGCGTTGGATCATCGTCTCGATCGTCGCCTACTGCATCGCGATCTACGTCGTGTCGCGCATCGTCGAGGGACGCAGACGAGGTCTCGACCGCCTGATGTCCGCGATCTTCATCAGCGCGTTCGCGCTGGTGGCGATGCCGCTCGCCTCGTTGATCTGGACCGTGATCGAGCGCGGCACGAACCGCTTCGACATGACGTTCTTCACCGAGACGATGCGTGGCGTCACGGGTGAGGGCGGTGGCATCTACCACGCCATCATCGGCACGCTGATCGTCACGGGGCTGGCCACGCTGATGTCCGTGCCGTTCGGTCTGTTCACCGCGATCTACCTGGCCGAGTACGGGCACGGCACCAAGCTCGCCAAGGGCATCCAGTCGATGGTCGACGTGATGACGGGCATTCCCTCGATCGTCGCCGGCCTCTTCGCCTATGCGATGTTCGAACTGATCTTCGGACCGGGAACACGCTCCGGCATCGCCGGAGCCGTTGCGCTCACCGTCCTGATGACACCGGTCGTCGTGCGCTCGTCCGAGGAGATGCTCCGGCTCGTTCCGAACGAGCTCCGCGAGGCGTCGTATGCGCTCGGCGTTCCCAAGTGGAAGACGATCGTCAAGGTGGTGCTCCCGACCGCCATCGCGGGCATCATCACCGGCGTCGTGCTCGCCATCGCACGGGTCATCGGCGAGACCGCTCCGCTGCTCGTCACGGCCGGTCTCGCCCAGGGCGTGAACTGGAATCCGTTCGACGGGCGCATGACCACGCTGCCCGTCTTCACGTACTACCAGTACGTCCAACCGGGTGTGCCGCCCTCCGCCGGGCAGGATCGTGCGTGGGCGGCAGCGCTCGTGTTGATCATCATCGTGATGGTGCTGTTCACCGCTGCCCGTATTCTCTCCAGTGTGCTCAAGCCGAAAGGGCTTCGCTGAACCATGACCAGTGTTCGCTCCACCAGTTCCCGCTCCAATGAGGAGAACGACATCATGACCGATCGTGTCGACACCCCAGAGACCGACGTCGCGAGGTCGTCCGTCTCGCCGGAGACGGGGCCGGACAACCGGATCGTGGTCGAGAACCTGAACATCTACTACAAGGACTTCCTCGCGGTGAAGGATGTGAACATGGTGATCGAGCCTCGCTCGGTCACGGCGCTGATCGGCCCGTCGGGCTGCGGCAAGTCGACCTTCATCCGCTCGCTCAACCGCATGCACGAGGTGATCGACGGCGCCCACGTGAAGGGTTCGGTGTACGTCGACGGCGAGGACCTCTACGGCCCCGGCGTCGACCCGGTCGCAGTTCGGCGCAAGGTCGGCATGGTCTTCCAACGGCCCAACCCGTTCCCGACGATGTCGATCGCCGACAACGTGCTGGCCGGCAAGCGACTCAACAGCAAGCGCATCAACAAGGCGGACGCCGAGGACCTCGTCGAGCGGTCGTTGCGCGGTGCCAACCTCTGGGACGAGGTCAAGGACCGCCTCGACAAGCCGGGTTCTGGTCTGTCCGGCGGCCAGCAGCAACGTCTCTGCATCGCCCGGGCGATCGCGGTCGAGCCCGAGATCCTGCTGATGGACGAGCCGTGTTCCGCGCTCGACCCGATCTCGACGCTCGCGATCGAACAGCTGATGAACGAACTCAAGAGCACGTACACGATCGTGATCGTCACGCACAACATGCAGCAGGCGGCGCGCGTGTCGTCTCGTACCGCGTTCTTCACGATCGACGGCACCGGTCAACCCGGCCACGTGGTGGAGATGGACGACACCGACGTGATGTTCTCCAACCCCAAACAGCAGTCGACGATCGACTACGTGACGGGCCGGTTCGGCTGATGAACGAACTGCGGTCGGAGTTCCACCAGCAACTCGACGACATCCAGGCCGGCATCGCTCGGATGTCGGCCGGTGTGACCGAACTGGTCCCCCGCTCGACCGAGATCCTGCTCACGATGGACCTCGAGGGGGCCGAGTACGTGATCCTCGGCGACGACGAGTACGACAGCCGTGCACTCGACCTCGAGGAGCGCTGCTTCAGGGTCATCGCGCTGCAGGCGCCCGTCGCCGGCGACCTGCGTGCCGTCGTCTCGGCGATCAAGATCATCGCCGACATCGAGCGATCCGCCGATCTGTGCGTCAACATCTGCAAGGCCGCACGGCGGATCTACGGCCACGAACTCGATCCGCACCTGCGCGGCGTGATCCAGAAGATGGGCGACCAGGCCCAGGTGCTGTTCAAGGAGGCCACCGAGGCCTACCTCAACCTCGACGGCGTGCGCGCTGCGGCACTGCACGACATGGATGCCTACCTCGACGATCTGCAGCGCCAGTTCATCCAGGTGATCTTCGAGAGCCACGCCGCCGGCAACATCGATCTGCAGGTCGCGGTGCAGCTCGCCGTGGTCGCGCGGTTCTACGAACGCATCGGTGACCACGCGGTCAACGTCGGCGACCGGACCCGGTACATCGTCAACGGCTGGTTGCCGGAACGTCCGTACGCCGAGAGCGACAACGATCCGCCGGCCGTGGTGTCGGTGCCGGACAGCGACTGACCGATGGCGCTGGGCGTGGCGATCGGGCTGATCGTGGGCATCGCCGTCGGACTGATCCCGTACCTCGTCCACCTGCGCCGCGACCCGGAGGAGCCCGCCGACGTCGTCGCCGAGCACGCTCGCGCCGAGGTCGTCGCCTCGCAGCTCGGCACCGCGGTCGACCAACTCGAGATCGGTGTCGTGGTGGCGACGGCCATCGACGGCGTGGTGTACCGGAACGCCGCCGCGAAGGCGTTCCGCGGCACCCACATCGGCGTGCTCGTCGACGACCACATCGACGGCATCATCGGTGAGGCGCAAGCGGGCGAACCCGCCTCCCGCCTGGTCGAACTGCACGGTCCGCCCAAGACGTGGCTGGCGATCGCCGCGCGGCCGACTCCCGGTGGTGGCGCGGTCGCCACGATCCAGGACGTGAGCGAACGAGTACGCATCGACGCCATGCGCACGGACTTCGTCACCAACATCTCGCACGAACTCAAGACCCCGGTCGGTGCGGTGGCGGTCCTCGCCGAAGCGCTGATCGACGAAACCGATCCGGAGATCGTCGAGCGCCTCTCCACCCACCTCGTGGAGGAGTCGCACCGTGCGGTCCGGACGATCGACGACCTGCTCAAGCTCTCACAGATCGAGTCCGCCCGCCCCGGCGACACGGTCGTCGACCTGACGTCGGTGGTGCAGACCGCGATCAGCCGGGGGAGGGTGGTCGATGGTGGGCGGGGCGTCGAGGTCAGTACCTTCGAAGGGCCGGGGCCGATCCTGATCCGCGGCGACGAACGCCAGCTGGTGTCGGCGGTCGGCAACCTCGTCGAGAACGCCGTCAAGTACAGCCAGGCCGGCGATGTCGTCCAGGTTCGTACCCGGGTGGACGACACCGCGATCGAGGTGATGGTGGCCGACCAGGGCATCGGGATTCCGAGCCGCGACCTCGACCGGATCTTCGAGCGGTTCTACCGCGTCGACAAGGCCCGCAGCCGCGAGACCGGTGGGACCGGCCTCGGGCTCTCGATCGTGCGTCACGTCGCCACCAACCACGGAGGTGAGGTGCTGGTGTCGTCGCAGGAGGGCGAGGGCTCGACATTCGTGCTCCGGCTGCCGGCGAGCCTCGTCGTCCGGACCCCCGGCGGCTCCACCGACGATGACGGGACCGCCGTCGGCGCCCCCCTTTCCGACCAGGAGGAGACGCAACCGCATGAGTGAAGCAGTCGTGCTCGTCGTCGAGGACGAGGCCAGCTTCGTCGAGGCGCTGACGATCGGTCTCCGCCGTGAGGGCTTCGAGGTCGTCGTCGCCGTCGACGGCGCCGAGGCGCTCGAGAAGTTCGACGAGGTCGCGCCCGATCTCGTGCTCCTCGACGTGATGCTGCCCAAGATCAGCGGTGTCGACGTCTGTCGGCAGCTCCGCAAACGGACGCAGGTGCCGATCATCATGGTCACCGCGAAGGGCGCCGAGATCGACACCGTGGTCGGCCTCGAGGTCGGCGCGGACGACTACGTCACCAAGCCGTACCGGCTCCGTGAGTTGGTGGCCCGCATGCGAGCGGTGCTCCGGCGCTCCGACACCAACGGATCGTCGCTGGGACTCGCACCCGGGATCATCGAGGTCGGCGACGTCCGCCTCGATCCCGACGAACACCGGGTGTCGTTGCGGGGTGACGATCTCAACCTGCCGCTCAAGGAGTTCGAACTCCTCCACCTGCTGCTGGCGAACGCCGGGCGGGTGCTCCCCCGTGAGACGCTGATCGATCGGGTGTGGGGCAACGACTACGTCGGCGACACCAAGACGCTCGACGTCCACGTCAAGCGGCTGCGTTCGAAGATCGAACCCGACCCTTCGGTGCCGACACGCATCGTCACGATCCGGGGCCTCGGCTACAAGTACGAACGCTCCTGAATGAGACGTGGGGTCAGACCCCACGTCTCATTCACGTCGTAGGATCGGCTCGGTGGAACCGGTGCCCTCGTCGACCCGGCGCCCATCAGCGTCGAAGTTCCGTCGACTGGCGGTGACCCATGCCCTCATGATGGGCGCCGACGCCGCGATGGTGGTCGCACTCGCCGACTCGCTCTTCTTCGACATCGATCTCGACGCCGCCCGGTCCCGGGTGCTGTTGTTCCTGGCGCTCGGCTTTGCGCCGTTCCTGGTCGTGGCGCCGTTGATCGGTCCGATGATCGATCGTGTGGCAGGTGGCCGCCGGTTCGTGATCCAGTTGGTGTCGGTCGCCAGGGTGGTGCTCACCCTGCTGATGGCGGTGTCGCTCGACGCACTCGCGCTGTTCCCGTTGGTGTTCGGATCGTTGGTGCTCCAGAAGACGTACGCGGTCTCGAAGTCGGCGATCGTGCCGTCGACGGTGCGGTCCGAGGCCGAGCTCGTCGAGGCGAACTCGAAGCTCGGCCTGATCGCCGGTCTCACCGGTGTCGTCGCCGTGATCCCGGCCGCGCTGTTGCTCAAGGTGGTCGGGCGCTCCGGCGACGCTCGTCTACAGCGCACTGCTCTTCGCCGGCGCGTTCGTGGCGGCCACCCGACTGCCTCCCGACGTGGTCGCCGCAGCCGACGCCGACGACGAGGAGGTCCGCGAACTCCACAGCTCGAACATCGAACTCGGCGCCGTCGCGATGACCGCGCTGCGCGGCATGGTCGGGTTCACGTTCTTCCATCTCGCGTTCTGGTTGCGTTCACAGGATCAGGGGACGCTCTGGTTCGCCGCGGTGGTCGGGCTGTCGGCGCTCGCCGCGATGCTCGGCAACGCCGTCGCCTCCGCCGTTCGTGTCCGCGTGCGTGAGGAGACGATGCTGAGCATCGCCCTGCTCGTGTGCGCGGTGGCGGGCCTCGGTGTCGCCGCCCTCGGCGGCCCGGTCGGTGCGGTGATCCTCGCCGGCGTCCTCAACTTCATGGCTGCGCTCGGCCGACTCAGCTTCGAGAGCATCGTCCAACGGGACGCGCCCGGGGCCAACCGGGGCCGCGCGTTCGCGGTGTTCGAGACGCGGTTCCAGCTCGCCTGGGCGCTGGGCGCCTTCCTGGCCGTGGCGATCCAGGTGCCCGGCGTCATCGGTTTCCTGGTGGTCGGAATCGCCGCGGCCGGGACGAGCTTCTACCTGTGGGGGCGCCGCACCGGCGGTGGTGTCACTCGCCGGTCACGCGGGCGAGCCAGAGGCCGGGCGCCTCGATCTCGTTCGGGGTCGGCACGGCCGACGGATCGCTGAACAACGGCGCCAGGCCGTTCTCGCCGGCGCGGTCGACGACGCCCTGCACGAATGCCTTCCCGCGGGCGGTCTGCTCCGCGCCGAGGCGGATGCCGAGCAGGCGCTCGACGAAGATGTCGTCGGGTGACGATTCGGCGCGGCGGCGCCGCACCGCTTCGGCGATCTGGAGCGAGTTGCCGCCGATCGTGCGGACCGACACGGCGTCGACGACCCAGTCGATGGCGCCGATCGTGACCGCGACGGCAGCGTCGAGTTCGGGTTCGAGTGCGACCTGCTCGGCCGACCGGACCGCACCGAGGAGCACCTCGGGATCGCCGAATGCCTGCTGCATCGCCGCCATCGGGTCGCTCTGGTCCATGTCGAGGGAGGTGAGCTTGTCGGTGATCGCAGACGGGTCGGGCCGGAAGGCGCCGACGTGTCGCTGGACGAGCGAGCGCAGGTGGTCGGCGATGTGGTCGATCGAGAACAGCGTCAGCCCGGCGAGTTCGTGGGCGAGCACCCACAGCCGCATCTCGTCGAGTTGGATCTCCCAGTCGGCGGCGAAGGCGTCGATCGTCGATGGCACGAGGACGAGTGCAGGTGTGGCACGGGGGATCGGGAGGTCGTAGACCCCGAACGCCCGCCTCGCCAGGTTGCCGACCATCGAGCCGACGCTCATGCCCATCATCGCCGGCGCCATCATCTTGCCGAGGCCCGCCATCATCTGGGCCATCGGATCCGACGACAGCTCGTCGGGGAGATCCTCGCTGGAGCCGAGCGAGGTGGCGAGGTCGGTGAACAGGGGACGGTACGCCTCGAGTGTCTGCTGCGCCCACTGCTCAGGGGTCGCGACCGACGGTTCGGTCGGCGGCACCTCGAGTTGCATCACGTCGGCGACGTGCAGCCGTGCGATCTGCGCGAGGTCGGCGTACTTGATGCGTACGGCGGGGTCGACGTTCGACGACGTGGTCGCTCCGGTGCCGGCGAGGAGGCCGCCACCGCTGGCCGCCAGCACCGCGAACTGGCGGGCGGCGTCCCAGTTGAGCGGACCCTGCCCGGACAACGCCCGGGACAGGTCGCCGAACAGTGGCAGCCCGGCGAAGGGATCGATCGACTCACCGGGATCGTCGTCATCGGCCATGCCCCGATGCTACGGGCTGGAAGGCGGGGCGCCGCCGCAGGGGTCGGTATCGTGCCGATCATGGAGGACCACAGCGCCGGCGCGAACGAACGCCCGGTGCCGAAGGTGGTCGTCCTGACCGGAGCCGGCGGTGTCCTCGGCGACCGGGTCCGATCCGGTCTGCTCGCTCATGGCGCGTCGTCCCCGACCGACCTGGCCGTCGTGCAGTACGACCCGGAGGACGACGTCGAGGTCGAGCCGGGCGAACACGTCGTGGTCGTCGACCTCGGCAGCAGCGACTACGACCGGCGCGCAGCGCAGCGCGAGAGTTCGACCACGTTCGCCGCCCAGACGCTGGCGGTGGCGGACCGGTTGCGCGCCAGGCAGGTGGTGTTCGTGTCGTCGGCGATGGTCTATGGAGCGATGGCCAACAACCCCGTTCCGTTGACGGAGGAAGCAACGCTGCGGCCCGATGTCGAGTTCGTGTTCGCACGACAACTCGCGTCGGCCGAGGAACTCGTCGAGCAGTGGCGGTTGTCGCAGCCGTGTCGGGCGACCTGCGTGCTCCGGCCGGCCGTGTCGCTCGCCGCCGGCGGCGACTCGAGGCTCGCCTCCGCCCTCGTGTCGGGATTCGGACGACGGATCGCCGAGGCGGACCCCCCGTCGCAGTTCCTCCACCTCGACGACCTCGCTGCCGCGGTGGTGCTGGCGGTGACGGCGGCCCTCGACGGGGTCTACAACGTCGCTCCTGATGGATGGGTGGCCGGCGAGCGGGTCCGTGCGTTGTCGGGCGAACGCCCCCGACTCCCCCTTCCGGAGCGCTTCGGTGAGCTGGTGTCGGGCCTGCGGTGGCGGTTCCAACGGGGGCCGATCCCGCCCGGACTGCTGTCGTACACACGCGAACCCTGGGTGGTCGCCAACGGGCGCCTCCGGGCCGCGGGGTGGTTGCCGACGGTGACCAACGAGCAGACCTACGTCGAGAGCACCGAGGCGCCGTGGTGGACGATGGTGTCGCCCAAGCGTCGTCAGGAACTGGCGTTGGGCACCGGCGTGGTGGCGGCGGTCGTCGCCGGCCTGACCGTGATGGCGTTGATTCGCCGGAGGATCAGTCGCCGACGAGCATGACGACCTCGCCTTCGCTCACGTGGGCGAGGAGGTCGCCGTCGGCATCGAAGACGACGGATCCGTTGGGTGCAGCCAGGTAGGGCACCTGGCCCCACGGAAGGCGGTACGTGACCGCATCGGTGTGGACGTACACGACATCGGCATCGTCGGGCACGTGATCCGCGACATCGGTGCCGTCGATCGTGAGTTGGGGCGTCGACGTGATCGCGTGGGGGAACGCTGCGAACGATGTCAGGAGTGCACCGATCGGGATCCGCGAGCCGGAGACACCAGCGGAGACGGCGGACGCAGCGCGAACGGTGGCCGGTGGATCGATCGTCGGTGCGGGCACGGTGGTTGCGCTCAACGCGATCGGGCCCGACGCCGGCCTCGGGGTCATCGCGACGACGAGTCCGGCGACCGCGAGCACCGCGACCGCGCCGATCGCGAGCGCAGCGAAATGACCGTTCGACCCGGTGTCGATGTCGGCGCCGGTCGGTCCGAGTTCGGAGGGGTGCCGCCACGTGCGCTCGTGAGGGGGCAACGGACCGTGTTCCACGAGAGCGAGATCGTACAACTCGTCGCAGGGACGGTGGCCGCGGGAGACCGCGGATCGGTACGCTGCCAACGTGGAGGCGCCGTCGAATCTCGAGGAGTGGTTCGGCGTGACCGAGTCGGAACTCCCGATCGGCGCGGCCTACGACTGGGCCGTGCGCCCGCGTTGTGGTGCCGTCGTGGTCTTCAGCGGCACGATCCGCGACCATGCCGAGGGACGTGACGGCGTGGAGCACCTGACGTACGAGGCCTACACCGAGCAGGTGGTTCCCCGTTTCGCCGAGATCGGTGCCGAGGTCCGCCGGCGCTGGCCCGACACGGGTCGGATCGCACTGCTCCATCGGCTCGGACGACTCGAGATCGGCGAGTCGTCGGTCGTCGCGGTCGTCTCGGCCCCTCACCGTGCCGAGGCATTCGACGCGGCACGCTTCGCCATCGACGCGCTCAAGGAGTCGGCGCCGATCTGGAAGCACGAGGTGTGGGCCGATGGCGCCGATTGGGGCACCGGCGCCCACGATGTGCGCGACCCGCGTTCGGTCGGGACGTGACCCGATGACCGCCGTCGTGGTCGGCATCGTCGTGGTCGCCGTCGTCCTCGTGGTCCTCGCCGCGGCTGCGGCGGGGCGCAATCGACGTCAGCCCGACGACATCGCCTCGTTCCGTCGGCAGATCGATGCGCTCTCACCAGAGGCGCGTCGTCAGACCTCCGAACGGATGAAGCCGTCCGACGGTGCGCCGATGGGCGATGATGGTGGCAATGGCACGTGACGCATTCAGGAGGTCGCGTGATGCGTGACTCGATCAGGAGTTCACGTGGCACGTGACCTGGCGATCGACCTCGGGACGGCGAACACGCTCGTCTACATGAAGGGTCGCGGGATCGTGCTCAACGAGCCGTCGGTGATCGCACTCAACCGTCAGACCGGTGAGGTGCTGGCCACCGGCCGCGAGGCCTGGCAGATGATCGGTCGCACACCCGGCTACATCGTCGCCGTGCGCCCGCTGCGCGGTGGTGCGATCACCGACTTCGAGATCACCGAGCGGATGATCCGGCTCCTGCTGCAGCGAGTGGGCGTGAGCAGGTTCACCCGCCCGAAGGTCGTGATCTGCGTACCGTCGGCGATCACCGAGGTCGAACGCCGAGCGGTGACCGACGCCGCCCGTCGCGCCGGGGCCGCCGACGCGAACCTGATCGAGCAGCCCATGGCAGCCGCGATCGGCGCCGACCTCCCGATCGACGAACCGGTCGGCAACATGGTCATCGACATCGGCGGCGGTACCAGCGAGACCGCAGTGATCAGCCTCGGCGGCATCGTCGCCCTCGAGGCGGTGCGGGTCGGGTCGTTCGACATCGACGCGGCGATCCAGAACTACGTGCGGCGCGAGCACGGCATCGCGATCGGGGAACGGACGGCGGAGGAGATCAAGGTGGCGATCGGCTCGGCCGACCCGACCCCCGACGAGAACCAGGCCGAGGTCCGCGGACGCGATCTGATGACCGGGCTCCCGAAGACCGTGATCCTGACGCCGGAGGAGGTCCGGTATGCGATCGAGGACGTGGTGTCGTCGATCGTGGCCTCGGTGATCCGCTGCCTGTCGAAGGCCCCGCCGGAGCTGTCGCAGGACTTCCTCGTGCGCGGGATGTACCTCGTCGGCGGTGGCGGCCTGCTGCGCGGTCTCGCCGAGCGGATCGAACGCGAGACCGAGGTGCCGGTGAAGATGTCGAACGTTCCGCTCGAGGCGGTCGTGCTCGGGGCCGGCCACGTGATCGAGCACTACGAGGCGCTCAAGGGCATGTTCATGGGCGCCCGCCGCTAGGGCACGGCACCCAGGAGTCACCGGATGCACCTCGACGACGCTGCCGACGCCGACGCGACACCAGGGGCCGTCGGCTTCCATGCCGCCGACATCAACCACCTGATCGAGGAGTTCCGCTCGATGTCGTCGACCGAGATCGTCGAGCGGGGGTTCGCCGTCGAGGGGACGTTCGACGAGATCGACGATCCCGTCCTGCTCGGCCCCGACGGGTTGCCGGTGAGGACCTGGCAGGAGGGTTATCCGTACTCCGAGCGGATGAGCCGCCACGACTACGAGGAACAGAAGCGGGCGCTCCAGATCGAGCTGTTGAAGGCCCAGGACTGGATCAAGGAGACCGGCTACAAGCTCGTGCTGGTGTTCGAGGGCCGCGACGCGGCGGGCAAGGGCGGCACGATCAAGCGCTTCCGCGAACACCTCGATCCTCGCGGCGCCGACGTGGTGGCACTGGGCGTCCCGTCGCCGCGCGAGCAGGGCGAGTGGTTCTTCCAGCGCTACGTCCGGCACCTCCCGACCAGGGGTGAGATCCGCTTCTTCGACCGGTCGTGGTACAACCGGGCGGTCGTCGAGCCGGTGATGGGGTACTGCACGCCCGACGAGCACGAGGAGTTCCTCCGCTCGGTCCCCGAGTTCGAGCGGATGTTGGTGAACTCCGGCACCACCCTGGTGAAGCTGTGGTTCTCGGTGTCGCGACGCGAGCAGATCGCCCGGTTCACGATTCGTCGCATCGACCCGGTCAGGCAGTGGAAGCTCAGCCCGACCGACGTGGCGTCGCTCGACCGCTGGGACGACTACACCGCCGCCAAGCTCACCATGTTCGAGCGCACGTCGACCGAACATGCGCCGTGGACGATCGTGCGCAGCAACGACAAGAAGCGCGGGCGGGTGAACGCGATGCGCCATGTGCTCGGCGTGGTGCCCTACGAAGGCAAGGACCACGACGTGGTCGGCACGCCGGACCCGTTGATCGTCGGCACCCCTCAGGAGTTGCCCGACCACGGCGAATCCTGGTGAGCCGATCGAAACTCGGTCGACTCGGCCTGGCCCCGGGGTCTACCGTGCGCCTGTCCGTCGATCGAAGGGAGGTTGAGCACATGACTGCACTCGTGTTCCCCCTCTCCGGTCGCGCCTCCACCTGCTGAGCCAGGTCCGAGCCGAGCACCCCTGCGTGCGTGGCGACCGGTGTCCCCGTTCGCTCACACACCCCGAGGTTGTTCCATCATGTCCGATCGCCCTGTCGATCATCCCGAATGGCTCGTCACCGAGCCCTGTCACGACGTCGACCACGGCGTCGTCAAGAGTGGAAAGGAGGCCCAGGTCAACCTGGTCGAACGCATCAGCGACGACACCGAGGGCCGCAGCTGTCTGATCGCCCGCAAGCGCTATCTGCCGCGCCATGTCACCCAGAAGGGACAGCTCGAGGCGCTCGGCGTGCAGCGGGCATCGACCTTCCGTCACGACGTGCAGTACCGGGAGGGCCGCCAGTTCCGCAAGTCCCGCGACCGCCGCGCGATCGAGCGGATGTCCACCTACGGCAAGCGGCTGCTCCAGGACCGATGGACCGGCACCGAGCACGAGGTGATGCTGCGCCTGTGGCGCCAGGGCGTGTCGGTTCCGTATCCGATCGGCTACTCCGACGACGTGTTCGACCTCGAGTACGTCGGCGACTGGGAGATGGCCGCGCCGCAACTGTCGGCGGCCCGTCTGTCACCCACCGAACTGGGCGACGCGTTCGAGCAGCTGCTGGCGGGCCTGCGCGGGATCACTGCGGCCGGGATCGCCCACGGCGACCTGTCCGCGTACAACGTGCTCTGGTGGGACGGCCGGCTGTGGTTCATCGACTTCCCGCAGTCGATCGACATCGCCGCCAACCTGCAGGGCCTCGACTTCCTCCATCGTGACGTGCTCAACGTGTGCGGGTGGTTCCAGCGACGAGGTCTCGACATCGACGCCGAGGAGGTGTTCGCCGACCTGCTCAGCTTCCTCTGAGCGCCCTGGCGTCGGTGTCGCCGCGTCGCGGGGTCACTGGACACCCATCTCGGCGCGGCGGGCGACCGACTCGTCCGGCGCGGGGGCATCGCCGTGGAGGCGCACCTCGACCCGATGGAGCGTCCCGGTGAACCGGAACGGCGACTCGTAGGTCGTCCCGACGGGAGCGCCGTTGTCGCAGCCGACGTTCATCCCGCTGAAGGGCATCCAGCCGCGCAGGATCCGGGGGATCTCGACGCTGCCGACGACGGCACCGTCGACCGACAGTTCGCCGTGCCCACTGGCCCGGTCGACCTTGTCGAGTCGCCACGTGATCACGTGGTCGCCCGGCGTCAGCGCGTCCGGTGAGCGGATCTCGTGACGTTCGAGCGGGAAGTGGTAGTGCACGCACGCCCGGCCGTCCTGCACGAACAACGAGTAGCCGCCCCAGCGGTCGCCGTCGGCGATCAGCGTGCCCTCGCACCCGCCCTCGGGCACGGTGACGTGAGCGGTGATCGTGTGGCTCGTGTTGCGGACGAGCGGGGCGGCGTCGGACGGCACCCGCTCGACACCGGGCCACAGTGTCCACTCGGTGCGCACGGGGCGTCGCGGCCGTGAACCGCCGCCGGCCCGCTCGTCGACCGGGAGCACCTGGTTGGCCTCGGCCTCCTCCCACCAGCGAGCGACGAGCTCGTCGACCACGTCGGGCCGTTGCGCTGCGAGATCGTGGTTCTCGGCGAAGTCCTCGTCGAGGTGGTACAGCTCCCACACGTCGTCGTCGAGACGCGTCCGCGGATCGTGCACCGTCACCGCCTTCCAGCCGTCGGCGACGATGCCGCGATGGCCGAGCATCTCGAAGTACTGCACCGGCTTGCGGGTCGGCGCGGTCGGCTCGTCGAACGTGTAGGTCATCGGGACACCGTGCAGCGGCATCTGCTCGACGCCGTTCAGCGTGTCCGGCAGCTCGACGCCGATCAGGTCGAGCACGGTCGGGGTGAGATCGCTCACGTGGTGGAACTGTGTGCGGATCGTGCCACCCGAGCCGGCGGGCAACCCCGCGGGCCAGTGGATCACGAGCGGGTCACGCACCCCGCCGCCGTGGGTGTTCTGCTTGTAGAACTTGCACGGGGTGTTGCCGGCCATCGCCCAGCCCAGCGGGTAGTTGTTGAACCACTGCGTCTCACCGATCTCGTCGACGAGATCGATCGACTGCTCGAGCGTCATCGGTGCCCGCTCGAAGTAGCGCCCCTGGTGCAGGGTGCCGGCTTGGCTGCCCTCCTGGGAGGCGCCGTTGTCGCTCATGACCACGAACACCGTGTTGTCGAGCGCGTCCATTCGCTCGAGGGCCTCGATCAGCCGGCCGATCTCGCGGTCGGTGTGGGTCACCATCGCGGCGAAGGCGGCCTGGAACCGGACGAAGAGTCGGCGCTCGCCCTCGGACAACTCGTCCCAGACCGGCACGCCGGGATTGCGTGGGGGCAGCTCGGTGTCCGGCGGGACGAGGCCCATCTCCTTCTGGCGTGCGAGCCGCGCCTCGCGGGTCGCATCCCAACCCTGCTCGAAGACCGGCACGTACTCGTCGATCATCTCCTTGGGCACGTGGTGCGGCGAGTGCCCTGCCCCGAACGCCAGATAGAGGAAGAAGGGCCGTTCGGGGGCGACCGACTGCTGGTCGGTCACCATGCGGATCGCACGATCGGTCAGGTCGGTCGTCAGGTGGTAGCCGTCGATCTCCGGCGTCGGGATGTGGTGGTTGTCCTCGGTGAGGAACGGCTCCCAGTGGTTCATCGCGCCGTCCATGAACCCGTAGAACCGGTCGAAGCCGCGTTGGGTCGGCCACTGCTGGAACGGGCCCGCCGGCCCGGTGTGGTGCATCGGGGTGAGGTGCCACTTGCCGACGGCGAAGCTGTTCCAGCCGTGCTCGCGAAGGATCTCGGGCATCAGGGCGGCCGACCGGCTGATCGATCCGCGGTAGCCGTCGAAGCCGAGGTCGTAGTTGGCGAGCGATCCCATCCCGACGGCGTGATGGTTGCGGCCGGTGAGCAGCGCCGCACGCGTGGGCGAACACAGCGCCGTGGTGTGGAAGTTGGTGTAGCGCAATCCGCCCGCCGCGAGCCGGTCGATGTTCGGCGTCGCGATCTCGGAGCCGTAGCACCCGAAGTCGGAGAACCCGACGTCGTCGAACACGCAGTAGACGACGTTCGGGGTTCCGGCGGGCGGTGTCCGATCGGCCGGCCAGGAAGGAACGGCGTCGATCATCGTTCGTGCGGTGCTGGTGGTGTCGGTCATGACGTCCCCTTCTGCCGACCCTCTGACCCCCAGCGGGTGGCGCCGGCTGCGCGAACGGTAGCGGGTGGCGCGTCAGCCGGCCGCGGTGAAGCGGGCCACCGTGCCTGCGTTCGACACCGCGTAGAGCTCACCCTCCGGGCCCCGTGACACCGCGGCGAGACCGTCGAGTTGACCGATCTGGATCACGCGGGGTTCGGCGACCGGGGCGTTGGGGTCGAGCGCCCAGATCTGCCCCGTGCAGTAGTCGCCGAACACGTACCAGCCGTCGAGGTCGGCCACCGACCCGTCACGGGCGACCGCCCCGCCGCTGACCGAGCAGCGACCGTCGCTGTGGTCGTAGACGAAGACGGGGGCGATGGCGCCGGCGCTGGGCTGGTCGGCGTTGAACGGCTCGAAGCCCTCGATGGCGCTCCAGCCGAAGTTGGCTCCCTTGGCGGCGTCGAGCCGGTCGGTCGCCGGAGCGTGGTCGATCTCCTCGAAGTCGCCCTGGCCGACGTCGGCGATCCAGAGGTCGCCGGTGGCGGGATCGAACGAGAACCGCCACGGGTTGCGCAGCCCGTAGGCCCAGATGGTCGGGTCGGCGCCCGCAGTGGACACGAACGGGTTGTCGTCGGGCACGGTGAACGGCTGGTCGCCGGAGGCGCGCGGGTCGATGCGCAGGATCTTGCCGAGGCGCGACCCGAGGTCGAGTGCGTACCGTTGGGGGTCGCCGCCCGATCCGCCGTCGCCGAGGCCGATGTAGAGCAGTTGGTCGGGGCCGAAGGCGAGCTGCCCGCCGTTGTGGTTCGAGTAGGGCTGGTCGACGGTGAGCACTTCACGGAGCGACGACCGGTCGAACACGCCGGTGATCGGATCGACGGCGAACTCGGCGACGACCGTGTCCCCGGAGCCGTCGATGTAGTCGACGTAGGCGAACTCGCCCGCTGGATCGAAGGCGAGGCCCAGGAGGCCTTGTTCACCGCTGGCCTCGGTGAGATCGGTGATGTCGAGGACCACCTCCTCGGACAGGTCGGTGACCGCAACCACGCGACCGGACTGTTCCACGACGTAGATCTGGGCGTCGCCGGGCCGGTGGGTGACCTCGACCGGCTGATCGAACGTCCCGATGTCGAACAGCGCGATGTCGGGCGGAACCAGCGGAGGGGGCGTCGTCGTGTCGGCCGACGTCGGGGTCGGGGCCGTGGTCGTCGCCGAGGGTGCGTCCGTGGTGCCCGGTACGTTCGAGACCTCGGGGCTCGTTGCCGGTGCCGGGTCGGACGTGGCGGCATCGGTCGTCGGTGGTACGACCCCGGCAAGCGTGTCACCGCTCTCTCCGCTGTCGGAATCGCAGGCGCTGGCGGCCAGGGTCACGGCCAGGGTCACGGCGACCAGTGCGAGCTGACGGTGACGAGGCATCGATCGACGGAGCATGTCTCCATCTCTAGTGCATCGCGAGCGGTTCGCGCTCGCGGGGCTCAGCCGGTGATCCGCGCGAGGCCCTCTTGGACCACGCTCACCGCGAGGACGCCGTCGCGGGTGTAGATCGAGCCCTGGGCCATCCCGCGTGCCGACGAGGTCGACACGGCCTCCTGCGCGTACAGCAGCCACTCGTCGGCCCGGAAGGGGCGATGGAACCACATCGCATGATCGACGCTCGCCATCTGCACGCCGGGGCTGTCCCAGCCGAGGCCGAACGGGAGGATCGTGGTGTCGAGCAGGGTCATGTCGCTGGCGTAGGTGACCACGCAGGCGTGCAACACGGGATCGTCCGGCAGGACGCCGTCGGCTCGTAGCCACACGTGCTGCCGCGTGGCGCTCTGGCCCTTGCGGCTGAACGGATCGCCGTCGACGTAGCGGAGATCGATCGGCCGTGGCCGGTCGTACCAGTCACCGATCTGCTCGGCGTACGGCGCCATCCGGGTCCGGAAGTCGGGCAGCGTCTCGGGGTCGCCCATGCCGGTGGGCATCGTCAGCTGATGATCGGGACCGGGCTCGTGGTCGTGGAAGCTCGCCTGCAGGTTGAAGATGGCCCTCCCGTGCTGGATCGCGACCACGCGCCGGGTCGAGAAACTGCGACCGTCTCGGATGCGGTCGACCTCGTAGAGGATCGGCACGGTGGGGTCACCCGGCCGGAGGAAGTAGGCGTGGAGCGAGTGGACGAGACGTCCCTGCTCGTCGATCGTGCGCGCCGCAGCCACGAGCGCCTGGCCGGCGACCTGGCCGCCGAAGACGCGTTGGCGGTTCTCGTCGGGGGAGTTGCCCCGGAAGATGTTGACCTCGATCGCTTCGAGGTCGAGGAGGCGCACGAGGTCGTCGAGCGCAGCTTGGTCGTCGGGGGCGGGCGTCGGGCTCTCCATGGCAGCCGTCATGTTGGCACGTCGTACAGTCGGCCCATGACCTTGCTCGACCTGTCCGCCGATGATGTGCTCAACACGACCCGTGCGGTCCGCAAACGTCTCGACTTCTCCCGGCCGGTCGACGACGAGCTGATCCGGGAATGCGTGGCGACCGCGATGCAGGCGCCCTCGGGGTCGAACAACATGACGATGCAGTTCGTCGTCGTCAAGGACGTCGAGAAGCGTCGAGCGATCGGCGAGATCTACCAGCAGTGTTGGGCGATCTACCGCTCCTTGCCGGTCTTCGCCGGGGCGATCGAGAAGGACGGCGACGCCGCGCAGGCCCAGCAGGAACGCGTCGTGGATTCGGCCACCTACCTCTCCGAGCACATGGCCGAGGCCCCGGTCCTGGTGCTCGGCTGCACCGCCGGCCGCGTCGACGGAGTTCCGGCGATGATGTCGGCGTCGTCGATGGGCAACATCCTCCCTGGCATGTGGAGCTTCATGCTCGCCGCTCGCGCCCGCGGGTTGGGCACCGCATGGACCACGATCTCGTTGATGATGGAGAAGGAGGTCGCCGACATCGTCGGCATCCCGTTCGACGAGGTCCAGCAGGCGTGCCTCACACCGCTCGCCCACACCATCGGCACCGACTTCAAGCGAGCGATGCGTCCCGAACCCGACACGATCATCCACTGGGACACCTGGTGACCCCGGAGCGTCGCGACCTGGCGCTCGCCACCAAGGGGTTCATGCCCGCCGACGAGGGCGACGCCCTCTGGGATGCCGCGGTCGCTGCCGGCAACGCGGTTCCCGGTGCACCCATGTTGGAGGTCGGTTCGTACTGCGGCCGCTCCACGGTGTGGCTGGGTGACGCCGCGGAACGCTGCGGGGTGGTGCTGTTCGCCGTCGATCACCACCGCGGGTCGGAGGAGAACCAGGCCGGCTGGGCGCATCACGACGCCGAGGTCGTCGACGACCGCACGGGGAAGATGGACACGCTGCCGTTCTTCCGTTCGGCGATGCACGACGCCGATCTCGAAGCCACCGTGATCGCCGTCGTCGGACGATCACCCCTGGTCGCATCGGTGTGGACCACGCCGCTGTCGTTCCTCTTCATCGACGGCGGTCACGGCGACGAACCGGCACGTCTCGACTACGAGGGCTGGACACCCCACGTGGCGGTCGGCGGCACCCTGGCGATCCACGACGTGTTCCCCGACCCGGCCGACGGTGGACGGCCACCGTACGAGCGGATCTTCCGTCCCGCCCTCGAGTCCGGCCGGTTCCAGCTCGTCTCGGCGACGGGGTCGCTACGCGTGCTGCGTCGTGTCGACTGACGACCGGTTCGCCTGCCAGTTGCCGAACTGGCGCACCACCACGAAGCGCTGACGGTCGACGTAGAGCAGCAGCGCCGCTCCGATCGACATCACCGACGCGGCGACGATGCCCAGCGTGCCGGTGGATCCGGTCGCATAGAGCGCGCCGCCGAGCAGCGGCCCGAACACCCGCCCGAGTGCCATGACCGCCTGAGCGTCACCGGCGCGTTCCTCCGGGAAGTTCGAGCGAGCAGCGAGCAGCGAGAACGCGGCCGGCACGCCCATGAAGAACACGAACCCCCAGCCGATGATCGCCACGGAGAACCACAGGCCGCTGCGCGACATGGCGATCGTCAGCGCACACACCGCCGTCAGCAGGAACCAGATGCCTGCCGGTCCGCGTCGGCCGGTCCAGCGCGCCGACGGGATCGAAGCCAGCGCGTTGCCGCTGAACAGCAGCGACACCGTCACCGGTGACAGCCCGTCGAGTTCCACTCCGATCGCTGCGGCGTAGACGAACACCGACGATCCGCCGAGCGTGAGCGCACACAGCGCGATGAGGATGGCCTTCGCCGCCCGGGTCGCCGCATGACGCGTCCGGTGCGGCCGGAGCCTGTCGACACGAGGGACCTGACGGGCGAACGCGAGCGGCACGGCGGTGACGACGGCCAACAGCACGAAGAGCCAGCGGAGGCCGGCCGATTCCAGGACGATCGCGATCACCGGGGAGACGAGCACGCCGACGAGCGGGCCGACGACCGCGACATCGCCCGTCTTGTCGGCGTCGCCGAACGCTGCCTGCCAGGCGATCCAGGCGGCGAGGCCCAGCGACAGCCCGCTGACGAACCGGAGGGCCGCCAGCACTTCGAACGTCGGTGCAGCGGCGGAACCGAGGTTCGCCAGCACACCGAGCATCGCGCCGACGACGAAGATCGTGCGCACCGGCCGCAGGAAGCGCCCCCCGACCCACGAGGCGATGACGAAACCGGCGAGTTGTGTGGTCGACATCAGCCCGGCGGTGCCGACGGTGACGTCGAACTCCTCGGCGACGGAGGGGAGGAGGAACGGGGTGGCGGCGAACACCGCCGTGCTGGTGGCGATCGCCGTGAGCAGCGCGGCCGGCACCGTCGGCTTCGCCGCGGCGAGGAGACGGAGCGGAGCCGTCAACGCTCAGTCACCGAATTCGCGCCGCAGGTCGTCGCGAGCGGCGACGATCACCTCGCGAACCTGATCGCTGAGCGTCTGGACGTCGTCCATGGTCAGGCCGTCGGTGCTGATCGGTTCGAGGACGCGGACCTCGGCCTCGGCGTTGCCGAGACGCCAGTCGTGCTTGCGGAGTGCATCGCGGGTGCCGTACACGGCGAGCGGCAGGATCGGCACCTGGGCCTCGATGGCGAGCCGGAAGGCGCCGGTCTTGAACGGACGGAGTTCACCGGTCTTCGATCGGGTTCCCTCCGGGAAGATCATCACCGACACGTTGGTCGACAGCCGTTCGCGGGAGGCTTCCATCGCCTTGGCGATCGACTCGGCATCGCCACGCTCGAGCGGGATGTCGCGAGCGAGACGCATCATCCACCCGACGAGCGGGATGCGCAGGATCTCGATCTTCGACATCCACTTCATCTCGGTCGGCAGATGCGAGATCAGCAGGATGTCGACGAAGCTCTCGTGGTTGGACACCACGACGTAGGGGCGGCGCATGTCGTCGGGCAGGGCGCCCGACGTGCGGAACTTCCACAGGGGTGTCAGGCGCTCGTGGACGACGGTGAGCTTGCGGAACAGGTAGCCCGCGGCATAGGCGCCCTTGTCGAACGGCATCGTGACGAGTCGCACGACGGCCACCATCGGCGTCCAGACGATCACGATCACGCCGAGTACGAACCAGCTCCAGATCGAGAACACCGTGCGGGCGAACGCCGATTCCATGCGAAGGAACGTAACAGTCGGACCGGGCGGCGATCAGAACGGTACGAAGACGTCGCTTGCCGGAGTGGCACGCGTGATCGCGTCGACGGCCAGGACGACCGCAGCGGCGGTGTAGGAGGTGTGTTCGTCGAACGGGAACAGCACCGGTTCCGGGTAGACGATGCCCGTCCAGTACGAGCCGTCGTCGCGACGGTGGGTACGCGTCCACCGCAGGAGGTCGGTCGCTGTCGCCGTGTCGCCGATCGCGGCGTACGCGAGCGCACACTCCGCCGTCTCCGAGGCGGTGATCCACGGCTCGTCGCTGACGCAGCGGATGCCGAGGCCCTCCATCGCGAAGACCTCCCAACCATCGGCCATCCGCGCCTTGGCGGCCTCGCCGGTGAGCACCCCGGTGAGCACCGGGTAGTACCAGTCCATCGCCCACCTGGTCTTCGGTTCGAACGCGTCGGGTCGTGTGCGGACCGACTCGGCCATCACGTCGGCTGCAGCGACCCAGTCGGGTCGTGACTCGCCCACGCTCTCGCCGAGACGGGCACCGCATCGCAGCGCATGCTGGATGCTCGAGGTGCCGGTGAGCAGGGCGTAGTCCCATGGGCGTGCGTCGGGCTCGATCGCCCAGAGGGGGAGGCCGTCGTCGCGTCGCAAGGACAGGACGAACTCGAGCGCCCGCTCGACGGTGGGCCAGAGCTGCTCGGCGAACCCGCGATCCCAGGTGTTGCGAAGGTGGTGGCAGACGCCGGTGGCGATGTAGGCGCACACGTTGGTGTCGAGCTTCGCATCCTCGACCGATCCGTCGGCGTGGTAGTAGGCGTGCCACGAGCCGTCGGGCCGCTGGGTGTCGGCGAGCCATTCGTACGCCCGCTCGGCCTCGGTGTGGAAGCCGGCGACGTCGAGTGCCATGGCGGTCTCGACGTGGTTCCACGGATCACAGTGGCCGCCGGGGAACCACGGGATCATGCCGGTGTCGAGCTGCAGCGAGGCAAGGTGCTCACCGGTGATCTGCAACTCGTCGGCGCTCAGCACGCCCGGCAGGTCGGGGACGTGCGTCATCGTGCGGGTTCCGCCTGTTTGACGCCGTAGAACACGATGCTCTTGCCGATCACGGGCGACAGCACACGGTCGGCGATCTTCGTCGACGTCGGCTGCTCCACGATGTCCCACTCCAGGAACTCGCGGTACTTCTTCACTGCGGGGTGGTCGTCGTTGCGAGGGCCGACGGCGCACTTGAGCCACCAGTAGGGCGAGTGCAGCGCATGGGCGCGGTGGCTGCCCTGCAGGTCGAGGCCCGCGGTGCGGAGCTTCGCCGACAACTCGGTCGAGCTGTAGATGCGGACGTGGCCGCCCTCGCTCTTGGGGGCGTGGTACTCGTCGGACAGCATCCAGTTGATCTTCTCGGGGAACCACGCGGGCACGGTCGCGGCGAAGTGGCCGCCCGGCTTGAGGACGCGCACCATCTCGCTGATCGCGGACACGTCGTCCTGGATGTGTTCGAGCACCTCGGAGGTGATCACCACGTCGAAGGAGTCGTCGGCGAACGGGAGCTTCGTGGCGTCGCCGCGCAGCACGCCCTTGAAGCGCTCGAGATCGATCTCGCCCGCGTCGACCATCCCGCCCAGGGTGGCGCGGGTCTGGACGACCTCGTCCTCGGCGTAGTCGAGCGCGACGACGTCGGCGCCGCGCCGGGCGCACTCGAAGACGTGACGGCCGAAACCGGCGCCGACGTCGAGGACGCGGTCGCCGGGCTCGAGCCCGAGCTGATCGAAGCGGATCGTCAGCACGTCACAGCCGTCCGTTGGCGCGCAGTTTGGCGACGTTCTGGGGCATGGCCAGCACCTCGCGGTACTGCTCGACGGTCTGCTCGGCGCACTTCTTCCAGGTCCAACGATCGAGGACCCGCTGGCGCCCGGCGGCACCGACCTTGGCGCGCAGCTCCGGGCTGTCGAGGCCGCGGGTGATCGCCGCGGCGAGCGAGTCGACATCGCCTGCAGTGCAGCCGATGACCGTCTCGCCGTCGATGCCGGTCACCTCGGGCAGGGCGCCGCCATCGGTGGCGACGAGCGGTGTGCCGGAGCACATCGCCTCGATGGCGGGGAGGCTGAAGCCCTCGTAGAGGCTGGGCACGACCGCCATCTCGGCCTCGGCGTAGAGCTCGACGATGCGTTCGTCGGTGACGCCCGAGACGAACTCGATGTGCGGGGCCAGGCCGTAGGAGTCGATCAGGTCCATCGAGTGTCCGGGGCGCGGCTTGCCGATGATCGTGAGCGTGATGTCGCGTTCGGTGCGGAGCTTCGCCATCGCCTCCAACAGGTACGAGAGTCCCTTGAGTGCGACGTCGGCCGACGCCGTGGTGATCAGGCGACCGGGCCGGCGCTCGACGTGGGGGAGCGGCTTGAAGAGGTCGGGGTCGACGCCGACGGGCACGAGGCGCATGCGGTCGATCTCGACGCCCATGTCGGTGTGGATGTCGTCGATCGAGTTCTGGCTGACGACGACGATGCGCGGCATCTTCGAGGCCACCTTGCCCTGCATCTTCACGAACGAGTACCAGCGGCCGACCGAGAAGCGGCGGGCCCGGGTCTTCGCGTGGCTCATCTCGAGTTCGCGGTCCTTGGTGATCGGGTGGTGCAGCGTGACGATCGTGGGGATCTTCTCCTCGATCTTCAAGATGCCGTAGCCGAGGCACTGGTTGTCGTGCACGAGGTCGAACTCGTGGGCGCGGGGCTTCAGTTCGCGCGCGGCGCGGGCGCTGAACGCCAGCGGTTCGGGGAACACGCCGGTCATGAACACGGCCATCTCGAGTGCGTCCTCGCGGGTCTTCAGCTCCCAGAAGCCGGGGAAGCGTCCGGGGAAGTACTCGTTGAAGGTGTCGAGGCTGGGGAGCTTCGTGAGGGTGACCCGCTCGTCGAGGATCGGGTACGGCTGGCCGCCGAACACCTCGACGGTGTGGCCGAGGTCGGCAAGCGCCTTGGTGAGGTGGCGGGTGTACACGCCCTGGCCGCCGACGTGGGGCTTGCCGCGGTACGTGAGGTACGCGATCTTGAGCGGGGCGTCAGGATCGAGGACGGACGGCGACATCCGAGCGAGGCTATCGGCGCACATTTACCGCCGGGTAACCGACCAGTCGGCGCGGTCGCTCACCAGGAGATCGTCATCGTGAGGGCGAGCGGGGCCTCGGGGGTGACGACATGTGGTGTCAGGTTGAACGCGTCGGGCGGGCCGGACTGGGGCTCGACACACGTGGCGTGGGCCATGTGGTCGAACACGACCACATGGTCGCTGCCGGATGCGACCCGGACGACCGGCGCGATCCGGCGGTCGTACAGGAGAGCGATCGGACCCTCGACGATGAAACAGTCGTCCCACGGTGCGGCGGGCGGCTCGACCAGCGATCCGGTCGGCAGGCCGAACTCATCGCGTTCGTACATGGCGGTCGGCGAGAAGTCCAGCCGTTCCGGTTTGCGGAACCAGGGATGCCAGCCGATCTCGGCCGGGAAGTCCGCTCCCGTCGACTCCAGCGTCAGGGTCACGACGACATGGTCGTCGAACACGGCGATGACCTGGCTCGCGGTCCCTCCGAACTCCCAGGCCAGCGGGATGGTGGCGGAACAGGATGACGCCGAGGTCAGCACCGACGTGGGCCACGCTCGGTCGAAGACCAGCCCGTGGATGGCGTGGGCGCGCTCGGGGCCGTCACCGTCGTGGTGGTTGATCGGGAGTTCGCGCTCGACACCACGAAAGGTGAATCGGCCGTTGCGGATCCGGCCGGCCCACGGCGCCATCGGATACGAACCCCACAGCATCGGGTCGGCCGCCTCGGCCGCCGGGGGATCGACCAGGAGCGGCTGATCTCCGACCTCGATCTGGCCGATACGGCAGCCAGCGGCCGGGTCGACCGTGACGACGACGTCGCCGGAGCGCAGGATCAGGGTCTGCTCATCGTGGGTCACCGGGCGATACTGGCCGGATGCGAGCGCTCGTGCAACGTGTGATCCGCGCCGAGGTGACGTCACGGGCGGCGGCCGATGCCCCGTGGGAGGTCGCCGGCTCGATCGGGCCCGGGCTGTGCGTGCTCGTCGGCGTCACGCACGCCGACACCGAGGCGCTGGCGGACAAGCTGGCCGACAAGCTCTGGGGCCTCCGCATCTTCGACGACGACGCTGGCGTGATGAACCGGTCGGTCGTCGACGTCGGTGGCTCGTTGCTCGTCGTGAGCCAGTTCACCCTGTACGGCGACACGGCCAAGGGTCGTCGACCGAGCTGGATCGCTGCCGCTCGTCCCGAGCAGGCCGAGCCGCTCGTCGACCGGGTCGTCGAACGGCTCCGGTCGCTCGGTGCGACCGTTGCGACCGGCCGGTTCCGCACCGACATGCGCGTCGACCTCGTCAACGACGGCCCGGTCACCCTCCTGCTCGACGTCGACTGACGCGTCGCGGCGACCCCTCGCTCGCGTTCTGCGTCAGCGCCAACACGCGTTTCGGCGATGTGCGCCGACGCACACGGCGGGCCTGTGGGCATCAGGCCGGGTCGGTGCGGCGGCGGCTGAAGACGATCGACAGGCCGAGCAGGACCAGGAGCGCCGCGATGACCGGGCCGTCACCGAGGTTCGTGTACCACGTGCGACCGGTGCGCAGTTCGATCGTGTCGTAGAGCACCTTCTGCTCGCTCACGGCCGTGCGCTGCAGGACGTTGCCGTCGCTGTCGACGATCGCGGTGAACCCCGTCGGAGCGGCCTGCACGACCCAGCGGCCGTTCTCGATCGCTCGGAGGCGGCTCGACGCCACCTGCTGGGTCTGCACGATCGTGCCGGTGTAGCTCGCCCCGTTGGTCGGGTTGACGATCGCCTCGGCACCGAGCTTCACCCCCTCACGGGCGCGCCCCGCGAAGAAGACCTCCCACGAGATCACGACGCCGAGTCGCGTGCCGTCGGGGAGATCGAGGGTGGCCGGTTCGGTGCCCTTGATCGCATCCCGGCCGACCTGGCCGACCGGCGCACCGATTGCCTCGAGCAGGCCGCGCAACGGGACGTACTCGCCGTACGGCACCCGGCGGACCTTGACGTACGACCCGAGGATCTCGCCGTCCTCGCCGACCAGGATCTGCGAGTTGATCCGAGGATCCTGGGTGACGCCGACGGCGAAGGGCGCTTCGAGCCGGGCGGCCTCGGCAGCGATCAGCCCGGCGATCTCCGAGCCCTCGAACACGTCGACGTCGATCGTGTTCTCCGGCCACACGACCAGGTCGAGGTCGGTCCCGGTGGGGATCGAGCGCGTCGCTGCGAGATGCCGCTCCGTGACCAGCCGCGGCGGCACGTCGAGTGCGCTCGTGCCCTGCTCGCCGCCTCCCTGTACCGCGGCGATGTCGAGTGTCTCGCCGGTGGCCGCGCCGCGCGGCGCCATGAACGAGACCGCCACGATCACGATCACCACGCCGAGCGCAATCGTGGCTTGGGGAACGTCGCGGATGCGGGAGCCCTCGTCGCGATCGCGGATCTGGCGGCCGATGTCGACCAACGACATGCCCAGCTGGAACACCAGCCACGTCAGCATGATGACGCCGCCGACCCGGACGACCCCGACGAGTGGCCCACCGACCTGCGACATCCCGAGCGTCGCCAGCGGCACACCCCCGAACGGGAACGAGAACCGCAACGCCTCGGCGAGCGAGTGCGCCGCCGGCCGGCCGATCACTCGCCATGGTCCGATCGGGGCAACCAGTTCGGCGAGCAGGTGGAATCCGGCGAACACCGAGCCGGCCACGAGGTAGCCCGGCAGCGTCAACTGCACCATCCACGCCATCCCGAGATACATCCAGCCGGCGCCGAACAGGTAGCCGAGCAGCATGCGCTGACGCGCGGACGGCGCTCGGCCGAGCGCGATCTCGAACAGCATCACGCCGATGATCGCCAGTGGCCAGAAGCCCCAGGGTGGCAACGACAGCGCCACCAACGTTCCCGCTCCGAGGGCGAGCGCAGGTCGGGCGACACGCTCGCGGACCGGGCGGGGCTCGGTTCGCGACCCGTCGGGGTCGAGGCTGCTCAAGTGGCCAACGCGAGGCTGACGACGATGCGCTGGGCCGTCGAGCCGAGTGGGTGGCACGCGAAGAGCGTGGCGGTGGGAGTGTCGGTCGGGTCCGTGATCCAGATGGCGTCGGGCGTGACGATCTGGGTGCCGGTGACGAGGTAGGTGTGCACGCCGGCCTCGGTGGTGAAGACCACCTCGTCGCCGGGAGCGAGCGAGTCGAGGTGGCGGAACTCGGCGCCGTGGCTCGTGCGGTGACCGGCCACCACGACGTTGCCGATCTGGCCCGGCATTGCCGTCCCCGGCCAGTGACCCGGCCCGCGGTCGAGCGTGGTGAGGCGGATGCCGTCGTGCAGCTCGGCGTCGAGGCCCACCTTCGGTATCGAGATCCGCCCCAGGACCGGGTTGTTCTCCTCGCCGCGCGGATCCGACGGCGGAGCGATCGGTTGTGTGACCTGCCGCGGCAGCGTGGTCGTGGTCGTGGTCGTGGTGGTCGTGGTCGTGGTCGGTGCCGTGGTGGTGGTCGGTGCGAGCGTCGTGGTGGCCGAGCTGGCATCGAACGACGCGATGGTTCCAGGCGTCGAGCCCGAGGTGAACACGACGATGCCGACGACGAGCGCGATCGCAGCGATCACCATCGCGACCGGAGCGGCAGTTCGCCGGATCATCGACGGCCGATCGGTCTCGGTCACGGCGACGATTCTTCCAGATCCCCGAGATGAGTGCCCGCGCGGCGAGCGATCGTCGTCCCCGATCGGACACATGCCGGGATTCCGATGCCCCGGAACCCCGCACCGGTGACGAACAGGCCGTCGGGCAGTGCGTTGTCGACCGCCGCGACCCAGTCGGGATGGTGTGGCCGGTACTGGGCGAAGGCGCCAGGCCAGCGGGTGATGCGGGTCTCGATCGGTGCGAACGCCACACCGAGGTGGTGCTCGAGGTCGGCGAGCACGGCGGCGACCGCCTCCTCGTCGGAGAGGTGCATCACGTCGACTCCGTCACGGCCGAGCGACACGCGGAGGATTTCGCCACCCGCCGGCGGGCGCCAGTGTCCCCACTTCTGCGACGCGAACGATGCAGCGGTGACATCTCGCTGTACCGGCTTCGGGACCAGGTAGCCGCTCAGGCCACGCAGCCGGTCGGGCCACTGATCGGCCGCGACGTGCAACGTCACCATGATCACGTCGGCGGTCTCGGCCCGACTCAGCAGGGCCGAAGCGTCAGGGGCGGTTTCGGCGAGGATCGAGCCCGTCACCGTCGCCGGTGTCGCGAACACGACGGCGTCGAACACGTCCGGATCGTCGCCGGTCACGAGCTGCCACCGGCCATCGCCCATCGGCTCGACCGCCTCGATCGGACTCGCGAGACGCAGCTCGCCACCGCCGGCGGTGAACGTTTCCGCCGTCGCCTCGACCAGCGCAGACATCCCGCCGCGTGGTGCGGCGAAGATCGGGCTCGTCGCGGCCGTCGCCGTGCCCTGCGCCGCTCGCTGACGGCGCGCCGCCAGCAGCAGGCTGCGGTCGCCGCGTGCGAGCGCCGCGAGCTGCGGGACCTCGGCGAGGCTGAACCGGTCGGTGTCGGTGGCATAGATGCTGCCGACGAGTGAGTCGACGAGGTACTCGTGCACCTCGTTGCCGAAGCGGGCGCGGATGAACGCTCCGATCGAGTCGGCATCGGTCGATGTCCGGGGGAGCAGCGGTTCGAGCGCCGCGCGGGCCTTGCCCCGCCAGGACAGCAGCTTGGTGGTCGCGAGTGGACGCAGCCGTCCGGGGACCCCGAGCAGGAGTCCGTCGGGAATCGGGTGCAGACCGTCGCGCCAGACCGCAGCGCCGACCGGTTCGGGTGACACGAGGTCGTCGCCGAGGCCCACCCGGTTCGCCAGGGCCGTCGCCTCGGGAACACGAGCCAGGAACGCATCGGCTCCTTCGTCGACATCGGCCACTCCGGCGAAGGTGCTCGTGGCGATCCTGCCGCCGAGCCGGTCGGTCGACTCGTACACGACGACGGAGGTCGCCGCGTCGGCGTCGCGCAGGGCGAGCGCAGCCGCGAGTCCGCTGATCCCGGCGCCGACGACGGCGATGCGGTGGCCCACGGTCAGCTCCCGAGCGCGGCGACCACCCGGTCGGCGAGCGCCGCCATGATCGTCGGGTCGTCGTTGACGCAGGCGGTGCGGTCGAATGCGATGCCGTGCGACTCGGCGCGCTGCGCTGCCTCGATGTCGAGGTCGAACAGCACCTCGAGGTGGTCGGCCACGAAACCGCAGGCGCACACGATCACGCCGGCCACGTCGGAGCCCTCCGCGGTGCGCGCCTCGCCGAGCTCGTCGATCACCTGGAGGATGTCGGGGCCGATCCAGGGTTCGGGTGTCCGGCC
Organism: Ilumatobacteraceae bacterium; assembly: GCA_963698565.1. Taxonomy (GTDB): domain Bacteria; phylum Actinomycetota; class Acidimicrobiia; order Acidimicrobiales; family Ilumatobacteraceae; genus Sva-07. Next base: position 85,650 of record CAVORH010000002.1, read on the forward strand.
CGCCGACTGCCACGCCAGCTGCCAGTCGCGGCCCTCGGTGAGCCCGACCGCTGCCGCGACCGCCTCGGCCGTGGAGCGCAGCTCGTCCGGGTAGGGATCGCCGGCATCGATGATCCGTTGCGGCAGTGAGTGAGCGGTGAACAGCACGCGTACGGCACCACCGGTGCGCTCGCGCATCGCCGCCACCCGGGCTCGCAGGTCGTCGGCGAGGAACGTCACGAACGCCGGCTCGACGGCCCAACTCTCGATGCCGACCACCTGCGGCGACGCATCGGACTCGTCGACTCCCTGGCGCGTCCGGTCGAGGTACTGGCCGATCGAGTACGACGAGTAGTGCGGTGCGAGGACCAGCCCGACGATCGCGTCGACGCCCGAGTCGGCCAGGTCCCGGGCGGCGACCTCGACCTTCGGCTCGGCATGCTTGAGCCCGAGGGCGACCGTGAATCGGCCCGGCTGGCGCTCGTCGAGCGCGGCCTGGAGGGCGTCGCGCTGGGCCTCGGTGAGCTGGGCGAGCGGTGAGACTCCGCCGATCGCTGCATACCGGGAGGTGAGGTCGGCCAACGCCTCGGGTGTCGGTGGCCGGCCCCGGCGGATGTCGGTGTAGTACGGCTCGATCTCGTCGGGGTGACGCGGGGTGCCGTAGGCCATCAGCAGCACCGCGACGTCGGCCGACTCGGCGGTGGGATCGGTGGCGGTCATGGCCGTTCTCCTTCGGGGGGTGGAGCAGGACGGGTGGTGGTCCGCTCGTGGACCAGATCGACGACGGCCTGCAACACGCCGGGATCGGTCTCGGGGTTCACGCCGTGGCCGAGATTGAAGATGTGGCCGGGGTGCCGGACGCCGTCCGGCGCGAGATTGTCGCGCAGCACCTGCTCGGTGCCCTCGAGCGCGGGCGTCACGCCGGCCAGCACGAGGGCGGGATCGAGGTTGCCCTGCACCACGAGGTCGTCGCCGAGCCGGGCACGGGCGGTGCCGATCGGCGTCCGCCAATCGAGCCCGATCACGCTGGCTCCCGTGTCGTACATCGACTCGAGCAGGTGGTCGCAGCCGATGCCGAAGTGGATCCCCGCAGCGTCGGGGTGGCGTCGATGGAGTTCGCGGAACACGTGGCGCGAGTGGGGCAGGACGTAGCGGTCGTAGTCGCGACGGCTCAGCGAACCCGCCCACGAGTCGAAGAGCTGGAACGCCGAGGCCCCGTGCGTGAGTTGCGCGTCGATGAACGTGATCGCGGACTCTGCCAGCCGCTCCATCACCTCGTGCCAGAGCACCTCGTCGGTGTGGATCAGCGCTTTGGTGTGGCGGTAGTCCTTGCTCGGACGGCCTTCGATCAGGTAGCTCGCGACGGTGAACGGTGCCCCGGCGAACGCCAGCAGCGGGACGTCGAGTTCGGCCACGAGCCGTTCGACGGTGGCGATGACGTAGTCGATGTCGTCGAACTCGAGCGGTCGCAAGCGCTCGATGTCGTTGCTCGAACGCAACGGATGCTCGGCGACCGGCCCCGTGCCGGGCGCGACGTCGATGCCGAAGCCGACCGCATGCGGTGCCACGACGATGTCGCTGTACAGCACGGCCGCGTCGACGCCGTAACGACGTACGGGCTGCAGGGTGATCTCGGCTGCGAGTTCGGGCTGTTTGATCGCGTCGAGGATCGATCCCTCGCCGCGTACGGCTCGGTACTCCGGAAGCGAACGCCCGGCCTGTCGCATGAACCACACCGGGGTATGGGGCCCGCGTCGGCCGTTCGCCGCGGCCAGGAACGCACCAGGGTCGGCGGGCGCGTCGTCTCGTTCGGCAAGGGCGTCCATCGGACGATCACGCTACCGCCGGGTTCTGCCGTGCTGCCGAACGGGATCGGCCCCGATGCCGGGTCGTGACCGCGGCGTCGGCCGATAGCATTTCTTGACCCCGTTATGACCCAGCAGCACCCCGATCTCGCTGACGAACAGGCCTACATCGACCACGCCTACGAGTGTCTGCGCGTGAGCCGCGAGGCCGCGTGGAGGCTCCGTGACCTCAACGAGGCCGACCTCGGCGGCACGTTCCAGGCACGATTCGAGCGCAACGCCTTCGACGAAGCACTGCTGAAGCGGCTCGCCGACCTCGATCTCGGCAACGCGTCGTTGGTGTTCGGTCGCATCGATCGTTCGGCCGAGGCACCCGACGCAACCGAGAGCTTCCACATCGGTCGACTCGCGGTGGCCGACGAGGACCGCGAGCCCGTGGTGGTCGACTGGCGGGCGCCGGTCGCCGAGCCGTTCTACCGGGCGACCGGCCGCAACGCGATGGGGCTGCTCCGACGCCGCCACTTCGCCGTCGAGGGCCAGAAGCTGCTCGGGATCGAGGACGAACTCTTCGGGGAGGGCCACCTCGGGCTCGGCCACGACGACGGGCTCGACGCCGGTGTCGGTGACGGCGGCGACGGCGGATCTGCGACACCCGAGGGGTTGCGCGGATACTCCACCCTGCTCGCCGCGCTCGAACGTGGACGCACCGGCACGCTCGGCGACATCGTGGCCACGATCCAGGGCGAACAGGACGAGATCATCCGTTCGCCCCAGCACGGCGTCCTCGTCGTGCAGGGCGGGCCCGGCACCGGCAAGACGGTCGTGGCACTCCATCGCGCTGCCTACCTCCTCTACACCCACCGGTTTCCGCTCGAGGACCAGGGCGTCCTCGTGATCGGCCCGAACCGGGTGTTCCTGCGCTACATCGAACGGGTGCTGCCGTCGCTCGGTGAGGCCGGTGTCGAGCAGGTCGTGCTCTCCGATCTCGTGCCCGGGGTCGACTTCCTCCGACCCGGCGACCGCGAGGGGGCCGACTCGCCGACCGCTGCCCGGCTCAAGGGCGACATCCGGATGTCCGACGTCATCGACCAGGCGATCAACGACCGCGAGCGCCCGTTGCGCGACGACCTGGTGATCCCGTTCCGCACCGGCTACGTGCGCCTTCGGGTCGAGGAGTCGGCCCGCATCGTCAAGGCGGCCCGCCGTCGGTTCCGACGCCACAACAGCGGGCGTCGATTCGTGGAGACCGAGGTGTGGTCGGCGCTGGCGGCGAGCTTCCACGACAGCGAGATCGGGCCGCACCAGGTGAAGGACACGTTGCGCGGCACCCCCGAGATCCGCGAGGCGCTCGACCGGATGTGGCCCCTGTTGACCCCGGCGCAACTGCTCCACGACCTGTTCGGTTCCAAGGCGTTGCTCAAGCTCGCGGCACGCGGCGTGCTCGACGAGGCCGAGGCGTTGGCCCTGTTCCGCCCCCGCAGCGAATCGGTGCACGACGTTCGGTGGACGCCCGCCGACGTCGCACTGCTCGACGATGCACGCGACGTGCTCGGACCCAAGCCCGGTCGCAACGGCAAGATCGACGACGCCGACGAGATCCGCACGTACGGCCACATCGTGATCGACGAGGTCCAGGACCTCACCCCGATGCAGCTGAAGATGGCGACCCGGCGTTCGCTCAACGGTGCGATGACGATCGTCGGCGACCTCGCCCAGGCGACCGGTCCGTTGGCCCCGTCCGACTGGGACCAGGTGCTCGACCACCTCCCGGACCGGAAGCCGGCGCGGGTGATCGGGCTCTCGGTCGGCTACCGGATCCCGGGCCAGATCATGGAGCTCGCGAACAAGGTGATGGCGGTCGCGACGCCCACGCTGCGGTCGCCGGTGTCGGTGCGCATCGGCGACGCCAGCCCGGTCATCGTGCGCGCCGAGCGGTCCGAGCTGCTCGGCCCGACGGTCGCCGCCGAAGTGATCGCTCTCATCGATCTCCTCCCGCGCGCCAGCCTCGGCGTGATCGCCCCCGACGCGATGATCGACGAACTGTCCGAGCACCTCACTGCGGCGGGGGTCAACCACGGTACGGCCACCCGCACCGGGCTCGACGACGGCGTCACACTCGTGCCGGTCAGCGTGGTGAAGGGCCTCGAACTCGACGCGGTCGTCGTGGTCGAACCGGCCCAGATCGTCGCCGACCACGAACACGGGATGCGGTCGTTGTACGTCGCCCTCACCCGGCCCACGCAGCGCCTCAGCATCGTCCACGCCGACGAGCTTCCCGAACCGCTCCGCTGAGCGGTTCGGCCGCTCAGCCGTCGCCGGTGTACCGGTCGACGAGATCGGTGAGGATCGAGAAGGCCTTGTCCGCGTCGGCGGGCCGCACGCGCACCACGGCGTTGCGGGCCATGTCGACCGTGGTCTGGATACCGCCGACGAGGTCGGGCCGGGCTGCCTCGACCTCGGGCTTGGCGACGACCCAGATCGCCTCGATCTGGCGGAGGGTCGCTCGTTCGTCGCCGTCCGCCGAGATCTGCGCGCTGAGTCGGCTCATCTCGGCGGACAGCTCGGGGAGGAGCTCTGCTGCTGTTCCGACGATCGGCAGGGTGGTGGTGGGGGCGATCGTGCCGTCGCCATCGGTCACGGCGACCGGTGCGTCGACGTCGACGACCGTCTCGGCGCAGGCGGACACGCCGAGTGTCAGTGCGGCGATCGTGGTCAGGGTGACCGCGGTGAGCCGGTTCACGAGGTGACCAGGATGCGTTCGCTGGCGAACGACCCCACGCCGATGTGGCGGCCGTCGATCTCGACCGTGAGGGTGCCGTCGGGCGATGCAGCGGTGACGACACCACGGTTGCCGGGCTGGATCGCCGATGCTTCGAGGAACTCCAACAGGCCCGGCTCGAATTCGAGCTCTTCGGTGATCCGCCGGACGGTGAACGGTGACCCGACCGTGACGTTCGACAACGGGGCCGAGTCGGGCGCCTCGTAACCCGACCCGGGGATCGGGTTGCCGTGCGGGCAGGTCGTCGGTTCGCCGAGCAGGTCGTTGAGTGCCCGTTCGACCGAGTCGCTCATGATGTGCTCCCACTTGCCGGCCTCGTGGTGCGCTTCCGCCCAGGACAGCTTGAGGACATCGGTGAGGAACACCTCGGCGAGACGGTGCCGACGAACGACCCGCTCGCCGAGACGGCGGCCGGCCTCGGTGAGGTGGATGCCGTCGTCGGAGCTGATCAGGCCCTCGGTTTCGAGGCGCTTCATCATCTCGCTGACCGCTGGGCGGGACACCTGCAGCCGTTCGGCGATGCGCGCCTGGATCACTTCGACGTCGTCTTCGTGCAGCTCGAAGATGCACTCGCAGTATTCCTCGAACGCGGGATGGTGCTCACCGCTCGCAGGCATGCAGCGATCCTACCGGGAGCCCCCTCGCCCCGCCCCCGGTCGGAGCGTCAGGCCTGGAGGCGCCGGAGCCAGCTCTCGGCGTAGCGGAGGCGTCGTTCGAGTTGCTCGGTGGTGGCCGTGGCGACGCGGGTGACGCCGGCGAGGCGATTCATCTCGCCCTGGACCTTGGCGTGGTTCCACCCGGTGATGTCGACGAGGCGTTTCGCGACGTGGGCGTTGCGGGTGCGCAGCTCGTCCTTGCGTTCGGCGACGCTGAGCGACCCCGACGGCACGAGACCGGCCGCGGTGGGGACATCGGGCAGGTCGAGGCTGAGCGACGGATCGGCGACGAACAGCGGTTCGCCGATCTCCAGTTCGTCGTCGTAGCGAGCGGTGGTGAGGTCGTCGGGCGAGAACAGCGGTTCGTAGCGCACGCCCTGTTCGGTGACCGTGTGCACCGTGATGTCGGTCGCGGTTGCGGAGACCACGGAGAACAGTGCGAGCTGTTCGGCGGCGTCGTCGGGGTGCACCTGGTCGTCGAGTCCACCGTCGACCTGGAAGTCGTCGGTGTCGTCGTCGGTGCCCGGGGGACGCAGGATGTGCCGGCGCGCCTCGGCGATCTCGAAGGCATGGGTGCGCAAGCGCGGATCGTCGGGGATGTAGACGTAGGCCTTCTGGCTCGTCCGCCCCGACTGCCACCGGACGAAACGCCCGACGGCCTGGCGGAAGAACAGCTCGGTCGACGTGGTGGTGGCGAACACGCCGACGCGCAGCCGCGGGATGTCGACCCCTTCGGACACCATGCGGACCGCCACGAGCCACGGTCGATCGTTGTGGCTGAACTCGGCGATCTTCTTCGACGCGGTCGGGTCGTCGCTGACGACCACGTCGGCGGGGGTGCCGAAGCGGTCACGCAGGAGCCGGGCGATGCCCTGCGCGTGGTCCTGGTCGATCGCGATGACGAGGCCACCGGCGTCGCGATGGTCCTGACGGATCGAGCGGAGCTGCTCGTTGGCACGGGAGAGCACGCTGGGCATCCACTCGCCCTCGAGGCTGAGCGCCGTGCGCAGACGCATCGACACCTGGTCCTTGGTGAGTTCGTCCTGGAAGCTCGCCGTGAGCACGTCGCCCGCCGCCGTCGTCCACTCCATCTCGCCGTCGACGCGTGGGAAGTAGACGGGTCGGACGACGCCGCCGTCGCGGAGTGCATCGGCGTAGCCGTAGGTGTAGTCGGCGTGGGCCATGTCGCCCTCGTCGCCGGAGGCGTCGTAGCGGACGAACGGGATCTGCACGGCGTCGCTGCGGAACGGCGTGCCCGACAGCGAGAGCCGACGTGCGGCGTGCCCGAACGCGACGCGGATGCTGTCGCCCCACGCGCGCTCGTGGCCGGCGTGGTGGATCTCGTCGAGGATCACGAATCCGTCGGCCGAGAGACCGGCCAGCTTCGATGCGGTGTTGCCGGTGGCGATCTGCTGGTAGGTGGTGACGAGGCCGTGCACGTCGCGGGCCAACCCGTCGCCGGGGCTCCAGTCGGGGTCGAGTTGCAGGCCGAGGCGGTGGGCGGCGAGTGACCACTGCACCTTGAGATGACTCGTCGGCGCGACGACCACGAGGGTGCGGGGTTCGTCGGCCAGCGTGGCGCGGGCACAGGTGAGGGCGAACGTGGTCTTGCCGGCTCCGGGGGTGGCCACGGCGAGGAAGTCGGGATCCGGGCTGGCCCGGAACCGCTCGTACGCGGCGCGTTGCCAGGGTCGCAGGGTCACGGTCGGCATCGGCCTCCCGAGTCTGGCGCCGCCCGCCCCGACCCCCAACCCTCCCGTCAACCATCCCGAAAAATGCCGGGTTGGTCGCGCCCACCGCGACGATCCGGGCATTTTTCGGGGAGGCGAGGGCGAAGGGGGTGGGGTACGGTGGCGGGCGATGTCCGATCAGTGAGCCGTCCACCGTCCGTTCGTTCCTGGAGGTGCCGTCATGGCCGCGTCGCTCATCGCTCGTCAACTCACCGTCGTCCGAGGCCCACTCGTCGTCCTCGATGCCGTCGATCTCACACTGGCCCCCGGCCACCGGGTCGGGTTGATCGGTCCCAACGGGGTCGGCAAGTCGACGCTGCTCGGCGCGCTCGCCGGCGACGTCGCCCTCGATCGCGGGTCGGTGGTGGCCACGCCCCAGTTGGCCAACATCGGCCTCCTGCCGCAGGAGCCCGCTCGCTCGGCCTCGGAGACCGTCCGGGCCTTCCTCGGTCGCCGCAGTGGTGTGACCGCGGCGCAGGGCGAACTCGATGCCGCCGCGAACGCCCTCGCTGCCGGTGAGCCCGGCGCAGACGACCGGTACTCGGACGCACTCGAACGATGGCTCGCGCTCGGTGCCGCCGACTTCGACGCACGGGTCGGGGAGACCTGGGCGGAACTCGGTCTCGACCCCGGGCTGCTCGACCAGCCGACGCTCACACTCTCCGGTGGGGAAGCGGCGAGGGGTTCGCTCGCGTCGCTGTTGCTCTCGCGGTACGACGTGTTCCTGCTCGACGAACCCACGAACGACCTCGACCTCGACGGCCTCGCACGGCTCGAGCGATGGATCCTCGGCCTCGACGCGCCGGTGCTGCTCGTGAGCCACGACCGCACGTTCCTCGAGCGGGTGATCACCGACGTCGTCGAGATCGACCACCACTCGCACCGCGCCGAGTGGTACGCGGGCGGCTGGTCGGCGTTCCTCGCAGAACGGGAGCTGGCCAAGCTCCACGCACAACAGCGATTCGACGAGTACGACTCGAAACGATCGGCTCTCCAGCAGCGAGCGCAACGCGAGCGGGAGTGGGCGACGCAGGGGCAGTCGAAGGTGAGGAAGTCGGGCGAGAACGACAAGCACATCCGGCACTTCAAGATCAACCAGACCGAGCAACTCGCCGGCCGTGCCGCCCGCACCCAGAAGGCTGCCGAACGGCTCGACGAGGTCGACGAGCCTCGGCAGCCATGGGAGCTGCGCTTGACGATCCCGACCGCCGGTCGCAGCGGTGATGTCGTGGCGACCGCCCGGGGCGCCATCGTCGATCGTGGCGGGTTCCGCCTCGGGCCGGTCGATCTCGACCTGCGTGTCGGTGACCGTGTGGCACTGGTCGGCCCCAACGGCAGCGGGAAGACCACCCTGATCGGGATGCTGCTCGGCCGGATCGAGCCGACGGACGGGACCGCCGGACTCGGCGCGAGCGTGGTGGTCGGCGAGATCGAACAGGCTCGCTCCGAGCTGCTCGGCACCGAGGCGCTGCTCGACGCGTTCGTCGCCGCGACGGGCCTGACGATCGCCGACGCCCGCACGCTCCTCGCCAAGTTCGGGCTCGGCGCCGAGCACGTCCATCGCGGAGCCGCAACGTTGTCGCCGGGGGAGCGGACCCGAGCGTCGTTGGCGTTGCTGATGGCCAATGGCGCCAACCTGCTCGTGCTCGACGAACCGACGAACCACCTCGATCTCCCTGCGATCGAGCAGTTGGAGCAGGCGCTCGACACGTTCGAGGGCACCGTGATCCTGGTCACCCACGACCGGGCCCTGCTCGAACGGGTCCGCCTCACCCGGACGTTCGATCTCGACGACGGAATGGTGACCGAGCGGGCGTGAGGCGGGTGATGTGACAGAAGTCCTGATTTCCACGGTCGGGGAACTCGGTGGACACCCACGACGACCTGACCGTTCGTGAACCATCGAACCACCGCCCTCCTCGCCCCGGTCGCCGCTCTCGCGCTGACGTTCTCGCTCGCCGCGTGCGGCAGCGACGACGACTCCGCGAGTGACACGACCAGCGCTCCCGAAGCCACCACTGCCATGGACGGCACCGCCATGGACGACAGCGCCATGGACGACAGCGCCATGGACGACAGCGCCATGGACGGCGGTGAGGCCACCGTGGGTGACATCAGCGTCACCGGCGTCTGGATGCGCGAGCCCGCAGAGGGCCAGACCCGGTCCGCGGCCTACGGCACGATCACCAACAACGGCGACAGCGACGTGACGCTGGTGAGTGCGTCGGTGCCGTTCGACGCCACCGTCGAGATCCACGAGACGATCATGGGCGACGACGGGTCGATGCAGATGCAGGAGGTGCCCGAGGGATTCGTGGTGCCGGCCGGCGGGAGCTTCACCCTGGAACCGGGTGGCCCGCACATCATGCTGATCGACATCGACCCGGCCGACATCACGGGCACGATCGACGTGACGATGGTGTTCGACGACGGCACCGAGGTGACCGTCGGCGCACCGGTCCGTCCGTTGGTCATGGAGATGGCCGACGACATGGGCGACATGGGTGGCGACATGACCGAGACCACCGAGGGCTGACATCCGCTGCGATGAGTTTCGGCGCCACCTGTTCGCGCCGAAACTCATCGGGCTGGGGGAAACGGGTCGGCTGACCGGGCCGCTGGGTAGCGTGACCCGATCGCTGCGCACCCGGTGCTCGAGGCGTTCTCGCCGGCCGTCCGCGAGTGGTTCGCGGCGTCGTTTCCCGAGCCGACCGCTCCGCAGGTGCAGGGCTGGCCGCACATCGCCGCCGGTGAGCACACGCTGATCTGCGCCCCGACCGGATCCGGCAAGACGCTCACGGCGTTCCTGGCATCGATCGACCGGTTGACCACCACACCCCGCCCGGAGGAGCGCTCGCACCGGACACGGGTGCTCTACATCTCGCCGCTGCGGGCGCTCGCGTTCGACATCGAGAAGAACCTGCGCGCTCCGCTGAAGGGGATCGAACTGGCCGCCGAACGGCTGGGGCCGGAGAGCGTGACGGGTTTCGTCGCTCCCGAGGTCGGCATGCGGACCGGCGACACCGCGGCCAACGACCGCCAGAAGTTGATCCGCCGCCCGCCCGACCTGCTGATCACCACGCCGGAGTCGCTGTACCTGATGCTGACGTCGTCGGCGCGCGAGACGCTCGCCGGCGTCGAGACGGTGATCATCGACGAGATCCACGCGATGGCCACCACCAAGCGTGGTGCCCACCTGATGCTCACGCTGGAGCGCCTGGAGGAGGTCACCGACACACCTCCGCAGCGCATCGGACTCTCGGCGACGCAGCGCCCGCTCGAGGAGGTTGCGGAGTTCCTCGGCGGTTGGGCCGAGCCCGGGCGAAGGCGGCCGGTGCAGATCGTCGACGCCGGCATCCGCAAGCAGCTGGAGGTCGAGGTCGTCATCCCGATCGAGGACATGTCGACGCTCGGCCAGGTCAAGGTGGAACTCACGCCCGGCCCGGCGACGTCCGCCCTGACCGAACGACGCACGTCGATCTGGCCGAGCATCTACCCCGAGATCCTGAAGCGGATCCTCGCCAACCGCACCACGATCATCTTCTGCAACGCCCGCCGCGCCGCGGAGCGCCTCGCAGCGAAACTCAACGAGCTGGCGATCGAGGAGGGCGTGCCCGGCATCGTCGACCCGGTCACCGGGGAGGTGCTCGACGAGCTCGTGCGGGCGCATCACGGCTCGCTCGCCCGCGAGCAGCGCGTGGTGATCGAGGACCGCCTCAAGCGGGGCGACCTGCGGGCGATCGTGGCCACGTCGTCGCTCGAGTTGGGCATCGACATGGGCGCGGTCGACCTCGTGATCCAGGTCGAGTCGCCCGGCGCGGTCAGCCGGGGGCTGCAGCGCATCGGCCGCGCCGGCCATCAGGTCGGCGAGCCGTCGCGGGGGTCGATCTTCCCGAAGCACCGCGGCGACCTGCTCGAAGCGGCGATCGTCACGCGTCGCATGGTCGACGGCGAGATCGAGTCGACCCGCTACCTGCGCAACCCGCTCGACGTGCTCGCCCAGCAGATCGTCGCCCACGTGGCGATCGTCGAGGAGTGCTCGGTCGAGGAAGTCGCCACGATGGTGCGTCGCTGTGCGAGCTTCGCCGACATCTCCGACGACCTGTTGTCGAACGTGCTCGACCTGCTGTCGGGTCGATACCCGAGCGAGGAGTTCTCCGAACTGCGCCCGCGGATCGTCTGGGACCGCATCAACGACCGGCTCCGGGCCCGCGACGGATCGAAGCGGCTGGCGGTCACCAGCGGCGGCACGATCCCCGACCGCGGCCTGTTCGGCGTGTTCCTCCCCGACGGCACCCGCGTCGGCGAGCTCGACGAGGAGATGGTGTACGAGAGCCGGCCCGGGGAGACGTTCGTGCTGGGCGCGTCGACGTGGCGGATCGAGGACATCACGTTCGAACGGGTCACCGTCAGCCCGGCGCCGGGCCAGCCGGGCAAGATGCCGTTCTGGCACGGCGACCGGCCGGGCCGCCCCCTGGAGCTGGGCCGTGCGCTCGGTGCGTTCGTACGCGAGATCCGCGACCTCGACGACAACGCCGCCACCGAGCGGTTGATGACGCACTACTCGCTCGATGCGTTCGCTGCCGGCAACCTCTCGCAGTATCTCGCCGAGCAGGCCGAGGCGACCGGCGCCGTCCCCGACGACCGCACCGTGGTCGTCGAGCGGTTCCAGGACGAGATCGGCGACTGGCGGATCTGCATCCTCAGCCCGTTCGGCACGCCGGTGCACGCGCCGTGGGCGATGGCGATCGAACGGCGCCTGATGGACCGATACGACATCCCGGTCGAGTCGATGTGGGGCGACGACGGCATCGTGATCCGCCTCCCCGAGTCGGCGGTCGAGCTGCCGATCGAGGCGCTGATGATCGATCCGGAGGACATCGACGAACTCGTCGTCGAGACGCTGCCGCAGACCGCGCTGTTCTCCGCTCGCTTCCGGGAATGCGCCGGCAGGGCACTGCTGCTGCCGCGCCGCCGTCCCGATCGCCGTACCCCGCTGTGGCAGCAGCGTCAGCGTGCCGCTGATCTGCTCGCCGTGGCCGCGAAGTACCCGACGTTCCCGATCCTGCTCGAGACGTCGCGGGAGTGCCTGCAGGACGTGTTCGACGTGCCGGCGCTGCGCGAGGTGCTCGGGTTGCTGCGATCGCGGGCGATCCGGGTGGTCACCGTCGACACCGGCAAGGCGAGCCCGATGGCATCGAGCCTGCTGTTCAACTGGATCGCGGCGTACATGTACGAGGGAGACGCCCCGCTCGCCGAACGGCGCGCCGCCGCACTCGCGCTCGATCGTGATCTGCTGCGCGATCTCCTCGGCGCAGAAGAGCTGCGCGAGCTGCTCGATCCCGAGGTGCTCGCCGACGTCGAGTTGGAGCTGCAGTGCCTCGCCGATGGCCGCAGGGCTCGCTCGGCCGACGAATTCCACGACGTGTTCCGCAAGGTCGGCGACCTCAGTGCACCGACGAGGTCGAGTTGCGCTGCGAGCACCCCGAGGGCTGGCTGGCGGAGCTCGTCGCGCAGAAGCGGGTGATCGAGATCGCGCTCGGCGGTGAGACCCGGTTCGCCGCCGCCGAGGACGCCGCTCGCTACCGGGACGCGTTCGGTTGCTCGCTGCCGCTCGGGTTGCCGATGGCGTTCACCGAACCGGTCGCCCGGCCGCTCGAGGAGATCGTCGGTCGGTACGCGCGCACCCATGGCCCGTTCCTCACCGCCGACGTCGCCAAGCGCTTCGGGGCGCCACCCGAGCGGATCGCCGGGGCGCTCGCTGCCCTGGAGGGCGAGGAGCGCCTCGTCGTCGGCGAGTTCCGTCCCGAGGGCGTGTCGCGCGAATTCTGCGATGTCGATGTCCTGCGCCAGCTGCGCCGCCGGTCGCTCGCCGCGCTCCGCAAGGAGGTCGAGCCGGTCGAGCAGGAGGCCTTCGCCCGATTCCTCACCGCGTGGCACGACATCCCGGCCGGACGACGGGGCATGGACGCCCTCGTCGAGACCCTCGGCGTGCTGTCGGGTACCGCGCTGGTGGCCTCGACGATCGAGGCCGATGTGCTGCCGGTGCGTGTCGCGGGCTTCCGACCGTCGATGCTCGACGAGCTGTGCACGGCAGGTGAGGTCATCTGGGTCGGCGCCGGCGCGCTCGGTGCGCGCGACGGCCGAATCCGGCTGTGCTTCGCCGACCAACTGCCGCTGCTCGCCCCCGGCTGGGAGGAGCGCGAACCGGCCGAGGGAGCGCTGCAGGACGCGATCCGCACCCTGCTCGCCGAGCAGGGCGCGAGCTTCTGGGGCCAGATCCGCGGTGCAGCTCCCGGCGCGCAGGACCAGGAACTCCTCGCCGCGCTCTGGGATCTGGTGTGGGCCGGCGAGGTCACCAACGACTCGCTCGCGCCGCTGCGCTCGGTGATCGGCGGCGCCAAGGTCAAGGCCGCAGCCAAGGCACGTGTCTCCGTACAGTCGCAGCCGACCCCGGCCGGGTCGCCTCACCCGCATCGGACCGCCCGCCGGGCAGGGCCGGTGGAGCCTCGTCGAACCCCTCCTGATCCCGAGACCGACGCCGACCGAGGCGGCGCACGCCCAGGCGATGCAGCTCGTCGAGCGCCATGGCGTCGTCACCCGCGAGGCGGTGATGGCCGAAGGCCTCGTCGGTGGGTTCAGCGCGGTGTACGGCGTGCTCAAGGTGTTGGAGGAACGCGGCCAGGTGCGCCGTGGCTACTTCGTCGACGGGCTGGGCGCCGCCCAGTTCGCCGTGCCGGGCGCGGTCGACCGCCTCCGGGCTGCTCGCGACACGCCCGATCCGGTCATCCGGCCCGACGACGTCCCGGATCCTGTCGTGCTCGCGTCGACCGATCCTGCCCAGCCCTACGGCGCCGCGCTGGCGTGGCCTGCCACCTCGGGTCGACCGGCCCGCACTGCGTCGTCGCTCGTCGTCCTGCGGGCCGGGCGGCCGCTGGTGTGGTTCGACCGGCGAGGGCACCATCTCGTCACGTTCCCCGATGCGCTGCATGACATCGCCTGGGCTCGATCGCTGATCGACCTCGTCAGGGCGGGCCGGATCAAGGTGGTCGAGATCCGCAAGATCGACGGTGAGGGGCTCGCAGATGCGCCGGCCGGCCTCGTCGACCTGCTCCGATCCGCAGGGTTCGCCGACGGCTATCGCGGCCTCGTGGCGCGGGGTTGAGCACCCGATCGGATTCCCGGCGCTGACCGGTTCGCTCGCTACGGTGGGGCCGGTGAGCCCAACGCCCGATCAGGCTGCACCGCCCGACCCGCTGACCATCATCAAGTCGAAGGAGTACCTCCAGGCGCTCGTGTTGGCGGCGCTGATCGCGCTCCCCGTCGCCCTCGTCGCCTACGGCTTCCTTGCGCTGATCGACTGGCTCCAAGAGGCGCTGTACAGCGACCTGCCGAGCGCGCTGGGGTTCGACTCGCCCCCGATGTGGTGGCCGGTTCCACTGCTCGCGCTCGGGGGTCTCCTCGTCGCCCTGTGCATCCGGTCGCTCCCCGGCAACTGCGGCCACTCGCCGTCGGGCGGGTTCACGCAGGGGGCGCCGACGATGCCGATCGAGCTGCCGGGCGTCGCGCTGGCGGCGTTGGCGACCCTGGCGTTCGGCGCCGTGCTCGGCCCCGAGGCCCCGTTGATCGCGATCGGGAGCGGGCTCGGCGCCCTCGCGATCCGGAGCATCAAGCGCGACTCGAAACCGACCGCGGTCGCGCTGATCGCGAGCGCCGGAAGCTTCGCGGCGATCAGCACGCTGATCGGATCGCCGGTGGTCGCTGCATTTCTGATGTTGGAGGTTGCCGGGCTCGGTGGAGCGATGCTCGCCGTTGCCCTGCTCCCCGGCCTGCTCGCTGCGGGCCTCGGGTTCCTGGTGTTCGTCGGGCTCGACTCGATCACCGGGCTGGGCACGTTCTCCCTGGCGATTCCCGACCTGCCGGCGTTCACGACACCGACGGTCGCGATGTTCGTCTGGGCACTCGTGCTCGGTCTGTTGTGTCCCGTGATCGGATGGCTCGTGTACACGATCGCGCTGTCGGTCCGCACGCTCGTGCATCAACGCCGGCTCGTCGTCACGCCGTTGCTCGGTGTGGCGATCGCCGTGCTCGCGATCGTGTTCGCTCAACTGACCGATCAGGGCACGGAGAACGTGCTGTTCTCCGGCCAGGCGCAGTTGCCGATCCTGGTCGAGCAGTCCGCGACGTGGTCGACCGGCGCGCTGATCCTGGTGGTCGTGTGCAAGGGGTTGGCGTACGCGCTGTCGCTCAGCGCCTTCCGGGGAGGCCCGATCTTCCCGAGCCTGTTCATCGGCGGTGCGATCGGCATCCTCGCCGCCGACCTGCCCGGGATGTCGCTCGTGCCCGGACTCGCAATCGGCATCGGCGCGATGTGCGCCACGATGCTGAAGCTCCCGTTCACCTCGGTGCTGCTCGCGACGGTGCTCCTCTCGAGCGATTCCTATGCCGTGATGCCGTTGGCGATCGTGGCGGTCGTGGTGGCCTATGTCGCCACCGAACGACTCCCGGCGCCGCGGAACTGGCTGGATCGATCGGGTTCGGCCTCGACGCCGGGATCGCCTGCCGTGTCCCCCTCGGCGTGACCACCTCAGCGTGACGCGGGCGGCCAGAGGTAGTAGCCGCCGAGCAGGAAGCACACGGCGCCGACGAACGTTCCCAGGTTGACGAGCGCCATGTTCCACACTTCACCGGTGGTGGGGAGTACGACCGCCGCGATCGCCGACAGCATGAAGAACACCGAGCCGATGCCGTTGAGGAGGTTCACCCACCAGTCGGCGTCGTCGCGCCGTACCGTCCAGTGGAAGCCCACCACGACCGCCCACGCCAGGGTGCTGGCGATCAGGAACGCGATCGAGCCGAAGATGTCCGGGGCCCACACGAGGCGGTTCTCCTGCTGTGTGTCGAGGCCCTCGACGAGCGCGCCGAAGGTGCTGATGTTGAAGAAGATCGTGCCCGCGAGCTGAACGGCGGTCGCCCACCAGAACAGCGTGTTGCGGAACCCGACGTACCTGAATGTCGCCGACCCCTCGTTGAGTGCCTGGAGGAACTGGCTGTAGCCGGCCGACGTGAAGAACACCGATCCGAGGGCGAACGTCGCGGCGACCGCGCGCGGATCGATCCACTGTGCGTAGGGCGGGAACGACCCGAGCGCGAAGAAGAACGACCCGACGATGAACAGCGCGCCGACCCGCCAACCGAGGTCGCCCGCGTTCCAGCGGACCTCGCGCCGCCACTGCATCCCGGGAGCGGTCGTGCCGCTGCTCACCGTCACTCAGGTGTGCGAGAAGTGCTCGGGTTCGGGCGGGTGAGCCGGTGGGAACTCGGTGAGGTGGTCGACCGCTTTGTGCAGGGCGGCGACCAACCCTTCGGCGAGGTCGAGGCTGAAACCCTCGCGCACCACGATGCGCAGCACCGCGACGTCGGTGGCATCGGCGGGCATCGTGTACGCCGGTACCTGCCAGCCCCCCGTGCGCAGTTGATCGGACACGTGGAACACGCTGAACGGCTGCTCGCCCTTCATCTTGAACGCCATCACGGGGATGGCGCTCCCATCGCTGATGATCTCGAACGGGCCGATCTTCGCGATCTCGCTCGACAGGTACATGGTGATGTCGCGGAGCGACTCCATGATGCGCGTGTAGCCCTCACGTCCGAGCCGGAGGAAGTTGTAGTACTGGCCGACGATCTGGTTGCCGGGCCGCGAGAAGTTGAGGGTGAAGGTCGGCATGTCACCGCCGAGGTAGTTGACGTGGAAGATCAACTCCTCGGGGAGTTCGTCCTTCGATCGCCAGATCGCGAACCCGAGACCCGGGTAGGTGAGGCCGTACTTGTGCCCGGACACGTTGATCGACTTGACCTGGGGCAGTCGGAAGTCCCACCGGAGGTCGGGATGGAGGAACGGTGCCACGAACCCGCCGCTCGCCGCGTCGACGTGGATCGGGACGTCGAGACCGTGTTCCGCGTTGTAGGCGACCACGCGGTCGTGGATCTCCTCGATCGGCTCGAACTCGCCGGTGTAGGTGGTGCCGAGGATCGGGATCACGCCGATGGTGTTCTCGTCGACGCGCGCCATCACCGCATCGGGATCGACGACGAAGCTGGTCTCGGTGACCGGGACGTAGCGGGGCTCGACGTCCCAGTAGCGACAGAACTTCTCCCACACGACCTGGACGTTGGATCCCATCACCATGTTCGGCTTGTCGGCCGGGAGACCGGCCGCTTCGCGCCGATTGCGCCACTTCCACTTCATCGCCAGGCCGGCGAGCATCACCGCTTCGCTCGATCCGATCGTCGAGACGCCGATCGCGTCGCCGTCGACCGGGGCGTTGAACAGGTCGGCGACGACGTTGACGCAGCGTCGCTCGATCTCCGCGGTCTGCGGATACTCGTCCTTGTCGATCATGTTCTTGTCGAACGACTCGGCCATCAGCTTGTCGGCCTCCGGCTCCATCCAGGTCGTGACGAAGGTCGCCATGTTCAGCCGTGAGCTGCCGTCGAGCAGCAGCTCGTCGTGGATGAAGCGGTACACGGCCGTCGGCGGCGACTCGAAGTCGGGGAGGCGGTGCTTGGGTGTCGGCTGCTGGTTGAGGCGGCCGGCATAGGCCGGCGTCAGCTCGTCGTCGTTCGGCACGTGGGCGTGGATCATGGGTGTCCTGACTGGTCGCGGGTTCTCATAACCTAGGCGAACAGCGTGCCCCACCGGCTCGCCGACCATCATCGCCCGGTCCGGGTGATCCGGACCGACGAGGGAGCAGCATGAACCGACGCAGGAGTTCGGACGACCGGACGACGTGGCGTCACTACCTCCGGTACCGGTTCGACGGTCTGCTCGCCCGCGGTACCTGGGCGGTGCTGCTGTGGCTCGGGATCGTCACCTTCGCGGTCGTCCTGGTCGCCTCGTTCCTGCTCCGCCGCGGGGGTGTCACGCTCGCCGGGAGCGAGAACGCAGGTTGGTTCGAGGACTTCTGGCAGAGCCTGTTGCGAACGCTCGACACCGGCACGATGGCCGGCGACATCGGTGCGCGTCAACGCATCGTCGCGCTTGGCGTGACGATCTTCGGTCTGCTCGTGTTCGGCACGCTCATCGGCGTGATCGCGAGCGGGGTGGAGGCGCAGATCGACCGCATGAAACGCGGGAGGAGCGCCGTCGTCGAATCGGACCACATCGTGGTGCTGGGGGCGTCCAGCCTGCTTCCCGACGTGGTCGACCAGCTGTGCCGAGCGAACGCCGGGCGAGGCATCGCACTCGTCGTCATGGCCGATGGGGATCCGGCCGAGATGGGCGAACGGGTGCGCCAGGGCATCGAGAGCACGTTCGGCAATCGCCTGGTGTTCCGCGACGGCGATCCGACGCGCCTCGCGGATCTCGACCTGGTGCGCCTGCGGACCTGTCGAACGGTGGTGGTGCTCAACGGAGACGGCGACCATGTCGGCGACGCCCGAGCCGTCCACACGGTGTTGGCCGCACGCGAAGCGCTCGGAGATCTCCGTACGCCGATCGTCGTCGTGCTCGACGAGTCCGCAGTCGCTGCGACGGTCGCCGCATCGCTCGACGATCAGGTGCATCCGCTCGTCGTGTCGCAGGCGGTGGCGCGCAACGTGGTGTTCGCGTTGCGCGAACGGGGCCTCGGCGAGGTGATGGCCGAACTCACCGATTTCCGGGGGGCCGACATCTACGTGAAGGCCTGCGCCGAGCTGGTCGGAACGCTGTTCGGCGACGTGGTCGCCGGCGCATCGGCGTTCCGCCCGATCGGTCTGCTGCACGACGACGGGTCGGTCGAGATCCAGCCGGCGCTCGACGCGGAGATCGGTCCGGGCGACCGGATCGTCGTGGTCGCCCACGAGTCGACGGCGTCGCTCGACCTCGACCGTGACGCGATCGCCCGCACGAGGGTTGCGCCGGCGGTGGATCGACCGGTCTTCCGGCAGGCGTCGGCGGTCAACCACGTCCTGATGGTCGGCTGGAGTGGCCTCGGACGACCGTTGCTCACCGGTTGGGCGATGTCGGCCGGCAGCGGGTCGACGGTCGAGATCGTCTACGACCCGAGGGTGATCGAGGTCGGCGACATCGACGTCCCCGATCTCGACGGGATCGCGGTCACGTTGACACCCGTCGAGGGCGACGTCGCGACCATGAGCCGGCGGGTGGCGTCGGAGATCACGGCGATCGTGCTGCTCGCGTACCGTGATCACCTGCCCGCCACAGGAGGTCGACAGCCGGACGTTGCTCGAGTTGGTCACGATCCGCCACGACCTCGAGGCCCGGGACGAGTCGGTGCCGCGGCTGGTGATCGAGTTGACCGATCCCGGCAACGCCGCGCTCGCCGATGTCCGCGGCACCGACGAGGTGATCGTCACGCCGGCGATGGCGAGCAGGATCCTCGCTCAGCTCGTCGACGACCCGGTTCGTCGAGCGGTGTATCTCGCGCTCTACGCCCCGGGCGGTTCGTCGTTCCACCTGGTACCGGCCGAGCGCCTCGACCTCGCCGGTACCGTCACGATGCGTGACATCGTCGCCGCCGGCTCCGCTCACGGCGTGCTGGCACTCGGCTGGCGCCGGTCATCCGAGATCGGCGGCGAATTGGCGCTCAGCCCGCCCGTCGACCGTCGACTCGAGCTCGCCCCCGGCGACGAGATCGTCGTCATCGGCTGACCCCACCCTTCTCGTGAACTCGTTGCGGGATTACTCCGCAACGAGTTCACGAGAACGGTGGTGGGGTCAGGGGGTGGACACCCAGTTGCCGTGGAAGCCGTAGGGGACGCGCTGGGGGAGTGCGATTCGGGCGACCTCGGGTGCGGTGATGTCGGCGGCGTCGAGGATGCACAGCTCGCTGGAGTCGGTGGCCGCGTCGTACACGACGGTGAGGATCCAGCAGTCGTCCTCGGCCGCAGCGTCGGCCTTCGGCACCACGATCGGTTCGGCGCCGCCACGACCGGCTCCGAACTCGTGTGCTTCGGTGGTGCCCGCGTCGACGTCGATCTTGACGATCGCACCGTGCAGGTTCGCCGTTCCCGGCTTCACCTCGGACGTGTACCCGAAGCGGTGCTTCCGGAGCCCGACGCGAGGGTTGTGACGAGGGAACTCCTGCGGTCGGTCGTCGATCCGGGTCTCGGTCACCCGACGCGCCACCGGGTCGATCACCCAACGGTCGAACGTCGGCAGCGACTCGCCGAAGGGGCCACGGAAGTCGGCGACCATCATCGAGTCGTAGCGGCACAGATCGACGACGACCGTCCCGTCGGGTGCGTCGTAGGCGTTGAGGGGATGGAACACGTAGCACGGGTCGACGTCGCACCAGATGATGTCGTCGGCGGTTCCCGACCTCGGGAGCAGCCCGACGCGTGCGGCCCGGTCGGGGTTCCAGGCGAAGGGGAAGGGGAAGCCCTTGCCCATCACGTCGAAGCTCACCGTGACCGGGAGGTCGTACACGATCGCGTAGGTCGGCGTGAGCGACATGTCGTGCACCATCGGCATGTCGGGCACCGGGATGTCGAGCGTCGAGGAGACCAGTCCGTCGGGCCCGACCACGATGTACTGGATGTGATCGACCAGATCGGGCCAGTGGTAGCCCATCGCATGGAGTTCACCGGTCGCCGGGTCGTACTTGGGGTGGGCGCTGAACGGACCGGTCAACGTGTCCTGGAACCGGTTGACGCCGAGCGAGTTCAGCTCGTCGTCGAGTTCGACCGGAGGTGTGCCCCCTTCGACCATCGCCCACGTGCGGCCGGCGAAGCCGCCGACGTTGGTGTTCGGACCGAACCCGTCGGCGCCGTCGACGTACCGGTTGCGGTACCACTCCGCCTTGCCACCGCGGATCCTGACTCCGTGCACCATCCCGTCGCCGAGGAACCAGTGGTGCGTGGCGGGATCGACGGGACCGCGGGGGTTGGGCCCGTTGCGCAGCCAACGCCCGTCGAGCTCGGTCGGGATCGAGCCGGTGACCGGGAGGTCGAACGCCGTGACCTCGCGCTCGACGGGGGCCATGTTGCCGATCAGGTACGGATTGGCCGAACCCGGGTCGTCGACGTCGTGGGCGGTGCGGATCGTGTCGGTCATGCGACCACTCTGACGCGAAGGTGAACGGCTGTCAACCTTCTTTTGGTTGGACTGCCCGGAGCCCGGCCCAGGCGAGGTCGGCCACGACCTGGGCGATCTCGTCGGGATCGAACTCGTCGCCGCGTTCGACGAGCAGGCGGCTCGCACCCTCGGCCATCCCGACGAGCGCGTGGGCGAGCGTGGTGCGATGACGCTCGTCGATGTCGACCGCGATCAGCGGGGCAACGGCCTTCGCGGCCTCGGCGGTGATGCGCTGGACGGCGGCGTTGAACTCGTCATCGCGGCGTGTGCCGGACCCGAACAGGAACCGGAAGGCGTCGTGGTCGTCGGACACCCAGCGGAAGTAGGCCCGGAACCCGAGTTCGGTCTGGCTCTTGCCGTCGGTGGCCTCGGCGGCTGCCTTGGCGATGTTGCCCAGGAGCCGGTCGCCGACCTCGTCGATCAGGGCCTGGTACAGATCGCGCTTCGAGTCGAAGTGCTGGTAGAGCACCGGCTTGGTGACCCCGACGGCGTCGGCGACGTCGTTCATCGACGAGCCGTGGAATCCGTTGGTTGCGAACACCTCGAGGGCGACGTCGAGGATCTGTTCGCGTCGTGCGTTGGCGGGGAGACGGGGGGACATGCGTTACCGAAGGGTAACCGCCGATCGGGCGGAGTCAGAAGCCCCGTTCGCGGTCCTCGCGCTCGGCCGCTTTGACCGCGTACCCGACGATGATCGAGGGGGCGAGCAGGATGCAGCCGATCACGAACGACACGATCACCAGGCTGGCCATCGTGGGGGAGAACCCGACGGCGAAGGCGATCACGAACAACGCCATCGACACCGCGACGAACAGGTACCCGACCCGGTTGGCGAGCAGCGTCCACTTGGCGACCTGGGCGCGCCGTACGCGGACCGGGTCGACGGCATCGGAGGGAGACGACGGGTTCGACATACAGTCGGGTCATGCTACGAGCCGATCGCCACCGGTCATGACCGTCGATCTCGAACACGACGGGTTCGTCGCGGTCGTGACGCTCGACCGACCGGAGCGTCGCAACGCCGTCGATCACGCGACCCTGCTGGAACTGCTCGACGTCCAGGCCGCGATCGCCGCTCGGGCGCCGGATGCGATCCGTGCCGTGGTGCTGACCGGCAAACCGCCGGCCTTCAGCGCCGGGGCGGATCTCACCGGCGTCGAGGAGGGCCAGTTCGCCACCGATCTGGGCGCCGTCCTGCGGGGTTTCGGTCACCTTCCGGTGCCGGTGATCGCCGCGATCGACGGTCCGGCACTCGGCGCCGGAGCACAGCTGGCCATCGCCACCGACCTCCGGGTGGCGACACCCGACAGCGTGCTCGGGATCCCTGCCGCCAAGCTCGGCCTCGTCGTCGACCACTGGACGATCCGCCGCCTCGCGTCGGAGTTCTCGGCCCCGATCGCGCGGGCGATGCTCCTCGCCGCCGAGACCTACACCGCCGCACAACTCCACACCTCGGGCGGAATCCACCGCCTCGGCGGTCTCGACGCCGCGATCTCGTGGGCCCAGGAGCTGTCCCGGCTCGCACCGTTGACGATCGCCGGACACAAGCTCGGCCTCGAGCGGGCGCAGATCGAACCCGCCGCCGACGACGTGTTCGAGGCGGCACGGTCGGCGGCGTGGGCGAGTGCCGATGCCGAAGAGGGCCGCACCGCATTCCTCGAGAAGCGCCGACCGGAGTTCAGCGGGCGCTGAACGCCACGTCGGTCGCACTCGGTGCGATCGTCTGACACGGACTCCCGAAAACCCTCGAGTCCTCAAGCGGGCCACGACACCGGCCGATGACGGGAAGTGCGACCGACTGATGCTGGCCTGCGGCTCGGATGCGCCGTCGTGGTGCTGTCGGCCCTGGTCGCCGGTTGCTCGGGATCCGTTGACGTCGCCGTCGAAGCACGCTCGGCGATCGTCACGTCGACCACGACCACGACCACGACCACGGCCACGCCGGCGGTCCCACCGGTGACCGCAGCGCCGGTGCCCCCGGTCGTCTCGACGACCACGAGCCCTTCCACCACCGAGCCGATGCCGCCGATGGACCCCGCGACCGCGGCGCGACTGCTGCTGGTGGACAGCGACGTCAGCGGGTGGAAGATCGAAGGGCCACGCAGTGTCGCGGCCCTCAGACATGCGCCGACGACGTGTGAGGTGGTCGACGTCGTGCTCGACGCGGGCGATCGAATGCGGATGTGGACCAACGGTGCGTTGGCGTCCGGGAGGTTCGACAACCATCTCGGCGAGATGGAGACGGTCGACGTGGCCTCTGCGCTGATCGACGCGACCGAAACCGCGCCGTTGGCCTGTCCGACGTTCGAGACGGGCAATGGCGAAGCATCCGTTCGAGCGATCGCAGTTCCCGCCGCCACTGGCTGGCGAGCTGCCGGCATCGTCCTCGGGGGATCGGCTGGCCCGGGGATCGTCGGATTCTGGCAACGCGATGCGCTCGTCGTGCAGTTGGAGATGCGCTCTGTCACGCTGTCCGAGTTCGACGAGGTCGCCGGCGTGCTCGCAGCGAAGCTCGCGTCGGTCGTCACCGGGGTCGAGTTCGAGCGTGGTGACATCCTCGGCGAGGCGTGGCAGACCCACCCGCTGGCACCGCTGATCCTCGACGATGCGGATGTGGGGCTTCCGTGGGCCCGAGCAGGGGTCGAGGTGGTCGTCGCCCGCGATTCGCCGGCCGGCCCCGGCTTCTGTGGCGTGAGGCAGCCGGCGGAGCCGGCGGGCCTCACCGCGACGTTCGAGTGGGCGGGCAAGGATGCGATCCTCGTTCAGAAGGTGTCGAGGAGCAACGCCGAACTGGCTCAGGCGTGGGTCGACGTCGATCGGCGCATCGGTGACTGTGTCGAGTCGGGCTCGGGCCAGATCATCTCCCGACTCGATGTCCCCACGCCGGACACGATCGGCGCCGACGATGTCGTGGGGCTGCGCTTCGACGGAATCGAGTCGGAGTATCCGTACCTCACGATCTGGATCTCCGCGCGCTTCGACGACGTGTACGTCAACGTGTGGTGCACGGTGTACCTCGACGATGAACTCGTCGCAGCGATGCCCGACCCCGACGAGATGGTCCAGTTCGTGGCGTTGTCAGCGCCGCGCTGACACCGGCGCCGGTCCACCGAACGTGGTGATCGCGATGCTCGACGACGTCGGCTTCGGTGCGTCGTCGGCGTTCGGAGGGCCGTGCGACACACCCAACGCCGAACGGCTCGCGTCGGGTGGACTGCGGTACAACCGGTTCCACACGACGGCGCTGTGCGCCGACTCGCCAGGCGATGCTGACCGGCCGCGATCACCACTCGGTGGCGGTCGTTGCCGGACCAGCCGTTGCGCTCAGAGGTTCGGCGGGAGCAGCCGGTTGACGTTCTGGAAGAAGAAGTACAGCACGACCAGGAACGGGACGATGCCGACCGTCAACCCGACCCAGTCACGCTTCGCCTTCCTGCTGACCAGGTACGACAGCACTCCGATCGCCGCGAGCAGCAGACCCCACAGTGCCACCTGGCTGTTCGCGCCAGGGTCGCTGAACCAACCATCGGAGAAGGCGTCGGCGATGCCGGCGCTCACGGCCGCGGCGTCGCTGTCAGCCGGCACCTCGATGGCGTCGTCGTCCGCCGTGGCCTGGCCGATGGTGGGGTCCTCCTCGACGACGACGGCATCCGGCTCCGACGTGGGCGCCGACGAGGGGACCGAAGACGGCACCGACGAGTCCACCACCGTGTTGGCGGGATCGGCGACCGCATCGTTCGTCTCGTCGAACGGGCGGCCGTAGTTGAGCACGGCATCGGCGGGCGGCGCGCTCGAGGCCGCTTCGTCGAGTACGCCGCTGATGATGATCCGTTCTCGTGCGGTGTACTTCGGATGGCACGAGGTGAGGGTGATCGTGGCGACGGTCGGATCGGTCGTGGCCACCACGTAGTAGTCGTCCGGGCCGACGATCTGCTGGCCGGTCACCCGGTACACGAATCGGCCCGCGAGCGTGGTGACGGTGATCTCGTCGCCGATCTCGAGCTTGTCGACGTTGAAGAAGGGTTGACCGTACGTGGTGCGGTGTCCGGCGATCGCCGCGTTGCCGAGCTGGCCCGGCATCGGCGTCTCGGGGTAGTGACCCGGGCCCTTCTTCAGGTCGGACTTGGCGACCCCGGCCACCACGATGTTGTCGACGCCGATGCTCGGCATCTCGATCCGGGCGATCGGATCACCCTCCTCGACCGGTACGACGACTGGTACGGCGGCCGGCTCGGCCTCCGGCTGGGGTGGGTCCGGTGTCGACGTGGGAACGGACTCCGCGGGGTCGTCGACGTCGGTCGGCGTCGAATCGAGCGGAACGACCGTGGTGACCGGTGGTGCGGCGGACAGCAGCTCCTCGAATTCGTTCTCGAGGGCGTTCTGCGCCCGAGCGGTCTCGATGCCGGTGCCCCAGAGCTGGTAGGCCACGAAGCCGAACATCAGCAGCCCCGTTGCGATCAGGACCTTGCCGAGACCACCGACCCACCAGCGCCAGTCGTGCGGTGGCGGGGGACGGTCGAACTTGCGGACGCGCGACGGAATCACTGGTGGCTCCGCGACGTCCGACACGGCCGCGAAGCTAGCTGCCGGTGGTCGCGGCGCGATCGCGGTTGTCGAAGTGTTTCTCCCTAGCGTGGCGGCATGGACCGCCCGGCCGCCGCGCCCGTCGTGGAACTCAGCGAGGCCGTTGCCGTGTTGGGGTCGTTCCCGGCGCTCGCAGGTGCATCGATCCGCATCGACGAGGGCGACATCGTGCTGCTCCGTGGGCCCAACGGCGCCGGCAAGACCACCCTCCTGCGGCTCTGTGCCGGCCTGGTGCCCCTGGTTCGCGGCACCGGCGCGGTGCTCGGCTTCGACCTGGTCACCCAGCGCGACGAGATCCGCCGCCATGTCGGTGTGCTCGGACATCAGAACGGGCTCTACCTCGACATGACCGTCGGGGAGAACATTCGGTTCTGGGGTGCCACCGTCGGTGCCAGCGACACCGAGACCCACGCCGCCATGGAGCGCCTCGGGGTGGCCGACCGGCTCGTCGACGTGGCCGTCCGCAAGCTGTCGGCGGGCCAGAAGCGCCGGGCCGCCCTCGCGTGTCTGGTCGCCCGCCGAGCACAGCTGTGGCTGCTCGACGAGCCTCACGCCGGCCTCGACGCAACCGCCCGTGACGAACTCGACCACACGCTGCGCCAAGCGGCGGCTTCCGGTGCCACGATCGTCGTGGCGAGCCACGAACTCGAACGAGCAGGTTCCCTGGCCACTCGAACCGTCGACGTCGTCGGTGGCCAGGTCAGCGAAGCGAGGACCGACTCGTGAGCGTGTTGCGTATCGCCCGGCTCGTCGCCGCGAAGGACCTGCGCATCGAGTGGCACAGTCGTGTCCTCACCAACCAGGTGCTGCCGTTCGCAGCGGTGACGATGGTGATCTTCGCGTTCGCCCTCGACGCCGAGGTCGTCCTCGAGCGGGTGGCGCCCGGGCTGATCTGGCTGGCGACGCTGTTCAGCATGCTGGTGCTCGTCCAGCGCAGTTTCGCGGTCGAGGTCGACGACGGCGCCCTCGACGCCCTGCGGGTGGCCGGCGTCGATCCGCGGGCGATCTTCCTCGGCAAGGCCATGGCGCTGGGCGTGCAGCTCCTCGTGCTCGAGGTGGTGCTGCTGTTCGCCGCCGTGGTCCTCTACCGCCAGACGGTGCCGGTCGACGGTCTTGTGCTCCTGGTCACTACCTTGATCTCCGCGACGTGCGGGCTCGCCGCGGTCGGTACTCTGTACGGAGGCCTTGCCGCAGGGTTCAGGGGCCGCGAGACGTTGCTCCCGCTGCTCACGCTTCCTGCGGTGGCGCCTGTCCTGATCGGAGCAACACGAGCGGTCGAAGCAGCGCTCGGCACGGCAGGTGCGGTGGTGTCGGACGGCTGGCCCTGGGTGGGCCTGCTGGTCGTCTTCGCCGTGGCCTTCGGTGTCGGCGGATCGCTGGCGTTCGGTCCGTTGATCGACGAATGAACGCAACAGCTGCCCAACCATCCCGGAACGGACTCCCCAGAAGCGACATGACGACGACGGACTCCAACCTCACGAGCGAGCAGGGCGCCGCAGTGGCCTCCACGGCCGGCGGCACGGGCACTCGCGGCACCCGCATCATCGGCATCGCCACCATCGTGGCCATGGGCTGGCTGGTCGCCTTCGGCCTCGGGTTCTCGCCCGAGGATCGCGACCAGCGAGAAGCGGTTCGCCTGCTCTACGTCCACGTGCCGACCATCTGGATCGCCTATCTCGCCTTCACGGTCACGGCGATCGGTTCAGGCATGTATCTCTTCCGCAAGTCGCTCGGCTGGGACCGTCTCGCCGGCGCCAGCGCAGAGATCGGCACCGTGTTCGTCGCCGTCACGCTCGTGGTCGGCGCCCTCTGGGGCAGGCTCACCTGGGGCGTGTTCTGGCAATGGGATGCCCGTCTCACCACGACCGCGCTGCTGTTCGTCACCTACATCGGGTACCTGGCCGTGCGTCGCCTCGACGGCACCCACGAACAGCGGGCGCGGCGAAGCGCCGTGATCGGCCTGATCGCCGTACTCGAGATCCCGCTCGTGCACTGGAGCGTCCGACTGTGGCGCAGCCTGCACCAGGAGGCCACCGTGCTGGGCACCGACGCCGACGTGAGCATGGACGGCCTGATGCTGTTCAGCCTCTTCGTCGGGGTGGTCGCCTTCAGCTTGCTCTACGTGTGGCTCGTGATGCACCGGACCCGAGGGATGTTCATGGAGGACTACCTCGACGATCGCGGTCTCGATGTGGCCCTCGCCGCCCGCCGAGCCGAAGCCGCTGCCGCTGCCGTTCCGGCCCCGCCGGTCGGACAACGACCCGAAGGGACGAACTGATGGAAGACGCCGGATTCATCATCGGGAGCTACGTCCTCACCTTCGTCACCGTGGGGTTGGTCGCGTGGCGCTACGTCCGCAGTGGTCGAAAGCTCGCCGATCATGTGCCGGACGAGGAGAAATACTGGCTCTGACCGAGCAGAATGAACCGTGACATGACCGACATGGACCTCACCCCCCGAGCGCCCGTCGATCCCGCCGGGTCGCCTCCGAAGCGCAAGCGCAAGTGGATGCCGATGCTCGTCCTCGCCCTGGTCGTGGTCGCCGGTGGCGTGATCGTCACGCAGTTCCTCACCCAGGCCGTCGACTACTACTGCAACGTCGACGAGGTCGGCCGTCGCGGCGGGTGCGACGAGGAACGACGCATCCGGCTCCAGGGAACCGTCGACGAAGGCTCGGTCGACAAGGTCGCCAATGCGACCGTGTTCACGATCTCGTTCAACGGCGAGACGATCCCGGTTCGCTACGACGGTGAACCCGGCGGCATCTTCAAGGAGTGCATCCCGGTCGTCGTGCACGGCGTGATCGAGAACGGTGAACTGCAGGGCGATCGGGTCGAGGTCAAGCACTCCGACGAGTACGTCGCCGTGAACGACGAGCGAGTGGTCGAGGCCGAGACGGCCGGCTGTCCCGACGCCAGCACCGCACCGTGATGCTGATCGCGGCCAGCGTCAACTCGGCCCTGGGCCGGGCGGGGCTGTTGCTGATGCTCGCCGCATCGGTGTTCGGCGCGTTGACCGTGCTCTACGGCATCCGCAACCGCGATGGGCGGCTGCTGAAGCAGGGCCCGCGTTACGCCTTCCTCGCATTGGCCGGGATCGTGCTGTCGGTGCTGATGATGCAGCGGGCGCTGATCACCCGCGACTTCTCGATGGCCTACATCCAGCAGGTGGGCTCCGCGGACACGCCGGCGCTGTACAACGTCGCTGCGATGTGGTCGGCGCTCGAGGGCTCGATCCTGCTGTGGGCGCTGATGCTCGGCATCTTCACCGCTGCGGTCGCCTGGCGATTCCGCGACCGCACCAACGACGTCCTCGTCGGCTGGGCGCTGATCGTGATGTTCGTCATCACCGCGTTCTTCGCGATGTTGAGTTTCGGGCCGGCCGACCCCTTCGCGGCCGGTGCGCCCGGGGTGACCACCGGGCCGGGGCCCAACCCGTTGCTGCAGAACCACATCCTCGTGCTGTTCCACCCGCCGATCCTCTATCTCGGCTACGTGGGGTTCACCGTGCCGTTCGCGTTCGCGATCGCCGCGCTGGTCACCGGTCGGCTCGGTGAGGGGTGGTTGATGGAGACCCGCCGTTGGGCGCTGTTCTCCTGGGCGTTCCTCACGATCGGCATCCTGCTCGGCGGCTGGTGGAGCTACGAGGTGCTCGGTTGGTCGGGCGTGTGGGCGTGGGACCCGGTCGAGAATGCCTCGCTGCTGCCGTGGCTCACCGGCACGGCCTACATCCACTCGGTGCTCGTCCAGGAACGCCGCGGGATGTTGCGCGTGTGGAACCTCAGCCTGCTGGTGGCCACGTTCGCGCTCACGATCCTCGGTACGTTCCTGACCCGCTCGGGCGTCCTCAACTCGGTGCACGCGTTCGGTGATGGTCCGGTCGGCAACTGGCTGCTCGCGTTCTTCGGGGTGATCGTGGTCG
Source organism: Ilumatobacteraceae bacterium (assembly GCA_963698565.1). Lineage (GTDB taxonomy): Bacteria > Actinomycetota > Acidimicrobiia > Acidimicrobiales > Ilumatobacteraceae > Sva-07. The sequence continues at coordinate 115,181 of CAVORH010000002.1, forward strand.
TGTCACTGGGCTTGATCGCCTGGCGGGGCGACCGCTTGCGGTCGCCCGGAGCGATCGACTCGCCGCTGTCGCGTGAAGGATCCTTCCTCGCCAACAACGTCCTGTTCACCGTGTGGGCGTTCATCATCCTGCTCGGCACGTTGTTCCCGTTGCTCGTCGAGGCGTTGCAGGACCGCCAGACACTCGTCGGCGCCCCGTACTTCGACCGGCTCTCGCAGCCGATCGGACTGATGCTGCTGTTCCTGATGGGTGTGGCACCGGTGCTCCCGTGGCGCAAGGCATCGGCCGAGCTCCTCCGCACGAGGTTGTTCTGGCCCGCGTGGTGCGGCGCACTGGCGCTGATGATCGCGGTCGCCGTCGGCGCTGATGGCTGGGCTCCGCTGGTGGCATTCGGGCTCGCCGGGTTCGCCGCCGGTTCGGCGTTGCGTCAACTCACCCTCGCCACCCGCCGTCAGGGGTGGCGCGGCCTCGTCGGCCGGGCCAACGGTGGCATGGTGGTCCACATCGGCGTGATCGTCATCGCCGTGGCGCTCGCCGCGTCGAACAGCTTCACGCACTCGGCCACGCTCGATCTCACGCAGGGCGAAGTCGTCGAGTGGGGCGGCCGGACCTTCGAGCTGGTGTCGGTCGACGAACGCATGAACGCTCGTGAGAGCGAGCGCCGGGTGGCGGCCAACGTGATCCTCGACGGTGAGAAGACCTATCGACCCGCAATCACGACCTATCTCAACATGGGCGCTGACATCGGTACCCCATCGGTACGCACGGGGTTCACCGAGGACGTGTACCTGACGCTCGATCAGGGCGCCGCGCCCGGCGACACGACGGCGACGATCCGGGTGTTCATCAAGCCGATGATCCTGTGGCTGTGGATCGGCGGCGCGATCATGGCGATCGGCACGCTGCTGTCGGCCTTCCCCGGCTCGCGTCGACGGCTGGCGATCGACCCGGTCTCGGCACCGATCGACCTCGGCGCACCTCCGTCCGACACCGACACCACCACCGGCACCGCACCGACACCGACAACGGTACCGACGGAGGGTCGCAGACCGACGACGTCGAACTGTCCGACGTGGCCGACGACGACTCCCGGACGGGAGCGCCGGTGTGAGCGGGGTCGTCGACGACGTGGCGGTGTCCGACGCCGGTGGCGACGCGGGCGGAGGCGATGGTGGCCAGCGTCCCCGCCGGATCGCCCCGCTGATCGTCGGCGTCATCGCCGTGGTGATGGTGGGGCTCTTCGTGGTGCTCGCCGGCGCCGACCCCGACAGCAGCGAGAGCGCCGACTCACCGCTGATCGGTCGTCCTGCGCCGGAGGCGACCGGTGTGCTCGACGACGGCACGTCGTTCGACCTGTCTCGACGCAAGGGCAGTTGGGTGGTGCTCAACTTCTTCGATCCCACGTGCATCCCGTGCATCCAGGAGCATCCCGAGCTGGTGCAGTTCTCCGAGGACCAGGCCACGATCGACGACGGCGCCGAGCTGTACTCGGTGATCACCAGGGGTGAACAACCCCAGATCGAGGAGTTCTTCGCCGAGAACGGCGGCGACTGGCCGGCGATCTACTCCGAGTTCGACGAGTTCCCGGTGGCGTTCGGGGTGGCACAGGTTCCCGAGACGTGGATCATCGACCCCAGCGGGGTGGTGCAGCTGCGCCTGATCTCGAAGGTGACCGCCGAGCAGCTCAACTCGATCCTGGTGCAGTACCGCGAGCAGTACCGCTGATGGCCACCGACGTGTCCGCCACCGCCCCGGAGCGATCGAGGGCGAGCGAGCTCAACCGGCGTGCGAAGCGCTGGCCCGGTTGGGTCCTGCTCGTGTTCGTCATCGCCGGCTTCCTCGCAGTGGGCTCGACGCGTTCGACGGGTCCGGAGAGCCAGGAGGACCGCATCGATGCGATCGCGCGACGCGTGGCCTGTCCGATCTGCGACGGTGAGAGCGTCTTCGAGTCGCAGAACAACGCGTCGATCGCGATCCGCAACCAGGTGGGTGAACTCGTCGCCGAGAACGATCTGAACGACGACGAGATCATCGCGTTCATCGAGAACCGCTACGGCGCCCAGGTGCTGCTCGTACCGAAGGCATCGGGATTCGATGCCCTGGTCTGGGTGCTGCCCGCCGTGGCGTTCCTGTGCGGGCTGGCCGGGTTGATCGTCGTGTTCCGCAAGTGGAAGCGTGAGGCGGGGGAGATGCGCGATCCCACCGACGACGACCGAGCACTCGTCGAGGCGGCGCTGGCCGCCGACCGCGACGCGCTCGACGACGAGGACACCGGGAAGTGACCTCGACCGAGTCACACCGGTCGACCGCGAGCGGTCGACGCCTCGACCGGCTCGCCGAACTCGAGGAGGAGCGGCGCTTCCTGCTGCGGTCGCTCACCGATCTCGAACGTGAGCACGACGCCGGCGACGTCGACGATCTCGACTACGAGACGCTCAAGGACGGCTACACGGTGCGGGCGGCTGCGGTGTTGCGCGAGATCGACGAGGGACGCGGCGAACTCCCTGCGCGTCCGCCGCGTCGGTGGAGCCGGATCATCGCCGTGAGCGCCGCCGTGCTCGTCGGAGCGATCGGGATCGGCTTCGTGCTCGCCGGTGCGTGGGGTGAGCGTTCGTCGGGGCAGGAGATCACCGGCCTCACGCCGGGTGACGAATCGCGGATCCTGCTCACCAACGCCCGTGATGCGCTCGGCCAGGGCGACTTCGAGCTGGCGAACTCACTGTTCGGCCGAGTCGTCGAGATGGAGCGGGCGAGAGGGCGCGACAACGCCGAAGCGGTGGCCTACTTCGGGTGGACACTGGCGTTGCTGACACGTCAGAACCCTGATCTGCCCGATGCCGAACAGCGGCTCGACGCCGCCCGCCTCGCGCTGGCGCAGGCGATCGACATCGAGCCCGACTACGCCGATCCGCAGTGCTTCCTCGCCATCGTCGAGTACCAGTTCCGGGGAGATGCCGTCGCTGCACTGCCCTACATCGAGCAGTGCGAGGCGAGCAACCCGCCGGCCGAGGTCGCGTCACTCGTTGCTTCGTTCGCCGACAGGATCCGCGCCGACGTCGGCTGATCGCTGCGGGTTCAGGTCGGCGGCAGCCAGACCTTGCCCTTGGTGATCCGTTCGCCTTTGCGCTTGAGGACCCAGACCGTGGCCTTGCGCCAATCGGGCGGGCTTTGGAGTTCCATGCCACGTCGCACCAACGCCTGGATCGTCTCGGGGATCAGGTCGCCGTGGCTGCAGAGCACGGCACCGTCGACGACCTCGCTCAGCAGGTCGAGCATCCCTTCGAACGGCTGCGCCTCTGCGAGGCGGTCGTCCTCGACGATCGTGGCGCCGAGCCGGGTCGCCAAGGGCTCCAGGGTCTGCACGCAGCGGATGTACGGGCTCGAGTGCAACGCCGCGCTGGCGCCCTTGCGGGTCAGGCGCTCGGCGATCGCCTCGGCCTGACGCCATCCGTGTCTGCTCAACGGACGCAGGACGTCGTCGTCGTGCCACACCCGCCGCTCGCCGGCCTTCGCGTGCCGGACGACGTAGACGACTTCTGCCCTGCTCACGTCCCGGTCAGGCCTCGTTCGTCATCGCCGTGTGGCGGGCGCTCAGCTGGCGGACGAACACGATCCAGGTCGCGGCGGCACCCACGACGAGTGCCCCGGACACGACGGTGAGCACGCCCGCGCTGTCGATGCTGTCGGCGAGCGAGTCGAGATCGCCACCGGCGAGCCCGGCGTCGACGAGCGTGCCGATCTGGACGACGAAGAGGATCGCCGGAAGGATGCCGTACAGCGCGAACCAGCCCCACAGGACACGGTTGTCGGCATTCGACTTCCAGCCGTCGGATCCGTCGAGGCCGTCCGGATCGGAACCCTTCCACTGCTCGCGGAGGACCAGGAACGGGATGATGTAGAGGAACATCGGTGGGAGGAGCCATCCGAAGATCGAGAACAGCGGGTGCCACGTGGTGCGGCGGCCGTAGGCGCGGATGTTGCTCGCGATGCGGAACATCCAGATGATCGTGAGCACGCCGGTGGCCAGCGTTGCGATGCCACTGAGCGACTGCGTGGCGTTGAGGGGGGCGATCGCCGAGCGGAACTCGTCGTCGGTCAGATCGCCTGCGAGGTAGTCCTGTGCATCGCCCGCCACCGCGAGCGAGACGAACGTGCTGATCACCGTGATCACCGCGGCGATCGCCGTGAGGATCACGATCGCCCTCGCCAACCCGCCGATCCGCTTGGTGGCCACCGTCGGGCCGGAGTGGTAGGCCACGTAGCCGGCCGGCGCCTGGAGCCCCGACGGTGGCGGTGGTGGAGGTGGTGCAGCACCGGCCGACGGCGGTGGGGGCGGTGGTTGCTGGCCGGCACCGGGGGGCGGTGGGATGTCGCTCACCGGACCCACCGTAGCCGCCGGTGGAGGTACCTCACTTGGCGTCCGACCACCGGCGCACGACGCTCGTGTCGGCCACGAAGCGCACCCTGGGCAGCGACGGGTCGAGCCAGCGGTGGGCGGCCTCCCGCAGCCCGTCGGTGATCGCATGGGCGACCGCGCCGGAGTCCGCCTCGGCACTGTGCACCAGCAGTTCGTCGTGCAGACACAGCACGATCTGTGCGTCGAGCGCCACGCAACGGGCCCGGACGATCGCCGCCCACGTCTTGAAGAACTCGGCCGCTGCGCCCTGCACCATCGCATTGCGGCCGTACCGCCCGCGTGCTGCCGCCCTCGAGCGGTCGTCGCCGGACGCGTCGTCGTGTTGCTCACCGCTCGGCGCCGACATCCGCACGAGTCGGCCGCCGCGTGTGCGCAGGTCGTTGCCACCCTCCGCTCGCCGCGCGGCATCGTCGAGGTATTCGATCGCGACCGGATAGTTGCGGCGGAGCCCGGAGAGCGCGGCGGCGCCGTGGCCGGTCGTCTGGCCGTACATCGCGCCGAGGACGGCGACCTTGGCGACCTCGCGTTCGACGCCGAGTCGAGCGGCGACCGGGGCGTACATGTCGTCCTGCTCCGCGGCAGCGGCGAGCGCGGCATCACCGGAGACGGCGGCGAGCACTCGCGGTTCGATCTGTCCGAGGTCGGCACGGACGAAGACATGGCCGGGCTCGGCGACGATCGCCGGACGCAGGTCGGCGGTGAGGTTGTGGAGTCCGGCGGTGGCGGTCATCCGGCCGGCCGCACCGTCCGAGGGCGACCAGGATCCACGGAGGCGGCCGTCGACGACGTGCTCATCGAGCCACCGATAGCCGAACGTGGTCCCGATGCGTTCGGCGGTGCGCCACTCCAGCAGCGCGTCGACGACGGGGTGGCGGTCGCGGAGTCGCTCGAGCCGCCATGCGCGGGTGTCGGGCACTTCGATACCGGCCCGCCGGAGCAGCGACTTGACGTTGGCCGGGTTGCGGAGGTCGACGTCCGCCCCGGCGGCGCCGAGGTGGCGCAGCACGCGTCGATCGCGGTCGTCGGTCAGTCGCTGTTCCTCGGCGGCATCGCGGGGTCGGGGGCCGACGAACGAGGCGATGATCCGTTCGGCCTCGGCGATGTCGATCGGGAGGCCGTCGTGTTCGAGTTCGGCACACAGCATCGCAGCGGCGGACTCCGATCTCGCCGTCGACGGCGCTGCGGGCCGGTCGTCGAGGTCACCGAGCGCCGAACGTTGGAGTCGCTGCACCTCCAGTGCAAGGGCTGCCCACTGCGTGAGCGTGTCGAGGCCGGCGCGCCAGCGTCCCTCGATCCAGTACGGATCGAGGAAACCGTCGGACGTGACCACCCCGGCATCGTCGGTCGCCGGGTTGAAGAGATCGATCGGCGCCGTGGTCGGCGCTGCGGCGGCATCGAGCCCGTGTGCCGTGGCCCAGACCCTGGCCGGGCCCGAACGCCATCCGCCGTCGAGGAGGCGGTGGACGGCGTCGAGATCCCAGCAGCGCGCCGGTCGCACGTCGGCGTCGACCAGGCGGCGGGCGGTGTCCGGCCCCCACCACACCCACCGCGGACCGATGTCGTGTTCGAGCCGTCGGATCCTTGCGATCGCCTCCGGGACCGGCCACGAGGCAGCGCCACCCTGTTCGCCGACGACCGCTGCGCCGACGTCCGGGTCGATCGCGAGTGCGACGCACTCGCCCGTGGAGAACATGTCGGTCATCGCGTTCTCACCGGCCGGTGTCTACCATCTCCCGATCGAGTGGGGGACGGACACCTGGTTGTGGGCGGCTCGGCGACGTCCACCGGGTCGGCGCAATCCGGCGAGCGCTAGTTGCCGGCGTCGCCCGTCAGGTCTTCCACGTCCAGTGCGATGCCCAAGCCGGCTGCGACCTGCCCGACCGAATCGAGCAGTGCATCGAGGTCGGCCCCGACCGGCACGGTCAACTGGACGGTGATCTCGAACCGCCTGCCCCCATCGGTGCCCGGCAGGTCGGTGACCGTACCCAGACGAGAGATGCTGATTCCGGCCTCGCTGACAGCTGTGGAGATCTCGTGCACGACACCGGGTCGGTCATCACCGGTGAGCCGCAGGCGCACTTCGTCGGCGTCGGGTGCGGCGACGGGCTCTTCGACCTGCTGAGCCGTGACGTGCAGACCCTGGTCACGCAGAACCAACAGGTTGGTGAGGAGTTCGTCGACACGGTCGTCGCCGACCTCCACCACCACGACGCCGGCGAATGTCCCGGCGATCTCTGCCAACTCGCTGCGCTTCCAGTTGCCGTCGTGGAAGCGAACCACATCGGCCAGTGACGCCACCACACCGGCCCGGTCGCGTCCGATGATGGTCAACACCAGTTCGATCATCTCGTCACTATGGCACGCGGCGCGGACTCGCGAACCAGGGCGCTCACCCATCCGCCCGAAGCGGCCGGTGTGGGATGCACCCCTGAGATGAAATCGGTACAACTCATTGCCGCATGTCCGGCGTTCGAGGCAGTCGGCCAGGGGGATCTCGTGACGTGACCCGGAATGCAGCGATGACCCTCACGTGGGCCGAGTCGCCAGCAACGGTGCGGGGCGGAAGCGACTGCTGAAGCCGGGCGCTGGCGGGTCCGTAGGTATGCGACGCTCACCGCCAGGTTCAGGGGCCACAACTGCCAGTCCGGGATCTGCTGGTCGCGCGAGTGCGTCATCACCACATGTGAGCCCGGCCGGGAGCTGACCTTCGAGACGGTCGTTCGCGACGCGCCGTCGACCCGGTGGCAGTACCGGTTCGAACCGTCCGACGGCGGGACGATGGCGACCGAGTCGTACGACCCGGCCTCAGGTGCTTCGATGAGCGTCGCCAGGCATCAGCTACTCGGCTCGGGCCGTCACGGCGAAGGAGCTGACCGTGTCGACGGCGTCAGGACTCTCGCCGGCCACTGGGTGACTACTGCGGGATCGAACAGCAGCTCGCATGGGATGCCGTTGCCGTCGACGTCCATCCGGGCGGGCTGCCCTTCGAGGAACCAGTAGGCGAGAACGAGGGTGTAGGCGTCGATCGGCCTACCGATCTCGACGTAGGAGGGGTCGGTCATCCACCCCTCGAGCCACGGATCGGCGAGGAACTCTCGACACAGGAGCCCGGGCGCTGCGAGGAAGGGCATTTCCGGGTAGTCCGAGCCACCCCATGCAGCTGTGGTGCCGAGGTTGTCGAGGATGATCAGACCGAGATCGCCGACGTCGGCGGGGGGCTCGGTCTGGATCGTGCACAGGAAGACGTCACCGCGGCTGACGGTGGTGTCGAGTGGTATGGGGTGGGAGGCGAACGGGGTCTCGAAGGGTGGCTGTGCGCCTGCGGGGCGGCTGTAACAGGTCTCGATCGCGTACTCGGTGAAGTTGCTCCCTTCCGATCCCAACATCTCGTAGTGCTGCACGATCTGCTGCAGCGTGACGATCTCTCCGGGCGAAGTGGTGGGCGCGTGCATCGAGGACGGGTTCGAGTGCGGAGTTGTCGACGCAGCTGGTACCTCTGTGGTCGACGGCGATGCAGGGCGCGACTCGACCGGGGCGCTCGGCGCAGCCGGTACCGGCTCTGTGGCATCGCCTGAACCGCATGCCGCCAACCCCAGCAGTGCAACCGCACCAAGGACCAGTGTGTGCCTCGTCATCGTTCAGGCCTCCACACCCATCATCGCTGGCGGCCCGCGCCGACGGGAAGAGGCATCTGGCCCACCGGGTGGACGGCGGGGGCGTTGGCCGCTTGCGCGCCAGCCGCGACGCGCTTCGAGCGGGATGCGGCGGTTCGGGATGTCCGACACGGGGCTCGCAACGCGCGGCGAGGGATCGGTGTGTGATGCTGTCGGTCGTGGAGGCGGCGAGCACTGTGGAGGATCTGCTGAGGGCCGCTGAGGCGCAGACGGGTTTGTCGGAGTGGGGTGACGACTGGTTTCGGCAACCGTTGGCGGCATGGGTCGAGGATCTGGGGAGTGATCATCTCAACGACGCCGGTCGGTCGTTCTTCACGGCGCTCGCGGTTCGCGACCTCTGCCGTCGTCTCGAGGTGATCGACACGCTGCGTCGGCATCCCGAGATCGACGAGGTGGTGATTCCACGGATCGTGTACGTCACCGGCACGGTCCGGAGCGGCACGACGCTGTTCCACAACGTGATGTCGCTGCACCACGGGGCCAAGGCGTTGTTGCGCTGGGAGTTGATGGAACCGGTACCGCCTCCGGAGATGGTGACAGCTCGAACCGATCCGCGGATCGCGCGGGTGCAGGCGTCGATCGACAAGCGTCGGGGGACTCCGTTGGAGGCGATGCACTGGGTCAACGCCGACGAGCCCGAGGAGTGCCAATGGGGGTTCATCGACTTCGTGTCGCTGCTCGCCGGCGCGGCGGGAGGGTGCATGTTGATGTGGGGTGAGATCTCCAATCACGCGGACTACACCCGCGTGTTCGAGAACTACCGGCAGCTGATCAAGCTGCTGCTCTGGAAGAACCCACCCCCTGAGGGCGGGTTCCTGGTGTTGAAGGCACCGCAGGTCGCCAACCACCTGGAGGCGTTCTCCACGGTGTTCCCCGAAGCACGATTCCTGGTCACGGCGCGTGACCCGTATCGGGTGTACGCGTCGGGGCGGGCGATGGTGGGTGGGATCCTCGACGCGTTCATCGCCGATGACTTCGAACCCCCGGACCCGTTCCCGATCGAGAGCCTGGAGCGTACGCTGCAGACCCTGCTCGACTTCGACGCCGCGTCACCGGAGCTGATGACCACGATCGGCTATCCGGCGCTGGTCGCCGATCCGGCCGCCGTGGCGGAGGCGGCATACGCCGGGCTCGGGTTGCCGGTCGACCCCGATTTCGGCTCGAGGGTCGAGGCGTTTCTCGAGGCGCAACGTCGTGGTGCTCGCGTCCGTCCTCCTGCTGCGCTGCCCGAACCTGGGCTCAGCCACGACGAGGTGCTCCGACGACCGACGGTCGCGGCGTTCTGCGACCGCTTCGACGTCGAGCCCGAACGCACCAGGCTCACCGGCGCCCACCCCTGACAACCACGCGTCACCCTCGATGAGCTCCGACGCGACCTGGACGCGCTCAGGGGCGGGGCGGACGCATGAACCTCAGCCCCAGCCGAGGTCAGCCCCAGCCGAGTTCGTGGAGTCGGTCGTCGTCGATCCCGGCCGCGTGGGCCACCTCGTGGATCACGGTGACGTACACCTCCTCGGCGAGGTCGTCGAGGTCGTCGCACATCTCGCACAGCGCGAACCGGTAGATCGACACGATGTCGGGGCCCTCGGTTCCGTTGCGCTCGGTGTGGGGGACTCCCTCGTAGAGCCCGAGCAGGGTCGGCTCGTCCGGGTTCCGATCGACGACCTGCACGACCACGTTGTCGAGCACGGGCAGCAGTTCCTCCGGCAGGTCGTCGAGCGCGTCGGCCACCATCGCCTCGAACTTGTACCTCGGTACGACCTCCATCCCCGCAGTGTTACATCAGGGGTCGGACCCGCGATGTGATCCCGTTCAGAGGACCTTGAGCTTGTCGGAGAAGACCTTCTTCGGCTTCATCTCGACGGCGATCTTCCTGGCGATCTCCTGGAACATCTGCGCCGCCTCCGACTCGGGGGCGACCGCCGTGATCGGCCGGCCGTTGTCGCCGCCTTCACGCAGCTCGGGTACGAGCGGCAGGCGGCCGAGCAGCGGGACCTCGAGTTCCTCGGCGAGGATCTGACCGCCGCCCGATCCGAAGATCTCGTAGCGCTTGCCGTCGTCGCCGGTGAACCACGACATGTTCTCGATCACGCCGCGCACCGGGAGGTTGACCTTCGCCGCCATCGCTGCCGAGAGCGAAGCCACCTTCTGGGCGGCCGGCTGCGGGGTGGTGACGACGAACACCTCGCCACGCGGCAGGTACTGCGCGAGCGAGAGGGCGATGTCGCCGGTGCCGGGGGGCATGTCGACGAGCAGGAAGTCGGGCTCGTCCCAGAACACGTCGGTGAGGAACTGCTCGAGCGCCTTGTGCAGCATCGGGCCACGCCAGATGACCGCCTGGCCCTGCGGCACGAAGTAGCCGATCGAGATGCAGCGCACGCCCCACATCTCGGGCGGCACGAGCATCTCGTCGATCACGACCGGGTCGCGGTCGGTGCCGAGCATCCGGGGGATCGAGTAGCCGTAGATGTCGGCGTCGACGACACCGACCTTGTAGCCCTGCGAGGCCAGTGCAACGGCGAGGTTCGTGGTGACGCTCGACTTGCCGACGCCGCCCTTGCCGGAGGAGATGAGGAGCGGGCGGGTCTTCGAGGTGTTCTTCGAGAACGGGATCTCGCGGCCCTCGGCATGCCCGTGGGCCTGGCTCGACCCGGCCGTGGCGGCGGCGTCGCCGTGGAGTGTGCGACGGAGATTCTCTCGGTCCTCGTCGCTCATCACGGTGAACTCGAGGTCGATCGACTCGACGCCGTCGAGCTGGGTCGCGGCTTCGGACACGCGGCGCTGGATCTCGCTCTTGAGCGGACAACCGGGCACGGTGAGCGCGATCAGCACGCCGACGACGCCGTTGTCGAGGATCGACACGCCGCGCAACATGCCGAGGTCGACGATCGATCGGTGCAGTTCGGGATCCTCGACCGGGCGGAGTGCTTCGACGATCTGTTCTTCGGTCACGGTGGCGGCCATGGAGCCATTGTGGCGACGGCCGGTCGAATTTGCACTACGTGGATAGGTACAATTGTGCGCATGAGCACGAGCCCGTCGTTCACCGCCACCGTGTCGGCGATCACCGACGCCTTCGGCGACCCGACGCGTCGCTCGATCTACCTGTTCGCCAAGGAGCACTCGGGGGCCGAAGGCACCGGCGTCACCGCCACCATGGTGGCTGCAGAGGTCGGTGTGCATGCGAACGTCGCTCGGCACCACCTCGACAAGCTCGCTGCCGGTGGCTACCTCGAGGTCGTGTCGGGCCGTGTCGCCGGCGCCGGCGCCGGTCGCCCGTCGAAGCACTACGTGGTGGTGGGCGACGCCCTCAAGATGAACGACGTCGACTTCCCCGTCCGCAGCGACGACCTGTTGCTCTCGCTGCTCGGCCGGGCACTCGATCGGCTCCCGCACGACGAAGCCGAGGCGATTGCCGAGGAGGTCGGCCAGGAGTACGGGCGAGCGATGGCCGACGGCCTCACCGGCGATGCGCTCGCAAGCGGGCGCCGGTCGCTGCGTTCCGCGATGCAGGCGGTCGCCGATGCGCTCACCGCTCACGGGTTCGCCGCCCACGCCGAGGGCCGCAACGATCAGCTGCGGATCATCAACAACCACTGCCCGTTCGGCGATGTGGCCACCGAGCATCCGGTGATCTGTGCCGTCGACCGGGGCATGGTCAAGGGGATGCTCGGCGCGCTGGTCGACACCGACGACGCCCTCGGCGACATCGTCACCGAGCAGAGCTTCGCCCGCGGCGACACGTTCTGCTCCACCGCCGTCTGAGTGTTACGCCAGGGGTCAGACCCCCGGCGTAACAAGCTCTCAACGACGGATCACCGCGTACCTGCACCATGGCGTTACGCCGGGGGTCTGACCCCTGGCGTAACAGTGTCACTTGCGGGCGGCGGCGTACTCGACGACTCGTTCGACCACTTCCGGCGATGCCTTGGCGGTCGAGCCGGCGTCGAACGGGGGCTGCGGGTCGTACTCGATCATCAGCTGGCTGGCCTCGGCCGCGGTGCGGTCGACGAGGATCTCGACCAGGCGCAGCGCCATGTCGATGCCGCTCGACACTCCCGCTGCGGTGATGATCCGCCGATCGAGGTGTTCGACCACACGCTCACCGGTCGGCATCGCACCGTGCTCGGCGAGCACGTCGAGGGCGCCCCAGTGCGTGGTGGCGGTGAGCCCCTGCAGGAGCCCGGCGGCCGCGAGCACGAGCGAACCGGTGCACACCGAGGTGGTGTAGGTCGTCGTCTCGTGCGCCGTTCGGACCCAGTCGAGCACCCGCTCGTCGGTCATCAGGGCGCGGGTGCCGTGACCGCCGGGGAACACGATGACGTCGGGTGTGGCCATCTCCTCGAACGTCGCGTCGACCTCGATGCCGAGCATCCCGTTGTCCGAGCGCACGACGCCGCGGTCGTGGCCGATGAACGTCACGTCGAAGTCGGGGATGCGCTGGAGCACCTCGTACGGCCCGATGCCGTCGAGTGCGGTGAACTGCGCAAACAAGGGGATCGCGATGGAGGTCACGTCGTCACCGTACCGACCCACCCCATCCGTTCTCGTGAACTCGTGCGCGGTCCAGGCGCTCACGAGTTCACGAGAACGGGTGGTGGGGGAGTGGGGGTAGCGTGCACGGGGTGGACGTACGCATCGGAGTGACCCAGGCCCCCCGTGAGCTCAACATCGAACTCGCCGAGGACGTCGATCGAGACGATCTGAAGTCGCGGGTCGAGGCGGCGCTGGGCGGAGCGAGCGACGTGCTGTGGATCACCGACAAGCGGGGCAAGGACGTCGTCATCCCCGCCGCGAAGATCGCGTACGTCGAACTCGGCTCGGCCGACGGCGATCGCAAGATCGGCTTCGGAGGCTGAATCTGGGCCCCCCGGGTCGGCCAGGGCTCCTGGACCTCGACCTGCTGTGGGTCACGGGCAAGGGCGGTGTCGGCAAGACCACCGTCGCGGCAGCGATCGCCGACGTCGCTGCTCGTCACGGCCGGCGAACGCTCGTGTGCGAGATGGACGCCAAGGGCGCGCTCGCCAACGCATTCGACGTCGGCGAACTCGAGTTCGAGCCCACCGAGGTGGCCCCGAACCTCTACGCGATGGCGATGAACACCGAGGACTCGCTGCGCGAGTACCTGCGGCTGTTCGTCAAGATCCCCTTGCTCGGCCGGATCGGCCCGCTGGCCTCCACGTTCGACTTCGTCGCCGATGCCGCCCCCGGCGTGAAGGAGATCCTCGGTGTCGGCAAGCTCTGCTACGAGGTGCGCGAACGTCACTACGACCTGATCGTCGTCGACGCCGAGGCGAGTGGGCACATCGTGAGCCAGATCGGCGCCCCGAAGGTGATCGCCGATCTGGTCCAGGTCGGCCTGGTGCGCGACCAGACCCAGTGGATGCTCGACATCCTCGACGACCCGCAGCGCACCGGCGTCGCGGTCGTGACCACCCCGGAGGAGATGCCGGTCACCGAGACGATCGAGTTGCTCGGTCGCCTGCAAGCGGAGACCGGCGCCCATGCGTCCGCTGTCATCGCGAACCGCGTCCTCCCGGCGATGTTCAACCGACGTGAGCAGGTGATCGTCGACCGCCTCGGCGACGCGATGCCCCTGCTCGTCGACGCTGCAGGACCCGCGGTGACCACGGTCGTCCAAGCCGCCCACCTCACCGAGGTGCGCCGCCGGACCGGTGCGGGTCATCTCGAACGGCTCCGGACGTGGTTGGGGTCCCACGACGAGATGCCGGACGGTCTGCCGATCGTGACCGTCCCCGAGATGTTCTCCCGCGGGTCGGGCCCGCGGGTCGTCTCGCTCGTCGCCGAGTCCCTCACCGACGAGTTGGATCCGCAGCCCCGGGGTCGTCGTCGTGGCTGAGCTCGACAACCTGCTCGCCAGCCGCGAGATGATCCTCGTGGCCGGCTCGGGCGGCGTCGGCAAGACCACGATCGCGGCAGCGCTCGGCGTCGCCGCCGCCGAGCGGCACCGGGGACGCATCCTCGTGATGACCGTCGACCCCGCTCGCCGCCTCGCGACGGCCCTCGGTCTCGACGAGTTCGGCAACACGCCCGTCCAGATCGATCCGGCGGTGTTCGCTGCGTCGGGCGTCAAGCTGCGCGGCGAGGTGTGGGTGGCGATGCTCGACACGAAGGCGGGCTGGGACGAGCTGATCACCCGCCACGCACCCGACGACGCGACCCGCGACGCCGTGCTCGCCAACCCGCTGTACGAGAACATCACCAGCCGCTTCGTGCACAGCCACGAGTACCTCGCAATGGAGCAGCTGCACGACCTCCACGCCCGCGGCGAGTTCGATCTCGTGATCGTCGACACGCCGCCGTCCCGCAACGCCTTGTCGATTCTCGATGCGCCGAACCGGATGATCGAGTTCTTCGGAAGTCGCCTGCTGCGATGGCTGACCGTGCCGTACCGGTCCCGCCTGTTCACCGTGGCGTCCAAACCCTTCTACCAGGTCGCCGATCGTGTCCTCGGCTCCCGCTTCCTCCAGGACATCGCCGACTTCTTCGTGCTCTTCCAAGCGATGGAGAGTGGGTTCGTCCGCCGTGCCAAGGAGGTCGAAGCGCTGCTCGTCGACCCTCGCACCGCCTTCGTCGTCGTCACCACGCTCGAGACCGCCCCGAGCCACGAGGCGCGATTCCTCGCTCGGTCGCTGCTCGACCGTGGCATGTCGCTCGGGGCGATCGTCGCCAACCGTGTGTTGCCGGAGGCGTTGGCCAGCGCCGACGCGGCCGACAGCGCCGCGGCGCTCCTCGAGGCAGCGAGCGGCGGCCTCGCCGATGCTGTCGCAGAGGTGCTCGACGTCCCAGCGAAGCAGGCGAGCACCGTGTTGAAGCGGATCGCCTCCCGCTTCGACGATGTCGCGCTCGTGGCCGCTCGCGAGTCGGATCGGCGAGCCGAACTCGCCGATCTCGCGCCGGTGCTGCTGGCGGTTCCATGGCTGTCGGGCGACATCCACGACCTCGCTGGGCTCGGGCTGCTCGCCGGTCACCTGCGCAACGGCGGATGATCAGGCAGAATCAACGGTGATGACCTCTCTCGCCGAACTCGCCCGCGAGCACACCACGCTCGACCGTGACGACATCGATCACCTGCACCGGCTGACCGCCGAGTGGGCGTTCCTCGCCGATCTGTGTTTCGCCGACCTGTTGCTCTACGTCCGCTCCACCGGTGGGAAGTGGCTGATCGTCGATCAGGTGCGTCCGGCGACCAACCAGACGATGTACGCCACCGACTACGTGGGTTCCTGGGCCGATGGCGACGAGGCCGAGCTGATCGACCGCACGGCCGACACCGGCCAACGTGTCGAAGGAGCGATCGAGGTCGACGGTGGTGGCGACGAGGTCAATCACGCTCGCATGTTGGCGCTTCCGGTGCGACGCAACGGCGAGATCATCGCGGTGCTGTCGAAGGAATGGAAGGTGCGCGCCGGCCGGCCGCTCGGGGAACTCGAGCGCAACTACTCGTTCATCTTCGAGGAATTCGCACAGATGATCGAGATCGGCACGTTCCCGTTCGCCGGTCGCGTGGCCGACTCCAGCGCCGCGCCCCGCGTCGGCGACGGTGTGCTGACCCTCGATGCGTCGGGCACGGTCACCTACGTGTCGCCGAATGCGAACTCGGCACTGCACCGGGTCGGTATCCAGGCGAACCCGGTCGGCATGCGTCTCGCCGAACTCGGGTTCCACGACGGCACCGTCCGGCAGGCCTTCGAGCGGCGCGAGCCGATCGTGGAGGAGTTCGAGCAGGGCGCCGACGTCACGCTCCTGTGTCGGTGCGTGCCATTGGTGACCCGTGGCGAGTCCGGCCTCGAGATCGCCGGTGGGCTCCTGCTCGTGCGCGACGTCACCGAACTGCGCAAACGCGATCGGCTCCTGTTGAGCAAGGACGCCACGATCCGTGAGATCCATCACCGGGTGAAGAACAACCTGCAGACGATCTCGTCGCTCCTGCGTCTCCAGTCGCGCAGGCTGACCAACCCCGAAGCGAAGGCGGCGGTCCAGGAGTCGGTCAGGCGGATTCGGACGATCGCGCTCGTCCACGAGTCGCTGTCGCGCGAGCCGGGCGAGGACATCGCCTTCATCGAGATCGTCCGGCCGCTGCTGCGTCTTGCCGAGGAGAGCCTCCAGTCGCCCGACCGCCCGGTGCGGTTCGTGGTGACCGGCGACGGTGGCCGGATCCCGGCGAACACCGCGACGCCGCTGTCGGTCGTGCTGACCGAGCTGCTGCAGAACGCCGTCGATCACGGCTTCCCGGAGGGCAGCGGTGGCGGCGAGGTCAACGTGGGTCTGAGCCATCGGGACGGACAGCTCACCGTGCGCGTCGTCGACAACGGTCGCGGGGTCGATCCGTCGTTCCAGCTCGATCAGGCCAAGGGTCTCGGCCTGTCGATCGTCCGCACGCTCGTGACCACGGAACTCAACGGCACGATCGACATCCGGCCCGCCTCGACATCCGAACTCGAGCTGGCCGGTGTGGGCGACGGCTCTGCCCGGCAGCACGGCACGGTCATCGAACTCGTCGTCCCCACGGACGACTGAGATCAGCTGGCGCGAGCGGCGCGGGCGGCGGCGACCCGACGGCGGCGGATGACCCGGCGCTCCTCTTCGGTGAGACCGCCCCAGATACCGGAGTCCTGGTTGGTGTCCAACGCGAAGTCGAGGCACTGCTGCGCCACGTGGCACTCCCCGCACACTTCCTTCGCTCGATCGATCTGCACCAGCGCGTGTCCTGTGGTGCCGACCGGGAAGAAGAGCTCCGGGTCGGTGTCGCGGCAGATGGCGTCGTCGCGCCACTCGTAGTCCGCGGCTCCCAGGGTCAGGCTGGACGCAAGGATCGACACGTTGGTGCTCCTCGAAGGTTCGGGGCGACAGGTCGCCGGGGGGATGTGTCGTGTCGATGTGCGACACGACTGGCTCTGGGCCGGGTTGAACTGTAAGCGCGTCGATCCGTCCCCGCAAGGGTCCTTTGGGCCCGATGTTCACGGTCCGGTCGCCTGGGTGCTCATCGGGTGCTCGTCTCGGGGCGGTCGTTCGTCGGGCAGAATGATGCGATGCTCGTCATCGGCCACCGTGGAGCGTCTGCGGACGCTCCGGAGAACACGCCCGAGGCCTTCCGTCTCGCCGACACGATGGGCGCAGACGGCGTCGAACTCGACGTCAGGTGGGTGCCCGACGGCCGCCTGGTGATCGCCCACGATCCGCTGCCCGACGACGTCGCGGAGGTCGACGCGATGGGCTTGGCGAGCTTCGACGAGGCGCTCGACGCCTGCGGGGACCGCATGCTCGTCAACGTCGAGATCAAGAACTGGCCCACCGACGCCGGATTCGACCCCACGATGCAGATGGTCGGCCCGGTGATCGCCGCACTGCGGCGGCGTGGGAGCGCAGCCGCCGTGCGTTGGCTGATCTCGTCGTTCTCGTGGGAGACGCTGGAAGCGTGCCGCGCCGCCGCGCCCGACATCGCCACCGCCTGGCTCGTCACCTCGATCGGACCCGAGCGGATCGCTCGAGCGGCGGCGGCCGGGCACGTGGCGATCCACCCCTGGGAGCCGAACGTCACCGAGGAGTTCGTCGCCCGATGCCATGGCGCCGGTCTCGCGGTCAACACGTGGACGTGCAACGATCCGCAGCGCCTGGGTGAACTGGCTGCGCTCGGAGTCGACGGTGTGTGCACCGATGTCCCAGCCGTGGCGCTCGAAGCCCTGGCGCGCGACGGTGACGATGCCGCGCTCAGGCCACGATGGGCATCGTGGAAACCGGCTCCCTGAGCGGGGTCACCAACCTGACGGCGTCGGGCACGTGCTCGAACTCGAGTCGGGTGGTGCTGCCGAGCGCGTCGCCGTCGACCTGGTACGGGAACGGTGTCTCGTGCTCGATCACGAGGTGCTCGACGTCGATGCGGTAGTCGAGGTGCTTCGACGCTTCGACACCGCCACCGCGCAGCGCGCCGGCCAGCGACGACAGGATCGCCGTGGCGCTCATCGTGCGGAACGTCACCGCGACGAGACCACGGTCGAGCGTCGCCGCCGGCGACAGGTCGAGCGGGCGGTTGCCGAGGTACGTGTAGGGGTTGGTGTTGAGCACGATGGTGAAGTAGCCGTCGTCGATCGGCGGACCGCCGTCGCCGTGGACGCGGAAGTGTGGGTTCCGGCGGTCGTACCCGGTCAGCCAGGTGGTCAGCCCTGACCAGATGAACAGGGGGTGGCCGAGCCAACGCTTCAACGAGCCGCGTTGCTCGACGCGCTCGACGACCGCCGCGTCGAAGCCGATGCCGGTGTGGAAGCAGAAGTAGCGGCCGTTGACCTGCCCCAACCCGATCGGGCGGAAGTCCGCGGCGTCGATCCCGTTGGCGAGGTACTCGACCGCCTGCACCGGGTCGTTCGGCATGCCGAGCGTGCGGGCGAACACGTTGGTCGACCCACCGGGGAGCACACCGAGCGCGGTGTTCGATCCGGCGATACCCGTGGCGACCTCGTTGAGCGTGCCGTCGCCACCGAAGCCGATCACCACGTCGACCCCGCGGCGAACGGCGTCGTGGGCGAAACGCGTCGCATGGCCCCGGCGGTTCGTCTCGACCACCTCGACATCGTGACCGCGGCTGAGCCGACGGTGCACGATCACCGTGTTTCGGGCGGTCACCGACGAGGCGAACGAATTGACGATGAGGAGAACCTGCAAGGAACGCGACGGTACCTCGCCGCGGCGATCGTCGGAATGGCCGATCATCGGAGTGCTCGAGTTTGGGTCGAAGTTGACGCACCGGTAACTTGGGAACCCTTATGAACGTGATCGTCTGCGTCAAGCAGATCCCGGACCCGGCCCTGCCGGGCGAGCTGGATCCCTCCACCAACACGCTCAAGCGTGACGGCAAGCTCATCCTCGACGAGTCGGACAGTTACGGCGTCGAGATGGCGTTGCAGCTCGTCACGGCGGCCGGCGGCGGCGAGGTCAGCCTCGTCTCGATGGCGCCGAACGACGAGACGTCGGGCCTGCGCACCGCCCTTGCGATGGGTGCTGCCAAGGCGGTGCTCGTGAGCGACGCGTCGCTCGCCGGCGCCGACGCGCTCACCACCGCCAAGGTGCTCGCCGCCGCGACGAAGAAGCTCGGCGACGTCGACCTGATCATCGCCGGCACCGAGTCGTCCGACGGATACACCGGCACCGTGCCCGAGCAGCTCGCCGAGGTGCTCGGCCTGCCGTCGATCACGTTCGCCAAGAGCATCGAGATCGCCGACGGCACGCTCAAGGTCGACCGCCAGACCGAGGCGGGCTACGACGAGGTCACGTGCCCGCTCCCGGCCGTCGTGTCGGTGACCGCCGGCGTCGTCGAGCCCCGCTATCCGAGCTTCAAGGGCATCATGGCCGCCAAGTCGAAGCCGGTCGAGACCGTCACCACCGCCGACCTCGGTGTCGAGTCGGTGTCGTGGGCGCAGCAGATCGTCTCCGTCGAGGATGCCCCGGCCCGCGAGGCCGGCGAGGTCATCGAAGACGATGGCGAAACGTTCAACAAGATCGTCGAGTTCCTCGACAACCTGAAAGTCATCTGAGGAGACCGTCATGGGAATCGACAACATCTGGGTGTTCGCACAGGCCGCCGCAGGCGCGCCGACCACGGGCACACTCGAACTGCTCACCCAGGCTCGCAGCCTCGGTGGAACCGTGTCGGCGTTCATCGCCGGTGACGGTGCCGACGTCGCCGCTTCGCTGGGTGACCACGGCGCCGCCAAGGTCTACGCGACCGGCGACCTCGGCGGGGCGCTCCCCGGCGTGGCCGTTGCTGCCGCGATGAAGGCCGTGATCGACGGTGGCGACAGCCCCGACCTGATCATGTTCCCGCAGAGCTACGAGGGTCGCGACGTGATGTCGCGTCTGTCGGTCAAGCTCGATCGCACCGTGCTCACCAACTCGACCTCGATCACCGTCGATGGCGACGCGGTCACGGTGCAGACACCGATCTTCGGTGGCACCAAGCTGGTCAACTCGACCTTCACCGGCGAGCGCCCGTTCCTGGCAGCCTTCCGCCCGAAGAGCTTCGTCGCCGAAGGTGGCGCCGGAGCTGCGGGTGAGGTCGTCTCGGCACCGGTTCCTGATCTCGGCTCGACCGGTGGCGCAACCGTCACGGCGGTGCACGTCGAGGAGACCTCGGGTCCCAAGCTCGACGAGGCCGCTGTGGTCGTCGCCGGTGGCCGTGGCCTCGGCGAGGCCGACAAGTTCGACATGATCGAATCGCTCGCCAAGGCGCTCAAGGGTGCGCCCGGTGCGTCCCGTGCGATCGTCGACGCCGGTTGGGTGCCGTACAGCTATCAGGTCGGCCAGACCGGCAAGGTCGTCAAGCCGACGGTCTACATCGCCGCCGGCATCTCCGGTGCAACGCAGCACATGGTGGGCATGAAGGGCTCGAAGAACATCATCGCGATCAACAAGGACAAGGAGGCGCCGATCTTCGGTGTCGCCGACCTCGGCATCGTCGGTGACGTCCACAAGGTGCTCCCGCAGCTCCTCGCGGCCCTCGACGCCCGCAGCTGACACCACCCCCAACCCGCCAACAAGTCCGAAAAATGCCTGGATCGTCGCGCTGAGCGCGACGATCCAGGCATTTTCGGGGTAGATCAGGTGGCGTCGCGGGCGATGAGGGCCCAGGCGACCGACTCGTCGGGGTCCTCGACCGCCAGTTGGAGCTGCCAGCCCATCGCCGGTTCGTGGGCGTCCCAGCGGTACCAGCGCAGGTCGTGGGCCAGCTCGCCGAGTTCGTCCGGGGGCACCGGCCAGTCGTCGAGCAGGTCGCCGAACGCGGCGAGGGTCCACCAGGCTCCGAACCGCCCGGACGCCGCACCGCGGCGCCGTCCGTGGGCGCCGCCACTCGCTCCCGCCCACGCGAGCCAGGCGAGCGCCGTCGCAGGTTCGAGTTCGACCACTCGCGCCCGGCGCAGGCCGAGCGCGCCGAGCGCACCTTCGACGTCACCGTCGACGCAGATGGTTTCGACATGCCCGTTCGAACTCGACGTCCACGGTTCGACGAGTTGCCGCACGGCCAGTTCGACGTCGTCGTCGAGCAGTTCCGCGCGGCTGGTCTCGAGGTCGTCCCAGTCGTCGGGGAGCGGCGGAGCCGGGAACTCGGCACCGGCATCGGTGTAGTCGGCGAGCGCGTAGGTGGGCTCCCACGGCTGCAGGTCGAGGGGGATGTCGAGCACCGCCGGGAGGTCGGGTGCGTCGATCGTCTCCCCGCGCAGGACCCGTTCGTGAGCGACGAACGCCGCGCGGGGCCCACGATCCAGTTCGGGCGACAGATCGGCCCACCGGTGGTGCTGTGCGGCCACCTCCGTGAGCGGCCCGATCGTGAACCGGCCCGACAACCCGTCGGTCTCGTCGAGGACGGCTGCCACGAACTCCGGCGCCGCGTGCAGCGCGAGGCGGTATTCGGCCAGTGTCGCCGCGGGCCAGAGCTGACGTCCGGTGGCGACCGCATGGCGCGCCCGATCTCGAACCCGGAGCAGGCCCGCCCAGTCGCGCTCGCTGGATCGATCGTCGATCAGCCGCACCAGCCCGTCGAGATCGGCGCGATGGATCAGATCGTCGAGCGCGTCGTCGTCGACCCGCACGCTCAGACCAGCGGCCAGGGATAGCGACGACCGGTGGGGTCGGTCGGGAAACGTCGGTGCGTCACGCACCATGCGGCACGACCCTGCAGCGCCTCGACCTCGTCGTCGGCGAGCAGCGCGGCGATCTCGAGCGGCACCCGCTCGCACAGCGACCCCACCCGGACGAGCAGCTCGTCGTCGATCGGCTCGTCACCGAACTCCCAGATCACCGTGCGCAGCTTGTAGTCGGCGGCGAAGCACAACCCGTTGTCGATGCCCCACACCGACGCCGGTTCGTCGTCGTGCTCGGGGATCAGGAGGACGTGTCCGCTCTTGCGGTCGGTGTTGTTGGCGAGGATGTCGAGCACCGCCATCGCCCGGAGCCGGTCGTGCAGCTCCGGGTGCGCCTCGTGGATGGTGAAGTAGTGCTGGCTGTGGTCGGCGTTGACGAACCACTGGATCGATCCCTCCCCGAGCGGTCCGTCGCGCAGCACGGTCGGCGGCACCACGTGCAGTCCGAGGTGCTCGCTCAGCAGGTAGGTGGCCACCTCGCGGCGGTGCAGGCCCGGCTCGAAGTCCCACAGCGGTCGCTCCCCGCGGGTCGGCTTGTAGATCGCCGGGTGAGTCGCACCATCGAGCGTGACGTGGACGAGGAACGTGGCGTTGCTGCTGTAGGGCATGCGACCCTCGATCTCGATGTCGCCCTGCAGCAGGTGGCGGATCGGGTCGTCGACGACGTCGACGCGCAACTCGACGCCGCGCTCGTCGTCGTCGTCGAGATCGTCGTGGTCGTCGTCGTGCAGTGCCACGCCGGGTCAGTTCATCCGTGGGCAGTCGTGGCCGTCGGGATCGATCGGAAAGCTGCACCACTGGCATGGCGGCCGACCGGCCTCGACCACTCCGTCGGCGTGGTCGCAGAACGCCGCCGCTTGGCCCCGGCTCAGATACAACCGGACGTGTCCACGATCGTCGTCGACGACCTCGCCGTCGTCGTCGACCTCGCCGACCTCCTCGAGCTGGATCAGCAGCCGGTCGTTCGAACGGTCGTAGCCCAGCCCGATCGGGCCGAGCACGAACGACGGATCGAGTGGATCTCGCAGCTCGAGCGCTCCCGGCATCGGGCGGTCCTCGGCGGGCGGGAGGTCGGCGAGCACCTTGCGCAGGTACTGCACGATCGCCGCGGTCTGCTGCTTCTCGCACTTGACGGTCACGCGTTGGCCGTCGGAGCGCGCCTGCAGGAGAAACGTTCGCTGGCCGGGGCGGCCCACCGTGCCGACGGTGAACGCCGACACCTCGTCGAATTCGAAGAACACGCTCATCGGTTGCTCACGACGGTTGGAGGTCGGTCAGTGGGCGCCCGGTGGAGTTGACCGCCAGGACGGCGGGGCCGCCAGGACCCCACGTGATCGCGGTGACGGACGCCGGGCTGATGACGATGCGCTGGAACAGATCGATGTGGGTGCCGAGGGCATGGGCGACCGCGGCCTTGATCGTGTCGGCGTGCGAGACGCACACGATCGTGCCGCCGGGGTGCGCCGCACGGAGACGGTCGAGCGTGGAGACCATCCGGGTCTGCATCTCGGTGAAGCTCTCACCGTCGGGGAACCGGAACATCGACGGTGCACGTTGGACGGTCTGCCATTCGGGGAGCTTCATCAGCTTCTTCAGCTCGTTGCCGGTCCAGTCTCCGAAGTCGCACTCGAGGAGACCTCGGTCGATCTGGGTGCGCAGACCGCGGGCCTTCGAGATCGGCGCCGCGGTCTCCTTCGCTCGCTCGAGCGGCGAGCTGTAGACGGCGTCGACCCGCTTCAGCTCCCCGATGCGAGCGGCGGCGATGTCGGCCTGACGCCGACCCTCGTCGGCGAGGTGCAGGCCCTTGGCGCGTCCCGGGAGCACCTTGCCCGTCGTCGGTGTCTGTCCGTGGCGAACGAGCAGGATCGTGGTGAACGGCGGCGGCTTCGCTGCGGTGCGAGTCGAAGCGGTTCGTTTCGTGGGGCGTGCGTTCGTGGTGGCCATGAGCTTCGTCCCAACCTACTGTCGAGTGCCGTGACTGCGCTCGCCAGGCTCGAACGTGATGTGGTGACCTGTCGGGCATGTCCGCGGCTCGTGGCGTGGCGCGAGGAGGTGGCGGTCACGAAGCGGGCCGCCTACCGCGACGAGACGTACTGGGGCCGGCCGATCCCGGGGTTCGGGGACCCCGACGCTCGCATCGTGGTGCTGGGCCTCGCCCCGGCGGCGCACGGTGCGAATCGCACGGGCCGTGTGTTCACCGGTGACCGCAGCGGCGATTGGCTGTTCCGAGCGATGCACCGTGCCGGTCTCGCCAACCAGGCCGAGTCGGTGGCGCTCGACGACGGCCTCCGTCTCCACGATGCCTGGGTGACGGCGGCGGTCAAGTGCGCGCCGCCGGGCAACGCACCCACGCCGGACGAACGCGATGCCTGCGCCCCGTTCCTGCAACGCGAGTTCGCCGCACTGGCCTCGATGTCGGTCGTGGTGTGCCTGGGCCAGTTCGGCTACCAGGCCGCATGTGCGCACTTCGGGGTGCGCCCCCGCCCGAAGTTCGGCCACGGCGTGGAGGTCGCGATCGACGATGGCCCGACGCTCGTGTGCTCGTTCCATCCGAGCCAGCAGAACACGTTCACCAAGCGACTCACCGAACCGATGCTCGACGCCGTGTTCTCACGTGCGGTCGAGTTGGCCTCCGGCGGCTGACCACGGACGTCACCGGTGGCGCGCCGGACGGTCGCCAGTAGCCTCGCAGTGCTGTGATCTCGTCTCGTCGCCCGCTCATCACGTCGCTCGCCATCGGTCTCGCCGCCGTGTTCGGGGTGTCTGCGTGCACGTCCGACCCCAGTGCGACACGGGTCGCACAGGATCTCGTGAAGACCGAGACCCAGGACTACCCGGAGATCCAGGACTGCATGCTCGGTGTGATCGACGACTACGACCTCGACAGTCTCGGCGAGGATGCAACCAGCGACACCCCGGACGTGCGAGATCCCGCGGTCGCCGAACTCGCTCGCTTCCAGTCCGATCTGGAGGCCTGCGATCCCGTAGGCGTCACCCGGGTCTCCATTCCGTGACCGCGTGAGCGGTTCAGTCGGATTTCGCTGCGGCGTCGGGTGACGGCGCCGGCGCCTTCTTCTTCGGCGGTGGAACGCCGATCGCCGGGGCCGGATCGGCCTCCTTCGGCCAGCGGCGCCGGCTGACGATCGACAGCAGGCGCAACAACCGCATGGCGGTCTCGTCGGTCTGGGCGGGCTTCGCGATGATCGACCCGTCGGCGATCATCCGCTCGATCACCTCTTCACCGAGTTCGGTGCGCACGATCGTCAGCGTCCAGTCGTTGTCCTCGCCGATGCCGCCCGTGGAGACGTCGGCGTGCTCGGCGGCGAAGTCGGGGCAGCTGGTGCATCCCTTGCGTGTCCAGCCGTGGCACTCCTTGAGATCGATCTCGTGGTAGGAGCCGTCCTTCATCCAGATCTGGAACACACCCTTGATGTTCATCTTCACCATGTCCTGCTTCTTCAGCCCGTACTTGGCCTCGAACAGCTCGGTGAAGATGGCGTCGTCGAAGGTCTTCGAGCACAGCAGACCGATGTTGAACAGGAACGGCTTGGACACCTTGCCGGCCTTGCGGTCCCACATCGTCGGTGGCGACGACGTCTGGCAGCCCATGCCGACGAGGGCAAGTCGCTCGTAGCCCTTCTCCTTGGCCTCGGGGAGCGCCAGCGGGTTCGCGCAGTAGGTGTAGCGGCTGCCGGCGGTCGCCAGGATCTCGTCCTTGGTGGCGACCACGGCGGGCTTCGCCTTCCAGGCGTCGTCGTCCTCGACGCCCGAGACCAGCGCGGCGTCGATGTAGTCGTGCTCACGCAGCCAGATCAGCATCGCCGAGACGAGGCCGCCGTCCTGGCCCATCTTGTGGACCATCTCGTCGCTGGCGCGGGTGAGGTAGAGCTGGCGCCAGATGCCGGCCATCTCGTCGGGTTCACGGACCCGGCCGAACAGATGCATGTCGGCCGCCGGTTCCCACGCCCGGAAACGGGGACACGCCCGGGTGCAGGTGGTGCAGCCGCCCCCTTCGCCGAAGCCGTGGACGCAGTTGTCGAGCCCGAGCTCCTCCTCCAGGTGGAACGGGATGTACTTGCCCTCCTCGTGCTCGTAACCGATCACGTCGTGGGGGCAGGTGACCACGCAGCCGGCGCACCCGGTGCACAGCCCGGTGGTGATCACCTCGGCGTACAGCTCCTTCCACTGCGCGGTCCAGCGCCCGGCCTGCGCCGGCGTGGTCGGTGGTGGGGAGTCCTGGTCGAGGGTGGTCATCTGGGTCACTGTACGCGACGGCCCCGGACGCGGCGATCCCCGAGCCTGCCCTCTGAGGACGCAAAGGAGGCTCGGGGATCGACTCGCAGGACGCAACGGTGCGCCCGATCCGAGGGGCATCGGCGAGAACGCCGATGCAGGACGTCAGCTAGATCGCGTCGGTCCCTTCTTCACCGGTGCGGATGCGCACGAGGCGCTCCACGTCGGTGACCCAGATCTTGCCGTCGCCGATCTTGCCGGTGGCGGCGGAGGAGACGATGGCGTCGACGACACCGTCGACCGCGTCGTCGGCCACGACGATGCCGAGGCTCACCTTGGGAACGAAGTCGATCTTGTACTCCGCTCCTCGGTAGGTCTCGGTGTGGCCGCCCTGACGGCCGAAGCCGCGGACTTCCTCGACGGTGATGCCGGCGACGCCGATGGCCTTGAGCGCATCCTTGACATCGTCGAGCTTGAACGGCTTGATGACCGCTGTCACGAGTTTCATGTGTTGGTTCCTTTGTTGGCTCTGCCTGGATCGAAGTGTTTCAGCTCGCGTGAGCCATGTCGTGGGCGTAGCCCTCGATGCCGTGCTCGAGGTAGTCGAGGCCCTCGATCTCTTCCTCACGGGTGACCCGCAGGCCGATGGTGGCCTTGAGGACCGCGAAGAGGATGCCGGTGCAGACGACCACCCAGACGAGGATGATGGCTGCCATCAGCAGCTGGACGAGCAGCTGGTCGATGCCACCGCCGTAGAACAGGCCGGCGTCTTCGCGACCGAGGAACGCATCGTCGTAGGTGGCGAACAGGCCGACCGAGACCAGGCCCCAGAAGCCGCAGACACCGTGGACGCTCACGGCGCCCACCGGATCGTCGATCTTGACCTTGTCGAAGAACAGCACGGCACCGACGACGAGTACTCCGGCGATGGCACCGATCAGCACCGACGCCAGCGGGGTGACCGCACCACATGGGGCGGTGATGGCGACGAGGCCGGCGAGGACACCGTTGCCGATCATGGCGAGGTCGGGCTTGCCGGACACGAGTGTGATCGTGATGGCGGTGAAGAGGCCGCCGGCGGCTGCGGCAAGCATCGTGTTGACGGCGATCGTCGACACGAACTCGTCGGCGAGCAGCTCGGAGCCGGGGTTGAAGCCGAACCAGCCGACCCACAGGATGAACACACCGAGGATGGCGAACGGGATGTTGTGGCCGGGAATCGCACGAGGCGAGCCGTCTTCGGCGTAGCGGCCGATGCGAGGGCCGAGGAACATCGCACCCATGAACGCCGCGATACCGCCGGTCATGTGCACGATGCCGGAGCCGGCGAAGTCGGAGAAGACCGCACCGTTGATGTTGATGTCGGCGATGAGACCGCCACCCCAGGTCCAGTGCACGACCACCGGGTAGATGAAGGCGCACATGATCGCCGAGAAGATCACGTACGACCAGAACTTGGTGCGTTCCGCCATGGCCCCGGAGGCGATCGTGACCGCCGTCGCGGCGAACACGGCCTGGAAGAAGAACGACGTCGCAGGGCTCAGTCCGCCTTCGGGGATCGCAGCCAGGTCGAGATCCTGGAGGAAGAAGTTGCTGGTGCCGATGAACCAGCCGCCGCTCTCACCGAACGCGAACGCCCAACCGGTCGCGAAGAAGGCCAGGATGCCGACGATGGCATCGGTCATGTTCTTGGCGAAGATGTTCACGACGTTCTTCGCACGGGTGAGACCCGCCTCGACGAGCGCGAAGCCCGCCTGCATGAAGAACACCAGCACGCCGGCGATGAACACCCAGATGTTGTTCAGGTAGTCCTGTGTCGTCGGGACGTAGTCCTGGGCGAAGCCGACCGATGGTGTGATGGCCAAGATGGCGACGACGCCACCCAGGCCGGAAGCAATTCTCAATGCACGTTTGCGCACGGGTCCTCCAAGTAGGGATAGGGAAAGGGGATTGCGAGGTCCAGTGGCGCCATTGCCGCCCGGATTGCGAGCGCAACCTAAAGGTGGCGGATTTCCCGTTTGTCGCCGAAGTGTTTCCTGCGTGTGAATGGTCCGGCGACGATCGGTGCCGCTTGACTTGACCCGCGGGTCAAGTCGACTGGCAGAATGGGGCGTATGGATCTCTCCTATCCCCCCGAAGCCGAGGAATTCCGAACCGAGATCAGGACCTGGCTGCACGACAATCTGCCCGACGGATGGTTCGACGACGGGTTCGAGATGTCGGACGACGAACGCAAGCGGTTCAACGAGGAGTGGCCGCAGAAGCTGTTCGAAGGCGGCTGGATCTGCGCCACCTGGCCCGCCGAGTACGGCGGCAAGGGACTCACCACGATGCAGGGGGTGGTCCTCTCGGAGGAGTTCGCGAACGCGAAGGCACCGATGCGCGGCGACTTCTTCGGCGACACACTCGTCGGCCCGACGATCCTGCAGTGGGGCACCGAGGAGCAGAAGAAGGAGTTCCTCCCGGGCATCCTCAGCGGCACGACCCGCTGGTGTCAGGGGTTCTCGGAGCCGAACTCCGGTTCCGACCTCGCGTCGTTGAAGACCACCGCGGTGCTCGACGGCGACGAGTGGGTCATCAACGGCCAGAAGGTGTGGACCACCCAGGGCCACCACGCCGACTACTGCTTCCTCTTGACTCGCACCGACCAGGACGCCAAGAAGCACGCCGGCATCTCGTACATGCTCGTGCCGATGCGCCAGGAGGGCGTGGAGGTCCGTGGCATCGTCCAGCCCGACGGCACCGCCGAGTTCTGCGAGGTGTTCTTCGACAACGCCCGGTGCGCGAAGGACGCAGTCGTCGGTGGCGTCAACAACGGCTGGAAGGTGGCCAACTCGACGCTGGCCTTCGAGCGGGGTCAGTCGGCCACCACCGGGTACCGCCGGTTCGCCGAGGAGTACCGCTTGCTGGTCGAGGCTGCCACCGACAAGGGCCTGATCGACGATCCGCTGATCCGTCAGCGTCTGATGGAGTACTACACCAAGATCCAGATCCTGAAGATCAACGGCCTCCGCAACCTGTCGGCCACGCTGAGCGGCGGCGGTGACATGGGCACGATTGCGCTCGGCGCGACCAACAAGATGTTCTGGTCGGAGATGCACAAGGCGGCGATGGAACTCGCCGTCGACATCTTCGGCGCCGAGGGCATGCTGATCGACGCCGGCCCGGAGTCGGGCGGCTGGCCCGGCGCGGCCCGCGACAAGCGTCGTGAGGGCTATCCCGTCAGCGCGATGATGTCGTCGTTCTTCTTCTCCCGTTCCGAGACGATCTGGGGCGGCACCAGCCAGATCCAGCGCAACATCGTCGGCGAACGCGTCCTCGGCCTCCCCAAGGAGCCCAAACCCCCGACCGAGTGACCACCGCCCACGCCGCCCCGTTCTCGTGAACTCGTGCGGGAGTAATCCCGCAACGAGTTCACGAGAAGCGGTCAGGCGGCGCGGAAGGTGGCGCGACGGTGGGCGTGGATCTCGACCAGTTCGCCGATCGTGCCGGTGAAGTCGTCGTCGAGTTCCTGATCGGTGACCCGGTCGACCTGCCAGTCGAGGCGCCGCAGGGCGCGGTCGCGGACCTTGTCCTCCTGCGTCTCCTGGCGACCGCCGTGCCAGCTGACGTGGTCGACCTCCAAC
Organism: Ilumatobacteraceae bacterium; assembly: GCA_963698565.1. Taxonomy (GTDB): domain Bacteria; phylum Actinomycetota; class Acidimicrobiia; order Acidimicrobiales; family Ilumatobacteraceae; genus Sva-07. Next base: position 144,783 of record CAVORH010000002.1, read on the forward strand.
GCCCACTTGATGGCGGGGTCGGCGCCGTCGATCCGGATGGCCTTGCCGTTCGGGAGGACGAGTGGGAACTGCCGCACGAGTTCCACGCCCCGTCGCTCCAGTGCCCGGAGCACTCGCAGCTCCAGTCCTGAACCTGCCGGCTTCTGCCAGTCGGCGCGACGGGACATCACCCGATTGATCCGGCCGAGCCCGGGCCGGCCCTTGGCGCGCAACCGGCGTGTCAGCCTCCAGAGCGTCTGGAGGTCGGCGTGATGGTCGAGCACCCACTCGGTGAGGCGTTCGAAGCGCTCGTCGTCGACGTCGCGTGCGCAGTCGAACCACGCACGTGGCGGGCTCGCCACGACGATCCCGTCGTTGCGGGCGACGGCGTCGGAGGCGTCGATCGCATTCGAGCGACGAAGGACGACGCCACGCGTCATCGGTGTCCGATCGTGACCGACCATCACGTGCGGGACCTCGGGTCGCCACACGTGGCGGAACTCCCAGAGGCGGGCAGCGGCGACACCGGTCACGATCGCCGTCGGGTCGGCGAGACAGGCAGCGACGCAGCGCGCCTCGAACGTGTCGGGCGAGGTGGCCATGCGGTAGACGCCACGGTGCACGGGCACGAGGACGTCGTGGGCGAGCTGCCAACGAAGCGAGTGTTCCGAGAAGCCGTCGATCGTGAGCTCGTCGTGGGTGACGATGCCGTGTCGTTGAGCGATCCGGGAGGAGAGCGGGTGCGAGATCGTGGCCATGCGGCCCCCTGTGCGTGTGTCGTCCGGTCGGGCCTCGTGGGCCGAGCGGGACACCCCGTGCGATCGAAGCGTATCGGCCCGCACCCTCTCGGACCGCTCCCGCCCCTTCTCGTGAATTCGTTGCGGGATTACTCCCGCACGAGTTCACGAGAACGAAACTGAATGGGGCTGTTGGCGATCGGGGCAGACGAGGTACGGTCGGCAGGAGTGGACGAACTACTCGAGGCCGACGGGAGCCCCCGACCGATCGCACGAGACCTGATCGAGCTGATCCAACGCCTGGGCATCGACGAGGTCCGGGCCCGCCAGCGAGTGTCGGATCTCGAGATCCTGACGATGGGGATCTCGTTCACGGTGTACAGCGACGGCGAGAACATCGACCGCGCCTGGCCCTTCGACATCATCCCCCGATTGATCGACGGCGAGGAGTGGGCCGTGGTCGAGCGGGGCCTCGCGCAGCGCCTGCGGGCGCTCAATCGGTTCATCGACGACATCTACAACGACCAGCAGATCATCGCCGACGGCGTGTTCCCGGCCGAGCTGCTCGAGGACTCGGCGAACTTCCGCCCGGAGTGCCGAGGCGTCCACCCCAAACACGGCGTGTGGGCCCACATCTCCGGCTCCGACCTCGTGCGCGCCGGGGATGGTCAGCTGTACGTGTTGGAGGACAACCTCCGGGTGCCGTCGGGCGTCAGCTACGTCCTCGAGAACCGGGGTGTCGCCAAGCGGGCATTCCCCGAACTGTTCGAACGACACCGCATCCGCCCCGTCGATGCGTACACCGACGAACTCAACAAGCTCCTGTCCTCGCTCGCTCCCGAGGGGCGGTACGACCCGACGATCGTGGTGCTCACGCCGGGCATCTACAACTCCGCCTACTTCGAACACTCCTTCCTCGCGCAACGGATGGGGGCCGAACTCGTCGAGGGGCAGGACCTGGTGGTCGGCGACGACGACTGCGTCTACATGAAGACGATCCAGGGACTCGAACGCGTCGACGTGATCTACCGACGGATCGACGACCTGTTCATCGACCCCGAGGCGTTCCTGCCGGAGTCGATGCTCGGTGTGGCCGGCCTGATGCGGGCGTGGAAGGCGGGCAACGTGGGGATCGCCAACGCCCCGGGCGCCGGGGTGGCGGACGACAAGTGCGTGTACGCCTGGGTGCCGGACATGGTGCGCTACTACCTCGACGAGGAGCCGCTGATCCCCAACGTGCCGACGTATCGCTGCATGTACGACGACGAGCGCGACCATGTCCTGGCGAACATCGGCGACCTCGTCCTGAAGCCTGCCAACGAGAGCGGCGGCTACGGCATCGTGATCGGCAACCGCGCCACGGCCGACGAACTCGACACCGCGGCCGAGGCGATTCGCGCCGATCCTCGCAACTGGGTGGCGCAGCCGATCCTCGATCTCTCGACCGGCCCGACGCTCGTGGAGGACGGCATCGAACCACGCCACCTCGACCTTCGCCCGTTCATCCTGACCGGCGAACACAGCTACGTCACCGCCGGTGGATTGACCCGCGTCGCGCTCACCAAGGGCTCGCTCGTGGTGAACTCGTCGCAGGGCGGCGGGAGCAAGGACACCTGGATCGTCGACTCCGTGCCGACCGGATCGCAATCGCAATCGCAATCGCAATCGCAATCGCAGGGGATCGACTGATGGCGCTGCTGTCCCGGGTCGCCGACCGGATGTACTGGGCCGCTCGCTATGCCGAGCGAGCCGAGGACTCCGCACGCGTGCTGCGCGCCTACGGCGACGTGCTCGCCGATCTGCCGACCGCGTCGTCGCGGTGGCAGCCCCTGGTCACGATCTCCGGTAGTGACGTACGACTGCCGGCCGTGAGCGGTTCCGACGAGAGCCAGGTCGCGCAGTTCCTGATCGCCGACCGCGAACACCCCAACAGCATCCTCAACAGCGTCGAGCGCAGCCGTGAGAACCTGCGCACGTGCCGCGAGGTGCTGCCGCGTGAGGCGTGGCAGACCATCAACGACCTGTCGATCTACGTTCGCGGTGCGGCCGTGACGTCGGTCGAGCGTCGACGGCGCGACCGCTTCCTCAGCCGGGTGATCGACGAGAGTCGCCGTCTCGACGGTGTGCTGATCTCGACGATCACCCGCGACGAGGTGTTCGAGATGTGGCGTCTCGGTCGCTACATCGAACGCGCCGACATGACCACCCGAGTGCTCGGTGTTCGTGCGGCGAGCCTGCTGTCGCTCCCGCCGGGCGCTGTCGAAGACTTCGCCGAGGTCCAGTGGATGGGTGTGCTGCGGTCGCTGTCGGCGCTGCAGATGTTCCAGCGGGCGACCCGCGGTCCCATCAGCGGACCGGCGGTCGTGCGGTTCCTGCTGTTCGACCACCGCTTCCCGCGATCGGTGGCCGGATGCCTCGCCGAGATGCGGACGTCGATCCTGCGCCTGCCCGAGTACTCGACGGTCCTGGGTGCCGTCGAGGCGGCCGATCGCCAGCTCCGGCGGAGCCGTCCGGCCGCGGACGACGGCGCCGCGCTCGACGCGGCGATGGAAGACGTCCAGCTCGCCCTGTCGCGCCTCGATCGGGTGATGCACGAGCAGTACGTCGTTCACGAGTGACCGACCGCATGGACATCGACATGGATGCACCGAGCGGCATGTTCAGCCCGGGCGGCGTCGACGCTTCCGCGTTGATGGCATCGATCGCCGGGCTCGGTGATCTCGCCGGGAGACAGATCGACCACGACCGCCTGCTCGCCGCTGAGGGGGCTGGACACATCGTCCACGACCTTCCGTTGCGTGCAGATGGTCGGATGGTGGCGCTCGAATCACGGCCGTGGCGTCTCGACCCCATCCCGCTCGTGATCGACGGCGACGAGTTCGTCGAGCTCGCCGACGGAGCGATCGCGAGGATGCGGATGCTCGAAGCGATCCTCGGCGACCTCCACGGCCCGCGAAGTCTGCTGACCGACGGCGTGGTCGATCCGATCGCGTTGTGGGGCAGTCCGAAGTACCGGCTTGCGGCGTTCGGCACCCGCCCGCACCGGCGCTGGATGACCAACTATGCCGTCGACGTCGTGCGGGATCTCGACGGACGCTGGCGGGTGGTGCGCGACATCACCGACGCGCCGGCCGGTGTCGGCTACGCGCTCCTCGGGCGCTCGGTGGCCGCTCGGGTGCATCGGGACATGATCTCGCGGCTGCCCGGGGGGCGAGCCCTCCGATCCCTCGACCCCTTCGCCGACCGTCTGCGTGACGGTCTCGCCGACGTGGCGGCCACGCGCAACCCCCGGATCGTGATGCTGTCCGGCGGTGTCGATCACGCGTCGTACGTCGAGCAGTCGTACCTGGCCACCCGATTGGGGCTGAACCTCGCCGAGGGCGCGGATCTCGTCGTGCGGCAGCGCCGCGTGTGGCTGCGATCGCTCTCGGGTCTCGAGCCCGTCGACGTCCTGTTCCGCCGCCTCGAGGACGATCGCTGCGACCCGATGGAGGTCAACGCCGAGGGCAGCGTCGGCGTGCCCGGGCTGCTGCTCGCGGCCCGATCCCGTCGGGTGGCGTTGGCGAACGCCCACGGCTGTGGCGTGCTCGAGGACCCGGCGCTCGGCGAGTACTGGGATGCGAGCGGCGCCTGGTTGACCGGTCGCGACTCCGACTATCAGGGGGTGTGGCCGTTGCCGTTCATGCCGGCAGCCGAGCGGGCAGCGACCTCGTGGACGACGTATCCGAGCTACGACGGCCGCGAACTCGTCCAACGCGCCGTCACGTTGCGGCTGCATCTCGTCGCGAGCGACAAGGGCATCGACGTGTTGCAGGGGGGGAGCGCTCGCGTGTTGGCCCCCGGCGACGATCCGATGTCGCCGACCCTGGCGACCGCGAAGGACGTGTGGGTGGTCGGCGGGACCGTCGCGCCACCGGCGGTCCGGCGTCGCGACCCGCTGCCCCAGGTCGACCTGATCACCTCGGTTCCCACCCGGGCGGCCGAGGCCCTGTACTGGGCCGGGCGGGCGATGGAGCGGGCCGAAATCGTCGCCCGATCGATGGAGGTCGTCCTCGACCGGACCAGTGGGCTCGTCGACGCCGAGGTCGCGGAGCCATGGGTGGTCAACGGCCTCGACATGCTCGCGGCGGTGGCCGGTGTCTCGGGTCGCGTCGATGCGACAACGGCCGACCGGGCTGGTGCGACGTTCGCGCTCGCCGTCGAGGCGCTGGCCAACCAGCTCGGGTCGTTCCTCGCCGAGGCCGCATCGGTGCGCGAGTTCTTCTCCGTCACCGCCGGTCGGATGCTGTCGCGGCTCGCCGAGTCGCGCGCGCAGCTCCGATGGTTGATCCCGACGGACGGAACCGCCACGTCGGTCGTCGACATCGCCCGGATCGACGGCCGTCACCTCGAGGCGATCCTGATCGATCTCGCCTCGCTGGTCGGCCTCTGGAACGAGAGCGTGCTCCACGGCCCGGCGTGGCGATTCGGCGAGGTCGGCCGGCGTCTCGAGCGTGCGTTCGGTGTGATCGACGGGGTCCGTGGTGCATTCGGACTGGGCGACGCATCGGCTGTCACGGAGTGGACCGGTTCGATGATCGCGTCCGATGACCATCGCCTCGATTTCCAGCGCCAGCGGGTGATCGAGATCGTGCTGGCCTCCAACGAGAGCCTCGTTGCCTATCGGCGGCGTCACCGCAGCGACGTCGAGTTCGAGCGAGCACTGCACCTCGTCGTCGCTGACGTGCACAATCCGCGGTCGGCTGCCTCAGCGATCGCCACCGTTCGCCATCAGGCCGAGCGCCTCGAGTGGACCCTGGGTGTCGAAACCGCAGACGGCGTGCTCACCGCGCTCGACGAGGCGTCGTTCGGGTCGATCGACACCGTCGTCGCCGCGCTCGACGAGGTCTTCGGTGCCTGCGACCTGCTCGCCCGCGACGTCGTCGGCTCGTACCTCGCTGCCCCGGTCGATCCTCGCATGATGGGACGGAGCTGAGATGCCGGGCCAGCACTACCGCGTCGTCCACCTGACCGACTACTGGTACGGCGCGACGATGCTCGACGGATACAGCGTGGCGTGCGTGCTCGCTCGCCCGACGCCGTCGCAGCGGGTGCTGTCGTCGGTGGTCACCACCACACCCGAGGCCGACGAGTACGACGAGCGCGAGGACGTGTTCGGCAATCGGGTCGTCCAGTTCGGATTGCACGCTCCGCACGACGGCCTCACGGTGATGGCGATCACGGAAGCGGTGATCTGGGCGCAGGAGCTCCCCCGTGTCGACATGGCCTGGGAGCGTGTGGCGGCGACGGTTTCCGGGCTTCGCGGCCCGATGGCGCTCGATGTGGCGCCGTTCGCTGCGCCGTCACGCTTCGTCACCGTCGATCGCAACCGGCTGGCCCTGTTCGATCTCGTGTCGCAGTCGTTCCGGCCCGGCCGCCCGATCGTCGAAGCGACGGTCGCGTTCTGCACACAGATCTTCGAGACGTTCGCGTTCGATTCCTCCTTCACCGAGGTCAGCACCCCACTCGATGTCGTCCTGGCGAACCGGCGCGGTGTGTGCCAGGACTTCGCTCATCTCGCCGTCGGTTGTCTTCGCACGATCGGTCTCGCGGCCCGGTACGTCAGCGGCTACATCGAGACCGATCCGCCGCCGGGTGAGCCGAAGTCGATCGGCGCGGATGCGTCACATGCGTGGTGCTCGGTGTGGATTCCCGATCACGGTTGGCTCGATTTCGATCCGACGAACGGGATCGTGTCGCCGTCGCGGCACGTCACGATCGGTTGGGGCCGGGACTATGCCGATGTCGCACCGGTGCGCGGTGTCGTGGTCGGTCCGTCGTCGACTCAGTCGCTGTCGGTGTCGGTCGACGTCTCCCGGGTCTGAGCCGGAACACCCCAGGGTGTGACATCGGTCAGCGGCGGGAATGCGCTTGCGATTCGGAGTTGTTGTCAAGGCAGGATGAAGCCGATGTCGCCGACGACGAACGCGCCCGAGGAACGCACCTCGTTGTTGACGCGCCCGTTCCTGATCGTCACCGGAACGGCGCTCGTGTTCTTCATCTACATCGGGATGCTGATCCCGATCGTGCCGTTGTTCATCGAAGGTCCGCTGCAGGCCGGCGAGTTCGGGATCGGCGTGACGGTGGCGGTGTTCGCGCTCGCGGCGATCTGTGCACGTCCGCTGCTCGGACGGCTCGCCGACCGCTACGGACGGCGCGTGCTCATGGTCGCGGGAGCCACGCTCGCCGGCATCAGTGGTATCGGGTCGAGCCAGATCACCGAGTTCTGGCAGTTGCTGCTGTTGCGCGGCCTCACCGGCATCGGTGAAGCGGCCGTCTTCGTCGGTGCCGCAACGTTGATCGCCGACATGTCGCCCCGGGCGCGACGCGCCGAGGGCGCCAGCTACTTCTCCGTTGCGGTGTTCGGTGGGATCGGGATGGGCCCGATCATCGGTGAGGCGCTGCTCGACGACACGAACTTCGAGCGCGCCTTCTTCATCGCCGGTCTGTTCGCGTTCGTGGCCGCCGGGCTCGCGCTGTTCGCTCCCGCCCGCGTCGAGACGACCGACGTCGTCGACGACTCGATCCCATCGGCGGCTCCCGCCACCGGTCGTCGTCGGCTGATCCATCCGGCAGCGATCATGCCGGGCCTCGTCCTCGCCTCCGGCGTCGCCGCGTTCGCATCGTTCGGTGCGTTCGTGCCGGACTACTCGCGCACCGTCGGGATGGCCAGCTCCGGTGGGTTGTTCGCCGTGTACGCGCTCGTCTCGGTGCTCGTGCGCATCTTCGGTGCCACGTTGCCGGAGCGGCTCGGACCGCGGCGAGCGGTGACGATCGCGCTCGGCAACGTGTTGATCGGGCTCCTGATCCTCGCGTCGTTCCCGTCGATCCCGGCGCTGTGGATCGCCTCGGTGTTCGTCGGCATCGGCATGGCGTTCAACTACCCGTCGCTGCTCGCCCTCACCGTGAACCGGGCGAGCGACAGCGATCGCGCCTGGGCGGTCAGCTCCTTCACGATGTTCTTCGAGGTCGGCTCCGTCGCCGGCGGGTTGCTGATCGGTGCGCTCGCGCAGATCGTCGGCAAGCAACTCGGCTTCCTCGGTGGCGTGATGTTCTGCGTGCTCGGTCTGTACCTGCTCCGGTTCCGGCTGGTTCCGGCCGGGTCGCCGGATGCCGGGCCGACGTACGTCCACACCGACGAGACGTTCGTTCCCGTCGCCGGCGACTGACAGGTCGCGCTGCCGCGGAGGCACCGACGGCGGTGGCCGATTTCCGCCAGGATGGCGCGTCTTCGTCAGGCATGATGGACCGGTGCCTCCCCTCGACCACGACCACTGCTACCTCGTGGTGCAGAGCCGTGACCAGCGCTTCGACGGCTGGTTCGTCACCGCCGTGCGGACCACCGGCATCTACTGCCGACCGAGCTGCCCCGCGATCACGCCGAAGCGCACCAACGTCGACTTCTTCCCGACCGCTGCCGCCGCGCAGGTCAACGGGTTCCGGGCGTGCAAGCGGTGTCGACCCGATGCGTCTCCTGGCTCGCCCGAATGGAATGCCCGCCACGACGTCGTGGCGCGGGCGATGCGCCTCATCGCCGACGGCGTCGTCGAACGCGAGGGTGTCCCGGGGCTCGCTCGTCGTCTCGGATACAGCCAGCGCCATCTCAACCGGGTCCTGACCGACGAACTCGGCGCCGGGCCGCTCGCGATCGCACGCGCCCAGCGCGCCCACACCGCACGGGTGCTCGTGGAGACGACCTCGATGTCGTTCACCGAGATCGCGTTCGCCGCCGGTTTCGGCAGCATCCGTCAGTTCAACGACACCGTGCGCGACGTGTTCGCCACGTCGCCGACGGCGCTGCGTGCCGCGCAGTCGGCGGGTGGTCCGGCAGGGGAGCCGACGACACCGGCCGTCGGTGTGACGTTGAGGCTCGCCGTCCGAGCACCCTTCGCCGCCGATGCTGCGATCGCGTTCGTCGGCGAGCGTGCCGTTCCCGGCGTCGAGTCGTGGGACGGCGAGACGTACCGCCGGTCGCTCGCCCTGCCCGGCGGACCGGGTGTCGCGACCCTGCGTGCACACAGCGACCACGTCGATGCGCACCTCGAACTGGAGGCGTCGTCGGATCTCGCGGCCGCAGTGCAGCGGATCCGCCGGCTGCTCGATCTCGACAGCGATCCGGAGGCGGTCGACGGCACGCTCGCTCGCGATCCGGCGATGGCGGCGCTCGTGCATCGCGTGCCCGGTCGGCGGGCACCGGCGAGCGTCGACCCCGTCGAAACCGCCGTGCGAGCCATGGTCGGTCAGCAGGTGTCGGTCGCCGGTGCGCGCACGGTGGCCGCCCGCATCGTCGAAGCTGCAGGAGCACCGCTGCCGGCTGGCGACCACGGGTTGACCCGCCTGTTCCCGACCCCCGAGGCCCTCGCTGCTGCCCCCGATGACGCGTTCTCGATGCCTGCATCACGACGTGACGCGATCCGTGGATTCGCCGCAGCCATCGCGGATGGCGAGGTGGAACTGCACGTCGGGGTCGATCCGGCGAGGGCCCATGAGCAGTTGCTCGCGCTCCGGGGCATCGGACCGTGGACGGCCGACTACGTGGTGATGCGTGGCCTCGGCCATCCGGATGTGTTCCTCACGAACGACCTCGGGGTCCGCCACGCCCTCGACCGTCTCGGTCTCGATACCGAGCACGCCGCGGCTTGGGCTCCCTGGCGGTCCTACGCCGTTCATCACCTGTGGGCGAGCCTCGCCTCATCGATCCCCTCGATCACGAAAGCAGCACCATGATCCCCGCACTCGTCTCCACCGTCGTCGACACACCGGTCGGCCCGCTCACGATCGTCGCCTCCGATGCAGGTGTCCGCGCCATCCTGTGGCCGGAGGACGATCCATCCCGCGTCCGGTTGTCGCCCACGACCGAACAGGCCGACCATCCGGTGCTCGCGTCGACAGCGCAGCAACTCGACGAGTACTTCGCCGGTGAACGGCGCGACTTCGACGTACCGCTCGACGCGGTCGGCACCGACTTCCAGCTGGCGGCGTGGTCGGCGCTGCGCACGATCGAGTTCGGTACCACCGTCAGCTACGGCGAGCAGGCAGCGCGCATGGGTGATCGGCGCAAGGCGAGAGCGGTCGGCGCGGCGAACGGTCGCAACCCGATCTCGATCGTCGTGCCCTGCCACCGCGTGGTCGGGTCGAACGGTGCGCTGACCGGGTTCGCCGGCGGCGTCGACACCAAGGCCTGGCTGCTCGACCACGAACGCCAGGTGCTCGCAGGTGTCACGCCGGGGGTCTGACCCCTGGCGTCACGTCAGCGGTTGCGGGCGGCGGCGGCCTGGGCCTTGCGGGCGCGCTCGGCTTCCTTCTTCGCGGCCTTCGCCTCGGCGCGCTTGGCCTTGATGGCGGCCTGCTCCTCGGCGGAGCGCTTCTGGGTGTCGATCAGCGGAGCGATCGTGATCTCCTCGGCCTTCGGCAGCGCGACGAGTTCGTCGGACTTCAGGAGGTCGCGGATGATCGCCGACGCCGGGGCTTCGCCCGCCACGGTCGAGGCGAGCATGATCTGGGTGATCGCCAGCCCGTGGCGCTCGACGAGACCGGGGAGCACCTCGCGGAGTTCGTCGGTCGACGGATTGTCGGCGTGGTCACCGAGCTGCTCGATGCAGTCGGCGAGACAGACGTCGGTGAGGACGGCGGCGATCGCCTCCATGCCGCCGTCGATCCGGCCGGCCTTGACCCCGGCGCGCACGCCCTCGGGCGAGATCGTGTCGATCACCGACTCGAGGCCCTCGCGGTGGTCGTCGTCGAGCGCCTCGATCGCGGTGGCGAGGTCGTCGTCGCTGGCGGCCTTGAACGAGCGGTCGAGCAGGCCGAGCGCCTGCATCCGGTTCTTCATCTGATTCACGTCGGACGACGCTATCGCCGGTCTGTTCCGGCGGGGTCGGCGAACGCGATCACGGCGGCGCCGGGTGTGCCGGAGAGGGTGATCGGCTGCCCGTCGCTCGACGGGAGGCCGAGGTCACGGCGCGACACCACGAGGTCGTCGCATGCGGCACGCACGAGGCGCACGACCACTGTCTCGCTGGGGTGTTCCCGCACGAACGTGACCGAGTCGGCGGTCGCATCGAGCCAGCGCATCGAGCCGAACCGGAGCGCCACGCTGCGACGGCGCAGCTCGACGAGCTCGCGGACACGTTCGAGGAACCCGGCGTCGTCGCCGCCGAGCCGGTCCCACGGGAACGGGACCCGCGCGGTGTCCATCGAGTCGCCCTCGACGCCCAGCTCCGAGCCGGCGAACAGCGTCGGCACCCCGGGCATCGTGAACAGCGCAGTGAGACCCACCAGGTGCAGGGTCGCGTCGCCGTCGACGACGGTGCGGAATCGAGCGGTGTCGTGGGAGTCGAGCATCGTCATCGACGCCTGGCGAGCAGACCAGGAGATGTTGGCGGCGAGTTCGCGCATCGACCGCACCAGGTCGTTGCCGTCGAGGTCGATCAGTTCCACGGCGGCCATCACCGAGCGCGGTTCGGGCCCCTTGAGCCAGCCCGACAGTGGCCGGGTGAACCACTGGTACGCCATCACGCCGTGCCACCCCGTGCCGTCGAGATCTCCAGCCGAGTCGTAGCAGTGTTCGGCGACCAGCCAGCGGTCGTCGCCGACATCGGCCATCGTGGTGCGCATCGTTCGCGCGACCTCGTGGTTGTCGTCGATCGCGCCGTGGCGCGCGGTCGTGTTCGCACAGTCGACGCGCCACCCGTCGAGCCCGAATGGCTCGTCGAGGTACCGGGCGGCGATCGAGTCGGGGCCGTCGTAGAACCGGGCACGCAGGTTCGCGTCCCGGTGGTCGAGCTTCGGCAGCGAGGCCACGCCGTGCCAGGCGACGTACCCGTACGGCTCGGCGTCGTCGAAGAAGTAGTAGCCACGTTCGGCGGCGTTCGGGTCGTCGCGGGCCGTGGTGAACCAGTCGTGGTGATCGCCCGTGTGGTTGAGCGTGATGTCGCCGATGACCCGGATGCCGCGCCGGTGGGCGGCCGCCACCAGTGAGATCAACGAGTCGTCACCGCCGAGCGCCGGATCGACGTGGTCGAACGTCGACGCGTCGTAACGGTGCATCGATCCGGCGGGAAAGAACGGCGTCAGGTAGATCAGGGTGATGCCGAGCGATTCGAGATGGTCGAGGTGCTGTTCGATGCCGTGGAGGTCGCCGCCGAACCACTGGCGCGCACGGATGCCTTTCACGTTGCGGATCGGATCGGTCCACCGTTGAGCGATCGCCCAGTCCGGCTCCGGTCGATCGGCGCCCGAGTCGGCGAAGCGGTCGATGAAGATCTGGTAGCCGACGGTGTCGCCGAGCCAGGTCGGCGGGGGAGTGGCTGTCGAGATGCGAAAGTCGGCGTCGTCGGTGACGTCGCGGTGGAACACGCCGGCCCCGTTCAGCCAGCACCTCCCGAGCGCGCCGCCGTCGAGGAGAAAGCGGTAGTTCGTGACCGGCATCGTGAGCGGAACGTGGACGTCCCACCAGCTCGCACCGCTGTCGCGGGACGCGATCGCTGCCTCGGCGATCGCGGGTTCCGCATCGGGGGTCGTGCGGAGCCGCACTCGTGTGGTGCCGCAGGCGTCGGGGACCCGGATGCTCGCCGTGAGCGTCGCCCCGACCCGGCGCGGTCCGGCGGAGAGGTAGCGGGGGGAGCCGTCGTGGTGTGGTTCGTCGGCGAGCCGCCACCCGGACGGGCGGGTCATTCCTTGACGGCGCCGGACGTGAGTCCCGACACGATGAACCGCTGCAGGAACATGAACAACAGCACCACCGGGATCGCGCCGATCAGCGAGCCGGCCGCAAACGGCCCCCAGCGGTTGTCGAAGCCGGCGCGGACGTAGCCCGACAGACCGACGGCCAGCGTCTTGTTGTCCTCGCCGAGCATGACGCTGGCGACGAGGAACTCCGCTTGCGACGTGATGAACGACAGCAGGGCGATCACGGCGAGGACCGGAGCGGCGAGCGGCAGGATGATCTTGTAGAAGATCTGGAAATGGGTGCAGCCATCGATCTTCGCGGCCTCGTCGAGCGTGTAGGGGATCGTGTCGAAGAAGCCCTTGATCAGGTAGGTGTTCACGCCGAGCGCCCCACCGAGATAGATGAAGATCAAGCCCCATGACGACCCGAGCCCGATCGCCGGGAACAGGCCTTTGATCCGGGTCATGAACAGGAACAAGGCGACCACCGCGAGCAGGTTGGGGAACATCTGGATGAGCAGCAGCGACAGCAGCCCGGGCCGTCGACCCTTGAACCGGAGGCGGCTGAAGGCGAACGCCGCCAGCGCGCACATCGCGACGGTCAACACTGCGGTGGTGATGCCGATGAACATCGAGTTCCGGAACCACGACCAGAACGGTGGATGGCCCGGATCGGTCATCAGCGCTCGGAAGTTGTCGAGCGACGGGTCGGTCGGGATCAGGCTCTGCGAGCTCAGGTTGCCGTCGGTGAACGCCGCCGAGATGACCCAGAGGACTGGGAACAAGGCGAAGGCCAAGGCGACCCAGGCGACGACGTGGCGCCACCCGGTCTTGCGGAACACCTTGCCCATCGACGGGCGGTTGTACTCGAAGGCGGGGGCCTCCGGCTCGTAGGACTGCGTGACCGCGTTCATCGCATCTCCTCCAAGGATCGGGTGGCGCGGAAGCTGAAGGCCGAGATCGTCGCGACGATCAGGAAGATCACGAGCGAGACCGCAGCGGCGAATCCGTAGTCGACCCCACCCCCACCCGCGAACGCGATCTTGTAGACGTACGAGATCAGGATGTCGGTGCGACCGGCGTCACTGCCCGGTACCGGAGGCCGGCCTTCGGTCAAGAGGTAGATGATGTTGAAGTTGTTGAAGTTGAACGCGAAGCTGGCCACGAGCAACGGGCCGACGGCCACGAGCAGCAGCGGGAAGGTGATCAGCCGGAACGCTTTGAACCCGCCCGCGCCGTCGACGGCGGCGGCCTCGGTGAGGTCGGACGGGATGCTCTGCAGTGCACCGGTGCACACGAGGAACATGTACGGGAAGCCGAGCCACGTGTTGACGAGCAGGATCGAGAAGTACGGCAGCCACTGGCCGTCGAGCCATGGCAGGTTCGTCCCGAGCCAGCGATTGATCACCCCGAACTGCTGGTTGAGCATGCCGCGCCACACGAGCGCGGTCATGAAGCTCGGTATGGCGTACGGGATGATGATCAGGCTCCGGTACCAGCGTCGGCCGAACATCCGCTCTTCGTTGAACACGAGCGCGAGCAGCAGACCGAGCCCGAACGACAGGGCGACCGAGAAGAGGGAGAACAGGATCGTCCACAGCAGCACCCGGAAGAACACGTTGCGGGTCTGGTCGTCGTTGACGAGGCGGTCGTAGTTGTCGAGCCCGACACCGGCGCGCCAGCCCGGGACCAGGGCATCACCGTTCTCGCTGACGAACTGTCCGTTCTCGACGGTGTAGGTCGTGTTGGTCGACGAGTCGAAGATCGTGTCGGTCTCGGGGTCGTAGACGCGTGTCTGGGTCTTCGCGAACGCGGCGCCGAAGCCGTCGTTGACGATGTCGCCGCTCGGCCCCGGGACGATCAGGGCGTTGACCTCGTCGACGCGGTCGTTGGCCTGGCCCGTGTTGAGGGCGACGTAGCCGTCGATGGTCTCGCGGCGACCGTCCTCGATGATCTCGGACTCGTCGATCGGGGTGCGGCCGTCGGCGGTTCCGATGAACCGGTTGCCATCGGGATCGGTCAGGAGGAAGACCAACTCGCCGCCGGGGTTGCCCTTCGCGAGGATCTGCAGGTCGTAACGGATCGAATCGGCACCGGCGCTGACCGAGTTGGCCTCGATCCGCTCGATCGCGGTCTGCTTGTCCAGGTTGTTCCCGGTCCCGTAGTTCGTGGTCGAGATGTAGATCAGATAGAAGATCGGATAGACGGCGAAGACCAGAAGAAACAGGGTTCCGGGCAGCAGGTACTTCGCGGGGATGAAGTGCCGCCTGGGGATGTAGACGACGTCGATGATGACGAGCGCGACGATCGCCGAGATCGCGAGCCCGTAGTCGGGCTTGTCGAACATCGTCGGCAGCGACGCGAGGACGAGCGCATTCACCAGGCCGAGCAGCAGGTACTTGACGATCAGTCCGAGCGAGGCCCCGTACCGCGGGCCGGTCGGCATCTGCAACGGTGGCATGCCGTCGTAGTAGTTCTCTGACTCCGGCAGCGTTGCCGTGCCGCCGCCGGACGCGCCGCCCCGAGAGGAGGACGCCCCGCCGGAGCGGGATTCCTCCTCTCGGGGATCGGCGGTGGTCATCCGAAGATCAGCCTTCTGCGATCTTGTCGCGGATCTGGGTGGCGGCGTCGGTGAACGCCTGGACCGGATCCGTTCCGGTGAAGATCAGCGAGTAGGCGTCGGTCCAGCTCTCCCAGACCGACGACATCGCGGGGATCGCCGGCAGGGGCGTGCCCTGCTGGCCCGCAGCGCCGAAGCCCTGGATGATCGGGTCACTCGACACCTGGTCGTAGGCGCTGAGCATGGCCGGCGGGCGACCGCCGGCCTCGAACAGCGCGAGCTGCACTTCCTCGGTGCCGAGGTAGTCGACCATGAACGTCGTGGCCAGGTCCGGGTTCTCGCTGAACGCCGACTGCATGAAGCCCTGGACGCCGACGAAGACCTCGGCGGTGCCACCCGCCACCGGCGGGATCGGCTCGACGACGAAGTTGATGCCGGCATCGGTGAAGCCACCGACGGCCCACGGGCCGGTGATCGCGAACGGCGCCTTGCCGGTCGAGAACGACTCGTTCATGATGTCGTAGCTGACGTCCTTGGAGATCAGGCCCTCGTTGCTCCAGTCGGCGAACTTCTGAGCAGCGACGAGGCCACCTTCGGAGTCGATGCCGACGTCGTCGGCGTTGTAGGTGCCGTCGTCGTTCTGGCCGAACACGTACCCACCGGCTGCGCTGAACAGCGGGTAGTTGTGGTACGGGTCAGCAGGGTCCTGCTGGACAGCGAGCGGCACGTCGACGGTGCCGTCGGCCTGGAGTGCGAGTGCCGTGGCCTCGAGGTCCTCGAACGTGGCCGGCGCCTCGGGGACGAGGTCGACGTTGCGGATCAGGGCGATGTTCTCGATGGCGTACGGGACGCCGTACAGCGCGCCGTCGTAGGTGAAGGCCTCGATCGCGACCGGGGCGTACAGCTCGGCGTCGGGACCGAGGTCGATCGGGGCGACGACGCCGTTGGAGACGAGCTCACCGAGCCAGTCGTGCGCGCCCGTGACGATGTCGGGGCCTTCACCGGCGGGGCCGGCGATGCTGAGCTGGTCGCGGATCTGGTCGAAGGGAACCTCGACCACCTGGACGGTGATGCCCTCTTCTTCTCCGAACGCGGCGGCGATGGGCTCGAGCACGGGTGCCCGGGTGTCGTCGGCCCAGATGACGAGGTCGGCGTCGCCGCGGGGCGGGGCCACGTACTCGGTGGTCTCGGTGGTCGCTTCCTCCGTGGTCGCCGGAGCGTCGGTCGACTCGGGAGCCTCGGTCGACTCCGTCATCGCCTCGGTGGTCTCGGTTGCACCGCTGTCGCTGGTGTCATTGGATGCTGTATCGGAATCGCTGCCACATGCGGCGCCCACCAGGGCGGCGACGGCGGCGAAGGCGATCAGGCGGCGTTGTACGCGCATGATGTCTCCCCCTCAGGAGGTTGGTGTGCCGACAGGGATCGGCGGGGTGATTGGATTCGTTCGGGTCTTCACGATGGTGGCACCCGCAGGCGCCGCCGCTGTTCACATTACGGAAACAGAAGAACCATTGCAAGATTCTTGCAATGGTTCTTCACTTTCTTGCAACACCGGCGTACAGTCCCCAGACGTGAGGATCCGGCTGCGGGACGTGTCAGCGCTCGCTGGTGTCAGCGAGGCCACGGTCAGCCGCGTCATGAACGGCAAGGCCGGGGTCAGCCCGCAGACCCACGAACGCGTCGTGCGTGTCCTCGCGGAACTCGGCTACGCCCCGCAGGCGCTGCACTCGAGCCCGCACGCGGGATCGATCGGTCTCATCGTCCCCGAGCTGGACAATCCGATCTTCCCGAAGTTCGTGCAGGCCGCCGAGGCCCGGTTGTTGGCCAGCGGCTACCTGTGTGTGCTGTGTTGCGCCACCCGGGTCGGTGCAACCGAGGACGACTACCTCGACTCGCTGGTCGAACGCCGGGTGGCCGGGGTGATCGTCGTGTCGGGTCGACACGCCGACGTTCGCGCCGATCACACGATCTACGACGAGATCACCGGCCGCGGGATCGGCCTGGTCACCGTCAACGGATCGATGGACGCCTCCGGCGTGCCGAGCGTGTCGACCGACGATCGCGCGGCCACCGTCACCGCATACGAGCATCTGCACGCACTGGGCCACGAGCGCATCGGGTTGCTGATCGGCCCGCGGTGCTACACGCCGGTGCTCCGCAAGATCGCCGGGTTCGAGGAGGCCGCAGCCTCGGTCGGAGCGGCGGTCGACGACGACCTGGTCGCCGAGACGATCTTCACGCTCGACGGTGGCTTCACCGGCGCGCAGCGTCTGTACGACGCCGGTGTCACGGGTGTCATCGCAGCGAGCGACATGATGGCGCTCGGCGCGATCCGAGCCGCCCGCCGGCGAGGCCTGACCGTGCCCGACGACGTCTCGATCGTGGGGTTCGACGACACCGAGTTGATGCGCTTCACCGACCCGCCCCTCACCACCGTGCACCAACCGGTCACGCGGATCGTCGACTACGCGGTCGACGTGCTGCTCGCCCAGATCCAGGGGCAGCCGTTCGACCGTACCGAGCGGATCCTGCCCGGTGAGTTGATCGTCCGTGCCACGACCGCACGGGCCCGGGCTGGCCGAATCGCGCCGATCGGCTAACCTTGGCGCATCGCGCTCTCTGGGGGACGCGATCAGCACAAGAGCACACTGACTGCGTACATCGCGCACACCGAGGGAGACAGCATGGCAACCGTTCAGCTCGAGAACGTCAACAAGGTCTACGAGAACGGATATCACGCGATCCACGATCTGAATCTCGAGATCGCGGACAAGGAGTTCCTCGTGCTGGTCGGCCCCTCGGGCTGTGGCAAGTCGACGGCGCTGCGGATGATTGCCGGTCTCGAGACGATCACCGGCGGCACGATGCGCATCGGCGATCGGGTCGTCAACGAGGTCGAGCCCAAGGACCGCGACATCGCGATGGTGTTCCAGAACTACGCGCTGTACCCGCACATGTCGGTGTACGACAACATCGGGTTCGCGTTGAAGCTGGCCAAGGTGCCCAAGGAGGAGATCGACACCCGGGTGCGCAAGGCCGCGGCGATCCTCGAACTCGAGGAGAACCTCGACCGCAAGCCGGGCCAGCTCTCGGGTGGCCAGCGACAGCGCGTCGCCATGGGGCGCGCGATCGTGCGTCAGCCCGCAGCGTTCCTGATGGACGAGCCGTTGTCGAACCTCGACGCCAAGCTCCGTGTCCAGATGCGAGCCGAGATCGCCGCACTGCAGCGCGAGCTGGCGGTGACGACGGTGTACGTCACGCACGATCAGATCGAAGCGATGACGATGGGCGACCGCGTCGCGGTCCTCAAGGACGGCTACCTCCAGCAGGTCGACACACCACAGAACCTCTACGACCACCCGGTCAACGTGTTCGTCGCCGCCTTCATCGGCTCGCCCTCGATGAACCTCTTCGAGGCCACCGTCAGGTTCACGGGCGATGTCGGCACCGTGGCCCTGGGTTCGAACGTGATCGGCTTGCCGGCGGAGTGTCTCGCCAAGAACCCGCGTCTGCGCGACTACGACGGCCGTGGCGTGATCATCGGCATCCGTCCGGAGGACTACGAGGAGGCGGCGCTCGCCCCGCAGGTCCCCGAGTCACAGCGGATCACGGCGAAGGTCAGCCTGATCGAAGCGCTCGGGTCGGAGATCATGGTGCACTTCCGGGTCGACGCACCGACGGTCGATTCCGGCGACCCCGACGCCGTCGAGGAGAAGGCCAACGCCGAAGGTGCCAATGCGGTCGGTCGGTTCAATCCGCGGTCGACGGCGAGAATGGGCCAGGAGATCGAGATCGCCATCTCGGCGGAGAACATGCACTTCTTCGACCCCGACACCCGCGAGTCCATCGAGGGCTGAGGTCGCTCAGGGGGTCCAGCGCGGCTTCAGCGGGGCGTGTTCGATGTTCGGGAGCACGTGCTCGGCCACGAGGTCGCACTCGGCGATGTGGGTGTAGCCCGACAGGATGAACGCGCCGACCCCTGCCTCCTGGTAGGCGCGCAGCTTGGCGACGACCTGGTCGGGATCGCCCACGATCGCTGCGCCCGCGCCGCTGCGGGCGCGGCCCACGCCGGTCCACAAGGCCTCCTCGACGAAGCCGTCGTCGGATGCAGCCTCGCGGAGCGACGCCTGGCGTTGAACCCCGACCGAGGCGGCGTCGAGTGACTTGTTGCGAATCGCCTCGCCGGTGTCGGCGTCCAACCGGGAGACGAGCCGATCAGCAGCGGCGCGGGCCTCTGCTTCGGTCTCCCTGACGATCATGTGGGCGCGCAGGCCGTACACGAGCGAGCGGTCGTAGCGTTCGCTCGCCAGCGCGGTCATCTCGTCGACGGTCGCTGCCACGTTCGCAACGGTGTCGGGCCAGGTGAGGAACACGTCGGCCTCCGCAGCCGCGACGTCCTTCGCGGCGGGGGAGAAGCCCCCGAAGTACATCGGTGGACACGTTCCGTTCACCGTGCTGGCCCGCGGTGGATCGAGCGTGAGGTCGACGAAGTCGCCGTGGAAATCGACCGACTCGCCGTCGAGCAGTTGACGCAGTACCTGCATCCACTCACGGGTTCGCTGATAGCGCGGCGCCGATTCGAGTTCCTCGCCGGGGATGTCGGACGAGATGATGTTGATGCAGAGCCGGCCGCCGGCGAACTGGTCGATCGACGCGAGCTGCCGGGCGAGCTGGGGCAGCCACATCTCGCCCATCCTGACCGCGAGCAGCAGGTTGATCTGCTGGGTGTGGGTGGCGATCGCGGCCGCGAACGCCGTCGAGTCGATGCCGAGGGTGTACCCGGACGGGAGCAGCACGTTGTCGAAGCCGTTGCGGTCGGCGGTGCCCACGATGTCGGAACAGTGTGCCCAACTGCTGGCCAACGCCGGGTCGGGCACGCCGAGGAACTCGTAGTCGTCGTCGCACAGGGCGCTGAACCACGAGATCTCGGGAACGTCAGGTCGATCGATGCTGCTCATGGCAGGGGGACTCCTTCCGAGGCCTGGATGATGGCGTAGACGTCGGCACGCGTGAGCTCGACGCCGAGTGCGGCAGTCGTGCCGGCGATCCGTGCGGGGTTCTGCGACCCGATGATCGCCACCGGGGCCGCAGGGTGCGCCAGCACGAAGGCGATCGCGATCGTGGCCCGGTCGACGCCCTCGCGAGCAGCGAGACCGTCGAGCACCTCGACCAGCTCTGGCCGCACGCCGTCGCCGGTCGCGAGGCGACCCCCGCCGAGCGGGCTCCAGGCGAGTGCCGTCGTCCCGGAGGCCATGCAGGCATCGAACGTCCCGTCACGCATCGGGTCGAGGTGGAGTGCCGAGTACTCGGGTTGGTTCGAGGCGATCGGAAACGGCAGGTGCGCAGCAAGCGCAGCGACCTGTGCCGGGGTGTGGTTCGAGACGCCGACCTCGCGGATCTTGCCCTCGTCGCGCAGCGCTGCGAGGGTGGCGGCGACGTCGGCTGGATGGGCGAACAGGTCGGGCCGATGGATCTGGTAGAGATCGATGACGTCGACCCGCATCCGGCGCAGCGACGCTTCGCAGGCCGAGCGAAGATACGCCGGCGACGAGTCGTAGGGGATGGGCGGCATGATCCCACCCTTCGTGGCGAGCACCATGCGATCGCGCAGGCCCGGGGCGACCGCGAGCACCGATCCCAGGATCTCCTCGACGCTGCCGAACCCGGTGCCACCCCAGTCGAAGCCGTACACGTCGGCGTTGTCGATCAGGTTCATGCCGGCGTCGAGCGCGGTCTCGAGCAGTGCCTGGGCCGCGGCGACATCGGTGTTCGTGTAGCGCCACAGCCCGAACGACAGCGGCCCGACGGGGGGCAGCGATCCGAGCACGCGCGGCTGGGTTCGGACGAGGTTCACGTGATCAACCTACTGCGCGCCGACCGGCAGATCGGCGGTGAAGGTGACGGCCGACTCAGCCCTTGACCGATCCGGCGAGGATGCCGCGGACGAAGTAGCGCTGGAGCGAGAAGAACACGATCAGCGGGATGAAGGCCTGGACGAACGCTCCGGCGGGGAGGATGTTCTCGTTGCGGCCGAAGTCGCCGGCCAGGTTGGCGATCACGATCGTGGTGGGCTGCTGGCTGGCGTTGGCGCCGATCATCGTGTTGGCGATCAGGTAGTCGTTCCACGTCCAGAGGAACTGGAAGATCGCGAACGCTGCGAGCACGGGGACCGACAGCGGCAGGACCAGTCGCCAGAAGATGGTGAAGTGGTTGGCGCCGTCGATTCGGGCTGCTTCGAAGAGATCCTTCGGCAGCCCGCTGATGTAGTTGTGGAGCAGGAAGATCGCGAACGGCATCGCGAAGCCGGTGTGGGTGAGCCAGGCGGAGGTGGTGGTTCCTGCCAGATCGAAGTCGGGGATCAGCACGATCGTCTTGCCGAGGAACGGCAACGTGAGGCTGGCTCCGCTGACGTACAACTGCAGCAGCGGGATCAGGGCCACCTGGAGCGGAATCGCCAGGAGTGCGACCGTGCCGATGAACAACGGTTTGCGCCCCTTGAAGTCGATCCAGGCGAACCCGTAGGCGGCGAACGCGGCGATCGCGATCGGGATGATCGTGGCCGGAATCGCGATCGCGGCCGAGTTCAGCAGCGATCGGCCGAGGCCGGCGCGAGCACTGAAGATCTGGTCGTAGTTGTCGAGCGTCAACTCGCTCGGGACGACCTTCCACCAGCCGGTGTTGCGCTGACCGTCACGAGTGCGGAACGAGTTGACGAGCAGACCGAGTGTCGGAATGCTCCAGATGACGACCAGGATCCACAACACGCCGGTCGGTATCGACCGCAGGAAGTTGTAGGCCCGGTCGATGATGCTCGACTTGTTGCCGGCCGGCTGGCCACTGGTGGAGCGGACTGGTGTGGTGGTGCTCACTGCTCAGTTCTCCCTCTGCATGCGGCGAATGTTGTAGATCATGATCGGGAGCACTGCGAGGAAGATCAGGATCGCGAGTGCCGCTCCCAACCCCTTGTTGGTGAACCCGAAGGCTTCCTGGAACATCTGGTTGGCCAGCACCTGCGATCCGAACTGGCCGTTGGTCATCACCTTGACGATGTCGTAGACCTTCATCACGCCGACGATCAGGGTGGTGACGACGACGCCGATGGTCGTGGCGATCTGCGGCAGCGTCACCCGCCAGAACACCTGGCTGGTGGTGGCACCATCGATCTTCGCCGCCTCGATCAGTTCCGTCGGCACGGCCTTGATGGCCGCCGAGAGGATGACCATCGAGAACCCGGTCTGGATCCAGATCATCACCACCATGAGCCAGAAGTTGTTGTAGGGGGTCTCCTGGACGAAGAACACCGCCTGGCCGACGGTCTCGCCGTTCGGCAGGGTCTGGAAACCGCCGATCCCCCCACCGATCAGACCGGTGAAGCGGACGAAGAACCACCCGACGAGCAGGATCGCGATGCCGGGTACGACCGCCCTCGCGGGCCCGTATCTCACCAGCATTCGTGCCATCACCATGAAGAGGCCGATCAGCACCAGGCCCGTGAAGATCGTCACGATCAACGTCGGAAGCCCCGATCCGGTCGAGAGCCGACCGAGCCCGATCCACAGCGCATTGAGCACGCCGGTCTGCTCCGTCGACGTGTCGCGGGCCGTGTACACGAACCGCCAGATGATCGAGGCGCCGACGAGGGAGATGGCCATCGGCATGAAGATCACCGACTTGGCGGCACGCTCGCCGCCGCGCTGGTCGGCGAGCACGGCGATCGCCAGGCCGAGGGCGGTGGATGCGAAGGTGACCACGACCACCCACCAGAGGTTGTTGATCAGGGTGCCGCGCATGGCGGTGAAGGCGCCGAAGGACACGAGCAGCAGGCCGAAGACCAGCGGCGCCACCGTCGGGTTGCCGATCTCGACCGCCCGGCCCGTGCGCTGCTTCATCACCACGCCGATGACGACGGCGATCGCCAGGATCCCGACCCCCAGGAGGAACGGGATGCTCGTGAACATGTTGGTCCAGTTGGCGAGGTCGAGGCTGTTCTTGTTGGTGAAGATGTCGCCGTAGTTCTCCAGCCCGACGAACTCGACGGAGTCGCGGTCGAACAGCGACAGGTACGCGGTGCGGATCGCCGGAATGACGAGCATGATCAGGATGAAGAGCAGCGCCGGGCCGATGAAGATGATCGCTCGCGACCCGTTCTCGATCCGGGAACGGCGCGGCAGATCGGGGTTGGTGCTCATCCCGAGCCGGATCCCGATGAGGACGGCGGGGATCAGCGATGCGATCACCGAGGTGACGGGCGAACCGTCGCCGAGTGTTGCGCCACCCCATGCGCCGAGCACCCAGCCGAGGGCGCCACCGATCAGCGCGCCGCCGAGCGGATGGTGGTGACGCAGCCGGCTCCAGCCGGCGCCGAGCGCTGCGCCCACGAGGGTGTACACCGCGATGGCGACCGGGTCGAGACCCGGCTGGTAGGCGTCACGGATCACGAGGCCGATGACCACTCCGATCGCTGCGCTGCCGCCGATGGCGATCGCTCGCCGACGCGACGGATCGTCGGTGACCGCCAGCGATGCTCCGAGCGCACCGAATGCCGCGGCACCGACGAGCGGTCCGACGACCCAGGTCAGGAATCCCGCTCCTGATCCGATCGTGACCAGGTTGCCGTGGAGCGTGATGCCGACGATGGCGCCCACGATGCCGAACACGATGGTGCTGAACGTCAGCCACCGCGGTTTCACCAGGTCGAAGAGGAGGTTCGCGCCGATCCAGAGCCCCGCACTGGCGGCGACGGCGATCAGCACCGTGACCGCCGTGGTGCGGATCTTGGGCTCGATGAAGGCCCAGTAGACGAGGCCGAGCACGATCACGAAGCCGAGCCCGATCCGTGCCTTGTCCCTCGTGCTCATCGACGCCATTCGTCCTGCGCCGCTCGGTTGCTGTTGTTGCCCGCCCGGCGCGCTCTCGTCGGCGTTGGTGCGTTCCAGCGTCTCCACGTCGTGACCCCCCTGTGGTCCTCGTTCCCCGGCGTTCGTTGCCCGGCGTTTCGTTCGATAAAACGACGGGGCACCGACACCATAGTGTCGATGCCCCGTCGCGTGCGTTACGTGACCCGGTCTGTCGGGTCAGATGTACGTGGTCAGTTCGGCCAGGAGGCCTGGATGGCGGCGGCGGCCTCTTGGGCCGTGATGTCACCGTTGACCAGTGAGGTGCCTTCGGTCCAGAACGTACCGGCGCCCACATCGGCGGGCATCAGGTCGGACGCATCGAAGCGTGCGATCAGTGCTGCGTTGAGGATCTCCAGGAAGCTCTGCTCGAGCGGCTGGTAGACCGACGGGTCCTGGCCCTGGGCTGCCGACAGATAGCCGGACAGACCGCCACCGACGGCTTCGGTCTGGTTCCGCTGACGTGTCTCGGCGTAGTCAGCCGTGGCGATGTAGTCGAGCACGGCCATCGTGGCGGGATCGTCGTTGAACCCGGCGGCGAAGATGCCGGCGGTCAGCACCGGCTTGTCGCCGTTGACGTCCGGGAAGTAGAAGACGTCGACCGCGTTCGGGTCCGACGGATCGGCGAACGTGGTGCCCTCCGGGAAGAGACCGGCGAAGAAGTTCGCCTGACGGTGCATGTAGCACTGCCCGTCGACGAGCGGCTGGCCGTTGTCGGCGAAGTTCGTCGCCGGGATCGAGCCACCGGCCGCGAAGACGTTGTCCTCGGTCCAGAGGTCGGCCACGGTCTGCATCGCCTCGACGATCTGGGGATCGTCGAACGGGATCTCGTTGTTGACCCACTGGTCGTAGACGTCAGCGCCGGCCTGGCGCAGCACCAGGTCCTCGACCCAGTCGGTGAACGGCCAGCCGGTCGCCTGGCCGGACTCGATGCCCACGCACAGCGGCTTCGGGCCGCCGTCGGCAGCCATCTGGTCGACCAGTGCGACGAACTCGTCGTAGGTGGTCGGCACTTCGTAGCCTGCCGCCTCGAACGCTGCGGGCTGGTACCACACGAGCGACTTCAGGTCGGTCTTGGCCGGGATGCCGTACTGCACGCCGTCGACGTTGCCGTAGAGCTGGTAGCCGTCGGCCCAGTACTCGTCGACGGTCGCGTTGACGTCGTCGGTGAGGGCGACGACGTTGCCGGCCCTCGCGAAGTCGGCGAGCTTGCCGGGCTGCGGGAAGAACGAGATGTCGGGCGGGTTGCCACCCTCGACCTGCGTGTTGATGTTCGCTTCCCAGTCGGCGTCGCCGGTGTACTCGACGTTCAGGTTGACCGTGTCGGCCCACGCCTGCAGCGTGTCGTTGATCGCGGCGATCGACGGATCGTCGCGCTCGGGGCCGGTGAGCGTCACGGTCGCTCCACCGAAGTCCTGCTCGCCGCCGGCGGCAGCGGTGCCCTCGGTGGCCGTGGTGTCGGAGCTGCTCGAGCCGCTGTCGTCGTCGCTACCGCAAGCTGCGGCAACGAGTGACAGGGTGATCGGGACAGCAGCCAGCTTGAGCCAGCGCTTGTTCATAGGGTCCTCCCCCTCTGATGTGGAAATGTCACCGAAGTGTTTCGGTGATGTAAACGCTTACAGATCGGATGGGTCAGCGTCAAGGCCAGAGGAACAGAACCTGATCTCGTCACCGATTCGACACAGGGCCGGTGCTCTGTCGGAGGACGAGTTCGACCGGCGACATCACCGGTTCGAGGTCGACCGGCGCGCCGGTCATCGCGGCGATCAGCGATCGGGCGGCCGCTGCCCCCTGGGAGGGGACGTCCTGTCTGATCGTCGAGAGTGCGACCACGCGAGCGACATCGTGGTCGTCGACGCCGAGCAGCGAGACGTCGCGCCCCGGTTGGAGGCCTCGCCGGGCCAACTCCATCAGCGCACCGAAGGCCATCTCGTCCGACATGGCGAACACGGCCGTCGGCGGCTGGTCGAGGTCGAGCAGCGTGGCCATCGCCTCCTGGCCCCCGTCGATGCCGAAGTTGCCACCGACGATCAGTTCTCGGTCGACCGAGCATCCGGCGGCCCGGAGTACCTCGTCGAAGCCGGCGGCGCGACGCCGGGGCACGGCGAAGTTCAAGGGGTCGTCGCCGAGGCCACTGATCAGCCCGATCCGCCGGTGGCCGAGCTCGAGCAGTGTGCGCGCGCCGATCCGGCCGACCTCGACATCGTCGATGAACACCGACGGCGCCCCTGCGACGCGGGTGCCGATCGTCGACAGCGCCACCCCGCGCTCGCGCAGCGACGCCGCCTGCGCATCGGTGGCCGGGATGTTCACGAGCACGATGCCGTCGGCGCGTCGCTCGAGGCGCGAGGGCTCGTCGAGCAGTCGGTGGCACTCCTGGATGCTGCCGACCCCGACGACGAGGAACTCGTAGCCCGACTCGTTGCACACCGCCTCGGCGCCGGCGATCACGGTCGAGAAGAACCAGCTCGCGAGGTGGGGGACCACCACGATCACCGTGCGGGTGCGTCCGGCGGCGAGGCGCGCCGCCGCGGGGTCGGGCTCGTAGTGCATCGCCGTCGCCACCTCGAACACGCGCAGCCGGGTCGACTCCGCCACGTTCGGCAGACCCCGCAGCGCACGGCTCACCGTGGCGACCGACACGTTGGCCGCCTGGGCGACGTCCTCGATTCGGGCGCGGCGCGAATGAGACCCAGCGCGCTCCCTCGTCGTCCCCATGCTCGGGAGTGTAAGCGTTTACAGCGGAGGGATCCGCCTTCGCGGCCGGTGCGGTACGTTCGCGCCTCGTGGAGACTCGACGCGCCTGGTGGCGCCATGCGGTGGTGTATCAGATCTACGTCCGGTCGTTCGCCGACGGCAACGGAGACGGGACCGGCGACATCGCGGGGATGCGAAGGCGGCTGCCACATCTGGAACGGCTCGGCATCGATGCGGTCTGGATCAACCCGTGGTACCGGTCGCCACTGCTCGACGGCGGCTACGACGTGGCCGACTATCGCGAGATCAACGAACAGTTCGGCACGACGAGCGAGGCCGAGGCCTTCATCGCCGAGGCGCGGTCGCACGGGATACGTGTGTTGGTCGACCTCGTGCCCAACCACAGCTCGTGGGACCACGCCTGGTTCCGGGCGGCACTCGCTGCGGCACCGGGATCGGACGAGCGCGCTCGCTACCACTTCCTCGATGGACGCGGCGATCACGGCGAGTTGCCACCCAACGACTGGCAGTCGGTGTTCGGTGGGCCGGCGTGGACGCGCGTGCCCGACGGCCAGTGGTATCTCCACCTGTTCGACGAGAGCCAACCCGACGTCAACTGGGAGCACCCCGACGTCGCCGACGAGTTCGACGCCGTCATGCGATTCTGGCTCGATCGGGGAGCGGCAGGGTTCCGCATCGACGTGGCGCACTCGCTGGTGAAGGCGCCCGGGTACCCCGACGCCGGCACGCCGACCAACGACGGCAGGGGGCAGCCGGACGCGCTGCCGTACTTCGACCGCGACGAGATCCATCCGATCGTGCGACGGTGGCGTCGCCTCCTCGACGAGTACGACGACGACCGGATGATGGTCGCCGAGGCGTGGGTCGCGGCGTCGCGGCGCCCGCTCTACCTCCGCCCGGACGAGTACCACCAGGCCTTCGACTTCGACCTGCTCACGGCGAACTGGGATGCCGGCGAGTTCGCCTCGATCATCGCCGAGAGCGTCTCGTCGTCGCACGCTGTCGGCTCCGACCCCACGTGGGTGCTGTCGAATCACGATGTCGTCCGCCACGCCACGCGCTACGGCCTGCCCAACGGGATCGACCCCGGGCTCTGGTTGCTCGACGGCGATCGGGGCCTGCTCGACGAGGCACGCGGCGCTCGCCGTGCGCGAGCTGCCGCACTGGTCACGTTCGCATTGCCGGGCTCGGCCTACGTGTACCAGGGCGACGAACTGGGGCTCCCGGAAGCATGGGACCTGCCCCTCGACGTGCTGCAGGACCCGATCTGGCACGACTCGAACCACACGATCAAGGGCCGCGACGGCTGCCGCGTCCCGATCCCGTGGGAGCCCACCGGCGAGTCGCTCGGTTTCGGTGACGGTGGCGCCTGGTTGCCGCAGCCGGCCGAGTACGCACGCCTCGCCGCGTCGGCGCAGGAGGACGATCCCGACTCGACGCTCAACCTCTACCGCGCTGCGCTGGCGATGCGGCGGGCACGACTCATCGAGGAGGTCGGCTTCGAACTGGTCGACCGCGGTCCGAACGTGCTGGCGTTCCATCGTGGCGACTCGTTCACCTGTGTCGTGAACATGGGCGACGACCCGGTCGAGCTGCCGGCCGGCGAGGTGCTGTTGGCGTCCGGGCCGATCAGCGGCAACGAGCTGCCGCCCGACACGACGATCTGGGTCGCCTGATGGAGATCGTGACCAAGCAGGGCCATCCGGACTTCCTCGACCTGCCGTGGGAACAGCCCTTGGAGGAGTGGGAGACGCCTCGTCTGGTGAAGATGGCGCACGGCATCAGCCGGCACGTCGTGCGGTTCGTCCGCTTCCAGGACCGCGTGTACGCGCTCAAGGCGACCGGACTCGTCGCTGCGCAGTCCGAGTACCGCGTACTGCGCGACATGCGCGACGACCACCTGCCGGTCGTCGAACCGGTCGGCGTGGTGTCCGACGCCCCGAACCCGGGCGACGCCGTGCTGATCACCCGCTACCTGGACTTCTCGCTGCCGTACTGGTACCTGCTCGGCCGGGGCGATCAGTCGCTCGCCGACCGCTTGATGGACGCCGCCGTGGTCCTGCTGGTGCGGCTGCATCTCGAGGGAGTGTTCTGGGGGGACTGTTCGCTGTCGAACATCCTGTGGCGGCGCGACGCCGGGGCGATGATGGCCTATCTCGTCGACGCCGAGACGACCGAGCGTCACGACACGATCAGCGATCGGATGCGTCGGTACGACCTCGAGATCACCGTCGAGAACGTCGCCGGTGGCCTGCTCGAACTGCAGGCGAGCGGTCGGATCACCGACGACATCGATCCGCTCGCCATCGCCGAGAGCCTGCGCGACCGGTACGAGGAACTGTGGAACGAATTGACCCGCGTCGACGAGTTCGACCTGGACGAACGCTGGCGGATCGAGCAGCGGGTCCGTCGGATCAACGAACTCGGCTTCGACGTGGAGGAGCTGTCGATCAACCGTGACGGTCGGACACTGTCGGTGAAGCCGGTGCTCATCGAAGAGGGCCACCACGCCCGCGAACTCCGTCAGCGCACCGGCTTGGAGGTGCAGGAGAACCAGGCGCGTCGGCTGCTGGCCGACATCGACGGGCACCGTGCCTGGCTGGAGCGCGGCGAGGGCCAGTCGATCCCTCGGGCCGTGGCCACCGCCCGGTGGCTCGCGGAGGTGTACCAGCCGGTCGTCGACGCGATCCCTCCGGACATGCAGTCGCACCTCGAACCCGCCGAACTGTTCCATCAGCTGTTGGAGCACCGGTACCTGATGGCGGAACGGCGCGGCGGCGAGGTGCGGACGAAGGAGGCGCTCGACGACTACCTGGCCGGTGTGCTCGTCGACACGCCAGAGGAGCGTCAACTCCGCCTCCCCGACACCGGCAGCGTCCCCGTCGTCGAGGCCGGCCCGGTTACGGTCGGTCTCGATGACTGACCTCGAACGTGTCGCCGCTGCCCGCCGTGCGATCGGATTGATCGATCTGACCGACCTGTCCGACGACCACGCTCCCGACGGGATCGAGGAACTGTGCCGGCGTGCCCGGGAGCATCACACGGCGGCGGTCTGCGTGTGGCCCGAGTTCGTGGCCACGTGCGCGGCCCAGCTCGCGGGGTCCGGTGTCCGCGTCGCGACGGTCGTCAACTTCCCGTCGGGGGCCGAACCGGTCGCGCAGGTCGAGGCCGCCACCCGACGAGCGCTCGCCGACGGTGCCGACGACATCGACGTGGTACTGCCGTACGACGCGTTTCTGGCCGGCGACGAGGAACGGGCCGCAGCGATGGTGTCGGCACTCGCCGCACTGGTCGACGCGCCCCACGTGCTCAAGGTGATCCTCGAGAGCGGTGCGCTCGGCTCGCCGGAGATCGTCGGCGCAGCTGCTCGATTGGCGATCAGCAACGGCGCCGACTTCGTGAAGACGTCGACCGGCAAGATCCCGGCGGGGGCGAGCCTCGAAGCGGCGGAGGCGATGCTCGAGGCGATCGCCGCAGCCGACCGGCCGATCGGGCTCAAGCCGTCGGGTGGCATCCGCACGTTCGACGAGGCGCTGGCCTACGTCGACCTCGCCGACTCGGTGATGGGCGAGGGGTGGGCCACCGCCGCCACGTTCCGCTTCGGCGCCAGCGGTCTGCTCGACGCCCTGCTCGCCGTCGTCGACGGGGGTCCCGAGTCGACGAGTTCGTCGACGTACTGATCCGTCGGCCGCCCGGCCGCTGTGTGCGGAGCAACCGGCTCGCAGGCTGCCCGATCCCGGGCCGGACCGGTAACCTTCGGGGCCCCTGCCCTCGTAGCTCAGGGGATAGAGCATCGGCCTCCGGAGCCGTGTGCGCAGGTTCGAATCCTGCCGAGGGCGCCACTGTGAACTTTCCCGATCTCGACGCACGGAATCTCGAAGGGCTCGACGTCCGGCTTCCGGCAGGGTTCGACGGGGAACGCAACGTCGTGATCATCGCCTTTCGTCGCGAACACCAGTCGCTCGTCGATTCGTGGGTGCCGTGGCTCGAGGAGCAGTCGGCGGCCGATGCCGACCTCCGCTTCTACGAGATTCCGACGATCGGTCGGATCTGGGCACCGGTGCGGCCGTTCATCGACGGTGGCATGGCGGCGTCGATCCGTGAGCCGGTCGTCCTGCGACGCACGCTCACGGTCTACGGCGATGTCGGTCGGTTGACGGGACCACTCGACATCCGCGATCGGGCGACCGTCACCGTGGTGCTCGTCGACGGGGACGGCGTCGTCCACTGGCGTGGGAGTGGCGGGTTCGACGCCGCAACCGCCGCCGAACTCGACGGTGCACTGGAACGCGTGCGCAGAGGTTCGTCGCCCGGGTCAGCCTGACCAGGTGAGCAGTTCGCCGCTGCCCTGGAGCAGGAGCGAGCCGGGGAACACGCGGAGGCGGTGAGGTTCGAGGCGCAGGATGCCGAACGCTTCGGACTCTGGGCGGTCCCATCCCGGGATGATGCTCGGGTCGTAGCCCACCGGGGAGGGTCCGTCGACGAAGCGCTGCCAGCCGGCGCGCTTGGCGTCGACGCCGAGCTCCCACGCCGTGTTGCAGTCGGCGGTTGCGACGTCCTGCGACGGATCCCAGTACGTCAGCGAGACATGCGACTGGAATTCGAGATCCCGAGCCTTCGGCGATGTCGGCGCAGTGGCGATCCACCCGGTGAGGCGTTCGCCGTCCCACTCCCAGATCGGGTGCAGGATGCGGGTGCGTGGTCGACCGGACGAATCGACCGTGGCAACGGTCGCCCAGACGATCCGGTGGGCGACGGCGACGAATGCCGGTGCGATCTCGGGCAGTGTTGACGTGTGCATGTGGAACCTCCGTTGCCACATGCTCCCACCGACGACCACGTCGAAGCGACCGAGTTCCTCCCGCCTCGTGAACGTCCTGGGAGCGCGGGCCCGGCATCCGGCAGACTGTGACGACCATGTCGGATCCCATCGCCACGATCTCGGAACTGCTCGCGCCAGTCTTCGCCCGGCTGAACGGCGGCGACCCCGCGGACCCGACCGTGCGGCCGTCCGATCGCGCCGACGCCCAGATCAACGGCGCGCTGCCGCTCGCGAAGCGCATCGGATCGAACCCCCGTGAGATCGCACAGTCGGTGGTCGACTCCGGCGTGCTCGACGGTGTGGCGAGCGAACTCGAGATCGCCGGTCCGGGGTTCGTCAACGTGACGTTCTCGCCGGAGTTCCTCGCCGAACAGTTGGGGGAGGTCGCCGTCGACGATCGCCTCGGGGTGCCGTCGGCCGCAACCGCGCTCACGGTCGTCGTCGACTACTCGGCACCGAACGTCGCCAAGGAGATGCACGTCGGCCACCTGCGCTCGACGGTCATCGGTGACTCGCTGGTGCGGATGATGGAGTTCCTCGGCCACCGGGTGATCCGTGAGAACCACATCGGCGACTGGGGTCGGCCCTTCGGGATGCTGATCGAGCACCTGCTCGACCTCGGTGAGGACATCGCCGCCATCGGCCTCACCCAGGGAGACCTCGACGGCTTCTACAAGCAGGCCAACGCCAAGTTCACCGACTCGGAGGAGTTCCAGGAGCGGGCCCGCGAGCGCGTCGTGCTGCTCCAGCAGGGTGATCCCGAGACGACCCGGCTGTGGCTCCGGCTCGTCGAGATGTCGACCGCCTACTTCAACGCGGTGTACTCGAAGCTCGGCGTGCTCCTGACCGACGACGATCTCGCCGGCGAGAGCATGTACCAACCCCTGATGGATGCCACCGTCGAACGGCTCGACGACGCCGGGCTCCTCGTCGAGGACGACGGGGCGAAGGTGGTGTTCCCGCCGGGCTTCGAGAACCGTGACGGCGATCCGCTGCCGCTGATCATCCAGGCGCGCACCGGCGGCTTCAACTACGCGACGAGCGACCTCACCTGCGTCATCGACCGGGTCGAGCGCCTCGATGCCGATTTGATGCTGTACGTGATCGGCGCACCCCAGGCCCAACACCTCCAGATGGTGTGGAAGGTGTGCGAGATGGCCGGCTGGTTGGTGCCACCGACCGAGGCGATCCACGTGGCGTTCGGCAACGTGCTCGGCGACGACCGCAAGATGTTGCGCAGCCGGTCGGGCGACTCGGTGAAACTGGTCGAACTGCTCGACGAGGCGATCGATCGCGCGGACGCCGCCATCGCCGAGAAGAACCCCGACCTCGACGGCGATCAGCGGGCCGAGGTGGCGCGCATGATCGGCATCGGGGCCGTGAAGTACGCAGACCTGTCGACCGACCGCGTGAAGGACTACGTGTTCGACCTCGATCGGATGGTCTCCTTCGACGGCAACACCGGCCCCTACCTCCAGTACGCGCACGCCCGGATCTGCTCGATCTTCCGGCGCGCGGGCATCGATCGGGCGTCGGTGCGTGGGCTCCCGATCACGCTCGACGCGCCGCAGGAACGGGCGCTGGCGTTGCGGCTGCTGGCGTATCCGACGGCGATCGACACCACGCTCGACACCTACAGCCCGCACAAGCTGTGCACCTACGTCTACGACCTGGCGACCGACTTCACCGCGTTCTACGAGCACTGCCCGGTGCTCAAGGCCGACGAGCCGCTGCGCTCGAGCCGCCTCGCCCTCAGCGATCTCACCGCCCGCACCCTCGCCCAGGCGCTCGGCCTGCTCGGCATCGACGCCCCGGAGCAGATGTGACCCGCCGTCACCTACCCCGTTTGCGTTGCATTCCGGGTGGGGCGGGTCACCAGAACCGTCACACAAACGGCGGTGCGCCGGGCCAGACCCGTTTGCGTTGCGTTCCGGGTGGGGCGGGTCACCGAAATCCTCACGCAAACGGTGGTGGCGGGTTGGTCGGGGGTCGGCGGTGAGCGCGATCGAGCGGCGTCTGCTGCCGGACACGGCCGAGGTCGGCCACGACGGTTGGCTCACGATCGGGGGCGTGTCGGTCGAGGAGCTCGCCGAGGAGTACGGCACCCCGCTGTTCGTCTACGACGAGACCCACCTGCGCGCCCGGTGCCGTGAGGCCGTCGCGGCGTTCGGCGCCGAGCGGGCGATCTACGCCACGAAGGCGTTCCTCTGCCGGGCGATGGCGCGCCTCGCCTACGACGAGGGCATGCTCCTCGACGTCGCCACCGGCGGCGAACTCCATGTCGCCCTGGCAGCAGGTGTCCCTGCGAGCGCCTGCACCCTCCACGGCAACAACAAATCCGGCGCCGAACTGCGCGAGGCGATCGAGGCCGAGGTCCGCTACATCGTCGTCGACTCCTTCGACGAACTCGACCGGCTCGACGTGCTCGCGGCCACGGGCATCGGGCCGACACCGCGTGTCGTGTTGCGCATCACGCCGGGCGTCCACGCCCACACCCACGAGTTCATCGCCACCGGGCAGGACGACTCGAAGTTCGGGTTCAACCTCGCCAACGGCGACGCGCTTCGCGCGGTCGACCACGCCCGGCGTTCCGGGGCGATGGAGCTGGTCGGCCTCCACTGCCACATCGGCTCGAACGTCTTCGAAGCGTCGTCGTTCGCGAAGGCGGCCGAGGTGATGGCCGACTTCGCCGTGCCGCTCGACCTTCCCGAGCTGATCCTCGGCGGTGGCCTCGGCGTGGCGTACGTCGAGGGCGAGGAAGCACCGACGATCGCCCAGTGGGGGAGCGTGCTGCTCGACGCGTGCGAGACCCTCGGTGTGCGGTCGCGGGTGAGCGTCGAGCCGGGGAGAGCGATCGTGGCGTCGGCAGCCGTCACCCTCTACACCGTCGGCACGATCAAGGACATCCCCGACGTGCGCACCTACGTCGCCGTCGACGGAGGGATGAGCGACAACCCCCGCCCGGTGCTGTACGGATCCGGCTACGAGTCGTTCCTGCCCCGATCGCTCGACGCCGAACGCGATCTCACGGTCCGACTCGTCGGCAAGCACTGTGAGTCCGGCGACGTCCTCGCCTTCGCGGCGCAGGTTCCCTCCGACATCGCCGTCGGCGACCTCCTCGCGATGCCGGTCACCGGCGCGTACGGACACTCGATGGGGTCGAACTACAACAAGATCACCCGGCCGCCCGTCGTGTTCGTCGCCGATGGCGAGGCACGGCTCGTCGTGCGTCGGGAAACCTATGCCGACCTGCTGGCCACCGACCTCGGCTGAATACGCTCGCGGCCATGGCGAATCGCAACCGCATGATCATGGGGCTCATCGGAGCGGTGATCGCGCTGTTCCGCGAACGCGACCGGCTGGCCGGCAAGACGAAGAGGACCACCTCCCCGACGTCGCGCCAGGTACCGACCGGAACCAAGGTCGAGTACTCGCCCGACATCGACGGTGACGCCGACCCCGGCGAGGTCGTCTGGGCGTGGGTGCCCTACGAGGACGACCCGTCGAAGGGGAAGGACCGGCCGGTCGTGATCATCGGCACCTGCCCGGACGGCCTGGCGGGTGTGCCGTTGACGTCGAAGAACAAGGGCCACGGTGCGGTGGCGGTCGGTACCGGTGGCTGGGACCGCACCGGACGCCCGAGCTGGGCGAAGGTCGACCAGCTGATCGTGGTCGACGAGCGCAGCGTCCGCCGCGAGGGGTCGGTGCTCGATCGGGCCCGTTTCGACTCGGTGGTCGCCGGGGTGTCGAAACACCACGATCTCGTGCTCGGCTGACGGTCCTCGGCGACCGTTCCGGAATCCGGCGTCAGGGGCGACGGCCCATCGCATCGAGGAGCCGCAACTGCAGCGGGGCGTCGTCACCGACGGTGCCGCTCGGGCCATCGCCGAAGACGCCCACCGAGCCCATCATCGGCAGCATCGGTTGGATCCCGTCCCAGACCAGTTGGACGCCGGCCGGATCGAGTGACTCGTCGACGCCGATCGCTCGAGCGAGATCCCACTGGTGCACCAGCAGGTCACCGATTCGGAAGCTGAGGATCTGGGCTCCGGGCATGTCACCGGCGGGATGGTGGAAGACGTGCGCGTCGATGTCCGGTCGCTCGAAGGCGACCGCCTGGCGTTGCAGTGCCTGGTCGATCGCGGCGAGCGGGTCGTCGCCGAGGTGGTCGATCCCGAGCACGGTGATCGCCTCCTCGCGGCTCGCTCCGTCGGCGAGCCTCGCTGCCATCTCGCTGCCTGCCGCCACGTGGCCGACCAGGTCGCGCACGGTCCAGCCCGCGCACGGTGTCGTGTCGTTCCACTGGTCGTCGCCGACCTGGGCGACCACCGCACGGAATCCGTCGGAGGCGCGCTGGAGGGCAGTGGTCGTGGTCATCGCTGAACGGTACCCGTCCGTCCACTCGACGTGCGAGGGGCGACCCCGGTCGGAGCGAGGTGGTCAGCGCGATGCGGCGAGCGCCCGATCGATCGGTTCTCGGATCTCGTCGGCGAGGGCGACCCCGACGAACAGGTTCTCCTCGACGACGAGATACACGCCGTACCCATCGTCGAGTTCGAGCCACGGCACTGCGCCGTAGGCCCCGGGGTCGGTCACGTACCCATCCGTTGGCGACCGCATCCACCATCCCAGGCCATAGCCGCCGAGGCCGGCGTTCCCGGTCGGCCCGTACCGCTCGTTGACTCGATCGGTGTGCCAACGCTCGACCGACTCGGCGCTGAGCGCCTGTGTCTCGCCGCAGCGTCCCGCTCGCAGTTGCATCAGGAGCAGCTCGGCGTAGTCGGGCGCCGTGATGTACACGCCGCCTTCCATGTTGGGGTTGGCCGTCGGAGCGAGCGTGGCCGGGTCGCCGTCGAAGCCCTGCGGGTACTCGAACGTGAACGGACCGAACTGGGTCCACTGGTTGGTGAAGCCCAGCGAGTCGACCCCGCACGGCTCGACGTACGTCTCGGTCACGAGTTCGTCCCAGGATCGACCGCTCACGACCTCCGCGACTGCGCCGGCGACCTGCCACTGGCCACCGCCGTAGCGGAACTCGGTGTCGGGGGCGACGACGTCGAGGTCGTCCGCTGCCGTCGTGAAGATCGCCTCGCCGCAGCGCTCGAGGTCGTCGTTCGACGGCGAACTGGCAGGTGTACGGCCCGTAGAGCGCAGTCGGTCCGAGGCCGACGAACCCCGAGCTGTTCGACAGCAGCTGAGCAACCGTGACCGAGGCCGTTGCCGTCGCCGGATCCTCCGGTTGCCAGCCGGTGAGGTCGGCGATCGGCTGGTCGAGGTCGAGCACTCCCAGGTCGGCGAGTCGGAGCAGCACGCCGGCCACGATCATCTTGCTCGACGACGCGACCAGCGACACCCGCTCGGGTCCGAACTCTCCCCAGTAGTCCTCGTGGACGATCCCGTCGTCGCGGTCGACCACCACCAGCCCCGCCCCGTCCAACCCCCGCTCCGTCACGAACGCCTCGACGATCGGCGACACCTCCGAGAAGTCGTACGACCTCGGCATCGTGGTGGTCGCGTCGGTCGGCACGGTCGTGGCCGTCGTCGTGGCAGTCGCGGCCGGCCCCGTGCTGGTCGTCGGTGCGGTGGTGCTCGTCGCCGCCGCGGTGGTGCTCGTCGCAGCCAGCGTGCCGGTCGACGACGGCTCGCCGACCGTGTCGTCGCCGGCGCACGCTGCGACTGCCAGGACGACCGCGAGCGCCGCGAGACGAGCGCCGAGCCACGGTCGGCGACCGTCCCGGCTGGAAACGGTCATGGGGTCACGGTACCGGATCCCGTAGCCTCCATCCCGTGACGAGCAACGTGCAAACGGTCCGCATCGGCGTCCTCGGATGCGGCAACGTCGGGGCCGCCTTCGTGCAGCTCGTCGAGGCCCAAGCCGCCTATGTCGAACGCCGGACCGGCTTGCGTCTGGAGGTCGCCCGCGTCGCCGTGCGCAACCTGTCGGCGCCGCGTGACGTCGAGCTCGCCGACGGCGTGTTGACGCGCGACGCTCACGCCGTCGTCTCCGACCCCGCCGTCGACGTGGTCGTCGAGGCGATCGGTGGCATCGAGCCGGCCCGGGAGCTCATCCTCGAGGCGCTCGCGAACGGCAAACCGGTCGTCACGGCCAACAAGGAGCTGCTGGCCAACGTCGGCGCCGAGCTGTACGCAGCGGCCGACGCGGCCGAGCGCGACCTGCTCTTCGAGGCTGCCGTCGCCGGTGGCATCCCCATCATGCGCGCCCTGCGCGAGAGCCTGCACGGCGAACCGATCCGGCGGGTCCTCGGAATCATCAACGGCACGACCAACTTCATCCTCACCAAGATGACCGACGCCGTCGCCGGCGGGGGAGAGGCCGACTACGCCACGGCGCTCGCCGAAGCGCAACGACTCGGATTCGCCGAGCGCGACCCGACCGCCGACGTCGAAGGGTTCGATGCCGGGGCCAAGGCGGCGATCATCGCGACGGTCGCGTTCGGCGCGAAGGTGGTGGCCGGCGACGTGTACCACGAGGGCATCAGCCGCATCACCGGTGCCGAGATCGCGATCGCCCACCGGCTCGGCTACGTCGTCAAGCTCCTCGGCATCGTCGAGCGCGACCCCGACAACGGCGAGATCAGCGTGCGGGTGCACCCCACGATGGTGCCGCTGCACCATCCGCTCGCCTCGGTGCGCGACAGCTTCAACGCGGTGTTCGTCGAAGGTGACTTCGTCGACTCGCTGATGTTCTACGGGCGCGGCGCGGGTGGCGCACCCACGGCGAGCGCGGTGTTCGGCGACGTGGTCGACGCCGCGATCAATCTGCGCAACGGCACCCACGGATCGCTCGGTGCGCTCGAATCGGCCACTGTGCGGGCGATCGACGAGACCTCGGCGGAGTACCTGCTCGGCCTCGACGTCGCCGACCGTCCAGGCGTGCTCCATGCGGTCACCGGTGTCTTCGCCGAGCACGGCGTCAGCATCCGTGCTGCCGAGCAGGAGGGCAACGGACCCGACGCCCGGCTCGTCTTCATCACCCACGAAGCGCGCGAGTCCGACGTCCAGGCGACGGTCCGGGCCCTGCGCGACCTCGACGTCGTCCGCAACGTCGGCGGTCTCCTGCGCGTGATCGGCGACTGATCCCGATGCGGTACGTCTCCACCCGCGGCGATGCGCCGGAGCTCGGTTTCGCCGACGTGCTCCTCGCCGGTCTCGCCACCGACGGCGGCCTGTACGTCCCGGAACGTTGGCCGAAACTCACTCCTGGGCCGTCGACGTCGTACGTCGAACGTGCGGTCCAGGTGATGCTCCCGTTCGTCGAGCCCGACCTCGACGAGATCACGCTCACGAAGCTCTGTACCGACGCCTACGAGACGTTCCGCCATCCGGCGGTGACACCGCTCGTACAACTCGACCACCAGCAGTGGGTGCAGGAGCTGTTCCACGGCCCGACCCTGGCGTTCAAGGACGTCGCACTGCAGCTCGTGGGTCGGATGTTCGACCACGTCCTCGCTCAGCGCGGCGAGCGGGTCACGATCGTGGGCGCCACGAGCGGCGACACCGGCTCCGCGGCGATCGACGGTGTCGCCGGGTGCGCTCACGTCGACATCGTGATCCTGTACCCGCTCGGTCGCACGAGCGAGGTGCAGCGTCGGCAGATGACCACCGTCGACCAGCCGAACGCCCACGCGGTGGCGGTCGAGGGCACGTTCGACGACTGCCAGGATCTCGTGAAGGCGATGTTCAACGACGTCGAGTTCCGTCGGCGCAACAACCTGTCGGCGGTCAACTCGATCAACTGGGCGAGGGTGATGGCGCAGACCGTGTACTACGTCACGGCCGCCGAGAACTTCGCCGACCCGGTGACGTTCAGCGTGCCGACCGGCAACTTCGGCAACGTGCTGTCGGGATGGATCGCCCGGGAGATGGGCGCCCCGATCCGTGACTTCCTGGTGGCGTCGAACACCAACGACATCCTCACTCGCTTCGTCAACGACGGTGACATGTCGACTCGCGACGTCGTGCCGACGCTGAGCCCGTCGATGGACATCCAGGTGTCGTCGAACTTCGAGCGGTTGCTGTTCGAGATGAACGGTCGCGACGGTGGCATGACGGCCGAGCAGCTCGGCCGCTTCCGTGCCACGGGTCGTCTCGACATCGAGGCCGATCAACGCGAGGAGTACGTCACGGGGCACTTCAGGGCCGCCTCGTTCGACGACGAGGCGACGATCGACGAGATCGCCCGTGTCCACCGCGACACCGGCATGCTCCTCGATCCGCACACGGCCACCGGCACCGCAGCAGCCGCACTGCTCACCGGCCTCGACGGCCCCGACCATCCCGTGGTCACGCTCGCCACCGCGCATCCGGCGAAGTTCCCCGACGCCGTCGAGCGCGCCACCGGCGTGCGCCCCGCGCTGCCAGAGCACCTCGCCGATCTCTTCGACCGCCCCGAACGCACCGAGACCGTCGCCTGCGACCTCGCCGCCGTCGAAGCCCTCGTCGAACGCCTCACCCGCCACTGACCCGACGCTCGCACCGCCGAAATCTGCCGGATTTCGGTCGCCTGGCGACCGTTTCGAGGCATTTTTCGGGGGCATGTCGGGGGGATGGGTTCGGGCGCGGGTGTCGTGCAGACGAAGATGCGTGGCGGACGACGCTCGGTCTGGTATCGTGACGTCTGCTCGGTTCGCCCGAGCCGCACCCCGAGATCTCGGTCGTGTGCGAATTTTCTGCCAGGGGATCCCGTCTGCGGGCGCGTTCTGCGCCACCTCACACCCCTCCCCCTGGTACTCCAACACTCGTGCCGTCACGTTCGGCGCACGAGAAGAGAGGAACCCTCGTGGCCGCAGCCGCACTCGAACAGTCCATGCTCGAATCGAAGGACAAGGACACCCTGCTGGAGATGGCCAAGGCGCTCGGCGTCAAGGTCACCGCCAGACAGAAGAAGTCGGACATCATCGACAAGATCCTCGACACCACCGGTTCGGGCGCAGGTGCGCCGGCCGCCGAGACGTCGAGCCCGGCGCCTGCCGACCGGGAGTCCCCCGAGGTCGCCGCGTCCGAGAAGCCAGCGAAGGCCGAGCCCGCAGCCGCGAACGGCGCAGGTTCGACCGATGCCCCCGAGGTGGTGCTCGGGCCCGACGGCGAGCCACTCGCCGACTGGGAGATCGAGCTCGCCCGCAACGGTGGTGGCACCGATGCCACCGATGCCGGCCAGGCAGCGACCTCCGATGCCTCGAAGAGCGAACGCCCCGGCGGCGAGCAGCCCCGTGGCGAGCGCAACCGCCAGGATCAGCCACGCGGTGAGCGCGGGAACAGCAACCGTGATCAGGGCGGCAACCGCAACGAATCGCGCGGCGATCGCAACGAGCAGCAGGGCGGCAACCGCGAGCAGGGCGGCAACCGCAACAACCAGGGCGGCAACCGCAACGATCAGGGCGGCAACCGGAACCGGAACGACAACGATGCCGGCGAGGGCAACAGCAAGCGTCGCCGCCGTCGGCGCAAGGGTCGCGGCGGCCAGGAAGGTCCGCAGGGCGAGGACGTCGAACTGATCGAGCAGGATCACGGCTTCGAGAGCAACGAACCCGTCGACGTCGAGGGCTACCTCGACATCCGCGACGAGGGCTACGGCTTCCTGCGGATCAACGGCTACCTGCCGAGCAAGGCCGATGCCTACATCCCGCTGAAGCTCGCTCGTCAGTTCGGTCTGCGCAAGGGCGACCACATCACCGGCAAGGTCCGTCCCGCCGGCCGCAACGAGAAGAACCCCGGCCTGCTCGAGGTCTACACGGTGAACGGCGGCGACCCGGAGCTGGCCAAGAAGCGCCCGCACTTCGAGAGCCTGACGGCGCTGTTCCCCGATCAGCGTCTGACGCTCGAGGATCCGAGCGATCCGGCGAACATGACCGCTCGGATCATCGACCTCGTCTCACCGATCGGCAAGGGCCAGCGCGGCATCATCGTGTCGCCGCCGAAGGCCGGCAAGACCACGATCATGAAGACGATCGCCAAGTCGATCGAACTCAACAATCCCGAGGTGCACCTGATGGTGTTGCTCATCGACGAGCGACCCGAAGAGGTCACCGACATGCGCCGCAGCGTCAAGGGTGAGGTCATCTCCTCCACCTTCGACCGGCCGAGCGACGAGCACACGCACGTCGCGGAGATGACGATCGCCAAGGCGCGTCGCATGGTCGAAGACGGCCGCGACGTCGTGATCATGCTCGACGGCATCACCCGCCTCAGCCGGGCCTACAACCTCGCGGCACCGGCCAGCGGCAAGATCCTCTCCGGCGGTATCGACGCCGGCGCGCTGTACCCGCCGAAGAAGTTCTTCGGGTCTGCCCGCAACGTCGAGGAGGGTGGCTCGCTCACCATCCTCGCCACCGCGCTGGTCGACACCAACAGCCGAATGGACGAGGCGATCTTCGAGGAGTTCAAGGGCACGGGCAACATGGAGCTGCGCCTCGACCGCAAGGTCGCCGAGCGCCGGATCTACCCGGCGATCGATGTCGACGCCTCGTCGACCCGCCACGAGGAGCTGTTGTTCGACCGCAAGCAGCTGCAGCAGGTGTGGAAGCTCCGGCGAGTGCTCTCCGGCCTCGCGCAGGACGGCAGCGCCGCCGCCGGCCTCGAGCTCCTCATCGACCGCCTCAAGACATTCCGCACCAACGACGAGTTCCTCGCCGAGATCGCCAAACAGCCCTCGATGTGAATGAGACGTGGGGTCTGACCCCGCGTCTCATTCGGTTGGCGGGTCGATAGCGTGACGGGCCGATCCGGATGACGATCGGGGGCACAGGGCTCACTCGTTCAGCCATCCACAGGAGATCCGACATGAAGGCCGACATCCACCCCAACTACACCGACACCACGGTGCGCTGCTCCTGCGGCAACACGTTCACGACCAAGTCGACCGTCGACGGTGACCTCACCGTCGAACTGTGCAACGAATGCCACCCGTTCTTCACGGGCAAGCAGAAGCTCGTCGACTCCGGTGGTCGTGTCGAGCGCTTCAACAAGCGGTACGGCCAGCGCAAGAACGCGCCGGCAGCCCCGACCGACGAGGCCTGAGCCCACGCGCCACCGGCGCCTTCGGAAAGAGCTGAGAACGCGCCCACGCGCCACGCACGCCAGGTGGGTGGCCGAACGTGGCGTCGGAGCGGGCCCGCGCGCATGACGTTCGTGACCGTCCATCCCGATGGCGAGGAGCGACCCGAAGCATCGAGCCTCGACGTGGTTCCCGGCGCGGTGATCGCCAACCTCGTGATCGCGAAGGTGACCCGTTACGTCGTCTGACTCGTCGATCGTGTCGCAATCTCCCGGTCGCTAGCGTCGGGGCCGTGACCGATCCCGTCGACACCGATCGCCGCAGCCGTCTCCTCGGCCTCAAGTTGCGGGCGCTGGCTGCTGCGCACCTCGGTCGCGGCTCGCTCGACGTCGAACCGGGCTCGTTCCCCCACGGCGCCGCGCTGGTCGTCGACGACACCGCATGGGTGTTGGTCGACGGTCCCGCCGCGGGCTCCCTCGGTGGCGCCCTCGCCTGGGCGATCCGCAACGGGGCCACCTCGCTCGACCTGGTCGCCGAAGCCGACACCGGCCTGCTCGCGCGGCGGGCCGCTCGTCTGTCGTTCCCGGTGCGGGTGTGGTTCGCGGAGGAGCGAGCGCTGCTGCCGGCCGTTCCCGAACCACTCGCGGCGCCGCCGTCGCCGTCGTCCGAACACCTCGAACTCGTCGCGGTGATCCACGAGGCCGGGGCGACGCCGAACGTCGAACACGCCGTGGTGTTCGGCGAGGTGCGCGGATTGGAGGTGTGCCGGGTCGTCGACCAGCCGACGATGGGCCACATCGCCGACCTCGATGTCGACACTGCCGCATTCGCTGCCGCGAGCGGGTCGGCCGAGGGGGTTCAGCTCGAGGTGGGCGTCGGCGACAACGACCGAGAGGCGTTCCGGCTGCTGCACGGTGACATCCCGACCCCGGAGGCGCTGGCGGTCGTGGTCGATGCCGTTGCCCGGCACCGGAGCGCGGAGGCTCCGCAGCATCCGCTCAATCGGCTCGGCCAGGAGCGCTACCTGCGATGGGAACTCGAGCAGGACCCGGCGGCGATCGGCATGGCCAGCGTGGTTCCTGCCGAACCGCCCCGTCCGCGCCCGAACCTCAAGGATCCCGTGCCATGCGTTGCGACCGCCGTGGCGCCGGACGGCACCGGCCGAGCCGTGGTCTGCTCGGTCGGCGTCGATGTCGATCTCGTCGGTTTCGTCGCCGACGTCCAGGCGATGTCCGACGATCCGGTCGTCGTCGTCCTGCGCGAGCGTGATGCGGTGCCGATCACCCGCGAACTGCTCGCACTGCTCGCGACCCCCGTCGAACTCCGCACCGTGGACAGACCGGTCAGCTCCAGCGGCCACGGCCAGTAGCCTCGACACGCCATGCTCGACCGCCTCTCCAACGTCGTCGACGAGTACGAGACGCTCGAACGTCAACTCTCCGACCCCGAGGTGCTCGCCGACTCCGATCAGCTGCGACGACTCTCGAAGCGCTACACCGAACTCGGACCGGTCGTCGAGGCCTACCGGCGCCAGGTGGCGCGACGCGCCGACGCCGATGCCGCACGTGAGATGCTCGCCGGGGCATCCGGCGACGAGCGAGACATGCTCGTCGGGGAGATCGACGCCGCCACCGCCGACGTCGCGTCGATCGAGAACGAACTCCGCGACCTGATGCTGCCGACCGATCCGCACGACGGCAAGAACGTGATCATGGAGATCCGCGGCGCCGAAGGCGGCGAGGAGGCGAACCTCTTCGCCCGCGACCTCTACGAGATGTACCTCGCCTACGCGGCGGCCAGCGGTTGGAAGGTGACGACGCTGTCGTCGTCGGTGAGCGACATGGGCGGCTTCAACGACGTGACGTTCGAGGTGCGCGGCGACACGGCGTGGCGCAACCTCAAGTTCGAGGGTGGGCCGCACCGGGTGCAGCGCGTGCCGGTGACGGAGAGCCAGGGCCGTATCCACACGTCGTCGGCCACCGTCACCGTGCTGCCCGAGGTCGACGAGGTCGACGTCCAGATCGACGATCGCGACC
Source organism: Ilumatobacteraceae bacterium (assembly GCA_963698565.1). Lineage (GTDB taxonomy): Bacteria > Actinomycetota > Acidimicrobiia > Acidimicrobiales > Ilumatobacteraceae > Sva-07. Next base: position 189,252 of record CAVORH010000002.1, read on the forward strand.
TCGACATCGACGTGTACCGCGCGAGCGGCCCCGGCGGCCAGAGCGTCAACACCACCGACTCGGCTGTGCGGATCACGCACCGGCCCACCGGTGTGGTGGTGGCGATGCAGGACGAGCGGTCGCAGTTGCAGAACAAGGCGCGGGCGATGCTGGTGCTGCGGGCCCGGCTGTTCGAACTGGCCGAGCGCCAGCGGAACGAGGAACTCTCGGCCGAGCGACGGTCCCAGGTCGGCGGCGGTGGCCGCAGCGAGAAGATCCGGACCTACAACTACAAGGAGAACCGAGTCACCGACCACCGCATCGGCTTCACCGTGTACCGCTTGGCGGCGATCCTCGCCGGCGACCTGCAGGTGATCGTCGACGCGCTGGCGGCCGACGAGCGCGCCCGTCTCCTCGCCGACGGCGCATGAGCGGCGATTCGACCGTCTCGTGGCGTGAGCTGTGGGCCGAGACCAGCGACGCGGTCGGCGACCGGGCCCAGGCACGGTGGCTGTGTGAGGTGGCGTCGGGCTCGGCCGACGGCGACGAGTTCCTCGCTCGTCTCGGCGAGCCGGCCACGGTGCGCATGGTCGGCCACCTCGACGCGATGCTCGCCCGCCTCCGCCGGGGTGAACCGCTGCAGTACGTGCTGGGGGAGTGGACGTTCCGTCGCGTCACGTTGGCCGTCGACCGGCGGGTGCTGATCCCTCGCCCGGAGACCGAGTTGGTCGCGGAGGCGGCGCTCGAGAAGGCATCGAGCGTCGGCCCGACCCGAGTGGTCGCCGACCTCGGCACCGGCTCGGGAGCGATCGGTCTCGCGCTGGCGTACGAGCTGCCGCTGGTGGGCACGACGGTGTGGATCACCGATGTCAGCGACGATGCGCTCGACGTCGCGCGGGCGAACATCGCTGGGCTCGGGCCGGCGGGCGTCAACGTGCGGACTGCGTCCGGCTCCTGGTTCGAGGCGCTCCCCGCCGATGTCCGTTGCGACGTGATCGTCTCCAATCCGCCGTACGTGGCGGTCGGCTCGCCCGACCTGGAGCCGAGCGTCGGCGAGTGGGAGCCGCATCGGGCGCTCTTCGCCGGGGCAGACGGCCTCGACGACCTGCGCCGGATCGTCCAGGCCGCACCCGGGCGCCTCCGCGACGGGGGGTGGCTCGTGCTCGAGATCGGCGCCGACCAGGGGGCGGCGGTCGCCGCGCTCCTGCGCGACGCCGGGTTCGCCGATGTCGAGATCCGTCCCGATCTGGCCGGGCTCGACCGGATCGCGCTCGGCCGGACCCGCTGAGTCAGTCGAAGCGGACGGCGACCTCGGCGAGGATCGTGCCCTCCTCGGGGGTGAGATCGTGGTCGACCCCCGCGATGTCGCGGGCGGCCGAGAAGAGTGCCGAGCGCAGGATCCGGCTGCTGATCCGCTCGTCGATCGAATCGAGGAAGTCCTCCACCCGATCTCGCTCGATCGCATGGCGGGCCTCCTCGATCGCCGGCCGGATGTACTCCTCGAAGGTCGCGCCCTCCTCGCGCCAGTCGGTGCTGATCTCGCGCAGCAGGTCGACCTCGTCGTCGCTGATGCTGTGGTCGGCGAGCATCACGAGCGCGAGCAGTTCGAGCGCAGCGCGGTGCTCGAGGTCGGCGGTGGCGTGTACGGCGACACCCTGGTACAGGTCCTGGAGACGGCGGTTCATCATGATTCCTCGTCCGGCACGTTAGATGACGGCGGCGTCGCCGTCCCTACGGCTCGGAGCCCGAGCGATCGGCGAAGGAACTCGAGCTGGTGGAGCAGCAGGTTCTCGGCGATCGTCTCCTGCGGCGTCATGTGGGTGACGCCGACCAGCGGGAGCACCTCGTGGGCTCGACCGGCGGCGAGCAACGCAGCCGACAGTTGCAGGGTGTGCGCAGCGACGACGTTGTCGTCGGCGAGACCGTGGATCAGCAACAGCGGGCGCGTGAGGCGATCGGCCAACGGGAGGAGCGACGACGCCTCGTAGGGTTCCGCGCGGTCGTTCGGATCGCCGAGGTAGCGCTCGGTGTAGTGGGTGTCGTACAGCCGCCATTCGGTCACGGGCGCGCCGGCGATTGCTGCGTGGAACACGTCGGGACGTCGCAGGACGGCCAGCGCGGCGAGATAGCCACCGAAGCTCCAGCCGCGAATCGCCACCCGGTCGAGGTCGAGCCCTCCGAATCGTTCGGCGACGGCGTGCAGCGCATCGACCTGGTCGTCGAGCGGTGCCGTGGCGAGGTCGCCATGGACCGCACGCTCCCAGTCGCTGCCGCGCCCCGGTGTACCCCGGCCGTCGGTGACGACGACGGCGAAGCCCTGGTCGGCGAACCACTGCGATGTCGTGAACGCGGTCGACGACCGGGTCACCCGGAGCGCATGTGGCCCGCCGTAGGGGTCGAGGAGCACCGGGAGCGGCGAACCGTCGTGATCGTGGGGGAACAGCACGGCGGTGGCGAGGCGTCGCTCGCCGACGTGCACGATCTCGATGTTCGGCGACACCAGCGGTTGCTCGACGAACGATCCGATCGTGATGCCGTTCCCGTCCTGCTCGTCGCCGTCGTCGACCGGGCCCTCGCCGTGCACGGTCGTGGTCGCCCCGGCCTGGTCGAGGGTGGCCGAGCGCAGCACGATCGTCGGCCCGCCGACGGCGGCGGTGTGGACGCCGGGCGTGTCGGCGACCGCGCGGAGCCCGTTGCCATCCCAGCGCCAGACGTGGAGCTGGGTCGCATCGTCGATCGGGTTGGCCTGGAAGACGATCGAGTCGTCGGCGACGTCGAGCACCGATCGCACCTGGAGGTCGGCCGGAGTGACCGGTTCGTCGGCGATCATCAGTCGACGGGCACCGTCGCGATCGGCGACGTGGACGAGTCGTCCGTCGTCGAGCAGGCGTGGCGTGCCCGGCACCAGCTCGACCCAGGCGTCGTCGTAGTCGTGCGACAGCACCGTGGTCTCGCCACGCGTCGTTCCGCCATCGGTGTCGACGCGCAGCACCATCGAGCCCTGCTGGTCGCGCGACTGCACGAGGAGCAGCAGCCCTCCCGCCCCCCAGTGCACCGCGGCGAGATACGGAAAGAAGTCGCGGTCCCAGTCGACGGCGGTGCGCGTGCCGTCGAGGCCGAGCAGGTGCAGCGTCACGTTCGCGTTCGGAGTGCCCGCCGCCGGATAGCGGATCGTCGACGGGGGCTGATCCGGCCGGGCCGGATCGGCGATGTGCCACTCGGCGACGGGAGCGCTGTCGACCCTGCACGCGGCGATCGTGGAGCCGTCGGGACTCCACCAGTAGCCGCGGAAGCGGTGCATCTCCTCGGCGGCGAGGAAGTCGGCGCTGCCCCAGGCGACCGTGGTGGGCTCGTCGTCGCCGGCGAGTACCCGAGACGTGCCGTCGAGTTCGCCGATCCGCAGCGTCGCGCCGCTGACGTAGGCGAGGCGTCGCGCCAGCGGGTCGGGGCGGGGATCGAAGACCGGTCCGGTGACGCGGAGCGGACGCGTCCGGCCCGACAGGAGCCCGCCGGCGAACAGCTGCCCGGCGAGCGCGAACGTCACGACCGTGCATGCGGCGTCGGTGGCGTACGACGTGATGCCACCGGCACCCTCACGCATCCGCTCTCTGCGTGCGCGCTCCTCGGGTGGAAGGTCATCGCCGGCATCGTCGCTGAGCAACTCGCGCGGGTCGGCGACGAGGCGCTCCTCGGCGGTCGCCGTGTCGAGCACCCACAGCGAGTTCACGGGATCGCTGCCGTGGGTGCTGCGGAGGAACACCACCCGTCGGCCGTCGGGCGACACGGTGATGCTGCGGGGGTCGCCGAGCGTGAACCGTTGCGTGCGGGCGTACTGGCGGGGGAAGGTGTCGGTCACGCCGTCCACTGTAGGAAGTCGACGCCGTCCCTCGCCGCTCGACCAGTCGGGGTCGGCGCGGGACGTGCGTCAGGGCTCGACGAGGATCTTGGCATGAGCCTCGGGGTCGCCGAGGTCGGCGAAGGCCTGCGGGATGCCATCGATCGTGACGACCCCCGTGAGCAGCGGGGCGAGATCGACACGCTCGTCGGCGATCGCCGCGAGCGAGGCGGCGAACTCGTGCGGTTCGTAGCCGAGCACGAACTGCAGTGTGAGTTCCTTGCCGACGCCGAGCATCGGGTGGATGCGGTCCTCCTGCATGCAGGCGCCGACGATCAGGATTCGACTGCCCCGCGGCGCCATGCGCATCGTCTGCTCGATCATCCCGGGGACACCGACCGCTTCGAACACCACGAGCGGCTTCGAGCCGTCGATTCGGCGCCAGGCGTCGATCGCCCGCTCGGTGTTCGGGTCGACGACCTCGTCGCAGCCGAGGTGCTCGGCGAGCGCCCGGCGGGTCGGGGAGAAGTCGGCGCCCACGATCGGGCCGATCCCCGACAGCTTCATCGCGGCGATGCATGCGAGGCCCACGGGGCCGAGGCCGATGACGATCGCCGCGTCGCCCGGCGCGACGCCGGACTTCGCGACGGCGTGCACGCCGACGGCGAGCGGTTCGGTGAGCGCCGCCAAGCGGTGGGGGAGGCCCGACGGCACCTTCATCGCGAGCATCTCGTTGACCACCATGTACTCCGCGTAGCCACCCGGGTAACGGTTGGAGAACCCGAGCGGGTGCGCGCCGGTGTCGTCGAAGGCGACCGGCATCGACACGACGACATCGCCCACCGAGAGGTTCTCGACGCCCGGCCCGACGTCGACGACCTCGCAGCAGAACTCGTGTCCCATCACCATGTCGGCTCCCGGGTCGAACATCTGCAGCGCCATCGGGTCGGTCGGCTCGTCGTCGGCGAGTTCCTCGGTGAGACGGCGGGACTCCTCGCCGTGCTGGAGCATGTGGAGGTCGCTGCCGCAGATCCCGCACGAGAGCACCCTGGTGAGCACCTGGCCCGGCTCCGGCGGTGGGGGTGTCGACATCGTCGACACGGAGTTGCCAGTTGGTCATCACCGCAGCGTGCATGCCGGCGACAGTAGGACCCGTGGCGGGCCGCTCACCCAGTGGGCAGACGTCAGCGTGAGAAGTGGGCGAGTGCGTCGATCAACAGGTCGAACCCGGCGTCGGCATCGACCGAGGTGAGCACCTCGCAGTTCGGCGGTGGACGGTCGGTGACCGAGCGGCGATCGATGACCGTCATGCCTCTCGTGTGCTCGCCGCGGGTCTCGACCACGACGTGCCGGTCGACGCGCTCGAACAGCGACGGGTGGGTGACGGCGAGCACGGCGAGCGGGTCGTGGACGGCGGCGCCGACGATCGTGTCGGGATCGTGGCGTGACAGGTAGTTGCCGCTGAAGAAGTCGAACAGGTCGGCGAACGTGGAGGCGAGCACGCCGGGCAGCGCCCGCACCCGGGCGATGCGCGCAGGCGTGGTCTGGAACTGGTAGGTGACGTCGAGGCCCGCCATGATCAACCGGCCGCCGTAGCCGAACACGATCGCTGCCGCCTCCGGGTCGGCCCAGATGTTGAACTCGCCCATCGGCGACCAGTTGCCGAACGTGCCGCCACCCATCAACGAGATGCCGGCGATCCGCTCGGCGATGTCCGGGGCGATGCGCAACGCGAGTGCGATGTTGGTGAGCGGCCCGACCGGCACGAGCCACACGTCGTCGACGGTTCGGCAGGTGTCGACGATGAACGACACGGCGTCGGTGCCGTCGAGCGCGGTGGTCGGCTCGGGGAGGTCGGCGCCGTCGAGGCCGCTCTCGCCGTGGACGAAGGCGCCGAAGCGCGGCGCTGCCAGCAACGGCCGCGGGCTGCCGCTGTGGATCGGGACGTCGAGGCCGAGCAGGTCGCGCATCACTCGTGCGTTGTGCGTGGTCCGCTCCAACGGGGCGTTGCCGGCGACCGTCGTGATGCCGACGAGGTCGGCGTAGCGGCCCGCCGCCACGATCGCCATCGCGTCGTCGTGCCCCGGATCGCAGTCGAGCAGGAGTCGGGGGCGGGTCGATGCCGTGTCGGACATGGTGCCGAGCATGCCACCGATGCCGGCCGTCGATCGACACCTCCCGCCCGCGCCGGCCCCACCGGTCGCATGCCACCCCCGACCGGCATCGTCGCCTTCCCCGCCGGACGCCAGTCGGAAGGTGAGGGATCAGCCGACGTGCAGGGCGCCGTCGTGATCGAGGGTGACCGACGTGCCCACCCACTCCCCGTCGCACATCGCGGTGGCGAGTGCGGGATCGTTCGACATCCCCCAGGCCCGGCGGCCGTCGGCGAGCAGACACGAGGCGATCGCCTGCTCGGGTGCCGAGTCCCGCGAGAACATCACGGTGTAGGCCTCGACGGTGGCCGCCCCCGCTGCGTCGGTCGGGAGTGCGAGCTGGCGGCGGGGGAGCGCGTCGATGCGCGACTGGGGCTTGTCGTGGCGGAAGTTCGGCGTCGGCATCGTCGAGTAGACCCCGAACGCGTGCTTGGTCGCGTACCCGCCGTTGGCCCAGACCAGTCCGAACTCGCCGGGCCGTTCGCGCAGATCGGTGACGACCGACGCAATCGCATGCATGACGTAGTTGTTCCACGGGCCTCCGGCGAAGGTGAGCCCGCCGGTTCGCGACCACTGCCGGCGCAGATCGATGCCGAGCGACTGGGCGCCGAGTTGTACCGCCGCCGGGAAACAGGAGTAGAGGTCGATGATCGCGACGTCGTCGATGTCGATGCCGGCGAGCTCGAGCGCGAGGTGACCGCCGATCTCGACGGCCGGTGTGCGGGTGAACGTGTCGCGGTGCGACACGTAGTTGTGTTCGTGGCAGTCGGTGCCGGCATGGGGGAACACCCAACGATCCTCCGGCACCCCCATCCGACGGGCCGTCTCGACCGAGCACATGATCACGGCGGCCGCCATGTCGACGTCGTTGTTCGAGTTCATCAGCTTCGGGTACGGCAGCCCGATCATGCGGTTGTTCTCGCCGACCGTGGTGATCTCGGTGGGTGTCTTGGCGTCCTGGATCCAGGCGTACGGGTTCCGGGCGGCGACCTGGCTGAGGTCGGACCAGAGGTGACCGAGGTGGTCGCGGTGTTCGTCGACGGTCCGGCCCGCCGCGGCGCGGATCGCCGTCTCGAACATCGGATAGATCTGGACCGGCAGGTAGATGCCGCGGGAGGTCTCCGCCTCCAGGTTCATCTCGAGCTCCTCGCCGACGATCGTCGGCTCGTCGCCGGGCTCCGACTTCGGCCACTCGAGCTCGACGCCGGCCTTGCGGGCGCGCGACCGGGTGCGGGTGGCTTCACCGCCGACGAGGATCGCGAGGTCGATCTCGCCGGCCTGGATGTCGATGGCGGTGGCGTTGACGAGCGACTGGGGGCTGTTGCCACCCATCGTCGAGTAGTCGAGTCGGCGGGGGTCGATGCCGAGTCGCTCGGCGAGGAAACGCGGTGTGTTGCCGTAGCGCCACGAGAGCTGGCTGACCACGCGCAGCGCATCGGCGGCCGGCGGCCCGTCGAGCGCGGCGTCGGTCGATGCGGCCAACACCGCTCGCTCCATCAGTGCCACCGGCTCGAGCGCGTCGTCGAGCGACTCGGCGCGGTGGACGTACTGGCCGACCCCGATGATCACCGGGGTGCGCGCGTCGGGTGGGCGGGGAACGGGTCGAGGAGCCACGGGCCCGCACGATAGACAGCCGGCCCCCCGATCGTTCGTGTCGCAGTGCTCGTGCGCCGGCTCACCGATTTCTCGGCGCAAACGGGAAGGTCGTCGGGATGCGCAGGGTCGGCCGAGCCGGCGAGCACCTACACTCGGCACGCATGAACGACGCTGCAGGCGCCTCCCCCCGGCGCATCGCGATCGGCTCGGACCACGCCGGCTACGACCTCAAGCAACACCTGGTGACGATGCTGCTCGGCCAGGGTCACGAGGTCGACGACCAGGGCACGCACTCGACCGAATCGGTCGACTACCCGGAGATCTGCGCCGGCGTCGGGCGCACGGTGCGTGACGGTCGTGCCGACATCGGCATCGTGCTCGGTGGCAGCGGTCAGGGAGAACAGCTCGCCGCCAACAAGGTGCGCGGCGTGCGTGCTGCGCTCTGCAACTGCTTGTACACCGCTCGGATGGCGCGGGCCCACAACGACGCCAACGTGCTGTCGATCGGTGCTCGCGTGGTCGGCGAGGGCCTCGCCGAGGAGATCGTCCACACGTTCCTGACCACCGAGTTCGAGGGCGGGCGTCACGCCCGTCGCGTCGACCAGATCACTGCGCTCGAAGCCGAGTTCTGACCGCTTCGTCAGCCCCGTCTCATCAGCCCCGTCTCATCAGCCCGATCATCATCCGCACCACGAAGGACGCACGATGCCGTTTCCATCCGACACCGATCCCGACACCGAGGTCACCGCCCTCATCGAGCGTGAGATCGAACGCCAGACCACCGGGATCCAGTTGATCGCCAGCGAGAACTTCACCTCCCCGGCGGTGATGGCTGCGGTCGGCTCCGTGCTCACCAACAAGTACTCCGAGGGATACCCCGGCAAGCGGTACTACGGCGGCAACGCGATCGTCGACAGCATCGAACAGCTCGCGATCGACCGCGTGAAGGAACTCTTCGGTGCCGACCACGCCAACGTGCAACCCCACTCGGGCGCCAACGCCAACATGTGCGTGTACCAGGCGCTGTTGAACCCGGGCGACACCGTGCTCGGCCTGAGTCTCGACCACGGTGGACACCTCACCCACGGCTCGCCGGTCAACGCCAGCGGCCTGCTCTACAACTTCGTGTCGTACGGAACCGGTGCCGAGGATCGCATCGACATGGACGAGGTGCGGGCCCTCGCGCTCGAGCACCGCCCGAAGATGATCGTCGCCGGAACGACCGCCTATCCGCGCCGTCTCGACCCCGAGCCGTTCAAGAAGATCGCCGACGAGGTCGGCGCGCTGCTGCTCTTCGACATCGCTCACCTCGCCGGACTCGTGGCCGGTGGCGCCCATCCGAACCCGGTCCCGTACGCCGACGTGGTCACGTTCACCACGCACAAGACGCTGCGCGGGCCGCGTGGCGGTTGCATCCTGTGCAAGGAGGAGCACGCCAAGGCGATCGACAAGGCGGTGTTCCCCGGCTGGCAGGGCGGCCCCCTCGAACACGTCATCGCCGGCAAGGCGATCGCCTTCCGTGAGGCGATGGATCCGTCGTTCACCGACTACGCGCATCAGGTGGTGAAGAACGCATCCGCGCTCGCCGACGCGCTCGTCCAAGAGGGGTTCCGGCTCGTGTCCGGAGGCACCGACAACCATCTGATGGTCGTCGACCTGACGCCGTTCGACGCCGATCTGACGGGCAAGGAGGCGCAGGCCAAGCTCGACGAGGCCGGCATCACCCTCAACAAGAACACGATTCCCGACGACCCGCGGAGTCCGTTCGTGACCAGCGGCGTGCGCATCGGGACACCGTCGGTGACGACACAGGGGATGACCGAGAACGAGATGCCCGTGATCGCCGGGTTCATCGCCCGTGCGTTGCGTCACCGTGACGATCCGGCGGAGTTGCAGGTCGTCCGCAAGGACGTCGCCGAACTCTGCGCGCGGTTCCCGGCCTACCCGGCGTCGTAAGCTGGGCGGCCGTGCCCGACTTCGGTTCCTTTCTCCTGATCGGAGCCGTTGCCGCCGGTGTCACCTTCGCCGTCACGCCGCTGGTCGGGATGCTCGCCCGACGTCAGGGTTGGGTGTATCTGCCGAACGACCGCACGGTGCACCAGACACCGCTGCCCGACGTGGGCGGCCTCGCCATGTTCGTCGGGTTCCTGGCGGCGATGCTCACCGCCTGGCTGGTCGACGCGTTCGACACGTTGTTCGACTCGAACTCCGAGCCGTTGGGGGTGCTGCTCGCGGCCACGATCGTCTTCGCCGTCGGGTTCATCGACGACGTCCGTGAGGTCTCCGCGCCGGCGAAGGTGGCCGGGACGGTGCTCGCAGGCATCGTGCTCGTGCAGTTCGGTGTGGTGATGTACTCGTTCCGGCTGCCGTTCTACGACGGACCGATCGTGCTGTCGGGCGACCTGCAGCCGCTGGTGACCGTGCTGTGGCTGCTCGTGATGACCCAGGCGATCAACCTGATCGACGGCCTCGACGGACTCGCGGCCGGCATCGTGGCCATCGCTGCGTTCGCGTTCTTCCTCTACAGCCAGGAACTCACCAATTCGGACCTGCTCGACGTCACGAACGTCGGCCCGTTGCTGGCGATCATCGCGGTCGGCGTGTGTGTGGGGTTCCTCCCGCACAACTTCAACCCGGCGCGGATCATGATGGGCGACGGCGGGGCGCTGTTCCTCGGGCTGCTGCTCGCGGTCTCGACCAGTGTCGTCGGTGGACGCGCCGACACGTTCAGCCAGGAGTTCATCGGGCAGACGTACTTCTTCCTGGCGCCGCTGGCCATCCCCGTGCTCATCCTCGGCGTCCCGATCTTCGACATGGGATTCGCGATCGTTCGGCGGGTGTCGAGCCGCAAGTCGTTCGCGACCGCCGACAAGGGCCACCTCCACCACCGCCTGATGAACCTCGGTCACGGCCATCGACGCAGCGTCGTGATCCTGTGGGGCTGGACCGCGCTGCTGTCGGCGTTCGTGCTCTACCCGACGCTCACGGGCCGAAATCCCGCCTATCTGCCGTTCGGCATCGTCGCCGCGGCGATCGTGCTGTACACGGTCCTGCATCCGAGCGTGCGCGCTCGTCGGCGCGAGAACGCCGAGGAGGGCACCGAGGAGCGCACGGCGCCGGGTGGGACGGACCTCGGGGAATCCGACGCATCGGAGTTGCCGTCGACGGTGACAGACCACTAGGTTGTGCCCGCGTTCACAAGCGCCGTACCGCACGGCGTGCTGGACTGACCCTGGATCAATGAAGCTCCTCCCCAAGCAGACTCGCGTCAACAACGAAGACGCACTCGGTGTCGCCATCGAGTTCGCGATCATCCTCGGTGTGTTCTTCGCCGCGGGATGGGCGCTCGACGCAGCGCTGGGGACGGTTCCGGTCTTCATGATCGTGTTCACCGTGCTCGCAGCAGTCGGGCTCTTCGCCAAGTCGAAGTACCGCTACGACGCCAAGATGGAGGCCTACGAAGCCGAGCGACTCCAGCGCCGAGCCGCCGCATCGCCCGCGACGACGCCAGCCGAGACGTCGGAGACCCGATGACCACGACCCCGGGCAACCTGCCCGTACGGCGCGACACCGGCCCGGCCACCGAGGTGGCGGTCTCGACCGACATGATCAAGCGCGGCCTGATCGCGGCGCCGGCGATGATGGCGGCGTGCGCGGTCGTGTGGAGTCTCGACGGGGCGCTGTCGTCGGCCTACGGGATGTTGATCGTCCTCGCCAACTTCGCGCTGGCCGCCCGGTTGATCGCCTACACGGCGCCGATCTCCCTCGGGCTGATGATGGGAGCGATCCTCTTCGGCTACCTCGTGCGCCTCGGGCTGATCTTCGGTGCGGTGTGGATCGTCCGCGATGCGTCGTGGATTTCTTTTCCGGCACTCGGAACGACCATCATCGTCACGCACCTCGGATTGCTGGTGTGGGAACTGAAGTACGTGGCCATCTCGCTCGCGTACCCGGGCCTCAAGCCCACCGACTCCACCACCGCCGACGCACCGATCTCGAAGCCAGCCCTGTCACTGAAGCCCAACCCGTCCGTCAACCCTTCTTCCACCACTTCTTCGCCCGCCTCGGCCACGACGCCCACGACCGACTGAAACGGATCCCTACGTGTTCGCACTCGAGTTCCCGCCGATCAACGCCATCCTGCGCTGGCAGGACATCTTCCCGACCTTCAACAAGATCGCGCTCATCGCGGTCGTGTCGGCCCTGATCGTCATCGTCTTCTATGCGCTCGCCAATCGCGCCAACCCGATGTTGGCGCCCACCGGTGTCCGCAACATCGCCGAGTCCTCCGTCGAGTTCATCGAGGACGGGATCATCATGCAGACGATGGGCGCCAGCGGGCTGAAGTGGACCCCGTACCTGCTGAGCCTCTTCGTCTTCATCTTCCTCGTCAACATCCCGGGCGTGATCCCCGTCATCCAGATGCCGGCCACGGCCCGCATCGCCATCCCGCTGGCGCTCTCGCTGTTCGTCTGGGTCACCTACATCGGCGTCGGCATCAAGCACCAGGGTGCCGGCTACTTCGGCCACCTGCTGTGGCCCCCGGGAGTGCCCACGCTGCTCAAGCCGCTGGTCGGCCTGATCGAGTTCGTGTCGACCATCCTCGTCACGCCGTTCTCGCTCACCGTGCGTCTCTTCGCCAACATGCTCGCCGGTCACATCCTGCTCGTCACCTTCGGGCTGCTCACCGAGGCGCTGCTGTTCGCCCGTACCAGCCAGGCCCTGCTCATCCCGCTCGGCATCATGCCCTTCATCATGCTCGTCTTCCTGACGGCGTTCGAGGTGCTCGTCGCGATCCTGCAGGCCTACATCTTCACGATCCTCGCCGCCGTGTACATCAACAACTCGATGGCGTCCCACGACGAGCACTGACTCGTCGTCGTAAGTCCACCCACCCGGTCTTCCTCTCAGACATCACCACAGGAGAAACACACCAATGGAAGCATTCAGCATTCTCGCTCAGCAGGCCGAACCGCTCACTGCCGACGACCAGAAGAGCATCGCGGCGGCGTCGACCGCCGGTTTCGCCTACGGCCTCGCCGCCATCGGCCCGGCCATCGGCATCGGCTACCTCGTCGGCAAGTCGGTCGAGGCCATGGCCCGCCAGCCCGAGGCTGCCGGCATGGTGCGTACCACGATGTTCCTGGGCATCGCCTTCACCGAGGCGCTCGCCCTGATCGGCTTCGTCGTCTTCATTCTGCTCAAGTTCGCCTGAGCCCGAGACCCGTACCGATCCCATCCACCAATCGTAAGGAGCTGACGTGCTGACAGCCGTCGTCACCGGTTCCGGGGCCACGCTCGAGGTGTCATTCCTCGGCGACAGCCTCGTCGGTCAGGCGCTCGTGACCGCCGAAGAGGAAAAGGAAGTCCCCGAGAACGACCTCAACCCCATCGCGCCCGAGCTCAAGGAGCTGGCGTGGGGATTCGGTTCGTTCCTCGTCATGTTCCTCGTGCTGCGGTACGCGCTGTACCCGAAGCTGAAGAAGGGGATGGACGCCCGCGCCGCCAAGATCAAGCAGGAGCGCGACGCCGCAGAAGCGGTCACGGCTTCGGCACGCGCCGACGTGGCCCAGTACGACGCCGAGGTCGCCACCCTCCGCCAGGAGGCGCATCAGCGCGTCGAGGCCGCCCGGGCCACGCTCGAAGCCGAGCGCGCCGAGCGGCTGGCGGCCGCCAACGCCGAGATCGCACAGCGACGTGCAGCTGCACTCGCCGACGTCGACGCAGCTCGTGCTGCGGCGCAAGGTGATGTCGAGACCGCGGTCGTCGACGTCGTCGGCCACGCAGCTCAGCTCGCAACGGGCCGTTCCGTCGACTCGTCGGTGGTGCTGTCCGCCGTTCGCGGCGTGATGGGCGCCGACCAGGGGGTGGCCCGATGAACCGGCTCAACCTGCTCGTCGGCCAGCTCGTCCAGGTCGAATGGGACACCGACGACCAGGGTGTCGTGTCCGCCGACCCGATCCTGCCGCCGATCAAGGAGATCGCGATCGGTGGTATCGCATCGATCATCGTGTTCGTGGCGCTCTGGAAGTACGCACTGCCGCCGATCCGCGCCTCGCTGCAGGCCCGCACGGAGCGAATCCAGGCCGAACTCGACGCGGCCACCGGTGCCACGGCCGACGCCGACCAGTCCGCTTCGCAGATCCGCACCGCACTCGGCGACATCGACAGCGAGCGCCAGCGACTGTTCGCCGAGGCGGAGGCGCAGGCCGAGTCGATTCTCGTCGACGGCCGCACCCGCCTCGACGAGGAGATCGCCGAACTCCACGCACGCGCCGATGCCGACATCGCCTCGGCCGCCGGCCGGAGCGGTGACGAGCTCCGCAACGAGATCGGCCGCACGGCGTCGGCCAGCATCGACCGGGTGGTGGCCGATGTCCTCGACGACGCAGCACAGCAGGACCTGATCGAGAGCTTCATCCAGCGTGTCGGAGCATCCACGATGGGAGCAACGTCATGAGCGACGCACAGATCGAAGGCTACGCACGGGCGTTGTTCGAGATCGCCCGAGCCGACGGGACCCTCGACGAGGTCGAGGACGAACTGTTCCGCTTCGCCCGGTCGTACGAATCGAGCGATGCGCTGCGCAACGCGATCACCGACGAACACGTGCCGGTGGAGAAGCGCCAGGCGATCATCGAGGATCTCCTCGACGGCAAGGCGACCTCCACGACCGTCCAGCTCGTCTCGATGGTGGTCGGCTCCGGCCGCGGGCGTGACCTTCCTGCGATCGTCGACTCGCTCGTCCAGCGGGCGTCGTCGGCCAAGCAACTCGACATCGCCGAGGTCCGCACTGCCGTCGCACTCAGCGACGACCAGCAGGCACGCCTCAAGGCGGCGTTGGAGAACGCAACCGGCAAGCGCCTCAACCTCAAGACCGTCGTCGACCCCTCCGTCGTCGGCGGCGTCGTCGCCGTCGTCGGTGACACCGTGATCGACGACACCGTCCGCACCCGCATCGAGCAGCTGAAGAGCCGGCTCTGAGCCGCCTCAGGATCGAAAGAGAGACCCCACATGGCTGAGCTGACCATTTCCGCCGCTGACATCGCCTCGGCGCTGAAGACCAACCTCGAAGGCTTCGAGCCCTCCGTCGAGGCCCGCACCGTCGGCCGGGTCGCCGAAGTCGGCGACGGCATCGCCCGGGTGAGCGGACTGCCCGACGCCGCAGTGAACGAGCTGCTCGAGTTCGAGGACGGCTCCGTCGGCCTCGCCCTGAACCTCGACGAGACCTCGATCGGCGCGGTCGTCCTCGGCAACGTCGACAAGATCGAAGAGGGCCAGACCGTCAAGGCCACCGGCAACATCCTGTCGATGCCCGTCGGCGACGGCGTGCTCGGTCGGGTCGTCAACGCACTCGGCCAGCCGATCGACGGCCGGGGTGAACTCGTCGGTGTCGAGCAGCGGCGCATGGAGATCCAGGCGCCCGGCATCATGGGCCGCAAGCCGGTGCACGAGCCGCTGCAGACGGGCATCAAGGCGATCGACGCCATGACCCCCATCGGCCGGGGCCAGCGCGAGCTGATCATCGGCGACCGCAAGACCGGCAAGACCACGGTGGCGATCGACACGATCCTCAACCAGCAGGGTCTCGGCGTGAAGTGCATCTACGTCGCGATCGGCCAGAAGAGCTCCACGGTTGCGCAGACCGTCGACACGCTGCGGCAGGCCGGCGCGATGGACTACACCGTCGTCGTGGTGGCATCGGCTTCCGACCCGGCACCGTTCAAGTACCTCGCCCCGTACGGCGGCTGCGCGATGGGCCAGCACTGGATGGACAACGGCGAGCACGCCCTCGTGGTGTACGACGACCTCTCCAAGCAGGCCGACGCGTACCGCCAGCTGTCGCTGCTGCTGCGTCGTCCGCCGGGCCGCGAGGCGTACCCCGGTGACGTGTTCTACCTGCACAGCCGCCTCCTCGAGCGGGCCGCCAAGCTGTCCGACGAGATGGGCGCCGGGTCGCTGACCGCACTGCCGATCATCGAGACCAAGGCCGGCGACGTCTCGGCGTTCATCCCGACCAACGTGATCTCGATCACCGACGGCCAGGTGTTCCTCCAGGACAACCTGTTCAAGTCGGGTGTCCGCCCGGCGATCGACGTCGGCATCTCGGTGTCACGGGTCGGCAGCGCCGCACAGATCAAGTCGATGAAGTCGGTGGCCGGCACGCTGAAGCTCGACCTCGCGCAGTTCCGTGAGCTCGAGGCGTTCGCCACGTTCGGCTCGGAACTCGACGCGATCTCCAAGGCCCAGCTCGAGCGCGGCTACCGCCTCGTCGAGCTGCTCAAGCAGCCGCTCAACTCCCCGATGCCGGTGGAGGAGCAGGTCCTGGTGATCTATGCGGGAACGAAGGGCTACATCGACGACGTCCCGGTCGCCGACGTCAAGCGCTTCGAGTCCGAGCTGATCGAGTACATGCGCAGCACCCACGGAGGTCTGCTCTCCGAGATGAGGACCGCCGGTGTGCCCGAGGGCCTCGGCGACGCGATCGCGTCGTTCAAGGAGACCTTCACGACCAGCACCGACGAGTACGCCGTCGACCCGACCAAGCTCGACGTCGACGAAGTCGGCGCAGCCAAGTCCGACAAGACCCTCGCGACCGAGTGATCTAGATGGCTGGCGGTCAGGAGAGAATCCTCAAGGAACGCATTCGCAGCGTTCGGGCGACGAAGAAGATCACGCGCGCCATGGAGCTGATCGCGGGTTCGCGCATCGTCAAGGCTCAGGCCCGCGTGGCGGCCGCCGTGCCCTACTCGGAACTGATCACCGAGGTGGTCAAGGACCTCGCGGCAGGCGGCGCATCGCCCGACTCACCGCTGCTGGCGGGCCGCGACGAGGTCAAGCACACCTGCTACGTCGTGATCACCGCTGATCGCGGCCTGTGCGGCGGCTACAACTCCGGCGTGCAGCGCGCTGCGGAGGGTGAGGTCAAGGCCGACATCCTCCAGGGTGAGGACTACACGATCATCCCGGTCGGCCGGAAGGCCGAGGGGTACTTCCGCTTCCGGGGCTACACGCTGGGCAAGGCGTTCAACGGGTTCTCCGACCAGCCGAGCTACGAGGACGCCCGCGCGATCGGCGAACACGTCGTCGAGCTGTTCGTGACCGGTCAGGTCGACCGCGTCGAACTGGTCTACACCCGGTTCATCTCCGCCGGCAGCCAGGAAGTGGTACTGCGCCCGCTCGTTCCGCTGACGACCGAGACGGTCGAGGGTGGAGACGGCAAGTCCAGCGCGGGCAGCGACTACGACTTCGAGCCCGACCCGGAGACCATCCTCGACACGCTGCTGCCTCGGTACGTCGAAGCGCGTGTCTACGCCGCGTTGCTCAACGCCGCGGCGTCCGAGCACGCGTTCCGTCAGCGGGCGATGAAGTCCGCCACCGACAATGCCGAGGAGCTGATCAAGTCCTTGAGCCGGGTGATGAACCGGGCCCGTCAGGACTCGATCACCACCGAGATCATGGAGATCGTCGGCGGCGCCGAAGCCCTCGACTCCGACAGCAAAGCGACGTCGTACGACGTCGAGAGTTTCGACCGCGCCTTCGGCGCCACCATCTGAGTACCGGCCACAGGAGACCACCTTCATGACCATGACCGAAGCCACCCCGACCGCCACCAAGGACGGACGAGTCGTCGCCATCGCCGGCCCGGTGATCG
This sequence comes from Ilumatobacteraceae bacterium, assembly GCA_963698565.1. Taxonomy (GTDB): domain Bacteria; phylum Actinomycetota; class Acidimicrobiia; order Acidimicrobiales; family Ilumatobacteraceae; genus Sva-07. The sequence goes on from CAVORH010000002.1 coordinate 206,470, forward strand.
ACGTCGAGTTCCCCCGCGGCGCCCTGCCCGAGCTGAACAGCGCGGTCGAATTCGATGTCCAGCTCGAGGGCGAGACGATCAAGGTCCTCGCCGAGGTCGCCCAGCAGCTCGGCCACAGCCGCGTCCGCGCGGTCTGCATGAAGCCGACCGACGGCCTCGTGCGCGGCACCCCGGTGCGCTCACTCGGCCACGGCATCCAGGTGCCGGTGGGCGACAAGGTGCTCGGCCACGTGTGGAACGTGTGGGGCGAAGCGCTCGACGAGGCCCCTGAGGGCTTCGACGAGATGGAGCGCTGGGACATCCACCGTGACGCCCCCGACTTCGACGCCCTCGAGCCGTCGGCGCGCATGTTCGAGACCGGCATCAAGGTCATCGATCTGCTCACCCCGTACGTCGCCGGTGGCAAGATCGGCCTGTTCGGTGGTGCCGGCGTCGGCAAGACCGTGCTGATCACCGAGATGATCAACCGTGTTGCGTCGCAGCACGGTGGTGTGTCGGTGTTCGCCGGTGTCGGCGAGCGCACCCGTGAGGGCACCGACCTCCGCCTGGAGATGATGGAGTCGGGCGTGTTCGAGAAGGCCGCCCTCGTGTTCGGCCAGATGGACGAGCCGCCGGGCGTGCGCCTTCGCGTCGCCCTGTCGGCGTTGACGATGGCCGAGTACTTCCGTGACGTCCAGAACCAGGACGTGCTGCTGTTCATCGACAACATCTTCCGTTTCGTGCAGGCCGGCTCAGAGGTGTCGACGCTGCTCGGCCGCATGCCCGCCGCCGTGGGGTACCAGCCGACGCTCGCCGACGAGATGGGACAGCTCCAGGAGCGCATCACCTCGACCCGTGGCCGCTCGATCACGTCGCTGCAGGCCGTGTACGTGCCCGCCGACGACTACACCGACCCGGCGCCGTTCACCACCTTCACGCACCTCGATGCCACCACCGAGCTCTCCCGCCAGGTGGCCGCCCTCGGCATCTACCCGGCGGTCGACCCGCTCGCGTCGACCTCGACGATCCTGTCGCCCGAAGTGGTCGGCGATCACCACTACAACGTGGCCCGCCGTGTGCAGGAGACCCTCCAGCGCTACAAGGAGCTGCAGGACATCATCGCCATCCTCGGCCTCGACGAGCTGTCCGAGGAGGATCGCCTGATCGTCAACCGGGCCCGCAAGGTCGAGCGCTTCCTGTCGCAGCCGTTCTTCGTCGCCAAGGTCTTCACCGGCCTCGACGGCGAGTTCGTGCCCGTCGCCGAGACCGTCGAGTCGTTCGAGTCGATCATCGACGGCGAACTCGACGAGGTGCCGGAGCAGGCGTTCCTCAACGTCGGCAGCGTCGAGCAGGTCCTCGCCAAGGCCAAGAAGCTCCAGGAGTCCTGACGATGGCTGACGCGTTGCGTGTCGAGGTCGTCTCCCCCGAGCGGGTGCTCTACTCCGGCGACGCCACGATGGTCATCACGCGTACGCTCGAAGGCGGCGAGGTCGCCTTCCAGGCGGGCCACCAGGCCTTCCTCGGCGCACTCACCGAGAACCACACCCGGGTGTTCCAGACCGACGGCACGATCCAGGACATCGCCGTCCACCGCGGCTTCGTCGAGGTCCACGGCAACCCCACCATCGTCTCGATCCTGTCGGACACGGCGGAACTGGCAGCCGACATCGACGTCGACCGGGCCAAGGAAGCGCTCGAACGTCATCAGCTGATCCTGAAGCAGGAGAACGACGAAGAAGTGCTGTCCGCGGCGATCTCGGGCAAGGCGCGGGCGCAGGCCCGGCTCGCAGCCGCGAACGTCTCGTTCACCTCCTGACCCGCCGTCGTCGGGTCGCCGTCGGCGGTAGCGTCGCGCCATGTCCTCGTATCCGTTCACATCGGCCCTGGTCACCGGAGCGTCTTCGGGCATCGGCGCCGAGATGGCCCGGCTGCTCGGCGACGCAGGTGTGCCGACCGTGCTCGTCGCTCGTCGTGGCGATCGCCTCCGGGAGATCGCCGCCCGGTACGAGGGCTTCGAGGTGCTCGAGGCCGATCTCGCCACCACCGAGGGTCAGTCGGCGACCGCCGAACGGATCTCGTCGACGGAACATCCGATCGACCTGGTCGTCAACAATGCGGGCTTCGGCACGAGTGGCATCTTCCACGAGCTCGATGTCGATCGGCTGTGCGGCGAGATCGACGTCAACATCGAGGCGCTGACCGTGCTCAGCCACGCGGCGCTGGTCGCCATGGTGCCGCGCGGCCGGGGCTTCCTGCTCAACGTGTCGAGTGTGGCGAGCTTCCAGGCCTCACCCGGGCTCGGCGTGTACGCCGCGACCAAGGCCTACGTGACCAGTCTCAGCGAAGCGCTCCACGCCGAGGTGAAGGGATCCGGCGTGCACGTCACCGCGCTGTGCCCGGGGCTGACGAAGACCGAGTTCCAGGATCACAGCAACACCACCGGTCTCGCCCTCAAGGTTCCCGACCTCGCGTGGACGTCGGTCGAGCAGGTCGCATCGACCGGCCTGAACGACGTGGCGTCGAACAAGACGATCTCGGTTCCGGGACTGCTCTACAAGTCGGCGGTCACCGTCAGCGACGTGATGCCGCGCTCGATCACCCGCATCGTCAGCGGCCTCATCACCCGCTGACGTACACGAAGTGCCGGACACATCGTGTACGTCAGTAGTCGATGGCGGCGAACTCGCGGAGTTTCGACACCCGGTGCTGCGCGTCGATCATGCGGACCGTGCCGCTGCGTGACCGCATCACCAGGCTCTGCGTGCGGGCCCCCTGCTTGTCGAATCGGACACCGCGCAGCAGCGCGCCGTCGGTGAGGCCGGTGGCGGCGAAGAAGCAGTTGTCGCTCGTGATCAGATCGTCCTGGGTGTGGACGCGATCGAGGTCGAAGCCCGCCTCGATCATCGCGTCTCGCTCCTCGTCGCTCTGCGGGCAGAAGCGCGCCTGGATCTCGCCGCCCATCGCCTTCATGGCGGCCGCGGACACGACGCCCTCGGGTGTGCCGCCGATCCCGAACAGGGCATCGGCACCGGCGTCGGGCCAGCACGTGGCGACCGAGCCGTAGACGTCACCGTCGGTGATCAGCCGGATGCGGCACCCGCTGGCTCGGATCTCGCCGATCAGGTCGGCGTGGCGGGGCCGATCGAGGATCACGACCGTGAGGTCACGAACTTCCTCGCCCTTGGCCTTCGCGATCCAACGGAGGTTCTGGGTGGCGGTGGCCGTGATGTCGATCGAGCCGACCGCGTCGGGACCGACGGCGATCTTCTCCATGTAGTACGACGGGCCGGGATCGAGCATCGAGCCGCGGTCGGCGACCGCGATCACGGAGAGTGCGTTGGTCTTGCCCTGGGCGGTGAGCGTGGTGCCGTCGATCGGATCGACAGCCACGTCGACCTCCGGGTTGCTGCCATCGCCGACGCGCTCGCCGTTGTAGAGCATCGGGGCGTCGTCCTTCTCGCCTTCGCCGATGACGACCACACCGTCCATCGCGACGGTCGACAACGACAGACGCATCGCCTCGACTGCTGCGTGGTCGGCGCGGTTCTTGTCACCTCGGCCGACCCAGCGGGCCGCTGCGAGGCATGCAGATTCGGTGGCTCGGACGAGGTCCATCGCCAGGTTGCGATCGGGCTGCTGACGTGACGTCGGGGGCATGCTCCCAACGTAGCCCGGGGCCGGTGGATCCCGGAAAGGACCGGGATCCACCGGCGGTTCACGGTTGTCGCTGTCGGGACCGGAACCGGTGCCGACCGCGTGCCGCGCGGAAGTGACGCGCATGCTCGGCGTCGCGCCGCAACCGTGCGTGACGGTCGCGGATCTCGGCGAGCTGATGGTCGGGATGCAGTGATGGGTGCATGGTGATGCCTCTCTGTGGTTGGGGGTGGGTGGAGCTGGGTGACCGGCCGGGACGACCGCACGTGGTGCAGCCGCGTCCCGGGAGTCGGACGCCCTCGGAGGGCGTGAGGGTCCGTGACGGAAACGGTCGCGGCGCTCGGCGTCAGCGGCGCGCGGAGCGCTCGACGAGCCCGGTGCCGATGACGCCGCCGTTCCGGCGCGTCCGCGGCGTGGAGCAGGGGCCGTTCGTGCCGGCGATCTGCGCAGGCTTCCTCGGGTTGGTCATCGTTCACCTCCTGGTGGGGTCTCGTCGTTCGGTTGGCGATGAGTGTGTCGGATCGTGGCGTCCGCGGGCAAGGAGGTTTCGCGGCGTTCGTCGTACAGTCGGCGTGGTGTGCGCCGCCGGACCGCTCCCGCTCGAGCTGGTGGTCTCCGGACGGGAGATCACCGAGCCGAGGTTGTCGCCCGACGGCACCAGCGTGGCCTTCGTCCACCGGCGGGGGAGCGCGGCCGCGATCTCGGTGGTCGGCCTCGATCCGCCCTCGCCCGAGCGGCTGTTGACGTTCGGGCCCGACCCGTCGCCCGGCCGAGGCATGGGTGGTGGGTGCTTCTGCTGGCTTCCGACCTCCGACGGCGTCATCCACGCCGCACGCGATGGCGAGCTGTGGATGGTCAGCGGCGCGCGGCTCGACCGCGTGACCACCCACGAGCGGACCTGTCGTGCCCCGGTGGTCGTGGGGTCGGTTGTCGCCTACGTCGTCGACGAGGCCGAGGTGTGGGTCACCGATCTCACCACCGGTGAGGCGCGGCGGATCGATGACGGCCGCCACGAGTTCTGCTTCGACCCGGCGATCTCGCCCGACGGTACGGCGATGTCGTGGCTCGGCTGGTCGCCGCCCGACATGCCGTGGGACGGCGCCGCGCGAGTCGACGCACGACTCGACGCACGACTCGATGTGGTGCCGATCGAGATCTCCACCTGGAGGCCGACCGACGGGGCCGTACAACAACCTCGTTTCGCCCCCGACGGCACGCCGACATGTGTCCACGACGGGTCGGGTTGGGCCAACCTCCACATCGGGGACCGTGTGGTGCTCGCCGAGCAGGCCGAACACGGTGGCCCGACGTGGGGGATGGGTCAGCGCTCCGTCGCCCTCGGAGGTGACGGGACGGCGATCATCGCCCGCAATCACGCCGGCGTGGGATCACTGGTCGCCGTCGACCCGGACGGCAACGCTCGCTCCGTCAGCGGATTCGTCGGAATGCACGGCCAGCTGACCGTGGTGGGTCCGAGGGCGAGCGCACTCCGGTCGGGGCCGGTGACGCCGCCCGAGGTGGTGGTGATCGATCAGCCGGCAAGCGGGTCGGGCTCGGTGCGGGTCGTCGCCACGAGTGGCGTTGCCGCGTGGAGCGACGTGCAGCTCCCGGCGCCCGAGCCGATCGCCGTGCCCCACGACGGGATCGTCCTGCATGCCCGCCTCCACCCGGCCACCGATCGAACCGGCCGCCTCCTGTGCTGGGTGCACGGCGGCCCGACCGACCAGTGGCAGAACGACTTCCGGCCCCGGATCGCGTACTGGACGACCAGGGGCTGGGACGTGCTCGTGGTCGATCCTCGTGGAACGACCGGCCACGGCCGCTCCTACCAGCAGGCGCTCAACGGCGCCTGGGGCCGCCTCGACGTCGACGACACGGCGGCGCTGATCGCCGACGCTCACGACCGCGGATGGGCGACGCCGGCGACGACGGTGGTGATCGGTGGCTCGTCCGGTGGGCTGACCGTGCTCGGCGTGCTCGCCGACCATCGCGATCTGGTCGCAGGAGGGATCGCGTCGTACCCGGTGAGCGACCTCGTTGCGCTTGCCGATGCAACGCACCGTTTCGAGGCCCACTACACCGAGACGCTCGTCGGTCCGGGTAATTCGCCGGCCACTGCCGAGCTGATGCGATCGCTCTCGCCGATCCATCGTGCCGAACGAATCACCGGCCCGCTGCTGGTGTTCCACGGCACCGACGACCCGGTCGTGCCGTTCGCGCAGAGCGAGCAACTCGCGCAGCGGATCATCGACGCCGGCGGCGACGTCGAGCTCGTCGCCTATGACGGCGAGGGGCACGGATTCCGCGACCCGGAGAACCAGCGTGACGAGTACGAACGTGTCGAGGTCTTCCTGAGCCGATTTCTCCCGGAGTTCTGAGGGGCACGGCTTCGACGGGCGCAGCGTTGGCGGTAGCGTTCGATCGTGGCTTTCGTGAACAAGCAGTCCGGCGACCAGGCCGAGAACGACCGGGCGGCCTCCGGCCAGCCGATCGATTTCGACCCCAACGACCCCGACGTCGTCAAGGTCCACTACGACGTCAACGTGTGGACATTCGAACAGCGCGCCGAGCTGTCCGAGGCGCTCGCCGATGCCGAGTTCCCCCACTACTGGGACGGTGACGAGCTGGTGGTTCCCGAAGCGGTCGAGGCTGATGTCGATGCGTTGTTCGAGCGCCTCGAGCAGCTCTTCGGACCGTTCCCGATCGTGCTGCAGGACCAGGACGACTCCACCGAGTTCGGCCTCGACGAGTGGTCCGACGCCGACCGAACCGTCCTCTCCGAAGCGCTCGTCGACGCCGAGATCCCGCACCGGTGGGACGGCACCACGGTGATCGTCGCAGCCGACGCCGAGCATGCGGTCGACGATCTGCTCGACGCGATCGAGGCGGGCGAGCTGCTCGGCACGGGTGGAGACGAGCCGACCGCACCACCCGACGGCGCGCTCGAGCACGATGTTCCTCGCCGCCGACACCCTCGCCAAGGACCCGCTCGACGCCGGGGCACGCACACGCCTGATCGACCTCTTGCCCCAACTCGACCGGAAGTCGCCTCCGTACGGGCTCGCCCACCGCACCTGGGCGTCGGGTGTCGACGGCGTTGCTGCGCTCGTTGCGCTGGTGAACGACCATGCGCACCAGGCCCCCGGCGACACCGACCACGAGTCCGAGGTCATCGGCGCCGCCCAGGACCTGCGCTCGCTGCTTCGACCCTACGTCTGACCCGCTGCGCCGTGTTGCTCGCCGAGCTCGAGATCTGGCACACCCGTCCCGCGGTGCCCACCCGACGGGTCGCGCTCGGACACATGGTGCTGCCCGTCGACCCGGCGCCCGGGTTCGGTGGGCTGTTGCTGGGAGCGATCGTGGCCGAGCATCTCTACGGGGTCGACGACGAGCTCGTGCCCGACATCCATCGGCTGATCACCGAGGTCGAGACCGGAGCTCGCATCGTGCAGCCGCGGTTGCGCCACCGGTTCCAGGTCGATCGCCACGGCCTCGCCAAGAGCCACCACCGCATGCTCGGCAACGGTGACGACATCTCGTTCGACTTCCGTTCGCAGGGAACCGACCTGGCGCAGGTGCTCGGGGCGATCTACGCCGTCGAGCGGCTCGCGCCGGAGCATCGTCGCCAGTTGGCGCCGGTGCTCCAGAAGGCGGCCAGGTGGCGGGGGCCGATCGGTCCGTCGATGATCGCCTACCTCGCCGGCTCGCAGACCCTCGCCCTCGAGGCGCTCGCCGATCCGCGGGCGTGGGCGATGGGCGTCCTCGGTTTCGAGGTGGGATCGAAGACGCCGTCGAAGCGTGACGTCATGTCGAAGTTCCGCGAGCGGATGCGCGACGTCCACCCCGACCACGGCGGCGACAGCGTCGATGCGGCGAAGGCGATGAGCGACCTCGCCGAGGCGCGTCGCGTGCTCAGCGTTCCGGAGGACTGACCCCGTGGCGAAGCCGACGGTGGTGCTGTACCCGGGCGCCGGGTCGAGCCGAGATCACAGCAGCCTCGTGGCGATCGAGGAGCAGCTGGGTCGGAGCGCCTCGGTCGAGCGCATCGACTTCCCGTACCGGCGCGAGGGGCGGCGGGCGCCGGATCGCGCCCCGAAGCTGATGGCGTCGATCCGCGACGATCTCGCCACCTTCGCCCGTCGTCGGGGCCCGGTGGTGATCGGTGGTCGTTCGATGGGCGGGCGGATGGCGTCGATGGTTGCCGCGGATGTCGACGCCGGGGGACCGGTCGCGCGGCTGGCCGGCCTGGTGCTGATCTGCTATCCGTTGCACCCACCGGGGAAGCCGGAGAACCTGCGCATCGAGCACCTTGGCGCGATCGACGTGCCGTGCCTGTTCGTGTCGGGCACCAGGGACCCCTTCGGGACGCCCGAGGAACTCCTTGCGTGGACATCGACGATCCCGGCGCCGGTGGAACACGTCTGGGTCGAGGGCGGCCGCCACGACCTGAAGGGCGCCGACGATCTCATCGCCGACGCCGTCGCCCGCTTCATCCATCCCTTCTCGTGAACCCGTTGGGGGATTACTCCCCAACGGGTTCACGAGAAGGGGAGATCACGGGGGGTGGTGGAGGTCGATCGGGGTGTCCTCGGGGTTGAGGGCCTCGAGTTCCTGGTGCGCGGTTTCGGGGTAGGCGATCCACACCAGGACGGTGACCACGAGCTGGCCGATCGCCATCGTGGCCAGCACCTGTCCGTACGACCAGTCGGCGTCGAGCAGGGCCCCCGTGCTCAGCAGCCCGAGGATGCCGCCGATCAGCGCGGCGGCGGTGACCAGCCCGGTCGCGCGGCTTCGATTGCCGGTGGGGAACAGCTCGGTGCGATACACCGCGAGCGCCGGATAGGCCGCGCTGAGCAGGAGGCCGCCGGCGAGCGAGAACAGCCAGAGCGCGACGCCGCCGACCGTGAACGCCGCAACGATCGCCGCGGTGCCGATCGGCACGGTGACGGCGATCAGCCGCCGTCGGCCGCGGGTGTCGGCGATCCGCCCGCCGACGATCAGCCCGAGACCGGCCGGGGTCCCGACGGCGATCGAGAACACGGCGATCATGCTGCCGGAGAAGCCCCGCACGTCGGTGAGGTAGTTGTTCTGGAACAGGCTCGACGGCGCGACGAACACGTTTCCGGCGAACGCAACCGTGCTGAGGAGCAGCAGCCGTCGCCGGTTCATGCGCGGTGCTCGCACCTTCGACGTGATGTGGGCGGCGCTGAATCGGCGGGTCTCCGGCAGGCGGCGGGTCAGGTCGAGCGCGACGAGACACCACACCGCTGCCAGTACGTAGATCCAGCGCCATCCGTTGGGGCCGAGGTCGGCGAGGCTGAGCGCGATCACCGCGATTCCCGCGCCGAGCCCGGCAGCCATGGCGAGGATGCTGATGGCGTAGGTGCGGCTGTTGCGGGACATCTCCTCCGAAGCGACGACACCGACCAGGAACGCGAGGGCGATCCCCATCGGCCGGGCGACCGTCTGGGTCGCGACCAGTACCAAGAAGCTCGGGGCGAGCGCGCCGAGCATCGACAGCAACGGACCGAGCCAGGCCACGGCGACGATCACCCGCCGTCGGCCCAGACGATCGGCGATCACCGCGGCAGGGAGCGCGATGACGATCCCGGCGCGGACGGTGGCTCCTGCGATGCCGATCGCCGTGTCGCTGGCACCGAAGTCGTCGGCGGCGAAGTTGACCGTCTGGGTGAACAGCGTGTTGACGAAGGCGGCGCTCATCGAGGCCGCGGCGAGCAGGCCCAGGACGAGCAACTGCGTGGGGTCGAGGCGATCGGGGGGCGCCCACCAGCTGTTCGACGATCCCTTGCGGGCGAGCACGCGTCGCACCGGCCAGGCGAACAGCCACCGGAACCACGGGATCGTCATGCGATAGTGGGTGGTCTCGACGAGCGTGCCGCCGGTGGCCTCGACCCTCCGCGAATACGACGTGAAGGGACCCTCCTGCTGTTCGAACTCGCGTGCGAAACCGGTCGTCTGGGCCGAGGAGGTCGTTGAATTCGGCGCAGCGAACGGTGCCTCGAGCAGCAGGTCGTCGCGCGGTTCGGCCAGCCGAGCCCGCTCGTCGTCGGTGTCCGGCCACCGGCGGATGAGTACGCGCCCGCCTGGCTCCACGGCCGGAGCATACTGGTGGGTCATGAATGCGAACTCGGCACCCGAGCCCGACGCGCCCGCGATCGCCGTGCGCGGCAACGGGCCACTGTCCGGCACGGTCGTCGTGCCCGGCGCCAAGAACTCGGTGCTGAAACTCATGGCGGCGACGTTGCTCACCGACGGCACGTTCGAGTTGACCAATGTCCCCGACATCGCCGACGTGACGATCATGGGCGACCTGCTGGCTGCGATCGGCGTCGACATCGAGCGGCCGAGTCCTGATCGTCTGCTGCTCACCGACACCGGTGATCTCACTCCCGTCGCCCCGTACGAACTCGTCGAGCGCATCCGGGCGTCGATCAACGTGCTCGGCCCGCTGCTCACCCGGTGCGGCCACATCCGGCTGTCGATGCCCGGCGGCGACGACTTCGGTGCTCGCCCGATCGACATGCACGTAGCGGGGCTCGAGGCGATGGGGGCGACGTTCAAGTTCAGCCACGGGTACCTCGAAGCGTTCGCCGACCGGCTCCACGGCGCCGACATCACGTTCGACTTCCCGAGCGTGGGCGCGACCGAGAACCTGCTGACCGCAGCGGTGCTCGCCGACGGTCGCACCACGATCGACAACGCCGCACGCGAGCCCGAGATCACCGACCTGTGCGAGTTCCTGGTGGCGATGGGGGCGGAGATCTCCGGCGTCGGCACCTCGACGCTGGTGATCGACGGCGTCGAGCGCGACTCGCTGCGTCCCGTGAACCATCACACCGTGCCCGACCGCATCCAGGCCGCCACCTATCTCGCCGCGGTCGCCGTCGCCGGAGGTGAGATCGAGGTGGTGGGCGCTCGTGCGGAGCACATGACGATGCTCCTCGATCGGTTCGGCGACATGGGTCTCGAGATCACCACCGTGACCGACCGCAGCGGCGACCGGCTGCGGGTCGTCGCGCCCGATCGCTTGCGATCGATCGACGTGGCGACGCTGCCGTACCCCGGGATCGCCACCGACTACAAGCCGCTGATCATCACGATGCTGGCGGTCGCCGACGGCGTGGGGATCGTCACCGAGAACCTCTACCCGGGCCGCTTCCGCTACGTCGAGGAGCTCCAACGGCTCGGTGCCGACGTGCGCACCAGCGGACACCACGCCGTCGTGCGCGGGGTCAGCCGGCTGTCCGGGGCCCCCGTGCGAGCCCACGACATCCGTGCCGGTGCGGCGATGGTGGTGGCCGGTCTGGCCGCCGAGGGGGAGACCGAGATCACCGGTGTGCACCACATCGATCGCGGCTACGACGACCTCGTCGGTCGTCTCGCCCGTGTCGGCGCCCACATCGAGCGCCGCTGAACGCCAGGAGCCGCCAGTTCGGCCTCCAGGACTCCGAGTGCACGAATTGGGGTCATCCGAGGTCGGCCGACGCCACAGCGAGGCCCAGAACACCTCCCTTTCGGCTGCAGCTTCCGACACCTCGGATTCGGTGACGTCGGCGCTCTTCGGCGAGAGGACGACTCGGGCGCGGGTCGCACCTAGGATCGAGAGCACAACGGTGACGTCGAAAGGACGGTTGCGATGAAGGTCAAAGCTGTAGGTGTGCTGATGTTGCTGGCGCTGGTCGCCGGCTACCTGCTCGGCACCGAGTCCGGTCGCGAACAACGTGATCGCCTGCTCGTGAAGCTCGGTCGCCAACAACAGGCAACCGATGAGGCGCTCGACCTCGCTGAAGCTGTGATCGAGGAGGCCGGCGCCTGAGATCCGCAGTTGCGGTCTGGGGCACCGATCTCACAACGACGCCGGCACGCTCGCTGCGTCACGGTTGGGCCGCACGGCTCGGCGCCGGTCATGGTGACCCGGCAGGTTTGGTCTGAACAGGGTCTGGTCCTCGGGTGCGGTCGTCGGGGATCACCATCGTGGTGAGGAGACGTCGTCGTCGTCCCGGCGCAGGCGGGTTGTCGACGTGCTCCTGGATCACGGTCGCCATGCGCTCGGCGAGTGCATCGAACTCTTCGTCGGTGAGCCAGAGCGGCACCTGCCGGTAGCCGACGCGATCCTTGCTCAGGTTCGGCGCGCCGGATTCGAGGTAGGTGGCAAAGTCGGCGAGGAGGGTGCCGACGAATGTCGCGAAGTAGCGGAAGTGCTCATCGGCAGTCGCCGACTCCAGTTCGCCGTCGCCGAGCACCACCGAGGAGGTGACCACGCGGTAGGTGCGCTCGATGCCTCCCCGAATCGGCCGCTCGCCGGCAACCTCCAGCAATCCGCCATCGGCCAGGTGGTTGATGTGTCGGTAGAGCGTGGCTTGCGGCACGTCTCCGAGCCGATCCTTCAGCTGGAGCGGGGTCATCGGATCGCCGACGAGGGCCTGCACGATGCGCAGCCGGATCGGGTGAAGCAGCAGATCTCGAGTCTCGATCATCGTCCGTCAGCTCTCCCGGTCCGAACTATTCTCATAACTGATAAGATTCGCAGTATTGAGAATAGTCTCCCCGGCATCAGAGGACAACGACCGTGACCGAATCGATCATCTCCATTCCTTCGGGCGACCTCGTACTCGAGGGATCGCTGCAGGTGAGCGGCTCGCCCCCCGGGCCCGCGGCGCTCCTGATCAGCGGATCGGGCCCCGTCGACCGCAACTCCAACGCGAAGCGCCTGCACATCAACGTCATGGGCCAGATCGCAACCGTCCTCGCCGCCAACGGCATCACGTCACTTCGCTACGACAAACGAGGCGTCGGCCGCAGCGAGGGGGACTACCTCTCCACCGGCTTCAACGACAACATCGATGACGCCCGAGCTGCGCTCGAGGCACTCCGAGCCCGACCGGAGGTCGATGAGGACCAGGTCGTCGTCATCGGCCACAGCGAGGGAGCGCTCATCGCGTCCGTACTTGCCGCAGACGAACGACTCGCCGGCGTTGCCCTGCTCGCCGGCGCAGCCACCAACGGCAGAGACGTACTCCGGTGGCAGGCCCAACAGGTCGCGCCGACATTGCCGAAGCCGGTCAAGTTCCTGATGAAGCTGCTCCGGCAGGACCTCGTTCGAACTCAGACGAAACGGCTCGACCGGATCGCGTCCTCCACCGACGACGTGATCCGGATCCAGTTCGTGAAGCTCAATGCCAAGTGGTTCCGCGAGTTCATGTCGTTCGAACCGTTGGCTGCTCTCGGCCGGGCGGCGGTGCCAGTGCTCGCGATCACCGGCACGAAAGACATCCAGGTCAACCCGGCCGACGTCGCGCTCATGGAGCACGCCGTCCCGACGCCCTTCACCGGCCACCTCGTCGACGACGTGACCCATCTCTTGAGAACCGAACCCGGAACTGCCTCGGTCCGCACCTACAAGAAGCAGGCACGCCAGCCACTCGACGAGCGAGTCACCGAACTCCTCACCGACTGGGTGGCCAGCCACACCCACATCGAGAACGGAGCCAGCGATGGCGATCTCTGACGACGACGCGCGCCCGGGCCGACGAGAAGCGGCACCTGGCCCACCGGGGCAGACGACGAGGTCCGCGGCCTCTTGCGGTCGACCGGCGTTGAGCGGAGGGGGAGGGTCGAGAAGACCGGAGATGCGGTGCCCGACTCGAGTCGGGCAGGAACGTGTCAGGACGGGCCGTCGGCGTCGGGTTCGTTGAGGTTCGAGCCGGCGCCCTGAGTGAGGTGAGCGGCGTCGACGCGACGTTTTGCCAGCCACAGCAGACCGCAGATGACGAGGATCGGGCCGCCGATCAGCAGGAACTCGTCCCACCCGCCCTGGTGGGCGAGGAGGGCGGGGGCCGTGCCGAGGGCGAACACTGCTGTCACGTCTACCGATCGTACGACCTGGGCTGATTGAATGGTCCTCGCCATGCGCGAACAGGTCGAAGCCACCATCGAGGTCATCCGCCCGGCGCTCCAGGCCGACGGCGGCGACATCATCCTCCACGACGTCGACACCGAGACCGGGATCGTGTCGGTCGAGCTGATCGGAGCCTGCGTGGGCTGTCCGGCCTCGACCCAGACGCTCAAGGCCGGGATCGAGCGCATCATGCGTGACCGCGTCGACGGTGTCACCGAAGTGGTGAACATCGCCGAAGAGGCGGCATGAGGCCGGTTGCGTGAGCCGACGACACCGCCCCGCCCCCGAGCTGTTCCAGGCCGCCATCGACGGCGACCGCAGCGCACTCGCCCGACTGCTGTCGCTGATCGAACGCGGCGACGACGACGCGCGGGTGATCGGCCGGCTCGCCTACCCGCTCAGCGGGTCGGGCTACACCATCGGCCTCACGGGAGCGCCCGGCGCGGGCAAGAGCACGCTGACCAGCTCGCTGATCGGTCACCTGCGTGCCCAGGACCTCGAGATCGCCGTGCTCGCCATCGATCCGTCGTCGCCGTTCACCGGTGGGGCGATCCTCGGCGACCGGGTGCGGATGCAGGACCACGCCACCGACCCCGGCGTGTTCATCCGCTCGATGGCGACACGGGGTCACCTCGGTGGGCTGTCGCTCGCGACCCCCGAGGCGGTTCGCGTGCTCGACGCGATCGGTCGCAAGTGGATCCTGGTGGAGACCGTCGGGGTCGGCCAGGTCGAGGTGGAGGTGGCCGGCAAGGCCGACACCACGGTGGTGGTCGTCAACCCGGGGTGGGGCGACAGCGTGCAGGCGAACAAGGCGGGGTTGATGGAGATCGCGGACGTGTTCGTGATCAACAAGGCCGACCGCAAGGGCGTCGAGGAGACGAGCCGCGACCTGATGCAGATGCTCGACCTGTCCGATCTGCCGCACGACTCGTGGCGTCCGCCGATCGTGCCGACGGTGGGGTCGACGGGGGAGGGGGTCACCGCCTTGTGGGAGGCGGTGCTCGCGCATCGCGAGTACGCCGAGGCGTCGGGTCAGTTGGCCGAGCGCCGGGCATTCCGGTTGCGTGAGGAGCTGCGGGAGATCGTGGCGACCCGGCTCGGGCACCGGGCGCGGCAGATCTGCTCGGGCGAGCGCTGGGACGAGCTGACCGACGCCGTCGTCGAACGATCCACCGATCCGTGGACCGCTGCCGACGAGATGCTCGCCGCCGTCGACGCCTGAGGCCCGCCCGATTCGGCCCTGTTCGGGGCGGCGGAGACCGATCGGGCAGACTGATCCCATGGACGCCCCCGTTCTCGTGGCCACGCACCATTCGTCGACCGGTGACCAGGTGGTCGAACGCGCCGCTCGGTTGGCAGTGGCACTCGGTGCCGAACTGCACGCCGTCAGCGTCGTGCCGGACCTGGCGGTCGGTGCCGCCGTCGGGAGCGCGGGCGCCGACGCCCTGACCCGGCAGGCCGACGCCAACCGCGCGACCTGCGTCGAGGCGCTGGCCCGTGCGGCCGAGTTGGCGAGCTCGCTCGGCGCCGAGGTCACCGAACACCTCACCCAGGGCGAACCGGCTGCGCAGATCGCCCAGGTGGCCGACGCGATCGGAGCCGGGCTGATCGTGCTCGGCAGCCGCGGGCTCGACGCGGCCGGCCGGTACGTGTTGGGCAGCGTGCCCGAGCGCCTCCTGTTCGACCCGCACGGCCACGACGTGCTCGTGGTCCGGACGTCCCCGTGACACCCGACGAGCGAGCTTCCTGCCGTGGCCGATGACCCATTCGACGAAACAGCCCATCGCCGCCTCCTCGGCAGACACGGTCTTCGGCTGGTGAGGCCATCGGCAAGACTCGGGTGATGGCCGACTACGAACTCCTCACCCTGGAACGGCGAGACGACGGCGTCGCGGTCCTCACGCTCGCGAACGGCAAGGTCAATGCGCTGTCGCAGGAACTGCTCGCCGAGATCCGCGGCGCCGTGGCCGAACTCGCCGCCGACCCACCCGGCGCGGTCGTGGTCACCGGCGGCGACCGACTCCTCGCCGCCGGGGCCGACATCTCGCAGTTCGGCGGTCCCGAAGAGGCTGCGGTGATCGCCGAGGGTTTCCACTCGACGCTCGATGCGCTCGCCGCGCTGCCCCGCTTCGTGATCGCCGCCGTCAGCGGCTACGCACTCGGTGGGGGCTGCGAACTGGCGCTCGCCTGCGACTACCGGATCGCCTCCGAGAAGGCGGTGTTCGGCCAACCGGAGATCCTGCTCGGGATCATCCCGGGCGGCGGCGGCACACAGCGGCTGGCCCGCACGGTCGGCGCCAGTCGTGCCAAGGAGATGTGCATCACCGGTCGCCAGGTGCGTGCGGAGGAGGCGTTGCACATCGGGCTGGCCGACGAGGTCGTCGCCCACGACGAACTCCACGACCGGGCGTTGGCGCTGGCCGCCGAGGTGGCCCGCGGTGCGCTCGTCGCCCAGGCGATCACGAAGCGGGTGATCGACGCTGGGCTCTCGACGTCGCTCGCCGACGGCCTCGCGCTCGAGCGGGAGGCGTTCGTCGAGGTCTTCGGCACCGACGACTCGCAGACCGGCGTCGCGAGCTTCCTCGAGCACGGACCCGGCAAGGCCGAGTTCTCCGGCCACTGATCCGACGGTCGGCTGCGATCGATCGACTCGTCAGGAGCAGAGGTGGGCGTCAGCTGCGTGCGTCGAGTTCGTCGACCAGCTTGCGTGGCGCCGTGAGCCGGTACGAGGCGTCGAGCAGCTCCTCGATCTCCGACCAGTCGGTGTCGGCATCGAGGTCGATGCCGACCCAGCCGGAGGGTCCGAGGTAGGCAGGCACGTAGATGCGCGGGTCCTCGATCAGCGCTCGGCGGTCGCCCGGGTCGGGCTGGACCATCACCGACTGCGCGTGTTCGACCCAGACGTCGTCGACCTTCAGCGATCCGCCGTAGTACGCGAAGACCTTCTTCGTGTGGAATGCGGGGCGTCCATGGGAGGTCTTCTCGGCCGTGCCGGGAAACGTCTGGGCGAGTTCGCGTACCCGGGCCAGGTACGGGTCGTCGTCGTCGAACATCGGCGGATGGGCCACGGCGACCGAGAGTAGGCCATCGCCGTGTTGCCATCCAGGGCCTGCTCAGCGGTCGCGGAAGGCGAGGCGACGGAGCAGACCGGTGAGCGACAGGCCGTCGCGGCAGCGTCGGCAGCCGGGTGGGGGAGCTGTCCCTTCCCGTCTCGACGGCTCGGTCCTCACACGGACGTGTCGGGCTCCTCGTCGCGGCGGAGTTGCGCTCGGATCGGTGAGGTGCGCAACCACAGCCCGGTGGCGGCCAGCACGATCCCGACGACCGCGATCACGAGCGCCGCCCCGCGGGTCTCGCCGCTCCCGATCAGCCGGCCGATGCTGGAGCCGAGGACACCTCCCGAGCGCATGGCGGGGGCACCGACCGAGGCGATGGCGAAACCGGCGACGATGGAGCCGATCGGTTCGCACGATCGACCGAGTGCAGATCGGAGACCGAAGATGCGTCCCTGCATCGATGCCGGTGTCCGTTCGTGGAAGATCGTGGACGTGGTGGCGTTGATCGCCGGTACGACCGTGAAGGCGAGCAGGATCCCGAGGACGAGCACGACGAGGGAGGGCCGGGCGGCGGCGATGACGAAACCGATGCCCACCGTGACCAGCCCGCTCGAGACCATCTTGACGCGATCGGCGGACACGCCTCGTCTGGCGATCACGAGCGATCCGGCGATCAGTGCAGTGCCGGTGATCGCGAGGACGAGCCCGGCTCGGGCAGTGCCGCCGAGATCGGTGGCCAGCACCAGGACCGAGACGTTGAAGAAGGCGAGCAGGAAGTTGGCGCTCGCCGTCACCGCCAGGATGGTGACCAGTGGCCTGCCCGCACCCCACAGCCACGACCACGCCGCACCCCAGGTCCGATCGTCGACGACACCCGCCTCGTCGGTTGCGTCATCGAAGCGGACGCTGAGCGTCGCCGCAACCGCCACCAGGAAGGTGGCGAGATCGACGAACAGCACCGCCGCAATGCCCCACCAGGCGACGAGGGCGGTGGCGACCGCAGGACCCACGACGATGCTGCTGGCGGCGCCCAGTTGGCTGAGACCGTTCGCTCGATCCACCACCTCCGGCGCGACGAGCGCCGGGATCGACGCCTGTGATGCCGGCACCTGGAACGAGTTCCCGATGCCTCCTGCGAAGCCGGCGACGACGAGATGCCAGACCTCGAGACGGTTCGTGAGGGCGAGCAGCAGCGCGATGGTGGGACCGAGTACGGCGAACGTGTCGGCCGCGATCATCACCGAACGCCGCCGGTAGCGATCGGTGAGCGGCAGCAACGGCGCGGTGAGCACGTAGGGCAGTGAGGCCAGTGCGGAGAGCACGCCGAGCCACGCAGCGCTGCCCGTCTCGATGTACACGTACACGCCGACACCGACACCCGAGACGACCGAGCCGATCCCGGAGATCGACTGCCCGGCCCAGACCGTCAGGAATCTCCGGCCGAGCGGCGGCGTGGCGGACGCGGGCGAGGCGGCAATCGTGGGCGGTGACGACGTCGGCATCCCTTGATTCAAACAGATTGAATGAGCTTGTTCAAGCCGATTGAATGAATGTTCACCTCATCTGAACGATAGGGTCCAGGACGTGGAGGGCTCCGACGACGTGACCGAGGGATGGGTGGCGCCGGCCGGACTGCTCCCGCTGGCCGAAGAACTCGAACTCGACGACGTCGACGTGCTGCGCGAGGTCACGCATCCCGTCCGCGGCGCCGTGTTGCGGCGGCTGCGAACCCCGCGCAGCGTGGCGGAGCTGGCGTCACTCATGGACGTGCCCGTCACACGGCTGTACCACCACGTCAACAAGCTCGCCGACCTCGGGCTGATCCAGGTGGTCGCCACGCGGCAGGTGGCGGCGGTCACCGAACGTCGCTACCAGGTGACGGCCCGCTCCTTCTCGCTCTCACCACAGCTGTTCGACGCCGAGGATCGCACGGAAATGGTGTTCGCGCTGGGGTCGCTGTTCGACCTCGCCAAGCTCGGCATGCAGCGATCGGTCGAGGCCGGGCTCCGTGTCGCCGGCACCGACGACCACGTCGTGCTGTCGCTCGGAGAGATCCACGTCTCCGACGAGCGCCGCCGTGAGCTGCTCGAACGGCTCGAGCAGGTCATCACCGAGTTCAGGTCGGACCTCGGCGACGACGATCCGCACGCCAACCACATGACGCTGTTCATCGCCGCGTTCCCCGAGGTGACCTGACGGGTCGATCGCTCGCACGGCCATGAGCGTCGCGACGTTCAGCCGGTCGAGGGGACGGGTGACGGCTCGGGACCGATCGGATCGCCGACGTGCAGCGGTCGGTTGAGCGACCAGGCGGACCGGGCGAGCCAGGCGCCCGTCGCCACGAGCACCAGCATCACCGAGCCGCACACGGCGTAGGCGACGGTGCGACCGAACTGTTCGTAGAGCGTGCCGGTGACCACCGCCATCACCCCGGCCGACAGCGCCTGCGCACCGCCGAGCACGCCCTGGGCGCCCGCCTGACGCTCCTCGGGTACGGTCATGCCCACGGCCACCCCGGTGCTCGACACCGTGAACCCGTCGGAGATCGCGTGCAACATCGCCACTGCGAAGATCAGCCCGCCGGTGGGCATCACCCCGTAGAGCGACATGAAGACGGCGCCGGCGATCAAGCCACCGACGGCGACCTTGAACGGCCCGTACACCTGGGCCCAGCGTCCACCGATCGGCCCGAGCACGATCAGCGGGAGCGCGAACAGCGTGATGCCGAGGTTGGCGACCCACTTGGTGGTGCCGAGATCGGAATGGACCAGAGCCCACAGCGCATCGAACGAACCGATCATCACGAACACCGCCGCGCCGAGGACCACCGCACCCGCGAACGGGCGGATCCGCAACAGGTCGACCGCCAGACGCCGATGCGCGCCAACGGTGCTCTCGGTGACGGCGACCCGGGCGACGAACGGCAGCATGATCACCGTGGCGGCGGCAACCACGATGAACGGCGCCGGGATGCCGAAGGGACCGACGAGCACCGCCGAGATGGCGGGCCCGAGCGCGAAGCCGAACACGTCGGCGGCGAGCAGTCGACCGAGGTTCTGGCCGAGATGGTTCGGGTCGGCGAGGATGACGATCCGTCGGGCGGCCGGTACTGCTGCGCCGATGCCGATCCCGGAGATGAAGCGGCCGATCAGGATGGGGGTGAGGGTCGTGCTGAACCCCATCAGCAGCAGCCCGACCACGTTGATCGCAACGCCGAACAGCACGACCTTGCGAGCGTGGCCACGGTCCGCGAGTGGCGCGATCAGCACCTGCGACAGGAAGCCCGCGACGAAGCCGATTCCGATCACGACACCGATCGCGGTCTCGCTGATCCCGTACTCGTCGCGATAGTCGTCGACGATCGTGAACAGCACGCCGTAGCCCGCGGCGAGGCTCGCCATCAGGCCGCCGAACGCGATGAACAGCATCGTCGGCGACGGCGCTCCGCGGGGCGCCGTGTCGGGGGGTGTCGAGACCACGACGGCAGGCTAACGAGCGGTCGATCGCGCCGGCGGGTCGATTCGGCAGCGGGTGGTCAGTCGGCGACGACGAGGCCGGGATCGAACGGGCTCGTGAGCGAGGGATGCGCTGGGAGCGCACGGACCGACACGCCCCAACGCCCTGCCTGTTCGGGAACGAAGCTCGCGGCGAACCGGCCGTCGTCGTCCGGGTGCATGTCGATGACGGTCATCCGGTGCTCGTCGAACGATCCGTCGGCGGTGACCGGTCCGTGCACGACCTGGACGACCAGATCGTCGAGCGACAGCTGGCCGGGATCGACGTGCGCCGTCACGGAACGAGCCACGCCTGCGGTGCCCGGATCGAGATGCGATTGTGCTGCGTCGAGCGCGATGCGCACACTCGGCCAGGCCGTGGCGATGCGGCGCTTCCAGTCGGCCAGCTCGCGTGCCGGGGCCGCCATGTCGGCGGTGAGCGCGTCGGAGCTGATCGCCGCCGGTTCGTAGTACTGGGTGACGTAGTCGCGCACCATTCGCCCTGCGATCACGTTCCATCCGAGCGTGGCCCAGTTCGTGGTGATCCGATCGATCCAGTCGTGCGGCACGCCATCGTCGCCGCGATCGTAGAACGACGGCACGATCGAGTTCTCGATGACGGCGAACGTCGCGGACGCTTCACGCCGATCCCGGCGTTCGAGGTCGGGGTCGTCGTCGAAGGACGGGATGTCGAACCCGTTGCGGTCGGCGGTCATCTCGTCCCACCAACCGTCGCGGATCGAGCAGTTGAGCACGCCGTTCAGGGCGGCCTTCATGCCGCTGGTGCCGCAGGCCTCCATCGGACGCCGAGGCGTGTTCAGCCACACGTCGCACCCGTGGTACATCGTGCGGGCGATACCGATGTCGTAGTCGGGGATGAACACGAAGCGGTGGCGGACGTCGGCACTGCGGGCGAGCCGATCGATCTCGCGGATCATCGCCTTTCCGGGTTCGTCGGCCGGATGTGCCTTGCCGGCGAACACGAACTGGACCGGGCGTTGCTCGTCGAGCAGGAGGTTCGTGAGACGTTCGATCTGGCTCAGCAGCAGCGTCGAACGCTTGTAGGTCGCGAACCGACGGGCGAATCCGATCGTGAGGACGTTCGGGTCGAGCAGATCCTCGCCGAGACGGTGGCGGACCATGTCGACGAGTTCTCGGCGGCCGTCGTTGCGAACGTTCCAGATCTCGTGGTGGCTGAGGTGCTTCACGCGCGCGAACTCGGCCTCGTCGGCCAAGTGCCATTCGTCGCCGATCATCTGTCCGAGCAACTCGTCGACGCGGTCGCTCACCCACGACCGGGCGTGGACGCCGTTCGTCACGTGACCGATCGGGATCTCCTTCACCGGCAAGCCGGGCCAGAGTGAGCCGAACATCTGTCGGGACACCTCGCCGTGCAGCCGTGCAACGCCGTTGGCGCGTGCCGCGAGCCGGAGTCCCATGATCGCCATGTTGAACTTCGTGCTGTCGGCAGTGGTGGTCTGACCCAGGGCGAGCAGTTCGTCGAAGGTGATGCCGCACTGCTCGGCGAACGAGGTGAAGTAGCGCTCGAACAGATCGCGAGGGAACTGGTCGATGCCGGCGGGCACCGGTGTGTGGGTGGTGAAGACGCTGCCGGCTCGTACGGCCTCGGTCGCCTCGGCGAAACTCAGCCCGCGTCCGACCCACTCGCGGATCCGCTCGAGACCGAGGAATCCGGCGTGGCCTTCGTTGGTGTGGAACACCTGCGGGTGGATGTCGAGGGCCCGCAATGCCCGCACCCCACCGATGCCGAGCACGATCTCCTGGCGGAGACGGTGCTGTTCGTCGCCGCCGTAGAGCCGGTCGGTGACCGCAACGGCCTCCGGCGGGTTGCCGGGCACGTTCGTGTCGAGCAGGTAGAGCGGGATGCGCCCGACGTCGACGCGCCACACCCGAACCGCGACGTCGACGCCGGCGAGGTCGACGCGTACCTCGACGCCGGTCGGCTGGATGCCGAGTCCGTCGGGATCGATCCGCTCGTTGCGCTCGCGCTGCCAACCGTCGCCGTCGAGTTCCTGGTGGAAGTACCCCTCGGCGTAGAGCAGGCCGACACCGACCAGGGGCACGCCGAGGTCGGAACTCGCCTTGAGATGGTCGCCGGCGAGCACGCCGAGGCCACCGGAGTACTGCGGGAGGGCCTCGGTGATCCCGAACTCCGGCGAGAAGTACGCCACGAGATCCAGCGGGGTCTCGCCGGCATCGCGGCGTCGCTGGAACCACGACGACCGCTCGAGGAGTTCGTCGAGGTGCCGGCGAGCAGCATGCACCTGCTCGACGTACGCCTCGTCGGCAGCGAGTTGTTCCCAGCAGCCCGGAGACGTCCGGCGCACCAGGTCGACGGGGTGCTGACCGGTTTCACGCCACGATGCGCCGGTCGGCGAGCCGTCGAGGCGATCGAAGGGGAGCGCCAGCTCTCGGCTCCACGCCCAATGGAGGTTCGCGGCGATCGCCTCGAGTGGCTCGAGTGTTGTCGGAACACTGCTGCTGACGGTGAACTGGTGAACGGGGCGAATCACGGGTGTGACGCTAGCGACTGGAAACGCCCGCCGGATCCGCCCGTCAGGGCGTGACCACGCTGGAGTAGACGTCGGCGGTCGTGCGGGCGATCGCTTCCCACGCGTATTTCCGCTCCACGAGGTCCCTGGCGTTGGCGACGAGGATCGTCGCCAACTCGTCGTTGCGCAACACCTGCTCGATCGCGTCGGCCAGATCGTCGGGGTTGCCGGGCTCGAAGGTGACTCCGGCGTGGGTGCCGGCCACGAGCTCGGCCAGTCCACCGGTGCGTGCCACGATCAACGGTGCTCCGGCCGCGAGCGCCTCGAGGGCGACGATGCCGAACGGCTCGTACAGCGAAGGAATCACCACACAGCCGGCGCGATGCACCAACTGCCGGAGCCGTTGGTCGTCGACGAAGCCCGGCAGCTCGACCACCTCGCTGACGCCCTCGACGTCGACCTGGGTCTGCAGCTCGGGCAGGTAACTCCCGCGCCCGGCGATCACGGCGTGCACGTCGGGGATGCGGCCACGCAATGCGTGGATCGCACGGGTCAACACCTGGAACCCCTTCTCGTACTGCACGCGCCCCCAGCTGACGACCAGCGGTTGGCGCTGTCGCCTCGGCACGGTTGCGCCACCGGCGGGCCGCCACAGCGTCGGATCGATGCCGTTGGGGATGTGGACGACGTGCTCGAGGTCGAGTTCGAAGCCGATCACGAGTTGTTCGACGATGAAGCGGGTCGGTGCGATGATCCGGTCGGCCTGGAAGGCGAGCCACCACTCGATCGAGTTGACGTCGGTGGGATCTCCGAGGGGCAACTGCCCACCATGGCGCACGCGTTCGGTTCCGTGCATCGTGAGGACGAACGGGACGTCGTACTGGGCGGCGAGTGAGTCGGCGGCCCATCCGAGCTGCCAGTCGTGCCCGTGCACGACGTCGGGCACCCAGCCGTCGAGGTCACCGGTGAACCGGTTGCCGAGCTTGGTGACGGCGTGGTTGGCCGACGCGATCCGGGTCACCGTCTCCACGGGCGGCAGCCACGGCAGGTCGACGAGTGTGCGCAACACCCGCACGCCGTCGGGTGGTCGAGCGTCGAGTTCCGCAGGGCGGTCGGCGACCGTGAGCACGACGACGTCGTGGCCCGCCGCCGCCAACGCCGAGCTCAGACCCGCCACCTGGGCGGCGATCCCTCCCGTGGAGCGGGGCGGGAAGTCCCACGACAGCATCAGCACACGCACGGCCGCGCACCCTAGTGCTGCGAACCCCCTACCCTGAGAGCCAATGGCCTCTGTCGCCCGTCCCATCGGGGATCTCGATCTGCATCTGTTCGGCGAAGGTACCCACCGTCGGCTGTGGGAGCTCCTCGGACCGCAGCCGCTCCATGTCGACGAGGCCGGGCACGCTCGTACGATCCGGTTCGGGGTGTGGGCACCGAACGCCGTCGGCGTGAGTGTGGTCGGCGACTGGAACG
Organism: Ilumatobacteraceae bacterium; assembly: GCA_963698565.1. GTDB lineage: Bacteria > Actinomycetota > Acidimicrobiia > Acidimicrobiales > Ilumatobacteraceae > Sva-07. Next base: position 230,558 of record CAVORH010000002.1, read on the forward strand.
ACTGGACTCCCGAACCGCTCGCACCGGTCCGCGCCGAGTCGAACACCGGCATCTGGACGGCGGTGGCGCCTGCTGCGGCCTCCGGTCATCGCTACAAGTACGAGATCCGGACCAGCGACGGGCGCACGCTGCGCAAGGCCGATCCGATGGCCAGGCAGAGCGAACGACCACCCAGTGATGCCAGCGTCGTGCCGACCGCGTCGGTCCACGATTGGAACGACGACGACTGGATGGCTGGCCGGCACACCACGATCGACGGCTCGACGCCGATGCGCGTGTACGAGGTCCACCTGGGGTCGTGGCGCCGCGTCCTCGAGACGTGGGATGCGCTCGCCGATGCGCTGCAGGAGCACGTCGTGCGACTCGGCTTCACCCATGTCGAGCTGATGCCGATCGCCGAGCACCCCTTCGGGGGGTCCTGGGGATACCAGGTGTCGGGCTACTACGCGCCGACGGCCCGCTTCGGCGACCCCGACGGTTTCCGACGGTTCGTCGAGGTGATGCACGCTGCCGGAGTCGGCGTCATCGTCGACTGGGTGCCCGCCCACTTCCCCCGTGACGACTGGAGCCTCGCCCGCTTCGACGGAGCGCCGCTCTACGAGCACCCCGACCCGCGTCGCGGCGAGCATCCCGAGTGGGGTACGTACGTGTTCGACTTCGGTCGCAACGAGGTCCGCAACTTCCTCGTCGCGAACGCGCTGTACTGGCTCGATCAGTTCCACGTCGACGGGTTGCGCGTCGATGCGGTCGCGTCGATGTTGTACCTCGACTACTCGCGTGAGGAGGGGCAGTGGGCGCCGAACGAGTTCGGTGGACGCGAGAACCTCGAGGCGCTCGCGTTCCTGCGGGAGACGACCACCGTCGTGGGCGACGAGTTCCCCGATGCGTTGATGATCGCCGAGGAGTCCACGGCGTGGCCGGGCGTGACGGCCCCGACGTCAGCGGGCGGGCTCGGATTCAGCCACAAGTGGAACCTCGGATGGATGCACGACACGCTCGACTATCTCGCTCACGATCCGGTCCACCGCGCGCATCACCACGACGAGATGACGTTCGCGCTGCTCTATGCGTACGACGAACGGTTCGTCCTGCCGCTGAGCCACGACGAGGTCGTCCACGGCAAGGGCAGCCTGTTGGCGAAGATGGGCGGCGACGACTGGCAGAAGTTCGCCGCCCTCCGCGCGCTCTACGCCTGGCAGTGGTCGATGCCGGGATCCCCGCTGCTGTTCATGGGCGCCGAACTCGCGCCGTGGCAGGAGTGGAACGACGAGTCGGAGCTGCCCTGGCACCTGCTCGAGCACCGATCCCATCGCGGTGTCCACGACCTGCTGGGCGCGCTCAGCGGTGCCGCCGACGCGTGGCCGGCGCTGTGGTGCCGTGACACCGACCCGGGCGGTTTCCAGTGGCTCGACGCCGATGATGCTGCGCACAGCCTCTACGCCTTCACCCGCTGGGGACCCGATGGCGACCATGCCGTCGCCTGCATCGCCAACTTCACGCCGGTGCCCCGGCCCGGCTACCGCGTCGGGTTGCCGTGGGGCGGTGACTGGCACGTGATCATCGACACCGACGACTCGGCGTGGTGGGGGAGCGGGCATCGCGGCGAGGACGAACGTTCGGTCACCGGATCCGACTCCGCCTGGCAGTCGATGGATGCGTCGGCACTGATCGACATCGGGCCGATGTCGATGGTGTGGCTCGCCTCGACGGCGCCGCGCTGACGCGTCCGAACGTCAGGCGGACGCAGCGACCGAACGCAGCGCGTCGCACGCCTGCTCGGGCGGCACGATGTTGATCATCACGCCGGTGCCGCGCTCGAAGCCTGCCTGGGTGACCAGGTTCGGCCACACGTGGGCGTGCCAGTGGTACTGGCCGGTGTGCTGGTGCGGTGCGGTGTGGAAGCCGAGGTTGAACGCGATGTCGCCGAGCGCCGCATTGAGGTGCCCGAGTGCGTCGCGCAGGGCGACGCCGACCGCCGCAAGGCTCTCGTCGGGAGCATCCTGGAGGTGGCCCTCGTGGTGGCGCGGCACGATCAGCATCTCGTAGGGGGCGCCGCTCCAGTACGGGGTGATCACGGCGACGTCGTCGTTCGCGAACACCACCCGCTCGTCGGCGGCCAACTCGGCTTCGACGGTGGTGCACAGCAGGCAGCCGCCGGCGAAGCGGGCGAAGGCCCGCTCCTCGTCGAGGATCTCCCCGGGAACGAACGGCAGGCCGAGGATCTGGCCGTGGGGGTGGGCGATCGAGGCGCCGGCCTCCCATCCGTGGTTGACGATGGCCTGTGTGTAGCGAACCTGCGGCGTGGCGGCATGCTCGGCGAACCGGTCTCGCAAGATCCACATCAGTTGCGCGGCGTGGTCGTCGTCGAGGCGGTGGAGGCCCGAGTCGTGGTCGGGCGTGTACACGAAGACCTCGTGGATGCCGCTCGCCTCGGCCATCACGAACACCGGCCCGAGGTTGTGCACGGCGAACGGCTCGTCGCCGTCGAACGCCGGGTAGCGGTTCGGAACGACCCGCATCGACCAGGATCCGTCGGCGTCGGCCGTCTCGAGGGCGGGCGGGGTGGCCTCCTCGTTGCCCGGGCAGAACGGACACGGACGCTCCGGATGGGCCTCGATCGGGTGATCCCGCGGGGCGAAGTCGCTGGGACGTTCCGCCCGTTCGGCCACGATGGTCACCCACCGTCCGTTGAGTGGGTTCAAGCGCATCTGACTCATTGTCATCTCAAGGATACGACCAGTGGGCGGTTCATGCGTGACACTGTGACGAAGCACTCACGTCGACCTCGGACGCGAACTTTCGGTCGAGGCGATCCTGGTTCCAGCGGTGGATGCCCCACCCGATGAGCGCCCCGACTCCGAACACGAGCAGTCCGCCGATTCCATCGAGCCAGAAGTGGTTCGCGGTGACGACGATGGCGAACAGCGTCGTCGCGGGATAGAGCAGGACCAGCACCTTGGTCCACCATCGGCGCAGGAGTGGCCACAGCGCGATCGCACACCAGGTGGACCAGCCGATGTGGAGGCTCGGCATCGCCGCGTACTGGTTCGAGATCGACGCCATCGCCTCGGAGTCGAACGACCACGGCCCCCCGTAGTCGGCGAGCGTGTCGACGAACCCGAACCCACCGTCCGGCCGCAGGTCGCTGTAGATGCAGGCACCGCCGTAGCTTGCAGGGTCTTCGCGAGGGCACGGTTCGTCGAGCAGGCGCGGCGGCATCAGCGGGAACCAGGCGAAGCCGATGATCGCGAGTGCCGTCATGGCGGCCAGGGTGTTGCGCCACTGGGGGAACACGTCGGCCCGCTTGACGTACAGGAGGATGAACACACCGAGCGTCACGATGAAATGGGCGGTGCCGTAGTAGGTGTTCCAGAACTGGATGAACCAGCGGTAGGGCAGGAACCACGACTGCACCGTCTGCTCGTGGAAGAGACCCATCCAGAGTTCGAGTTGGATGACACGCTCGGCGTTGGTGAAGGCCTGTTCGGGGACACCGTCGGCGGCGATCTTGTTCGAGCCGAACTGGTTGCGGGTCCACGAGTAGATCGCGTAGAAGACGGCGACGATCAAGGCCTCTTTCCACCAGAACACTCGGTGTTGCCGTTCCGGCGCTGGGGCCTGATCGGCGACCTGCATCACCCCGGTACTGTAGGCGCGCAGTACGGTCATCTGACATGGCTGTGATCGAGGGACACGCCGGCGAGCAGGCGGTTGCCGCTCTGTCGGGTTTCGGAACCGATGTGATGTTCACGCTGAACGGCGGACACATCTGGCCGCTGTACGACGCGGCACGGAACCAGGGCATGCGGGTGGTGGACACCCGGCACGAACAGGCGGCGACGTTCGCCGCCGAGGCCTACGCCAAGCTCACCCGGCGTCCCGGGTTCGCCGCGTTGACCGCTGGCCCGGGAATCACCAACGGCGTGTCGGCGGTGACATCGGCACACTTCAACGGATCGCCGGTCGTGGTGCTCGGCGGCCGGGCACCGCAGGGCCGTTGGGGTGCCGGGTCGCTGCAGGAACTCGACCACGTGCCGATCCTGCAGTCGATCACGAAGTCGGCGGCCACCGTGACCGATCCCGAGCAGGCGGGTCGGATGGTGCACGACGCGGCCCGGCTCGCCATCGAACCGCATCGGGGCCCGACGTTCCTCGACTTCCCGCTCGACGTGTTCGGGCCGTCGTCGGGTGACGTTCCGCCAGGTCGAGGCCGGGGTGGGTCATGGTGTCGCACCTGATCCTGATGGCATCTCGGCGCTCGCCGCGCTCGTGGCGGGCGCGCAGCGGCCGGCGTTCATCGTCGGCTCGGACGTCTACTGGGCTGGTGCGTGGAGCGAGTTGGCGGCCGCAGCGGAAGCGCTCGGCGTGCCGTGCTTCTTCAACGGCATGGGACGCGGGTTGCTGCCCGCCGATCACGAGCTGGCGTTCCTCCGGACGCGCGGCGTGCTGAAGCAGCGAGCCGACCTGGTCGTCGTGTTGGGAACACCACTCGACTTCCGGATCGGGTTCGGCTCGTTCGGCTCGGCGACGGTCGCGCACGTGGTCGATGCCGAATCGCAGCGTGCCGCTCACGTCGACGTGTTGACCGTTGCCGGTGACATCACTGCCACGCTCGCTGGGCTCGCCGATCACGTCGGCGAGCGGGTCGATCACGGCGACTGGATTGCCGAGCTGCGCGACGCGGAGTCGCGTGCGGCCGCCGGCGAGGTGGCACTGATGGACGCCGCCGACGACCCGATCAGACCGTCGCGCATCTACGGCGAACTGCGTCGACGGCTCGAGCGCGACGCGGTGGTGATCTGCGACGGCGGTGACTTCGCCTCGTATGCCGGCAAGTTCATCGAGGTGTTCGAACCGGGTGGCTGGCTCGACACCGGACCGTACGGGTGCCTCGGCAACGGCCTGGGCTATGCGATCGCCGCGCGGGTGGTCAGGCCGTCAGCGCAGGTCGTGTTGCTGCTCGGCGACGGTGCCGCCGGGTTCAGCCTGATGGACGTCGACTCGCTCGTTCGTCACGGACTGCCGGTGGTGATGGTCGTGGGCAACAACGGGATGTGGGGGCTGGAGAAGCATCCGATGCAGGCGATCTACGGCTGGGACATGGCGTGTGACCTCCAACCGGGCTGCCGGTACGACGAGGTCGTCACGGCGCTGGGCGGCGGTGGCGAGACCGTGTCGTCGCCCGACGAGATCGGACCGGCACTCGACCGTGCGTTCGCCAGCGGGGTGCCCTACCTCGTCAACGTCCTCACCGACCCCGCCGATGTGTACCCGAGGACCAGCAACCTGGCCTGACTCCGACCCGACCCACCCAGCCCAGCCCGACCCAGCACGTTTGCGTTGCAGTCCGGAGGGGACGGGTCACCCGTTTCGCGACGCAAACGGGGTGGGTGTGGTCGGGTTCAGGTCTCGCAGCACTTGGCCATGAAGCGGTCGAGGTCGACCAACACCCGGGTGATCTTCCCCGCGGCAACGAGGCCACCGGAGTCCGACGCCGACACGGTGAACTTGAGCCGACGGCCCTCGATCTTCTCCAGGACCGCTTCGGCAACGACCTCTGCGCCGACCGGTGTCGGCTGGAGGTGATCGAACTGGATGCGCATCCCGACGGTGGTCGTCCCGTCGTCGAGTGCGTTCGTGAGCGCGTTGCAGCACGCCTCCTCGCACAGGGCGACGAGGCGGGGCGAACCGAGCACCTCGACGGTGCCCGAGCCGAGCGCCCGTGCCGTGTCGGCATCGGTGACCACCAACTTCGCATCGCCGCGCATGCCTGTCTCGAGATTCACGGTGACCACGCTAACCCCGGATCGGCTCGGCGTACACGATGCGCCTGCCGCAAGCCGATCCGTCACCACCGAACAGCGGTGGACATCGCACGGGTGTGGGCCGCGCCCCTAGGCTCGTCGAGGTGATCGCTTCCGACGTCCTGGAACGTGTACTCGCCGGCGCCGTGAGCACCGGCGCCGACTTCGCTGAGGTGTACGCCGAGGACAAGCGTTCCACGTCGGCGGGCCTCGACGACGGGCGGGTCGAGCAGGTCACGAGCGGTCGTGACCGCGGTGCCGGCATCCGAGTGGTCGCCGGCGAGACCACTGGCTTCGCGTACACCTCCGACCTCTCCGAACCCGGCCTGGTGGCAGCAGCCAGCGCAGCGGCAGCGGCGGCGAGCCGGGGTGGTGGTGGGGTGCGCACGGTCGGCCTCACCGCGGCGGAACCGCATCGGCCGAACACGGTCGAGCGCGATCCCGACTCGGTGACGAAGGCCGCCAAGGTCGAGCTGTTGCAGCGGATGAACGAGGCGGCCCGCTCCTTCGGTCCCGAGATCGTGCAGGTGTCGGCGGGCTACGGCGACAGCCGAAAGCAGGTCCTGGTCGCCAACACCGAGGGGGTGTTGACGAACGACGAGATCGTGCGCACCCTGCTCAGGATCAGCGCCGTGGCGAACGGCGACACCGGGATGCAGACCGGCTACCAGTCGATGGGCCACACCGTCGGCTTCGAGATCTTCGACACCGTCGACGTCGAGGAGTTGGCCCGTGAGGCAGCCCGCCAGGCGATCACCAAACTCCGCGCCCGCCCGGCGCCGTCCGGTGCGATGCCGGTCGTGATCAAGCACGGCACCGGAGGCGTGCTGTTCCACGAAGCGTGCGGTCACGGGCTCGAGGCCGATCACATCCAGAAGGGTGCGAGCGTCTACGCCGGCAAGGTCGGCCAGCAGGTGGCTTCGCCGCTCGTCACGCTCGTCGACGACGGCACGATGCCGGGGGAGTGGGGCACACTCGGCTTCGACGACGAGGGCCACATCACGCAGCGCAACGTGCTGATCGAGGACGGCGTCCTCACCGACTACATGTGGGACTACCTGCGGGCCCGCAAGGACGGCCGGCCGCAGTCGGGCAACGGACGCCGTCAGAGCTACCAGCACCTGCCGATGGTGCGGATGACCAACACGTTCGTGCTCGACGGTCCCGACGATCCCGACGACATCGTCGCCTCGACGCCCAACGGCGTGTACGTCGCGAAGCTCGGTGGTGGCAGTGTGAACACGGCGTCGGGCGACTTCGTGTTCGGCATGACCGAGGCCTACCTGATCGAGAACGGCGAGATCACCGAGCCATTGCGCGACGGCAACCTGATCGGCAACGGCCCGAAGGTGCTCGCCGACATCGACATGCTGGCGAACGACTTCGCGATGGGCAGCCCCGGCACCTGTGGCAAGGACGGCCAGGGTGTCCCGGTCGGCGACGGCCAGCCCACCCTGCGGGTCAAGTCCCTCACCGTCGGAGGCACCGCGTGAATTGTTACGCCAGGGGTCAGACCCCCGGCGTCACGCAGGGGAGTCGTGGCGGTGTCGCAGCGTGTTACGCCGGGGGTCTGACCCCTGGCGTAACAATTGGGGGCATGCGATGAGTCGGTTCGAGAGTGAGTTGCAGGTCGTCGCCGATCGGGTGGTCGAGCAGGCCCGTGCGGGCGAGCAGATCGAGGCGTTCGTGACCCGGGGCGGCGAGACCGAGGTGCGCGTGTACCAGGGCGACGTCGAGCACTTCGTCTCCGCCCAGAGCGAGGGCATCGGCATCCGGGTGATCCGCGAAGGTCGCACCGGCTTCGCCTACGCCGGCACGCTCGACGAGGCAGCGATCGCGGAGGTGCTCGCCGAGGCGCGAGACAACGTGGAGTTCGGCACCGTCGACGAGTGGGCGGCGCTCGCCGAGCCCGACGGCGTTCCGGTCACCGAGCAATCGCTGTGGAACGACGAACTCGCCGACTACCCGACCGACCGCAAGATCGACCTCGCCAAGGAACTCGAGAAGCTCGCGTCGGGCGCCGACGTCCGGGTACGTGTCGACGACTCGAACTACGCCGACGCGTACGGCGAGTCCGCCGTGGCATCGACGACGGGCATCCGGATCTCCGGCCGCGAGAACGGCTGCTACGTCTCGGTCTCGACCCTCGCCGACGACGGCGATGGTGACGACGCCGAGACCCAGACAGGTTTCGGATTCTCGGTCGGCCGAACGCCCGACGAGTTCGACCTCGACCGTGCCGCCCGCGAGGCGGTCGACCGGGCGACTCGTCTGCTCGGCGCCACGCAGCCCCGGAGTCGCCGCCTCACCGTGGTGCTCGATCCGTTCGTGACGGCGCAGTTCCTCGGCGTGATCTCGTCGACGCTCAACGGCGAGGCCGTCGTGAAGGGTCGCTCGTTGTTCCGTGACCGCCTCGGCGAGACCGTCGCCGCGCCTGAGGTCACGTTGGTCGACGATCCCACCAACCCGAAGGCGTACACCGCCACCGACGTCGACGGCGAGGGCCTGGCGGCGCGCCGCAACGTCCTGATCGCCGACGGCGTGCTGCAGCAGTTCGTCCACAACTCGTACTCCGCCCGCCGCGCCGGCACCGTCTCCACCGGCAACGCGACGCGGGGCGGCTTCGCCGGCACCCCCGGCGTCGGTGCGCTGGCGCTCTCGCTGGTGCCCGGTACGCGGAACCAGGAGGAGCTGATCGCCGACGTCGACGATGGCCTGCTCGTGCAGCAGATGCAAGGGCTGCACTCGGGTGTCAACCCGATCAGCGGCGACTTCTCGACCGGTGCGGCGGGGCTGTTGATCTCGAACGGCACGGTCGGAGCCCCAGCGCGCGAGATCACGATCGCCTCGACGCTGCAGCGGATGCTGCTCGACATCGTCGAGGTCGGTGGCGACATCGAGTGGCTGCCGATGCGCTCGGCCGGGATGAGCCTCGTGATCCGCGACGTGACGATGTCGGGGTCCTGACCCGCATGGCCCTGCCGTCGCCGGATGCCGTGCGCCGGCACCCGCACCTCGGCGCGCCGCAACCCGTCGGCCGGCTGCGGGTCGACCTGCACACCCACACGATGTGGAGTGGCGACTCGACGACGACGCCCGACGAGTTCGCCGCCGCGGTCGCCGTGAGCGGCCTCGACGTGGTCTGCATCACCGATCACAACGCGATCGCCGGCGCGGTCGAACTTCGCGACCATCTCGATGCTCGCGTGATCGTCGGGGAGGAACTCCGAACCGCTGCCGGCGAGATCATCGGGCTGTTCCTCACCGACCGCATCCCGATGGGGGTCGGCCACCTCGACGCGGCGAAGGCGATCCGCGATCAGGGTGGTGTCGTCTACATCCCGCATCCGTTCGATCCGATGCGGCGAAACCTGAGCGAGGCGGCGCTGTACGAGCTCGCCGAGGCCGACTTGATCGACGCGGTCGAGGTGCTCAACTCGAAGACGTCGCTCACGAGCCTCAACCGCCGGGCGGCGGAGTTCGCCGCCGAGTTCGGCATCGTCGGTGGTGCGGGCAGCGACGGCCACGTCCCCGATGCGCTCGGCGCCGCCTACGTCGAGATCGATGCATTCGAGACACCGCTGGAGTTCCTGGCGGCGCTGGCGACGGGCGATGTCGTGGGCCATCACTGGGACGAGCCCCGCCCCTGGTCGCCTCGCATCGTGCCGAGCGTGACGCCGGGGGTCTGACCCCTGGCGTCACACCCGGTCACGGGACGTACAGCAGGGACGCGATGCCCTGTTGTGCGGCAGCGGCGACAGCGGGGGCATCGCCGGCGTCGACGGCGACGAAGACGATCTCGTCGTCGAGGTCGACCACGGTTGCCGATGCGGCGATCACGAGCCCATCAGCTGCGACCTGTACCGGCAGGCCGATGGCGACGTTGCGGCTCAGCGGGTCGGAGAGTGCCACGACGAGCGTGCCGTCGTCGGCGAGGGCCGCAGGCCCGGGGCGGCCCACGACGTCGAGTTCGGTCAAGACCTCACCATCGGACACACGCTGACGTAGGCGGGCGTCCTCGGGGAGGTGCTCCAGCGCGCCGACCGGGAGCAGCGACACGGGGATGTCGAGCGTGACCGCCACGATCGGTTCGCCCGGCTCGAGCGCTGCTGATGCGACGAGAACCGGGCGCGTGTCGCCCCACGAACGACGAGCATCGTCGAGTTCGGCCACGCGTCCCCGGACGACCAGCGCGATCATCGCCGCGAGCACGGCGACGATCAGCCAGTACAACCAGGGTCGACGGGCGAGAGCGAGTCGGGTGCGGGCCGCGACGTGCATCGGAATCTCCTCGGATCGGGGAACGATCGGAGGGAGTCGGCGCGGTCGAGGCTATCGACGCAGCGGCGCTTCAGTCGCTGCTGCTGGACGTCGTGGACGTCGAGGTGTCCGACTTCGTGGTGGACGTCGTCTCGGCCTTCGCTGATGTCGAGGTCGTGTCGCCGGAGCTGCTCGTCTTGCCGGAGTCGCTCGACGACGATGCCGGTGTGGTGGCCGACTTCTTGCCCCGGTTGTCGGTCTTGAAGAAGCCGGATCCCTTGAACGTGACACCGACCGGGGTGAACACCTTCTTCACGGGCAGGACCTCGCCGGTGTCGGGGTGGGCGATCTCGGTGAGGTTGTCGTCGTGGAAGCCTTGCTGGACCTCGATGGTCTCGCCGGTGTCGACGAACTTGTAGACGTAGGTTGGCATCGAGCAGTGGAGGCTATCGTCCGGGCCATGCAGGTCCGCAGCGCAGTCATTCCCGCGGCCGGTCTCGGGACTCGTTTCCTCCCGGCGACCAAGGCCGTCCCGAAGGAACTCTTCCCGATCGGCGACCGCCCAGCGATCCAGATCGTGATCGACGAGGCACTCGGGGCGGGCATCGACCACATCGTGGTGGTCAGCAGCCGGTCGAAGCCGGCGATCGACGCCTACTTCGCCCCGGACGACGACCTGCTCGCTGCGCTCGACGCGAAGGGCAAGACCGAGCAAGCCGAACGGTTGCGGGCGATCGGACGCGACTGGCGGGTCAGCATCGTCTACCAGGACGACCCGAAGGGGCTCGGCCACGCCGTCGGATGTGCCCGCGAGGCCGTCGGCGACGAGCCGTTCGCCGTGCTCCTCCCCGACGAGCTGATGTCGAGTTCGGCGGTGCTCGCTCAGATGAACGGCGTCTGCTCCGCCACCGAGGGCAGCGTGGTGGCGGTCGTCAACGTCCCGCGGGAGCACGTCTCGTCCTACGGCGTGATCGACCCGGCGGGCGAGCTGACCCACGACGGCGTGATCCCGGTCCGTGACCTGGTCGAGAAGCCGTCGCCGGAGGACGCCCCGAGCAACTTCATCCTCACCGGCCGGTACGTGCTGACGGCCGACGCGTGGGACGAGATCGATCGGCTGACGCCCGGGAGCGGCGGCGAACTGCAGTTGACCGACGCGCTGCGGGCTCAGGCGGCGCGGTCGCCGTTCCATGCCGTGGTGGCCGACGAGAGCCGTCTCGACACCGGCACGCCCCTCGGATTCCTCACCGCGTCGATCGAACTCGGCCTCCACGACCCCGAACTCGGCGCCGACCTGCGCGACTTCCTCCAGCACCTCCACCTCTGAACCTCACGCTGTGCCGGGCCCGACGTGACGCGACGTCGGCCGATCAGGTGCGGCGGTACAGGTCGGGATAGTCGTGGACGAGCCCGTATTCGTCGACGTCGAGCTCGACGGCGTAGCCGCTGTCGAGGTTCGCATACTCGAAGCGGCGGGCGGTGAGGCGCTGGTAACGCTGGCGGACCGGCACGACGCCGAGGGTCTCCACGTCGACCATCGCCGCGGTCACCTCGGCTTCGCCGCCCACGTCCAGGCCCAGCCGGCGGATCGGGATCGAGTTCGTGAACGGGGTGACCGGTAGGTCGATGTCGGTGCAACCTGCCAGGTCGTGGCGGTGCGCTCCGTTCATCTCGCCCCAGCGGCCGGTGCCGTCGGCGCCGAGCCAGAGGTCGGGCTGGTCGAGGTCACGGAACAGCAGGAACTGGCGGACCTGCCAGGTCGCCGACAAGCGCAGGACGTAGGTGATCGCCTCGCGGCCGACCTCGCCGGTGGCGGTCCATCCCTCGTTCTCCCAGCGCAGGTTGAGTGTCTCGAGGTGCTCGTGGTCCCACGTGCGCCATCGGGCGGTGTACCCGTCGGCCGGGAACGCGGTCAGCGGCGTCGTCACGGTGCTCAACGCTAGGACCTGATCCGGCGCCGAGCGCCCCGAACCGGCCCTGCGGTACCGTGACCCCGTGACCCCGTTGGAAGATGCGCAGGCGTTCGTCCTGGAATCGTGCCCGCCACTCGCGCCGACCGAGGTCGACCGGATCGACGCGCTCGGCTCGGTGCTGGCCGCCGCGGTCGTCGCCGCCGAGGTCGTCCCGCCGTTCGACAACACCGCCGTCGATGGATACGCGGTCCGTGCCGTCGATGTCGCCGCGCCGCCGGTCGAGCTGGTCGTCGTCGACGAGATCGCCGCAGGTGCGGCGCCGACGCGTCCGGTGGGGCCCGGCGAGGCGATCCGCATCATGACCGGCGCGCCGGTGCCCGAGGGCGCCGACGCCATCGTGATGGTCGAGGACTCCGAGCGGGTCGGCGACGACCGTGTGCGGCTCTCGCGTGCCGTTCCGGTCGGCTCGTCGATCCGGCGTGCCGGCGACGACGTGCGCATCGGCGACCGCCTGTTCGAACCCGGCACCGTCGTGACGCCGGCGGTCGCCGCCGTGCTCGCCAGCGTCAACGCTGCTCGGGTGACGATCTGGCCACGTGCTCGCGTCGCGGTGCTCTCGACCGGTGACGAACTCGTCGCCGACGGCTCGCCCCTGGCACCCGGGGAGATCCGCGAGAGCAACAAGACGATGCTCGCCGCGCTGCTCACGGAAGCGGGCTGCGACGCTGTCGACCTCGGTGTGGTCCGCGACGACGAAGCCGAACTCGAGCGGGTGCTCCGCTCGGCGGCCGCCGACTGTGACGCGATCGTCACCAGCGGCGGGGTCTCGATGGGCGACTACGACGTCGTCAAGGCCGTGCTCGGCTCGATCGCCGAGATGACCTGGATGCAGATCGCGATCAAGCCGGCGAAGCCGTTCGCGTTCGGCCGCCTCGACGGTGTGCCGGTGTTCGGGCTGCCGGGCAACCCGGTGAGCTCGCTGGTGAGCTTCGAACTCCTCGCCCGCCCGGCGCTGCGGCGGATGATGGGGCACCCTCGGCTCACCCGCACGAGCCTCGTCGCTGTCGCCGACGAGGCGCTCGATCGTCGGCCCGACGGCAAGGTGCACTTCATGCGGGTCAACGGCGACTTCCGAGACGACGGCCGCTATCACGTGCGTGCCGTCGGGGCCCAGGGCAGCCATCAACTCGCGGCGACCGCGCTCGCCGATGCACTGGCGGTGGTACCGGACGGGCCGAGCGTGCCGGCCGGTGCCGAGGTGGCCGTTCTGCTCCTGCACGGCGACTGACCCGCCGCTAGCGTGTCGGGATGACCGGGGGCCGCGTCGACACCGAGGAGTTGATCGATCCGTTCGGTCGCCTCATCGAGGATCTGCGCATCTCGATCACCGACCGCTGCAACTTCCGCTGTACCTACTGCATGCCCGAGGAGGGGATGCAGTGGTTGCCCCGCTCGGAGGTGATGACGTTCGAGGAGATCGAACGCCTGGCGGGGATCTTCGTCCGCCGGTACGGCGTGCGGGGGATCCGGCTCACCGGCGGCGAACCGACCGTGCGGGCCCATCTGCCCGTGCTCGTCGAGAAGCTCGCAGCGATCGAGGGCCCCAACGGCCCCGTCGACCTGGCGATGACCACCAACGGCGCCACGATGCGTCTCGTGGCGCAGACGCTTCGCGACGCCGGGCTGCAGCGGGTCAACATCAGCCTCGACACGCTCGACCGTGCCAAGTTCCACGAGATGACCCGGCGCGACGAACTCGTCCGGGTGCTCGACGGGATCGAGGCGGCCAAGGAGGCGGGCTTCGATCCGGTCAAGGTCAACGCGGTGATCGAGCGCGGCGTCAACGACGACGAGATCGTCGATCTCGCGACGTTCGGCCGGGATCGTGGCGTCGAGGTGCGATTCATCGAGTTCATGCCACTCGACGCCGACGGGCACTGGATGAACGACAAGGTCGTCGGCCAGGACGAGATCGTCGCGGCGGTCGACGCCGTGTACCCGCTCGAGCAACTCCCCGCACGCGGCGCCGCCCCGGCCGACCGGTTCCGTTACCTCGACGGTCGTGGCACCATCGGGGTCATCCCGACGGTCACCAAGCCGTTCTGCGGCGACTGCGATCGGGTGCGGCTCACCGCGGAGGGCCAGTTCCGTACCTGCTTGTTCGCGACGAAGGAGTTCGACCTGCTCGCCGCGATGCGCTCGGGTGAAACCGACGACCAACTCGCCGCGCGGATCGAAGCGGCGGTCGCCACCAAATGGGCCGGCCACCGCATCAACCAGGTCAACTTCGTGCGCCCCGGCAAGTCGATGAGCCAGATCGGCGGCTGATCTCACCAGGGGTCGGGCCCCTGCTGACACCGGTGGCGTCGTCAGAGGTCGGGGAAGGCGCGGAAGCGTTCGGCGACGGCGGTGTCGCCGAGGATCTCCACGGGACCGGCGTCGCGGCGCCACAACCAGAGCAGCAGGTCGTTGGCGCGTCCGCGCACCGCTGCGTCGCCCTTCGCGTGCTCGCGGGTGAACGCGATGCCCGATGCGTCCAGACGCTCCACGAGCCACTCGCCGTGCACGGCCGACCGGTCGTCGCTGCCGTCGAACACGTCGGCATCGGTGTCGGTGCAGTGCAGGTGGACGCTGCCGTCGACGGGGACCGCTCCCTCGCTGACGCGGCGGGCGGCGAACCACGTCAGGAACTCGTCGATCCCGTCGGCGGCCACGGCGACCGGGATGTCGTAGGGGATGCCGACTGCGTTCGACGCGTCCCAGCGGTGCACGGCGGTCTCCTGGGTCATCCGTCGCTCCACCCAGATCTCGGGCTGGTTCGAGCCGGTCCACGTCCACACCTCGGTGTCGTCGCTGACGCGTGCGAGCGCCGAGAACACTGCCGTGTGTGCGGCGGTGACCCAGTCGAGCAGCAGATCGTCGGCCGGTCGCCTCGGCTGCTCGATCGCCTGGACGCCCTCCAGCGTCGTGATCCCCTCCGAGACGATCCGGCCCCAACGGTTCCAGACCCCTCCCAGGTGCCAGGCGAGGTCGCCGAGATTCCATCCGGGACACGACGGCACCGGGTGGTCGAACCCGTGATCCGCGACGATCTCGAGGAACCGGACGGCGTCGGTGCGCAGGTGGGCGTGGGGGTCGTACGGGAGTACGGCGGGTTGCGAAGCAGCAGCGTCGGACATCGGCGCGACGGTACCCCGGCCCATGTGCCGCGCGCACGCCCGGCTAACCTTCGGGGCCACATGAGTGATCTGTCGTTCACCCACCTCGACCCGCTCGGCCGCGCCCGGATGGTCGACGTCACCCCGAAGGAGCCCACGCATCGCCGCGCCGTCGCCCGGTGCAAGGTCTTCATGCAACCGGAGACCACCGCGGCGATCGCCAACCGAGAGGTGAAGAAGGGCGACGTCCTGTCGGTCGCCCGGGTGGCCGGCATCCAGGCGGCCAAACGGACCTCCGACATGATCCCGCTGTGTCATCCGTTGCTCGTCGGCTCGGTGTCGGTCAACTTCGAGATCGGCGACGACTTCGTGGCGATCGAGGCCCACGTCGACACCGTCGATCGCACGGGCGTCGAGATGGAGGCCCTCCACGCGTGCAGCATCGCGGCGCTCACCGTGTACGACATGTGCAAGTCGGCCGATCGGGGAATGGTGATCGGAGAACTCGCACTCTGGGAGAAGACCGGTGGCCGATCGGGCGTGTATCGACGTGTCGATGGCGTCGAGCCGGGTGCCGCTCCCTCGTGATCTGCGCCGGCACGCCATCGCCGCGCGACGGTGGGGACGGGGCGTCGACGTGACCGACGTCGCACCGATCATTGCGTATGCCGTCACAAACGTCGTAGAATCGTCACACATCCGCCAGGCCCGTCGGTCCGGCGCATCCACACTCACGATGACCGTCCGCCTCACCTCCTCCCCGACCCGAACTCGCTGACCAATGGCTCAACTCGTCCTTCTCGTCGTCGCCGCTGCCTGGGCAGCCGTGCTGATCCCCCCGATGCTGCGTTCGCGGGTGGACAACCGACCCAACTCGTCGGTCACCGACTTCCGCCGTCAGCTCAACACGCTGCAGAGCACCTCCACCCCGAGCCGAGGTGCGCTGCGCATGGGGCGTCCGCTGGTGCAGTCGCCGTTGCAGCGCCCGGCCGCTGCCGGCCGACCCACGCATCCGCACCATCGTCAGGCATCGCTGCACGGTGGCTCCACCGCCACGCAGGCTCGCCCGTCGCGCACGCCCGAGCCCCGTCCGTCGGCGCAGTTCCGCAGCCACGGTGATCCCAGCGGAGCGCATCACCGCCAGACCCACATGGATCGTCGCTCGGCGGCGCCCCAGCGTCGCGCCGATCCACGCGCCGACGTTCGCCGGCGGCGCACGAACGTGCTGTTCCTGCTGGTGGTGTCGACGGCCTGCACGTTGTTCCTCGCTGCCACCACGTCGTCGACGGTGCTGCTCTACGTGTTCGTGTTGTCCTTCCTCGCTCTCTGCGGGTACGTCTACCTGCTGGCGCAGCTGCGCCAGCGTGAGGCGTCCGGCTGGAGCGACGACTGGATCGACCGGTACTGACCGCCACGGCGCCCGCTCGGCATCGAGAGTCCGAGCACACTGTGGACTGGCGCCCCGTACCGCTACACTCCCCGGAGCCCTTGGGGCTATAGCTCAGTTGGTAGAGCGCGTCGTTCGCAATGACGAGGTCAAGGGTTCGATTCCCTTTAGCTCCACAAGTCCCGTTCCGCACGTTCGCCGACATCTGCGCACGTCCGGAAGCGAGGCCCCCGACCAGGGGAGACGTCCGCTGAGATGCGTCGACGGGCGGAACCGTTGCTCCACCACCAGCGAGCGCTACTCCACCGCGTTCGACGGTGAAGCAGCCCAGCAGGAGGGGAGTCACGCCGTGACGAAGCAGCCCCGGGGCAGGCGAACCGGGTCTATGACCACGAATTCGCTGTCGTGTCAGAGAACTCGGGTCGAGTCGCCGTCGGACCCACACGCGGCGAACACGCCGAGCAGCAGCGCAACCCCGACTCCTGTCGATACTCGGCTGAGTCCTGTCGTGGTTCGCCGGTCGCCATCATGTCCCCGTTGCATTCGCCGATCGGATCGGGCTGCTCGCTACGTTGCCAGGCGATGAACCACCGTTCCGACCAGCCTTCCGATCAGCCCGTCGTGCCGCCCACCGACCTTCCGGATCACGTCGCGGAGAACCGTCGGCACTGGGACGACGATGCCCCGAACTGGGTGGCGAACGGCGAACGCAACTGGGCCCAGCACGAACCGGACTGGGGAATCTGGGGGATCCCGAACAGCGAGCTGCCGCTGCTGCCCGACGACCTGAACGGGCTGCGGGCGATCGAGCTCGGATGCGGCACCGGCTACGTGAGCGCGTGGATGCGCCGGCGCGGGGCGAGCGTGTACGCGATCGACAACTCCGAGCAGCAGCTGGCGACGGCTCGGCGACTCGCTGCGCTCCACGGTGTCGACGACATCGAGTGGGTACACGGCAACGCCGAGACCGTCGATCAGCCCGACGGCAGCTTCGACTTCGCGATCAGCGAGTACGGCGCAGCGATCTGGTGCGACCCGTACGCCTGGATCCCCGAGGCACATCGGCTGTTGCGGCCGGGCGGCCGCCTCGCGTTCCTCGGCAACCATCCGCTCGGGATGGTGTGCACGTCTCCGGCCGGCGATGCTCCTGCCGGGCGAACCCTCGAACGCGACTACTTCGGGCTCGGCCGACTCGACTGGACCGATGCTCTCGACGACCCCGGTGGCATCGAGTTCAACATGGAGATCTCGTCGTGGTTGCGCTTGTTCCGCACGACGGGCTTCGACGTGGTCGACTACGTCGAGATCCAGGCGCCGCCCGACGCCGAGGGGTTGAGGTACTGGGTCGAGGCGGACTGGGCGAAACGGTTCCCCGCCGAGCAGGCGTGGATCCTCTCCAAGCGCTGAGGTCGACATCGACCTCCGCAGCGTTCGTCAGGCGATCGGGACGGCGTAGACCACGATGTTCTCGCGGTAGCGCCGGATCTCGGGGTTGAAGTCGCCCCCGCAGGTGATCAGCACGAGCTCCTCGGGGCCGGTGTTGCGCCAGAGGCGCTCGCCCGGGAGCGCGAGCTTGCCGTACACCGCGCGCTCGACCACCTCGTAGCGCCGAAGCGAGCCGTCGTCGAGCGCGACCTCGATCTGTGATCCGGGCTCGACCGTTCCCAGCCGGGCGAACGGACCGGCGGTACGGTTCCACGACACGTGGGCAGCCAACACGGTTGCGCCGGGTTGGCCGGCGGTGGCGCCGTACTGGTACCACCCGATCTCGGTCTCGTCGGGGATCTCCATCTGTCCGTCGGGCTCGAGCCCGATCGCACGGATGGGGTAGCGGGCGACGTCGATCGTGTCGATCTGGATCCCGACCGGTCGGGGACGTGGTGCTCGCTCCTCGGGAATGGCGCTGAAGCGCTCACCGAGCTGCGCAGCGAGTGGTGACGAGCCGTCTGCGGGGTCTGCTTCCTCGCTGTTGCCGGGACCGTTGCCCGCTTCGAGGTCGCCGGGCTCGGCGGCCGGTGTTCCCGGCGCTGTCACGCGAGGGGGAACCGTCGAGGGGACCACCGATGCGGTGGCCCCCTCGACGTCCAGAACGACGTCGTCGCCGCCCCCTCGGGTGGCGAAGCCGGCCAGAGCCAGCCCGCCACCGACGAGGAGTGCGGCGACGATGAGGACCGAGAACAACCGTCGTGAAGGGGAGGGAAAGCGACGGTCGTTCACGGGATCAGTGTGGTGTCGGTGTCGGGTCAGACCTCGACGGTGCGGCGACGCAGCACCATGGCACCACCGGCGAGGGCGAACAGGCCCGCAGCAGCGGCGAAGAGCGCCATCGAGCTCGAGGTCGATGCGACCTCGCCGCCGGTGTTGACGGCGGTCGGTGCCGGCGTGCCGTCACCAGCAGCGCTGGAACCGGCCGACTCGAGGGGGATCGTCTGGGTGTAGAAGGTGAACGTGTCGTCAGCGAGCGAACCGACGGCGTACACCGTCAGGTTCTCGCCCGACACGACCGAGACGGTCGGCACCGGAGCGATCGGGTCGCCACCGGTCGGGGCGATCTCCGCTCCAGCGATCTCACCAGCGGGGAGCACCAGGCTCTGCGCATCGGGGTTGGAGAGGTTCTCGACCGGACGGGCGTCGCCGAGCACGACGTCGACCGCCGGCGCAGCAGCGACGTGGACCACGGTGAGACGACCCGAGCCGTCGTCGACCGCTGCGGTGTCGTTCTGGAACGGGGTGATCGTCGGGTTGCCGTCGGCATCCAGGTGGGCCACGACCGTCCAGTTGCCCGAGGCGGGAACAGCGAACTCGGCCACGGGGCCGATGGCGACGTCTTCGGTGCCGGCGACGCGCACCTCGAGGTTGGTGAGGGTCTGGCCCGCGAACGAGCTCAGGTCCTGCATGTCGCCCGGCGCGAAGTCCGGGATGACGACCGCGCCATCGACGACGACGTCGACGGTCACACCGGGGATGCCGTGGAGCAGCATGACGGAGACGGGCTCCTGGGCGGAGGACGCACCTGCTGGTACGGCGATCAGGGCAGCGGCTACGGCCGCGACGCCTGCGAGGAACTTCTTCATTGCACGGTCCTTTCGGATCACGACCGTGGGGCTCTCCCACCGTCGGTGTGTCTACGGTGCAGACAGGCGCCCGGATGACGATTTCGTGCTGAATGCGAAATCGGGCGAATCGGGTCAGCCGTACATCGCTGTCAACACGGCGATGGCCTCGTCGATGATGGCCTGATCAGACGACGAGACCAGTCGCTCGGCGGTGCTGCCGGCGACCAGGCCGACCAACACGGGTTGACCGAGTACGGGGACGAGGTTGACCCACTCGACCATGCGCTCGTCGCCGGAGCGGGCGTAGCCCAGGTACTGCGCCGTCTCGTCCCAGAAGGGTTGATCGAACCGCAGGACGACCTTCTCGAGGATGCCCATGCCGAGCCGGTCGATCGCGCCCTGGTTGGTTGCCGGAAGTGGCGGATCGAATTCGATGTCGCCCGCCTGCAGGACGCCCAGCGGCACGGTCACGACCACGCGATCCGCGTCGAGTACCTCGCCATCGTCGAGCAGGATCCCGACACCGTCGGTGCGGTAGCGCACGCGACGCACGACGGTCGACGTCCTGACCGGCGTCGTGGCGGCGAGCGGCGCCAGGAGCTGCGACATGCCGGCAGGGACCAGTCCGTCGACGCCCCCGAACTCGTCGCCCTCGTCGATGGCGTCCGGGGAGAGTTCGCGAACGTCGACGCCGAACTCGTGCTCGAGCTCCACCGCCACCACGTAGCGCAGCACGTCACGCTCGCGATCGGTGAGCGACTCCTCGGTCGTCTCGAGCAGGTCGCCGATCGAACGGCCGTCCTCCACCGCCCCGAGGAACGAGGCGAGCCGGCGTTCGGCGGCATCGAGTTCAGCGTCGGTGATCGACCCGCCGCCCGCGTCCCGAACGACGACGGAGTCGAAGTCACTGGGGAACCAGTCGACACCGGCTGCGATGGCCAACTCGGTGAGCGGGTTCCCGTCGACCCCGTGGATCCACGACGCCCCGAGATCGACCGGGGTCCCACCGAGGGTGCGCGAGTGGACGCGCCCGCCGATCCGATCGCGAGCCTCGACGACGGTGACATCGTGGCCGGTCTCGATGAGGTCGCGCGCGGCTGCGAGACCGGCGGCACCGGCACCGATGACCACGACCCTCGTCGCCGTGCCGTTGCCGGCCCGGTCGACGCGTTGCGCGGCCGCTCTACCTTCGAGCAGTGCGCCGTGGACCGTCGCCGGGAACGATCGCGAGGTCGCCTCGCCGGCGAAGTACACGCGGTCGGCCACGTCGGCGCGCAACTCGTCGCGATCCGAGGCCGAGGCTCCGGCGGCGAGATGGCTGTAGGAACCGCGGCTGAACGGATCGGACGACCAACGCGTGATCAGCGCGTTGGTCGGTCGCACGGCGAGACCGGGGGTGCCGCGCCCCGGTGTGCTCCGCGTCGTCGGATCGGTCGCTGCGCCGCACGCGGCGAGCGTCACGGCGGCGCCGGTCATGAGGAGGAACTCACGGCGGTCCACACTCCACCGTACGTCGACAGGTGATGCCGACGGGCGTGACGGTCGTCTCAGCCGGTGAGGAACGCCGCGAACGATGCTGCCTCGCGACTGCGCAGGGCAGTGTTGACGCGCTGGCGTTCCAGGACCTGATCGAGGGTCTTCGCCGCTTGCTCGATCGGGTGGTCGGCGAAGAAGCTCGCCGCGTCGTCGACGAGTTCGGGGGTGTTGAGCAACCGCACGGTGTCGATCATCCGGCCGATGGTGTTGCTCGGGAAGCGGCTGTTCGCCTCGTCCCAGTTGTCGCGCACGAACGCCCAGGCGGCCGCGCCATGACGACGGTTGGCGATCGCCAGTCGCAGCAGGAACGGTGCGTTCTGGGTCTTGACCGCACCGGTCATCGCGAACTGGCAGGTCTCCAACAGCAGCGCCTCGTCGTCGAACTCGGCCAGCGCGTAGAGCTGGCGCAGCTGGTCCTGCGGCGTGGCGCCGTGGAGGAACCCGTCACGGAGACGTGCGTACGTGGTGGCGTCGCCGGTGGCCGCGACGACGCTCGTGGCCGCCGCAGTGAGCTCGGGATCGACGGAAGTGGGGTCGTTGGCCGCGTCGTCGAACAGCTCGCGACATCGCGCCTGGATCCCGACGTCACCGCCCAGCACGCCGACCGCCCCGACGAGCAGCCCGCGGAGTTTCGCCGTGAGGTCTGACTCGCCGTCCTCCGGCTCGCCGAGATCGGCCAGCGCCGGCGCGGCGAGCGCTCGCACGCGGGAGCGGAACGCCTCGAAGGCCGGGCCGTCGTCGAGCAGACGGCTCAGCCCGCGCAGCGCGATGACGATCGCCTGCCACACGGCGTGGTCACGTTCGCCCTCGAACGCCTCGAGGAAGCTCAACAGCTCCGATGCGGAGAGGTCGCCGGCGACCGTGGCTGCCCACGCATCGTCGACGAGGTTGTACCGCTCGAGCGTCGACATCTCGGCGAGCGCATCGGTGTCGAGACGCGACCGGAGCGTGTCGTCGTAGTCGACCCGGAAGTAGCCGCTCCCGCCGGCGTTGACCACGACCGAGCCGTCGGGGTCGGCGAGCGACAGGGGCACCGCGGACTCGGCACCGTCGAGGAGCACGGTGGTGATCATGCCGCCATTGCGGATGTGCACCGGAATGGCCCACACACCGCCGCCAGTGTCGGGGGTCGCCGTGCCGGCGTCGGCCCCGCTCGACGGTTGATCGGTGAAGCGGAACCTCCGCTGGGCGAGACGGAGCGACGGCACGCCGTCGTGGTCGACGACGGAGGCCTGCACGAGCGGATAGCCCGGCTGCCAGATCCACGAGTCCATGATGCGCCGCACCGGCTTGCCCGACGTCTCCTCGATCGCGTCCCAGAGATCGTTGGTCTCGGTGTTCGCATAGGAGTGGATCCTGAGGTAGTGGCTGACGCCGGTCCGGAACTCCTCGGCGCCCAGGTACTGCTCGAGCATGCGCAGCAGCGAGCCGCCCTTCTGATACGTGAGGACGTCGAACATGCCGTCGGCGTCGGCAGGGGAGCGCACGTCGAACTCGACCGAGCGTGTGTTGTCGAGCGAGTCGGTGTCGAAGGCCAGCGTCCGTTCGACGCCGAAGGACGTCCATCGCTCCCAGTCGGGTCGGTAGGCGTCGCATGCGGCGACCTCCATGAACGTGGCGAAGGCCTCGTTGAGCCAGATGCCGTTCCACCAGCGCATCGTGACGAGGTCGCCGAACCACATGTGGGCCAACTCGTGGGCGATGACATCGACGACGTTCTGGCGTTCGAACTGGGTGCTGGTGGCGGGATCGACGAGCAGCAGGCTCTCGCGGAACGTGATGCACCCGAGGTTCTCCATGGCGCCGGCAGCGAAGTCGGGCAGTGCGACCAGATCGACCTTGTCGCTCGGGTAGGCGATGCCGTAGTACTCCTGGAACCACCGCAGGCAGAAGGCGCCGACGTCGAGGCCGAGCGCCGTGAGGTGACCCTTGCCGGGGACGTGGACGACGCGCAGCGGGATGCCGTCGACATCGACGGTCTCGGTCGTCTCGAGGCGACCGACGACGAACGCGACGAGATACGAGCTCATCTTCATCGTGTCGGCGAACCGGATCACCGAACGCCCGGCGGCGCTCGTCCGTTCGATCTCGGGCCCGTTGGAGATCGCCGTCAGCTCCTCGGCCACGTCGAGCGTGACGGCGAAGACCGCCTTGAACGCCGGCTCGTCCCAACACGGGAAGGCGCGGCGGCAGTCGGTGGCCTGCATCTGGGTGGTGGCGATCACGTGCTCGACGCCGTCGTCGTCGACGTACGTGCTCCGGTAGAAGCCCCGCAGCTTGTCGTTGATGACGCCGACGAACTCGATCGTCAACTGGCTCGATCCGGCGGGGATCTCCGTGGCCGCGGTGACGACGAGCCGTTCGGTGTCGGCGAACAGCTCCCAGGTGGCATCGACGCCGTCGACCGTGCACGAGACGATCTCGAGTTCGGCGGCATTGAGCACGAGGGTCTGCGTGGCGGCGTTGACCGTGAGATCGATCGTGACGATGCCGGTGAACGACGCATCGTCGAGATCCGGCCGCAACCGGACGTCGTAGCGGGTCGGTTCGACTCCGCTCGGGAGCCGGAACGGGTCGAGCCCGTCCGGATCGGTTGCGTGCAGGTCACCGGAGGTCACGGTCATCGGGGGGATGGTACCGGTAGCGTGATCGGCCGTGCCCGACCTGACACGAAGGTTCTCGACCCGATCGAGTGACGACCCGACTCGGACCACGCGGTTCGATGTGGTGGGGATCGGCAACGCCCTCGTCGACGTCATCGCACCGGCGGACGAGGAGTTCCTCGTCCGCCACGAGCTGGTGAAGGGCTCGATGACGCTGATCGAGACCGAACGGGCGGTCGAGCTCTATGCGGCGCTCGATCGCGCGGTGGAGATGAGTGGTGGATCGGCCGCCAACACGGTGTGCGGCATCGCCAGCCTCGGTGGCCGGGCGGCCTACATCGGCAAGGTCAACGGCGACGATCTCGGCGACGTGTTCGGTCACGACATGCGCGCCGTCGGTGTGACGTTCCACCGTCCTCCCGGCGAGCACGGCACCCCGACGGGACGGTGCGTGATCGTGGTGACCCCCGACGCCGAACGCACGATGAACACCTACCTCGGTGTGTCGAGCCTGCTGAGCGTCGACGACCTCGACGAGTCGGTCGTCGCCGACTCGGAGGTGCTCTACATGGAGGGGTATCTGTTCGACCGCGACGACGCCAAGGCCGCCTTCCGGCACGCCGCCGAGATCGCCCACGCCAACGACCGGATGGTGTCGCTCACGCTCTCGGACTCGTTCTGTGTCGATCGCCACCGAGCCGACTTCCGGGCGTTGGTCCAGGACCGGGTCGACCTGCTCTTCGGCAACAGCGACGAACTGCTGTCGCTGTACGAACTCGATTCGTTCGACGCCGCGGTGGCAGCGCTGCGTGACGAGTGCGAGTTCGCTGCGATCACCGTCGGGGCGAAGGGATGCGTGATCGTCACCCCGGACGAGTTGCTGGAGGTGCCCGCCGTGCCGGTCGAGAGGGTGATCGACACCACCGGCGCCGGGGATCTGTTCGCCGCCGGTTTCCTCCACGGGTTGACCACCGGTCGCGACCTCGAGACGTGCGGGCACTACGGATCGGTGGCGGCGGCCGAGGTGATCAGCCACGTGGGGCCACGCCCGCTCGTCGAGCTGCGTAGCCTGATCGGCGATGGGTGAACACGAACCGGTCCACACGAATCCCGGCGGCTCTGCGCAGCCGCTGTTGACGACGGCGCGGGCGTGGCTCGCCGCCGAACCGGATGCCGATCTCCGCGACGAACTCGGCGCGCTGATCCTGGCCGCCGAGCGGGGCGACGTCGCCGGCCTGGCCGAACGATTCGCCGGCCGGTTGCAGTTCGGCACCGCGGGTCTGCGCGCCGCCGTCGCCGCGGGCCCGATGCGCATGAACCGCCTCGTCGTGCGTCAAGCTGCGGCGGGCCTCGGTCAGTGGCTGCTCGACCGTGAGGCCGACGGGACGATTCCCGACGCAGCCCGGCGCGGTGTGGTGATCGCTCACGATGCACGGCGCAAGAGCGATCTGTTCGCCGACGACACCGCTCGGGTGCTCGCGGCGATGGGCATCCGCTCGATGCTGCATCCCGGCGTGCAGCCGACGCCGGTGCTGGCGTGGTCGATCACCGGAATCGGCGCTGCGGCCGGCGTCGTGGTCACGGCGTCGCACAACCCGCCCGCCGACAACGGCTACAAGGTCTACCTCGACACCGGCTCGCAGATCGTGTCGCCGGTCGACACCGAGATCTCGACCTGTATCGCCCAGTTCGATCCGCTGATGGTGGAACTGGCCGACGCCGGCGACCCGCTGATCGAGCGACTCGACGACACGTGGGTCGATCGGTACGTCGAGTTCGTTCCGACGGTGCGTCTGCGCCCCGGGGTGCCGGGCGTACCGGTCGCGTACACGGCGATGCACGGCGTCGGCGGCGCAGTGGTGCTGCGGGCGTTCGAGGCTGCGGGTCTCCCGGCGCCGTTCGTGGTGGCGGCACAGCAGGAGCCGGACGGGACGTTCCCGACGGTGTCGTTCCCGAATCCCGAGGAGCCAGGAGCGATGGATCTCCTGCTCGCCGAGGCGCAGGCGTGCGGTGCGAAGGTTGCGTTGGCGAACGATCCTGATGCCGACCGGCTCGGGGCCGCGATCCCTCAGGCCGATGGTTCGTGGCGCCGTCTGAGCGGCGACGAGATCGGGTGGCTCTTCGCCGACTACATCCTGGCCAACACCTCGGGTGACGACCGGCTCGTGGTGACCACGCTGGTGTCGTCGTCGCTGCTCGCCCGGATGGCCGAGGCTGCAGGTGTGCACAGCGAAGAGACGTTCACCGGTTTCAAGTACATCGGCAAGATCGCCACGGAGCGGCCTGATCTGCGACTGATGCTCGGCTACGAGCAGGCACTCGGCTACCTGGTGGCGCCCCGCCCGCTCGACAAGGACGGCATCACCGCTGCGGTGTTGATGGCCGAGATCGCCGCGGTCGCCGAGTCGGAGGGGCAGACGCTGCAGGATCGTCTCGACTCGATCGCCGAGCGGTTCGGTCGCTACGTGACGGCCGAGCGATCGGTCAAGATGCCGCCCGCCGACGGTGCGGCATGGGTCGCAGCGATCGAAGCCGACCCGCCGACCGAGGTGGGTGGCCGAGCGGTCACGTCGGTGACGTCGTACCCCGAGGCGAACCTGGTGCGCCTGATGCTCGACGGCGGTGTCCGCCTGCAGATCCGGCCCAGTGGCACCGAGCCCAAGGTCAAGCTCTACGCCGAAGCCGTCGACCTCCCGACCTCCGACATCCAGTTCCTCCTCGAAGCTGTTACGCCAGGGGTCTGACCCCTGGCGTAACAGCTAGGCGGGGGTGCCGAACTGGCGGTCGCCGGCGTCGCCGAGGCCGGGGACGATGAAGGCGTGTTCGTTGAGATGGTCGTCGATCGCCGCGGTCACGAGCCGGATCGACAGGCCCGCATCGTCGAGCGCCTGGATGCCCTCGGGCGCAGCGAGCGCGCACACGACGGTGATCGGTGTGGGAGCGCCGCGGGCGAGCAGGAGCTCGACGGCGCTGATCAGCGATCCACCGGTGGCGAGCATCGGGTCGAGCACGATCACGGGCCGGCCGGCGAGTGACTCCGGGAGCTTGTTGACGTACGGTTCGGGCTGGTGGGTCTCCTCGTTGCGGGCCATGCCGATGAAGCCGATGTCGGCGTTCGGCAGCAGCTCCTGTGCCGGTCCGACGAAGCCGAGGCCGGCACGCAGGATCGGCACCACGACCGGCTGCACCGCGATGCGCCTCGCTGGTGCGGTGGTCAGCGGTGTCTCGACCGTGCCGTCGACGGTCGGCAGGTTCTTGGTCGCCTCGGCGATCAGGAGCCCGCCGATCCGCTCGAGGTTCTGGCGGAACAGGGCGTTGGGGGTGTCACGGTCGCGGATCTGTGCCAGCGCGTCGGTGCAGACCGGGTGGTCGACGAGGGTGGTCTCGATCGCCATCTCAGGCAGCTCCGAGTGAGAGTTCGGACTTGAGGATCGAATAGCGGGGTTTGATCACGCCGTTGATCAGCTTCAACCGTTCGGGGAACGGCGCGAACGACGACTTCATCGCGTTGACCGTGAGCCACTCGAAGTCGTCGAGGCCCCAGTCGAACGCCTCGGCGAGCTTCTGCATCTCCTTGGTCATCGAGGTGTTCGACATCAGCCGGTTGTCGGTGTTGACCGTGACGCGGAACCGGAGACGGCGGAGCATGCCGATCGGATGGTCGGCGATCGAGGGGACCACACCCGTGTTGACGTTCGACGTCGGACAGAGCTCCAAGGGGATGCGCCGGTCGCGGATGTAGGTGGCGAGCCGACCGAGATGCTCCGAGCCGAGGCCCGTGCCCGGATCGATGTCGTCGACGATGCGCACGCCGTGTCCCAGCCGCTCCGCACCGCAGAACTGCACCGCCTCCCAGATCGACGGCAGCCCGAACGCCTCGCCGGCGTGGATGGTCGAGTGGAAGTTCTCGCGGTTGACGTACTGGAACGCGTCGAGATGGCGCGACGGTGGATAACCGGCCTCCGCGCCGGCGATGTCGAACCCGACGACCCCCTCGTCGCGGTAGCGGACCGCCAGTTCGGCAATCTCGAGGCTGCGAGCGGCGGTGCGCATCGCCGACGCGATCGCATAGATCGTGAGGTCGGTGTCGGCCGACCCGCGGCGGAAGCCGGCGAGCACCGCCTGCATCACCTCGTCGAGCGTCAGCCCCTTCTCGGTGCTGAGCTCGGGAGCGAACCGCACCTCGGCGTAGACGACGTTGTCGGCGGCCAGGTCCTGAGCGCACTCGTACGCGACCCGCTCGATCGCATCACGGTCCTGCATCACGCCGACCGTGTGGGCGAACGTCTCCAGGTAGAGCACGAGGTCGTTGCGCTTGGCTCCTCGATTGAACCAGGTGGCGAGGTCGTCGACGTCGGTGGTGGGGAGGTCGGCGTAGCCGTACTCCTGTGCGAGTTCGATGACGGTGCGAGGGCGGACCCCGCCGTCGAGGTGGTCGTGGAGCAGCGCCTTGGGTGCCCGCTGGATGAGTTCGGCCAATGACATGGCCACACGCTACCGACCGTTGCGTCGGTGCTTCAGCGAGCGGTGGCGAGCGGACGCAGCGGCATGTCGGCGGGCCGCTGGAGCCAGTTCCAGTCGGGGTAGTCGGCGGCAGCGGAGATGCAGTGCAGCGAATACGCGTGTCGGCTCACATCGGAGCGATTGACGCCGCTCCAGTGGGGGAGGCGCCCGTCGAGCACGACCATCGTGCCGGCGCTCACCTCGAGCGGGACCAACGTGTCGCCGTCGGGTGGTGGTGCCGGCATCGGTGTGGCGTCGAGCGGAGCGAACACGGTGCCGTCGCCGGCGTCGTTGCGCTTGAACACCTGGCGCAGTGGACCGCGGTGGCCGCCGGGTTCGGCCCACAGGCACCCGTTGTCGATCGTGGCGTCCTCGATCGCGAACCAGAACCCGGTCACGGTGACCGGGTCGGTGTAGAGGAAGGTGCCGTCCTGGTGACAGCCGACCTCTCCGCCGATTCTCGGCTGCTTGAAGATGTACATCGACTGCAGGGCGAGCGCGTCGGTCAGTCCGATGTCGGCAGCGACCGCAGCGATGTCCGGGTTGTAGGCGAACCGCTCGAACTCGTCGTCGAGGTCGTGCTGGGCGTGGCCGATCTTGTTGATGCTCAGTTCCTTGGCCTGCGTGAGCTCGCCGTCGGGACCGAACGCCTCCTCCTCGAAGAAGCACCACGTGGTCGATCCGCTCGCGAGGAACTCGCCGTTGGAGATCCGCTCCTCTTCGTTGGTGGTGAACACGGACCGCTCGTCGCTCGGCTCCCACGCGTCGACGATCTCCAACGCTCGTGCGCGCAGCCGCCGGCACGCCTCGATCGACACGAAGTCGGGCAGGACGAGGAACCCGTCTCGGCGAAACGACTCGACCTGTCCGGGGGTCAGCACAGGGCGATCGTACCGCTCGAGTTGATCTGCCGATCGCAGGAGGGGTCT
The DNA here is from genome assembly GCA_963698565.1 of Ilumatobacteraceae bacterium. GTDB lineage: Bacteria > Actinomycetota > Acidimicrobiia > Acidimicrobiales > Ilumatobacteraceae > Sva-07. The sequence goes on from CAVORH010000002.1 coordinate 259,707, forward strand.
GCCCCCTGCGAACTCAGTCGGTGACGGTGACGGTGGCGACCATGTCGGTGTGCAGAGCGCAGAAGAGCGAGTAGACGCCTGGTTCGTCGAAGGTGACCGCGTAGTTCGTGCCGGGCGCCATCAGCCCGGAGTCGAAGTCGTCGAGTGCAGGATCGGTGGGCGTGCCGGCGGTGACGGTGTGCGGCACCGCATCGACGTTGTTGAAGAACAGGGGCTGGCCCACGCTGACGTCGAGGTCGCCGTTGTAGAGGAAGTCGCTGATCAACGACTGCTGGGCGCCCGCAGGGAAGTCGGAGCCGCGAACCTCGCGTGACTCGAGGATCGCATCGGCGTCGGCGAGTGGAGCGATCGTCGAGTTCCACATCCCGAACACACCGAGTTGGTTGTCGTGCAACGGATCGACCCACGCGTGGATCATCCAGCCGAGGGCCGCCGAGAAGTTGCCGCCTGCCGCCTCGCACTCGCTGCGGGGCACGAACGTGTCACGCCCCTGGGCGTTGCCGCGGCACAGGTTGTAGTGGATGTGCCAGTTGTCGAGCGGGCCGGCGAACGCCTCGGGGTGGGTGTTGCCGATCACCGACGGCGGGATGATGAACGAGGTGCCGACCAGTTGCATCGGCTCGCCCTGCCACGCGCCGTCGATGCACTGGCCGACGGGCCCGTCGGGGACGCGGCCATCGGCGAGCGCGTACAGCAGGATCTCGGGCCGAGCCGGGTCGAACCCGTCACCCAACCACTGGGGTTGGTAGAAGTGCGACCCCATGTTCGCGGTCTGGATCCGGTCGCTGACGAAGCCCTCGGCGCAGGCCGAGTCGACGTCGCGGTGTGCCTCGGCGAACGCGTTGAGCGTGTCGAGCTGGCCGACGAGTATGGCCAACTCCTCCGGTGTCATCGCCAACTCCGGTGGGATCGCCGCTCCGGATGCTGCGAGCTCCTTCAGTTCGAGGTAGGAGCACGGGAGCGCTTCGTCCTGACAGCGGACCGTGCCCTCCAGCGGCCCCTCGACGAGGGTCGGCACGACGCCCTCGGAGTGTTCGCGGAACACGTAGCGGCTGTAGCCGGGTGCGCCGCCGGCGGCGAAGGTCAGTCCGGCGGGGAACTGCGCGTCGGCGCCGACCTGGTCGAAGGCGGCCGCCTGCGCCACGTACTCGTTCACCTGCTCGATCGTGCGGGCCTCGGCGGGGTCGATCGTGGTCGTTGGCGTCTCGGTCGTCGCCGTCACCTTCGTCGTCGTCACCGTTGTGGTGCTCGGCGCATCGGTGGTGAGCGGGTCGGTGCCGGTCGCATCCGTCGTGGAGACGGTGGCGGACCCGCTGTCGTCGGACGAGCACGCAGCGACCGCGAGGCACCCTGCGAGCACCATCGTGATCAGTCGTCGTGTCGTGCCGTCCGGCATCGGTCCCCCTTGGTTCCGTGTGACCGTATCGGCGCGGTGGTCACTGCGCGAGGTCGTACCCGGGAACGATCGTGTCGGCGACGATCCGTCGGCGCACGTCCATCGGTGCGAACGACGCCATCATCGCGTTGACGGCGAGTTGCTCGGCCTCGCCGATCGTGAGCTCGTGGGCATCTGCGACGGCCACCAACTCGCTCGACGGTCGGACGTTGCTCATCAGGCGATTGTCGGTGTTGAGACCCACGCTGAACCCGGCACGCAGGAACGGCCCGACCGGGTGGTCGGCGACACTCGGTACCGCTCCGATCTGCACGTTGCACGTCGGTGCCATCTCGAGATGGATCTGGTGGTCGAGTACGTACTGGGCGAGTGGGCCGAGCACGAGCGCATCGTCGACATCTGCACCGCCGTCGGGATCCGCAACGAGGTTCGTGTCGGCGCGCAGGCGCACGCCATGACCGATGCGGTGCGCGCCCTGGGCGAGCGCGTCGGAGATCAGCTCCAGATCGGGTGGTTCGCTGGCGTGCATGGTGATGTTGAGGTGCGCGTTGCGGGCGAACGCGAGCGCCTCGGCGTGCAGCGACGGCGGGAAGCCGGTCTCCGCTCCGGCGAGGTCGAATGCCACCACCTTGTCGTCCCACGACCGGAGGCGGTCGACGAGCTGGGCGATCTCCAGGGATCGGTGTTCGGTACGCATCGCACAGCAGATCGCGTTGACGACGATCGCCCGGCCAGCGGCGGCCGCGTCGGCCTCGCCGCGCCGGAACCCGCTGGTGACCGCCTCGACCACGGCATCGAGCGGGAGCCCGTCGGCCACATGGAGTTCGGGGGCGAAGCGCACCTCGGCGTACACGACTCCGTCGTCAGCGAGGTCGATCGCGGCCTCGTACGCGATCCGCTCGATCGACTCGGCGGTCTGCATCACCGCCAGCGTGTGCTCGAACGTGGCGAGGTACTGGAGGAGGTCGCCGGTCTCGGCGCCGCGCGTGAACCAGGCTTGCAGGTCGTCGGGATCGGTGGTCGGCAGCGTCCAGCCGATCGCGTCGGCGAGTTCCAGCACCGTGGCCACGCGCACGCCGCCGTCGAGGTGGTCGTGCAGGAGCACCTTCGGCAGCGCCACCGCCTGCTGGGGCGTGATCGACATGACGACCGGGAGCCGTTACTGCATCCCCTTGAACCAGGGGACACCTTCCTCGGCGGGCGGTCGGAGTCGTTGCGCCCCGATCGACACGGCGATCAGCGTCACGACGTACGGCGTGACGAACACCAGCTGGTTGTTGGGCGACTCGGCGGCGAAGTACGCCCACAGCGTGACCACGGCGAAGACCGTGACGGTGCCGGCCGGGGCGAAGTTCTTCTGCACGACCATCGAGATCACCAGCAGCACGAGCGCGATCGCGGCGGCGAGCAGCAGTGTGCGCACGAGATCGCCGGGACCGGTGCGCAGCGTGATGCCCTGTGCGTAGCCGAACAGGCCGGCGCCGATCGCCGTTCCTGCCGGCATCCAGTTGCCGAAGATCATCGTGGCGAGGCCGAGGAAGCCGCGGCCGGCGACCTGGTTCTCGAGATAGCGATTGGAGAACAGCACGAGGACGGCGCCGCCCATGCCGGCGAGGCCACCCGACATCGCCATGCCGATCCACCGCATCTTGTGGACCGACACGCCGAGCGAGTCTGCAGCCGACGGGCGTTCACCGGCGAAGCGCAGCCGCAGCCCGAGGCGCATGTGCCACAGCAGATAGGCGACGGCGAAGAACAGGGCGAAGGTCAGCACGACGTCCCAGGTGACCGCAGTGGTCACCCCCTTCCCGAAGCCGGCGACGTCGGCGACCATGAACCAACCCCGGTCCTCGAGCCAGCCGAGGATGTCGGGCGACTGCCAACCGAAGAGATCACCTCCCGACAGGAGGGGGAGTGTGAACTCGCCGATGTCGCCCGAGTTGCCGGGCGAGGACGTGACGGAACCACCCTGGACACCGACGAAGAGTTCGCTCGCCATGAAACGGGCCACTCCCGGGGCGATCAGGTTGATGGCGACGCCGGCGACGATGTGGTTGACGCCGAAGGTCGTGGTGGCGAGGCTCATCAGCAGCCCGCCCAGCATGCCGCCGACGATGCCGCCGAGCAGCGCCGCCCACGGGCCGAACTCCCATCCCCACCAGCCGGCGAAGATGGTGCCCATCACCATCATGCCTTCGATGCCGATGTTGACCGTTCCGCTGCGTTCGGCGACGAGGCCGGCGAGACCGGCGAGCGCGATCGGGGCCGCGGTGCGCAGGCCGACGCCGAAGGTGCCACTCGAGGTGAGGTCGGGGTTGTCGGCGATGATGCGCGCCGCCGACACCACACCGATGCCGAGCAGGGCGATCGCGAGGATGCGGAATCTCGCCGAGTGCAGGAACGACGATCGGGGGTTGCTCTCGATCGGGGCGGCATCGATCGTGGCGGTCATATCGGTGCTCCTGCCGCTCGGCCGGTGCCCAGAGTGGGCGGCGGTTCGTACGACGAGTCGTCGCGTTCGTTGGTCACGGCGGCCGCGGCCGCGGCGACGGCCGCAGCATCGTTGCGGCGCCGGACGACCTCGTAGGCGATCACCGCAGCGAGCAGGAAGGAGCCCTGCAGGATCTTGCCGATCTCGGGCGGAATGCCGATCGGGCCGAGACGCTGCGTCGCCCGTTCGATCATCGCCCAGACGATGGCGGCGGCGGCGATCCCGACGGGGTTGTTCCGGCCGAGCAGCGCGATGCCGAGACCGGTGAAGCCGATCATGGTCGGGAATGCGTCGCCGTACTTCAGGAAGCTCGGGTCGGACAGCAGGAAGGGCAGGCCGATCATCCCGGCGACGGCGCCGGACATGAACAGCGTGATCAGCACCATTCGCTTCGGGCTGACGCCCGCCGAGAGCGCCGCGGCCGGGTTCAGGCCGGACAGGCGCAGCTCGTAACCGAAGAGGCTGCGGTTGAGCAGGACGTAGTAGGCGACGCCGAGCAGGATGGCGATCGGCAGGAAGCCGAACAGCTCGACGTTGTTCGGGAAGTTGAAGCCGAAGAACTCGAAGATCGGGTTCAACGCCGGGAGGCGAGCGGACTCGGGCATCACCTTGGTCTGGGCGACGAGCCCGCCGTTCTCCTCGTCACGGAACACCTCGGCGAGCAGGAACGCGCTGAGCCCGATCCCGATGTAGTTGAGCATGATCGTCGACACGACCACGTTGACGTTGCGGGTGACGTTCAAGATGCCGGCGATCAGTGCCCAGACTCCCGCCGACGGTGATCGCGACCAGGATGACGAACGGCACGTGGAGCAGCGGTGGCAGGCTGACCTCGGCGCCGGCCCACCCCGCCACGAGCGCCGCCAGCAGGTACTGGCCGTTGGTTCCGATGTTGAACAGGTTCATCTTGAACCCGATCGCCGCAGCGACCCCGGCGATGTAGAGCGGGACGGCGGTGTTGATGATGACGACGACCGACTGTGTGGAGTCGATCGTCTTCCACATCTCCTGGAAGGCCTCGATGGGGTTGTTGCCCGAGATGATCAGGGCGATCGACGAGATGATGATCGCGGACGCTGCTGCGATCAACGGGGCGAGCGAAGCCCGCCAGATCTTCTGCCACATCAGACGGCTCCCGCTTTCGCTCCGGTCATGTACGAACCCAGGTCGGCCGGGGTGACCGTGGACGGATCGACCTCCGCGACGATCCGGCCCCGCAGCATGACGAGGAGTCGGTCGGAGAGCCCGATCAACTCCTCGAGGTCGGCCGACACGAGCACGGTGCCGAGTCCGGCTGCCCGGGCGTCACGCAGGATGTCCCAGATGCCGGCCTGCGCACCGACGTCGACGCCGCGGGTCGGGTGGGCCGCCACGAGGAGTTTCGGGTCGGCGGTCATCTCGCGCCCGACGATCAGCTTCTGCTGGTTGCCGCCCGACAGCGTGAAGGCCGGCACGTTGATGCCTGGGGTCCTCACGTCGTACTCGTCGACGATCAGCTCGGTGTGTTTCTTGGCGCCGGCGACGTTGAGCCACGGTCCCTTCGCGTACGGCGGCCGGTGTTGGTGCCCGAGTGCAGCGTTCTCCCAGAGCGAGAACGACATGACGAGCCCGTCCTTCTGGCGGTCTTCGGCGATGTAGCCGACGCCGCTGTCGCGACGGTCGCGGGTCGACAGCCGGCCGATGTCGACCCCGTCGAGCAACATCGTGCCGCTCGACCGGGCGAGGCCGACGATCGCGTTGACGAGCTCGCTCTGTCCGTTGCCCTCGACGCCGGCGATCCCCACGATCTCACCTCGGTGCACGGTGAAGGAGACGTCGTCGAGCGGGTTGGGCGCCCCGGCTTCGGAGCTCGCCACGACCATGTTGCGCAACTCGAGCACCGGGATGTCGGTGACCGTGCTCTCGCGGGTCTCGGGCGTGGGGAGTTCGCTGCCGACCATCATCTCGGCGAGCTCGCGGGACGTGACGCTGCTCGGGTCGGCGATCTCTCCGACGGTCTTGCCCTGGCGGATCACCGTGATGGCGTCCGCGTGCTTGAGCACCTCGTCGAGTTTGTGGGAGATGAAGATGATCGTGGCGCCTTCGGTGGTCAGCTCGCGCAGCGAGGCGAACAGCTCGTCGACCTCCTGGGGGACGAGCACCGCCGTCGGTTCGTCGAGGATCAGGATCTTCGCGCCGCGGTAGAGCACCTTGAGGATCTCGACGCGCTGCTTGTCGCCCACCCCGAGGTCGGAGATCAACGCATCGGGGTCGACCTCGAGCCCGTAGCGGGCGCCGAGTTCGACGATGCGCTGGCGTGCCTGCTTGATGTTGAGGGCGAACGCAGATCCCGGCTCGTCGCCCAGGACGATGTTCTCCCACACCGTCAGGTTGGCCGCGAGCATGAACGCCTGGAACACCATGCCGATGCCTTCGGCGATCGCGTCCTTCGGTGAGTGGAAGACCTCGGTCCGGCCGTTGACCGTGATCGATGCCCTCGTCGGGCTTGTGCGCGCCGTACAGGGTCTTCATCAGCGTCGACTTGCCCGCCCCGTTCTCGCCGACGATGGCGTGCACGCTGCCCAGGCGGACGGTGAGGTTCACGCCGTCGTTGGCGACGACCCCCGGGAACCGCTTGACGATGTCGGTGAGCTGGATCGCGATCGTGCCGTTGACCGGCGGGCTCGGCTGCGTCTCGGTTGCCGGTGTCGCCGCCCCGTCGTCGCTCATCACCTGTTTTCTAGTCGATCGGCGCGTCGCGCGAGGAAGAACGTCGGTCCGTGGAGCGGCGAGCCCGTGGGTTCGAACGCGACGATGCCCGCCCGGCAGAGCCGAGCGGGCATCGTTCGAGTCGTCGGAAACGGTGTCGCGGGACGCCGGTTCCGTCAGTTCATCAGGTGCTCAGGGAGCGGTCGGGACTTCGATCTCGCCGGAGACGATCTGCTCCTTGTAGGCGTCGAGGTCGGCGGCGATGTCGTCGACGAATCCACCGGTGGTGGAGTAGCCGACGCCGTCGACCGAGAGGTCGAAGACCTGGACGCCGCCAGCTTCGCCGCCCTCGCAGAAGACCTTGATCGTCTCGAAGGTGGCAACGTCGACCTTCTTGAGCATCGAGGTCAGGATGTAGGGCTGCAGCTCCTCGGAGACCAGGTTGTACTGGTCGGAGTCGACGCCGATCGCCCAGACGTCGCCGGGTTCACCGGCTTCGGCTGCGGCCTCGAAGGCACCGAGACCCGAACCGCCAGCGGCCGAGTAGATGATGTCCGCGCCGGCCTCGTACTGCGAGGCAGCGATCTCCTTGCCGCGGGCGGGGTCGGAGAAGCCGCTGAAGTCCGGCGGCTGCGAGATGTAGTTGACCAGGATCTCGATGTCCGGGTTCACGGCCTGGGCGCCTGCGGCGTAGCCGGCCTCGAACTTCTGGATGAGGTCGTTCTCGACGCCACCGATGAAGCCGATCGTGCCGGTCTGGGTCTTGAGGGCCGCGGCAGCACCGACGAGGAACGAGCCCTGCTCCTCGGCGAAGACGAGCGACGCCACGTTCGGGGCGTCGACGACGGAGTCGACGATCGCGAACGTCGTGTCGGGGTTGTTGGCGGCCGCCTCGGTGATCGCGTCACCGAAGAGGAAGCCGACGCCGAGGACGAGACCGTTGCCCTCGTCGACGAGGCCCTGCACGCGCTCGGAGCGGTCGCCGTCGCCGGTCGGGGTGGACTCGCTGCCGGTGACGCCGAGCTCGGCGACGGCCTGGTCGAGGCCCGCTCCGGCGGCGTCGTTGAACGAACGGTCGCCTCGGCCGGTGATGTCGTACACCACGCCGACGGCGCAGTCGCCCGCGGCCATGGCGTCGGTGGTCTCGGTCATGGCGTCGGTGCTGTCAGGCGCTGTGGTGCCCTCGGTCGCATCGGTGCTCGCGGGTGCGTCGGTCGACGAACTGGAATCGTCGTCGCTCCCGCACGCTGCGAGGCCAAGCGCTGCGATGACGCCGATGGCGAGCAGCTTCTTGCTCTTGATCATGTTCTCCCCTTCAGGATGAATGCTGGTTGGTACATGCTCCACCCGAGGTCGATGACCGCGGGTGTGTTCACGTGTCGCAGAGGTTACCCCCTGGTAGGAGCGCAGGTGCGCGAGATCTGTTGCGGGTCCGTGAACGCCCATGGCGTGCGTGTCAGGGGTGCCGTTCCGCTCGGCTGGTGGGCCCGTATCGTTGGGATCGTCATGAGTGCGCCCGCCCGTCGTCGTCACAGTCCGCGCCGCTATGCGGTTCGGCGCGCTGTGGCGCTCGCCATCGTGGTGCTGCTCGGCTTCGGTGTCGTACGGGTCGTCGGGGCCGTGATGAGCGGTGATGACGGTGTCGCCGACGCCGAGGGCTCGTCGGTCGCCGATGGCGGTGTCGGCGACGACTCCGGCGCCGGATCGGGAGGCGACACCGCGACGGTCACGGAGACTCCCGGCGACACGACGGCCTCGACCGTGGCCGACGAGCCGGAGACCACCGGCCCGCCCTCGGTGGACAACCCCGCCAAGGTGTTCATCGTCGGCGACAGCGACGCCGGTACGTTCGGCCCGTACCTGCAGACGTTGCTCGACAACACCGGCATCGTCACCACCGAACTCGACTACAAGGTGTCGTCGGGGTTGGCGAGACCGGACTTCTTCGACTGGCCCGCCGAGATCGACACCAAGCTGCCCGAGGTCGACCCCGACATCGTCGTGGCCACCTTCGGCGGCAACGACGCGCAGGGGCTCGCCGTGCAGAGCGGTGAGTTCATCATCGGCGACCCGGTGGCCAACGAGGCCGAGTGGGTCGCCGAGTACACCGAGCGCGCCGGGGCGGTGATGGATCAGCTGTTGGCCGACGGTCGCACGCTGATCTGGGTCGGGATCCCCAACGACGACAACCCGGATGTCACCGCCCGGATGGCGATCCAGGACAAGGCGGCCAAGGCGGCGGCGGCCGAGCGGCCCGAGGTGATCTTCGTCGACACGTGGAAGCGGTTCTCGGGGCGTGACGGCGGTTGGGCCGAGTTCGTGATCGACCCGCGCGACGGCCAGGGCAAGGACGTCCGCGCCGACGACGGCTTCCACCTCAACCAGACCGGCGCCGAGATCCTCGCGATCGACATCGCCCAGGCGATCCGCGACACCCTCCGCGAACAAGGCGCCCAGATCTGAAATGAGACGTGGGGTCAGACCCCTCGTCTCATTTCACTGCTGCTGACCGCGGGCTTGGATGGCGGCGCGGCGGGCGGCGACGGCTTCGGGGGAGAAGTTGGTGCGGCGCCAGGCCCGGCTGTCGCGGGCCTCGATCTCCCAGTGGTCGTCGTCGGTCGCGATCTGGAAGTACGTCTCGCGGATCTGGCGGACGCCGGGCTGGTCGTTGCCGATGATGTCCTGCGCCAGCTTGCGGGTGAACGGCAGCAGCTGGTCGTGGGCGACGACGTGGTTGACGAGGCCGAACGCGAGGGCCTCGTCGGCCAGCATGAAGTTGCCGGTGAAGCTCATCTCCCGCGCCCGGCGAACGCCGATCGCCTGGGGGAGCAGCACGGTCAGCCCCCAACCGGGCATCACGCCGACCCGGGCGTGGGTGTCACCGAACTTCGCACGCTCGCTCGCCACGAGGAAGTCGCAGTTGAGCGCGAGCTCGAACCCGCCGGTGACGGCGACGCCGTTGATCGCGCCGATCACCGGCTTGGTGAGACGAGGGAACGGACCCCGAACGCCGTCGCGGTTGCGGCTCCCGTCGGCGCCGGTGCCGCCGCCGAGGTTGCTGCCGTCGGAGCCGAGTTCCTTGAGGTCGAGACCGGCGGTGAAGGCAGGGTCGGTGCCGGTGAGGATCAGCACGTCGACGTCGGGATCGGCTTCGGCCTGCTTCATCCGTTCGGGGAGCAGGCGCAGCACCTCGTTCGACAGTGCATTGCGCGCCTCGGGTCGGTTGAGCGTGATCGTGGCGATCCGCTCGGACACGTCGTACAACACCACATCGCCAGCCATCCGACCATCCTCCCACGCCGGTCACCGTCGGCATCAACCCACCCCGCCCGCCCTCCCCACCCGAAAAATGCCCCACTCGTCGCGCCCAGCGCGCCGATCGAGGCATGTTCCGGGGTGCCGGGCAGCGTGGTGGCGGGTCAGTCGTCGTCGGGGGGGAGGAAGTCGAGGTCGAGGTCGCCGAGCTTGACGAGGGTGGCGGCGATCCAGCCGCCGAGCGCGCCGAAGTGTTCGTCGAGCAGGGTGCTCGTGCCGTCGGCGACCGTTTCCTCGGCGAGCTCGTACAGCCCCTCGAAGGTGATCTCGGCCGCGTACTCCGTCGTGAGGTCGAGCGGATCGATCGCGGTGTCGGGATGGGCGGTCTCGGAGGTGACGCCGGCACGTTCGAGACGATCGTCGCCGACCAGGGGGCTCTGCTCCGGAACGGCGTCGTACAGCAGGGCCGGGTCGACCGGGCTCGCCAGGCGCTGGATCCGCAGCCCGATCTCCATCTCGATCGCCGGGCGACGCTCGAGTTCGGCCTCGACGTACCACTGGCGGTACGCAGCCTGACTCCACGCGGGCCAGTCGAACGTGATGTGGGCCACCACCCGGGGCGGCTCGCCCTCGCCGGGCAGCCCGTAGCTCGTCTCCCAGATGAGATCGCCGAGCAGGACATCGGCCTGGAAGTGTTCCTCGAAGGCCTGCCGTTCGAGGAAGGCCGCTTCGAAGGCATCGCGCAGCGCGCTGATGGCATCGGTGAAGACGTGGTCGAGCATGGACATCCGCAGGCTAACCGGTGCAGCTCGCCAGGGCTCCGGGCGGTCGGCGCTCGGGACCTCCGTGCCACACTGGCGACCATGACTGCGCTCGTACTCACCGACATCGCCGACGGCGTCGCCACGCTGACCTTGAACAACCCCGATGAACGCAACACCCTGACCGCCCCCATGGTCGCCGAGATCATCGCCGCGATGGATGCGTTCGAGGCCGACGAGTCCGTCGGTGCGCTCGTGGTCACCGGCACGCCCCCGGCGTTCTGTGCCGGAGCGAACCTCGGCAATCTGGCCGAGGCCACCGGCGAGAGCCTCGGCACGATCTACGAGGGGTTCCTGCGCATCGCCCGCAGCCCGCTACCGACGTTGGCCGCGGTCAACGGTGCGGCGGTCGGCGCCGGCATGAACCTCGCGCTCGGCTGTGACGTCCGCATCGTCGCCGACACCGCGAAGCTCGACACCCGATTCCTCCAACTCGGCATCCACCCCGGCGGCGGTCACACGTGGATGCTGCGCCGGATCGTCGGCCCGCAGGCGGCGATGGCGGCGGTCGTGTTCGGTCAGGTGCTCGACGGCAAGGAGGCCGAGCGGATCGGGCTGGCCTACCGCTCGGTGCCGGCCGACTCGCTGCTCGCCGTCGCCCACGAGTTCGCCGCCAAGGCTGCGTCCGCACCGCGGGAGCTGGCGATGGTGACCAAGGCGACCATCCAGGACATGGCCGACATCGGGGATCACCCCGCAGCGGTCGCGCGTGAACTCGAGCCGCAACTGTGGAGCACACAGCAGCCGTGGTTCGCCGAGCGACTCGCGGCGCTCCAGGCGCGCATCTCGACCAAGTAGTCGGCCGGGCGTCCGGACGAAGCAGCCGACCGGGACAGCCGTCGGTTCAGGACCGTTCGAGCGCGGTGACCGCGGCGTCGATCCGCCGGTAGCGGTCGTCGTCGTCGACCCACGTGGGATCGAAGGCAGCCCGGTCGAGTTCGTCGGCGACCACCGCCGCCCGCTCGTCGTTCGGTGCGGCGAACCGGCGGGCGAGCGTCCGATTGGTCGGCGTGGCCGGCACCGGCGCCGGATCGTCTGCGTCCTCGCGGTCGTTCGACCCGACTCGGCCCACTCGATGTCGCGAGCGCCGTGAAGCGGTCCTGGAGCAGCCCCCATCGGCCGCGCCGGCGCCGGTGGCGTCGACCGGCGAGGGCTCGCACGCACGCCCACGCCGCCATCGCGGCGATCGCGAGCCCCCCGAGTTCGAGGCGGTGTGACGCGATCGCCGACGTCGCGGCGCCGATCAGGTCGCCGCCGACCGTGCCACCGTCGACCTCGCCCGACAGGGGCACGCTCGCCGTCGGATCGAACGGCTGCCAACCGGTCTGCGGGAACCACACCTCGACCCAGGCGTGGGCGTCGCTCGCTCGTACCTTCCACACCCCCGACACGCGGTCGCGTTCGCCCGGCACGTAGCCCGTCGCCAGTCGAGCCGGCACACCTTGGCTGCGGAGCATCACGGTCAGGGTGCTCGCGATCTGCTCGCAGTAGCCGAGCCTCGACTCGAACAGGAAGTCGTCGACGGCATCGGCTCCCTCGGCAGGCACCGGTGCGTCGAGGTCGTACTCGGTGTTGGCGCCGAGCCATCGTTCGTAGGCGAGGATCGTGTCGTAGGTCGACTCGCCCGGGGTGCGCAGGTCGGTCGCCAGATCGATCGTGCGTTGCGTGGTCGAGGCGGGGATCTCGAGGAACGGTTCGACCGGGGCTCCGTCCGGAGTCGACCGGAACCCGTCGAACAACGCGCCGACGTCGCCCTGTGCCCGGAGGTCGGCGGCGGTGACCTGCGGACGTTCGGAGATCACCGTGTACACGGAGCCGGCGGTCAGCGTCACGTCGGACCACAGTGCGCCGTCCGGGCGGGTCCACACCGACCCGTCGAAGATCACTCGGCGGGGCCGCGAGGCGGCGAGCACGAGGTTCGGGAGATCGGATTCGATCGTGTACGTCTGGACGAACTCCTCCGAGCGAACCCTGGGTCCGGTGGTGTCGCCGAGGGTCGGTGGGACGTCGACGATCGGGCCGTCCCGGCGGGTGCCGATCTCGGGGTCGACGGTCCACACACGACCGTCGAACTCGGTGAAGGTCTGCCCGCGCCAGAACGCCGGTTCGGGGGCTCGCACGCGCATCACGATCTGGTCGCCGAGTTCGCCTCGCACGCTGGTGTCGAGGGTGTCGGTGAAACCGGGGTACCCGACGGTCGGGCCGAGCGAGCTGGTGTCGCCGTCGCGGCGTGTGCTGGGCGCAGCCGGGTTTCCGTCGGCGCCGGCGAGGGTGCCCGGCGACGTGACGGTCGCGGCATCGTTCGACATGGCTGGGAGGCCGAGCCGCGCCGGCCCGTCGGGAATCGGGACCACGCTCAACACCGCGAGCGTCGCCAGCACGGCGCCGACGCTCCATGCGATCGACCGCCCGACGTGGCGCGCCGAGAACGCCGGAGCGTCGAGCCCGGTGCCGATGGTCCGTGTGGTGAGGAGCAGGGAGGCGATCCACGCAATGGCCCATGCCGCGAGCCACCAACCGAGCGCGCCGTCGATGCGCAACCCCGCGGCATAGGCGGCGACGACGACCGTGATCGCCTGGTGGACGCGCAACGTTCGTCGATCGACCACCTCGAAGCCGTGCAGGACGAAGAACAGCACGAGCAGTTCGGGCATCGGCCCGCGCACGACCCTGAGCAGCCCGTCGAGGTCCCGAGCGCGGACTGCGATCGACGCGATCGCGACGATGACGACGGCCGCGATCACCACCTGCAACGCGGCCGGGCGGCCACCCGGCCGTCCGGCGACGAGCAGCGACACGATGCAGCCGGCGCCGACACCCGTTGCGACCAACGCGGTCGTGATCGGGGACCAGCCGAGCGCTCCGATCAGCATCCCGAGCGAGGCCAGCGCGGCGGCACCGGCGGCCCATCGGGCTGGGGCACGCACCGACGTCTCGGGTTCGTGCGCGGCGATGCGCAGCTGGCGATGCCAGAAGCGCGTCGGCCGGGTCGCTGTGGGATGGGCGTCGGCTGCCCGTCGAGCGACACGAGCCGCCCACCGGGCGGCGTCGTCGTCGCCGTTGACCGGATGGTCACGGCCGCCGTCTCGGACCACCACGGTGTGACCCTGGCGGCATCCCTCGTCGAGCGTGTGGCGCAGCCGCGCCGGCGACATCGAGGGCGTGAGGTCGACGACCCAGGTCTCCTCGCTCGCCGCGGCTCGGTCGTGGACGATCAACTCGCCGGCACGCAGCGTCGATGACCAGTGCACGGAGCCGACGCCGTCACCTTCGCGCCAGGCGCGCACACCGTCGATGTCGCCCAGGTGGTTGCCGCGGGTCGCCGCCCGGGCGCCCTCGTGGGTCGACGGCGACCGCTCGACGCCGATCAGCGGACCCGCTCCGATCGGGGCGACGTGGATCGGTGTGACGGCGATGTCGCACCGGCGACGCCACCGGGTCAGCCCCAGTGGTCCACCCGCCTCGACGGTGACGACGACGGTGTCCACGATGCCGGCATGGTGGAAGCGGGCCGTGGTCGCGATGTCGGCTGCCGGCGACGAGTGCCCCGACCGCTCGCAGGTCAGGCCGCCGTCGGGTTCGCCGGAGTCGCCTGCTGCGACGACGGTGAGCTCCCAGTCGTACGTCCCTTCGCGGGGGTCGCCGTCGCGTTCGAATGCGATCGAGATCGGGGCGTCGGTGTCGACGGTCGTCACGTCGGGTCCTGTGACCGTGAGAACCCGGATCCGACGCATCCGGTTCCAACCGGCCAACGCGTCGACCAACACGGCGACGACGACGCCGGTCATGATCGCGAGCACCGACGGAGCGCCGGTCAGGCGGGCGATCGCCGCGGACGCTGCCCACGCAGCGATCAGTGCCGGGCTCCCCGGTGACAGCCCGGTGGGCCGGGTGCGGCCGCGGACCACGTCGTGCCGGGGTGGCGACGACGAACGGTCGAGCGAACCTGACGCGGCCGCCGTCGGCCCGGGTGGTCCGGTCGGGCCGTCGCTCGGGTGGAACCCCGGACGCTGGAGGATCGGGCTCGTCGTCACGATCGTCAGATCGTGGGCGGGGTGACCCGCTCGATGCACTCCATGGCGAGTTGGCGACCCGCGACCACGGTGCCCGTCGAGCCGGCGAGGCGATGGGCGAGGGCGGGCACGGCGCAGCGGGCGACATCGTGGGGGGTCACATAGCTGCGGCCGTCGAGCGCGGCGGTCGAGCGCGAGAGTGCGACGATCGCCACGCCGGCACGCGTCGACGCGCCGACCCGGACCCGCGGGTCGTCGCGGGTGGCCTGGAGGAGGTCGACGACGTACCCCGCGACGGCATCGCTCACCTGGACGGTGGCCACGGTGCTGCGGGCGCTCGCGAGCTCGCTGAGCGACGTGACCGATTCGACGGCATCGAGCATCGAGCGACCCCGGCGCCCGGTGAGCACCTCCACCTCCGCCATCGGTGAGGCCCGGCCCGGTGTGACCACGGCGTGGAACCGGTCGAGTGCCCCTTCGCCGAGCCCGTAGGTGCCGGCGATGTCGATCGGGTTCTGGGTGGCAACGAGCATGAACGGGTCGGGGAGGGGATGGCCGACGCCGTCGACGGTGACCGTGCCCTCTTCGGCGAGCTCGAGCAGGGCCGACTGTGTCCTGGGGGTCGAGCGGTTGAGCTCGTCGAACACGACGATGTTCGCGAACACCGGTCCCGGACGGAACCTCATGCTGTCGACGTCGAGTTGGCCGCCGGGCACCATCGAGCCGGTGATGTCACCGGGCAGCAGATCCGACGTCCCCTGGATGCGGTGGAACGTGCCGCCCACCGATCGGGCGAGCACCTGGGCGAGCAGGGTCTTGCCGACTCCGGGGAGGTCCTCGATCAGCAGGTGTCCACCCGCGAGCAGTGTTGCGACCGCGGTCTCGACGACGTCGTGTTTGCCGGCGACGACGGCGTCGATGGTGCCGATCAGTCGGGCACCGAGCGCGGCGACGGCCACGGTCTCCCGGTCGATCACCGTTCCCGGTGCGGTCGACACGGTCGACGACGCCGCGGCCTCCGTGGTCGCGACGGGCGCGATCGGGTTGGGCGGCGGCAGCGTGTCCACACGGCTTCATCGGTCGGCGGCTGCCGCGTCTTGAAGAGATCGTGACGACGACGTGTGCGGCGAGCCGGACGAGCCGAGCTCGGATGAGCGGCCCTCGAACCCCAGCTGGACGAATCGCGCACGATCGTTACACAAGTCCCGTGACCCGGCCATGGCGGGTGCACTAGGTTCGGAGGCGCAAGCACCGAAACCACCGTGGCTCGGCCACGAAGCAGGAGGTAGCCCAGTGAGCAAGCGTCATCGCACTGAAGAAGTGCTGGTCCCGCTCAAGAAGGAGGTGCGCGCCCACGCCCACAGCGAGCGGCATCGCATCCACGTCGAACTCCAGAGCGTTGCTCAGGACGTGAGTTCCGGCCTCGAACCCGAGGACGTTCACGAACCTGGCGCCGCGTGGAAGCCGATCCACCACCACGATGCCGAGGTGGCCAAGAGCAAGATGGCCAAGCGCAATCGGACGAAGCGTCACTGGAAGACGAAGATGTGGAAGCGTCGCACCCAACTGCGCCGCGACCGAGCGGAGCAACTCCGTCTCGCCGGCGAAGGCGGCGCCATCGCCTAGATCATCGCGGTCAGCCCGCCGTCGGCGAATCGGTCACACGAGGTCGCGTGGACGTTCGATCCACGCCGCCAGCAGTTCGTCGCGGCGGGCGAGCCACTCCTCCACGGTGATGCCGTAGCGGATGTGGTCCTCCCAGGTTCCGTTGATCTCCAGATAGCGCGCCGCGACCCCTTCCTCGCGGATCTCGAGCTTCTCCATGATCCGGCGGCTGCGGGCGTTGCGCGGCACGATGCAGATCTCCACCCGGTGGAGCATCAGCTGTTCGAACGCGAACTGGAGAACGACCACGACGGCCTCGGCGACGTAGGAGTTCCCGGCGTGGCGTTGGTCGATCCAGTAGCCGATCGTGCCGGACTGCATCGCGCCGCGGATCACGTTGTTCAAGTTGACCTCGCCGGCGACCTGCTGGTCGACGAAGAGCCCGAACTGATAGGCCGACCCGGCAGCGCGGTCGCGGTCACGGTGCTGGCACCGCGACGTGAACGCGCTGCGGTCGGTGGCCGGGTCCGACTGGTGGGGTGGCCGGCTCGGTTCCCACACGGTGAGCCACTCCTCGTTGCGGCGACGCACTTCGCTCCAGGAGCGGAAGTCGTTCGCCGCGAGCGGGCGCAGCATGATCCGCCGGCCGTAGAGACGCACGGGCGAGGTGGTTCGAGCGGGGTGCCGGAGCGCCATCAGGGCATCTTTGCAGCTTCGGGCGGTCCCGCGATGACGATCTGGCTCAGGTCGAGACGGCGCATGATGCCGAGTATCACGCAACATGTTCCGACGATCGAATCGACGTGGGTCGGATCGAGGCCGGGGTTGTGTCGGCGCTCGATCGCCGGCTCGAGTGCGAGCGTCCGGAAGACCTCGTCGGCATCGGAGCGCTGCAGCGCGTAGGCGCCGGGAACGTCGCGGGAGCCGATCTCGACCCGGGCGAGT
The DNA here is from genome assembly GCA_963698565.1 of Ilumatobacteraceae bacterium. GTDB lineage: Bacteria > Actinomycetota > Acidimicrobiia > Acidimicrobiales > Ilumatobacteraceae > Sva-07. The sequence continues at coordinate 276,921 of CAVORH010000002.1, forward strand.
TCGACGGCGTGAGCCCCCACCGCGAGCACCGACGATGCGGTCATGATCGCCGGTGCAGCGATGATGACGTCGTCGAGGTGGTCCTGCACGAGCCCGAGAGCGTTCGTGAGCTGGACCGGAGACGGGAGATCGGAGCGTTCGAGCGGGCCATCGAAGAGCGCGACGGGACCGATCGGCAGTGTGAACTCGGCGGCACCCTCGACGACGATCCGCACTGCACGATCGGCGATGTCCACCGTGAGCTCACCGGGTGCCACCGTGGGGTCGCCCGCGGTCATGGCGCCTCCGGGCGAGGAGGATCGTCGCCCAGATGGGCGAGCGCCCACCGGCCGACCGGGTCGTCGCCACCCGCGAGCGAGTGAGCGACGTGCGCGTGAAGACACTTCACCCCGGTCCGGGTGCCGCCGACGCCGCCGGAGGGCCGCGGCCCGACGTGGTCGACGGCGATCGCCGCGTCGCGTTCGGCGGCGTAGCGGGCGTGTGTCTCGGCGATCAGCGCGGCGTCGATGGCGGCCTCGGCCGCGCGGACGCCGCCAGCGGCCTCGAGTCGGCTCACGCGGCGGACGAGATCCGCGCCGACCAGGTAGTAGCGGGTGGGCATCGGTGTGCCGTCGTCGAGAAAGGGGGCGTTGCGAACCACCACGGGGTCACCGTCGTCGGCGCGGACGACCACGTCGAACGCGCCCTGGGGTTCGCGGCCGAGCAGTTGCGCGACGCGAACCCGGTCGTCCATCAGCCTCGGCGACGTCGCAGCAACAGCAGCAGCACGACGATGGCGATGACGGCGGGTGCGACGCGCTTGAGGATCGAGCTGCCGCCGACCTCCATGAGGTCGATCGGCTCCGTGGCGGGGCCCTCGATCTTGCGCACCTGCATCGGAGCAGGCGTGACCGACTCGGCAGCGGCGCTGTCGGTCGTCGGCGCCTCGTCGGTGGCCTCGTCGTCGCTCGTCGCGCCGGCAGCGGTCGGGGCAGTGAGGCCTTGTTCGTCGATCATCGTGTTGAGGTTGTCGGCGAACTGGGACATCAACTTCGAGCTGACGTCGCCCATGATGCCGCGGCCGAACTGGGCGACCTTGCCGGTGATGTGGAGGTCGGTGGTGACCGCCACGCGGGTGCTCGTGGGCGACAGGCTCTCTGCCTGCGCGGTGATCTCGGCCGACGCGTTCCCGCGGCCACCGGTGTCGCGTCCGGCGCCCTTGATCACGGCGCGGTAGGCGGTGTCGTCACGTTCGACGAAGTGCGCTTCGCCCTTGAACTGGCTGCTGATGGCGCCGAGCTTGACCTTGACCACACCGCGGTACGTGTCGCCCTCGACCTCCTGGAGCTCCGCTCCCGGAAGGCACGGAGCGATCAGTTCGAGGTCGGTGATCAGTGGCCAGGCCTCTTCGATCGGACGGTTCACCGTGAACTCGTTGATCAGTTGTTCTGCCATCGTCGGAGATCCTCTTCGGTGTCGATGTCGGCGGGTGAACCAGAGCACGCTACTTCACGCACCAGGTCGGGACGAACCCGCATCAGGCTACGGGCTCCTTCGTCTCCGGTGGCGGGCAACAGCGACCACACCGCGGCGTCGAGCTTGACCGGGTTCGCGCGGCGGCCACCGTAGGTGGCGACGGCGATCGGACCGTCGGCGGCGGCGATGCGGCGCCAGGCGGCGGCGGTGACGAACGGCTGGTCGGCGAGCCCGATGACCGCCGTGGTGCAGCCGAGGCGTGCGGCTTCGTCGAGCCCGCGGTGCACCGAGGTGATCTGCCCATCGGCCCAGTGGTCGTTGTGCCGGATCGTGACGCGGTCGACGAGGTCGGCCGGCACCACGTCGGGGGCGGCGCCGGTGACGACGATGACCGGGCCGATGCCGGCGTCGAGCACGCTGGTGAGCGCCGCCTCGATGACACTGCGTGCGGCCTCGCCGGGCAGTCGCGCAGACAACTTGTGCTCGGGGCCCCCGTAGCGGGTGCCGGCACCGGCGGCGAGGACGATCGCAGCGCAGGAGCCGGACATCTCCCCAGCGTACGGGGCAGTTCGACGAGTCGTGGCGGGTCGACGCAGGCGCCGCGCGACTGTTTCGGGAGTGTCAAGAATGACGGTCCGGTGACGAAAAGTTGGCAACTGCGGTTGATTATTGCGATCGCGTGACGATACGTTACCCGACCGTCATGCGGCCCGGTTCTCCGGCCCGTGCGATCCACCGGCGTCACGCCGGGAGAACCCCATGACCGACACCCCCACCACCCCTCTCACGCCGGTTGCGTCCGGCACACCCGTCCGCCGCCTGCGCCGGATCGTCGTCGCTCTGGCGGCCACCGCTGCCTCGCTCACGGGTGCGGTCGCCCTCGCACCGACGACGGCCTCAGCGGTCATGGGTGGCCTGCCCACCAACGCCATGGCGCCGGTGGTCACGACATCGGCTCGCGAAGCGCTGGCGAACTACGACGAGTGGGTCGCCACGCAGGACCCCGCGGCCTACCGCAGCTACGTGTGGTACCGCACGCAGACCGCCCAGTTCGCGGCCACCGAACTCGGCTACCCCGAGCAGGACATGGTCACCGCCTGGGCAGCGACCCCGATCGACCATCAGCGCGCCGTGCTCGCCGCGATGACCCAGGTCGGCGTCCCCTATCGCACGAACACGAGCCAGGAGAACGTCGGCTTCGACTGCTCCGGGCTCACCACCTACGCCTGGGCCAAGGCCGGCGTGCAGCTGGTCCGCCAGAGCACCAGCCAGATCCGCGAGGCGGCCCCGCTCGACCGTGCCACCGCCAAGGCCGGCGATCTCGTGCAGTACCCCGGTCACGTGATGATGTACCTCGGTGTGGGCGACGCGATCATCCACTCGGTGCAGCGTGGCCGCACGGTCGAACTCGACACGATCAGCGAACGGCGGACGAACTCGGTTCGCTTCGGCGACCCGTCGATCTGAGCCACCCCCGCCGGCGCACCCCGGAGCGGTCGGCTCGACTGCTCGATCAGGAATGGATGTCGCCGGTGGTGTCGCGCAGCGACGGAACAGCACGTCCGGTCCGGCGGGCGATGATCTCCGCACAGATCGAGACCGCGGTCTCCTCGGGTGTGCGGGCGCCGATGTCGAGGCCGATCGGTGACATCAGCCGATCGAGATCGGCAGGATCGGTGACTCCCACCTGGGCCAGGCGTTCCATCCGCTTGGCGTGCGTCGAACGGCTGCCCATCACGCCGATGTAACCCACGGTGGTCGCCAGGGCACCCTGGACCGCTGGAACGTCGAATTTCGGATCGTGGGTGAGGATGCACACCGCGTCGCGCGGTCCGAGCTCGGCACCGTGTGCCTCGAACACCGGTGTCGGCCAGGTGACCTTCACCTCGTCGGCCATCGGGAAACGGCGGCGGGTGGCGAAGACCTCCCGTGCGTCACACACGGTGACCCGGTACCCGAGCACCTTGGCCACTCGGGCGAGTGCAGCGGTGAAGTCGACGGCGCCGAAGATCCACATCTGGGGTGGGGGCGCATGCGACTCGATGAAGACCCGTACGGTCGGCTGGTCGACCAGATCCTCCGGGGTGGTCTGGCCTTCGGGGCCGTAGTGGCGGATCCCGGATCGGGCGGCCTCGAGTTCGGCGAGTGCGTCGCGGGTGACGACCCGGTCGAGTTCGGGATGGCCGAGCGAACCCTGCACGGCGTCCGGTTCGACCAGGAGCTTCGCGCCGACGTTGGGGCCGTCGATGACGGTCGCCAGAGCGACGGGTGCAGCAGCCCGGAGCTGCCGAGCCCAGCGCTCGTACATCGTCACCAGTCGAGCTCCTCGATGTAGAGGTGGATCGTGCCGCCGCAGGTGAGCCCGACGGCGAACGCCTCGTCGTCGGAGTACCCGAACGTGACGATCCCCGGATCGCGGGCCCCGTCGAGGATCGAGAGCGCTTCGGCGACCACGGCGCCTTCGACGCAGCCGCCGCTGACGCTGCCGGCCACCTCGCCGGACTCGGCGACGGCCATGGCGGCACCCGGGTCGCGAGGCCCCGACCCTTCGATGTCGACGACGCGGGCGACTGCGACCCGTTCGCCGGCAGCGCGCCATCGGTCGATGTCGTCGAGCAGGTCGTTCATCGTGGATCCTTCCTCGTGTTTCCCGCCGCCGATGTTACGCCCGGGGTCAGACCCCAGCTGCAACATCTCGGATGCGACACCGCATCCGTCACGGTTCGGAGATCATGGCGGTGAGTTCCTCGAGGGCGACGATCGAGTGGCCTTCGACGAAACGGTCGACGTGGGGGAGGGCCGCGGCCATCCCCCGCGCGAGCGGCGCGTAGCCGGGTGTCACCTTGAGCGGGTTGACCCAGATCAACCGGTGGGTGACGCGGTGCAGGCGCTGCATCTGTTCGCTGAGTTCGTCGGGGTCGCCGCGATCCCAACCGTCGGACATCACCACCACGATCGAGTTGCGCGCCAGGCCACGGACGCCCCACTGGTCGTTGAACTCGCGCAGATCGGCGCCGAGCCGGGTGCCGCCGCTCCAGTCGACCACACGCCGGCCGGCCGCTCGCAGTGCGGTGTCGGGATCACGGGTACCCAATTCGCGGGTGATCCGTGTGAGGCGCGTGCCCATCGCGAACGCCTCGACCTTCTGGCGACCCGCCACCGCGGCGTGCACGAAGCGCAGCAGGGCGCGTGCGTAGGGCTCCATCGATCCACTGATGTCGAGGAGCAGCACGAGGCGCCGCAGGCGGGGCGTCGGTGCGGAGAAGTGGCGTTCGATCGGTTCGCCGCCGGCCTGGATCGTCGAGCGGACCGTGCGGCGGATGTCGGGTCGCGTGGTGCTCTTGCGACTCGGGCCCATGCGCAGCGAGTCGCGCGGTGCGCCGACGAGGCGCAGGTGGGTCATCAACTCCTGGGCGTGCACCAACTCGTCGGGCGTGTAGTGCGCGAAGTCCTTGTTGCGCAGGATCTCGGTGGTGGAGAACCGCAGCTCGATCACGTCGTCGGAGGCATCACCGGCGTCGTCGTTGCCGTCGTCGGCCGGTTCGTCGCTGTCGACGGCGATCGTGATGCTCAGGGGCTCGGGCGCCGCCTCGTCGCCGTCGTCGCCCCGCTGGTGCTCGAAGAACACGGCGAACGCACGGTCGTAGAGCGCGATGTCCTCGGGGCGACGAACGAGCGTGGCGCGCCCGGCCCAGTACGTTGCGTCGCGGTCGTCGATCCCCGTGGCGCACAGAGCCTCGGCGAACGTGTGGGTGCAGCTGGTCGGCACGCTCAGCCCGACGCCACGGAGGATCTGGCCGAAGGCGACCGCGATGTCGGCCGGCGTGGCGGCGGAGGCGTTGGCGCTCATCGGGTCGGCCGTCGTTCCGGGGCGATGGCTCACACGTCGTCGATGGACAGCTGCCCGGGGGCGTGGCGGGCGGCGAGCGCCCGCTCGGCGGCGACCTTCACGAGGTCGGCGATGCCGTGCTGTTCGACCCGCACGCCGTCTTCGCGGTACTTGACCACCGTGCCGAGCGTGTTGGCCACGACGCGCTCGTCGAGCGTGGTGGCGCCGAGCCGGCCGAGCGCCGTCGCCCAGTCGATCGTCTCGGCGACACCGGGCGGCTTGTAGAGGTTGAGCTCGCGCAGCGCCTCGACCGCGGCGGCCACCTGGCGCGCCAGGTCACCTTCGATGCCGGGCACGCGCAGCTTGACGATCGCCACCTCGCGTTCGAAACCGGGGTGCTCCACCCAGTGATACAGGCAGCGACGTTTCAAGGCGTCGTGGACGTCTCGTGTGCGGTTCGACGTCAGGATCACGATCGGCGGACGCGTCGCGGAGAACACTCCGACCTCGGGGATCGTGATCTGGTAGTCGGACAGCACCTCGAGCAGGTACGCCTCGAACTCGTCGTCGGCGCGATCGATCTCGTCGATCAGCAACACCGGCGGTGGGCCCTCGACCGGCTCGATCGCCCGCAACAGTGCCCGCTTGATCATGAAGCGTTCGCCGTAGAGCTCGGCTTCGAGGTCGTCGGCGGTGCGTGTGGAGGTCTCGCCGGTCGCCTCGGCAGCGCGGAGATGCAGGAGCTGGCGGGCGTAGTCCCAGTCGTACACCGCCTGGGACACGTCGATGCCCTCGTAGCACTGGAGCCGGATCAGCTGGCCGCCGGTCGCCGCCGCCAGCGTCTTGGCGAGTTCGGTCTTGCCGACGCCGGCCTCACCCTCGAGCAGCAGTGGTCGGCGCAGCGACATCGAGAGGAAGACGGCGGTCGAGATGCCCTCGTCGGGCAGATAGCCGTGACGGGACAGGGCGTCTGCCACATCGTTCGGCGTCATCCTGTCGACGTTACCGGACGGTTGGTTGCGCCGACCCGCCGGGCCGCGGTGTGAGATCGACCGCGTCTGCGGCATCATGGAGCGGTGCGGGCCACTCGTGAGGATGAACCGGTCGACCGTGGCCCCCGTACCAGCGGGCCCGGCGTCTTCGCGGTGTCGGTGTATGCGCCCGGGGCGGCCCGCGTCGACGCCGTGCTCGACGACGCCACGGTGGTCGAGTTGCACCGCGAGCGTCCATTCGACGACTGGGTGGGGGAGGTGCCGGTCGGTGCCCGCTACCTGTTGCTGCTCGACGGTGATCGCCCGGTGCTCGACCCGCGGGCGACCGAGGTCTGGTTCCCCCCGGGCCATTCGCGCGCTGCAGCTCGCATCGACGGCACGCTCGACGTGGCCGCGTTTCCCCGGGCGGTTGCCCGGCCGTGGCCGGCGCCGCGGCCGCAACGGCACACCGAGCGCCCGTTGCTCGTGTACGAGGCCCACGTCCGCGGCCTGACGAAACGACGCGACCGTCCCGATGCGGGAACGTTCCGGGCCGCGATCGACGAGTTGCCGCGCCTGCGCGAGCTGGGCGTGTCGGTGCTCGAACTGCTCCCGGTGCACCAGTTCGACCCGGACGAGGGCAACTACTGGGGCTACATGCCGCTGGTGTTCGGGGCGGTCCACCGCCAGTACGCGTCATCCGACGATCCGACCGCCGAGTTGGCCGAGTTGGTCGAGGCGGCGCATCGCCTCGAGATCGAGGTGTGGCTCGACGTGGTGCTGAACCACACGACCGAGGAGCATCGAGGCGGGCCGACCTACACACTGCGGGCGCTCGCCGAGCGTGAGTACTACGTCGTCGATCACGACGGGAACTATCTCGACGACGCCGGAACCGGCAACGTGGTCGATGCCACCTCGCCCCCGGCCCGACGGTTGATCATGGAGGCGCTCGACCGGTTCGCCGACCTCGGCGTCGACGGATTCCGGTTCGATCTCGCCGCCGTGCTGGCCCGCGACGCCGACTTCGTGCGGGCGATCGGCGATTGGGGGGATCGACGCGGTGTGCGGTTGATCGCCGAACCCTGGGACATGGCGCGGTATCTGCTCGGCCCCGACTTCCCCGACGATCGGTGGTTGCAGTGGAACGGCGAGTTCCGAGACGACCTGCGCGGGTTCCTGCGCGGTGAACCGGGCCTCGTCCCGGCCGTGGCCAATCGTCTGGCCGGCAGCCCGGACCTGTTCGTCTCACCGATGCGGTCGCTCAACTTCCTCACCGCCCACGACGGGTTCACCATGTACGACCTGGTCTCGTACGACCACCGCCACAACGAGGCCAACGGGTGGGGCAACACGGACGGCCACCACGACAACCGGTCGTGGAACGGCGGCTGGGAGGGCGACGACGGTGTGCCCGACAGCGTGCTGGCGCTGCGCGAGCGCCAGATGCGCAACGCGATGTGCCTGCTGCTCCTGAGCCACGGCGTCCCGATGTTCGTCGCCGGTGACGAGTTCGCCCGCACCCAGCGCGGCAACAACAACGCCTACAACCAGGACAACGAGACGTCCTGGATCGACTGGGAGCGGGCGCGGGAGTACGCGGACCACGAACGCTTCGTGCGCCGTCTCGTCGAGATCCGCGGGGCGCACCCGATCCTGTTCGACCCCGATCGGTGGGACGACGCAATGGTGGTGCACGGTGCCGGCGGTGCGCCCGACACCTCGTTCGAGTCGCGGTCGATCGCGTGGAGCGTCGACGGGCTCTACGTGATGGCGAACATGTGGTGGGAGGCGGTCGAGTTCGAGATCCAACGGCCCGGCGACTGGTGGATCGCGCTCGACACCACCGACCCCTGGTCGGCGCCGGTCGGCGCACGCGCCGGTTCCCACGTCACCGTCGGCCCGCGCTCGATCGTCGTCCTGGAGACCTGAGACTCGCTGCGGTGATCACCTCGCGGGTCTGACCCGTGAGGTGATCAGGAGTCGAAGCCGAGGCCGAGGCGGTCGAGGGTGCGGAGCCAGGCGTTGCGCTTGCCGGTCTTGTCCTCGCGGTCCAGCGACCAACGGGTCGCCTGGATGCCCGCGAAGCGGAACGGCTCGGGCGGGAACGGCAACGGCTTCGACTTGACGAAGTCGGTCTGCGTCGCGACCGTCTTGCGGCCCGCGAGCAGGTCGATCATCGTCGACGCGGCGAACCGTGTGGCGGCGACCCCGAGGCCGGTGTAGCCGACGGCGTACGCGACACGGTTCGACATCGCGGTGCCGAAGAACACCGAGAACCGGGTGCTGGTGTCGATCGCGCCGCCCCACACGTGGGAGAACACCACGTCGTCGAGCTGCGGGAACGTCTCGAAGAAGTGGCCGGACAGTTTGGCCCACGTCTCGGGGCGACTCTCGAGTTCGGAGCCGACCTTCGAACCCCAGAAGTAGATCGCGTCGTAGCCGCCCCACAGGATCCGGTTGTCGGACGTCAACCGGTAGTAGTGGAACTGGTTCGTGATGTCGGAGAGTCCCTGGCGGTGCTTCCAGCCGATGCGGTCGAGCTGCTCGGTGCTGAGGGGTTCGGTGACCAGGCAGTAGTCGTACACCGGCACCATGTACTGGCCGATGCGCTTGAGCAGGGGTTTGTCGGCGTTGGTGCCGAGCACGGCCTTGGCGCTGCGCACGGTGCCGAGCGGTGTTCGCACCGCGACGCCCGATCCGTCGCGATCGATCGATGTCGCCTTGGAGTGTTCGTAGATCCGTACGCCGAGCTGTTCGGCAACCCGCTTGAGTTCCCACGCGAGCTTCGCGGGATCGACGAGCGCGGCCCTGCCCGAGCGGTACAGGCCGCCGGTGTAGGTGGGCGAGTTCACCTCGGCGCGCATCTCGTCCTGGTCGAGCCAGGTGACCCGCTGGCCGAGCGATCGCAGCAGGTCGTGCTCCTCGCGCAGGTCGTGGAGGTACGACGGCGGGTGGTTGACGTGGGCAACGTCGATCACCCCGTTTCGCTCGTAGGCGCAGTCCATCCGGTAGCGCTCGATGGCGGCCTCGATCTCGTTGAGGTTGTTCAGTCCGAGTTCTTCGAGGGTGTCGATCTCGTCGCCGTGCCGATCCATGCCGTTGCCGACGCCGTGCGTGAGCGACGACTCCATGAACCCGCCGTTGCGTCCGCTCGCGGCGCCACCGACCTCGCCCTTGTCGATCAGGACGACGTCGCGGGAGGGATCGCGCTCCTTGGCGATCACCGCCGTCCAGAGCCCGGTGTAGCCGCCGCCGACGATGCACAGGTCGCAGTGCTCGTCCCGGACGAGGGTGGGGTTCGACTCGGGGATGGCGGCGCTCTCGAGCCAGTACGGATACGGCTCGGCGTCGGCGATCGCATCGAGGGCGAGCTGGGATGGTTCGTCGTTGTCGAGTGACTCGCTCATGCTCTCACTGGAGCTGCAGTGTATCCGAGCTGCTCGCCCGCGTCGGCGTGTGCAGACGCGTCGGGCTCGGCGGGCACCGGCGGGGCGACGTAGCGTGGCCGCATGGACCTCGGACTCACCGGACGTCGAGCGGCGGTCGCTGCAGGTTCGTCGGGTCTCGGCCTCGCCACTGCTGCGGCGTTGGCGGCCGAGGGGGCCCACGTGGCGATCTGTGGGCGTGATCCCGATCGGCTCGCGGCCGCGGTCGATCGCATCGGGCCCGGGTGTGTCGGCATCGTCGCCGACGTGTCGACGGTCGACGGGGCGACGGGCTTCGTGGCCGACGCGGTCGAGGCCCTCGGCGCGGTCGACATCCTCGTACCCAACGCGGGCGGACCCCCGCCGGGGAACTTCGCGTCCACGCCGATCGAGGCATATCCGGCGGCGTTGGAGCTCAACCTGATGTCGGTCGTCGCGATGTGCACGGCAGCCGTTCCGGCGATGCAGGAGCGCCGATGGGGGAGGGTGGTGGCGATCACGTCGCTGGCCGTGCGGCAGCCGATGGCGCAGCTGATCCTGTCGAACACGGCGCGCGCCGGTGCCACGGGTTTCCTCAAGACCCTGGCGCTCGAGGTTGCCGGCGACGGTGTCACCGTCAACAGCCTGCAGCCCGGACTGCACCGCACGCCGCGGGTCGAGCAGATCTACGACGAGGAGCAGCAGGAGTCGATGCGGATGGGCGACGCTGCCGACTTCGGGGCGACGGCCGCCTTCCTGTGCAGCGAGCAGGCGACGTTCATCACCGGCGTGCAGCTCCACGTCGACGGCGGCGCGTACCTCGGCCTGCAGTGACATCGGTGCCGGCTCGGGCCCGGCGACCACCCGGATGCGATCAGGTGCTGCCGCTGGCGTCGATGGTGCCGGTGGTGTCGTAGTCGAGGCGCCGGGCGCGCAGGCGGAGGTCCTCGAGGACGCGCCGGTTGGCGGCCTGGAGGTCGGCGAGAAAGGCGACGGCCCAGATCTGCGCGGCCACCACGATCAGGCCGATTCCGGCGAGCAGGCTCGGAACCCGGCTCGTGTACTCGTCCTCGAACAGGTACAGACCGAGCCACCGCAGCATCATCAGGGCGCCGACCACGAACGGTACGAGGCCCACGAGGAAGAAGAAGCGGAACGGCTTGTACAGCGCGAAGCTGCGGATGATCGCCTGCGCCGACCGCCACACGTACCGGCTGCTGCTCTTGACCAGGCGTGACTCGCGGGTCTTCGGGTTCACGCCGATCGGTACCGAGGTGATCGCGATGCCGTTCCAGCCGGCCTGCACGATCGTCTCCATCGTGTACGTGTACCGGCCGAACACCTGGACGCGCATCGCCGCCTCGCGTGAGTACGCCCGGAAGCCGCTCGCCGCGTCTCGCACGCCGGTGCCGGAGAAGCGGCGCACGACCGAACTCCCGACGCGTTGGAGCAGCTTCTTGGTGCGCGAGAAGTCGTCGATCGACTCGATCGGCCGTTCGCCGACGACCATCTCGGCGTCTCCGGCGAGCACCGGTGCGACCAGATCGGGGATCGACGCACCCTGGTACTGGTTGTCGGCGTCGGTGTTGACGATCACCGTGGCACCCGCACGCAGGCACGCGTCGAGCCCGGTGAGGAACGCTGCCGCGAGCCCGCGGTTGTGCTGGTGTGACACGACGTGGTCGACGCCGAGCGATCGGGCGACCTCGACGGTGCGATCGCTGCTGCCGTCGTCGATCACGAGCCACTCGACGATGTCGACCCCCGGCACCTCACGGGGCAGGTCGGCGACCGTGAGCGGCAGCGTCTCCTCCTCGTTGAAGCACGGGATCTGGATGATCAGCTTGACGGGCCCGGCGTCGTCGGAGTGGGCGTCGCTCGACATCAGGGCGCAGCGTAACGGGTGGGTGTGTCGTGCTCGATCGGTGGAGCCGACCGGCCGACCGGTACCGACACGGCGGCGCCGAGCAGATCGACCGCCACCGACACCACGCGGCTGACGACCGCCACCGACACCGCCAGGCCGGCGCCGAGCGGCGCGGTCATCATCGAGATGAACACGGCCTCGCGTACCCCGAGCCCGCCCGGCAGACCGATGATCACGAACCCGGCGATCCACGACACACACGTCGCGTAGATCAGCGTGACGACGAACTCGGTGTCGAGGGAGCCGCCGAGCGCTCGGACGGTGAAGATGTTCATGCCGGCGAACAGCACCCACGCGGGGAGGTAGCGGGCCACGATTCCGGCGAACCATCGAGCCTCGGGGAGCCGGAGTTCTCGCGAGGTCGCGCGGTCCGCGGTGCGGTGGATCAGCTCGCGGACTCGTGGGGTGGCGAGTGCGATGCCGCCGGCCACGAGCGCAACCGCGAACAGCCAGGGCAGCAGTCGCGAGTTCGGCGGCGCGGTGAGTCCGGAGACGGCGGCGACGACGAGCGCGCCGAGGAGGGTCGTCACCATCGACAGCGCCGTCGACCAGTACGCGACACCTCGGGGGGTTCGATCGCGGTGCGCCAGTTCGGCCTGCCCCACGATCGGCCAGATGCCGCCGGGGACGTACTTGCCGAGTTGCCCGACGAAGAACCAGTACAGCCCGCGTCGCCAGGGTGCCGGCGCGCCGCCGTGGCGGATGATCGCCAGCCAGTTGACGCCGAGCAGCGCCATGGCGCCGAGGCCCGACACGAGGGCGCCGACGAGCCACCACGGATCGGCGCTGGAGAGGGCGTCGGCGATCTCGTCACGGTCCTGCACGATCCTGATGCCGACGAACGTCAGCCCGGCGAGGCCGATGGCGATCCCGATCAGGTTGGCGAGGCGGGAAGTCACCGGTCAGTCGAGCGGGGTGCCGTGGACCATCGTCCACGGGAGCGGCGTCGCGGTGCTGCGCACGTCGAAGCGATGGCCGACGAGCTTGGTGAACCCGCGGTTGGTCCAGTGGTTGATGTGGCCGGGAGTGTTGCCGAAGTCGCGGAGGTACCGGCCGCGGGCCATGTTGCCGGCCCGCCAGATCGGCTCGAACGGCACGGACGCGATCAGCGACCCGGCGCACACACGGTGGAGTTCGTGCAGGGATCGTGCTGGTTCGGGGAGGTGTTCGAACACCTCGATGGCGAGCACGAGGTCGAACGAGTCGTCGGGGAACGGCAGGTGGGTCGCGTCGCCGAACACACACGACAGCCCGCGCTCCAGCCAGTCCTCGGCGAGGTCGTCGTCGGGCAGGTCGAGGCCGAGCACCGCCGCGTCGGGGAACCGTTCGATCACGCGTTGGGTCACGATGCCCTCGCCGACGCCGATCTCGAGGATCCGGCGTGGCGCCCGTCGCTGGCTGGCGGCGTCGAGCATCGCATCGAACGCGCGGAAGAACCCGCGCATCATCCGCTGTTCGATCGGATTCGTCGACGCGTACTTGTCGTACGTGTTCCCGGTGGGCACCGGCTCCGTCGTCGTCATCCCGTCAGTGTCGCAGCGCCCACGCAACGTTTGGTGTCAGACACCGCGACGCTCGACGACATCAGGGGTCGGACCCGCGAGGTGATCAGGCGGAGGCGGCTTCGAGGGCTCGGCGGGTGAGGACCTTGGCGAGGTGCTGGCGGTACTCGACGCTCGCGTTCAGGTCGGCCTGGGGGTCGGCGTCGGCGGCGGCTTGTTCGGCGGCGTCGGCGACGCTGGCACCGCTCGCGATCGCCGCGGCGACGCTGGTCGCGAGCACCGGTGTGGACCCCATGTTGACCAGGCCGACGCCCGCCTGGTCGCCGTTGCGCCATGCGGCCACACCGACGATCGCCCAGTCCTGGGCCCGACGGTTGAACTTCTGGAAGCTCCAGCCGGCACCGTTCATCTTCGGGACCCGGATCTCGGTGAGCACCTCGTCGGGCTTCGAGCGCCGACTCGAAGAACGTCTGGTAGAAGTCGCCCGCCGCGATCTCGCGGGTGCCGTTGGGGCCCTGTGCGACGTAGGTGGCTCCGAGGGCGAGGGTGGTTGCCGGGAGGTCGGAGGCCGGATCGGCGTGGGCGATCGACCCGCCGATCGTGCCCCGGTGGCGCACCTGCGGATCGCCGACGTGACCCGCGGCATGGGCCAGGAGTGGGACGTGCTGGCGCAGCACGTCGGACGTCTCGACGTCCATGTGGCGCGTCATCGCCCCGATCGCGATCTGGTCGCCGTCGTCGCGGATGTACGACAGGTCGCTCAGCCGGCCGATGTCGATCAGCACACTCGGCTGGGCGAGGCGCAGCTTCATCATCGGCAGCAGGCTGTGCCCACCGGCGATGAACTTGGCCTCGTCGCCGTGCTGGCCGATGAGGCTGATGGCCTCCTCGGCGGACTCGGCGCGGACGTAGTCGAATGCGGCGGGAATCACTGGTTGCCTCCGGTGGCGCTGGTGGATTGGGCGGCGTGGATGGCGTTCCACACCGTGTTGGGACTTGCGGGCATCGGCACGTTGCGGACACCGAGGCCCGAGAGTGCGTCGACGATGGCGTTCATCACGGCGGGAGCGGATCCGATCGTGCCGGCCTCGCCGACTCCCTTCACGCCGAGCGGGTTGGTCGGCGATGGCGTGACCGAGTGGCCGATCGTGATCGGCGGGACGTCGCTCGCCGCCGGCACGAGATAGTCGGCGAGGGTCGAGGTGCGCAGGTTGCCGTCGGAGTCGTGGTCGGCGCCCTCGTAGAGCGCCTGGGCGAGACCCTGGACGACACCGCCGTGCACCTGGCCCTCGACGATCATCGGGTTGACCTGGTTGCCGCAGTCGTCGACCGCCACGTACTGCAGCACGTCGACGTCGCCGGTCTCGGTGTCGACCTCGACGAGGCACATGTGGGTGCCGAACGGCCACGAGAAGTTCGGTGGGTCGTAGGTCACCTGCGCCTCGAGGTTCGGCTCGAGGCCGTCGGGGAGGTCGTGGGCGGTGAACGCCGCGAACGCGATCGCCGCCAGCGGGACCTCACGGTCGGGGGAGCCGGCGACGCGGAACGTCCCGCCGGCGAACTCGATGTCGTCGACGTTCGCCTCGAGCTGGTGGGCAGCGATCTGCTTGGCCTTGTCGATCACCTTGTCGCACGCCATGCCGACGGCGACACCGCCGACCGGCAGCGAACGCGAGCCGTAGGTGTCCATGCCGAGCGGGGCGATGGCGGTGTCGGAGTGCAGCACGTCGACGTCGGCGGGGTCGATGCCGAGTTTGTCGGCGACGATCATCGACCACGACGTCTCGTGGCCCTGGCCGTGCGGCGACGTGCCGGTGACCACCTGCACCTTCGACGTCGGCAGGATGCGGACGGTGGCCGCCTCCCACCCGCCGGCGGAGTAGTTGAGCGAGGCGAGGACCCGCGACGGGGCGAGGCCGCACATCTCGAAGTAGCTCGACACGCCGAGGCCGAGCCGCTTGGTGGAACCCTCGACGTTCTGCTCGGCCTGCCGGGCCCGCACGCCGTCGTAGTCGATCATCTCGGCCGCGATCGTGGCGGCCTTGTCGTGGTCGCCGGAGTCGTAGACCAGACCGGTGAACGCCTCGTACGGGAACTGCTCCTTGCGGATGAAGTTGCGTCGCCGGAACTCGAGCGGGTCGACACCGACCTCCTTCGCCAGGGCGTCCATCGCCCGTTCGATGGCATAGGTGGCCTCGGGGCGACCGGCGCCGCGGTAGGCGTCGGTGGGGGTGAGGTTGGTGAACACGCCGGTGCACGAGAAGTCGTAGGCCTTGGGCAGGTCGTACACCCCGGCGTACAGGAACGCCCCGAGGATCGGGATGCCGGGCGTGATCAGCTGCAGGTAGGCGCCCATGTCGGCGGTGAGGCGCACCCGGATGGCGGTGAGCTTCCCGGCGGCATCGGCGGCGAGCTCGATGTGCTGGATCTGCCCGCGCCCCTGGATCGTGGCGACGGTGTTCTCCGAGCGGGTCTCGTTCCAACGCACGGGCACCCCGTGCTTGCGCGACAGGGCGACGCACAGCAGTTCCTCGGCGTACACGTCGAGCTTGGCGCCGAAGCCACCGCCGACCGCCGGCGCCACGACGCGCAGTTGGTGCTCGGGCACGCCGAGCGTGACGGCGATCATCACCTTGAGCACGTGGGGGATCTGGGTGGAGCTGTAGAGGGTGACGTCGCCACCGAACGGCTGCGGGATCGACACGACCGCCCGTGGCTCCATCGCCATCGGGATCAAGCGCTGCTGGACGTAGCGCTCGCTCACGGTGAAGGCGGCCTCGTCGAACGCCTTCTGGACGGCGCCGTCGGTCTCCTCGACCAGGAGGTTCCACGTGTACGAGGAGTTCGTGCCGAGGTCGGGGTGCACCACGATGCGGTCGGAGAGCGCGTCGTCGAGATCGACGATCGGCTCACCGGGGTCGTACTCGACGTCGATCGCCTCGATGGCGTCGTGGGCGATCGTGTCGGAGTCGGCGAGCACCACCGCCACGCCGTCGCCGACGTAGTGGACCGCGTCGATCGCGATCGGGTGGTGCGGCGGGTTCAACATGTCCTCGGTGACGGCCCATGCGCACGGCATCGGCGCCGCCCAGAGGTCGGCGAGGTCGGCGCCGGTGTACACCGCCTGCACGCCGGGCATCGCCGCCGCGGCGGTCGTGTCGATCGACACGATCTTCGCGCTGGCGTACGGGCTGCGCAGCACCGCCATGAAGAGCGCCCCCGGCACCTTCATGTCGTTGGCGAACACCGCTTCGCCGGTCAGCAGGACCGGGTCCTCCTTGCGGAGCACCCGTGTCCCGATCACCGCGGTGTCGGTCGGTTCGTCGGTCATGGTCATCGCTGGACCCCCATCCAGTTGGCGTCACCGTGTGACGGTGTGATGTTCCGATCAGGCACTCGCCGACGCTGCGGCGAGCACCGACTTGACGATGTTGTGGTAGCCGGTGCAGCGGCACAGGTTGCCCTCGAGCCCGAGCCGCACGTCCTCCTCGGTCGGGTTCGGGTTCTCCTCGAGCAGGCTCGTGGCGGCCATCACCATGCCGGGAGTGCAGTACCCGCACTGCAGGCCGTGGTTCTCCATGAAGGCCTGCTGCATCGGGTGCAGGGTGCCGTCGGCGGCGGCCATCCCCTCGATCGTGCGGATCTCCTGGCCGTCGGCCTGGACGGCGAGCACGGTGCAGCTCTTGACCGCCTCGCCGTTGAGGTGCAGCGAACAGGCGCCGCACGACGAGGTGTCGCAGCCGATGTTGGTGCCGGTGAGCCCGACGACCTCGCGGATGTACTGCACGAGGAGCAGGCGCGGCTCCACGTCGTGTGTCTGCGTCGTACCGTTGACGGTGACGGTGATCTCCACTGATGCCCCCAAGTCGCTCGTGGTGTGCTGTGTCCGGGGTGTTCCCGGATCCACATCATGCACCATCGGGAGCACCCCCGGGCAACCGAGCGTTGCCGCCGCCGCTCGCGGGCGGCGATCGGGTCAGGTGACGCTCGCGATGTCCTTGACGGCGAGGTACAGGAGGAACCCGATGATCGTGACCCCGAAGACCGTGTAGTGCCACCGCTTGGGGTGGTCGGCCCGCCAGAACCGGCGGATGCTGTAGGTGATCGAGACGATCGCGAGCAGGCCGATCACGATCCCGATGACCGGCCCGACGCCGCGGGCGATGCCGACGGCCGGCAGGACGAACGGGAACACGATGTACATCAGCAGGCAGCGGCAGGTGCTGATCAGCAGCGACTTCTGGAATGCCGAGCGCGCTTCGGCCTTCGTCGAGGTGGTGCCCTCGGGAAGGATCAGCAGGCGCCGCATGAACCGGTCGGCGCTCGAGGACGACACGGCGCCGGGGGGCGGGGCCGAGACAGCGACACCGTCGACGCTCGCCGCGGTGTCGGCGTCGGCGGCGTGCGCGGTGCCGGCGATGGGGGGCTGGTCGGCGGTGGTGCTCATGGCCGTCAGGAACGGTACGTCGCTGCGACCGCTGCGGCAACTTCGGCGGGGGACGCGACGAGGGCACAGGCGCCGGCTCCCGACAGCTCGTCGGGGGAGCCGAAGCCCCAGGTGACCCCGATGCAGTCCATGCCGTTCGACCGAGCTCCCTCCACATCGTGGTCGCGGTCGCCGATCATCACGACGTGGTGGCCGTTGCGGTCGTCGGCGAGGCCGAGTTCGTCCAGCGCGTACGCGATCACATCGGCCTTCGTGCGGCGACCGGAGCCGACCTCGCTCGTGGCGCCGGCCTGCAGCGTGAAGTGGTGGCTGAAGCCGAAGTGCTCGACGATGCGGATCGCTGTCGGTTGCGGCTTGGCGGTGGCGAGCGACAGCGTGTGGCCCGACGCGACCAGTTCGTCCAGCATCTCGGCGATGCCCGGGTACACCTCGTTCTCGAAGAGCCCGACATCCTCGTAGCGCACTCGGTAGGCCTCGACCACCCGTTCGATGTCGTCGTGGGGCACGCCGAGGGTGGGGAAGCTGACCTCGAACGGCGGCCCGATCACCGCGCGGACCTGCTCGTCCGTGGGCGGTTCGTAGCCGCAGGTGCTGAAGGCGTGTCGGAGCGAGCGGGCGATGCCGGGTGACGAATCCGACAGGGTGCCGTCGAGGTCGAGCAGGACGTGGATGTCGCTCATCGTCCGGCGAGCTCTTCCAGTCGCTGCAGGTCGTCGTCGGTGCCGACCGCGATCAGCACCTGGCGCGGCTCGATCTTCATGCCCGGGTCGGGGTTGGTGGTGAACGTGCCGTCGGGGCGGCGAACGGCGAGGATCAGCACGCCGGTCTGCTTGCGCAGGTTCGCCTCGCGCAGCGTCTTGCCGGACAGGTCGGACGCCTCGGACACGTCGTACTCCTGCATGCGGAACTCCAGGGATCGTTCGTGCATGACGACGTCGATGAACTCGGCGACGTGTGGTCGGGCGACGAACGACGCCATCCTGGCGGCGCCGAGCTCCTGCGGGTTGACGACTCGGTCGGCGCCCGCGTTGGCGAGCTTGGGCACGCTCTCGTCCTGGCGGGCGCGGGCGACGATGAACAGGTCGGGCATGATCGCGCGGGCCGAGAGCGTGACGAACAGGTTCTCCGCGTCGCCCTCCAGCGCGGCGATGAGGGCTCCTGCGCGTTCGAGCCCGGCCGTGCGCAGGGTGCCGTCGAGCGTGGCGTCTCCGACCACGGTGGGGTACGGCACGTTCTCCAGCCGCTCGGCGTCGACGTCGACGATGACCACTTGATGCCCGGCAGACACGAGATCGTCGGCGACGGCGCGCCCGACGCGTCCCCAGCCGCACACGATCGTGTGTCCGCTCAGCTTGCTGATCTCACGATCCATCATGCGCCTCCCGACGAAGTCACGCAGTTGTCCGTCCACGACGACCTGGACGGAGAGGGTGAAGGTGTACAGCACGGTCGAGACGCCGATGATGATCAGGACGATCGTGAACCACTGCTCGACGACGGTGAACTCCTCGAGTTCGCGGAAACCGACGGTGGTGACCGTGGTGACCGTCTGGTACACGGAGTCGGTGAACGACAGGCCGAACATGAGGTAGCCGATGGTGCCGAACACCATCACGGCCAGCACCATGGCGACGGCGCGCTGGAGGCGGCCGATCGGGCTGTAGTTCACGACGGCGACGGTAGCCGCCGACCCCCGCGGAGCGGGTGTTACGCCGGGGGTCTGACCCCTGGCGTCACACTCAGCGGCCGCGGAGGATCTCGCGGATCAGCGGTTCGTAGTGCTCGAGGGGGTTGCTGACGTAGTCGGCGTCGAAGGCCGTCTGGTCGTACTTGGCGCAGAACTCCTCGGTGTACTCGAAGTACGGCGAGTCGCGGTGGGCCTCGCGGGCGTTCTTGTCGAGGCCGATGTAGTCCCAGAAGTAGTAGCCCTGGAACTCGCCGTGGTGCTTGACCATGAAGTGGTTGGCCTCGGACACGAACGGTTTGAGGATGCCCGCTGCGATGTCGGGATGGCTGTACGGGCTGAGCGTGTCGCCGATGTCGTGCAGCAGCGCGCACAGCACGTACTCGTCGTCGCGGCCGTCCTTCTCGGCACGCGTCGCCGTCTGGAGACTGTGCTCGAGCCGGTTGACCGGGAACCCGCCATGATCGAACTCGAGCGCCTTCATGAGCTCGATCACCCGTTCGGCGACGAACGACTGGGTGATCGCCAGCTGCGGGGCGATGATCGCCCAGTCCTCGGCGGTCGACTCCTCGAACGACGTGAACGAGGCGCGTGGATGCTCGGCGCTGGCGGGGTCGGTGATGGTCATGTCGTGGCTCCTTGGATGGCCCGCCAGACCTTCTCGGCGGTGGCGGGCATGTCGATGTGGCGGATGCCGAGGTGGGAGAGCGCGTCGATCACCGCTGACTGCACGGCCGGGGTGGAGCCGATCGTGCCGGACTCGCCGATCCCCTTGGCGCCGAGCGGGTTGACGAACGTCGGGGTCTCCATGTGGATCACCTCGAAGCTCGGCAGTTCGGCCGACGAGATCATTCCGTAGTCGGCGAGGTTGGAGGTGACCGGGTTGCCGTCCTCGTCGTAGCGCACCTCTTCGAGCAGTGCCTGGGCGGTGCCCTGGGCGATGCCACCGTGGATCTGTCCGTCGAGCAGCATCGGGTTGACGACCCGGCCGGCATCGTCGCAGGCGATCTGGCGCAGGTGCCTCACCTGGCCGGTGCCGGTGTCGACCTCGACCACCGCCACGTGGGCGCCGAACGGGAACGTCGGTTGGCCGGCTTCGAAACGCGTGTCGACGGTGAGGCTCGCCGTGTGTCCGGCCTCCATGTCGGCGGCGATCGTCCCGAAACCCTGGTGGGTCCTGGCAGCGACGGCGAGCTCGGCCCAGGTCTTGCTGACCGCGGGGGTGCCGGCGACGTGGAACGCTCCGTTGTCCTTGTCGAGCACGATGTCGCTCTCGTCGGCTTCGAGCAACGACGCCGCGAGGTTGCGGGCCATCTCGACCAGTTCGATCGACGCCTTGTTCACCGCGGCGCCGCCCTGCTGGAGCGAGCGTGAACCCATGGTGCCGCCACCCGCCGGCACCAGGTCGGTGTCGCCCCAGATCAGGGTGATCTGGTCCATCGGGATCCCGGTCTGATCGCTGGCGATCATCGACCACGACGTGTCGTGGCCCTGGCCGTGTGGCGACGTGCCGGTGTACACCAGCGCCGAGCCGTCGTCCTGCACCTCGATCTTCGCGGCCTCGCCCATCGGGTCGACGCCACCGGTGATCTCGACGTACACGCTGACGCCGATGCCGAGCTGCTTGTCGTCACCCGCTTCGCGGCGGCGGGCCTGTTCGGCGCGCAGCTCGGTGTAGCCGGCGGCCTCGAGCGCTTTGTCGAGCGCACCTTCGAAGTCGCCGACGTCGTAGATCTGGCCGATGGCCGTGGTGTGCGGTTCGAGGAACTTGGGGATCAGGTTCATCCGGCGCACCTCGGCCGCGTCCTTGCCGATCTCGGCGGCGAACAGGTCCATCGCCCGCTCCGCGGCGGCGGTGGCCTCGGGACGCCCCGCACCGCGGTAGGGGACCGTCGGCGTCGTGTTGGTGAGCACGCTGGTGGCTCGCACCTCGATGTTGGGGATGTCGTAGACGGCCGAGGCCATCGGGCGCGTCATCGCGAAGCCCAACACCCCGCCGACGTCCATGAACCCGCCGGCGTCCTGGAACAGGTGCAGTTGGTAGTGGGTGACCTTGCCCTCGCGGGTCCCGCCGATGGTGGCGTACTGGAGTTGGCTGCGGCCGTGTCCCAGGTTCATCATCGATTCGCTGCGGGTCTCGCGCCACCGGACCGGACGGCCGACCGCCTTGGAGATCGGACCGAGCAACATCTCTTCGGCGTAGGTGCCGATCTTCGCGCCGAAGGCTCCACCGACGTCGGGGGTGATCACACGGACGAGTCCGGGGTCGACGCCGTTCGCTGCGGCGATCGGGGCCTTGACGCCCTGGGCGTGCTGCGTCGACAACCACTGGAACAGGCGCCCGTCGACCCAGGTGGCCGCCGATCCGCGGACCTCCAGTGGGCACGGTGCCACTCGTTGGTTCAGGAAGCGGCCCGAGACGACCACCTCGCAGTCGGCGAAGTAGTCGTCGGTCGCGGTGTTCTCCGGCATGCCGAGCGCGGTGGTGTCGAACACGGCATTCGACCCGGCTGCCTCGTAGATCAGGGTCTCCGACGCCATCGACGCCTCGATGTCGACGAGTGCTGGCAGGAAGTCGACGTCGACGAAGACCATCTCGGCGGCGTCGGCGGCCTGCGCAGCGGTTTCGGCGACGATGGCGACGACCGGCTCGCCGACCCAGCGCACCTTGTCGCTGGCGAGGAGCGTACGACCGACCGCCGGGTTGAAGTTGGACGGGACCGGCTCGAGGCCGAGGGACTCGGCGGTGAACACGCCGACCACGCCCGGCATGTCCCTCGCCCCGTCGACGTCGATCGACAGGATCGTGCCGTGGGCGACCGCGGATCGTGCGTAGACCACGTGCAACGCACCGGCCAGCAGTTCCTCGTCGAGATCGTCGACGTACACCCCACCTGTCGTCAGGAACTTCGGGTCTTCCTTGCGCTGAACCCTGGTCCCCAGAATGCTGCCGGCCACGTGCTCTCCTCACCCCATTGCATGCTGCGCCGTTCGTCGGCGCCCGTGGGTGTGGAACCTAGTCGGCCGCGCCGGGTGCAGGCCCAGCCGTGCGGGCGGCGAAGATGCCGGTGACGATGTTGTAGGGCCAGCCGGCCGGGAGTTCGCTGGGAAGCGGCGGCAGCGGGAGGATCGTGGTGCGACGGTCGCCGGCCTCGACGAAGCCGATCTCCTCGCGGGCGGCCTCGCGGATGCCGTCGTCGGTCTGGAGGCGATCGACCTCACCGGCGAGTTGGCCGTTGACGCGTTGCAGCTCGTCGAGTTCGGCCTGCCGCCGGACGAGATCGTCGTCCTGGTCGAGCCAGGTCTGGACCGGCAGGATGACGAGCGCGGCGACGATCGTGGCGGCGACGATCAGGATGAACGCGCCACCGAAGAGCGCCAGCCGGGGACGGCGAAGGATGCGCTTGTCGGTGGGAATCGGCCGGGTGAAGTCGCCGAGGCGCGACCGGCCGGCATCGGCTGCCGTCGGCTTCTCCTTCGGCCTCGGAATCGAGGTGGTGCGCGAGCGACTCACCCGATCATTGTCGCAGCCCGAGGTCGGGATTCCGCGTCATGCCTGGCAGGGGTCACTCAGAGCGGAGCGAGGGCGCTCTTGCCTCGGTACTCGGCGGTGTCGCCGAGCTCGGCTTCGATGCGCAGCAGCTGGTTGTACTTGGCCACGCGGTCGCTGCGGGCGGGGGCGCCGGTCTTGATCTGGCCGCAGTTGGTGGCAACGGCGAGGTCGGCGATCGTGGCGTCCTCGGTCTCGCCGGAGCGGTGGCTCATCACCGAGGTGTACCCGTGGCGGGTGGCGAGCCCGACCGTGTCGAGGGTCTCGGTGAGCGAGCCGATCTGGTTCACCTTGATCAGGATCGAGTTGGCGACGTCACGGTCGATGCCGGTCTGGAGACGGGTCGAGTTCGTGACGAAGAGGTCGTCGCCGACGAGCTGGACCCTGTGGCCGATCGCCGCGGTGAGTGTCGCCCACCCGTCCCAGTCGTTCTCGTCCATCGCGTCCTCGATCGACACGATCGGGTACGTCTCGACCAGGCGCACCCAGTAGTCGGTCATCTCCGTCGGCGAGAGCACCTTGCCCTCGCCGGTGAGGTGGTAGGCCCCGTCGTGGAAGATCTCGCTCGTGGCGGGGTCGAGCGCGATGGCGATGTCGTCACCCGGCGTGAATCCCGCCTTGGTGATCGCCTCGACGAGCACCCGGATCGCCTCCTCGTTCGACTCGAGGTTCGGGGCGAAGCCGCCTTCGTCTCCGACGGCGGTGGAGAGTCCTCGCTCGTGGATCACCTGCTTGAGCACGTGGTACGTCTCGGTGCCCCAGCGCAGCGCCTCGCGGAAGCTCGGCGCGCCGACCGGCATCACCATGAACTCCTGCAGGTCGATCGAGTTGTCGGCGTGGACGCCGCCGTTGATCACGTTCATCATCGGCACCGGGAGCACGTGGGCGTTGGGTCCGCCGAGGTAGCGGTACAGCGGCACGTCGAGCTCGATCGCAGCCGCCTTGGCGATCGCCAGGCTGGTGCCGAGGACGGCGTTCGCTCCGAGGCGTGACTTGTTGTCGGTGCCGTCGAGGTCGAGCATCACCCGATCGAGGAAGCGCTGATCGAGGGCATCGAAGCCCTCGAGCGCGTCGGCGATCTCGTCGTTGACGAACCCGACCGCCTGCTGTACACCCTTGCCGCCGTACCGGTCACCCCCGTCGCGCAGTTCGACCGCTTCGTGCTCGCCGGTGGACGCCCCCGACGGCACCGCTGCTCGGCCGCGGGCACCGGAATCGAGGACGACGTCGACCTCGACGGTGGGGTTGCCTCGCGAATCCAGGATCTCGCGTCCGGTGATGCTGACGATCTCGCTCATGGTCACAACGTACCCGCGGCGAGATGCTCCTCGGGACTGCTCGGTCGGTAACGTTCCGCTCGGTCTGCAGCGCCGCTGCAGCATGCGCAGTGTGAATCGAAGGACGGCCGGAGTTGCTGTTGCCGCAAGAGTTGGTGCCGGTGGCCTCCTGGCGGCTGCTCGTCGTGCCGGCATCGTGCTGGACGGGGTGGCCATGGCGATGACCGTGCTCGCGTTGGTGGTCGGCGTCGCCCTGCTCGCCTACGCCGCCGATCAGTTCGTGCTCGGTGCCGCACGCGTGGCGTTGATCCGCAACATCTCGCCGCTGGTCGTCGGCGTCGTGATCGTCGGGTTCGGCACCAGTGCCCCGGAACTGCTCGTGTCGTCGATCGCGGCGGCCGGTGGCAACCCGGAGATCGCCGTCGGCAACATCGTCGGATCGAACATCGCCAACCTCTCGCTCCTGCTGGGCATCGGGGCGATCATCATCCCGCTCGGCGTGGCGTCCAGCACCGTACGCCGGGAGGCACCGATCGCGGTCGCCGGCATCGCCGCGTACGCCGTTGCCGTCCAGGGCGGCGGCGTCAGCGCGATCGAGGGGGTCGTACTGCTCGTGGCCCTGGCGTTGGCGATCTGGAAGGTGACGGGCGCGTCTGCGGGCGATCCGCTCGGGCCCGAGACCGAGGAACTCGCGGACACCGGGCACCATTCGGTCGGCACCGAGGCGATCCGGACACTGCTGGGACTGCTCGGCACGATCGCAGGTGCTCAACTCCTGCTCTGGGGCGCCGTCGACGTGGCCGATCGCGCGGGCCTCGCCGAGGGCTTCGTCGGCGCGACGCTGGTCGCGGTCGGCACGTCGTTGCCGGAGTTGGTCACGGTGATCCAGTCGGCTCGGCGCAAGGAGACCGATCTGATCGTCGGGAACCTCCTGGGGTCGAACATGTTCAACGCGCTCGGCGTCGGTGGCGTCACCGGCATCATCGGCGCAGGGACGCTGAACGAGCCCGGTCTCACCGAGTTCGGTGTGATCGCCGCCACCGCGGTCGCCGGGGTGGCCTGGCTGATGATGAGGACGGGTCGCGTCGTCGGGCGCCTCGAGGGCGTTGCACTCGTGATCCTGTACGCGGCGCTCGTGCCGTTGCTCGCCTGACTGCCCGGAGCCGACGAGCGGTCTCGTCCGGCCGTCGCGCGAGTGGCAGATTTTGCTCAAGTTCCTCGCCGGACGTGCCGATGGCGACGACATGGAACCCCTGGACTCGCGTTCGCTCGGCGAGGCGCTGCCGCCGCCGCGTACGGAGACGGCCGGGTTCGCCGCACCGCCATCAGCACCGCACGCCGAGCCGAAGAGCGCCGCGCGCCGACGCTCCGAGCCGAAGAGCGCCGCACGTCGACGCTCCGAGGCCGTGGCGGTCCCGTCGTTGCTGCGGATGCTGCCCTGGCGAGTGGCCGGTGCCGTCGCACTGTCCCTCGCCTTCGGGCTGATCGGTTGGGAGATCCGCCGTGTCGTCGACGACCAGCCATGGTCGGATCCCATCATGTTCTGGTCGATCGCCGCCGGCATCGTCGCCGGCGCCTGCGTGCTCGGATGGACCTGGTCGTCGGTGGAGAACGCCCGTCGTCTGGTGGGGCCGGCCTCGGGCCGTGAGCTGCCCGACCCGCGTCACGCCGTGGCGACGTGGATCGTGCCGTTCTCCTTCGTCGGCCTGGCGATCGCAGTCGTCGCGTACCTCGGCGAACGGGTGAGCCGGAGCGCCGACGACACGGTCTCGTCGGTGCCGCTCGCCGTCGCGGTGATCGCGCTGCTGCTGGCGATCCCGATGACGTACCGACCGCTCCACTATCTCTCCGGCGTGGTGCGTCAGGTGGGCGGGTACTCGGCGAAGCTCGCCCAGTGGATGTGGGTCCCGGTCGTGCTCGCCGTGGTCGGTATCGTGTCGATCGTCGCGTTGCGCATCGGCGGCGCGGTGTCCGAACCCGGCGGGTCGGGTCTGGTCGACACCACCACACAGTGGGCGCCGCTGTGGGCGGTCGGCGTCGTCGCGATCGCGCCCTGTGTGATCGTGATCCTGCTCGCTTGGCGGGCCGCGTCGTCGGTGGAGGAGGCGATCGTGTTGGCGGCCGACCGCCGTCGCCGCTCGCCGCTCGCCGTCGCTGCGGGCGCGCCTGCGCCGATCTCGCGTTTCGCATCGTCCATTCGCACCAACGTGACGCGTGCACCCCATCCCGCGAAGGCGGCCAACCGGGGCCGGGTGCGGCTGATCCCCGGTGACGACCTCCTCCGGCTCGGGATCGTCACACTGCTGGCCGGTCTCGCCCTGCTGACGATCGTCGGCGCGGCGGTGATGTTCCTCTTCTGGCGCGAGGCGAGCGGCGGGGTGCTGCTGCCGTCGCAACGCGAGCGTGCCTGGGACTCGTTCAGCGCCTTGCATGCCGGTGCGCGGTTCGTCGGCTTCTCCCTGATCGCACTGGTCACCATCTGGACGTTCGTGGCGGTCGCCAACGTCCGCATGGCGTCGGGGCGGCGCCGCAATCCGTTCATCGCCGCGGCCGCCTGGCCGATCGCCGCAGCGGGGTTCTGGGTCCTCGCGGACCGTCTGGTCGAGGATCAGCCGGCGAGCACGATCATCGTCGGGTTCGCGGCCCAGGCCGCCCTGCTGTACCTGCCGTTCCTGCTGTTGGAACGCGCCGCCGACGCCGTGGACGCCCGGCGCATCCCGTTGCGGATCACCTACATGTTCGGCGTGGTGCTCCTCGTCTACGTGCAGGCACTCGGGGGACTGTCGACCATCGAGGAGACCGCCGACACGACCCAGCTCGGCCGTCTCGCCGGGTTCCTCGCGCTGGGAGCGATGATCCAGCTGTTGTCGACGTTGGCGGTCACCGATGCGTGCCAGGTGATCGAAACCGCCACCGAACGCGAAGCAGTGAGCCACAACGCGTTGGTCGAACAGCGCGAGGCGATCGCGCAGCGGGCCGGGACGAATCCGCCCCAACGCATCACGTCGTCGTCCGCCCCACCATCGACGCCGGTGCCCACCGGATCACCATGACCGCGTCGCCGGGCCCCCCCGACGACCGCACGAACTCGTCGTCGACTTCGGCCCCGTCCGCGTCCGCGCCGCCGCACTCGTTGCCGTCGTCGACGCCGTCGCTGGCACCGCCGCCGCCAGCAGCAGCATCGCCAGCAGCGTCGCCGCCACCACCACCACCACCACCAGCAGCAGCAGCAGCAGCCACCGCCACCACCAGCACCCGTACCACCGGCAGCGGCACCTCAGCCACCATTGCCGCCGACGCCATCACCACCATCGCCGACGCCGCCGCAGCAGCCGCCGCTGGGGCCGGCGACGGGGCCATCGCTCGGCATGTCGACGACCCCACCGGTGATGTTCGACGCCAACGAGCTGAGTTCGCCATTCGCGCCGCTTCGGACCGATCCGCCGCCGCGGCTCTTCGCCACCTGGTGGCTGCGGTACCTGCTGTTCCTCGCCCAGTTCGTCGGGATCGTCGTGGTGCTGCTGACCGAGTACGCCGGCGACGCAGGCGAAGTCCGCCGCTCCTCGACCGTCGTGATCCCGTATCTGCTCGCGGCGGTGCTCCTCGTGTCGTGGAGCGCGCTGGCGATGATCGACGCGGGGCGCCTCGTGCCGGCAACGGCGTACCGGCGACGCTCCAGTGCGCCGCTGGCGGTCGTGCTGTGGCTGCTGGCCTTTGCCGCGCCGGTCGCGGCGGCGAGGGTCGTCGACTGGGCCCGAGATCGCTTCGCCGTCGATCCCGACGACCTCGCAGTCGTCGCGCTCACCGTCGCTGCCGTGCTCGTCTGCTTCTTCGTCGTCTGGATGCCGTTCCGCTACCACACGTTGCAGGCCCATCGGATCGGTGCCCCCGGTCGGGTGGTCGCCGCATGGTTCTGGCTGCCGCTCATCGCAGTGGTGGGCGCGCTCCTGATCGACGTCCTCGGCCTGCGCGACATGCTCGCCGAGAACGGCGTGACCGATCTCGAACGCACCATCGAGGTCGGTGTGTTGTTCGGTCTGCCGGCGCTGGTGTTCGCGCTCGCCACCTGGCGTGCCACGACGGTGTTCGACGAAGTGATCGACCTGCGGTGGCGGCGTTGGCGCGCCGAGTGGGAGCAGACCCTCGCCGCGATGGCGATGCAACCGCCCCCGGGCCCCGAAGCCCCGGCTGCACCTCCGCGTTCCTGACGCCGGTCGGTGCGCCGGTTCAGCCCGACTCGGTGGCCTTCACGTCGTCCCACAGCGCGTCGAGCGTGGCGAGGTCGGCCGCGCGGAGATCGATCGAACGCTGGACCGCCAACCGCTCGACGCCGACGAAGCGTGCCCGGAACTTGTCGGTCGCGGCTCGCAATGCGAGTTCGGGGTCGATGTCGAGATGCCGTGCCACGTTGACGATCGCGAACAGCAGGTCGCCGAGTTCCTCGGCCGAGCGGGCCGAACGCTCGTCGTCGATGTCGACGGTGCCGGCATGGTCGAAGACGGTGTCGGCGAGCTCGGCGGTCTCTTCGGCGATCTTCGGGAACGCACCGGTGACGTCGGGCCAGTCGAAGCCGACCCTCGATGCCTTCGTGCCGACCTTCGCGGCGTAGGCGAGGGCCGGCATCGACCGCGGGATCCCGTCGAACACCGAGGTGCGCGACTTCTCGGCGCGTTTGATGTCGTCCCAGTTGCTGAGGACCTCGTCGGTGTCGAGATCCTCGCCGGCGAGGTCGCCGAACACGTGCGGATGGCGGCGCACGAGCTTGTCGTGGATGCCGGTTGCGACATCGGCGATCGTGAAGCGGCCCTCCTGCTCGGCGATCGTGGCGTGGAACTCGATCTGGTAGAGCAGGTCGCCGAGTTCCTCGATCAGGTCGTCGTCGGTGGTCGGGTCGTCGGGGTCGAGACCGTGGACCGCATCGACGACCTCGTAGGTCTCCTCGAGCAGGTGCGGGACGAGCGACTCGTGGGTCTGCTCGATGTCCCACGGGCACTGCTCGCGCAGGAGCCGGGTGAGCTGATGGAACCGGACGTACTCCGCCCCGACCGGTGCAGCCAGGTGGGGGATCCACAACGAGGTGAGGTGATCGGCGGTGACGGTGCGGTCGAGTTCGGACCAGGTGGTCTCGACGATGCGCTCGTCGTCGGTGCCGAGCGCCTGCAGGATCGTGACCCGCTCGTCGCCGGTCGCGCCGTCGACGGCGAGCTTGATCTCCGACAGCACCCAGTCGGCGTGGGCGTGCGCGACGAGGAGCGGCCCGCGCTCGCCGGCAGCGGCGGTGGCGAACTCGTGACCGTCGACGAGGCGCACGCCTGCTTCCACGGGGTCGATGCCGAGGCGTGCCCAGGCCACGTCGAGGAACGACATCGCCGGGAGGATCACCACGTCGACGTCGTCGCGGTCGCGCAGGTAGCGGACCGTGCGCTCGAGCACGAGCGGCGACCCAGGCACGGCGTAGAGGATCTCGCCGTGTTCGGCGGCGGCGGAGACCAGCGCGGCGGTGATCTCGACGTAGACGTCGTCGAAGGTGTCGGCAGCGTCGTACAGCCGGTCGAAGCTGACGGCCTCGGGCACCAGATCGGCCGACGGGTGCACCGTCGTGCGCAGATAGCGGTGGCCGATCCGTTCGATCGCCTGGCGGGTCTCCTCGGTGACGTGGTCGTGACCGCCGGGACCCAGCCCGACGACGACGATGCGGGGGGTCACCACGACGGGCTCAGCCGAGCCCGACGACGGTTCCGGTTTCGGGGTCGAACGTGCCGTAGCGGGCATCGACGTGGATGTCGGTGTCGGCCGCCGCAGCGGACACGTCGATCACGCCGGCCAACTGTTCGACCTCGGTGTCGGCGAGTGCCTCGAACGACCGGAACGAGAGCACGACCCAGGCGAACTCGGCACCGGTGGTGTCGAGCAGCGGCGCGGTCGCGAACGGCTCGTCGGGCGACATGGATGGCGGCGACGGCGACGAACGGGGTGCTGGCGGCGTTGTTGGCGATGTCGTCGGGACTCAGGCACGGGATGTCGCCGTTGGTGGCGACGAGGCTCTGATCGACGTTGTTGGCGGTGAACACCTCGACGAAGTCGGTGCCGGCCTCGAGTTCGGCGAGCGCGTCGTCCGCGGTCGCCTCCTCCTCGACGACGATCGCACTGATGCACGCGACCCCCGAGGACGCGGGCCCCTCGTCGTACAGTGCGGCGACGTCGAGGTCGGCCACGAGCTGCTCGTTGATCCACCGGGTGATCTCGGCGCGCACGGGGTCGAGCGGGACGACGTCGTCGCCCGTGACGCCGAGTTCGGTCAGCGTGGCGTCGAACTCGTCTCGGGTCAGTTCGACGTCGCCGACACGGGCGACCGCATCGCTGTCGGAGAACGTCGTGCAACCGGTCGCCACGAGGGCGATCGAGAGCGGGAGGAGGATCGTCAGCGAACGTCGCAGCACCCGTCGCACGCTACCAACCGTCACCCCGTGCCGGGCGAATGAGACGTGGGGTCAGACCCCACGTCTCATTCGGCGGGGACCAGGTCGCGGAGGAAGCGGGCGAGGAACGTGCTCGCGTCGGTGCCGCGGGGGAGTGGCACCACGAGCTGGCCGAGGTCCTCCTTGTACTTCGCCCCCTTGGAGATGCGGCGCAGCCGCATCGTCTCGGACAGCTTCAGCTCGAGCGGCGCCAGCTTGGCCGTCCCGCCGGTGGACGCGGAGCCGGAGATCTGGATGTCGTTGATCCCGAGGCGCTGGCACTCGGCGCGCAGGTACCCGACCTGCAGCAGTGACTCGGCGGGTGCCGGGAGCGGGCCGTAGCGGTCCTCCCACTCGGTGCGGATGTCGTCGACCTCGGCCTGCGTGGTGACCCCGGCGAGCCGTCGGTAGGCCTCGAGGCGCAACTCCTCCTTGGCGACGTAGTCGGTCGGCAGGAACGAGTCGGTCGGCACGTCGAGCTTGATCTCGGCGGACGCCTCGGGCTGCGGCTCGCCCTTCATCTCGCTGACCGCCTCGGTCACCATCTGGCAGTACAGGTCGTAGCCGACGGCGGCGATGTGGCCGGACTGCGACTCGCCGAGCAGGTTGCCGGCGCCGCGGATCTCGAGGTCGCGCATGGCGATCTTGAAGCCGGAGCCGAGATCGGTCGACTCACCGATCGTGCGCAGCCGCTCGTAGGCCTCCTCGGTCAGCACCTTGTCGCGTGGATAGAAGAGGTAGGCGTACGCCCGCGATCCCGACCGCCCGACGCGGCCGCGCAGCTGGTGCATCTGGCCGAGGCCGAGCAGGTCGGAGCGCTCGACGACCAGCGTGTTGACCGTCGGCATGTCGATGCCGGACTCGATGATCGTCGTGCAGACCAGGACGTCGTACTGGCCGTCCCAGAAGTCCTGCACGACGGTTTCGAGCGTGCCCTCGTCCATCTGGCCGTGGGCGATCGCGATGCGCGCCTCCGGGACCAGTTGGCGCAGGCGGGCGGCTGCCGTCTCGATCGACTGCACCCGGTTGTGCACCCAGAACACCTGACCCTCACGCAGCAGCTCGCGGCGGATCGACTCGACGGCGACGCGCTCGTCGTACTCGCCGACGTAGGTGAGGATCGGCATGCGGTCGGCCGGCGGCGTCTGCAGCAGCGAGAGGTCGCGGATGCCGACGAGCGACATCTCCAGCGTGCGCGGGATCGGCGTGGCGGAGAGCGTGAGGACGTCGACGTTCGTCTTCATCTTCTTCATGGTCTCCTTGTGCTGCACACCGAAGCGCTGCTCCTCGTCGACGACCAGCAGTCCGAGGTCCTTGAACTTCACGTCGTTCGCGAGCAGCCGGTGGGTGCCGATGATGCAGTCGACCTCACCGGTCTTGACGCCCTCGATCACCTTCTTGGCCTGGCCGGCGGTGAGGAAGCGTGACAGGGTCTCGACGCGGATCGGGAAGCCCGCGAACCGGTCGGCGAACGTGTTGCCGTGCTGGGTGGCCAGCAACGTGGTCGGTGCGAGGACAGCGACCTGCTTGCCGTCCTGGATCGCCTTGAACGCAGCACGGATGGCGACCTCGGTCTTGCCGAAGCCGACGTCGCCGCACAGCAGGCGGTCCATCGGGTGGGCGAGCTCCATGTCGCGCTTGATGTCGTCGATCGCGGTGCGCTGGTCGGGGGTCTCGACGTACGGGAACGCCTCCTCCATCTCTGCCTGCCACGGCGTGTCCTGCGCGAATGCGTGGCCCTCGGCGTTGACCCGCTTCTGGTAGAGCACCACGAGTTCCTGGGCGATCTCGCGGACCGCCGAGCGGACCCGGCTCTTGGTCTTCGCGAAGTCGGAGCCGCCGAGACGGTGCAGCTTCGGCGCCTCGCCGCCGACGTACTGGCGCAGCGTGTCGATCTGGTCGGACGGCACGTAGAGCTTGTCGCCGCCCTTGTACGAGATCAGCAGGTAGTCGCGCTCGACACCGCCGATCGCCCGCTTGACCATGCCGCCGTACTGGCCGACGCCGTGCTGGTGGTGCACGACGTAGTTGCCGGCTTTGAGGTCCTCGAACGTCGATGCCGATTCCCGCTTCTGCTTGCGGAGGGTCCGATGGGCGCGGCGGCGACCGGTGAGGTCGCTCTCGGCGACGATCGCCACCTTCGCGTTCGGGAGGGTGCAGCCCCGGTGGAGTGGCGCGACGGTGATGCTGCCGCCGCTCCTGAGCTGGCCACCCGGTGCGATCACCGGGAAGTCGAGGCCGTTGTCGAGCAGCAGGTCGTGGAGACGTTGCGCCGATCCCGTGCCGTCGGCCGCGACGACCACCCGGTAGCCCTTGCCGATCAGCTCGACCAGTCGGTCGGTGAGCCCGGACCCGTCGCCGGCGACCGGCCCCCATCCCGACGCCTCGACGAGGGGTGTGTCGGGCGATTCCGCGGTGGAGTCGATCGTCCAGAACGAGCCGGTGTGCGGCGCTGAGTCGGGTCGCCGGGCGTCGAGCAGCGTGTCGGGGTCGGCGTGCAGGCGGGGGAACGACTTGTCGGGATCGCGGGCCCAGGTCGAGGCGAGGGTGCGGGCGAGGTCGTCCTCCTCGGCGATCAGGTCGAGCGCACGGTCGCGCATCCGGCGTGGTTCGACCAGCAGCACCTTCGCCGACTCGGGCAGGACGTCGGTGAGCAGCAGGTCGTCGTCGACGAGCCACGGCAGCCAGCTCTCCATGCCGTCGAAGTGCACGCCCTCGGCGAGGCGCTCCCACTGCTCGCGGCCCCACGGCTCGGTCGCGACGAGGCGCGGCAGCGCGCTCGCGGACGTCGTCGGTCGGCATCAGCTCGCGGGCGGGGAAGATGATCGACCTCGTCGAGATCGTCGGTGGAGCGCTGGTCGTTGACGCCGAAGCGGGTCAGGCGGTCGACCTCGTCGCCCCAGAGGTCGATGCGGATCGGCGCGTCGGCCGTCGAGGGGAACACGTCGACGATCGCGCCGCGCCGGGCGAATTCGCCACGGTGTTCGACGAGCTCCTCGCGTCGGTAGCCGAACTCGACGAGCTGGCGGCCGAGCGCATCGGGGTCGACCGCGCGGCCACCGAGGGATGCCGGCCGCACGATGATCGGCTCGGTCGTCGTCGCGCCGGGGCCGAGCTTCTGCAGCAGCGCTCGGACGCCGGCGACGATCACGGTGGGGGAGCGTTCGGGGTCGCGCAGGCGCCAGAGGATGTCGAGCCGCTGGCCCATCGTCTCGACGCTGGGGCTGACGCGTTCGAACGGCAGCGTCTCCCAGCCGGGGAAGTGCACGACCTCGCCGGGTGGCAGGAACTGCGCGAGGTCGTCGGCGAGCTGTCCGGCCATCGTGCCGGTCGGGCAGCTGACCACCAGTGGCTTGCGCGTCGACAGCGTGGCGAGTGCGGCGATCGAGATCGGCCGTGCCACTTCGACCACCGCGAGTCGTGCGCCCGGATCCCCGAGTGCCCGGGTGAGCCCCGGCTCGTCGCGCAACAACGCCGGCAACTCGCCGAGCGGCGCCGTCGCTGCACCCCCGTTCTCGCTCACCACCCCACCCCACCCCCGAAAAATGCCTCGATCTGCGCGCCAGGCGCGACGAACGAGGCAGATGTCGGCTGATCGTGGGGGCGTGGAGTCATCGGGTGCCGTTGTACCGCTGCATCGCGGCATCCACACCACGGGCCACGATCAACTCGGCGGCATCGGCGGCGTCCGCGATGCGGATGTCGAGCAGCTCGCGTTCGGACTTCGGCACCTTCGACAACACGTGGCCCTTGCCGACATCCTTGTGCTGGGGTTTGCCGACGCCGATCCGGATGCGCAGGTAGTCCTGCGTCTTGAGGTGCTGGGTGATCGAGCGCAGGCCGTTGTGCCCTGCGAGACCGCCGCCGGCCTTGATCTTGAGCTCGCCGGGCGGCAGGTCGAGTTCGTCCTGGATGACGATGATGCGCTCGGGTGACTCGATCCGATACCGCCGTACGAGCGCGCTGACCGCTTGGCCCGAATCGTTCATGAACGTGATCGGGAAGGCGAGGACGACGCGTTCGGGACCGGCCGGACCGGTGAGACGGGTCTCGGCGACGAGGGCGTTGTCGCGACCGCCCTTCAGCGTGACGCCGTTGCGCTCGGCGAGGAGCCGGACCGCTTCTTCGCCGACGTTGTGGCGCGTGCGGGCGTACTTCTCGCCCGGGTTGCCCAAGCCCGACGACCAACCAGTCGAACGGCTCACCCTTCCCGACACGCCCGAACAACCCCACCGCTCAGCTCCGCCCCCGAAGCCGCCCACCACACCCCGAAAAATGCCGGAATCCGGACGCTGAGCGTCCGGATTCCGCAAGATGTCGTGTGGGGGATGGGGTCACTCGCCGTCGGAGTCGGCCGACGCATCGGCCTCACCCTCGGCGGCCTCGCTCTCGGCAGCGGCCTCTTCTGCGGCGGCTTCCTCGGCGTCGAGCACCGGGGTGCGCATCGTGAGCACGGTGACGACCGGAGCGTCGGCTTCGGCTTCGGCGACGACACCCGACGGCAGCGGGATGTCCTCGACACGGATGACCGTGTCCATCGTCATCTCCGAGACGTCGATCGTGACACCGTCGGGGATGTTGCGCGGCGTGGTGCGCACTTCCAGCTCCTGCATCGCGAGGTCGACCAGTCCACCGTTGGCGGACACGTCCTTGGCTTCGCCCTCGAGGTGGATCGGGATCGACACCACGATCTCCTCGTTGAGGTTCACCTGGATGAAGTCGATGTGCTGCACGGAACGCTTGACGGGATGGCGCTGGATGTCCTTGATCAGCGACGGGTAGACGGTGCCGTCGACGGTCAGGTCGAGGATCGTGTTCATGCCCGCTGCGCCCGACAGCGCCTGGCGCAGCTCGCGGCGATCGACCGAGACGGCGATGGGATCCATCCCGTGGCCGTAGACGACCGCGGGGATCTTGCCCTCGGTGCGCAGACGACGAGCGTCGGAGCTTCCGGCGCGGCGTCCGGTTTCGGCTTGGAGAACGGTCTCAGTCATGGTTTTCGGCTTCCATCAGATCTCGTGGCGACGCCTCCAGATCGGGCGCCGGTCGTTACAGCAGCACTTGAATCTATCGGTCCCGCCCGCCATCCCCTCCCGCCGCCCCCGGGGGTCGCCCCTGTCGGAAAAATGCCTGGAGGTGCGCGTCGAGCGCGCCGGTCGGGGCATTTTTCAGATGTCGGCGGAGCGGCGGGCGTGGATGCGGGCGACCTGACGGCTGGCGGCGGGGAGATCGTTGCGCATCGTCTCGTCGAAGCGCACCACCATCCAACCGACCTCGGCACAGGCCCGGTCGCGATCTTGATCCTTGCGCTGGGCATCGTCGCCCCCGTGGAACCACGACGCGCCAGGCTCGACCGCAAGTCTGATGGCGGGCCAAGCGATGTCGAGATGGATCGTCTCGCCGGATGGGATGACCAGCGGGTGCTGTCGTTCGGGGCGAGGCAGGCCGAGCCGTTCGAGATGTTCGATGAGAACTCGTTCCAAGTTGCTCTGCGCCGGACGGCGCTGATCCGTTGCGCGCGCGAGCCAGCGTTCAAGTCGTGGCGACGCCGTCCTTGCCGCGGCATCGATGTCGCTCGAGATAGCCGGAAGCGACGTGCGGCGTGATCAACCCGAGATGCCACGCATCTTCGGCGGCGCGCTCGAACCGGTGCTGGTTGAACGCTGCGGCAAGTCCGAACAGCATCCGCATCGGCGAGACGAGCCGGAACCCATCGCGTTCGAGCGAGTCGCTGTCCGACCAGTCGGTTCGGTGCATGTCGATCCAACTCGGGACACTTCGGCGGAACGTCGATGGCACGGTGACGTGGATCGTGGCGGTGGGCATGTTGCGGAGCCCGACGATTCGTCCCGCCGTCCAACCGCTCAGGAGACCCAGATCGCCGACACGCAGCTGTGTGGCCATGGCGCGGCTGTTGAACGAGACCGGCGTCGAGACGATGCGCACCACACCGGTCGCGACGTCGTCGATCAGTCCGCGGCGTCGAGCCCGGTGCGCCATCGAACGCGAGACACCGAGTTCGGTGAGCTGCGAAATCGACGCAACGCCGTGTTGACGGCTGAAGAGATCGAGGACATCCCGTGTCATCACACCACAGGAGTGGGCCCACGGCGCTGCGGTTCGGAAGCAACCTCCGAAATCTGCCCGGAATGTCGCGCTCAGCGCGCCAATCCAGGCATTTTTCGGGGTGGGTGGGGGGTGTGGGGGTCGGCGGGACGGGTGGGGTCAGGCGAGGTTTTCGCCGTCGAAGATGTCGCTGACGCTGGTGTCGTCGAAGACGGCGCCGAGGGCCTCGGCGATCAGCGGGGCGACCGACAGCACCTCGATCTTGTCGAGTTGCTTCTCGGGGGGGAGCGGCAGGGTGTTCGTGAGCACGATCCGGCTGAGCGGGGCGTTCTTGAGCCGGTCGATCGCCGGGCCCGACAGCACGCCGTGCGTCGCCATCGCCCACACCTCGCTGGCGCCGCGCTCGACCAGCAGTTCGGCGGCGGCGCAGATCGTGCCGGCGGTGTCGATCATGTCGTCGGTGAGCACGCACAGACGGCCCTCGACGTCGCCCATCACCTCGGCGGCCTCCGCGACGTTGGTGGAGCCCTTCGGCCGCCGCTTGTAGATGAACGCCAGGTCGGCGCCGATGTCGACGAGGTGCTGGGCCATGCGCTCGGCCACCTTGATGCGCCCGGCGTCGGGCGACACGATCACCGGCTCGGTGGCGTGCTGGCGCACGTAGGCCTCGAGCACCGGCATCGCCGTGAGGTGATCGACCGGACCTTCGAAGAACCCCTGGATCTGGCCTGAGTGCAGGTCGATCGAGATCATCCGCTTGGCGCCTGCGGCCTTGAACATGTCGGCGATCAGCCGGGCGGTGATCGGTTCGCGCCCCTCGGCCTTGCGGTCCTGACGGGCGTAGCCGTAGAACGGGCAGACGGCCGTGATGCGCTTCGCCGAGGCGCGGTAGGCGGCGTCGATCATGATCAGGTGTTCCATGAGCGAGTCGTTGACCGAGTGGTCGTCGACGCCGTAGTGGCTCTGGATCACGAACACGTCGGAGCCGCGGATCGATTCGCCGAAGCGGCACCGGACCTCGCCGTTGGCGAACTCGACCAGGTTGTCGTGACCCAACTCGATGTTGAGGTGCGTCGCCACCTCCTGCGCCAGCTCAGGATGGGTGCGACCCGAGTACAGGGCGAGCCGCTTGGTCGTGACCTTCTCCATGAGCAGTGACGTCCTCCCCGACGTTGTGGCGTCGACTTCGTTGGTCCGCAGTCAGCCGACGGGTGCAGTGTAGAACGCCCCGGTGGTTGCGCCCGCAGCGACTGCACTTCCGACCGGCAGATGGGCGTAGGGCCCGACGACCGCGCCGGGTCCGATCTCGGCGTCGTGGCCCACGGTGTGCTCCACGATCGCTCCGTTGCCGACCGCGCAGTCGTCGAGGCGGGTGTCGGGGCCGATGTCGCAGCCGTCACCGATCGCCGTGGAACCCTGCAGGATCGTGCCCGGATACAGGGTGACGTCGCGGCCGATCGTGACCGTGACGTCGACGAAGGTCTGGCGTGGGTCGAGCATCGTGACGCCGCTCAGCAGCCAGAACCGGTTGGTGCGCGAGCGCAGCTCGCGTTCGGCGAGCGCGAGTTGCCAGCGGTCGTTGACGCCCTGGGTCTCGCCCTCGGGCGCCTGGACGCAGCCGATCCGATGGCCCATCGCGGCGAGCACCGACACGACGTCGGTGAGGTAGTACTCGCCCTGGGCGTTGTCGGTGGTGAGCTTGCGGAGGGCGGGGCCGAGGAGGTCGCGGCGGAAGGCGTAGATCGAGGTGCACACCTCCTTGACGTCGAGTTCGTCGGGGGCGGCGTCGCGGTGCTCGACGATGCGGGCGGCCTGGCCGTCGGCCTTGCGGATCACGCGGCCGTAGCCGGTGGGGTCCGCCATCACGCTGGTGAGCAGCGTGGCGGCGTTGCCGCACTCGACGTGGACGTCGACGAGTTCGCGCAGGGTCTCGGGGCGCAGCAGCGGCGTGTCGCCGGGGAGGACGAGGATCGTCGACTCCTCGTCGTAGTCGTCGCCGGACAGCGCGGTCATTCCGATGGCGGCGGCGTCGCCGGTGCCGTTCTGTTCGAGCTGTTCGACGAAGGCGACGTTGGCCCAGCCGGGCGCCATCTGCTGCACCTTCTTGGTGACCTGTTCGGCTCCGTGGCCGACCACGATCGCCGTCCGTTCGGGGTGCACCGCTTCGAGGGCGTGGATCACGTGGAGGACCATCGCTCGCCCACAGATCAGGTGCAGTGGTTTGGGACGGCTCGACTTCATCCGGGTGCCTTCTCCGGCGGCGAGCACGATCGCTGAAACGCTCATGGGCTCCGGGGAGAGGATTCGAACCCCTACACGCGGCACCAAAAACCGCTGTCCTACCATTAGACGACCCCGGACTGGCCACGGATCGACCGCCGTCTCCGGCGAAAGTCCGCTCGTTCACCGTACCTCGCGTGGCAGGGCTTGCCACGGCCGATAGCGTGGCGTGCCTTATGGGTTCTCTGATCAAGAAGCGCCGCAAGCGCATGCGGAAGAAGAAGCACAAGAAGATGCTCCGCCGCACGCGTCACCAGCGTCGCAAATAGCACTCTCGTCCGCCGGAGTGCGCCTGGGGTCAGCCCCCTGCTGCAAGTCCGGCCGCCACGTCCATCGGCACGGTTCGTGCCACGACCACCGTTGCGCCCTCGTCGACCAGATCGGCGAGGGCGTTGCCATGTTCGCCCTCGGTGAACCAGGTCGCGCCACTGCCGGCGAGCACCGGGGCCGTGCCGACGCGTTCGCCGATCAGGTCGCGCCATCGCGCCAACCGGGGCTCGACCAGGATCGCTGCGGCTTCGAGATCGTTCGGGCCGGTGGACGTCGGGCCCCCGAGGTCGTCCCAGGCGCGGTAGGCCGCCGGCGTGCTCACGGCGAGCGGCGGGATCACGAGCGTGACGATCAGGTCGAGATGGGGGAGCGGTTCGAGCACCTCGCCGATGCCGCGCACGATCGCTCGACCGCCGACGAGACAGAACGGGATGTCGGCGCCGAGGCGCGAGGCGGCCACGAGCGCCTGCTCGTCCCCGTCCGGGGCGGGCGCGGTGAATCCTGCCCATCGCAGGATCGCGGCGGCGTCCGTGGAGCCGCCGCCCAGGCCGCCGCCGTGCGGGATCCGCTTGTCGATGACGACGCCGGCTCGTCGGTCGGCGAGCCGGAGCGCCTTGGCCACGAGGTTGGATTCGTCGAGCGGCATGCCCGCGGCGAACGGTCCGCGGGCGGCGAGGCCGGAACCGTCGGGGGCGATCGTGAGCACGTCGTGCAGGTCGAGGCTCACCATCTCTGCCTCGATCAGGTGGTAGCCGTCGTCGCGGACGCCGGTGATCCGCAGCGTGCGCGTGAGTTTGGCGTGCGCCCGCCGCCTGGCGGGCGCGTCGGTGGCTCCCATGGCGGCGACGCTAGTGCGAGGCGCCGGCGCCGGTCGGGCTGCCGCTGTCCGCCGCGAGCTGGGCGTCGGTGAGGCGGCACCAGGCCGCGACGTCGAGCTCCTCGGGTCGTGCGGTCGGGCTGATGTCGGCGGCTTCGAACGTGTCGGGCGCGACGATGCCGGCCAGCGACCGGCGCAGCATCTTGCGGCGTTGCCCGAACGCGGTGCGGACGAGGCCGAACAGCGCGTCCGGGTCGGTGTGGGGCGGTTCGTGCCGGGTGATCTCCACCAGCGCCGACTCGACGTTGGGGCGGGGCACGAACACCGATGCCGGGACGTGCCCGACGATCTTGGCGTCGCCCCAGTAGGCCGCCTTGACGCTGACCGCTCCGTACGCCGACGTGCGGGGACGGGCGGCGAAGCGTTCGGCTGCCTCGCGCTGCACCATCACCAGCATCCGGTCGATCTCGGGGACCTGGTCGAGCAGGTCGCAGATCAGCGGCGTCGCCACGTTGTACGGCAGGTTGGCCACGAGCATCCACGGCGAGCGATCACGGATCGGAGCGACCCCGCCGGCTGCCGCGTCGGTCGGGGCGTCGAGCAACGCGTGCCAGTCGAGGGTCATCGCGTCGCCTTCGACCACCGTGACGTTGGCGCGCTCGGCGACCACTCGGCGCAGGATCGGCACCACGCCGCGGTCGACCTCGATCGCCGTCACCTCCGCGTCGGTGTCGGCGAGCGCGAGCGTGAGCGAGCCGAGGCCCGCTCCGATCTCGACCACCCGATCGCCGGGACCGACGCGGGCGAGCGCGGCGATGCGGCGCACCGTGTTGGGGTCGGCGACGAAGTTCTGTCCGAGGTCGCGGCGTGGAGCGAGCGCCGCGGTGTCGAGGAGTTCGCGTATCGCCGGCCGCGAGTGGGTCACCGACGGATCTCGACCGGGATCGGGGAGTCGGTGAGGTCGGCGAGCTCGGCGAACAGGTCGGGATGCAGGACCAGCACATCGGCTGCACCGCTCGGTGCGAGCCGTGCAGTGCAGCTGACGGAGCGGTTGTTGTCGAGGTTGACCACGACGATGTCGGCGCCCTGGTTGACGCCAGGTGCGGTGCAGCTGGTCGGCGAGCCGACGTCGCTGCGGAAGACGGCCTTCGTGGTGATCCGTTCGAGCTGCGGTTGAACGGGCACGGCGATCTCGGCGAGCCCGGCTCCGACCTGACCGGACGGCCCGTCGAGGAACACCGGCGCGTCGGCCGGGTCGTCAACGGGTACGGCGTCGTCGGCTTCCGCGCCGGTCGAGCCGCTGTCGACGGCGAGGCCCGCGGTGGCGACGCTCGGCGCGCCGTCGTCCTGGTTGGCCCACCACAATGCCGGGAGCGCCACGAGGGTCAGTGCCGTTGCCAGCAGGAAGCGGCGGCGGTCGGAGTCGGTGAGTGCCATGGTGTGCTCGCGTCGTCGTGCACCTCGATGAGGTCACGCGACGGGGGAACCAGCGTACCGCCGAGGGCCGACGGTGACGATTCGGAGCGGACGGTCGACCACGCTGTGTGGTCGGACGACATGGCGCCGCGGTGGCGAGATCGAGGTGCCGCGGTCGAGGTTCAGTCGACCGTGAGTGCGAACACCGAGTCGGCGTTGGCCGACGTGGCGCGGGCGATCTCGTCGACGGGGCGATCGCGCAGATCGGCGATGAATCGGCCGACGTGAGGGACCCAGGCGGGACGGTTCGGCTTGCCGCGGTGGGGGACCGGGGCGAGGTAGGGGCTGTCGGTCTCGACCAGCATCCGATCGAGTGGGCACAGCATGGCTGCCGCCTGGACCTCGGGCGCTCCCTTGAACGTGACGATGCCGGAGAACGACAGCAGCGCGCCGATGTCGAGGGCCCGTGCGGCCGCTTCGGGACCGCCGGTGAAGCAGTGGAAGATCGTGCGCGTCGGCACGCCGACCGAGGCCAACACGTCGAACGTGTCGTCCCACGCGTCGCGGGTGTGGATCACGAGCGGCAGGTCGCGATCGTTCGCCAACTGGATCTGCTCCTCGAACACGCGCTGCTGGACCTCGCGCGGAGAGTGGTCGTAGTAGTAGTCGAGTCCGGCCTCACCGACGGCGACGATCCCGGGTGCATCGAGCAGATCGAGGATCGTGTCGACCCCGTTGACGGCGTCGTGCGGGTGCAGGCCGACGGTCGCGTGGACGCCTCGGTGGGCGGCGGCTGCGTCGATGGCGGCCAGCGATGTCTCGCGATCGCACCCGACGGTGATCAGCGTCGTCACGCCCGCGTCGGCTGCGATCGCGACCGCTGCGTCGGTCCCGTCCGGGATCCGAGCATCGTGTACGTGACAGTGCGAGTCGACCCACCGGATCGGTGGAGCGCAGCCCGGCCCGTCGCCGCTCATGTCAGGCGCGGGAACAGCGCGTCACCCTTGGTGACGGCGGCGCCCGGTGTGTACTGGCCCCATGCCGCCGCCTCGGGCAGTCGTTGATCGGACACGAGCCCCGGCAGGCCGATTCGCTCCCAGATCGCCTGCGCGGTGTCGGGGATCGCCGGCGACGCGAGGATCGCGACGATCCGCAGCGCCTCGAGCGCGTCGCCCAGGACCGCATCGACGGATGGCCCCGGTTCCGCCTTCCACGGCTCGTTGGCCTCGAGGTGGGCGTTGGTGGCGCGCACCAGTGACCAGGTGGCGTCGAGCGCCTTGCTCGGTTGTACGACGTCCCACTGCGCGGCGGTGTCCGCGTATGCCGCTGCTGCCGCACCCGCCAATGGGCTGTCGGGGGCCGGTGCGGTGCCGAGGCCGTCGCACTTCTTGCCGACGACCGTGGCGACGCGTGCAGCGAGGTTGCCGAGGTTGTTGGCGAGGTCGGCGTTGTACCGCGACGTGAACCCCTCGATCGAGAAGTCGCCGTCGTTGCCGTACGCGGTGTCGGCGAGCACGTAGTAGCGGAATCCGTCGACGCCCACCTCGTCGACGAGGTCGAGCGGGTTGACCACGTTGCCGGAGGTCTTGCTCATCTTCTCGCCGCCGCTGAGCAGCCAGCCGCCGATCGCCCACCCCTTCGGCAGCTCGACGCCGGCCGACATCAGCATCGCCGGCCAGTACACGCAGTGCTGGCGGACGATGTCCTTGCCGATCAGGTGGTAGTCGACGGGCCACCAGTCGCGATAGCGGTCGGTGCCGTCGCCGAAACCGGTCGCGGCGAGGTAGTTGGTGAGCGCGTCGAACCAGACGTAGGTGACGTGCTTCGGGTCCCACGGCAGGGGGATGCCCCACTCCAGCGAGGTGCGGCTGATCGAGAAGTCGCGCAGGCCGCTCTTGATCAGGCCGATCGCCTCGTTCCCACGGTGTTCGGGGGTCAGCGCGGTGGGATGAGCGGCGTACCAGTCGAGCAACCGGTCCTCGAAGCGTGAGAGCCGGAAGAACCAGTTCTCCTCCTCGAAGTACTCGACCGGTCGCTGGTGGATCGGACAGCAGTCGGCGATCGTCCCGTCGGCCGTCGTCACCTCGATCAGTTCGTCGTCGGCGTAGTACTCCTCGCAGGCGACGCAGTACTTCCCGGCGAACGTGTCGAGCTCGATGTCGCCCGCGTCGTAGCAGCGCTGGAGGAGTTCGGCGACGGCGGCCTTGTGGCGGGGCTCGGTGGTGCGGATGAAGTCGTCGTTGGCGATGTTCAGGCGCTCCCAGGCGGCGGCGAACTTGGGAGCGATGGCGTCGACGAACTCCTGCGGCGACTGGCCGGCGGCCTCGGCGGTCTGCTGGATCTTGAGGCCGTGTTCGTCGGTGCCGGTGAGGTACTTGACGTCGTCGCCGAGCAGGCGGTGCCAGCGGGTGAGCGCGTCACCGACGATCGTGGTGTACGCATGGCCGAGGTGGGGCTCGGCGTTGACGTAGTAGATCGGGGTCGTCACGTAGAACCGGGTCACGCCAGCACGCTAGAGGCTGGCCTCTCCCTGCCCACCGATGTGTTTCGGTCCGCGCGTCGATCGTGCGATCACGACGATCACCACGGCGAGCCCGGCCACGGCGACCACAGCGGACGCGAGCGCCCCGTTCACGGTCATCAGCAACAGCCCTTGGAGGCCCTGCAGGAAGGCGATCA
Organism: Ilumatobacteraceae bacterium; assembly: GCA_963698565.1. Lineage (GTDB taxonomy): Bacteria > Actinomycetota > Acidimicrobiia > Acidimicrobiales > Ilumatobacteraceae > Sva-07. The sequence continues at coordinate 320,956 of CAVORH010000002.1, forward strand.
CGCCGATCACCAGGATCGGGACGAGGTGACGCGCCAAGCCGACGGCGACGATGCCGGCGGCGGTGATCGTCGCCGCGATCGACGCGACCAGTTCGCTCTCGTCGGCCAGCATCGCGGCGCCGATCATCGCGGCGACGGCCGCGACGGCCAGTACGTAGAGCTCGGGCCGCAGCCGCTGCGTGACGGCGAGTGCGCCGACGACGAGCGCTGCCAGCCAGACGGCGATCCCACCGGTCCACGGTGGGATCGAGAGCAGGGCACCGACGGCGCCCAGCGTGAGTCCAGCTCCCACGGCGGTCGTCAGCACCTGGAGCGGTCGGTCGAGGTTGCGCCACAGTGCGCCCCCGATCGCCAGGATCGGCAGTCCGACGATCAGGACGTTCCACGCCGGCTGGTCGAAACCGATGGTGTCGACGACGACGCCGGTGGTCAAGGCGACGCCGCCCGTTCCGATGAGCCACATGAACGACGCGAGTCGCCGAGTGCCGGGATCATCGAGGTGGATGAGCCGCGTGCCGGCGATGAACCCGAGCGCGGCGATGGCGACGCCGATCGCCACCTGCCCGCCGGTGCGCAGCGCCTCCCAGCTCTGGCCGACCATCATCGCGCCACTCATGAGGGCGAGGACGCTGCCGAGGTACACGGCGAGTTCGGCCACGATCGAGAGTCGAGGTGGCGCCGGAGCCTCGTGGTGTTCGAAGACGCGGATCGCCTCGACCTGGTCGCTCGTGACCAGACCGTGCTCGACCCAGTGCCCGGCGTGTTCGTCGAGCCAGTCGGAGTCCGGTTGCTCGGTTCGTTTGCTGAACAGGGAGATCATGGTGAACCCCTCTCGTTCGGGCCCCCTCGCGTGAGGCATCCCACTGGCATCATGCGCCGAGCCGGCCCGTGCGGACAGGGCCGATCGACCACCCCGCGGATGCGGTTCGCGCGAGCGATGAGCGAAGTCGCCGGATGGCGGGCGTTCGCTCATCGCCGGGTGGATTGCACCCGGCGGACGGGTCAGCGGCGGAGGAAGCCGGAGCTGCGCCGGCCCGAACGGGAACTGGTGACCGCAGCGCCCGCGGCGAAGCTGGCGCCGGCGATGCCGACCGCGCCGATCGAGGTGATCGTGCGTCGCACGACCGACTTCGTCTGCTCGCTGAAGATCACGATCGGCCAACCGTTGCGGCGCGCGTGACGTTCGAGTTTCGCGTCGGGGTTGACGGCCACCGGATGACCGACCGCCTCGAGCATCGGCAGGTCGCTCGCCGAGTCGCTGTAGGCGTAGCACTGGTCGAGTTCGTACCCGTTCCAGTTCGCGATCTCGGTCATCGCCTCGACCTTGCCGGCGCCGTAGCAGAACGGCCCGTCGAGTTCGCCGGTGTAGCGGCCGTCGAGCACCTTGCTGCGCGTGCCGATGCCCGACGTCATGCCGAGTGAGTGGGCGAGCGGTTCGACGATCTCCTGCGGTGCCGCCGACACGATGTAGGTGTCGCGGCCCGCCTGGCGGTGCCGATCGAGCAGCCGGCGGGCCTCGGGGCGCAGGCGGGCGAGCAACCGCGGCAGGATCTCGACGTTGAGCGCCTGCATGTCGCTCTGGCGCATGCCGGTGACCGCCTTGAGGACCCGCGCCTTCACGGCGTCGGTCGTGTCGTCGTCGGCCCCGAAGAGCTTGAAGGTGGCGGCCCCGAATGCGTCGCGCACGAACTCGGTGTTGCGGATCATCCCGGCCTTCCGGGCCTGGAGCGCGAGCGTGTAGGCCGACGACCCCGAGATCAGGGTGCGGTCGAGATCGAAGAACGCGGCGCTCGGTCCGGTGCCGGCGACGTTGACGTACTCACTCATCGGTTCCAGTCTGGCGGTCGAGAGCGATCGCGAGCGCGTACACCTCGCGTTTCGGCCGCCCGACCGCACGGGCGACGGCGGCCGACGCGTCGCGGGTGGAGGCGCCGGCGTCGAGTCGGGACCGCAGGGCATCGCGGACGTCGTCGTCGCTGGCTGGCTCGTCGTCGACCGGCGCACCCTCGATCACCAGCACGTATTCGCCGCGCGGGCCGCCGATGTCGATCGTGCCGAGGGGCCCGCGCACGACCTCCTCGTGGAGCTTGGTCAGCTCGCGTGTGACCACCACGATCCGATCGTCTCCGCACGCGTCGCGGAGGTCGTCGAGCGTTCGCAGCACTCGGTGGGGTGCCTCGTAGAGCACCGTCGTTCGGTGCTCCGCGGCGATCTCGGCGAGGCGATCCGCCCGCTCGGCGCCCTTGCGGGGGATGAAGCCCTCGAACACGAACCGGTCGGTGGCGAGCCCGCTGATCGTCAGCGCCATGATCGCCGCGCTCGGGCCGGGCACCGCGCTGACCGGGTGGCCCGCATCGAGGGCGGCGCGCACGATGCGCTCGCCGGGATCGGAGATGCCGGGCGTGCCGGCATCGCTGACGATGGCCACGTCGCGCCCGTCGCCGAGCGTGCGCAGGACGTCGTCGATGCGGCTGAGCTCGGTGTGGTCGTTGCACACGGCGAGGCGTTCGGCCCGCACGCCGGCGTGCTGCAGCAGCAGGCCGGTACGGCGGGTGTCCTCGCAGCACACCAGCGCGACGTGGGACAGCACCTCGACCGCCCGCGGGGGGAGGTCGCCGAGGTTGCCGATCGGGGTGGCCACGAGCCAGAGCGTGCTCATCGGCTCAGCCGCCGGTCGTCTCGCCGGTTCGGATCTCGATCCGGTCACCGACGCGCAGCCCCCAGCGGCCGAACGCTCCGGCTTCGGCCTCGATCACGCTGCGGGCATTCCACACCGGGATGCCCACCCGGAACCGCTGCATCTGGATCGTCTTGACGACCACACCATCGTCGTCGAGGTAGGCGACGTCGATCGGGAACTTCATGCCGATGGTGTGGATCCACCGGCACGGGGCGATCACGAGCGCACCCTCCATCGACTCCCGCCCGAGCAGGCCGCGCCGCCGGGACCGTCGGGTGTCGGCGATCTCGGTGGATGCGAGCACCCGTGCGTCGCAGACCAGCCAAGCCATGATCGCAGTGTGCCAGATCCGTCGTGCGTCCCACCGGACGCGCCGCGACGCACGTGTCGGACGCGTGGCGACACCGTCGACCGCGGTACGTTCGGGCGGTGAGCCACGATGTCGTCTGCTGATGCCTTCGAGCTGCGCGGCGTCGACGCAGGGCCGTCCGGTGCTCCGATCCTGCGGGGCATCGATCTGGTCGTCCCCGCCAACGGGGTCACCGTGCTCGCCGGGCCGTCCGGTGCGGGCAAGTCGACGCTGCTGCGCCTGCTCAACCGGCTCGACGACCCGCTGACGGGCGAGATCAGGTGGCGGGACCGTCTGCTGACCGAGTGGGAGCCGACCGAGCTGCGACGTCAGGTGGCGATGGTGTTCCAGCGGGCGCCGGTGTTCCCCGGCACCGTGCTCGACAACCTCGCCGTGGCGCTGCCGGGGATCACCGAGGACCGTGCGCTCCACGTGCTCGAGCACGTGGGGCTGGAGCCCGACCTGCTGGGTCACGAGGCCGACACACTGTCGGGCGGCGAGGCCCAACGGATGTGTGTGGCGCGGGCATTGCTCACCGATCCGGCCGTGTTGCTCGCCGACGAACCGACGGCGGCGCTCGATCGGGCGGCGCGGGCGACCGTGGAGGATCTCGGTCGCTCGTTGGCCGACTCGGGGGTGGCGGTGATCTGGGTGAGTCACGACACCGATCAGTTGCGGCGCCTCGCCGATCACGTGATCGTGCTCGCCGCCGGGTCGGTGTTGGCGACGGGCCACCTCGGTGACCTCGACGGGAGCGACGACCCGCTGGTGCGTCAATCGGTCGGTGCACGATGATCGCGGTCGAGCAGGGCGACATCGGAACCCTGGGGTTGGCGGCGTCGGGGATCCTCGTCGCCGTCGCGGTGGCGATCTCCCTGTGGCGCCAGCTCGGGCTCGAACGGAGCCTGCTGTGGGCGTCGCTGCGGGCGCTCGTGCAGCTGCTGCTCGTCGGCTGGGTGCTGCAGTTCGTGGTCGACCCCGACGACCCGCTGATCTTCTCGGTGCTGTGGCTGGTGGCGATGGTGAGTTTCGCGGCCTACACCACCTCGCGGCGCGCCGCCGATGTGCCCAAGGTGCTGCCGCTGTCGATGCTCGCCTACACGGCGTCCGCGATCGTGGTGCTGGGGGTGCTGTTCGGGTTCGGGATCTACGACCTCGAGGGACGCACGCTCGTGCCGCTCGCGGGGATGGTGGTCGGCAACTCGCTTGCAGCGACCGTGCTCGTGTCGCGCCAGCTCCTGATCGCCTCCACCGAGCAGCGCGGGCTGATCGAGGCGCGGCTCGCGCTCGGCCTCACCGCGAAGCAGTCGTTCCAACCGCACCTGCGCCAGGCGTTGCGCACGGCGCTCGTCCCGCAGATCGAGTCGACGAAGGCGGTCGGGATCGTGTTCCTGCCGGGTGCGATGGTCGGGTTGATCCTGGCCGGCGTCGATCCGGCCGACGCGGTCAAGGTGCAGGTGTCGGTGATGTACCTGGTGCTCGGCAGCGTGGCGACCACGACGGCGGTGATGAGCCTCGGCATCTCGCGAGAACTGTTCACCCCGGCCCAGCAGCTCCGACGGTCCGTTCAGCGAACCGATCCCTGACGGCGTCCCGCCACCGCCCGAGCGTTACGCCAGGGGTCAGACCCCCGGCGTAACACTCAGAGACCGAGCGACTTGGCGATGATCGTCTTCATCACCTCGTTGGTGCCGCCGTAGATCGAAGTGACCCGGGCGTCGACGTAGGCCCGTCCGATCGGGTACTCGGTCATGTAGCCGTACCCACCGAACAGCTGCAGGCAGCGGTCGGCGACCCGGTTCTGGAGGTCGGTGCACCAGTACTTCGCCTGTGCGGCCTGGGCGGCGGTGAGCTCACCGGCGTTGAGGGCGAGGATGCACTGGTCGAGGTAGGCCTGGCTGACGTCGATCTCGGTGGCGACCTCGGCGAGCACGAACTTGGTGTTCTGGAACGTCCCGATCGACTTGCCGAAGGCCGTGCGCTCTCCGACGTAGTCGAGGGTCCAGCCGAGGCAGGCTCGTGCGGCCGCGACCCCGGCGACGGCGATCGACAGGCGTTCCTGCGCGAGGTTGGCCGCGAGGTAGGTGAACCCCTTGCCCTCGTCGCCGAGGCGGTTGGCGACCGGCACCCGCACGTCGTTGAAGAACAGCTCGGCGGTGTCCTGGCTGTGCATGCCGATCTTCTCGAGGTTGCGGCCCCGCTCGAAACCGTCCATGCCGCGTTCGAGCACCAGCAGCGACAGCCCGGCGTGACGTTCGGTCGGGTCGGTCTTCGCAGCGACGATCACCAGGTCGGAGTTGATGCCGTTGGTGATGAAGGTCTTCGACCCGTTGACCACGTACTCGTCGCCGTCACGGATGGCCGTGGTGGCGATGCCGGCGAGATCGGATCCGGTGCCGGGCTCGGTCATCGCGATCGCGGTGATCAGCTCGCCCGAGGCGATCCCCGGCATCCAACGCTCGGCCTGTTCGTCGGTGCAGTACTCGATGAAGTACGGCGTACAGATGTCGTTGTGCAGGGTGAGGCCGAGTCCGGCGCCGCCGATGCCGGCGGCGTTGAACTCCTCGCCGACGATCACGTTGAAGCGGAAGTCGTTCGTGCCGCCGCCGCCGTGCTGCTCGGGGATCGCCATGCCGAGGAACCCGTACTGCCCCGCGGAGGTGAAGAGCTCACGGGGCGCGATCCCGGCCGCCTCCCACTCCAGGTAGTGGGGCGTGGCCTCCTTCGCCACGAAGGCGGCGAACGATTCGCGAAACGCTTGGTGCTCGTCGTCGAAGATGGTGCGCATGGTGGCATCGTACGAGCTGTGAGCACACCGGACGTTGGTCGTCAACCGAGTGTCGGGGGCCGGATCGTGCGTCTCGTCGGTGTGTACGACGCCGACAGCACGCTGCGCGGCGAGGTGGGTTACTGGATCGGTGCCCGTCTCGGCCGTCGGCACTGTTCGTTGTGCGACATCACGCACGGTTCGATTCGTCGACGCCCCGAGTGGGTGGCGTGTACCGCTGGCCTGGCCGTGCCCTTCGACACGTATCACCGCAACGATCAGCCCGACGCGGTGCGTGTGGCGGCCGGCGGGCAGGCACCCGTCGTGGTCGCCGAGATCACGACCGACGTCTCGGGCGTGACGGACCACGCGATGCTGCTCGGGCCCGACGAGCTCGAGGCCTGCGATGCGGCAATCGATCGGCTGATCGAGGCCACCGAGGCCGGGGTCGAGCGCCTCGGTCTCCGTTGGCCGGCGGCCTGACCCTGGAGGTCCAGGTCGCCCGGATCGGCGCGCCGGAGATGCCGACCGTCGGCGTCGTCAGACGTTGAAGCGGAACTCCATCACGTCGCCGTCCTGCGCGACGTAGTCCTTGCCCTCGACCCGCATCTTGCCGGCGTCCTTGGCGGCGTTCCACGAGCCGAGCGTCAGCAGTTCGTCCCATTGGATCACTTCGGCGCGGATGAACCCGCGCTGGAAGTCGGTGTGGATCCGGCCGGCGCAGACCGGTGCGGTCGACCCCTCGTAGAAGGTCCACGCCTTCGATTCCTTCTCACCGGTCGTGAAGTACGTTCGCAGTCCGAGCAGGTGGTACGCGCTGCGGACCATCCGGAAGAGTGCCCCTTCGCCCAGTCCGAAGCCCTCCAGGATCTCGGCGCGCTCCTCGGGGTCTTCGATCGCCGCGGCCTCGGCTTCCATCTGGACGCACATCCCGATCACCTCGACGTTGTCACCGGCGTTGTTGAACTCGGCGGCGACCATCGCCTCCTTCTCGGGGATCGACTCGATGTCGTCCTCGCCGACGTTGACCACCACCAGCACGCGCCGGTTGGTGAGCAGGAAGTACGGAGCGAGGGCATCTCGGACGTCGTCCTTGAGACCGGCGCGGTAGAGGGGGAGGCCCTCCGACAGCGCGTCGTAGGCGACCTGGAGGTGGGCCGCTTCCTCGGCCATGCCCTTGTCGAGCTTCGCCTGGCGCTGGGTCTGGTGGAGGCGCTTCTCGACGGTCTCGAGGTCGGCGAGTGCGAGTTCGATCTCGACGATCCGGAGGTGTTCGAGGGGATCGGTCGGCCCGGTGATGTCGTCGTTGACGAACGCCCGCAGCACGAACACGATCGCGTCGACCTCGCGGATGTTGGCGAGGAACTTGTTGCCGAGGCCCTCGCCCTGGCTGGCTCCTTCGACCAGTCCGCCGATGTCGACGACCTCGACCTGCGCGTGGATGGTCTGCTTCGACTTCGACATCGCCGCCAGCCGGTCGAGGCGATCGTCGGGCACCTTGGCCACGCCGATGTTGGGGTCCTTCGTGGCGAACGGGTACGGCGCAGCGAGCGCACCACCGCCGGTCAATGCGTTGTACAGCGAGCTCTTGCCCGCGTTGGGGAGACCGACGAGTCCGAAACGTTCCATGGACCGCCCGAGGCTACCGATGCCGGCCCGCCATCTCGCTCCGGCCCGACCCGCCCCTGGCCCGGTCCATTCCGGTCTCGGCGGATCTGGTCGCGGCAGCTGCGACCAGATCCGCCGAGAGTTGCGGTCGGAGGGCTCACCGGGTCAGGCGGCATCGGGTGGAGCCCACCGGTCGACCGCGGCTCGGATCCTGTCCGCGGTGGCCTTGGGGCGGGTGGTCACCGCTCGATACGTGAACCGCACGACGATCCACCCGGCCGCCAGCAGGTCGGCGTCGCGGTCACGATCGCGCTCGAACGCGCCGCGGTCGAGGCCGTGGTGGGCCCATCCGTCGCACTCGAGCAGCACCGGCGTGTCGATCACCCGGAAGTCGATCTCGTGACCCTCGATCACGGGATGGAACTCGACGGGCGGGAGGTGGAAGCGGCCGACGAGGCGCGTCATCATCGCCTCGAGGACCGAGTCGGCCGGCTTGTCGTCGATCGACCAGTCGTCGATCGCGGTCCGGGCGGCGACCACGCCCGCTCGTCCCGGCCGGGCGTGCTCGCTGACGGCGTGCTCGATCGCGCCGAGCGAGGCGAGGCGGGTGGCGACCGCGTGGCCGACGGCGGCATGGACGCCGGGCGGGTCGACGGCGCCGAGGTCGACGATCGTGCGCAGGATGTTGGTGCAGGCGATGCCGTACCGGCGCTGAGGCGTGAGGCGAGCCCGATCGGTCGGTCGATGGACGATCACGCCGGCGAGGTCGAGGTCGCGACGCCCTGCGGTCGGGATGACGTCGACCGGGTCGTCGTCGGGCCGTGGGACGCCCCACAGGCGCGCTGCCGAGCGGTGCGATGCGACGGCGGGCGCACCGACGGCGAGGACGCCGGCGACGATCCGCTGCTCGGGGGTGTCGGGCGTCCCGACCATTCGGGCGACGTACGGGTGGAGCTGCTGGAGCGTGCCTCGTTGGATCGCCCGGTACCAGGAGGTGCGAGTGAGTCCGGATGCCTCGAAGGTGATGACGCCGTGGTGCGCTCGGGCCCAGTCGTCGAAGTCGGAGAGACGCATGCGCCCCAGTGGGCGCTCGGCGGCCGGTGCGGGAACGATCGTTGACCCATTCCGGTCTCGGCGGATGTGGTCGCGGGTGTCGCGATCGGATCCGCTGAGACGTGTTCGGGTCAGGGGGCGGGGAGCAGGAGGAGGGCGGTGCCGTCGCCGCCGGGGTTCGCCGCCGCCGTGACGATCGTGCCGCCGGCGAGGGCGGCCGCTCCGGTGAGGCAGGGGCCGAGGGCGGCGGCGTAGGCGTCGTCGTCGGTCTCCCACGCGAGCAGCTGGCCGTCGAGGAAGCCGCACACGCCGAGCGATCCGTCGGCGAGCGCGATCATCGCCGAGGGCGCACGCGGCACCTGGCCGGTCGCGGTGTGCAGGTCGCGTGCGTCGAGGTCGCCGCGGCCGATGCGCTCGACGTCGTCGCCGACGGCGTTGTCGGCCACCCACAGCTGGTCGTCGACGACCGTGAACGCGAACGGATTGGTGTAGCCGTCGCTCAGCACCACCGGTTCCTGGTCGGGCGGACCGGCGGGATCGAGCTGCACCATCGCGCCGCTGCCGTTGGCCTTCGCCCACTCGGTGAGCTGGCCGATGCCGAGGATCAGCTTCCCGTCGGCGCTGGCCTCGAGATGTCCGCCGACCGCACCGCCCGCGGTGCCGCCGCCGTCCCACACGATCCGAACGCTGCTCGTGCCAGCGCCGACCGGGCCGACCTCGCCGACCAGCAGATGGTTGGTGCCGGGGTCGGTCCAGGCGGCGTAGCGGACGCCGTCGATCACGGTGTGTCCGAGCAGCCCTCGTTGTTCGCCTTCCGTGCTCACGTCGATCGTTGCGAGCATCGAGACATCCTCGATGGTGGCTGCGCCGTCATCGGGGATCGTGAGCGCCCGGATCGTGCCGTCGCGCCGATCGATCCACTCGACGGTCGTGCCGCCGGCCTCACCGTCGTCGCCCGCGGCCCGCAGTGCGATCACGTCGCCCGGCGCGCTGTCGGCCAGCTCGAGCAGGACGCGGGCGCGGGCGTCGCTGCTGTGGAGTCGTCGCCCGAGCATCCGGTCGCCAGCACCGCTGCAGCACCGAGGACGACCAGGGCGGCGAACGACCTCATTCGGCCCGACGCTACAGTCGCCGAGGTGAGCGATGGCCGCGACCCAGCGAGTCCGACGCCGGCGCCGATGACGCCGGAGCAGGCGATCCTGCGGGTGATCCACTGCCTCGACCGGGCGCACGAGAGCGGGTTCAAGTCGAAGGCGTTCGTCCGGGCGCTCGATGTGGTTCGCACGACACCGCCCGACGAACTGGCCGATCGGGCGGCAGCCGGCACCCTCACCGACCTCGAGGGGCTCGGCTCGTCGACCGCCGGGGTGATCGCCGATGCGCTCGCCGGCCGGGTGCCGGCGTACCTCACGAAGATCGAAGCGGAGTCGAGGGTGTCGATCACGCCGGAGGGGCAGGTGTACCGAGACGCCCTGCGCGGCGACTGCCACCTCCACTCCACGTGGAGCGATGGTGGTGCGCCGATCGAGGCGATGGCAGCGACGGCGATCGCACTCGGCCACGAGTACATGGTGCAGACCGATCATTCGGCCCGGCTGACCATCGCCCACGGGTTGAACGAGGACCGGCTCACCGAGCAACTCGACCAGATCGCGGCGATCAACGCCGACATCGCCGCAGCGGGCCACGACTTCCGGATCCTCGCGGGGATGGAGGTCGACATCCTCGAGGACGGGTCGCTCGACCTCGCCGACCACATGTTGGAGCGCCTCGATGTGGTGGTGGCGAGCGTGCACTCGAAGCTGCGGATGGAACGCCGGCAGATGACCGAGCGGATGCTGATGGCGGTTGCATCGCCGCACGTCGACATCCTCGGGCACTGCACCGGGCGGATGATCGGCAAGCGCCCGCCGTCGGAGTTCGACGCCGACTACGTGTTCGCCGCGTGCGCGCAGTTCGACACGGCGGTGGAGATCAACTGCCGTCCCGAGCGGCTCGACCCGCCGAGGGAATTGCTCGACGTGGCGATCGAGTACGGCTGCTGGTTCTCGATCGACACCGACGCCCACGCCACCGGCCAGCTGGAGTGGCAACCGCTCGGGTGCGACCGTGCCGCTGAGCGAGGCGTGCCGATCGAGCGGATCATCAACACGATGTCCGCCGACGACCTCCTCGCCTGGACCGCCGGCTGACCACGCCCCGCCGCCCGACCACGCCCCCCGTTTGCGCGACGTTCTGGGTGGGACGGTCCACCGGAAGTGCAACGCAAACGTGATGGGCCGCGGCCGTCCCCGTTTGCGCGACGTTCTGGGTGGGGCGGTCCACCGGAAGTGCGACGCAAACGTGATGGGCCGCGGCCGTCCCCGTTTGCGCGACGGTCTGGGTGGGACGGTCCACCGGAAGTGCAACGCAAACGTGGTGCGGTGCGGCGGGCGGGTCAGGCCATCATGGCGCCGTAGGCGGCGAGGAGCAGGCCGGCGCCGCGTAGGTCGCCGGTGGTGCCCTCGCCCATCCTGTTCATCACGTAGCTGAAGCTCATCTGGGCGTCGACGTCGACGATCGCGAGCGAACCGCCCCAGCCGCCCCAGAAGCACGTGCGCGGGTTCGGCACGGGCAGCATCGGCCCCGGCAGCCCGAACCCCATGCCCATGTTCAGCTCCACCGGAAGGATCAGATCGGGCCCCTCGATCTGCTGGTCGAAGATGCGCGCCACGCCCTCCTCGGAGAGCAGCGTGACACCGCGAGCGGTGCCGCCGCACGCCGTCGGTGTGTGGCAGAGCGCAACCGAGCGTGCGTTGCCGTGGCCGCCGGCGGCAGGGATCTCGGCGCGGCGCCAGTCCTTGCGCCACGAGAAGTCGGCGGTGAGCGCCGGGTTGGAGAGCGTGCGGTAGGCGATCGAGTCGCGGTCGGCGTCCTCCTCACCGAGCGGGCTCGACGGCGGGATCACGCGGGCGACCCGTGCGTCGCACGAAGCGGGCGTGCCGATGTGGAAGTCGGCGCCGAGCGGCCCGGCGACCTCCTCGGCGAAGAACGTGCCGAGCGATCGGCCGTCGACACGCTCGACGATCTCGCCGAGCAGGTAGCCCTGGCTGATCGCGTGGTAGCCGGACTTCGTGCCGGGCTCCCACCACGGCGCCTGCGCCGCGTGCAGGCCGACCAACTTGTCGTGGTCGAGGAGGTCGAACATCGTGAGCGGTTCGTCCCAACCGGACAATCCGGCGGTGTGACTCAGCACGTGCCGCGTCGCCACCGACTCCTTGCCGTTGGCTGCGAACTCGGGCCAGTAGGTGGCGATCGGCTCGTACAGGTCGAGCTCGCCCCGGTCGGCGAGCATCAGGCAACACAGCGCGGCCATCGTCTTGGTGGTCGACCACACGTTGATGATCGTGTCCTCCTGCCAGTCGCCCTCGACGCCGGGGATGCCTGCCTCGTCGTCGTCGGGACCGTCGAAGGTGGCGGTGCCGCCCCACAGGTCGACGACCGTTTCGCCGCCGATCGTGATCGCCACCGACGCGCCGACGTCGCCCTGGGTGGCGAAGTTGTCGGCGAACGCGTCTCGCACCGCCTCGAAGCCGGGGGCGACCGTGCCGTGGATGGCGGTTCCGGTCGTTCCGGTGCCGGTCGGAGTTGCGTGCTCGTCGGTCGTCATGTCGGCAACGTAGTGGTCGGGTTCGCGCAGCGGCCGACCGGACGGTTGCCCGCCTGGTGTCGAACGGCCTGCTCCGAGGTGCCCGCGGTGCCGGGGCGCTCGGTGGCGGCGTTGGGGCGGGGTGGGCGGCGCCGTAGCATGGCATCCCTATGTCGAAGAAGACCAAGAAGAAGAAGGCCAAGATGCGCCGCTCGAAGGCGAATCACGGCAAGCGCCCCAACATGGGCCGCGGCTGAACTGATCCCCACGCGCCGGACGTCGCTGCATCGTGGACCCCCGAGTCGAGTGGCTCACGGTGTCGGGCGATCCCGACGTCTGGCGATCGATCGGCTTCGTCGTCACCGACGACGGCCATCTTCCGCTCCACGGCACCTCGCTTCGCATCCTCACCCCCGGCTCGTCGTCGGCGCCTCAGCACAGCGGTGCTGACGCCGAGATCTCCAGTTCCGCCACCGGCATCGTCGGCTGGGCGTTGAGCGGGATCACCGAGCACTCCCACCCCGATTCGACCGACCGCCGGGTCGACATCGACGGTCTGCCCACGGAGATCGTCCCCGCCCGAGGTCCGATGTACGCCGATCACGAGATCGGCGCGGTCGGGCTCGATCACGTGGTGGTGATGACCTCGCAGCTCGAGCGGACGAGCGACGCGATCGCTGCGGCCACCGGCTGTGAGCTCAAGCGCATCCGCGATCTGGGCGAGATGCGGCAGGGCTTCCACCGCATCGGACGTGGCGGATTGATCGTCGAGCTCGTCGAGCGGCCCGACATCCCCGACGGACCGGCGAGCTTCTGGGGCCTCGTGGTCAACGTCGACGATCTCGACGCCGCGTGCGCCCGCCTCGGCGCCGATCGCGTGTCACCGCCGAAGGACGCCGTGCAACCGGGCCGCCGGATCGCCACCGTGCGCTCCGACGTCGGCCTCGGCCTCCCCGTCGCACTGATGACGCCCTGATCTCCTGACGCGACAACTCCGGCCCGCCCACACCCCTCGAGCGATGAGCGACGCCCCCGTGGACGGGGACGCCGCTCATCGCCTGGGTGCTGGATCAGCTCGCTTGGGGGCTGATCCCGTCGTTGCGGCGGCGGCGAGCGGCGGTGAGCATCAGCAGACCGGCCAACAACGCCGCGGCGCCGACGATCACGCCATTGCCGGGGCCGCCGCCCGTCTGCGGGAGTGCGCAGTCGTCCGCGGGATTGCCGTCGTTGTTCTGGCCGGGCACGCAGACCGTCGTGGTCGGTGGAGTGGTGGTGGTGGGAACGACCGCTTCGGGCGGGTTGGCGCACGCTGATGACGCTGGCACGTAGCTGACGGTCGTCGAGGCGGACACGCCGTCCACCGTGACGTCGATGATCAGCCCGTCGCGGAGGATCTCATCGCTGGGATCGGGGATCCACGATCCGTCGTCGGCCAGCATCCACCCGGGCCAGTCGGTTCCGTTGCCGGCCGCGTCGACTGACGCGCCGGGCCAGATGAACGTGCCGGACAGGTTGGACACCTCGAGCGTCTCGACCACGGTTCCCGTCACGGTCTTGACGACCAGCGTGGCAGTGCCGCTGACCGGCGTGAAGCCCACGGGAACGATTGCGTAGCTGACGAACGGAGCGTCCCGAACGCAGACCGGTGAGAAGGCGCCGACCTCGATCGACCGCACCGCAGCGCTGGTCGTCGTGACGTAGTTGTCGGACGAGGGAGGTACCGGCGGAAGCCCGGTGGCCACCAGCCCGGCGTCGGCCGCACCGTCCTCGGCGTGCGCCGCCGAGGGGGCGGCGGTCATGACGAGCAGCACCGCAGCGATGCCCGCCACCAGGTGCCGCCAACCCGGTGGTGCAGTCCGGTCGACGTGTGACGCCGGTGATGCGTTGGTGGTTGTCATGAGCCCGCCTTCAGTGTCCGCCTGCTGATCGCAATCGGGTTGACCACGTTCAGTGGTGGCGACTCTACCGGGCCGGCGCCTGCAACTGCAAGTGCGGAACCGGAGAAAACCCATGCCCCGCTTGAGATTCAAGGCAGAGTCTGGAGTCGTCGGCTCCGCCCACGCTGGGCGTTCGGGCCGCCACGTCAACGGTTGGTCTGCTCGAATCTCACGGAGAGTGATGGCACGCTGTGGTCGGTCGTACCGGGTCCGCGCCGCGGGAAGGGTCGCATGGTGTTCCCGGTTCGCACCCACCGATCGGGCGGGAACGGTCTGCCTCAGCGATCCGGAACGACGCGGAGCGTCGACATGCCCGGATCTCGGCGGGCATCACTGGCGTGGTGGGGCGCCCCATCGCCGTCGAGCCACGTCGCGTCGATCGCGAGGGGCGTCGGCGCAACGGTCGGCGGCGTTCTCGCGGCGAGGGTGTAGCCATCGGCGATGTCGACCCGGCCACTCATCTCGAACTCGAGCGCACTGGACTCGCCCGGTGCGAGCGTGACGAACACCGACGTGACGAAGTAGCCGGCTTCGGCGCCGATCCCGGTGTCGACCGGCAGACCGTTCAGGGTGACGTTCGTGACAGGAAGCTTCGAGAAGACCGACACCCAGGTGCGGTTGTGGCTCGTGTCGAGGCCGATCAGGTTGCCGATCACGTAGTTCGGTTCGCCGTCCGTGGGCGCGTTGTTGGTGAGGGTGATGCCGAGCGTGGCATCGGCGGTGCTCGTGGCGGCGTCGGCGGTCACGGCGTAGGCGGCGCTGGCGTCGAGGTAGTAGTCGATCTTGTTGCCGGCCGCGTTGTTGAAGGCGATCGCGAGCGCGTCGCTGGTGAGCTGGGGGTCGGCGAGCGTGCCGCCCATGCCGATCTGCTCGAGCACGGCCTGTTCGTCGGGCCGGGCGGCCCAGCCGGTGAAGCGCCCCTGGTCGACCATCGGCCCGAGCGTGTCGAGCAGATCGGTCGGCGGCGGCAGGGTGCCGGCGAGGAGGGTGTCGATGACCGCCAGCGAGAACTCCTCGAGCACGTCGACGCGCTCGGTCGTCGTGGTGAGGTCGTACTGGTCGTTGAGCAGGAAGTCGGCGGCGGTGTCGGCGGTCACGGTGCGCTGGCCGTCGATCACCTGGCCGTCGGGCAACGGGATCGGTCCGGTGAAGTCGAGGAGGCGGGCGAGTGTGTAGACGTCCATCATGAACACGCCATCGAGTCGGCCTCCACCGCTCTGGGGGTAGAGGTCGGCGATCGCACGGCCGGTCGCCGCCATGTCGGGCGACATGTTGATGTTCTTCCACGGCTCGGGTCCGGTCGTGCCGCCCGGTCCGGAGGCCAGGTTGTAGTTCCCGTAGCGGCGGAGCCATTCGTCGAGCTGGGGGTCGAAGGTGTCGGTGGCGCCGGTGGTGAAGCGTCGGGTGGCGGGGTCGCCGGCGGTGTTGAGATCGTCGGTGCGACCGAACCGGGTGACGGCGATCTGGCCGTCGGCGACGGTGATCTCGGCCCAGTTGCCCATGAAGCCGCCGATGCCACGGGCCTCGGCCGGTGTGGTGAAGCCGATGAAGTACGTGCGTGGTTCTTCGCCGCCGAGCAGACCGGGTGCAGCGATCGCAACGGTCAGGGCGTCGGAGCTGCGCTGACGCTGCTCGGCGAGCTCGGTGGCCAGCGCGTCGAGTCGGTCGGCCACCGGCGGGGCGAGCCAGTGGCTGTCGAGGTCGGCCACGGTGGCCTGCAACGTCTCGATCTGCGCTTCGATCGCGCGCAGCGGCGCCTGCAGCGCCCGGACCTCGTCGACGTCGATTCGCCCGCCGCTGACGCTGAGGGCACCGAGATCGATACGTGCCAACTCGTCGCTCAGCAGCCGACTCGATGCTGCCGCGCTCGAGGTGAGCTCGGTGGCGGCGCGGTGGTGCTGGGCCACGCCGGGGATGTATCTGGCGAGAGCGGTGAACGACGTGTCGAGGCGTCGATCGGCGGCATCGAAAGCGGCGGCGGCGTCGTCGAACGACTCGACGGGCGACGACGATGTCACCGTCGCCGAGGGCCTGGAGGCCGGCGTTGGCGTGGTCGTCGGCCGTTCGCAGGTCGTCGGCGGCGAGGTATGCGAACGCGGCGAAGATGGCCGTTCCGGCGATGGCGAGCGCGGCGGCACCGACCACGACGATGGCCACCATCTGGCGGCTGTACCGGTCACGTCGGGCGAAGCCGACGGCGCCGAGGTAGCTGGCCAGCGCCACGAAGACCAGCGCCGACGCGCCGAGGAACACCCCGAGCTGACTGCGGACGGCGAGGTTGAGCGCGATGGCGATCAGTGCCGCGTTGACGATGCCGCGTTGTCCCGGCCTCACCTCGACCCTGAAGCCGACGATCGCCGCGGTGGCGCCGACGACCACGCCGATGATCGACCACGACAGGACGCCGGCGACGAGCGTGGCCATCGCCGCGTCCCAGCGCATCGCGGCGGCGCCGAGCCAGGTGACCCCGGCGACGACGACGCCGACCAGCACCATGTCGATGCCGGTGTCGCCCGTCGGGTGTGATCCGGCCGTCGCTGCGAGGGCGCCGGCGAGGATCGCGATCGCGACGATGATCCGGCTCGTTCGGGTCGGCGTCCAGCCCGAGGCGACCTCTGCTGGTGGCTCGAACCCCGCCGCCCCGCTTTCGCCGTTTGTGTCGGGTTCTGGGTGGGCCGGGTCACCGATTCCGCGACGCAAACGGATGGGGGAGGCGGCGGCGCCGTTTGTGTCGGGTTCTGGGTGGGCCGGGTCACCGTTTTCTCGACGCAAACGGGTGGGGGCGGGCGGTGGTGGTGGTGCGGGTGGTGGCGGTGCGGGTGGTGGCGGCGGCGGGGGGACGGGCGCGGTGGCGGGTGAGAGCCCGTGGGCGGTGGTGGGTGTGGTGGTGCTCGGGGACGGGCGCGTGGGGGGCGGCTCGGGTGGGGTCCCCGAGGGACGCGCGGTGTCGCTGCCCGGTGCCGTCGTGAGAGTCATCTCGCCGCCGCCATCCGAGACTGGGCCCGCCGGTGCCCGTCGAGCCGCCGCTCGATCCGCCTCATTGCCCTGGCGACTCTACCCCGATCTCACGCTCGGCGCTTGCGGCCGGACCATGAGCAACAGCCCGGCACCGATGAGGACCAAGCCCAGTGCGCCGCCCGCCATCGACCGTGAGCTGGAACTCCCGGTCCGCGGGAGTGGCGGCGTCGTGGGTGGGGCTGTCGTCGCAGGGGGCGGCGCGTCGGTCGTCGACGGGGGTGGCGTGGAGGTCGACGGGGATGCCTCGGTGGTCGCTGGCGTCGTGCTGGCCGGTGTCGTCGTCGATGTGGTGGAGTCGTGGTGGTGGTCGTGGGTGGTGTGGTCGTGGGTGGTGTGGTGGTGGGTGATGGGGTTTCCTGCTGGGGTGGCTCGATGTGGGGCGGACGTGCCCACAGCGTCTGGGTCTGGTCGTCGCAGTCCTCGTGGGCTGTGATCAGCTGATCGTCGAGCAGCAGCCGCTCGAACGCCACGAACACTCCCGGGCCGGGGATCGCTGCGCCGCGCACCTCGGCTCGACCCCGGTGCGTCGCGGGCTGGACGTCGGCGGTGGCGGCCACGTCCGTGGGAACGCAGGTGCCGTCGTCCCGACGGCGGTGCAGTGTCATCTCGAGGCGGTACTGCTCCCCGGGGGCCAGGCCGGCGTAGTCGACCACGTCGACGATCGCATCCCCGATCGCCACCTCCCGCGACGCCGACCCGACGGGCGGTTCGCCAGCGTCGTCGCGCTGCAGCGACGTGGTGATCACGGGGAACCACACGGTCTGCGCCGGATCGGCCAGGTCGGCATGCTCCGCCACGACCCGCCCGGACGCCGCGACCATGAGCCGCTCGACGACCACACCGACCGCTCCGCCGCCCGTCGCACCGGTGGGGAGCTCGATCCTGACATCGATCGATCCGTCCGGATCGTCGGGGAGGAAGGCGACCTCCCCGGAGGCCGCCGGTGTGGGGCACCAGCCGTCACACGACCCGTCGGCGACGACGAGTTCGCCGCGAGCGACGTACGGAGTACCCGGCACGAGACCCGAGTACGTCACCCGGTCGACGACCGTCGCAGTCGGCGACGCGCCATCGCCGGGGCGCGGAGACACGAACTTGTCGCCGTCGGCAGCGTCGGATGCGTACGTCGTGATCGTCGGCGTGGGAACGAGATTGGTGTAGACGACTTCGGCCTGGATCGTGTCCGGGGAGGCCTCGCTCACCGGATCGAAGCGGAAGGCGATCGGGCCGGCGTCGATCAGCCCGGTCGCCCACGCCGGACGGCCGACCTCGGTGATGCGGTAGTCGCCGGGTCCGGCCTCGATCGGTGGCGTGCGGCCGTCCGGTGCCGTCGCGAACTGTTCGAGCTCGGTCCCGTCCGTCGACGTCACGTCGAACACGAACCCCGACATGTCGCGATCGCTGCGGATGTCGGTGGCATCGAGCGTCTTGCGGATCACGAAGCGGCCGACCGGTGGCGACGCGATCGCCTGACGGACCGACGCCGACTGCGGAGGTCCGCTCCAGGTGATCTGACCCTGGACCCCGGTTCCGGAGTAGAGGTCGGCGTCGGCGGTGGGGGCCTGCGTGTGGAAGGCGAGTTCCCAGTCCGGCCCGGGGACGGTGACGGCGAAGCGGGCGACGCCGGCAGCGTCGGTGACGTCGGCCGCCGCCGGATTCGTGGGAAGTGCGAAGCGCGCATCGTCGGCCATCGAGCCGCCCATGTCCCACGTCGGCCAGCCCGCGAGTTCGGCGGCGCTCCAGCGGGCCAGGTCGTCGGCGGTGTCGCCGACCCGGTCGACCGTCGCACTGGTGCCGACCGAGCGATGGCCGTCGATGCCGGTGGCGGACAGCTGCAGCACCGGCACGTACCCGACGGGTTTGCCGGTGCCGTCGATGGCGCGCACCTCGAGCGGATACGTGCCGGCGGTCGTCGGTGGTTCGCCGTCGGGGGTGCCCCACACGAGGTGGAGGTGGACGCCACCGACGGCGTGCTGCAACTCGGCGACGTCAGCCATCCGTTGCGCCATCGCATAGCCGTTGCGCAGTGCCGAGAACTCGCCGCCGGACCCGCGCACGATCGCGGTGTCGCGCGCCAGCTTGCGGCCCGCGGCCACGCCGGACGGGCTGACGTCCTCGACGAACATCTTGACGCCGAAGTTGACGGCGACCTGTCGCCGCCTGGTGTACTCGCCGCCGCCGAGGAGCGATGGCTGCAGCCACTCGCCCGACGTGAGGTCGTAGGCGCCGCTGGCGTCGATGCCGTAGGGCACCACCCGGTCGCCGCCGAACGTCGCCATCAGCGCAGCGGCTCGGGCGGTCTCGCCGGCGTCCCACATCGGCGGGTCGGGCTGGCGTGACACCGTCCCTTCGCCACCGACATCCTCCATCACGCAGTAGCCGACCCCGAGCGAGTTGTTGGCCGACGGCGGGATGCTCCACAGCGTGCCGTACTGGGCGCCGATGAAGGCGAACGGTCCGCCGTTGCGTCCTGCACCGGTGCCGGGCCACGACTCGATCGTCGGCGATGCGGCGACCTCGCCGCCGAACCCGTTGCGGGCGGTCCCGGCTGCGCCGTGGGCGAACCGGTTCGCCGGTGGCGGGGCGGCATCGCCCGACGGCGCCTGCCCGTTGCCGCCGACCGTCGCCAGCGCGACCACGGCGAGTGCGAGCACGACGTCGGTGAGGTGGATCCGTCGCCGCCGGCTCGTCGAGTGCGTCGGGGCTGGACCGCTCGCGGTGCGCAGCGCTCGGTCTGCGCCGGCCGCGATCGAGCGATCGGTGGTCGGCTGATCTCGATGGACTGGACCCATTGTGCGCTCCGTTCTCCAGGCGGTCGTCGGGGTCCAGTGGGTGCCCACGAGCGCTCGGAGGAAGTCCGCGCCGGAGAGCAATGTCTCGGGGCTCGCGCACCGACACGCCGGGCACCTGCGGCGTGCGAGCACGCTCGCGAGCGCGCCGATCGTGACGGCTGTGGTGATCAGCGTCCGGTGGAGGCGCCCCTGGTGTTACCGGTCAGTAGCCATTGACGCAGATGGTGGCGGTCTTCGAGTCGGCGACGCCACCACGCAGCGCGAAGTCGAAGCCGCTCGTGAGCGTGTACGAGTCGAGCGGGGGCTGGTACGCCACCGGGTTGGCGGCGTAGTTGTCGATCCCGTTCGGATACGGCGACCATCCGACGAAGTTGAGCGTCCGCCCGGCGCCGCTGAGTTGCAGACCGTGACGGCGGCGGTCCTCGGTGTCGTGGTCGGGGGTGGCGGTCGGGGGTGGTGGTCGGCAACCGCACGGCGTTCACATCTCGCGGGCGGTTACCGTCGCAGGGGTGAGGATCTCGGAGCGGGTCGACAACGCGGTGCGGGCGATGGCGGAACTCGCCGCATCCGACGGATCGAACGCGAAGGCCGAGTCGATCGCCACCCGCCAGGGCATCTCGCCGAAGTTCCTGCTCGACATCTTCCGCGACCTCAAGCGGGCCGAGTTGGTCCGCTCGAAGCGTGGCCCCGACGGCGGCTTCACGTTGTCTCGCCCGCCGGAGGAGATCTCGCTCGCCGACATCTTCCGTGCCGTCGACGGCCCGTTGGCCGATGTGCACGACGCGAGCCTCCGCTCCCTCCACTACGACGGCCCGGCCGGCGCGCTGCCCGAGGTGTGGATGGCGATCAGGGGCAGCCTGCGCCGGGTGCTCGAGACCGTCAGCCTCGCCGACCTGATCTCGGGCGACCTGCCGCCCGAGGTGGCCGACCTGGCCGCCGAGTACCGCCGCAGCACCGAGGAGCGCCATGGCACACGGACCTGATCCCCTGACGAACCAAGCGACCGGCGCACGGTCAGCCGAGCTGGCGGCCGCGCTCGCAGCGGTTCGGGCCGCATCGGAGGTGTGCCGCAGCGCGCAGGGCCGGCTGCTCGGCGGGCACACGTTGACCAAGGGCGACGAGAGCCCGGTGACGATCGCCGACTTCGCCGCGCAGGCCGTGGTGTGCGCCGAGTTGACCGACTCGCTGGGTGCGATCGAGATGATCGGCGAGGAGGACTCGAACGACCTGCGATCAGCCGACGCCACCGAACTGCTCGACGCGGTCACCGGCCTGGTCCGCACACAGCGCGGCGACACCGTGTCGCCCGGCAGCGTCCTCGATTGGATCTCGGTCGGCGCGTCCGCGGGCACCGGTGGCGGCGCGGCCGGCCGCTTCTGGACGCTCGATCCGATCGACGGCACCAAGGGCTTCCTGCGCGGCGACCAGTACGCCATCGCGTTGGGCCTGATCGAGGGCGGCGAGGTGATCCTCGGGGTGCTCGGCTGCCCGAACCTGCCGAATCCCGACGGGTCGACCGGTGCGATCTTCGCCGCCACCGATGGCGTGTGCCAGGCCTGGTACGGCGCGGCGGCCGACCCGCACCCGGTGACCGTGGCCGCCCCGGCGAGCCTGGCCGAGGCGCGGTTCTGCGAGTCGGTCGAGTCCGGCCACTCGAACCAGGACCACTCCGCCCAGATCGCTGCCCGCCTCGGCATCACCGCCGAGCCGTACCGCATCGACAGCCAGTGCAAGTACGCGGCCGTCGCCCGCGGTGACGCGTCGATCTATCTGCGTCTGCCGACCCGGGCCGACTACCGCGAGAAGATCTGGGATCACGCCGCCGGCAAGTTCGTGGTGGAGCAGGCCGGGGGAGTGGTCACCGACGTCACCGGCGCCCCGCTCGACTTCTCCCGCGGCGCCCAGCTCGAGGCCAACAGCGGCGTCGTCGCCACCGACGGCCGCTTCCACGAGCAGGTGATCGAGGCGGTGCAGTCCGTTCTCGGCTGAGCGGGGCCGCTGCAGTCGCTTCCGGCTCCAGCGTCAGCGACAACGTTCGAATCGTCGATGTGGGCTGACGCAGAGCAGTGGGTGCCGCCGTCTCGGCTTCTTGACCCGTTCCAGACGAGGTTTCCGGTATTCTCCACCGAGTTGGTAGACAATCGACCATCGAGGAGACCCGGATGACCGCAGCCACCACGAGCGAGGCCCCCGCACTGACCGCGGGCCGCCTCACGCACCTCCAGCGGCTTGGAGGCCGAGGCGATCCAGATCATGCGCGAGGCGGTGTCGGAAGCGGAGCGGCCGGCGTTGCTCTACTCGATGGGCAAGGACAGCTCGGTGCTGCTGCGCCTGGCGGTCAAGGCGTTCTACCCGTCGACGCCGCCGTTCCCGCTGGTGCACGTCGACACGCTCTGGAAGTTCCGGGCGATGTACGAGTTCCGCGACGCGATGGCCGCGGAGCACGGCCTCGAGCTGATCGTGCACCACAACCCCGAGTGCATCGAGAAGAACATCAACCCGATCGACCACGGCTCGGCGGTGCACACCGACATGTGGAAGACCGAGGGCCTCAAGCAGATCGTCGACGAGCGCAAGTTCGACGTGATGTTCGGTGGCGCCCGGCGCGACGAGGAGAAGTCGCGGGCCAAGGAGCGGGTGTTCTCGATCCGCAGCCCGCAGCACCAGTGGGATCCCAAGCGGCAGCGACCCGAGCTCTGGCAGCTGTACAACGGCCGGCGCAGCAAGGGTGAGACGGTGCGGGTGTTCCCGATCTCGAACTGGACCGAGCTCGACGTGTGGCAGTACATCCACCTCGAGAACATCCCGTTGGTCGATCTGTACTTCGCGAAGCCGCGTCCGGTGGTCGAGCGTGACGGCACGTTGATCGTGGTCGACGACGACCGGATGCCGCTGGCACCGGGCGAGGTGCCCGAGATGCGAACCGTCCGGTTCCGCACGCTCGGTTGTTACCCGTTGACCGGTGCGATCGAGTCGACCGCCGACACGCTGCCGGGGATCATCCAGGAGATGTTGCTGGCGACCACGTCGGAGCGCCAGGGCCGTGTGGCCGACCACGACGGCATCAGCTCGCTCGAGAAGAAGAAGCAGGAAGGGCACTTCTGATGACGAATGCAGGATTGGGCACGACGGCGACCCAGGATCTGATCGCCGAGGACATCGAGGCCTACCTCACGTCGCATCAGTACAAGAGCCTGCTGCGGTTCATCACCTGCGGCAGCGTCGACGACGGCAAGAGCACCCTGATCGGACGCCTGCTCTACGAGACGCATCTCGTGTTCGAGGACCACCTCGCGGCGCTGGAGATCGACTCGGCGAAGGTGGGCACGCAGGGCGGTGACCTCGACTTCGCACTGCTGCTCGACGGCCTGTCGGCCGAGCGCGAGCAGGGCATCACGATCGACGTCGCCTACCGCTTCTTCGCCACCGAGCGCCGCAAGTTCATCGTGGCCGACACCCCGGGCCACGAGCAGTACACCCGCAACATGGTGACCGGCGCGTCGACCGCCGACGTGGCGATCATCCTCGTCGACGCTCGCAAGGGGGTGCTCACCCAGACCCGCCGCCACAGCTACATCGTGTCGCTGCTCGGCATCAAGCGGGTGGTGGTGGCCATCAACAAGATGGACCTGATGGACTTCTCGCACGAGGTGTTCTCGGCGATCGAGGAGGAGTACACCGACTTCGCCGGTCGCATCGGTCTCGACGACGTGACGTTCATCCCGCTGTCGGCACTCAAGGGCGACAACATCGTCGAGCACAGCGCGAACACGCCGTGGTATCACGGTCCGACACTGCTCGGGTTCCTCGAGACGGTGCCGGTCGACGACGACCTCGCCGAGCAGAGCTTCCGCATGCCGGTGCAGTGGGTCAACCGCCCGAACCTCGACTTCCGCGGGTTCTCCGGTCGCATCGTCGGCGGCTCGATCAAGCCCGGCGATCCGATCCGGGTACTGCCCGCCGGGACCATGAGCACGGTCGATCGGATCGTGACGATGGACGGCGATCTTCCCGAGGCGATCGCCGGCCAGTCGGTGACGATCACGCTGACCGACGAGATCGACGTGAGCCGCGGCGACCTGCTGTGTGCGGCCGACGATCCGGCCGAGGTGGCCGACCAGTTCGAGGCGCACATCGTGTGGATGCACGAGGACGCGATGCTGCCGGGTCGGCCGTATCTCGTGAAGATCGGTGCCCGCACGGTGGGGGCGACGATCGCGCATCCGAAGTACCGGGTCGACATCAACAACCTGGAGCACCTGGCGGCGAACACCTTGGAGCTCAACGAGATCGGCGTGTGCAACATCAGCCTCGACCGGACGATCCCGTTCGACCCGTACGACACGAACCGCGACACCGGCGGCTTCATCGTGATCGACAAGCTCACCAACGTCACCGTGGGCGCCGGGCTGCTGCACTTCGCGCTGCGGCGTTCGCACAACATCCACTGGCAGGACGTGAAGGTCGACAAGGCCGCCCGCGCCGGCCTGAACAGTCATGCGCCGGCGGTGTTGTGGTTCACCGGTCTCTCGGGGTCGGGGAAGTCGACGATCGCCAACATCGTCGAGTCGAAGCTCCACGCCCAGGGCGTGCGCACCTACCTGCTCGACGGCGACAACGTCCGCCACGGCCTCAACCGCGACCTCGGGTTCACCGACGCCGACCGGGTGGAGAACATCCGTCGCATCGCCGAGGTCGCCGCCCTGATGGTCGACGCCGGCCTGGTCGTCTTGGTGTCGTTCATCTCGCCGTTCCGTGCCGAACGACGTCTCGCCCGTGACGCCGTGGAGGACGGTGAGTTCATCGAGGTGTTCGTCGACACGCCGCTCGAGGTGGCCGAGGAACGCGACCCGAAGGGCCTCTACGCGAAGGCCCGTCGTGGCGAGCTGGTCAACTTCACCGGTATCGATTCGCCCTACGAGCCACCAGAAGCGCCGGAGGTGCGTGTCGACACCAGTGCGCTCAGCGCGGAGGAGGCCGCCGATGTCGTGATCGAGGCGTGGACCCGCAGCGCGTCCGCGGACGCACCGCTCGGCTGACGCGACAACCGGGCGCGCTGTTCGCGTCTCGGCGGATCTGGTTCCGACTGTCGCGACCAGATCCGCCGAGACGCGACTCGCACACCCGGGTTCGGGCTCAGAAGAGGTCGGGCTGGTCGGCGAGGAGAGGAGCGACGGTGTCCTTGCCGGAGAGTGTGGGGCCGTCCGGTGGCAGCTGCCAGTCGATGGCGAGGTCGGGGTCGTCCCAGCGGATCGCCCGTTCGCACTCCGGCGCGTACACATCGTTCACCTTGTACGCCACGCGCACGTCGGGTTCGAGGGTGCAGAACCCGTGGGCGAATCCGGCGGGCACGAGCAGCTGGTTGCCCTGCTCGGCGGTGAGGACCACGGCGACGTGCTGGCCGAACGTGGGTGAGTCCCGGCGGATGTCGACCGCGATGTCGAGGATCGACCCCTGGATGACGCGCACCAGCTTGTGCTGGGCGTGTGGCGCGACCTGGTAGTGCAGCCCCCGCAACGTGCCGGTGGGTGCGGAGAACGATTCGTTGTCCTGCACGAACTCGATGTCGATGCCGGCGTCGCGCAGCGTCTGTCGTTTGTACGTTTCGCTGAACCAGCCGCGGTCGTCGCCGTGGCGGGTCGGGCGGATCTCGACGAGGCCGTCGAGGGCGGTGGTGATGATCTCCATCGCAGCGGCTTCCTCCGTGCTACTTCTTCAACCCGAGGCGTTCGGTGGCCTGCCTGTCGCGTAGCGGTTGCCACCATGCCTGGTTGTCGAGGTACCACTGGACGGTGTCGCGCAGCCCGGTGTCGAACGTGTGCTCGGGCTCCCAGCCCAGCTCCCGCTGGATCTTGGTCTGGTCGATCGCGTAGCGGTGGTCGTGCCCGGGCCGGTCGGCGACGAAGGTGATCAGCGAGCGGCGCGACTCGCCTGCGTGGGGCGGATCGGTCAGCGGCCCGGCGAGTTCGTCGACGAGGTCGCAGAGGGTCTCGACGACGTCGAGGTTGGTGCGTTCGGCCTTGCCGCCGATGTTGTAGGTCTCGCCCGGTGTGCCCCGTTCGACGACGGTGACCAGCGCGGCGGCGTGGTCTTCGACGTGGAGCCAGTCGCGGATGTTGTCGCCCTTCCCGTACACGGGAAGTGGCTCGCCGTGCAGGGCGCGGATGGTGACGAGCGGGATGAGCTTCTCGGGGAAGTGGAACGGCCCGTAGTTGTTCGAGCAGTTGGTGAGCAGCACCGGCAGGTCGTAGGTCTCGCCCCACGCTCGGACGAGGTGGTCGGAGCCGGCCTTCGACGCCGAGTACGGCGACCGGGGGTCGTACGGCGTGGTCTCGGTGAATGCCGGATCGTTCGGCCCGAGCGATCCGAACACCTCGTCGGTGGAGATGTGGTGGAAGCGCTGGACACCGGCGGCGCGTGCCGCCTCGAGCATGGTGAACGTCCCGACCAGGTTGGTCTGGATGAACGCGGCGGGGCCGTCGATCGAGCGGTCGACGTGGCTCTCCGCGGCGAGGTGCATCACGGCGTCGGGGGAGTGTTCGACGAAGATCTCCGTGATCCGGTCGATGTCGCAGATGTCGGCCTGCTCGAAGCGCAGCCGTGGGCTGTCGGCGACCGACTGGGTGGAGCCGTCGGTGGCCGCGTACGTCATCTTGTCGACGTTGACGACATCGTGGTCGGTGTGGTTGATCAGGTGGCGGACGACGGCGGAGCCGATGAAGCCCTTGCCGCCGGTGACGAGAATCTTCATCGCGGCCCTCCATCGAGCAGGTTGAGCAGGTACTGACCGTAGGTGTTCTTCTCCATCGACACGCCGGCAGCGCGGAGCGTGTCGTCGTCGATCCAGCCCTGCACCCAGGCGATCTCTTCGAGGCAGGCGATCTGGTTGTTCTGGCGATGTTGGATCACGCGGACGAACTCGGAGGCCTCGACCATCGAGTCGAACGTGCCGGTGTCGAGCCAGGCGAAGCCGCGGTTGAGCTGTTCGACGTGGAGTTCGCCCCGTGCGAGGTAGTAGTCGATGACCGAGGTGATCTCGAGCTCGCCGCGCGGCGACGGCTTCACCGCTTCGGCAGCTTCGACGACGCGCTCGTCGAAGTAGTAGAGCCCGGTGACCGCCCAGTTGCTGGTGGGCTGCGTGGGCTTCTCCTCGATCTTGGTCGGGCGTCCGTCGGCGTCGAGGTCGACGATGCCGTATCGCTGCGGGTCCTTGACGTGATACCCGAACACGGTGGCACCGGATGGGCGGGCCGCCGCGGTGGACACGAGTTTCGACAGGCCGGCGCCGTAGAAGAGGTTGTCGCCGAGCACGAGTGAGGCGCCCTGCCCGTCGAGGAAGTCGGCGCCGATCAGGAACGCCTGGGCGAGTCCGTCGGGAGAGTCCTGCGTGGCGTAGGAGATCTGCAGGCCCCACTGCGAGCCGTCGCCGAGCAGCCGCACGAACCCCGCCCGGTCCTCGGGGGTGGTGATCACGAGCACTTCGCGGATGCCGGCGAGCATGTGCACCGACAGCGGGTAGTAGATCATCGGCTTGTCGTACACCGGCAGCAGTTGCTTCGACGTGCCCCGGGTGACGGGGTGCAGACGCGAGCCGGTGCCGCCCGCCAGGATGATGCCCTTCATGGCCCCGACGATACGGGCTGGGGCAGTGACCGGAGCCGATTCTCCCGGTCTCGGCGGGTGACCGACCGCCGGGGAGATCGCGGGCGATACTCGCCGTTGGGCTCGGTGACCGTGGCCGTTTCGGCCAGACTGTCGGCATGCAGGAACAAGGGACGGTCCTCGTGACGGGTGGCGCTGGCTACATCGGCTCGCACACGGTCCGAGCGCTTCGTGCGACCGGTCGCGACGTGGTCGTGCTCGATTCACTCGAGCTCGGCGAGGAGGACGCCACGCTCGGCGCACCGTTGGTGGTCGGTGACATCGCGGATGCCGACCTGGTCGGCACGGTGCTGCGCGACTTCGGTGTCACCGATGTGGTGCACTTCGCTGCGTACAAGTCGGTGGGCGAGTCGATGAAGTCGCCGGGGAAGTACTGGCGCAACAACGTCGCGGGCACCATCGAGTTGCTCGAGGCCTGTCTGGCCGCCGGCGTCGAGCGGTTGGTGTTCTCGTCGTCGTGTTCGGTGTACGGCACCCCCGAGCGTGTGCCGGTCACCGAGGACGCAGCGATCGCGCCGGAGAGCGTGTACGCCGAGACGAAGGCGACCGTCGAACGGATGCTGCGCTGGTACGAGGTGGCCGGTGGGCTCCGGTCGGTGAGCCTTCGCTACTTCAATGCGGCGGGTGCGAGTTCAGATGGGCGCATCGGCGAGAACTGGGACTTCAGCATCAACCTGATCCCGCTCGCGATGAAGGCGGTGCTGCTCGGCGATCGTCGATTGCAGGTGTTCGGCGCCGACTACGAGACTCCCGACGGCACGTGTATTCGTGACTACATCCACGTCGAGGATCTCGCTGACGCTCACGTGAAGGCGTTGGAGTATCTCGCTGCTGGCGGGGCAACGGCGGAGGTGAACGTGGGCACGGGCGTGGGTTCGTCGGTGTTCGATGTGCTTCGTGCGACCGAGGCGGTGTGCGGTCGGGAGGTGCCACACGACGTGGTCGACCGTCGCCCGGGTGACCCGGTGTCGACCTTCGCCGACCCGACGTCGGCACGCGAGTTGCTCGGCTGGACAGCTCGGCGCAACCTCGACGAGATCGTCCGAACGGCCTACGACTGGCATCGCAGCCAGGTGTGACCCAGACCTCCGCCGCGCTGATGTCGTCAGCGCGGTGCGGTTGGTCCGTGATCGACGCGTGCGGCCTGGTTGTGGGCTCGGTACAGTCCGACAGCGGGTGTCGGCTCGAACGACGACAGACGCGGTGCCGGCCAGGAACCGGCAGTGGGCACGTCGATGTGGTCGTGGCGTGCTGCCGCACGAACGGCCCACTTGGCGACGTTCAGGATCCCGATGACGGCGATGCCGAGCGCGATCCAGGCCACGAGGACGAGTGCTGCAAGAGTCACTGAGAGTGCATTCTTGCCCGTCGGATGTCGAGAATTCGGCATTTCCGGCAATTTCTCGTACACGGTCGATCTGCATTCGCAGCGAATCGTTCGTGACGTCTTGGTGAACATCGATGTCCCGACGTCGGATGGCGGGCGCTGCGCGACGCTCGACGAAGGCGGCGTGCCGTCCGCCCACCGCAACCGTGCGACCACCCTGAGTGGTTGAGCGGGCAACGCCTTGCCGAAAACCTGACGGGACGGCCCGCCTCGGCGGCGTGGGTGAGCGGCACCCGATTGTCTCCGAATGCCCTGCAAACATGGGCCGCGCGTTCCCCGCCCTCCGGCATTCAAGAAAACATGAGCCAACTCTGACGATTTCTTTCACCACCTAGGGTGGTCGTCGCGTAGTCTGGTCGATGGCGGACGATGAAGATCGAAGGCGGACTGATGGGCGGACATGAACATCGAGCTGGTGCCACGGCATCGACACGACCCGGTGGCGACGGATCACGCGGACAACGCAGTGCACGACCGCTGCAGTTGCCCGCGGCATCGGTCCTCGCTGCGACCGAGCTCGACGCATCGTCGGGCTCGTCCGGGCGGGTGGCGGGCGACGCTGCGGAACGCGACACGGCGACCGTCGGACTCGACACGACGGCGGGTCGGGTGAATCCGCAACGTTTGCGGCGGCGGTTGATCGCCTCCGATGTCGTGGCGATCGTCGTCGGCGCGATCCTCGCGTTGGTCGTCCAGCAGGTCTTCAAGCCGGTGCCGGCGGACATCCGCAGCGAGGAGCTGTTGCTCACCGTCGTCATCGTGCCGGTGTGGGTGCTGATGATGGGTGCGAACCATCTGTTCCTCGCTCGGGCGATCAGCCGGTTCGGTGAAGAGTTCCGGCACCTGGTGGTGGCCGGCGTGATGAGCGCTGGATTCCTCGTGGCCGTCTCGTTCCTCGCGCAGTACGGCGAGCTGTCGCGGCTGTGGGTGGGACTGCTGTTCGTGTGTGTCACGGCGTCGTTGGTGGTGTCGCGGCTGATCGCTCGTCGGGTGTTCTCCAATCTGCGTCGCACGGGGCGTATCAGCCGGCGTGTGGTCATCGTCGGGACGGGCAGCGATGCGGTGTCGCTGCTGCACGCGACGCAACGGCGTCCGGATCTCGGCTACGAGGTGGTCGGGTTCACCGGTGACCCAGCTGGTGAGCGTGGTGGTGTCGGCGTGCTCGGTTCGCTCGACGAGACGCTCGAGGTGGTCCAGCGCACGGGGGCGTCGGGGGCGATCCTGTCGGTTGCGTCGTTGGCACCCGAGGTGGTCAACCGGCTGACCCGGACGTTGACCGAGGCGGGGTGTCACGTCGCCTTGTCGTCGTCGTTGCACGACATCGACATCTCGCGGACGCGGTCGCAGGCGTTCGATGGTCGGTTGATGATCTATGTCGAGCCGACGAATCGTTCGCGCACGCATCTGTTCCTGAAGCGGGCGTTCGACACCGTGTTGGCGGGTGTGGTGTTGCTGTTGACGGTGCCGATCGTGGCGGTGGCGGCGGTGGCGATCAAGCTCGACTCGCGTGGGCCGGTGTTGTTCAAGCAGGTCCGGGTGGGCAAGGACGGTGAGTTGTTCGAGATGTTCAAGCTCCGCACGATGGTGCGCGACGCCGAAGCGCGACGCGCCGAGCTCGAGGATCAGAACGAGTGCTCGGGGGCGTTGTTCAAGATGCGATCCGACCCGCGCATCACGCGGGTGGGGCGGTTCCTGCGCAAGTCGTCGATCGACGAGCTGCCGCAGTTGTGGAACGTGATCCGGGGCGACATGAGCATCGTCGGGCCCCGCCCGGCGCTGCCGTCGGAAACCGAGCAGTGGAGTGCGGATCTGCACGAGCGTCTTCGTGTGCTGCCCGGTATCACCGGGATGTGGCAGGTGTCGGGGCGGTCCGAGGCCGACTTCGAGCTGTACCGGCGTCTCGACCTGTACTACGTCGACAACTGGTCGCTGACCCACGACGTCAAGATCGTGCTCAAGACGATCTTCGTCGTGCTCACCGGCAGCGGAGCGCACTGAGCCGACCACCGCTCGGCGTCCGCAGGATCTCTCGGCCTCTCGAGCGGTCCGGCACGCATGCTCGGGTTGTGGTCACGATGGTGATGCGGAATGGCAGGAGATCGTTTCATCGGGAATCGAGGTGGTCGGCGCATGACAACGCGGGGAGTGCGCAACGAACGGGGCAACTCGGTGCCACACCGGCGAGAGCAACCGTCGAACACCACCTCGACGGTTGCCTATGATCGCCACGTGTCGGGCGCACGCATCGAGTTCGACGTGCTCGGTCCCGTTCGGGCGTACCGAGGCGGGAATCCGTTGTCACTGGGTGGAGTACGCCAACGCGCGCTGCTGCTCCGCCTGGTGCTCGAACGCGGTGGCGTGGTTCCGGCGTCGCAGCTGCGCCACGACGTCTGGCCGGATCGCGACCTCTCGGATTCCGCATTGCGAGTGGCGGTCGTCAGGCTCCGACACGCGCTGTGTGACGATGACGACGATGCACGAGTGATCGTGCACCGTGGCGCCGGATATGCGGTCGCGCAGGACAGGTTCGATCTCGACATCGATCGCTTCGAGATTGCCGTGGCCCGCGGACAGGCGGAGCGTTCCGCGGATCCGAGTGCTGCGGCGATCGCGCTCCGTGAGGCCCTCGATCTGTGGCGCGGTGACCCGTTCGGTGACGTCGCGGAGAGCTCGTTCCTGACCGCCGAGACCGGGCGCCTGTTGGCACTGCGCGGCCGGGCCGTCGAGGGCTACTTCGAAGCGGAGGTCGCCCTCGGCCGCGGGCCCGCTGTGGTTCCTGAACTCGAAGCGGCCGTCCGGGATGATCCTCTGTCCGAGAGCCTCGTGGCATCGGTCGCGATCGCGTTGTACCAGTCGGGTCGCCAGGTCGAGGCTCTCGCGGCGTACCGCCGACACGAGCGTCTCCTTCGGGAGGAGTTGGGTCTCCGGCCGAGTCCCAGGTTGGAGCATGTCCAGCAACTGATCCTCAATCACGATGACGAGCTGGCGGTCGGGGCACCCGCCGCGACGGAGTCCCGCCCGACCCCGATGACGGATCGTTTCCTGAAGCTCGGTGCGATGCCGTTCGTCGGGCGGGAGGAGCACCTGGCCGACTTGCGTTCCATCATCGGTGGATCAGCTGGTGAATCGGTCCGAGCTGCGTGCGTTGCCGGGCCGCCGGGAAGCGGCAAGACGCATCTCATGGCATCGGCGGTGAACCGAACGGTGTCGAGTGGAGCCGTCGTGGTGTACGCGGCGTGCAGCGACGGCCCGATGAGCGGGGGGCAGTTCGTGTTCGACCTCGCGAGGGGCCTCGGGATCGATCTCCGAAACGGGAAGAACTCGGTTGCGGACCCCTTGTCCCGAGGTTTCGAGTTGCGCATTGCGATCGCTCGCCGGATCGAGGAGATCTCGCAGCGCCGTGCGCTCGTCGTCGTGGCCGACGACCTGCACCTGGCCGATGATGAAACCGCATCGTTGATCGAATTCATCACCGATCGGAGCCCGCAAGGTGTGTCGTGGCTGCTCGGCTACCGTTCCGACACCTCACATCGGCCGCTCACTCATCTGCTGGAACACCTTGCAGGTCTCGCGCCCGGTCTCTTCATCTCGCTCGAGCCGTTCGAGGAACACGAGATCAAGTCACTCGCCCTGGCCTTCGGCAGGAGCGACTCCGAGAACTTCGACGAACTGGTCGACCGGGTGCGCCGGCTGTCGGGGGGAAACCCGCTGTTCTGTGTCGAGTTGCTCCGCGACGACCGCTTCGACCAGCTCGGCTGCGTCTCCGATCGACTCACGACGCTGATCGTGGGTCGGCTCGGCCAGGTGTCCGAGACGGCACGCCAGGTCTGCTACACGCTGCTCCTCGCCGGAGGTGACGTACCCGTCGACGTGCTCGCTCGTGTGTGCTCCTCGAGTCCGGACGACGTGCGGTCGGCGGCTCGGGAACTCGCACAACGAGGCATTCTCGATCCACCGGACTCCCATGGTCTGCGATTCAGACACGCACTGATCTCAGGAGCGCTGCAGACCAGTCTCGCCGAGCCCGAAGCGTCGACCCTTCGCCACCGCCTCGTCGACGCGCTCCGCATCGAGGGTGCACCCTCATCACTCGTCGCGGAGCAGATGCTGGCGCTT
Organism: Ilumatobacteraceae bacterium; assembly: GCA_963698565.1. Lineage (GTDB taxonomy): Bacteria > Actinomycetota > Acidimicrobiia > Acidimicrobiales > Ilumatobacteraceae > Sva-07. The sequence goes on from CAVORH010000002.1 coordinate 353,953, forward strand.
CCGTATCCGTCCGAGGAGGCAGAGCGTCGAGTGGTCGATCAGGTGACGGGAGACGCATTGCGCCACCTGCTCGCGGTGGTGGACTACGGGAGCGCGCTGGTTCTCGCCGACCGATATCTCGATGTGGTCGGTACGGAGCGTTCCGATGCCGTTGCAGTGGCCGCGTTGCTGCAGGTTGCGACGGTGCTGCTCGCGACCGGTCAGGTCGATCGGGGTCGAGCGCTCCACGCCATCGTCCTCGACCGCACGAGCGTCATCGACGATCCGCTTCTTCGCAGCGACGCCCTGCTGGCGTCGGGTCCTTCTGCACTCGGAGGGACGTCGGCTGCTCACCAGATCGAGCAGGCCGAGGAGATGCTGCGACTGCTCCCTTCTGACGAGCACCGGCGAAGGATCCAACTGCAGTGTTGGGCAGCGCATCACCACCTCAATCTGGGCCAACTCGCCGACGCAATGGACTTGCTCGATCAAGCGCAACGCGAGTTGGCCGGATCGCCGTCGTCGTCGCTGCGTGCGCTGGTGCTGTCGGTGCGCGTGCAGGCCACCCATCTGATCGGTCATCCGTTTCCGTCCTCGGCGTTCGGACTGCTGCGTGGGCATGCCGCCCTCACCGGCGATGTGGTCGCCGAGGCCGGTGTGGCACTGCTCGCTCTCGGGGAGGCGTTCGTCACGGGTTCGATCGACGATGTCGCTGCTGCGAAGGAGTCACTTGGCTGACGTCGCGAAGATCATGCCGCGGCCCGATCTCCGCTGGACGGTGCAGGCGTCGAAGGCTGCGATGAAGCTGGCGAGCGGCGATCTCGACACGGCCGCTGAGGTCGTCGCCGACGCGGCTGCGTTCGGCCATCAGATGAGCGTCGAGATGGCCGAGCCGGTCGGCCGTCTCCAGCAGGCGATGCTGTTGTGGCAACGTGGCGAGCTCGGCCAACTCTCGGAGGTCCTGATCGCACTCGGCCGGCGTCCCGACGCGTCGCCACTGACGACGGTGCTCGCCGGGCATGCTGCACTGCAGGCGGGTGACCGCGCCGGCGCCGACGAGATGATCGGTCGGCTCGACGAGTTCGACGCGCTGCTCGAGTCGAGCGCGCAGACCTGGCCCGCGGTCGCGGCATTGACGGCGCGCCTGGCCGGTGAGTCGGGCGAACCCGAAGTGGTCGCTGCAGCGAGCCGGCACCTGACACACCACCTCCGCAAGCGACGCGGTACCGGCCTCGCCGTCCACGGCGTTGCGTACTTCGGGACGGTCGATCTGGCGATGGCGTTCATGGACTCGTGCTCCGGGGAACCGTGCGCGAGGGTCGAGGCCTTCGAATCGGCGGCGGCGCTCGAGCGCGACCGAGGCATGTCCTGGTGGATGGACGAGGCCGTCCGCCAGGCCCGTTCCCATCTGCGGTGAACTGACCGCGATCGGTGATCGCCGGGTGACGCTCGTCCCGGTGCAGCATGCATCTCGGAGCCTCGGTTTCGTCTCGCGGCGGCGCTCACTGACGCTCAGCGCGGTGGACTGAATCCGGTCCGTGACCAGGCGCGATGGCTGAAATCTCAACCTGTACTCGAGGTTCGCTGATGGCCGGTTCCGGTGGAGCGCGCGTGTAGCGCGGCCGTAACGCCGACCCCGTAGAAACGGCCTTCGTCGTACTTGCAGCAAGGGGATCGGGATGGGCATGCGGAGCGAGTCGAATCGGAATGACGGTGTGGTCGGGCGGCGACGCACGTCGAGAGCTTTGGTGGCCTCGGCCGTGATGGTCGCGCTCGTCGCGCCGGTGGTGCCGCTGGGCGGCTCCGTCGTCGAAGCAGCTGGTGAGGCCGGCAACGCGGCACCTGCTGGCGTCGAAGACACCGTCGTCCTCCCCGCTGTCGGTGGCCCGGTCACGCTGCGCGGCATCGACACCGATGGCGACGACCTGACGTTCGCGATCGGGTACCTCTCGAACATCACGGTCGGCACTCCTTCCGCGCCAGTGTGCGAGGCGCAGACCGACGGCAGCAAGGTGTGCACCGCCGATGTGACGGTGACCCTGTCGTCGTCGTCTGGCTACTTCGGTTACACGGTCGACGATGGAGCGGCGAGTGACACGGCGTACGTCTACGTCAACAACGGCGCTCCCACGGCGATGGCTACCGAGTTGGTCGCGTCACCTGGCAACGCCACCACGGTCACGCTGCGTGGCGTCGACCCCGACGGTGACGATCTGACCTTCGTGCCGGGCGCCGAGTACGGCGGCACCCTCGATGTGATCTCGTCACCAACCTGCGTCGCCCAGGCCGATGGCGCAAGCGTGTGTACCGCGACCGTCGAATTCACCGAGACGATCCCGTCCAACGCGTACTTCGGGTATTCGGTGTCGGATGCGTACTCGACGTCGGCAACCTCATACGTGTACGTACGGAATCCGGAGCCGGTGGCGATGGGGGCGCAGTTGGTTGCGTCGCCGGGTGGTGCGACGACGGTGACGTTGCGCGGTGTGGATCCGAATGGTGATCAGTTGTCGTTCGAGCCGGTGGGGACGGCGTCGTCGCTGACGGTGGGGGCGATTTCGGTGCCGTCGTGTGTGGCGCAGGGTGATGGGTCGTCGGTGTGTACGGCGACGGTGGAGGTGTCGGCGTTGGCGAGTGCCACGAACGCGACGTTCCCGTACCGGGTCACTGACGGAGTGTCCTACTCGGGCACGGCGTATGTCGACGTACGGAATCCGGCGCCGGTGGCGATGGGGGCGCAGTTGGTTGCGTCGCCGGGTGGTGCGACGACGGTGACGTTGCGCGGTGTGGATCCGAATGGTGATCAGTTGTCGTTCGAGCCGGTGGGGACGGCGTCGTCGCTGACGGTGGGGGCGATTTCGGTGCCGTCGTGTGTGGCGCAGGGTGATGGGTCGTCGGTGTGTACGGCGACGGTGGAGGTGTCGGCGTCTGGCGAGTGCCACGAACGCGACGTTCCCGTACCGGGTCACTGACGGAGTGTCCTACTCGGGCACGGCGTATGTCGACGTACGGAATCCGGCGCCGGTGGCGATGGGGGCGCAGTTGGTTGCGTCGCCGGGTGGTGCGACGACGGTGACGTTGCGGGGTGTGGATCCGAATGGTGATCAGTTGTCGTTCGAGCCGGTGGGGACGGCGTCGTCGCTGACGGTGGGGGCGATTTCGGTGCCGTCGTGTGTGGCGCAGGGTGATGGGTCGTCGGTGTGTACGGCGACGGTGGAGGTGTCGGCGTTGGCGAGTGCCACGAACGCGACGTTCCCGTACCGGGTCACTGACGGAGTGTCCTACTCGGCGCACGGCGTATGTCGACGTACGGAATCCGGAGCCGATGGCGATCGCCTGACCGCCTGACGGGGGTGAGCGGAGCCGGTCACGGCAACTTTGCGGGGGATCGACCCGAACGGTGACGCACTCACGATCGTCGATCACGACGTTCTCCGGAGGCACGGTCGGCTCGGTCACGACTCCGGTGTGCACGCCGCAGGGCGATGGATCGAACGTCTGCGCCGCGACGGCCGAGTTCACGCCCTCGGGAACGTCGGGCACTGTCAACTTCAGCGTGAGCGACGGGGTGTCGTCCGTCACCGCGAGCGTGGCGATCGTTGCATCCACGAGCACGCCGAACTCGGCCCCGAAGGCAGTTGGTGATCGGGTCGTGGTGCCGGCCTCGGGTGGCACGGTGACGTTGCGGGGAACCGACAGCGACGGTGACTCGTTGTCGTTTTCGGAGTATGGATCAGTCTCCGGGATGTGTGGGGACGATCGGGACGCCGTCGTGTGTGGCGCAGGGTGATGGGTCGTCGGTGTGTACGGCGACGGTGACGGTGACGCCGTCGGGTTCGTCGGGTTCGTTCCAGTTCCAGGTCAGCGATGGCCTGAGTACATCGAACGCGTCGGTCTCCGTGACGAACGAAAGGCCCGAGGCGGTTGGTGATCGGGTGGTGTTGCCGGCTTCTGGTGGCGCGGTGACGTTGCGTGGTGTGGATGCCGAGGGTGATGGTCTGTCGTTCTCGCTCTACGGCGACGCCGTCGGGTGTGACGGTGGGGACGATCGGGGCGCCGGTGTGCACGCCGCAGGGTGATGGGTCGTCGGTGTGTACGGCGACGGTGACGGTGACGCCGACGGGTTCGTCGGGTTCGTTCCAGTTCCAGGTCAGCGATGGCCTGAGTACATCGGAACGCGTCGGTGACTCCGTGACGAACGAAAGGCCCGAGGCGGTTGGTGATCGGGTGGTGTTGCCGGCTGTCTGGTGGCACGGTGACGTTGCGTGGTGTGGATGCCGAGGGTGATGGTCTGTCGTTCTCGCTCTACGGCACGCCGTCGGGTGTGACGGTGGGGACGATCGGGGCGCCGGTGTGCACGCCGCAGGCTGATGGGTCGTCGGTGTGTACGGCGACGGTGACGGTGACGCCGACGGGTTCGTCGGGTTCGTTCCAGTTCCAGGTCAGCGATGGCCTGAGCGACGTCGACGTCGGCGTCGGTGAGCGTGACGAACGAAAGGCCCGAGGCGGTTGGTGATCGGGTGGTGTTGCCGGCTGTCTGGTGGCTCGGTGACGTTGCGTGGTGTGGATGCCGAGGGTGATGGTCTGTCGTTCTCGCTCTACGGCACGCCGTCGGGTGTGACGGTGGGGACGATCGGGGCGCCGGTGTGCACGCCGCAGGCTGATGGGTCGTCGGTGTGTACGGCGACGGTGACGGTGACGCCGACGGGTTCGTCGGGTTCGTTCCAGTTCCAGGTCAGCGATGGCCTGGCGTACATCGGCATCGGCGACCGTGAACGTCGTCAACCCGACGCCGTACGCGATCGTGCCGGAGGTCGTGGCCGGCACATCGGGAGCCGAGGTCACGCTCCGGGCCATCGATCCCAACGGGGACCCGATCACATTCGCGGTGACCGACCCGGCCTACGGCGCCACGGTCAGCGCCCCGGGTCCGGTGACCTGCGAACCACAGACGGACGGATCGAACTACTTGCTCGGCGCTCGTCACGGTTCAGGCCGAGAGCGGCGGTTGGTCGTTCACCTTCACTGCGAGCGACGGCACGTCGTCGACCACCGGATACGTGTCGGGGAGCAACACCACGCCCACGGCAGCCAACATCTCGATCGCCGTGCCGTCGGCGACGACACAGATCACGCTGACCGGTGCCGATCCTGACGGTGACGACCTGACGTTCACGGTGACCGATCCCTACACCGGTGACGGGACGGTTGGCCCGGTCGGGCCCGGTGACCTGCGAGCCGCAGTCCGATGGGTCCAGCGTGTGCACCGCCGAGGTGCCGTTCACACCGGGAAGCCTCGACACGTGGGACTTCAACTACACGGTGAGCGACGGAGCGTCGTCGAGCACGGCGTACATCCACGTCGTCCGCCAGTCGGGCGCCGATCAGCCGCCCGATGCGTCGTACGTCTACCTCGACATCGTCGACGGACCGAACGAGATCACGCTCACGGGCACCGACCCCGAGGGACTCGACGTGACGTTCGCCATCGACACCCCGCCGACCAACGGCACACTGGGGGCGATCTCGACCCCGGTCTGCGGCGGTGGCCAGTGCACGGCGACGGTCACCTACACGCCCGACGGGCCGCTCGTCGACGACTCGTTCACCTACATCGTCGAACGACGGCACACTCGACAGTCGCCGGCGACCGTGTACCTGAACGGTGATCAGTCCTCCGAGCGCGTACTGGCAGACGACCAAGATCACGTCGCCGACGACGGCGCTCACACTCGAGGGGTACGACTACGAGGGTGCGACGCTCGACGTTCGCCGTCGACACCGATCCCGCCGAACGGATCGGTGTCGCTCGACGGAGCCGCCGACCTGCGACGGCTTCAACACCTGCACCCAGGCGGCCACGTACACGCCCGACCACGGGCTACACCGGTGACGACAGCTTCACGTTCACCGTCAGCGACGCGATCAACACGAGCTACTCCGGCCACGGTGTACCTGACCGGCAACGAGTCTGCCGTACCTCGTCGACGTGGCACCGAACCGTGTCGTCGGGACGACGACGCTGACCATCACGGTCGCCGAGCCCGACGGTGACCCGATGACCGTCGGGCTCGGTACACCTCCCGCCGGCGGTTCGTTCGGCCCGTTGTCGGCACTCGACTGCGTCGGGCAACCCGACGGAAGCGATGTGTGCACCGCAACGGTCGACTTCACTCCCGATCCCGCCTTCTTCGGCTACGACAACGTCGAGGTGACGCTGGACGACGGGATCAATCCACCGGTGGCGAGGTCCGAGGTCATCCAGATCGGCAACCGCGTGCCGACCACGAAGACCGACGTGCTCATGACCGACCCGGACACCGCGGCGACGGTCACGGTCACGGCCAACGATCGCGACCCCGACGGCGACCCGCTGGCGCTCGACGCGTCGACCGACGGCGCCGGCGGCATCGCCGTCTGTACCGACGACGGGTTCGGCACGGTCGACTGCACCTACACCCCGAACCCCGGGTTCGAGGGCCTCGACGTGTTCACGTACACGCTCGTCGACAGCTACGGCGCCACCTCGATCGGGCGGGTCGAGGTCACGGTCCAGGCGGGTGGCAGCGGTGTGACGCCGACCGACTGCCCGACGGTTGCGTCCGCGCTCGACGGGGGCGGCATCATCACCGGTGAGAGCTGGGTCGAGTGCTCGAGCCCGACCGCCAACGGCGTGGTCCAGCAGCTCACGCCGCTTCTGGACCCGGCATCGGGCTCGGCGCTGCTGCTCACCAGTGGCGATCGCGACGTCGCTCCGGGTCCGAGCTACTTCGGGAGCAATGGACGAAGCAACGGCACGAGCGTCCGCGGCGCGAACGACGTCTCGGTGCTGGCCGTCGATCTCGACATCCCCGACGGCCCGACCTGTCTTCGTTTCGATGTCGTCTTCGGCAGTGACGAGTACCCCGAGTTCGTGGGCTCGAGCTTCAACGACGCCTTCCTCGCCGAACTCGACAACGAACTCCTGGTCGGTGTCGGGGTCCGACATCACGGCGCCGGACAACTTCGCCTTCGACCCCGACGGCAACGTGCTGAGCATCAACAGCACCTTCTTCGCCGCCGATCGCGTCGTCGCCGAGCCCGACAATGGCATGGAGTACGACGGCGCCACGCAGCGTCTCGTGGTACAGACCCCGATCACGGCCGGTGCCCACACGGTGTACTTCACGATCTTCGACGCCGGTGACGGCAGCCTACGACACGGCAGCGCTCATCGACAACCTGCGGGCGGTCGTCCCCGGGCCGGAGGGATGCACGCAGGGCGCCAACCGGCCGCCGGTGGTGACCGGCTCCGCCGTCACGATCGACGAGGACACCACGGCGTCGATCACCGTCGATGCGGTCGACGACGACGGCGACACGCTCACCGCCGAGTTGAGCGCTGCAGCCCACGGAACCGCCACCGTCGCCGGACCGGTCGTGTGCATCGCCGGGGTCTGCCAGATCCCGATCAGCTATGTCCCGGACCCCGACGCGAACGTCGACCTCGTCGGCGAGGACTCGTTCGTCGTCACCGTGTCCGATGGCAACGGCGGGATCGCGTCGGGAACCGTGACGGTCACGATCACACCGATTCCCGATCCGCCCACCGCCGCGGCCATGGTCGTGTCGACCGACGAGGACACGCCGCTCGACCTGACGCTCGTCGGCGCTGACGCCGACGGCACACCGGTGACGTTCGCGCTCACCGACCTCCCGCTGCACGGCAGCGTCGACTGCGTCGATGCGGCCTGCACCTACACGCCAGCCACCAACTACGCGGGCGCAGACGGTTTCGGCTACACGGTGTCGTCGGGCGGCGACACCGTCGCCGGAACCGTCAGCATCGACGTCGTCGAGGTGAACGACGACCCGGTCGCCGTGATCGACGCGACCTCCGTCACGTTGCCCGAGGGCACCTCGCTCGGCCTCGACGCGACGTCGTCGTCCGACGTCGACGGCACGATCGTCGGCTACCTGTGGCAGGTGACGGCCGGTGGCACCATCACCAACCCCACGAGCTCCACGCCGACGCTGAACGGTGTGGACGATGCGGTCGTCACCGTGACGCTGACGGTGACCGACGACGACGGCGCCACCGACGTGACGACCTCGGTCTTCACCGTCACGAACGTCAGCCCGACCGTCGATGCGGGCGCGGATCTCGGCATCCAGCCGGGCGAACTCGCTTCCCTGACGGTCGGCTTCACCGATCCCGGCATCATCGACACCCACACGGCCACGGTCGACTGGGGCGAGGGTGCCGGGGCTGAAGCCGTCGGTGCGGTGAGCCGGCCCGATTTCGACCTGAGCCACACCTTCCCCACCGAGGGCGAGTACACCGTCGAGGTCTGCGTTGCGGACAACGCTCCCGAGAGCACCTGTGATTCGGTGCTGGTCGTGGTGGAGCTGGTGAACGTTCCGCCCACCGTCCTCGCCGGCGGTCCGTACACGTTGACCGAGGGTGAGTTGGGTCTCCTGGCGGGCTCGGTGGTCGACACCGACGGCAACCTCGATCCCTCGACGATCCTGTGGTCGTCCGACGGCGGCGCACAGGTCGGCTTCGGTGACCCGACGGCTCCGGACTCGACCGTGACCGGATTCCAGGACGGAGTCTTCTCGCTGACCCTGTCTGCGTCGGACCTGCTGGGCGCTCCCGGGAGTGCATCGACGACGCTCACCGTGACCAACGTCGCGCCGGCGATCTCGTCGTACGTGGTCACCGACGGTGTGGCCGAGGGTTCGACCGTCGCCTTGAACGCCGTGTTCTCCGATCCGGGCACGTTCGACACGCACACGGCGACCGTCGATTGGACGTATCCGTCGACCGCTGTGCCGGTCGCCGTCGATGACGTGGCGGATCTCGTGTCGACGACGCACGTGTACCCGCAGGACGGAACCTACGACGTGCGGCTGTGCATCACCGATGACGACGAGACGACCTGTCAGACGACGCAGATCACGGTCGTCAACGTCGCGCCGACCGTCGATTCCGTCAGCGGCGGCTCGGTGGTGAACGGTGCCGCCTTCGACCTGACCGCGACGTTCTCCGATCCGGGTGCCGACTCCTTCACGGCGACGATCGACTGGGAGAACGACGGCATCGACGACGAGTTCGTCGATCCGGCGACCACGCCGATCACGTCGAGCCACACGTATCCGGGCGTCGGTCTGTACACGGTCGAGGTCTGCGTGTTCGATGGGATCGCCTCGGGATGCGCGACGGCCACCGTCGACGTCACGGCGTTCAACCAGGCTCCGATCGCCATCGACGACTTCGTCGACGTCGCCGAGGGCACGGGCGATCGGGTGCTCGACGTGTTGGGCAACGACACCGATCCGGAATCTGCCCCGTTGTCGATCGTCTCGAACACCGATCCCGGCGTGGGCACCGTGACGTGCGACGCCGACGACTGCACGTTCAACGCGCCGGGTGGATTCGTGGGAACGACCACGTTCGACTACACGATCAGCGACGGTGAGAAGCAGGACACCGCGACCGTCACGATCGACGTGATCGGCTGTGCCGATCTCACGGGGGCGTTCTCCGAGTCGAACGTCACGATCACCGGCTACGAGTGGGTCGAGTGCGCCAACCCGGCGGCGAGCGGCACGGCGGGCGCGGAGCTGACGCCGCTGCTCGTCCCCGATGGGACGCTCGCCCAGCTCACGACCGGCCTGGCGTCGGAGTCGTTCGGGACACCCGGAGACGTCGCCGACGAGAACCTCGGTCAGCAGTTCCGGGGCGCGTTCGATGCGTCGGTGCTGCGCCTCGACCTCGACATCCCGATCGACACCAACTGCCTGGCGTTCGACGTGGTCTTCGCCTCGGAGGAGTATCCGGACTACGTCAGCAAGCCGTACAACGACGGCTTCCTGGCGGAGCTGGGCGCGAGCACGTGGTCGGTGTCCGGTTCGACGATCGTCGCCCCCGACAACTTCGCCTTCGACGGCGCCGACGAGTACATCAGCGTCAAGGGATCGTTCTTCGATCCCGGTCGTGTGGTGACCGACACCGGGATGTCGTACAACGGGAGCACGGCGGTGCTCCGGGTGAAGACGCCGATCAGCGCCGGTCCGAACTCGCTGTTCCTGTCGATCTTCGACGGCGCCGACGCCTTCGAGTCGTCGGCCGCACTGATCGAACGTCTCGAGGCCTTCCAGTCGAACCAGTGCAACCCCGGCGCGGGGCAGCCACCGATCGCCGTCGACGACGACTACACGGTCGACGAGGATTCGTCGACGCTGCTCGACGTCGTCGCCAACGACGTCGACCCCGAGGGCGCCGCGGTGACGGTCTTCGACGTCGTCACGCCGCCGCAGCACGGGACGATCGTCCCGAACGCCGAACGCACCGCCTACACCTACACCCCGGCGTTCAACTACTACGGCCCCGACAGCTTCGAGTACTCGATCACCGACATCGCGAACGCCTCGGAGACCGAGCCGGTGGCCGACGTGTCGATCGGCGCGGTCACCTTGCAGGTCGACGAGGTGAACGACGTGCCGTACGCGTACCCGGACAGCGCCTCGGCCACGGGGAGCCCCGTCACGATCGACGTGCTGGCCAACGACTTCGACGCTGACACGACCGACGCCATCAGTATTCAGTCTCACGGGGACCCGCTCTTCGGCACGGTGACGTGTGCGACGTCGTGTACCTACACGCCCCAGGCCGGCTACGACGGCCCCGATCGGTTCACGTACACGATCGTCGACTCGGTGGTGCCGGGTTCCGAGGATCCGGCGCTCGCGCCACGTGGTGCGACCGACACGACGACGGTGTACATCAACAGCGTCGTTCCGCCCGACGACAACATCCCGCCCGTCGCCGACGCCGGTGGGCCGTACACGGCCGACGCGTGCCCAGTCGGAGCCGTGCGTCCCGACGACGCTCGACGGCTCCGGCTCGTTCGACCCGGACGGCACGTTCGTCACCTATTCGTGGTTCGTCGCGCCGAGCCCGCCCGCCAGCCTGACCGGCGAGGACACCGTGTCGCCCGACTTCGTCACGACGACCAACGGCTCCTTCAGCGGTCTATCTGATCGTGTATGACGCCGACGGCGCCTGGGCATGGGACTCGGCGCCCGTGTCCGGCATTCGCGGCATCGGTCGGAGCGCCCGGCGGCGCCTCGTCGATCGACGAGGGCTCGAACGCCACGGCGACGATCGACTTCTTCAATCCCGGTGGCGATCTCACGACCACCATCGACTGGGGCGACGGATCGGCCATCGAGACGATCGACTTCTCGATCTTCCCGGTCACCAAGACCCACCTCTATCCGCAGGACGGCGACTTCCCGCTGGAGATCTGCGTGCGTGGCGTGACCGTGGACGGTCCCGTCGACCTGTGCGACACGCCGACTCTCGTGGTCGACAACGTCTTGCCGGCGGTCGACGCCGGTGTCGACCGCAGCCTCGTGGTCGGCGGCACCCTCGTGCAGAACCGGATGAGCTTCGTCGACCCGGGTGCTGATGCTCCGTGGACCGCGAACGTCGACTGGGGCGACGGCTCGCCCGTCGAGCCACTCGTGGTCGACGATGCGACCGGCCTGATCACGATGCCCGTCGGCCATCTCTATGCGACCGCCGGCCTCTACACCGTGACGGTGTGCGTCGTCGACGACGATGCACCCGGCTGCGACGCCTTCGACGTGAACGTGTCGAACAACGTGCCGCCCACCGCTGATGCCGGTGGCCCGTACTCGGTCGCGGAGGGTGGCACGGTCACACTCGACGCTTCGGGTTCCGTCGATTCCGATGGGACGGTCACGACGTGGATCTGGGAAGCGGCTGACCAGTTGGTGACGCTGACGGGCGCCGACACGGCGACACCGGACTTCTCGGCTGCCGACGACGGCGATTTCGATGTCACGTTGCGTGTCTGCGACGACCTCGATGCCTGCAGCGATGCCGTGACGGTGACGGTGACGGTCACGAACGAGGCTCCCGTGGTCGACGCCGGCGGCGACCAGGTGGTCGACAGTGGCGTCGCCGCTGTGCTCGTGGCCACATTCACGGATTCCGGATCGGCCGATACGCACACTGCGTCGATCGACTGGGGCGACGGGACGGTCGAGACCGGTGTGGTGGATCAGGTCGCTGGCACGGTGTTCGGGTCGCACGTCTATGCGGCGGCAGACGTCTACACGGTCACGGTGACGGTGACCGACGACGACGGCGACGACGGCTTCGACAGCTTCACGGTGAGCTCCGCCGGCAGCTGCGTGCCGCTCGTCCACGAATTGACGACGGGCGACCCCGCACTCGATGACGGCGCGCTGACCGTCGGAGTCGACGCGCTCGGCGCATTCGGGAGCGCGGTGACCTTCAGCGATGCTCGATGGAATCCGCCCGGCCCGCTCGACGAGGCCGGCACGGTGTACAGCTCGAACATCTACCTCGAGCATCTCGGCGACCTGCTGAGCGACTGCGCGTTCGGCGACTTCGAAGTGATCTCGCAGTCGCCGTCGGAGCTGGTGACACGAACCGATGTCGGTGATCTCGTGATCGAGTTGACGCAGACGGTGACAGCCACGGCCGAAGGTGCGGCCTTGACGCAGACCTACACGTTGAGCAACGTTTCGGCGACCGACATCACCACGAGCTTGGTGAGGCACATCGATGGTGATCTTCTCTTCGATGGCACGCTGATCGACGGCGCTGCTGCGAGCGCCGACGGTTCGGTGCTGTACGAGTTCGATTCCTCGGACGATCCCAACGCCCCGAGCACGTTCGTCGGCATCAGCGGCGCACTGGCAGGCGACTCGGTGCCGGATCGCTGGACGATCCAGGAATTCGACTACCGACCGACGATCACCGGTAACGGTGGGATCCCGGCCGCTGACGACGCCGCGGTGCTCAACGACAGCGACGGCGATCGGATCGTCGACACGCCCTATGACGTCACCTTGAGCCAGCAGTGGGACGTCACCGTCGCTGCCGGGGCGTCGAGCGAGTTCGTCACCGTGACGACGTTCGGCGAGCAGACCCCGAACCGGCCGCCGGTCGCTGACCCGGGCGGTCCGTATGTGGTCGACGAGGGTTCGACGGTCCTGTTGGACGGCTCCGGGTCGTTCGACAGCGACGGGAACGTCGTGTCGTACCTGTGGTCACCGGGGACCGATCTCGATGATGCGACCCTGGTGAACCCGACGTTCACCGGAGTCGACGATGGTGTGGTGACGATGTCGTTGCAGGTGACCGACGACAACGCTGCGGTCGGGGCGGCCGACATCACGGTGACGGTCGCCAACGTCCCGCCGGTGGTTGCTCCGGCTGGTCCGTTCGCGGCGATGGTCGGCGAGGTGTTCACGTTGCCGACGTCGTTCACCGATGCGGGCACGCTCGACACCCACATCGCGACGGTCGATTGGGGTGACGGATCACCGATCACCGACGTGGGTGCGGTGCCGTCACCGTTCGATGCGACGCACACGTACACCGCTGCGGGCACGTACACCGCGACGGTGACGGTGACCGACGACGACGGCGGCATCGGCACGATCGACGTCCAGGTGGAGGTGTCGGTCGGGAACAGCCCACCGGTTGCCGTTGATGATTTCGTCGTCACCGACGAGGACGTTCCGGTGGTCGTGGCGGTTCTCGCCAACGACAGTGATCCCGATGGCGACACGTTCTTCATCATGGGTGCGTCGACCACTTGGGGTGACGTGCAGGTCAATACTGATGGCACGATCCTCTACACGCCGTATCCGAATGCGAACGGCACCGACTCGTTCGGTTACACGATTTCGGATGGTCGGGGTGGCACGGACAGCGCGACCGTCTTCGTGACGTTGAACGATGTCAACGACGTTCCGGTGGCTGACATCGTCGGCGGTTCGACGGTGGTGGAGGGTTCGACCATGGTGTTGAACGGTTCCGGTTCGTCGGATGTCGACGGTTCGATCGTGGCGTACGCGTGGTCGGTGTCGGCGGGTGCGGTGCTCGATGATGCGGGTGTGGTGTCGCCGATGTTGACGGGTGTCGACGATGCCACGGTGACGGTGACGTTGACGGTGACCGATGACGATGGTGCGACGGCGACGACCACCCACGAGGTGGCGGTCACCAATGCGCCGCCGGTGGTTGCTCCGGCTGGTCCGTTGGCGGCGACGGTCGGCGAGGTGTTGACGTTGTCGACGTCGTTCACCGATGCGGGCACGCTCGACACGCATGTGGCGACGGTCGATTGGGGTGACGGAACACCGGTTGTCGATCTGGGTGCGGTGACGTCGTTGTTCGATGCGACGCACACGTACACCGCTGCGGGCACGTACACCGCGACGGTGACGGTGACCGACGACGACGGCGGCATCGGCACGATCGACGTCGAGATCCAGGTGGATGCGTCAGGCGCCCTGGCGAGCCTGGTGCTGACGCCGACCACCGCGGTGGTCGGTCCGAACATCTGGCAGGCGTTCACGGTCGAGGGGTTCGACGCCGTCGGCAACTCGCTCGGCGACCGCACGGCGGAGGCGGTGTTCACGATCAGCCCGAACGGGCGCTGCAACCTCAACGAGTGTCGATCGGGCACGACGGGGTTGAAGGTCGTGACCGCCGCGGTCGACACGCTGACCGCGACGGCCACCCTCGATGTTCGGGCCCGCCAGACCATCTCGTTCCCGACCATCGGCCGCAGCACCATGCTCGAGTCGCCGGTGCTGGTGACTGCGGAGGCCACCTCGGGCCTGCCGGTCACCTTCACGACCACCACGCCCGACGTGTGTGCCACCGGGGGAGTGAACGGCTCGTCGATCACGTTGATCGGTCCCGGACGGTGCACGGTGCAGGCTGATCAGGCCGGCGACGACACGTGGGCACCGGCCGTGTCGAGACTGCGGAGCTTCACCGTGGTCACGGTTGCGCAGACGATCACGTTCCCGTCACTCACGAACGTGCTGATCACCGAGTCGCCCGTGCTCGCGACTGCGACCGCCTCGAGTGGTCTGCCGGTGACGTTGACGACCACGACCCCGGACGTGTGCACCGCCGACGGCGACGAGATCACGCTGCTCGACGCCGGGAGATGCACGGTGCGGGCGGAGCAGGCCGGCGACTCGGCGTACCGGCCGGCCAGACCCGTCAACCGCAGTTTCACCGTGACGAAGCTGGACAACACGATCACCTTCCCGACGATTGGCAGGCAGACGCTGGCCGACAGCCCGGTGACGGTGAGTGCGACGGCGTCGAGTGGTCTACCGGTGACGCACACGACCACGACGCCCGACGTGTGCACCGCCGACGGTGACGCCATCACGCTGCTCGGCGTGGGGAGATGCACGGTGCGGGCGGAGCAGGCCGGCGACGCAGTGTACGAATCGGCCAGGCCGGTCAACCGGAGTTTCACCGTGACCTTGCCCCCACCGGAGGTCCTGACCTTCGATGTGTCGCCGACGCTGCTGAGCTCGGCCGGCGGCTCGGTGGAGCTGTCGGGCACGGCGAGTTCTGCTGAAGAGTGCCGCTTCACGGTCTCACCCGCGCTCGCCGGGTTCCCGCTCATCGTGCCCTGCACCGGCGGTTCGGCATCCACCACGGCCACGGTGCCCGAGAACACCAGGGCGAACAGCCGGACCTACACGTTCCGGTTCGCAGCGCTGCAATCGGGAGCGCGGACGTCCACGGCGGATCCGATCGCGGTCAGGGTGGCGCCGGCGAGCGAGCCGGTCGTCGACCTCTCGGTCAGTGGCACGGTGTCCGCCGACCCCGCGGAGATCGGCCGGACGCTGACGTACGTCTTCACGGTCGTCAACGCCGGGCCGGACTCGGCATCCACCGTCGACGTCGACACCGTGCTGCCGTCGGGGGCCGCGTTCGTGTCGGCAACGGCCACGCAGGGGACTGGTTGCACGGTGGCGTTCGGCATCGCCAGCTGCTCGCTCGGCGATCTGGTGCGCGGTGGGTCTGCCGAGGTCACGATCGTCGTCGTGCCGAACTCGCCCGGCACGGGATCGACCATCGCGTCCGTCACCTCCGCAGCGACCGACGCCGACCCGGCGAACGACGAAGCACGTGTCGACACGCTCTTCTTCAAACGGTACATCGTGTACACCGACGACTCGACGGGCACCGTCCGGCGCATGGAGCCGTTCACCGGTTCGATCGCGTTGACGACACAACCAGGCGCCAAGAGCGACGCCGTCGTGTCACCTGACGGACAGACCGTCGCCTACTGGCGCCAGTCTCCGGCACCGTCGTACGACAGCGAGATCTGGATGGTCGACATCGACGGGACGAACGAACGCTTCGTGGCAACGATCGGGGTGTCGATGGTGCCACGGGTGTCGTGGTCGCCCGACAGCTCCAAGATCGTGTTCTCGGTGCTCACCGCCGGGAAGTGGAAGGCCACCGTGGCGAGCGCACTCGGTGCCCCGAACCCGCAGCTGTTGATCCCGGACACGACCTACGGTGAGAGCGCTCCGGCCTACAGCCCCGACGGTTCGAAGATCATCTTCCGTGACTCGTGTCAGCGTCCGAGCCCGGCGCAGTGCCGGTACCACCTCGTCGATGCCGACGGCAGCGGTACCCCGGTGGCGTACACCACCTACGGGTCCGGCGGCGGCGTCGTGTGGGACCCGGCCGGGGAGTGGTTCTACTACGCGGTGTCGAGCACCATCTACCGTGCTCGGGTCGACGGCAGCCTGGTCGAACCGGTCGTCACGGGCGCCTACGGCGGGAGCTACTGGTCGTTGTCACCCCAGGGCGACCGCATCGCGTACACCGACCGTGTGAGCGGGAAGAACGTGATCTCGGTCGTGGATGTCGACGGCTCGAACCGGCAGCAGTTGACCATCGCGTACACGGGGCCCGATCCGGCGGGCTGCTACTCGCCGGTGTGGACGCCGGACCAGTCGGCGATCGTCATGCACTGCTACCCGGGCTCGGGAGCGATCGGCATCTACCGAGTCGGTTCGAACCTGACGGCACCGGTGGCTCCCACCGGCATCGGCGGCAGCTTCCGCTCGAGAAATCCCGAGTACGCGGGCAACCGCCCGACGGGCTGACCGGCAGAGACGGCTGCTCGGTGCGACGACCATCAAGACGCCCGCGATCTCTCCGCCCTGGTCGGCTCCCGACCACGGTGGGTGGCCATTGCGGCCCTGCCTCGAGGAGCAGTTGACCGAGGCGCTCGTCCGGAGATGCCGGCGACGATCGCTCGATCGTGCATCGAACGCCGAGGGGAAGGGAGGAAGCACTGCGGGGCATCCCGCATTCACGAAAGCGTGAGTCAAATCTGCCGCTCCGCACGATGGTGCGCGACGCCGAAGACGCGACGCGCCGAGCTCGAGGATCTGCACGAGCGTCTTCGTGTGCTGCCCGGTATCACCGGGATGTGGCAGGTGTCGGGGCGGTCCGAGGCCGACTTCGAGCTGTACCGGCGTCTCGACCTGTACTACGTCGACAACTGGTCGCTGACCCACGACGTCAAGATCGTGCTCAAGACGATCTTCGTCGTGCTCACCGGCAGCGGAGCGCACTGAGCCGACGGCCGCTCGGCGAACGTCGAGTGGCTGCTTCACGACAGGAGCTGCGGTGCCGATGAACGGGCTTGCAAGATCGGAATGCGGGCGACGTCGGAGACTTCATCAAGCTGGGCCTGTTGCGCTGGTTGGTCGCTCCGTCGCCCTTCTCGCACTCGTACCACTTGGGGGTGGCGTGGTTCCGGGTGGTCGACGGGGACCAGCCGACTGACGACACGCAGGTGGGCTATCTCGATCCGGCGAGCGTCGCCGGTGAGGACCTTCGACCTCTCGACGCGTATCTCTACGATCGGCTTCGCGGCCTGGTGGCAGGGGGCGATCGTTCGGTGAACACGCTCGCCAGGTCCGGTCTGCTGCCGGAGAGCACGCTCTACTTCGACCGGGTGCTGAGTCTTGCTGATCTGGCGCCGGCTGATCGTGCGGCGCGAATTGTTCGCCGGGAACGTTGGTTCCACGAGGCGCTGGTCGCCGTCGCGTCGTGTTCGTTGGTGTTCGTCGATCCCGACAACGGGCTGCGCCGCTACGACCACTCCGTCCCGTCGCATCGCGACACCGCGGAGAAGCACACGTATCTGTCGGAGGTGGGGCGCCTACTCGAGCGAGGCCAGAGCGTGGTGGCCTGTCACCGAGTGGATCCCTCAGAGGAGGTTGCGGCACAGGCGGCATCGATGATGGACGACATCCACGAAACGCTCGGTGTCGAGCCGCTGGCCGCTGGCCGCGGTGCGGGCACCACGGGACGAGACCCGGGTGTTCATCGTGATCCCTCATCCTCGGCACCGCTCGGATCTCGAGGACCGGCTCGGGGCGTTGCAGCTGTCGCGTTGGGGCGACGAGCTCCTGCTGCACCGCTGGAACCGCGAGTCGGTGCTGGCCTGAGCCGACGGTGGTCGCGGCTGAGCATCTGCGGCGCGATGCTGAGCACCGGTCCCGCTCTCTGATCGCAGTCCGGGACGCAAGGATGGCGGTTGGCATCATCGGGTGTGGGCGACGTTCTGGCGGGCTGCCATAGCAACGGAACGATGGGACCGCCTGGTGGTCGGCGTCGTGGGGAAGATTCGGGCGGGCGCTTGGGTGCACAGGTGGGAGCCCCTCGGGTGTGAGACGTCAGGTTGGCGGAGAGAGTGGCTCGGGCCGCAATGCGGCACCTGACGGCGAGGCCGCGAATCTCCGTTCTTCATTCGAGCGCCCAGCGGGCCAGGCAAGCGCTTGGAGCGGTCGTCGGCCTTCGGTCGATGCGACTCCGGCACCGGGCACTTCGGCTTGAGAGGCCTGGCACGCGATGCCCGGGTTCCGGTCCTCGGCCGCCGGTCCCTCCGGCGCCGGTGAGGCATCGATCAACGGCACGAGTTCGTGAGCCCGGCCGACGATGGTGGCGATGTGGTTGGCTTGTCGAGTGGAGAGCCCGGTGCGCCAGGTGAGGATCAACCCGGGTCGTGCACGCCGGGACCGCGGCACTCGAAGGGTTTGACGATCATCGCAACGGTGAGAACTACGAGGCGGGCATCCGCACCGGCTGGCACGGGTCCGTTCGGAGCGTCCTCGACTGCGGATAGAGATTGACGAAGCACCCAGCTGGTCGCCGAGCCAAAGCGGATCGGCCAGGTGTTTGCGGCGCTGCGGTGGGGGACTGGCCGGGCTGTCGTCATCGGTGACGGCTCCGAGGTCTGCGATCTGGCGAGTCGGACCGTTGCCTGGTCGGCGTTGCGTGAGGACAGCGACGTCCGCCATGCCCTGTCCGATGAACAGGTGGGAGCCGGCATGCAACAGCGATGGTGCCAATGCCTCATTGGACGTCGCTGAAGAACTGGCAGGTGCACGGCTGTCGGGGTCCTGCGTGTCCGAAGGGAGCCTGCTCGCCTCAAGTTGCGGACCTGGAATGCCGATGCCTCCGTCATGGCAAGCGCCCTCTCCACGGCCACCGTGACACCGATTCATAGGGTCGACACTTCCGTTGAGCTGCAATTGGTACCGAACATCGCAGTGAGATCGACGGTGCCGATCGCGAGTCGCCGGCTCATGCGCCTCGTGGACGTCATCGGAGCCTTGTTCCTGCTGATCGTGTTGAGCCCCGTTGTCCTGTTGGTCGCACTGTTGGTGTGGCGTTCGAGCCCCGGACCGGTGATCTTCCGTCAGCAGCGCATCGGGCGCGACGGCCAATTGTTCAACGTGTTGAAGTTCCGCAGTATGTGCAATGGGACAGATCTGCAACTGCTCACCGATCCCGAGCTTCGCCGGCGGTACGAACAGAACAACTTCAAGCTGGAGGCGGACGACCCGCGAATCACGCCGGTGGGTCGAGTCATCCGAAAGACCAGCGCCGATGAGTTGCCGCAACTGTTCAACGTGCTCCGGGGTGACATGAGTCTGGTCGGCGTTCGACCCCTGTTGGCTCGCGAACTTGCGCTGCGAAGTCACTACGACCAGGAGATGTACATGCAACACCTGCCTGGTCTGACTGGTCTCTGGCAGGTCGAAGGACGCTCATCGGTTGGTGACGACGACCGAGCGGAACTGGACCGCCAGTTCTTGGAGGCGTGGTCGCCGCAGCAGAACCTGGCGCTCCTCGTGCGGACACCCCGAGCCGTGCTGCTCGGGGTGGGCGCTCACTGACGGTCCTCAACGTGTCGTTTGCGCTCGGGCGGCATTCCGAGGTCGTCGGATGCCGCGCTCGTGCCGCAGTGGGTGGTCAAGATGGTGCGATGCCGACGGAGGGTCCAGCGATCCCGGTGAAGAGCACGAAGCCGTCGGGTATGACCCTGAGGCAGCGGCTCTCGGAGTGGATGTGGCCGGGTTCTGGCGCGGCCAGGCGAGGGGCGGACAGGGTGGTCGTGTGCCAGGAGTGGCTGACGTCTGCAGCCGGGTCCGACAAGGTTGCTGCCGAAATGGTGCGTGTTGCCGGCGCCGATGCTCTCTACTGCTTCGCGGCGAGGGACGACGTGGTCAGAGAACTCGGCATTTCGGTCCCGGTCTATCAATCGCGGCTGGGAGGCTGGGCGAGCGTCAATCGTCGTTGGCAGTTCTTACTGCCGGTGATGCCACTGGTTTGGGGCTTGCTCGATCTCGGTGATGTGCGGCTCGTCCTCACCAGCTCGCACTCAACAGTCAATTCCGTCCGTCGATTCGGCACCAGGGTCAGCTACTGCCACACGCCGATGCGATATGCATGGGACTGGCGCCTCGAGGCGCAGCGGTTGCCCCGTTCGCTTCGCCCGCTCTGGCCGGCGATAGCTGCAGTGTTCCGGCGCCTCGACCGAATCTGGAGTCGCCGTGTGGACGTCTTCGTGGCCAACTCACACTTCGTGGCCGAACGCATCAAGGCCTCGTACGGTCGGGATGCGATCGTCGTTTATCCACCGATCGACACAGGTTCGTTCGTGCCGACCGGCCGACCAACGAGAGATCGGTTCGTGGTTGCCGGAAGGCTCGTTCACTACAAGCGGCCCGACATCGCCGTGCAGGCCGCGAATCTTGCTCGTGTCCCGATGACTGTGGCCGGTGCCGGTCCGGAACTGGAGCGCTTGCAGGCGATGGCCGGATCGACGATCGAATTCGCCGTGGCACCCGACGACGATGAGCTGATCGACCTCGTCCAGAACGCTCGGGCGCTCGTCTTTCCGGGGATCGAGGACTTCGGAATGACGGTCGTCGAGGCGCAGGCCTGCGGTACCCCCGTCATCGGGCGGGCTGCGGGCGGCGCACTCGAGTCCGTCAACGTCGCTGGCGGAGGTCTTCTCGTCGACTCCGAGGATCCGGCGGTGTGGGCACGCAGACTTGCCGAGTTCGAGTGCCCGGACGATGTGGCCGATCTTCGTCGCGGGTCAGAGGCGTTCTCGGTCGCGGCATTTCGGCGGGGCCTTCTCGATGTTCTCGTAACGGTGGGCTTCGACCGGGCGATCGAGCGAACAGGCGACGGACGATGACGTATCGCCGACCTCGGGTCGAACGACGAGTGACGTCAGGGAGCATCACCGCTGACCCGTCGCGCCGTGGAGTCCTCTCGATGGTTCGGGTCAGACCGGGGTCGGCCGTGGCCGATCAGTTCGTCAGTAGCGTGACCAACGGCCTCACCCTCCTTGCGGCGGCGTTACTCCGTGCCGACCCTGGGGTTCTCGGGGAGATCGCTGTTGTCAGCGCCATCGTGATGCTGCAGATCGACGTTGTTCGGGCTTGGGTCGTCCTGCCGGCGCAACTGGCGGGGCGTACGTCGGACCGGAGGAAGCTCGTAGCCCACGGTGCGATGGCCGGGGTTCCGATCGCGTTCGTGGCGATGCTGTCCGGGATCCTGGTCGGCTCGAATGCGCTGGTTGTCGCAGCGTTGTGCCTCCCGGGCATCGCAGCGTTCGAGACGCTGCGGTCGCTCTGGCTCGGTGATGGTGCCGCCGCGACTGCCTTGCGCTGGGATGCTGCCTGGCTCACCGCTACGTCCTCACTGTTGCTGGCCGTCTGGCTCGGACCCACGCTGAATGCCGCGATGCTGACGCTTGCCTGGCTCCTGCCTGGCGCCTTGTTGGTGGTTGTTGCCTGGACTCGACAAGCGCACGCGGCGGTCGAGCCCCGGCGCCATGCCGACGCGAGTTGGCGAGTCCGGGTGCAGTATGTGGCCGATACGGCGATCGGCCAGTTCTCCAATCTCCTTCCGATCGCGCTCGCCGCCTTCATGGGCTCGGGCGCGGCCGCCCTCTGGCAGGGGGCGCGTCTTGCGTTTCGCCCGATCGGAATCGGCGGCAACCTGCTGCCGGTGCTGGTCCCGCCGATGCTCGCCGGACGTGGGTCCGCCAAGCTCAACTCCGCGACCGACCTTGTCAGGAAGGTGAGTCTTTGGACACTGCTTGCAACCATTGTCTGCTTCCCGGCTGCAATCGTGCTCCAGCTGTATCGGGAAGTGAGCCTGGTCTCCGCGATGTCGTGGTCTCTGCTCGTTGCGATGGAATACACGGCGGTGAACGCGTTGACGGTGACCCAGACGGCGTGGAAAGCCGGAGGGGCACCAGCGACTGCGGTGAGGTTGCGGTCGCTCGCGGCATTGATTGCCTCGGGAGGCCTCGCTCTGGCGGTCGCGCTCGACATCGCGCTGGTTGCACAAGCGGGCGTCGTGGCCGGTCTGACTACGGCCGTGGTGTGGTCGGCGTTCAGCCATGGCGGGCGTCGTCAACTGCGTGATCGGGTTCGGACTCCGAAGCTGGAGCCTTCTACCTGAGCAGGCCCGATATGGCCAGATCGATTCGGCGCGCCACCTGCCCCCAAGTGAAATCGAGGCTGCGCGTGTAGGCGGCTTCGACCAGTCGTCTGGTTCCGTCGGTGTCTTCGATGGCGTTCAGAATGCCGTCGGCGATCGACGATTCGTCGCGTGGGTCGACGAGCACGCCGCATCCATCGACGACTTCGGACAGCCCACCGACATCGGAATAGAGGACGGGGCAGCCCACCGACATGGCCTCGATCGCAGGGAGCCCGAAGCCTTCCTCCAGCGACGCCGTCAACAGGAGGTCAGCGGACCGGTACCGCTTCCAAAGTTCGGTGTCGCTGAGGCACACCGACACGGTGACGTCGTTTCGCATCGAACCGATGACCCCGCGGAGGGCGGTTGTGGGTGCTGCTGGGAGGACAACCTCGATCGTCCCGTCGAGCGAACACAGCGCGCGATCGGCGGCTCTGAGCTGTCGAGTAAGGTTCTTGTTCGGTCGTTCGGATGCGACGATGAGGAGTCTCGGCGGACGACCGGTCACTCGTTGCGGCGGCAACGCGGGTCGGTCCCACCGGCGAAACGCCGTTTCCCACGACATGTACGGGTGTCTTACCGTTCGTCCACTCGACGATCTGGCGCTTCGAGTATTCGCTCACCGTGAGCACGACGCAATCCGAGCGAATCAGCTGACGTTTGATGAGACGGAAGTAGGCGGAACGCGTGCGGCTGTGGTTCGCGCCGCCTCCGAGGTACATCAGGTCGTGCAATGTGACTGCGTACGGTGTGGCGCAGCCGACGGGAGGCATGTACCCGGGCGAGACGACGACGTCGAACTTCTCGCGGGGGCGCCGCACTGCAGACCCGAGCCGTATCGGAGCAACCGGGTCGGTCGCTCGATGATTCCGGTTGATCGGCACCCACTCAGGTCGTTGCGCAAGTACCTCGGCGGCGAACCTTCCTATACCGCTCGTGTCGATCCACGACGCATCGAACGCGACAGCCGCCGACGACATCTTCACTCGATTCCCGTCGGAGGAGTCGCTCTTGGCGCGTTGTTCGTGCGCACCGTCCCGCCGGCGGGTGATCTCGAGATACGGCGACGGGCGATGGCATCCGATCCGACGGTCACGTCAGCGCCGGCGTTGACCCGACTCGGCGTCTCAGAGCTTCGTGATTGGGCTCGCGTTTTCGTGCTCATGAGCGCGAAGAAACAGGAGAGCAGCACCCACGCTTCGGCGTCCCAGAAATTGCTCACGGTGAGTCCGGCGCCGAGAACGATGGTGATCCAGCCCACAAGGACAGCGAAAGCGATGGGGTCGGGCGAATCGCGAAGTGCGAAGCAAGCGAGAGCTACCAGGATCGTCTGCATGGCGATCGCGATCGCACCACCGTCGAGGACCGCTTGTATCCAGACGTTGTTCGCAACGTAAGCGGCGTCGCCGGTGTCTTTCGTGTTGCCGTCGAAACCCCGTTGCTCCATCTCGATGCCAAGCGTTCCCGGCCCGATGCCGAAGAGGGCGTTGTCGGCCACGATCTCGTTGACTTGGTCGTACGCCTCCAGGCGGGGAGCGTTCGATGTCACCTCCTCGGAATCCACGATTGATCCGAGTCGCTCGCCAAGGTTTGTGGCGAACTGGGGTTGGAAGGTGGTCACGACGATGAGGCACCCAACGGTCGAAACCGATGCAACCAGCAGTCGTCGACGGAATTGTCTCCGATGCTCCAGCGATCCTCGGACGCGGACCGCCATGAAGATGAACGCTGCGATTGCGATCTGAACGAATGCGATGCGGGCGTTCGCGGCGGCGATCCCCAGGCCGAGTACGACCATCTGAATCGATCTCACGCGTCCCGATGGCCAAGCGGCCCAGCAGATGATGAGGGCGGCCACCGCAGGCGCTGCGAAGTACGCCGCTTCGAACGACAACGCCGCCGATCGAGGGACGGTTCCGACAAAGGCCTCGTATCCGGTCATCCACGGCAGGTCGAGCTGTCTGGCGATGAACTCGTAGACGGCCAGCAAGCTCGAGAAGACCATGCCCAGAACGAATGCTCGGACGATCGATTCGGCCCATCGGCGCTGCCGGAGGACCGCAACGAACGGCACGACCGCGGGAATCAGAACCGCAGCGAAGCCGCTCAGACCCTGGCCGCCGACGATGATCGACCTGATCAGCAGCCAGAGGAGCAACAAGGAGAGCGCGGCGATGAAGCGTCGCTCGCGTCTCGTTGCGCCGAAAGCCGTGCGGAGTGCAACGGGATCAGCGAGGCCGAGCAGGATGGACGCGCCAAAGAACAAGGCGTTGATCTTGAGCGTCCGGCCCCCCAGGTCTACGCCGACTACGTCCCAATTGACCGTAAAGGCCCCAGCACAGGCGGCGAGCGCGCTCAGTGGCGGCGTTTTTCGTCCGGGCGGGGGTTGTGTGGGGGTCGGCGGGATCCCCGAACGATACTCGGGCGTGGAGGGACGAAGCGGACAATTGAGGCTCGGAAGGATCGCCACCTCGGACCGGGCAGCGTCGTTACGTTGTGGGCGATGAGTCGGACGGTGCTCGACCGGGAGTCTCGGGGCAACGGCGTCAAGGAGCCGACCGCGCTCGCGATCGGTGTAGGAGCGGGAATTGTCGCGGGTTTCGCTGGGGCGCAGCCGACCGGACGCGTCGGCGTCGATTGGTTCCTCGTCGCAGTATCGGTTGCCGCTGTGGTGTGGGCAGCAGCTTCGGCGCCGTGGTGGGTGCCCACCGCAGTCGCCGGTGTCGCGATGATCACCACGATGAACCCGGTGGTCGTCGGGGTCGCCGCCATCGGGTTCTCACTCGGTTGCTACCTAGGCGTTCGCGGACGCGACCGGAGCTGGCATCGCTCGCTCATCGCCGGGCTCGCGCTGAACGCACTGTGTCGGTCGGAGCTCGCGCCGTTCTTCGGGTCCTCCGCGATCGTCGGGGTCTCGTGCGGGGTCTTGTTGTTCGTGATCGGGCTGTCTCGTCGGCCGCAACGAGTTCGTCACGCGGGCTGGATCGCCGTTGGTGTCGTGGGTGCTCTGGTCCTCGTCGGGATCGTCGGTGTGGGACTGGCGGCCTACAGCGCTCGTCCGTTCATTCAAAGTGCATCGGCTCAGACCGACTTGGCGATCGATGCTGCGAACAATGGCGACTACTACGTGGCTGCCGCAAGGTTCGACGCAGCGGCCCGTAGCTTCGGTCACGCCGACCGGCTTCTCGGTGGACCGCTTGCCATGCCCGCCAAGCTGATCCCGGGCGTCGCGCAGAACGTCGACGCCGCCTCAGAGCTGTCAGCAGTGGCGGCTGCGGGCACAGCGCAGGCAGCCCGCGCTCTCCGAGTGGTGGACCCGTCCACGATCCAGTTCATCAGCGGGCGCATCGCCGTTGACGCGGTTCGTGCACTCGAGGCACCCCTCCGCGACGTCGACGTCGCGATGAGCGGTCTGGAGGAGTCGGTCGCATCGATCGACTCTCCTTGGCTGCTCGGACGATTCCGCACCGAGCTTGCGTCCCTCGAGGTCGACCTGGCCGACAACCAGACCCGCCTCGACTCGGCGATCGAAGCCGTTCGGCTCGCCCCACAGATGCTCGGCGCCGACGGGACCCGTCGCTACCTCGTGCTCTTCGTGACTCCCGCCGAGACGCGGGGGATCGCAGGGTTCATCGGCAACTACGCCGTCGTCGAGATCGATGCCGGGTCGGTCCGTGTGACGGAGTTCGGACGTCGATCAGATCTCGACGCCCAGCTTCTCGACAGCCCGGCGACCTGTACTGGTTGTTCGCAGGAGGTGCTCGACCGCTACGGCGACTTCGGGCTCGACAATGGCCCCCGAGGCACAGCATCTCCGACGGTGTGGTCCAACATGACGATGCCGGCACACTTCCCGCACACTGCCGAAACGGCGAAGGTCCTCTTCCCGCAGAGCGGCGGTCAACCCGTCGACGGCGTCGTTGCGGTCGATCCGTATGTGATCGAGGAACTCATGCGTTACACCGGGCCGATCCCGGTTCCGGAACTCGGCGTCGTCGTTCGCCCGGAGGACGCTGCTGAATTCATTCTCGAGGGTCAGTACGTGCTTGCCAGCGACGAGAGTCTTCAGGGTGTCGACAACGAGTCGCGTGTCGACGCGTTGCAGACGCTCGGCGAAGGGGTGATCCAGCGCCTGCTGACCAGTTCGCTGCCAGAACCGGCCCAGCTCGCTCGCGACCTCGGGCCGCTCGTCGCAGAGCATCGGCTCATGATGTGGACAGATGTCCCCGTCGAACAGGAATTGCTCCACTCCGTCGGACTTCTCGGGGCGATGCCGGAACTCGGCCCCGCTGGAGGATTCTCGGTCATCGTTACCAATACGGCCGAGAACAAGATCGATGTGTTCCTCGAGCGCGACGTCGACGTGCGTATCGAGGCGCACCCGGATGGAACTCGGGAACTCGTGGCCGACGTCGTGCTCCACAACACTGCACCGAGTGCCGGTCGGCCCTTGTATGTGATCGGTAACGGTTTCGGTCTACCGGTCGGATCGAGCCGCCTGCGAGTGAACTTCTTCGGTCCTCCGTCGTTGGTCTCCGCGCAGCTCGACGGAGAGGACGTCGCCGTCGAGGCGCTCCCCGAGGCCGGCTGGATGGGGTACGCAACGGATGTCGTGATTCCGCCCGGATCGACCATCGAATACGAGTTGCGATTCGCACTGGCTCGAGCCGACGCGGCGGGTTCAGCGATCGGCGATCCGATCGAGTGGATCCAGCCGCTGGTCGTCGATCGCTCGTGAACGGACTCCTCAAGTCCGTGTCTCCTGTTGCCGATTGAGAACCAGGCCCGGGTTCGGCGACCAACCCGTCGCATGGGTGAAAGGATGCGGATGAAGAAGCTGGCACTCGTGGCGATGGTGTTGTTGACCGTGCTCGGCTACGGCGCAAGCGCGCTCGCTGCGGAGGGTCCGTACGGGAGCAGTACCGCCGCGGTGAGCTTCACGCCCTCGAATCCCGGCCCTGGTGAGGCGGTCACCGTCGCCATCACGGGCTGCACGCCTGGCGAGCCCCTCCGAATCGTCTTGGCAGGAACGACGATTGCGACGGCGGCGTGTTCGGCGGCAGCGCCTCAAGGTCTTCAACGTCCGCAGCAGTCGGTCGGCGGAGTTGCGACCACGGAGATCTCGGCGCCCACTGAGCCGGGCACCTACCGCTACACGGTCAACGGATCGCAAGGGTACGACCGGTCGGCATCTCTCGTGGTTGCTGCCCCCGCTGTCGTCCAGCCCGCCGTGGACGAGAGCCAAATCGATTGGACGATCGTGTTGACGATCGTCATGATCGGTGTAGTTGGACTCGCCCTCGCTGCGGTGGTCCACCTGCGACGGGTGGCTCCGATCTGACGGGTCTGCTGCACGAGTCCATTGCACTGCGTCAGCCTGATCTCTGTCGCTTGAGGCTTCAGGGGCTCACCGGCCGGCCGTCGCCAACTCGATATCGTCGCGAACTGTGAGCGCCGCGTCGAAACTCCGTGAGGAGCTCGACGCTGCCAACCAGGCCGCCATCGATGCGGCGCCGGGCTGCGTGCCTCTTCACGCCGCGGCTATCGAGACAACGGTCGGTGTGATCGCCATCGCCGGGCAGAGCGGTGCCGGCAAGTCGACCCTCTGTGCTGCGGCGGTACTGGCCGGGTACCCGTACGTCGCCGACGAGATCGCCGCAGTTTCACCAGACGACCTCCACGTCCACTCGTTCCACCGACCAATCGGCCTGCGACGCGGGGGAGCGGCGGCCATCGGCGTCGACTACCCCGACGCCGCCGACGGCCGGTACGACCTCGTCTACCCGTGGCCGGTCGGTGGGCCGTTGTCGGCCGGTGGCACGCTTGCCGGGATCGTGCTCGTCGACCG
Source organism: Ilumatobacteraceae bacterium (assembly GCA_963698565.1). Taxonomy (GTDB): domain Bacteria; phylum Actinomycetota; class Acidimicrobiia; order Acidimicrobiales; family Ilumatobacteraceae; genus Sva-07. Next base: position 382,464 of record CAVORH010000002.1, read on the forward strand.
GTCCGACTCGTCGCCTCCCGGTATCACCCTGGTCGAGGGGCCGGCGGCCCTGCTCGAGATGTCGCAGCACACGGTCATCGCCGACGAGTCCCTCGGCGCCGGATTCGTGAGTCTCGACCGTATCGTCCGCGCCGTCCCGATCGTACGGTTCACCTACTCAACCGCTGGCGAGGCGATTGACCTCCTCGCCGCACTCGTCGAGCGTTGGAACCCGTGAACGCTGCTGGGGCGTTGGCCCGGCTCGCCGCCTTCGGGCTGCCGGGCGCATCGACCGAACCGGTGACCGTCGATGTCCTGGCCGAGCTGATCAGCCTGGCTGAACAGCGACGAGCGCTCAGCTGGGTGGTACAGGCGGTGGACGCGGGCTCGGTCGCCAATGCGAGCTCCGACTTCGACGAGATGTTGCGCGCCCGCCACCTCGACGCTGTCCAGACCACACTTGCGGCACATGCTTCCGCAGTGCGCCTGGTCGAGCGGTTGGCCGCCGTGGGCATCACCGACGTCAGGATCCTCAAGGGTTGCGCCACCGGACGCCTCGACTATCCGCGCCCGACCGAGCGATTCTCGACCGATGTCGACGTGCTGATACCTGCCTGTGACCTCGACCAGCTCGCCGCTGCCTTCGAACCTGGAGCGATCCCCGAACCGCGTCGCCGCCGCTGGCAGGAGCGGTACGGCAAGTCGACCACCGTCGTCGACGAACATCGGGTCGAGATCGACCTGCACGTCAAGATCAGCGAGGGCTACTTCGGCCTCGCCGTCACCGCCGACGAGCTTCGACGAGATCCTGTGCGTTTCGAGATCGGCCGGACCGAGGCGCTCGCTCTCGACGCTCCCAATCGGCTACTCCACGCCGCCAACCACATCGGCGGCTCATCGCACTACAACCTCAACTCGGCCCGCGACGTCCTCCAGCTGACGCTGGGCGGCGACGTCGACTGGTGTGAGGCGAGGGAACGGGCCGAGCGTTGGAAGGTCGACGCGCTCTTCGCCTTGGGGATTCGTCGTGCATGGTCGGCGTTCGCCGTCGAACCTCACCCACTGCTCGAGTGGGCTGACCGACACCAGGCTGTCGGCCGACAACGCCTCGCCATACGCGTCGCGAGCGACCGGCCACGGGGCCATCTCCTCACGGCCCCGCTCGCTCTGCCTGCGTGGAAATGGCCCGGCTACGTCGGCCCGATTCTCGCACCGTCTCGCGCCTATCTCGCCGAGAACGACAAGACCTGGAGCAAACGGGCGAAGTCGGTGGTTGCCGAACTCAAGTTCTGGTGAGTGATGAGGAACGCCACCGTCGGGATCGGTCGGTCACCTTCAGGTCGCTCGTTCCAGCACGTTGAGTCGATCGAGTGTCGCGAGGGTGTCGGCGAGCCACGACTCGACTGCGTCGTGCGGTTCACCAGTCCCCGATGCCACTTCGGCCACCACGTTCGCCGTCGGGGTTGCGCCGTCGCACGAGTCGAGCACGAGCGACAGCCCCACGTCGAGGTGGTGTGCCTGACGTTCGTCCGGCACCAGCACAACCAATTCGGCGTCGAAGTCGGCGACCATCACATCGCTGCGCTTGCGGGGCATCACCGTCGGCAGGGCCGTCACGACCAGTTGAGCTCCTCGATGGTCCCGCTTGCCCGGGTCGTCGAGGTCGGCTCGCCGGCTTCTGCTTCTGCGACGATCGCCGCCGTGCTCTCGGTGCGCTGGGTCCCGGCGTCGACGGTCTCCGCTCGAACGATGGGAGGCTCCTCGTCAGGCGCCGGATGGTCCGAGATCGGCTCGATCGCAGCGCCGTTCACCTTCGCCGACGGGGTCGGCTGATAGCCGTAGCTGGACCGCTCGATCGGGTCGAAGCGATTGAGCACCGTGCCCAGCACGGGCGCATCGACCTGCGACAGGCGATCGATCGTCTTGGCCAACTGGCGGCGATCGGTCGTACCCGCCGACGCCACGACGATTACGCCGTCGACGAGCGATGCGAGGATCAGCGGATCGCTGACCGGCAAGACGGGCGGCGAATCGACGATCACCAGGTCGAGCGACTCTCCCAATGCTTCCAGCGAGGCCTTCGTACGGTCGCCCGCCAACAGCTCGGATGCATTCGGTGGAATCGGCCCCGACGTGATCACGGCGAGCGTCGCCGCATCAGGCACCAACTGGGCGACGCGGCGCACCGTGGCATCACCCAGCAGCACCGAGGTGAACCCGAGTTCGTTGGGTAGTTCGAAGAACAGGTGCGCCTGTGGCTTTCGTAGGTCGCAGTCGATCAGCAGTACGCGCTGGCCGGACTTGGCCGCGGAGATCGCCAGGTTCGTCGCTGTGGTCGTCTTGCCCTCGCCGGGGCGTGGGCTCGTGACCAAGAGCGTGTGCAACGTTCGCTCGAGCGCCAGGAACTTGATCGCCGTGTGCAGACTGCGGAAAGCCTCGGAAGCCTGCGACTGCGGATGCTCGCGCGTCACCAGGTAGGGGACCTCCCCACTGGCGCCTCGCTTGGGTGGCAGTGGCGGGATCGTAGCCAGATTCGGCATGCCGGTTGCCCGAGCGAGGTCGTCTTCGTTGCGCACCGAGGTGTCGAGGTAATCGAGCAGGAATGCGGCGCCCAGCCCGATCAGCAGGCCGATCACTGCAGCGAGCGTCGCGGTCCGCGTCGTGTTCGGTTCGTACGGTGAAGCTCGGAGGTGTCGCCTCGTCGATCAACGTCGAGCCCGACGTTCTGGCCAACTCGATCGACACGGCGAGGTCCTGGAGTTCGAGTTCGTAGTCGCTCTGGCGGGCGTCATCGGTGTCGCCGCGCTCGATCGCTGCGAGCTGGTCGTTCAACACGTCGACGCGGGCGGTGTACTCGTCGATCAGCAGCGTCCGCTGCCGTTCGATGTACGCGGTTGCGTAGGTGTTGGCCGTCACGGCAGCGAGGTCGGGGTCGGAACTCGTCGCCGTGAACGTGAACACGTCGGATCCCTCGCTCACCGAGACCGACAATGCCGGCTCGGTACCCACCACTGTGCGGACCTCGATGAGCAATTCCGAACCCCTGGCTGCCTGTAACTCGTTCTCCACGAGACGTGGGCTCAACACGTCGCCGGTCGACCCCAGGGAGTAAGCGGTTGCGGGGGTCTTCACCAAGACCTGTGCGCTCGCCCGGTACATCGGTGTCTGCGCCAGCGACAACCCGATCGCGACCAATGTGGTCAACACCACTGGCAGGACGATGATCCACTTGCGACGCCAGACGACCGACGCGTAGTCGCGCAGGGTCATCTCCTCCATCGGGGCCGCATCGGACATCTCGTCAGACTACGCGGCCGACTCCCGCCGAGAGTGGCAACTCGTCTCGGCGCTGGGGGCATGTCAGCGCCCGCGCCGGTCGGCGTCACGGGGTCACCTGGTGCCTACCAGCCAGCCGATCTGCTGCTGTTGGATCTTGCTCGTTCCTTCGACCTCGAACGTGTAGCGGACGAGGAGGTACTGGCCGCCGGCGATGGGGGACTCGGCCTCGATCTCGAGTTCGATCTTGAAGCCGTCCTTCTTCATCGGTTTGCCGTCCGAGCGGGAGATCGACACGGTCTGATAGTTCGTGTTCGGCGCACCGGTGTTCGATCCGGGGCCCTTCGCGATCACGGGTCCCGACGTGGTGTTGCCGTTGCGGAGCTGCAGCGTCGCACCCTTCGGCGTCTCGAGGTTGACCTCACGGATGAACCACCTGTACCAAATCGTCACCGGCGACCCGTTCGTCGCCGACATCTGCTGCGCCGATCCAAGCACGATCCGCTTTCCGTTGCTGTTGCCATCGGGCCTCGGCGGGAAGAAGATCGTGAGGTCTTGCTCCTGGTACGGGGCGCCGACGATTCCCGCTGGCCCGCCCGATGCGGCTTGAGCTACGACATTGGACGACAGCACCAGCGAGCCGCCTGCAGCGATGGCTCCGCCCACGGCGAGTTTCTTGAGGGCTTCGCGTCGATCCATGAGTGGTGGTGGTGGTGCTTCGGGGCACGGTCCCTTGTTCATCGACCGATTACGACGCCTTCTTGAATGAACATTTACTCAAGGGGACAGCGGGCGATCAGCAGCGGCCGCCGGGCCGACGACGACGGTTGCCGAGTCGGACACGTCGCGCACCGGATCCGTCAGAGGCCCGTGATGTCACCGATCGAGCTCGCGACGGCGACGTGTTTCGACGGCAGAACGACTGATCCGCCAGCAGCCAGGGCGCGACCGATGGCCAGCTTCGTCTGCGCTTCGCGGCGGTCAATGACAATGGCCATATTCGGGAGCCCTACCCGGTCGGCGTGCCGTCGACAGTGCGACCACCAGGTGACACCTGGAGTCCCGAGCTCTGGGGCGCAGCCAACAGGCCGGCGGGGCACGCCACAGTCGTCGGCCCGGTGCTGGAAGCTGGAACGACCGCCCAGACGGCCGTGGCGCCGCCCGTGCTCGCGCGGAACTCGCGGAACCATCGCACGCACACGGTCGCCGTCGATCCGGCGTACACGCATTGGTATCGGTACACCAGCGTCACACGGATGCGGTCGTTCACGAACCACGTGCTGAACGTGCTCGGGATCGACACCGCCGTGCCGGTTCCCGTCGACATCACGACGTTCGGACCTCCCGGCCAGAACGTCTGCCAACTCAAGCTGGCCTGGGTCGGGCCCGGAACCGAGAGTGCGCTGCCTGGGCACGACCCGAGCGGCACGTTGCTGATGTCGATTCGAGCGGTGAGGCCCCCTGTGGTCGTGATCGACACGGTCGGGCTGCCCGTGACCGTGGGGTTCGTGTAGGCGAACGCCGGCTGGCTCACGATGACGGACGCCGCCGACGGCCGCTGCGCTCCCGGCGGCGAGCCGCTTGAGTGCGTCGCGGCGGTCCATACGGTTTCAACCCTACCCGTGGGTACGAGCGGACCCGAGAGCGGGCAGTGAGCCGATTTCGTCGGTTCGCCTGGCAGAACCAGGCGGGTTGTCAGGCTGCTTGGCGACGCCGAAGCCGGCTGACCACGAAGAATCCGGCGCCGACGACGAGCAGGATCAGACCGGTCTGCAGGGTCGTGTCGATGCCGTTGCTACCCGTCGTGGCGATGTTGCCGCCAGGCAGCGTGGTGGTGGTCGGGCCGGCGGAGACGACCTGAATGGTCTCGCTGAGCACGAGACACGGTGCCTCGGCTTGACCTACGACGGTGCCGGAAGGGTTGCTTTGCACAAACGAGCTGCAGTCGCCATAGAACTCGGCCGTCACGGTGTACGACCCGAGCCCGGGCGGCGCGGTGATCGTCGCCGAGGCCTGCATCGTCACCGGGTCGCACGTCGCCTCGACGCGCTGGTCGCCGACCACGAACACGATTCGCTGGCCCGGCACGCAGTTGGTGACCGTCGCCGTGAACGTGTAGCCCGGAGGCCCGATCTCCTGCGAAATCACCAGGTCGGGCTGTTTCAGGGGCGGATACTGCGCCTGTGCGGCGGACGTACCTGCGATGAGCGCGACGAACGCGATGACGATCGCACTCATCCACCGCTTCATCACCGCTGACCCTCCGAGTTCGTCGACGCGCTGCAACTCCCAGCACGCTACCAGTGCGGTGAGCGGGGTCGGGGTCCGTCGCCGACGGGCGTACGATGCGTGGCGATGTCGCTCGCCCGCCGCTTCCGCCACCGGAACCGGCCCGGGGTGCGTCGGTGGCCCCTCGCCCTGCTCGGCGCTGTGCTCGGGGCGGGCGCAGCGCTTGCGACGGCCCTGGCTCGCGGTGCGGACAGCGATGTCATCCTGGTCATCTCGCTTGCTGCTCTCGCGGGGCTGCTGATCGGGCTTGTCGCCGTGTGGGTCGTCGGTCGCCGGACCGCCGTGATCCGTGGGCGCCGCGACCTTGCGAAGCTCACGCCAGCACCGAACCTGGCGGTGGTGCCGCGTCATCCGCTGGGCGCCGAGCGTCCCGAGGATGTCGTGATGATTCGCGACCCCAACGCGATCGACGCCGAGGCGTATCGCACACTGCGCACCGCTTTCGAGTTCGTCGTCGACCGGCCGAGCCGTCCGGATGGGCGGGGGATCGTTGTGCTGGTGACGAGTCCGCGGCCGGGGGAGGGGAAGTCGTCGGTTGCGGCCAACCTTGCCACCGCCTCGGCAATGGCAGGTCGCCGCGTGACGCTGGTCGACGGCGACCTTCGCAAGCCGCAGATTCACCGGCTGTTCAAATTGCCGAATGACGTCGGCTTGACCACGGTGATCTCCGCGGGGATGAAGGTGGGCAAGGCGGTCCAACGTCTCGAAATCAGCCGCAACCTCGTCGTCCTCACCGCCGGACCTCCGCCACCCAACCCGGCGGAGGTCCTCGCCGACAACCGGCTCGGTGTCGTTCTCGGCGTCCTCGCCAACGCTTCGGACCTCGTGGTCGTCGACGCACCGCCGTTGCTTGCCGTCACCGACCCGACGATCATCGTGCAGCACTGCGATGTGGCGCTGATGGTGGCCACCGCCGACCTCAGCACCAAGCGCGAATGGGCCGAGGCGCTCGCTCGCCTCGCCGTCGTCGACGCAACGGTCATCGGCACGGTGCTGTTGGAGCCCGACGACACGATCCGTGCGGTCCCCACGTACCGCTACGCGCCGAGCGCCGTGCCCCAGAACTGGTGGGTCACGCCGTCAACGCCGGCCACGGACGAAGGCGAGTCGGTCGGCCTGCGTGTCATCGGTGGCACCGGCGTCGGCGACCTGTCAGGCGCATCTCGTTCGGACCCCGCCGTCAGCGACGAGAGGCCCGAGTATCCAGCCGAGCACTGAGCTTCACCGCAGCCCACGCGGCAACGATCGAGACGGGCGCAGCGATCGCCACGGCGACGAGCGCTGGTCGGGTCGTGGGTTCGATCCCCCCGCTGCGGGCAACGACGATCGCGGCGACGCCGCCGATCGCACCGATCAGCCATCGGGCGCGTGACGGACGAGGTCCGAGGGTGAGCGTGGAGCCGATCACCAGCACGAGCGGCCAGAAGGCGAACCATGCGCCGACGATCGCTGACCCCCGCCCGGTTGCCCCGTAGAGGCCCGACCACAGCACGATGCCGCCGGCGACGAGCTGCACCACTGTCGCTGACGGTGCGCGGGTGACGAGTTCGACCACCAGGAGTCCGACCACCATCCAGCGCGATCGTTCGCATCTGATCGGTCTCCGGCACGCATGCGTAGATCGCCAGCGCCGCATAGCCGAGCAGCACCGGGAACTCGCCCGGTGCGAACTCAATGCGTCGGGAGGCGACGGGCATCGTCGGCCGGGCCGCGGGCGGCGGCTCGTTCGGCGGTGCGCCGTTCGCTCGCGAACACGATCGGCGGGACGCACCAGAACACCAACAGCAGCGGCAGGATCAGGCTGCGCTGGCGCACAAGGATTCCGAGGTTGCCGATGCTCGAGAACGCCACCCCGAAGGTGACCACGCACAGCGCAGCGAACACCAGGTACGGCGTGGTCAGCATCAGTCTGGGCACGTGGGCGAGGCGCCGCCACGAGAACACCCCGACCAGCAGCAGCGCGGTCATCTCGATCGCCGGGAGCAGCGTGGCGAGGTCGGTGGCCTCGTTCAGTAGTGGGCGGGTGATGGTGCGGAACGCCGCCCACGGCCAGTCCTGCGGACCGTTCACCGTCGCCGGGGTGAACGACGAGCCACCGGTGGACGTGCGGCCCTCGACCGTGCTGAAGATGCCGGTGAACTGGTCGGCGACCGGGGCGGCGTCGCCGGCGTCGGACGGGAGGTAGTTGAGCGCCACCGTGGCCACGATGAGGAAGCCGATCCCCGCGATCACGACGAGGAGGATCGTGCTCAGCTGGAGTCGTCGGCGGTCGTCGCCCTCGGCGGTGCGGCGACCCGATGCATCGAGCACCACCCGGGCGACCAGGGCGATCACGATCGCGCCGGCCCAGACGGAGGCGAAGTGTGGTCGCACGAACCCCGATCCGAGCAGGCCGGCGATGGTCATCACCACGCCGACACGGACGTTGCCGCGCCGGGTGAACACGATGGCAGCGCCCCACGCGGCGAGGCCGAGGCACAGGCCGACGAAGGCCTCCTTGCCGATGCTCGATCCCCAGTAGATCAGCGACGGGAACAGGAACAGGGCCAGTGTGTAGCGGCGGGTGGCGAGTCCGGGGATGGCGTGGTGGGCCGCCTTCACGTAGAACACGAGACCCCAGAAGCTCATCCAGGTGAACACCATGAACCCGCCCATCAGGCTCGACCCGCTGACGGTGTACACCGCGCCGGTCAGCGTCTCCATGAACTGCGTGCCGGTGGAGCGGGGGACGAGAGCGAAAGGCGTGGCGAGACCCGAGCGGACGTCCTCGGCGAGCAGCTTGCCGAACGAGTGGTAGCGCCCGGCGTCCGCGGAGCCGCCGTAGGCGTCGAAGCGCACGTAGTAGCCGGCGATCGCACCGGCGAACTTGACGACGAGCCCCACCCAGATCCACGGGCGGAGGTGTTCGACGTCGCCGGTGAACGTCCGGTTGATCAGCGGGGCGGAGATCGCCGCGAGCGACCGGCACGATCACGAGCGCGCCCCAGACGTCGTAGGACAGGTTCTGCATCGCCCAGCCGAGCACCACCAGGTACGCCGCGCCGGCGGCGACGACCCCGGCCTCGAACGGTTTCACGAGATGACCGGGGTCTCCTCGGCGGGACGCTGCGCGCTCGACTTGCCCGGTCGGCGACGGCCGAACCAACCGCTGTTCGCCGCGTGTCCGCTCGACGAATAGTAGTAGTAGTACTGGTCGCCGCTGCTGGAGTCGCCGCCGACCAGCACGAGCAGCACGTTGCCGCGTGACAGGGTGCGGATCGTCTCGATCGATCGGCGGGCGGTGCTGGCGGTGGTGTGGCCGAGGCGCACCACGATCACGATGTTGTCGGCCTGGGGCACGAACTCGAGCACCTCGGCGGTGGCGCCGACGGGGGAGGTGTCGACGACGATCGCGTCGGCGATCTCGCCGACGCGGGGGAGCAGGCGGGCGGTCACGCGGGCGAGGTCGCCAGGCGTGTTCCCGCGGACGCGTGCGAGGTCGAGCACTGCCAGGCCCGGGTCGGCGCCTGGAGCGAGGACGAGCTCGAGCGGGGCGCTGGCGATCTCGTGGAGGTCGAGCCCCGCCGGTTCCGGATCGGCGACACCGAGACGATCGCTGAGCGTCGGCCGGCGGAAGTCGGTGTTCACCGCCACCGTGCGGCTGCCCGATTCGACCATCGCGGCGGCGAGGTTGGCGGTGACCGAGGTCTTGCCGTCGCCTGGACCTGGCGACACGACAAGCGTGACGCTCGCCCGGTCACGCAGCTCTGCGTTCTCGTTGTCGAGGAACACGAGCATGCTGCGCAAGGTGCGGTAGGAGTCGGAGAGCGGGTCGTGGCGGCCCTGGCTGACAGCGAGGACGGAGCTGTCGTGGTGGCGCATCGCCGGAATCGCCGTGCTCGCCGGAAGACCGAGTAGCTCCTCGGCCTGCTGCGGGGTGCGGATCTTGCGGTCGGCGCGACCGAGCACCATGGCCACACCGACACCGATGGCGAACCCGGCGATGGCGCCGAGCAGCGCCCGCCCGGTTCGTGAGCGTGGTGCGCTGAGGCCCTGCTCGGTGATCGCCACCGGCTGGGCACGCTCCAGCGTGGTGAGCACGAGCTGACCCTGGTCCTGCTGGAGCGAGTTGAACTGCTCGAACACCACCGAGTACTGGCGGCTGAGTGCGTCGAGCTGGGCCCGGGCCACGGGATCCTCGGTCGGTTCTGCGTTGGCATCGTTCGGGTCGGCCGGGATCAGGACGTCGGCCTCGATCTCGTTGATCTGCGCTTCGAGTGCATCGAGCCGTTCGAGCGTCGACGCCAGGCGGTCCTGGCGGAGCTGGTCCTGGCGTTGGGCCAGGTAGGTCGTGAGCTCGTCGCCGAAGGCATCTGCCACTGCAACGGCCTCGTCGGCGGTCGCCTGGGTGGTGGAGATCCGCAGGGCGCCGGTCTGCTGGTCGGTGATCGCCGTGATCGTGCTGGCGAGCTGCGCCGGCGACCCGCTGTAGCCGACCGCCTCGGCCGCCCGGGCGGCACCACGCCGGTGGTGGCGAACAGCTGGATCTGGTTGAACGCCTGCGGGTCG
>CAVORH010000003.1:0-194140 GCA_963698565.1 Ilumatobacteraceae bacterium
CGCCCGCGATGACCCGCGTCCGCGACATGGGCCTCGCCTACAACCGCTTCCATGTGACCGCGATCTGTTCGCCGACCTCGTGCGGCGCTGCTCACCGGGAGAATCGAGCACGCGATCGGTTTCGGAAGCATCGCTGAGTACCCGGCCCGTTCCCGGCTACACCGCCGCCGTGCCCAAGACGTCCGCGCCAGTCGTCGCACCCTGCGCGACAACGGCTACGTGACCGTGGCTTCGGCAAGTGGCACCTCACCCCGACAACGTCCAGGGGGCCGCCGGGCCGTTCGACCGCTGGCCGAGCGGCTGGGGCTTCGACCACTGGTGGGGCTTCTTGAGCGGTGCCGCCGGCCAGTACGACCCGATCATCACGCAGGACAACGGTGTGATGGGTGTCCCGAGGGCGAGAACGGCGAGCAGTACTATTTCCCGACGACATCGCCGACAAGGCCGTCGAGTGGTTGCACGCCGTCCGCGCCCAGGAGGCCGAGAAGCCGTGGTTCTGTACTACTCGACCGGCTGTTCCGCACTCCGCACCACGTCGGCAAGGAGTGGGCCGACAGTACAAGGGCGTGTTCGACGACGGTTGGGACGCCTCCGCGAGCAGGTGTTCGCGCGCCAGAAGGAACTCGGCATCGTTCCCGAGGATGCCGAGCTGACCGAACGGTCCGACCTGTTCCGGCCTGGGACTCGTTGAACGACGAGGAGCAGCGGTCTACATCCGCCAGATGGAGGTCGTACGCCGGGCTTCTCCGCGAACGCCGACTGGAACGTCGGGCGAACTGCTCGACTCGATCGAGGAGATGGGCGACCTCGAGAACACCCTGATCTTCTACATCTGGGGTGACAACGGCGCCAGCATGGAGGGCACGATCGACCGGGTCGTTCAACGAGATGACCTTCCTGAACGGTGTCCCGCTCACCCCGAGCAACAGCTCGAGCTGATCGACCGCTACGGCGGTGTCGAGGCTCTCGGCGGGGCGGAGACGGCGCCGACTACTGCGTCGGCGTGGGCGTGGGCCGGCAACACGCCGTTCCATGGGGCAAGCAGACCGGCAGTCACTCGGCGGCACCGCGCGACCCGATGGTCGTCGCCTGGCCGGAACGGATCGACCGCACGCAGCGAGATCCGCTCGCCAGTTCACTCACGCGATCGACATCGGCCCGACGATTCTCGAAGCGGTCGGCATCCCGGAGCCGACATCGGTCGAACGGCATCGAGCAGGAGCCGATGGACGGCACGAGCTTCCTCCACAGCCTTCGCGGACCCCGACGCCGAGGAACGCCACACGGTCGCAGTACTTCGAGTCGATCGGCAGCCGCGCCATCTACAAGGACGGCTGGTTGGCGTCGCGCTCGACTCGATCGCAGCCATGGGACTCTCGCCCGGAGACGATGCAGCACTTCGCGCCCGGCGTCTACGATCCCGACGACGACGTGTGGAGCTGCTACTACTTCCCCGAACGATTTCACGCAGGCCCACGACCTCGCCGCGGAGCAACCCGACAAGCTGGCCGAGTTCCAGGAGCTGTTCTGGAGCGAGGCCGAACGCAACAGCGTGCTCCCGCTCCTCGGCGGATGTGCGTGTTCTTCGGGATCCTGCCGCCGCTGCCGACAGCGGGACGCAGGTTCACCTTCTACGGGGACGTCCAGAACGTCGCAGCGCGGCATGGTGCCGAGGACCGCGCCGCTCGTACTCGATCAGGCCGAGCTCGCGATCCCCGAGAGCGAGCCGAAGGTGTGATCGTGGCCAACGCCGACGAGATCGGCGGCTTCGCCCTCTGGGTCGATGCCGACGGCATCCTCCACCCAGCTATTCGTTCCTCGGCGTCGAGTCCTACTTCCAGGAGTCGACCGAGCCGCTGCCGACGGCGACATCACGGTGACCGATGCTCTTCGAGGCCGACGAACCCAAGCCCGGACCGGCGGGAAGGTCACCCTGCTGGGCCGACGACCGCCAGATCGGCGAGGGCCGCCTCGATCGAGTCCGTGCCGGTTCGCGTTCACCTCCTACGCTGGACATGGACGTCAGCTCGCGACAACGGCCTCGTCGTCGATCGCCGGTACGCCGCAGAAGCCGATCACGTTCACCGGCACCGTGAAGAAGGTCGTGTTCGACCTGAAGCCGGCGCACCACGAGGCGGAACAGGAACTGCACGAGCACGCCACGATGCAAGCGGTCGGCCAGGGCGCAGCCGGCTGACCGCGGTCTCCCGGCGTCGCGGTCGCCGACTCGGTGGACGACACGGGCAGGCGGGATCGACGCAGACTGGCTGTCGATGCCGCGCCCGCTCGTTCAGGGCGTGGCGATGCGCGGGTGATCACCGGGACAACGGACGGGTGGTCACGCCTGCGAGATCGTCAGGCGGTGCGGCCCGGCGACCACGGCGATGTTGGCGTCCTGCAGCTGGCGCACCAGTCGGCGCAGACGCCATGGCGGCATCTCGGAGACGAAGTGGGCGGGCACGATCACGATGTCGAGTGGGTCGGGCCCGACTGATCACCTCGTCCTGCGCCGCTTCGTCGGTGACCACGACCATGCCGTCGCGGTCGCCGTCGTGTTCGAGAAGTGTCGCGGTCGTGCCGTCCTCGCACAGCACGACGACATCGAGATCGCCTCCTGCCGGAGCCGTCGAGCGACCTCGGCTGTCAACTCCACGTCGTCTCGCTGCGACGCGGTCGTGCGGTTGCCGAGTTGCACGATGATCCGTGTCCACGGACGGATCAGGTGCCGCGGCGATCGTCGGAACGTGGAATCCTGGCCGACCCCGTCGATGTCGTTGCCGAACATGTAGTCGGCGGCCCACCTGGGCCCAGTCCCACGTGAGCAGCGCCATGGACGCGTCGAGTTCGGCGACGAGGTTGCCCGTCGCGCTCGTGAACGAATCGCCGACGCGCAACAGGCCGTCGCCGTCGAGCCCGCAGGCGGCCGCTTCGGCCGTCACGCGGTCGACTCCCGCTCGGACGTCGTCGTGCGAGACGTCGCCGATGACGCCGTACGGGACCACCAGACCGCCGTCCGGTCGTGCGATGTCGCCGGCGAATTGCACGAGGCTGGAGATGTCCGAGGTGCTCGTTCGCGTGTCGAGGAGGATCTGCTGTCCGATCGTGGGCGATCGACGGTGACGGGGGGCACCCGTGACGCGAAGAACCGCGCCGCGTACCGACGTGATGAACGCGGTGATCACGATCGCCAGCACGGCAGCGTTCACCACGTTCTGTTCGAACATGCCCAGCGACAGGCCGACCTGGCCGATCGCCAGCGTCGAGGCGGCCTGACCGAACGACAACGACGACATGAGCCCGACCTCGTCGCGTGACAGACCGAAGATCCGGCCGGCGATGATGGCTGCCGATGTCTTGCCGACGAGCACGAACCCGGTGAAGAGCAGACCGAGTCCGATCGTCGGGGATCGATCAGCCGCAGGGTCGATGTTGAGCCGATCGAGATCAAGAACATCGGGATGAACAGCGAGGTTCCGACGAACTCGAGCCGGTCCATCAACGGCCACGCGAGGGGATCATGGTTCAGCCCGAGCCCCACGAGGAAGGCACCGATCAGCCCCTCCATCCCGCCGAGCAGCGCGACGGTGGCGCCGCTGCCATCAGCGCGAGGGTGAACACGAAGCGTTGGGGTCGGGTGCGTCCGACCTTCACGAAGAACCAGCCGGCAACTCGTGGCAGCACCCACAGGCACACGAAGACCAGGAGCGGGAGGCCGATCCACAGTGACAGCGTCGGGTCCGGCGTGGTGGGTTGAACGTCCTCGGGGGAGAGGTAGTCGGCGACGTCGGTGAGGATCCCCAGATCCGGCGGGTCGATCTCGATGACGGCCGTCGCCGTCGCGAACGCGAGGACCGTGAGCGACATCAGGTCGGCGACCACTCCGGCCGACACCGCTGCACCCACCGATCGGGTGCTCTGCAGACCGGCCGACTGGACCTCGGAGTAGGCGACCAGCGTGTTCGAGGCCCACATCGCCCCGATGAGGACGCGCGCCGAGTGTCTCGATGTCTTTCGACCGGTCGACGACGAGCACGCTAGGACGAACGGGATGAAGAACCCGAGGAGTCCGAACGTGATCGCCATCCGGCGGTTCTCCTTGAACGCCTTGATGTCGAACGACAGCCCGGCCAGGAACATCAGGTAGATCCCGATCGCCCAGATCGTCGCCAGCCCGACCGGACTCGAACCAGCCGATCACGAACGGCCCGAAGATCATCCCGCCGGCGATCAACCCGACGATGCCGGGGATCCGGAGACGTTCCGCCAGCGTCGGGCCGAGCACGACGATGACGAGCAGCACGGCCATGGTCGCCTCAACGGTTCCGATCAGCAACGTGCACCCCCGACGATCATGAGCTCCGCGACTTTATCCAGGTCTCGACATCGGAGTGTGCCCGGCGCGTCGCTTCGCCGAGCCACCCGTGCCCTCGTACACGTTCTCCGTACCGAGTTCCTCGACCGGGCCGGATGCAGACAGCTGATGGTGGACCCGGTCATTGTTCGCGACGATCACGAACTTCGAGCCGACGGCCCACAGCGAGCGTGTGCATCGGCGCATCACCTCGATTGGCGTGACGCCGAGTTTGTCGGTCCCCGGAGCGTTCATGTCGGGGTGGCAGCGTGCGCCCCTGACATTCGGCCCTAGCCCAACGAGTTCGGTCACGGGACCATGGTCCGGGAGCGAACGGAGGTGTCAGATGCAGTTGAGACGCTTGGTCACCAGCGGTGCCCTTGCGGTCGGTTTGGTGGTGCCGGTCGCATGCGGTTCTGAGGGGAACGGAGGCGTGAGCCCGGCCGAGAGCTCCTTGGACCCGGACCCAACGGTCCATGACACGCAGGTCGAGCCGGTCGCGACGGTCGCCGAGCGGATCGCGCTCGATCTGGTCGAGTGCGAACAGTTCGCACTCATCGCGACGGTGGACAGGGCCGCGGCACGAGCGGTCGTGCCCGACGAGTTCACGAGCGGCACCAGCCTTGTTCACGTCGCCAAGCAGTGTGAGGATCTCCGCGTCGACGGCATCTCGTTCGGTGCCGGGCATTTCGACGCCCAGTGGATCAGCGTGAGTCGACCGGAAGACATCGATCTCTCGGAGACGAGCTCTGGCGCCGACGTCAACTACCCGGTGCTGTTCCAGACCGACAACATGGCCTGGCAGGAGGCTGTCGCGTCGTTCCGGTGTTCCCATGGAGTACGCCGAAACGATGACCTTCGAGACGACCGATGACTCGATGGAGGGCGGCGCGAACGGCAGCACCGCCGTGCCGCCCGCAAACTACCAGTGGAGTGCAACCGGCGCATTGAGCGACACGGAGCCGACGGGCACGATCGCCCATCTCCTGCTCCGACGCGACGACGACGCGCTCTACGTCTACGACATCTCCTGCCCGTCGTTCTCGATCGTCGGGTCGGGGCAAGCGAAGCTCGAGCCGGAGCCCGGCTCGTTCGCCTACGACGCGTTCGGCCCCGAAGTCTCCGGACAGAACTTCCCAGCGAGGTTGACCTGCAAGGTCACGATCGAAGCGTCGCGTCGACGGCCCGTGACCGTGGCGGTGGGGTCGGTCGTCACTCGGGGAGGACCGAGTCGTCGACCCAGCTGCCGTGGAAACCGAAGGGCACTCGTTGTGGGAGGTGGATCCGAGCGACCGGATCGCTGCCGGGCGCCGATGCATCGAGGATGACGAGGTCGGAGGAGTCCGCTGACGCGTTGTACACGAAGCCGATCGCCCAGCCCTCGTCTTCGCCGGCAGCATCATCGTCTTGCACGAAGACGAACTCACTCGGGAATGCGTCAGGCCCGAGGTCGTAGGTCGCCTGCGTGCCGGTGACCACGTCCCACTTCACGACGACTCCGGGTTCACGAAGGGTGGTCTCGCTGCCGTCGCGGTGGGTCACTCCCCAGCCGTACCGGTGCGGAAGGCCGACGACCCGGTCATCGACGCGCGAGAAGGCGTGCGTCCGCTCGTCGATCCGCTCTTCGCTCACGGCACCCGATGCCAAGTCGAACGTCCACCGGTGCAGAAATGCCGGCGGGGTGTAGACCTCGGGTTCCATCGACATCGAAGCGTGACGACCGACATCGCAGACCACCACGTTGTCCTCCACGTACGCGTTGAGGGGGTGGAACACGTAGCACGGGTCGATCTCGAACCAGCGGATGTCCTCGTTCGTGCCCATGCGAGGCATGATGCCGATGCGGGCGCCGTAGTTGTCGTCCCACCCGATCGGCGACTCCAGGTTCGACAGATCGAACACGATCGGGAGGTCCATGAAGATGGCGTGGTCGCGGGTGATCATGAAGTCGTGCATCATCGTGCCCTTCGGCACGGCGATCTCGGCGGAATGCACGAGGGCCCCGTCGGCGTCGAGCACGTGGTAGGTCAGGAACGGCGGGAGCGGGGAGTAGCCGAAGAAGTGCAGCTCTCCGGTTTCGGGGCACAACTTCGGGTGTGCGGTGAACGGCGTCGTCAGCTTGCCACCGAAGTCGTCACAGCCGATCGTGTCGAGTTCGGGGCTCAGCTCGTACGGAAGATGGAGTTCCTCCAGCGCCCAGATCCGTCCGGCGTGGGCCAGCACACTCGTGTTCCCCGAGCCGGCCGTCGGGTCGGCGAACACGTCCGGGTCGGTTGCATCCAATCCCTTCACGAACTTGGTGGTCTGGACGTACCGGTTGCGATACCAGGCCGCGTTGCCGGCGTCGAGACGGACGCCGTGCACCATCCCGTCACCGGCGAACCAGTGGCTCGACATCCCGGTGGGCGGATTGGATCCCGTGCGCAGGTAGCGGCCCGACAGCGACGGCGGGATGGAACCCGTGACTCGCAGGTTGACGTCGGTGACCTCGTCGAAAACGGGCCCGAAGTTCCCTTCGAGGTACCAGGGAACATGACCTGGGTCCGTACGGGGGTCGATGTCGAGATCTGCCATACCACCATCCTGACAGAAGACATCCAGAGCGAGCTGCTCGGAACGATCAGGGCGGTCACACGGGTGCGACGCAACGTCCACCGCCTACCCGGCGACACACGAGTTCGGAGTTCGTCGTGTTGTCCGGTGGTTCAGCCGGGTGCAGCGCCGTGCGATGTGTTGCGCGGAGATCTTCCACGTCCAATGGCATGCACGCTCCACCCGAGGACGGGCGACCGAGACATCGCCGGCTTCGTCATGGGGCCACGTCGGGCTGCTTCGACCGCCGTCGCCCGCATCTCGCGGAGGAGCTGGGTCGAAGGGGACCAGTTGACGCCAGTGGTGTCTACGCTGGCGACTGCCCGTCCAGGACAGCGCACTTCGAGGATGGCCATGCGCCGAAGTCACGACAAGCCGGTGTACGTGGGCCAGCCGTGGCGTGTCGTGCTGCGCGATGTGGGGTTGGATGCCGAAGCGGTGCTCAGGCGGGCGGGGCAGCCGAACGACCTGTTCGACGGCGACGGATCGTGGATCTCCGTCGACGACTTCTACGACCTGTTCGACGCCACCGAAGCCGAAGCAGGAGGCCCCGACGTGGCCATTCGTGCCGGCGCCGTGGTGTCGGCCGAGTTGTTCGACCCGGCGTACTTCGCCGCGATCTGCTCACCCGATCTCACCACTGCCCTGACCCGGCTGGGCGAACACATGCAGCTGGTCGGTCCGTTCCTGCTGGATGTCGAGGCCGACACTGCCCAGACGACTGCTCGCTACCGATGCAAGCACCGCCCCGACGTGGCGAGGGTGCTCGGCCTGTCACAGCTGGCCTTCATCGTGGCGCTGGCGCGCCACGCGACGCGGCACGAGATCGTGCCGAGACGCGTCACCGTCATCGGCGACGCCGACGATCTCGGCGCGTCCTCCGAGTTCTTCGGAAGCGACGTGGTCGCCGGCGACGACTTCGAGGTGGTGTTCGGCGCGTTCGACGCCCGCCGCCCGTTCCTCACGCGCAACGACGAGATGTGGGAGACCTTTCAGCCAGGTCTTCGGCGTCGGGCTGCGGAGGCCGGTGCCTACCGGTCGGTCCGTGAGGAGGTGGAGGAAGCGCTGTTCGTGCTGCTGCCGAGCGGCCGTGCCGGGATGGGCGACGTGGCGAGTGAGCTCGGTATCGGCAGCCGGACGCTGCAGCGGCGTCTGGCGGCCGAGGGCACGAGTTGGCTCGACGTGCTCAACGAGGCGCGGGAACGGCTCGCCCGGCACTACCTCGAGTCGACGGATCTCAACGCCACCGAGATCAGTTTCCTGCTCGGGTTCGCGGATCCGAACTCGCTGTTCCGTGCGTTTCACCGCTGGACCGGAACGACCCCCGAGGCGTGGCGGGCCAACGTGCGATCGGCCGACTGACACGCTCGACGCGGGGTGGGCGATGGTGCCCGGCCGTGCTCCACCGATGTTGACGTGTCGGGCAAGCGAGTTGGCAGGTTCGGCGAGTCGCGGCACGAGGTGTGTGGCTCATACTCGATCGGAGACGGATCGGCTCACCGCCGATCACCCCACGAGTGAGGAGTACCTCCACATGAATCCGATCAAGCGACTACTGGGCATGGCGCCCACCCCGGACGAGACCGGTCGTGGCTACATCCCGTCCCCACTCGGCCGTTTGCTCGGCGTGGCGAAGAAGACCGACTACGAGTCGGTCGACTTCGGCGACCGGGCGTACGACGGTGACAAGAAGATCCTCGTGTTGTGCACCGAGGAGCGCTACTTCGAGATGGCCAACGGCGCGTGGTTCTCGACCGGGCAGAACGCCCAGGAGACCGCCGTCCCGCTGATGCACCTCGTTGCGGCTGGTTTCCACTTCGACGTCGTGACGCCGACGGGCGCCCCGGCGGTCATCGAGGAGTGGTCGGCGCCCAGCAAGGACGAGGCGGTGCTCGGATTCCTCGCGGACCACCGAGCTGCGTTCGACCGGCCCCTGTCGTTGCGGGAGCTGGTCGCCCAGGGGGCACTCGACGACGATTCGCCGTACATCGCGCTGTTCCTCCCCGGGGGTCACGGAGCGATGGTCGGCCTGCCCGACGACCGCAATGTCGGTGCGCTGATCCGATGGGTCGAGGCGTCGGACCGCTACCTCGTCGCCGTCTGCCACGGCCCGGCAGCGATGCTGGCCGCCACGATCGACCACCCGGGTCCGCACCCGTATGCGGGTTACGAGATGGCTGCGTTCCCCGACAGCCTCGACCAGCGATCGCCGTCGCTCGGCTACCTGCCCGGTGACCTGCCGTGGCTCCAGTGCGAGCGACTCGAAGCGCAGGGCATCCGGATCATCAACGACAAGGTGGACGGCACGACGCACGTCGACCGCAAGCTGTACTCCGGCGACAGCCCGAAGGCCTGTGACGAACTCGGCAAGAACGTGGCCGAAGCACTCCTCGCCCACGTCGCCACCACAACGCAGCACACGGCCGTCACCGATGACAACGCCCGTGGGGGTGCCCGATGAGCCAGACCATTCTCGTCACGGGTGCCAGCTCGGGCATCGGCAAGGCGGCGGCCACGCTCTTCGCCGATCGCGGCTGGAACGTCGTGGCGACCATGCGCAACACCGCCGACGGCGCCACCCTGGCCGAACGGGACAACGTTCTCGTCACGACGCTCGACCTGCTCGACAGCGAGTCGATCACCGCAGCGGTCGCCGAGGGCGTCGACCGCTTCGGCGCCATCGACGTGCTGCTGAACAACGCCGGCTACGGCGCGTACGGCCCCCTGGAGGCCACGCCGATGTCGGTACTGCGCCGCCAGTTCGACGTGAACGTGTTCGGCCTCGTCGAGACCATCCAGGCGGTACTGCCGTCGATGCGGGCACAGCGCAGCGGCGTCATCATCAACATCTCGTCGGTCGGCGGGCGCATGACCTTCCCGCTCGGCAGCCTGTACCACGGCTCGAAGTGGGCCGTCGAAGGGCTGTCGGAAGCGCTCCACTTCGAACTCGCCATGCTCGGCATCCGCGTGAAGCTGGTCGAACCCGGTGGCGTCAACACCGACTTCGGAGGACGATCGTTCGTGTTCACCCACGACCCCGAGTTCCCCGACTACCAGCCCCTCGTGGACATGGCGGCCGCCGCGCTGCAGCAGGAGGCATCCGACGACAACCAGGAACCGCACGAGGTCGCCGAGGTCATCTTCACCGCGGCGACCGACGGCACCGACCAGATCCGCTACATCTCCGGCGACGGAGCAGCCCAGCTCCTTGCGAACCGCTACTCGGCCGAACAAGACGAGCAGTTCGTCGCCGGGATGCGCGCCCAGTTCGGACTCTGACCGGAGCCCTTCCCGGCCGGTCGGAGGTCAGTCGGTGGCGATGGCGTCGAGCACGGGGCGCCGGGCCGCAGTGCGGGCGGGGAGGGCGGCGGCGAGGGTGCCGGCGACCATCGCGCCGAGCACCACGGCGACCAGCGTGGAGACGGGGACGGTGGGTGCGCCGAACCCCTCGTCGGCGAGCGTCGAGATCGCCGCCGCGGTGAAGCCGAGGCCCATTGCCAGACCGAGGACCGTGCCGAACAGGGCGATCACCACGGCCTCGAGCCGGATCGAGCGGCGCACCTGACGCCGTTCCATGCCGATCGCCCGGAGCATGCCGAGCTCGCGGGTCCGCTCGTGGACCGACAGCCCGATCGTGGTGGCGATCCCGAGCACGGCGATCACCACGGCGAGGCCGAGCAGGCCGAGCACCAGGTTCAGCACGGTGTCGAGCGCACCCGCGAGCGACTCCGCGTACTCGTCGATGCTCTCGACGGTGGCGGTCGGCTGGCCGGCGAGCAGGGCGTCGACCTCGGCGATCGCGTCGGGGTCACCCGACAGCAGCACGACGCGATCGAGGCCGATGCCGTGCGGGGCGACGGCGTCGTAGGCGGCCACGAGTGCCGGGAGCGCGTTCGTCTGCTCCACGACGGCGGTGACCTCGAACGAGGTGCTCGCGCCGTCGCCGAACAGCACCGGAATGCGGTCGCCGACCGTCAGTTCGCGTTCGTCGGCGAGGTCGTCGCCGATCACGATGCCGTCGACCCGATCGGTGATCGAGCCGTCGAGCACGGTCACGTCGACGAAGCCGTCGCTGCGATCGAGGTCGAGGCCGCCGATGAACTCCATGTCACCGTCCACCTGGGCGACCACCTGGTGCAGGGGCAGGGTGTCGATGCCATCGACGCTCGCCGCCACGCGGTCGACCTCGGTCGGCAGGCCCGGGTTGGGGCCGATCGGGCGGACGGCGGCGTCGGCGGTCAGCACCTCGGCGGCATCGTCGGTGATCGACGCGCTCGCCGTCGAGGCGAACATCGAGGCGCCGGCCACGAGGGTGACGCCAATGGTCAGCGCCGCCGCCGTCGAGGCGCTCCGGCGGGGGTTGCGGGCAGCGTTCGCGGCGGCCAGCCGGCCGGAGGTGCCGAGCCGGCGAAGTGGCCATGCGACGGCGCGGGTGACCGGGCCGACGAGCACGGGGCCGAGGGTGAGCACGGCGAAGAACGACGACACGCTGCCGAGGCCGACGAGCGCGGCGTCGGCGACGATCACGCCCCGCACGAGTGCGTAGGCGCCGATCGCCGCCAGCACGAGGCCGGTGACGATGCGTCGGCGTGACGTGGTGGTCGACTCGATCGACGCGTCGCGCATCGCGTCGACCGGGGACACCGTGGCCGCCCGGCGGGCCGGGACGAGCGCGGCGACCACGGTGACGCCGATGCCGACGACGAAGGCGGTCACGACGGTCGAGGTCTGGACGACGAGCGTGGACGTCGGGAAGTCGATCCCGAAGGCATCGAAGACCCAGAGCAGGCCCCGGGCGACACCGAAGCCTGCGGCGAGACCCGCCACGGCGGCCACGAGGCCGATCATCGCGGCTTCGATCACGACCGAACCGAGCACCTGGCGGCGGCTGGCGCCGATCGCCCGGACGAGCGCGAGTTCCTTCGTGCGCTGGGCGACGGTGATCGTGAACGTGTTGGCGATGGTGAACGAGCCGACGAACAGGGCGATGCCGCCGAACACGAGCAGGATCGTCTCGAACACGCCGATGACCGAACCGAGGCTGTCCTGTTCCTCGACCACGCGGTCGGCGCCGGTCACCACGTCCACCCCGCGCAGCGACACCGCGAGCCGCCCTGCCAGTTCGTCGGGCGACAGGTCGTCGCTCCGCACGAGCACCTGCTGGGTGGTGCCGGCGTCGCCGAGGCGGACCTCGGCAGCGTCGTCGGTGAAGAACACGAGGGAGGCGTTCTCGGCACCGGGCATGTCGTGGGTTGCCACGAGGCCGGCGACCGTGAACGTCTCGCGGCCGGCCATCGTGATCACGTCGACCGGGTCGCCGACGCCGACGCCGGCGTCGGCCGCGGCGACCTCACCGAGAGCGATCTCGGCGTCGTCGGTGGGCGGGCGACCCTCGGCGAGGGTGAACGCCGAGAGTTCGGGGTCGTCGATCCAGTTCAGGCCGAGGCTCTGGAGCAGGTCGAGTGCTTTGCCGTCCTCGCCGACGACCTGGGTGTAGCCGGCCCAGTAGGGCGTGGCCGTGGTGACGCCGTCGATGGCGGCGACCCGGTCGACGTGGTCGAGGGCGACGGGAGCGCGGAGGGTGAACACCTCGTCCTCGCCCACGGGCACACCGCGGACGACGACGTCGACGCCGTCGTTGAAGTCGGCGACGGCCTCGTCGAGTGACTCGACCATCGTGTCGGTGAGGATCATCGTCCCCGTGGTGAACGCGACGCCGAGCACGATGGCGAGCGCGGTGGTGAACAGTCGCAGCTTCTTGGCGACGAGGTTGCGGATGGACATGCGGAACATGGCGGGCTTCCTTCTCGTGGGGTGGCGGTCCGGCTCAGTGGCCGAACTGCTTCATGCGGTCGAGGACACGGTCGGAGGTGGGTTCGAGCATCTCGTCGACGATGCGACCGTCGGCGAGGAAGACGATGCGGTCGGCGTACGACGCGGCGACCGGGTCGTGGGTGACCATCACGACGGTCTGGCCGAGCCGGTCGACGGCATCGCGGAGGAACGAGAGGACCTCGCCGCCGGAGCGGCTGTCGAGGTTGCCGGTCGGCTCGTCGCCGAACATGATCTCGGGCTTGCCGACGATGGCGCGGGCCACGGCCACACGTTGCTGCTGGCCGCCGGACAGTTCGGCCGGGCGGTGGCCGAGCCGCGACTCGAGGCCGACGGTGCGGACCACCTCGTCGAACCAGTCCGGGTCGGGCGATCGACCGGCGAGGTCGAGCGGCAGCTCGATGTTCTCCTTGGCCGTGAGGGTCGGTACGAGGTTGAACGACTGGAAGACGAAGCCGATCCGGTCGCGGCGGAGCCGGGTGAGCTTGCGATCGGACAGCGACGAGAGATCGACGCCGCCGATCGACACCGACCCGGAGGTGAGGGTGTCGAGGCCGGCGACGTTCTGCATGAGTGTCGACTTGCCGGAGCCCGACGGGCCCATGATCGCCGTGAAGCGACCGCGTTCGAAGTCGACGCTGACGCCGGCGAGGGCGTGGACGGCGGCGTCACCGCTGCCGTAGGTCTTGACCGCATCGCGAGCTGCTGCGGCGACGACCGCAGGGTCGGGGTGGCCGGGGAGTGCCGCCGACGACGGCAGGGGCGGGGTGAGGGTGGTCATGGCGGTGGGTCCCTTTCGGAGGTGACAGGAGTCGACGGGTGTCGATGACGGGACCCATCGTCCGGTCGGCCCGGGTGAGCTGACCTCACGCCCGCCGCGACCTCACCCGGGTGAAATGGCCGGGCTGGTCGGCCGGGCGCGCAATGCTGTGTACATGGGATCGACGTTTTCCGTGACTTCCATCGGCATGGTCGAGTCGGAGCGCACCGAGCCGATCGACGACGACTGGGGAGCGGTCGTCAGCACCATCCGGCTCGACGAGGATCGGTTCACGCCGGAGGTGCTCGCCGGGCTCGACGAGTTCTCCCACGTGGAGGTGCTCTTCCTCTTCGACCGAGTGGACGAGACCACGGTCGAACTCGGCGCCCGCCATCCCCGGGGGAACCCGGACTGGCCTCTGGTCGGGATCTTCGCGCAGCGCGCCAAGGGCCGGCCGAACCGGCTGGGTACGACGACCTGTGAGCTCGTCTCGGTCGAGGGGCTCGCGGTCCGCGTTCGGGGACTGGACGCCATCGACGGCACCCCCGTCCTCGACATCAAGCCCTACGTTCGCGAGTTCGCACCGCGTACGCCGGTCGAGCAGCCGGCGTGGATCGGTGAACTGATGCGCGCCTACTGGTGACCGGCCCGCCGCGGCGGCCCGCCGCGGCGTGGAGCTCGGCCCGGCGCTCCGGCGCCTCCCGGTCGAGGATCGACAGCTCGAGCAGGCGTCGGCGCTCGTCGGCGGGGAGCGAATCGAGGAATTCCTCGGACAGGTAGTCGGCGATCGGCCCCCGAGAGGTCCCGCCCGGTGGGCAACTCGCAACGGGCCTGGCTCGCTCGGCGGCGAGACGAACATCAGGCTGTGCAGCGGATGTTCATCGACCGCATTTGCCCTGGTCGACGACCGTCTCTCAGCGTTTCGGGCGCACCGTCGTGCCTCACACGTGCCTCACCGGTGAGGCATGAAGCTCAGCCGAGCGCACTCAGGTCAAGGAAGAGCCACGTTCCTGCGTGTGCTCTGACCAGGGGTTTCGCGTGGAGCGGATGACGGGAATCGAACCCGCGTTCTCAGCTTGGGAAGAGGAAGTTCCGCGACCGGCAGATAGGGCTGTGACCAGGGGAAACGTGCGATGAGCTGGTGATCTGCGCCGTCGGTGCTGCGCTGATCGTGGCCGCTGTTGACCCCCGTTGTCCCTGGTGTGAGGCACGACTGAGGCACGGTCACGGCCGCCGCGTCGACGACCAACCACTGAGCACCGCGATCTGCGCATCGACACAGGTCCTCGGATACCTCCGAGGATCAACGCTCGAGGACCACGCGGAATCGTGCTTGCCCCGATCGGAGGTGGTCGACGGCGTCGTTGATCTGGTCGAACGAGAACGTCTCACAGACGGGTGCGATGTCGTGGCGGGCGGCGAAGTCGAGCATGGTGAGCGCGGTGGTCGGGCTGCCGGAGGGGGAGCTGGAGACGGAGCGGTTGGCCATCATCAGCTGTGTGTTGACGATGTCGAGCGGAGCGGGCACGGCGCCGAGGACGTGGAGGCGACCCTGACGCCGGACCGTGCCGAGGTAGGCGTTCCAGTCGAGCGGCACGTTGACGGTGGAGAGCAGCAGGTCGAATGACTCGCCGACCGACGCGATCGCGTCGGCATCGTGCGAGTCGAGCACGTGGTGGGCGCCCATCTGACTTGCAGCGTCGGCTTTCGAGTCGCTCGAGGTGAAGACGGTGACTTCGCAACCCCAGGCATTGGCGAGCTTGACCGCCATGTGCCCGAGCCCGCCGAAGCCGATGACGCCGACGCGCGCGGTCGGCGAGATCGAGTACTGGAGGAACGGCGTGAAGACGGTGACGCCTCCGCACATCAGGGGACCGGCGGTGCGGGGATCGACGCCGTCGGGGATGGGAAGCACGGCGGCTGCGTCGGCGCGGACGATGTCGGCGTATCCGCCGGGTCGGCCGATGAAGGTGCTCTCGGCGTCGGGGCAGAGGTTCTGTTCGCCGCCGACGCACTGCCGGCAGGTGCCGCAGTACGACGCGTTCCAGCCGAGTCCGACGACGTCACCGACCGCAACATTGGCGACGCCGGGCCCAATGGCGCGGATCCTTCCCACGATCTCGTGGCCAGGCGTGATCGGGTACGGGGTGAATCCCCAGGCGTTGTCGATCATGCTGACGTCGCTGTAGCAGATGCCGCATGAATCGACGTCGATGTCGACCTGGCCATGGCCGAGCTCGCCGAGCTCGAACTGGTAGGGCTCGAGTGGGCCGCCGGCCTCGCTGGCACGGTATGCGTTCACGGTGGTGGTCATGGGTGCTCCTTCGATCGGATCGTCGACTCGACCCACGCTGCCCGGGACGGGGGAGCATGGCATGCCTGATCGTCCGGCAGGGTTGCCCGATCCTCCAGCATCCGATCGACGTGCCACGGTCGCTTGTCACGACCGTGGTCGTCCGTGCAGCATGGTCTTGCTCGATCCTGCAGACCGGAGTGGACGATGACAGCAACCGATACCGATACGCGACGGGCAGTGGTGACGCTGTCGCGGCTCGCGAGCGAGCGGTTGCGGTCGCTCCCCACCGAGCCGCGAACGGCGTGGCCACACCCCGACCTGCTCCTGCTGTCGCATCGGCAACCGTCCGACCACCTCGCTCAGGTGTACGACCCCGTGGTGTGCCTCGTCGTGTCCGGCGCGAAGGAGACCGCCACGACCGAGCGCTGCCACACCATCGAGCCCGGCCAGTTCCTGATCGTGACGCACGACATGCCTGTCGTGTCCCGCATCACCCGAGCGACACCGGACGATCCGTATGTCGCGGTCATCCTCTCGCTTGACCGCGAGGTGCTGACCGATCTTCGACCTCATGCGAGAGCGCTCGCGTTCGCGGAACCCGAGGATTCCTTTGCGCTCAGCGTCGGTGACGCTGGCGCCGACCTGATCGATGCGTTCATCCGCTGCCTCCGCACGCTG
The DNA here is from genome assembly GCA_963698565.1 of Ilumatobacteraceae bacterium. Lineage (GTDB taxonomy): Bacteria > Actinomycetota > Acidimicrobiia > Acidimicrobiales > Ilumatobacteraceae > Sva-07. The sequence goes on from CAVORH010000003.1 coordinate 16,510, forward strand.
GACGACCCGCACGAAGCGGAGGTGCTGTACCCGCTCGCGGTGCGCGAGGTCCACTTCCGTCTCCTCGACTCGCCGCAGGGACACACCCTCCGGCGCCTCAGCCTCGGTCACCGTCCTGCCGACACCGTCGCCAGAGCGATCGCCGTCATCAGAGGAGACCTCGCAGCGAAGCTCGACGTCCGAACGCTCGGTCAGCGAATCGGTCTCAGCCCATCGGCGCTGCATCATCACTTCAAAGCCGTGACCGGGACCACGCCGATCCAGTTCCAGAAGCAGCTGCGGCTCCTCGAGGCACGCCGTCTCATTCAATCCGAGCTGTCGGTCACGGATGCCGCGTTCACGGTCGGCTACACCAGCCCCACGCAGTTCAGCCGCGAGTATCGCCGGGCGTTCGGCACGCCGCCGTCACGCGATCGGCTGAGTTCGCCCGCATGACACCCGGGAACCGGCTCAGTCGGAGCGCTGCGAATCGCTCGATACTGCGTGCTGGACGAACGCGACCAACTGGAAACGCTGTCACCTCAGCGGCCTGAGCGTTGCTGGAGCGAGTCGGCTGAGGAACGTCAGCTTGTGCAGCGGAGAATTCTTGACCGCATGTGTCCTGGTCAACGACGGTCTGGCGGCGTTCCGAGCAGGGCGTCGTGCCTCACCCCCGCCTCACGAGTGAGGCACGATGCTGAGTCGAGCGCAATCAGGTCGAGAGTGAATCGCAGTCTTGCGTGTGCTCTGACCAGGGGTTTCGCGTGGAGCGGATGACGGGAATCGAACCCGCGTTCTCAGCTTGGGAAGCTGATGTTCTACCATTGAACTACATCCGCACGAGGCGCCCAGACTAGCGGGAGCTGTGTCGAGCGCCGAACGTCGGAGATTTCCGTTTGTGTCGCACTTTCGGTGACCCCTCCCACCGAGATCTCGACGCAAACGGGGTTGTGGGTGGGGAGGGGCGGGACGCAAGCGCGGCGGCGGGGGGTGGGTCACTAACGTGGACGACCGTGATCCTGTCCGACCGCACCCTCCGTGAACAGCTTGCTGCCGGCCGGATCGTGATCGATCCGTTCGACGAGTCGCTGATCCAGCCGTCGTCGGTCGACGTGCGCATCTCCAACCTGTTCCGGGTCTTCCGCAACCACACCCGCGGCGTGATCGACGTCAAGCTCGACATGGTCGACCTCACCGAGCTGATCGAGATCCCGGAGGCGTCGCAGGAGCCGTTCATCCTGCACCCCGGCGAGTTCGTGCTCGGCTCGACGCTCGAGCGCATCGGCGTCCCCGACGACCTGGTCGGACGCGTCGAGGGCAAGTCGTCGCTCGGCCGCCTCGGCCTGTTGATCCACTCGACCGCCGGGTTCATCGATGCGGGATTCGACGGCCACATCACCCTGGAGCTCGCGAACGTGGCCAGCCTGCCGATCACGCTGTACCCCGGAATGAAGATCGGCCAGGTCAGCTTCATGCAGATGACGACGCCCGCCGACCAGCCATACGGCACGGGTGCCAGCGGGTCGAAGTACCAGGGTCAGCGAGGCCCCACCCCGAGCCGCTACTTCGAGAACTTCTCCCGCTGATCCGTTGGGCGATGGTTTGACCTCGGGGTGACCGGGTACCCCATCGTGGAGCGGGCACCCCCCGTCCCCCGACAACGAAGGAGAACCCGATGAGTGGAGAGACCGACCAGGCCAAGGGCCGCATCAAGCAGGCCGCAGGCGACTTGACCGACAACGACGACCTCAAGCGCGAGGGTGAAGCCGACGAGACCGCCGGCAAGGTGAAGGACATGCTCGGCGACGCCAAGGACAAGCTGGACGACGCAGTCGACAGCGTCAAGAAGAAGCTGAGCTGACCAGCGTCACCCTGCCTCGATGTGCCCGCCGGACTGGTTCCGGCGGGCACATTCGCGCCCGAGGTGCCGTGGCCTGTTCAGTCGACCGTGATCGCGAGCACTGCGATGTCGTCGTCGTGCAGCCCGGTCGGATGGAGTCGACCGAGTACGTCGTCGACGAGACCGGCCGGTCGCTCGGCGTCGAGTGGGATCGCGTCGAGCAGTCGAGCGAAGTCCTCGTCGATGTCGTGGCCGCGCCGTTCGATCAGGCCGTCCGAGTAGAGCAGCACGGTGTCGCCTCGCTCCAACGTGCGAACACTCCGTTCGTAGGAAGCCCCGGTCTCGACCCCGAGTGGCGGTCCGTGGGTGTCCTCCAGCAGGTACGGAGCACCCGATGCCGGGATGATCACCGGATACGGATGGCCCGCATTCGTCCAGCTCAGCGCCCGCGTACTCGGGTCGTAGAGCACGATGCACGCCGTGGCGAAGGTGGAGCTCAGCTTCGACAACGTCAGCGTGGTCAGATCGGCGATCCGGTTGGTCGGGTGTTCCTCGACGGCGTAGGCGAGCACCACCGCCCTGATCCGCCCCATCTCACCCACGGCGGCCGTGCCGTGATGCGCGACGTCACCGATCACGAACAGCAGGTGGCCATCGGCGAGTTCGGTCGCGTTGAACCAGTCGCCTCCCGCTTCGGAGGTCTTCGCTGCGGTGAGATGGGCGGTGGCAGTGGTGACGCCGTTGAGCTGTGGGATCTCGAGATCGAGCAATGCCGCGTGGAGCGACTCGAACGCCTGGCGCTCCTCGACTGCTGACAGCACCCGGATGACCGCCTGTGTGGCGAGGTCCGCAATCGTCAGGAGCGCCAGTTGCTCGGCGGTGCCGAACTGCTGCGGTTGCTCATAGGTGAATCCGAGGGATCCGATCGGAAGCCCGTCGTGGAGGAGCGGGAGGACGACCCAGGCGTGATGTTGTGTGGGCTCGATCGTGTCCTGGAGATGCGGGTAGGCCTGCAGGAGACCGTCACGGTCGGGATAGAACGCCGGGGTCTGATCGGTCAGCGCGTCGGAGATCGGGTCGAGCCCCGGTCGGATGTCGAAGTCGTTCCAGGCGGTGGTGATGTCGTCACCGAGATTGCGTTCGGAGATCATCTGCAGGCGGGTGCCCTGGACGATCATCAGCGAACCGCCGGCGGCACCCGCTGCACCGACGCCGTCGGTCATCAACGCCCGGGCCACTTCGTCGACCGTGTGGATCCCGAGGAGTCGTGTCGAGAAGCTGCGCAGGCTCTGCAGCAGTATGAGTGGCGCCGAGAAGCGGGCATCGTCGGCGGAAGGTTGCGGCACCGGGCAGAGTGTCCCAGGCGACGGCGCCGGCCACAACCGTCGGGTGCATGTCCAGCGGGAGGTTTGGTTCGCGACGGGTCGGTTACCGTTGTGGCATGGAGGCGGCGGCCGGGTTGACATCGCACATTCGCCACTTCGCCGCTGCGCCGGAGTCGATCGGAGCCGCTCGCGACCTGGTCCATGAGGCGGCGGCAGGCACCCAGCTCGATCCCACGACGGTCGCCGACCTTCAGCTCGCAGTCAGCGAACTCGTCACCAATGCCGTCGTGCATGGCAACGGAGCCTCGATTGCCGTCGAGGTGACGATCGCACCCGACGTGGTCAACTGCGCAGTGGCCGCCGACGGACAGACCCTGCCGGAGGTCTCGGCGTGGGTCGCACCGGTCGACGGGCGGTCCTCGGGGCGGGGTCTGGCGATCGTCCGTGCTCTCGCCGATGCGGTCGCCGTCGAGGTCGACGGCGACCGCATCCTGGTGCGCTGCACCTTCGAGCGACGTCTGAGCGTCACCGAGGGCTGAGTGCACTGACGATGGCGGGGTGGTCCGCCGTCTCAGACCCGCTTGGCGAGGTAGATGATCGCCAGGATGACCAGGATTGTCAGGAGGATGCCGCCGATGCCGTAGCCCATGTTCGTGTTCCTTTCCAGGGTGCCCATGGCGCTGTCGCCGCGGATCAACGATGGCGGTACCCCGACCGACCGGTGTCAAACCTGCGAGTGGGTTCATCGTCGAGGTCGACGTCGTGTGCCCGTCTGCACGGCGGCGCGATCGGCGCCGGTGACCGGGTGGTGTGGCAGCGGGTTTGCGCGTTCACCGCCACGGGTAGCGTGCCGCCATGGAACCCCCCGAGGCGCCGACGTCGAACCCCGATCGGATCGAGATCACCGTTCCGCTCCGTGTGGAGTTCGCGTCGACGTTGAGGACGCTGATCGCGGCGATCGGCTCCGACGCCGGCTTCTCGGTGGACGAACTCGACGATCTCCGCCTGGCGCTCAGCGAGGTCTTCTCCGTGCTCGCCGACACCGCCCCCGCCGACGGGCGGGCCCGGGTGTCGTGCTCGCTCGCGCACCGCGAACTCTCCGTCACGGTCGCGGCGGACACGCCCGGTGTGTCGATCGTGCTCGACGACCTTGCGACGAGCATCCTCGAATCGGTCACCGATGCCGTCACGGTCGGTGCGGTTGCCGTCACGTTCTCCAAGCGAAGTGCCGAGCTGGCCGAAGCACCTCCCACGCCATGAGCGACGCGTCCGCACGGGACGACGAACTCGCGCTGTTCCGGGAGTTCGCTACGACCGGGCAGCGGTCGGTGCGCAACCGGCTCGTCGAGCGGCACATGGGCCTCGCCGCGCACATCGCCAACCGCTACCGACGCGCGAACCTGAGTGACGACGATCTCAGGCAGGTCGCCATGGTCGGCCTCGTCAAGGCCGTCGACCGGTTCGACCCCGAGTACGGCGGATCGTTCTCTTCGTTCGCCGGACCGACGATCGAAGGAGAGATCAAGCGTCATTTCCGCGATCGTTCGTGGACCGTCCGCGTGCCCCGGAGTGCGAAGGAGTTGCATCTCCAGGTCCGACGAGCATCCGACGAACTCTCCCAGGCGAGCGGGCGCTCGCCGTCGGTCGACGAGATCGCACGACACCTCGGTGTCGATCGGGACGATGTCCTGCGTGGCCTCTCGGCCGGTGCCGCCTACACCGTCGGAACGATCGATGCGAGTTCCGCTGCCGACGACTCCGAAGTGGCTGCGGATCGTCGAGCTGTGCTCGCCACGGTCGACGCGGGCTTCGAGGACACCGAGAACCGGCAGGTGATCGGCGAGCTGCTCGATCGGCTCCCCGAGCGCGAGCGCGAGATCGTTCGGCTCCGCTTCTACGAGCGGATGTCACAGTCGGAGATCGGTGATGCGGTCGGCATCTCACAGATGCATGTGTCGAGGCTTCTGCGCCGGTCGTTCGACCAGATGCGCGAGTGGCTCGACAAGCCGACCATTCACGATGATGCCAGCGCTGCCGTCGCGCGTGGAATAGACGACGCCGAGGATCTCCCCGACCGTGGGGAACGGCCACATCGACCGCGCAAGACGATCGACGGTCAAGTCACCGTCGATCGCCGTGACCAACGCGGCTGCCAAATCGTCGAAACCCGCTCCGATGCCATGCGCAGCGACCACGGTGTGTGACTCGCGATCGACGGCGATCGCCAGGAAGCCGTCGACCAGTTCGTCGGTGGTCCAGCGAGGCGTCTCGCTCAGGCGTGCCGTCGACCACAGCACGTCATCGTCGGACAGCTGAGCGGGCGTCGGGCCGATCGTGAGGATCGGTGGGTCGGTGAACACGCACGCCGGCGTGACCACCTCGTCGAATCCTCTTGTTCCGTCGCCGCAGATCGTGGCGGCCGCCACTCGTGCCTGGTGGTTCGCGAGATGGGTGTACGCCCCGAATCCGGCGACGTCGCCGATCGCCCACAGCGATCCCGCACCCTCGACGCGACCGGACCGGCCGACCCGCAGCTGGTCGGGATCGATGCCGACGTTCTCCAGTCCGAGGCCCCCGGTTCTCGGTCGGGTCCCGGTGGCGATCAGCAACCGGTCGGTGTCGACGCTGGCGCCGGTCTCCAGCGTGGTTCGGACGCCACCGCCGCGTCGCTCGACACGGTCGATCGCAAGGCCTCGGCCAACTCGGACGCCGGCCGCGCGCAACGCATCGTCGACGATCTCGCCGATCTCGGGCGGCAGCTCGTCGAACGCAGTCGGGGCTGCGTCGAGCAGATGGACCTCGGTTCCGAAACGGGTGAAGATCGTTGCGAGCTCGCAGCCGATCACCCCGCCGCCCACGATGGCCAGGCGGGTGGGACGTTCGCGGGCCGTCATCGCATCGGCACTCGTCCAGCAACGATCACCGAGCTCGTCGAGCCCGGTGATCGGCGGGCGGATCGCCTCGGATCCCGTGGCGATGACGATCTCGTCGGCGACGTAGCGCTGTGATCCCGCCTCGATCGTCCGCTCCGCAACGAGGTGCGCCGCCGACCGGACGAGGACGACGCCGCTGCGTTCGAGTTCCGCGGCATGGCCGGCGTCGTCGAGGTGCTCGACGACGTCGAAGCGGCGCCGGACTGCGTCGGGCCACGCCCGACCGATCGCTGCGTCGTGCAGCATCGCCTTGGTGGGCATGCAGGCCAGATACGGACACTCGCCGCCGACCAGTGCGGGTTCGAACACCACCACACTGCGGCCTCTCGAGACGAGCTCCGACGCCAGCGTCTCGCCGGCACTTCCGCCACCGATGACGGCGACATCGAATCGGCGTGGAGTGTTCTCGTGGAGGGCGGCGTCGGTGTCGTTCATGTCGGGGAGGTTCATGTCATGAGCGAACTGCATGACGTCGGTGTTCGTACCCGTCGGCGAACGGGCCGAAACCATTTCACGTTTCCGATCGTCACCGTTCGGGTACTTCGATCGTATGAGCAACAACACCCTCACCGAACACGACCGCCACGACTCCACCGACCCGGGCTCCGTCAACACGACGATCGCCGGGATGTCCGAGGCCTCGACCACCGAGGCGATCGTGACGCTCCAGGATCGACTCGTGTCCACGCTCGATCTCCAGCTGACGCTGAAGCACATCCACTGGAACGTGGTCGGCATGAACTTCATCGCCATCCACGAGATGCTCGATCCTCAGGTCGACGCCGTCCGTCTCCAGTCCGACGAGCTCGCGGAACGCATCGCAACCCTGGGCGGCGAGCCGCACGGCACGCCGGGTGCGATCACCGCTGGTCGGACGTGGCCGGACTACGACATCGACCGGGCCCCCACGGTGCAGCACCTCGTCGCGCTGGACAACGTGTATTCGGGCGTGATCGCCGATCATCGGCGGGCGCAGCAGCGGCTCGCCGAACTGGATCCGGTGTCCGACGATCTGATCGTCGGCCACTTGCGTGACCTCGAGCAGTTCCAGTGGTTCGTCCGTTCGCACCTCAAGGACGCAACGGGCGATGTGGTGCATCGCACGACCTTCGACAAGAGCTGACCGCACCAGGTCCCCGACGAGTGGGTGGCCGAGTTCACCCGATCGGGTGAACTCGGCCACCCCTGCGACAGACCCCGTCGGTTATCAGTACGATCCACCGGATGTCAGACCGCCTGGTGATCGTCGAAAGCGAGCCGCACTCGGTTGCGCTCCGGGGCGAGATCGATGCACATTCCGCTCCCGCGCTGGTCGCTCGATTCGAACCGCTTCCGCCCGGCGATGACGATGTCGTCATCGACATGGCCGCGGTGACGTTCATGGATTCCAGTGGGCTTCGTGTGCTCATCGATCTGCACGAGCGGCTGAACGCATCGTCGCGTCGCCTGGTGATCGACTCGCCGAGCCAGCCCGTGACCCGGCTGCTGGAAGTCGCCGGCCTCGCCGATCACTTCACGATCGGTCGCTGAACCAGGATCGAGTCGAAGCCCGGTTGCGGTTTGGGCAACGCCCGATCGGGAACGCTCATTCCATGAGTCACACCGACACCACCAACCGAGCAGACACCGAATCGTTCGATGGCCGCGTCGACCAGACGCTGGCGGCAGCGCTCGAAGGGGTGGGCCGCGTGGCGATCGCCACCGACGACTCCGACGAAGCGCTCGCCCACGTGCGCCGAGTGGTCCTGGGTCTGGCCCGGACGTTCGGCTTCGACGTCGTGCTGTACGACCGATCACACGAGCGTTGGACCGACCATCCTCATCCCAAGGGTCCGGTGACCGCCGACGAGCTCGAGGGAACCGACCGTGATCACCTGGTTCACCAGCTCCGCGATTTCGAAGCGGCGGGAGTGGGCGCGACCGCGTGGCTGGCCACCGTGCCTGCGCTGACGGCGATGCTCGACGTGCTGCAGTCCCTCGATGTCGATGCCGTGATGCTGCCGGAGTCGCTCGATGAGCCGAAGTTGATGGATCGACTGCAGATCGGCTCGACGCCGCCCGCCATGGTGCAACGGATCGCAGAACTCAACATGCAGCGCCCCCCATTGGTGTTCCAGGTGCCGGTGTCCGGGCCGATCACTGTCGTCGACGCCGAAGTCGGAGACTGACCGTCAGGCACCGCCTGCCGGCGCAGCGGCCCATCGTCGGCCGGCGGGCGGTGCCACTCCGAACCGCTCGGCCTCGAGGGCTGCGCGGGTGCGGTTGGTGACCTCCAGCTTCGCGAAGAGACGCCGAACATGTGTCTTGACCGTGTCGACCGAGAGGTAGAGCTCCGCAGCGATCTCGCGATTCGATGCGCCCTGCGCGAGCAGCGCCAGCACCTCCCGCTCCCGTTCGGACAGCACGGTGGGCGCATCGTCGTCGGCCGTCTCGTCGATCCCGACGGGCTCGCCCCGGTCGATGCGCTCGAGGGCCTCCACCAGCCTGACGCCCGTCTCGGACTTGAGGATCACGCCGTCCACCCGTAGGGCGGTGGCGTCGTCGAGAAAGGCCGCCGGCGCATCCCAGGTGTACAACACGACCTTGTCGATGGCGTGGTCAGCGAGCATCTCGCGTACCCGGCCGAGCGTGTGCCGCCGTCCGGCGAACGTGTCGAACAGCGCGATGTCGCACGAGCTGTCCGGCGTGTCGCCGGCGATGGTCTCGACCACGCGGATGCGATCGGCGAACGGCTCGAGCATCACTCGCAGGCCCTCGACGATGATCTCGTAGTCGTTGACCAGGGCGACCCTGATCGGAGCGTCGGGTGCGGCCATGTCAGCACCGTTCCCGAGGGGGCCGTCGGCCAAACGATGCGCCTCGATTCGTTCGGGACCTCGTCGCCTTCACTCGGCTCACTCGACGAAGCGGCGAACGCGGGCACGCTTGCCACGCATCGTCGTCGACTGCATCGTCTCGATGACGTGGTCGACCGACGCCTCCGGCACACCGACCACCGAATACGCGTCGGAGATCCTGATCGGGCCGATCTCGCGGCCGACCAGACCGGTCTCGTTGGCGATCGCACCGACGAGGTCGCCGGGGCGCACCCCCGCCTTGCGTCCGAGGCTGACGTGCACGAATCCGGTTCCCGCTCCACCCGAACGCTGGCCCTTCTTGCCCGGTCGGTCGCGTTCGCCGGCGTTGCGGTTCTTGCTCTTGTCGAACTTCTTCGAGTCGGGCTTGCCGCGCAGGCGGTCCGACGCGTCGGGGATCTCCAACTCGTCGATCGTGGCGCCGCGTGACTCGTGGACCAGCTTGATCGCCGCGAGCGCGATGTTGCGGTCGCTGTCCTCACCGGCGAGCGCGTGGAGGACGACGTTGAAGTCCTCGAGGTCGACGGCGGTGAGCGCCTCGCGAACGGCGTTGACCGTCATCTCGATCTGGCGGATGCGCAGGTCGGCGACCGTGGGCACCTTGGCGATCTCGAACTTCTGCTTCGTCAACCGCTCGATGTTCTCCAGCCCGCGCCGTTCGCGTGGTTCGGCGAGCGTGATCGCCACCCCCTCACGGCCGGCGCGGCCGACTCGACCGATGCGGTGGACGTAGCTCTCCGCTGCCGACGGGACGTCGTAGTTGACGACGTGGGTGAGCGTGTCGACATCGAGGCCGCGGGCGGCGACGTCGGTCGCGACCAACAGCTCGGCGGTGCCGTCGCGCAGGCGGGACATCACGCGGTCGCGCTGCGCCTGGTCCATGCCGCCGTGCAGTGCTTCGGCGCGGTAGCCGCGGGCGTTCATCGTCTCGGTCAACTGGTCGACCTCGGTGCGGGTGCGGCAGAAGACGAGCGCCGACTTCGGTGCTTCGATGTCGAGGATGCGGCCGAGCGCCGAGGGCTTGTGGGCGCGCTGCACCACGTACACGGTCTGACGAACGAGCACCTTGGCGCCCGGTTCGGAGTCGGGTCGACCGATGGTGATCCGCTCGGGGCTGCGCTGGTAGCGCTTGGCGATCGACGTGATGCGCGACGGCATCGTGGCCGAGAACAGCACGGTCTGGCGATCGTCGGGCGTGCTCTCGAGGATCGACTCGATGTCGTCGGTGAAGCCCATGTCGAGCATCTCGTCGGCCTCGTCGAGGATCACCGTCTGGATCGAGTCGAGTGCCAGGGAACCGCGACCGATGTGATCGAGGGCTCGCCCCGGCGTGGCGACCACGACGTGGACGCCACGGTCGAGCGCCTGGAGCTGTCGCTGGATCGGCTGGCCGCCGAAGACCGGGACGACCTTGACGCCGAGTTCGCGGCCGTAGCGGAACATCGCCTCGCTGACCTGGACGGCCAGTTCACGGGTGGGAACGAGCACGAGCACCTGCGGTACACGGCGGGAGGCGTCGATCATCTGGAGCGCGGGCAGCGCGAAGGCGGCGGTCTTGCCGGTGCCGGTGGCGGCCTGGCCGAGGAGATCACGTCCGGTCAGCAGCAGTGGAATCGTCTCGCGCTGGATCGGGGTGGGTTCCTCGTAGCCGAGGTCGTCGAGGGCGGCGAGCAGTTCCTCGCGCAAGCCGAGTGCAGCGAACCCGGTCGTGACATCGTCGTCCGCCGCGTGCTCGGCGGTCGGCTGGATGTCGTTCGGGTCGGCGTCGATTGCCGTGGTGTCGGGTTCGTCGTGGTCGTTGTTCATCGCGTGCTCCTGCAGGGGGAATTGGCCAACGATACGAACACGATCGCCCGGATCGAACAGAATGTTCCATGGCCTACATCTCCGACCGCATCGCGCACGACGCCGACGCGCACATCATGGAGCCGCCGAACTGGCTGCGCGACCATGCCGATCCCGACATCCGTGACCGGATCGAGCGGCCCGGCTACGCCAACGAACTCGCCCAGACCGGCGACGGTGATCACGGCGGCGATCAGGCGCGCATCGACGCCGCCTTCGAGCGGCTGGCCGAGCGCCATCGCACGGAGGAGTTCCTCGCCGACGAGGACGTCGACGTGATGAACCGGAAGAACTTCGCCGCCACGGGTTCGTTCCTCGCCGAGGACCGACCACGCGTGCTCGACTTCATCGGCGTGCGGAGCCAGCTGATGTTCAACACGTTCCACAACAGCCGGCTCTACCAGTGGGAGCACCAGCCCGACCTCGACCTCGCCTACGGCGCCGCCCGTGCGCACAACCGGGGGATGGTCGAGTTCTGTTCGGTCGATCCCCGCCTGCTGCCCACGTGCTACGTGCCGCTCGCCGACTTCGAGCGCGCCGACGAGATGGCCGGCGAGGCGATCGGGATGGGTGCGGCGGCGTTGCTGGTCGCATCCGGCTGCCCGTTGGGGCACTCGCCGTCGCACATCGCGCTCGACCCCGTGTGGCGACAGGCCGAGGAGGCCGGTATCCCGGTGGTGTTCCACGTCGGTGGTACCGGCGACCTGATCGACCGGGCGTACTTCGACAACGGCCTGCCGGTCCCCACCGACTTCCATGGCGGCGAGGAGAACTTCCGCTCGGTCGACTACATGGCGATCCCGTTCCCGCCGATGCAGACCCTCGCCACGCTGATCTTCGATGGTGTGCTCGAGCGGTTCCCCGACCTGCGCATCGGCGTGATCGAGCAGGGCTGCAGTTGGGTGCCGAGCTGGATGAAGCAGATGGAGTCGGCGATCGACGCGTTCGCCCGCCACGAGGAGCGTCTCCAGAAGCTGTCGCTGCGCCCGAGCGAGTACGTCGAACGCCAGGTGCGCGTCACCCCCTATCCGACCGAGGACATCGGCTGGGTCACCGACCAGATCGGCCCGAACATCCTGTTGTTCAACACCGACTACCCGCACGTCGAGGGTGGCCGCCGCCCCTTCGAGCGATTCGAGACGAGTCTCGGCGACCGCTCCGAGGAGATCCGCCAGCGCTTCTACGCCGACAACTTCGTCGACCTGATGGGCTCCGCCGTCGCCGCCCTCGTCTGAAGCGACGTTCTCGTGAACAAGATGCGCACCAGGGCCGCAACTCGTTCACGAGAACTGGGTCAGGAAGCGGGGACGTTGTCGAAGGTGATCGACCAGTCGTCGACGATCACGCCCCGGGACGGGTCGTTGCTGCCCTCGAAGCCGCAGGTGGTCGAGCTCAGCGAGAACGCCACGTAGGTCGAGCAGTGCAGCTCGACCTCCAGTCGGTAGAACGATTCGAGGTCGAGCTCGGGCAGTCTGACCGACTGTGCGTTGCGGTCGTTCATCTCGAGGATCGAGACGCCCTGGATGGCTGCGGCGGTGCTCTCGTCGGCAACGACCCGCTCGAAGACGGTGGGTCCCACCCGGGCAGGACTGCCGTCGTCGGTGGTGATGATCTCGTAGACGCGCACGGTGATCGTGGCCTCCGACCGTGCGTCGGCGCCGACCACGGCACCGAGCGTGCCGTTCCAGCGGATGTCCCAGTCGACGGTCGCGTCGGTCGATCGTGGCTGGAACGACGAGTACAGGCGGGTTCGCAGTTCGGCGGACTCGAACGTGGCGAGCGGACCGTGTCCGGTGAAGCCCTGCATGCGGGCGTTGTCCTCGTCGAAACTCCAGCGTGTCGCCGAGATCAGTCCGCCACCGGTGTCGTCCACACGGGACTTGAAGAAGTCGAGCTCCTGGACCACCGACACCGGCGGGGGTGTCGTCGTGGTCGGTGGTGGGGCGGGAGCGGGCGTCGGTGCGGGGACTGGTGCCGGTGCCGGGGGAACCGGAGGTGGTGGTGGAGGTGGTGGAGGTGGAGGTGGCGGACTGGTGGCCGGCGGGGCGGTCACCGGCGGGGCGGTCACCGGCGGGGCCGGGGCCGTGGCGGTCACAGGGGCCGTGGCGGCGTTGGTGCCCGGCGCCGCCATGCCGATCGTGGGAAGCGGCGCCGAAACCGGCGCTGCTCCGGCGCTGTCGGTGGAGCCCCCACAGGCGGTGAGCGATGCGAGTGCGCCGGCAGCTGCCAAGGCGGTCAGGGCGATGCGACGTCGGGGATGGGTGGTGTCCGAGGTGGTCGAAGAGGTGGTTGAAGTGGTCATGGGAACCAGCGTGCGGGAGCGGGCCGCCCGCGAACAGGGTGAAGTGGAGTGTCTCGGAGGTGGTGCTGGCACCATCTCGACACACGCTGTGGCACCCTGGGCCCCGAACCGGCGACGGGGCACGCTGGGGACGACACTCGAAAGGAACCGCATGCGTCGCTCTGCTCACTCCCGACTCCTCGCCACGCTCCTGGCGCCGGCTCTGCTCGCCGTCGCCTGCACGGGCGACGACGACGGAGGTGGCGGTGACAGCGGCGACGGCGAAGCGATCGAGTTCTCGGCCGATTCGTCGCCCGGCGCCTCGCTTTCCGTGTCCGCCGACGGCGACACCGTGCTCGCGATCGTCGGCGACGCGGGCGAGCTGAACGACGACACGCTGGCGGTGGCGGCGCTCGTCGGCTCCGCCGACCCGGCCGCCGTCTTCACCGTCGGCGACAACGAGTACATCACCGAGGGCCGCACGGTGGATGCCTACGAGGAGTCGGTCGGCCGCGTCTACGGCCGATGGCTCGACAACCGAGCGTTCTTCCCGATCCCGGGCGATCACGACTACGGCGACCGGTGCAGTGACCCCGACGCCCCCGCCGATCTCGACGCCTACCTCGAGTACTTCGACCTGCCGGTCGGACCCGAGGACGAGACCTACTACGACGTGCGGATCGACGACGTGCACGTGTTCGCGCTCGACTCGATGCCCGAGTGCCATCGCGACGGCGGCGCGAAACTCGCTCGCCAGCGAGCGTGGCTCGCGGAGACGGCGACCGCCTCCGATGCCGCCCTCAAGATCGTCCTGCTCCACAACCCGCCGTACTCGTCCGGCATCTCGCACGGCAGCGTCGAGGAGCTGCGGTGGGACTTCGCCGGGTGGGGCGTCGACCTGGTCGTGTCCGGCGACGACCACATCTACGAGCGATCGACCCACGCCGGCGTGCCCTACGTCGTGAACGGTCTCGGGGGGATCGAAGCCCACGAGATCGGTGACCCGATCGACGGCAGCGAGGTGCTCTACGCAGACGCATTCGGCGCACTGTTCGTGACGGTGGACGGAACGACCGCGGAGGCAGCGTTCGTGACCGTGGACGGCGAGGAGATCGATCGCTTTCCGCTCGCGCTCGAAGCCGGAGCAGTCGGCAACCCCGGCTCCGGGGCGCCGAGCGCTGCGAGTACGCGGGCCGCACTCACGGCAGCGAGCACCTGGCAGTGGCAGCTGCAGGGCGAACTCGACACCTCCTACGACGTCGACGTGTACGACGTCGACCTGTTCGAGACCGATCCGTCGACGATCGCCGGCCTGCGGGCCGAGGGCCGCGTCGTCGTCTGCTACTTCTCCGCCGGTTCGTACGAGAGCTGGCGCCCCGACGCCGACGGCTTCGCGTCCGAAGCGCTCGGCGAACCGCTCGACGGGTTCGAGGACGAGCGATGGCTCGACGTGGGCGATCCGTCCGTCCTCGCGGTGGCGGAGGGCCGGCTCGATCTCGCCGTCGAGCAAGGTTGTGACGGCGTGGAGCCGGACAACGTCGACGGCTACGTCAACGACACCGGGTTCGACCTCACCGCCGACGACCAACTCGACTTCAATCGAGCGCTCGCGGCGGCCGCTGCCGAACGAGGCCTGCTGATCGGACTCAAGAACGACATCGATCAGATTCCCGACCTCGTGGACGACTTCGACTTCGCCGTCAACGAACAGTGCCACGAGTTCGACGAGTGCGAGGTCTACGCGGCGTTCGTCGACCGGGACAAGCCGGTGTTCAACGCCGAGTACGCCGCGCCGTTCGTCGATGATCCCGACTCGGTCTGCGCCCGATCGATCGCGATCGGTCTGCGAACGTTGCTGCTGCCCCTCGACCTCGACAACTCGTTCCGGATCAGCTGCGATGACCGCTGATCTCGCCGGCACCGAGCGAGGTTCGGTCCTCGACACGATCGCCGTGTTCGCGGTCGACGACCACTCCGCATTCCTGCACAGCGTCGAGCTCGTCATCGCCGCAACCCCGGGTTTCGTGCTCGTCGGCACCGCGGCGAGCGGCATCGATGCACTCGACGCACTGGCTGAGCGTTCCGACATCGACCTGGTGCTCCTCGATGTCAACCTTCCCGACCTCTCCGGGATCGACGTCGCGCGCCGCCTCGCCCGAGCTGGGAGGCCGCCGGTCGTCGTGCTGATGTCGACCACCGACCCGGACGACCTTCCCGCCGATGCCCTCGAACGCGGTGTGGCAGGATTCCTGTCCAAGGAACTGCTCACCACCCAGGCCCTCCGTGCGGCCTGGGACGCGGGCGCCGATCGGAGCTGAGCGGGGCTCCGCCGAGCGGTCGCCGGGCGGGGAGAGAGGAGACCTCACATGATCGGATCCGCCGAGCTGGAACGCGAGTCGCTCGCCGAGCTGCGGGCGCAGTTCCGGAGCGAACAGATCGCCTCGTGGATCGCCGCGTCCGGCGTGGCGGTGCTCGCGCTCGCGTACAGCGAGCCCGGTGCGCTGCTGCTCGCCCTCGGCATCGGCCTGATGGCGATCGTCCGCCTGCCGTCGTTCGCGGCGGTCGACCGTCACGACGTGGTGTCGGCGATGTGGTGGGAGGCGGCCGGCACCTGGGGGATCGCGCTGATCGTCGTGGCCGCGGTCCCCGATGCCACACCGATCATGGTGCTCAACCTGATCGGACCACTCATGACCGGGGCGGTGTACCTCGGAGCCCGCGACATGCGTCGGCTGATCGTGGCCGGCGTCGTCGTCGCCGTGCTCCTCGGAGCGCTGGGCTTCCGATCGGAGGGCACCGGGATCGAGGACGCCATTCCCGAGTGGCTGTTCCAGGTGATCATGGTGGTCTATCTCGTGGCGCACGTGATCACCATGAGCGGTCAGGTCAGCGGTGCCAACCGCATCCGTCTCGCCACGCTCGTCGAGGTCGTCAGCACCAACGAGGCGTTGACCCGCGCCGACGCGGAGTTGCGCGAATCGCGACGGCGCGTGATCTCGGCCGGCGACCAGGAACGAGTGCGGCTCGAACGCAACATCCACGACGGCGCCCAACAGCGGTTGGTCGCACTCGCAGTGCAGCTGCAGCTGGCGAGTCAGCTGACCCGCCAGGGAAACCCGCTCACCGCCGATCAGCTCGACGCGATGCACGCCGAGAGCCGCGAGGCGATCGACGAACTGCGCGAGTTGGCCCGTGGCATCTACCCGTCGATCCTGGCCGAACGCGGGCTCGAGGATGCTCTTCGCAGTGTCGCCCGTCGGGCGCCCCAGCCTGTCGAAGTCGTGTACGACCCGGAGATCGTGCTGTCGTCCGAGGACGCCGCCGCGGTGTACTTCGTGTGTCTCGAAGCCCTCCAGAACGTTGCCAAACACGCAGAGGCGGTCACGACCGTCGAGATCTCGCTGGCGGTCCGAGACGGCGAACTCGTGGTGTCGATCACCGACGACGGACCGGGATTCGACACGGCCGCGACGGGTCCCTCCCGGGGCCTGCTCAACATGGCCGACCGGGCCGGCGCGCTCGGCGGCGAGTTGACGATCGAGTCCACCCCGGGTGAGGGCACACGGGTCTCGATGGTGCTTCCGTACGGCGCTGCTGCCAACGTGGTCACATGACGACCCGGGTCATCGTCGCGGAGGACAACCTGCTGATGCGTCAAGGCGTGGTGGCCGCACTCAAGGCACTGGGCGACACCGAGGTGGTCGCTCAGTGCGAGTCGAAGGACGAGCTGCTCGCGGCCGTCGACGAACATCTGCCCGACGTGGTGTTCACCGACATTCGGATGCCGCCGACCAACACCAACGAGGGCATCGAGGCGGCCCGGTCGATTCGCGCTGAACACCCTGAGGTCGCGGTGATCGTGCTGAGCCATCACGTCGATCCCGACTACGTGTCGGCCCTGTTCGACGACGGGTCCGACCGGTTGGGCTATCTGCTCAAGGAGAACGTCGGCTACCTCGACGAGTTGCGCCGGGCGATCGCAACGGTGTGCGCCGGTGGGTCGTCGATCGATCCCGAAGTGGTCGACGCGATGGTCGGTCGAAAGGCGTCGAGTCCGATCGCCGGCCTGACCGACCGCGAGCGCGAGGTGCTCGCGCTGATCGCGGAGGGGTTCAACAACGCGGCCATCGGCGAGCGGCTCGTCATCGCCGAGAAGTCGGTGCAGAAGCACATCAACACGATCTTCTCCAAACTCCACCTGACCGACGAAACCGACACCCACCGTCGTGTCCGGGCGGTTCGCCTCTGGCTTGCCGCGCCGTCGTGAGTGATCGTCGGCGCGATGGGGTAGACAACCGACGTGACCTCGGAACTCGACATCACCCCGGTTGCGACGTATCGCATCCAGCTGACGCCGACGTTCGGTTTCGCTGAGACGATCGGGATCCTCGACCATCTCGTCGCCCTCGGCGTGAGCCACGTGTACCTGTCGCCGGTCGCCGACGCGGTGCCCGGCAGCCTCCACGGTTACGACGTGATCGACCACACCCGTGTGCGGCCCGAGTTCGGTGGCGAGGACGGGCTGTTCGCGCTGCTCGATGCCGCTCGCGATCGCGATCTCGGGGTCGTGATCGACCACGTCCCGAACCACATGTCGGTCGCCGAGGCGCACCTCAACGATCGGTGGTGGGAGATGCTGCGCGACGGACGGGAGTCGCCAGCCGCATCGTGGTTCGACGTCGACTGGGACGTCACCGAGGGCGAGGTCGTGGTCCCCAAGCTCGGCGACCCGCTCGATCGGGTACTCGCTGATGGTGGCCTGTCGATCGGCGAGGGTGACCGCGGTCCCGAACTCAGGTACGGCCCCCTGCGATTCCCGCTCGCACCTGGAACCGAGGGGCTCGATGTCGCCGAGGCCGTGACGCGTCAGCACTACCGCCTGCAGTGGTGGCGCGACCCTGCCCGCAACGTGCGGCGCTTCTTCACGATCGACGACCTGGTCGCCGTGCGCGCGGAGGATCCCGACGTCGCCGAGGTGATCGACACGATCCCGTCGCTGCTGTCGGCGCACCCTGCCTTCGCCGGCGTTCGCGTCGACCACGTCGACGGCCTCGCTCGACCGGGCGCCTACCTCGCCGGACTCCGCCGGCGAATCGGTGACCACCGCTGGCTGCTCGTCGAGAAGATCCTCGCCGTCGGTGAGACGCTGCCACCGTCGTGGCCCGTCGACGGCACGACCGGCTACGAGCACATCCGCGTCACCGAGCACACGATGCTCTCCGCCGACGCCGAGGGCCCGTTGACCTCGCTGTGGACCGAACTCACGGGCGATGATCGTTTGTTCGCCGAACTCGAGGACACCGGTCGCCGTGAGGTGCTCGACGGCGGGCTGCGCCCCGACCTGGACCGCCTCGTCCGGTTGGTCGCCGGCCGCGACGGATGGGCAGACGTCGAGCAGGTACGTCCGGCGGTCGTCGAGTTGACGATCGGACTCCACCGGTATCGCACCTACCTCCCCGACGATGCGGACTCGGTGGCCGAACTCGCGACGGCCCGCCGTCGGGCGATCTCGACACGGCCCGACCTCGCCGACGACATCGAACGCCTCGTCGATCTGATCGCCGTCGATCCGGAGGTGGCCGGACGCTGGCAGCAACTCACGAGCCCCGTGATGGCGAAGGGCGCCGAGGACCGCGCGTTCTACCGATACCTGCGCCTCGCCGCGCTCTGCGAGGTGGGCGGCGCTCCCGGCCAGTGGAACGTCCCGGTGCCGGAGTTCCACCGGTACCAGCTCCAGGCGCAGGCCGACGCTCCACTGGCGTTGCTGGCCGGCACGACCCACGACACCAAACGGTCCGAAGGGGTGCGCGCCCGGGCGTTGGCGCTCGCGGAGGTCGCCGACGACTGGGCGGCGGTCGTGCGTGACTGGTTGATCGAGCATCGCGATCTGCTCCGTCGCGGCGGGATCGACCCCGCGACCACACTGCTGGCGTTGGAGACCGCAGTCTCCGCATGGCCGATCGATGCCGAACGGTTGACGGAGTACCTCGTGAAGTCCGGGCGTGAGGCGGAGGAACACACCTCCTGGACTGCTCCCGACGCCGCCTACGAGGAAGCGCTCGGGCGGCTCGCCGACGTGTTGGAGGGCGAGCTGAGCGATCTCGTGACGGCCGGCCCGCTCGGCGACATCATCGCCGTGACGCTCCGTTCGGGTTGGGCGCGCTCGTTGGGGTCGCTGGCCATCCGGTTGACCGCGCCAGGTGTGCCCGACCTCTATCAGGGCACGGCGGCATTCACGTACTCGCTCGTCGATCCCGACAACCGTGTCGAGCCCGACTGGAACGAACGACGCTCGCTCGTCGACCGCGCGGCCCAACTCGACGGACCCACCGCATGGACCGGCGGCGAGGTCGATGCGGCGAAGGCGGTCGTGATCACGCGGACGCTGGGGCTGCGTCGGCGGCATCCGGCGGCGTTCGGAGCCGATGCCGGGTACGTCGCACTGGAGGTCTCCGGCGCCGGCGCCGGCGCCGTGATCGCCTTCGCCCGTTCCGATTCCGACGGCCCTGCCGTCGTGACGATCGTGGCGACCCGTGAGGTCACCGGGTGGGCGGACACCGCTCTCCAACTGCCGGCCGGCGCCTGGCGCAACGTGTTGGACGACGACGCCGAGGTCGTCGTCGGTGGCGCGTCGGTCCCCGTCCGCCGGTGGCTGAAGCGCTTTCCGGTGGCCGTCGTCGAACGAATCTGAAGCATCACGTCGGGGGTCTGGCCCCGGACGTGATGCGGGGGCGCCAGGCGCCGGTGATCAGGCGGGCGCCGCGGCGGAACGTCAGGTAGTTCCACGCCCAGTTGATCAGCACCAGTAGGCGGCTGCGGAAGTCGATCAGGAAGAAGATGTGGACGGACCACCACGCCATCCACGCCACCCATCCCGACAGCTTGCGACCGGCGATCACACCGACTGCCGACGACCGGCCGATCGTGGCGAGTTCGCCCTTGTTGCGATATCGGAACGTGGGCCGCGGAACGCCATCGAGGTCGGCGCGGATGGCACGGGCGACGTGTGCTCCTCCCTGGATCGCTCCCTGCGCGACGCCGGGAACCGTCGTACCGCCGGAGGTGGCGTGCGCGACGTCTCCGATCGCGAACACGTTGCGGTGCCCGGGAACGGAGAGATCGGGTTCGACCTCGACGCGCCCGGCGCGGTCGACCGGTGCCCCGAGTCGCCCTGCGAGGGGCGAGGCCTCGTTCCCGGCACCCCACACGACCGTGCGGGTGTGGATCGCCCCGGCGGACGTCTCGACGCCGTCGGTGTCGATCCCGGTCACCATCACGCCCGTGCGGACGTCGACCCCGAGTGCGGCGAGTTGCCTGCGGGCGCTCGTCGACAGCGACTCGGGATAGGTGGCGAGAATGTGGTCGGTGGCCTCGAGCAGGATGACCCGGGCGTTCGTCGAGTCGATGGTGCGGAACTCGCGCGTCATCGTGCGGAACGCGATCTCGGCGATCGCTCCGGCCATCTCGACACCGGTCGGTCCTCCGCCGACGACGACGAAGGTCAAGTTCGCTTCGCGCTCGCCAGGATCGGCGGCACGTTCGGCCCGCTCGAACGCGAGGAGGATTCGGCGGCGAATCTCCAGTGCGTCCTCGACGGTCTTCAGGCCGGGAGCGTGCGCCTCCCAGTCGTCGTGACCGAAGTAGGAGTGCGTCGTGCCGGTGGCGAGCACCAGATGATCGAAGCCGACCACCGTGCCGTCGTCGAGCGTCACGTTCGCCTCGTCGGGATCGACGTCGGTCACCTCACCGAGGAGGACGCGGACATTGGCCTGGTCGGCCAGCATCGACCGGATCGGCGCCGCGATGTCGGCAGGATTCAGCCCGGCGGTTGCCACCTGGTAGAGCAACGGTTGGAAGAGGTGATGGTTGCGGCGGTCGATCAACGTGATCCGCACCGCGGCATCGGCGAGGCCGCGTGCCGCCGCCAGCCCCCCGAAGCCACCGCCGACGATCACCACGTGGTTGTGACGCCGGGGGTCTGACCCCTGGCGTAACAGGTCGTCAGGCATGGGTGATGCTGAGGCGGGCCGACCAGGGGGCGATGCGGTCGACCGACCAGCCGGGGCCGCCCCAGCGGGGGTCGTCGGAGTCGAACACCACTGCGTCGGCGGGATCGGGGGCGGGATGGTCGAGGCCGTCGGCGGAGAAGTTGAACACCAGCGACGCCGTCTCACCCGGCAACGAACGCACGACGAAGAGTGCATCGTCGTGGAAGGACACGTGCTGCTGCGCGCCGGGGTCGGTGAGGATGGGATGTGCCCGTCGGAGGCGGAGCAGCTCGGTGTACAGCGCCAGGCGCGACCGGTGTGGTTCCCGCTCGGAGAGCGTCACGTCGAGCACGGCCGCCTCGTACGTCGACGGATCCGCAGGATCGGCGACCGGCCCCGACCAGTCGGCCCCGGAGAACTCGCGCCGGCGACCGGCCCGCACGGCCTCGACGAGGTCGGGGTCGCCGTGGTCGATGAAGTACGGGAACGGTGCGGTCTCGCCGTACTCCTCACCCATGAACAGCATCGGCGTGAACGGCGACAGGAGGATTGCAGCTGCGGCGAGCCGATGGCGCGGATCGCCGGGCTCGATGTCGCTGAGCATCCGGTCGCCGCGCGGCGTGTTGCCGACGTGGTCGTGGTTGGTGTCGAACACGACGAAGTGCCGATGGTCGATCGTGTCGGCCGGCGCGCCGTGGCGTCGATCGAACGAGGGCGAGTACTGGCCCGAGTACACCCATCGCCGCTCCCAGGCCGCGGCGACGTCGGCGGCGCCTGCGTAGGCGCGGTAGTACTCGTGGCGTTCACCGGTGAGCGCCACCCGCAGAGCGTGGTGGAAGTCGTCGTTCCACACCGCGTCGCACCCCCAGCCGTGCTCGGACGGCGATCGGACGATCCGGGGATCGTTGGCGCTGCTCTCGATCGTCACCAGCGCGGTGCGCCCGGCAGCGCCCGCGGCATCGTGCACCGCGGCGGTGAGCTCGTCGACGAACGGGGTCGGCGTCGGGTCGACGATCGCATGGACCGCGTCGAGGCGCAGACCATCGAGGTGGAGATCGCGCACCCAGGAGACGGCGTTCTCGATGAAGTAGCGGCGCACGCCGTCGCTGCCTCGGTCGGCGACGTTGACCGCCGCTCCCCACGGGGTGCGGTAGGCATCGGTGAAGTACGGCGCGTACTTCCCGAGCACGTTGCCCTCGGGACCGAGGTGGTTGTACACGACGTCGAGCACGACGCCGAGCCCGAGACCGTGGGCCGCGTCGACGAAGCGGGCGAGCCCGGTCGGTCCGCCGTAGGAGTGCTGCGCGGCGAACGGGAAGACGCCGTCGTACCCCCAGTTGCGCGTCCCCGGGAACGCGGCGACGGGCATCAGCTCGACCAGCGTCACCCCGAGGTCGCGGAGCCGGGGAAGGTGCCGGATCGCTGCGTCGAACGTGCCCTCGGAGGTGAAGGTGCCGACGTGCAGTTCGTAGAGCACCGCGTCGGCGAGATCGACGCCCGTCCAGCCGTCGTCGTGCCAGCGGTACGGCGACTGGTCGACGACGGCCGACGGACCGTGGACGCCCTCCGGTTGCCAGCGTGACGCCGGATCGGCCAGCCACTCCCCGCCGTCGAGCCGGAACCGGTAGTGATCGGCGTGCCCGACGCCCGCGACCACGACCGACCAGGTGTCGAGTTCTGCGACGGCGTCCTCTGCCCGCTGGAGCGGATGGATCTCGACATCCGCGAACCCCACGGTCCCGGCATCGGTCTCGACGCGTCGCTCGATGCCGACCTCGAGGGTCGCCGCTCCGGGCGCCCACACCTCGAAGCGGGTGCCAACGTCGACGACGGTGGCACCCAGACGCGTCACGACGGATCCAGCGCCATGAAGACGGCGCCGAGCGGTGGCAGGGTCAGCACGATCGACTGGTGGAATCCGTGGGAGTCGACCGGCACCGACTCGACACCCCCGTAGTTGCCCACCCCGCTCCCGCCGTAGGCGCTCGCATCGGAGTTGAGGAGTTCCGACCAACGGCCTGCCTTCGGGACACCGAGTCGGTAGTTGTGGCGCGGCGTCGGTGTGGCGTTGAACACCGCGAGGACCGGGCGGCTCTCGCCGGTCGGGTCCTTGCGCAACCAGGCGTACACGCTCTGGTCGGCATCGGCACCCTCGACCCACTGGATGCCCCCGGGGTCGCTGTCGCCCCGGTACAGCGCCGGCTCTCGCTGGTAGAGATGGTTGACGTCGGCGAGCCATTCGCGGACGCCC
This sequence comes from Ilumatobacteraceae bacterium, assembly GCA_963698565.1. Taxonomy (GTDB): domain Bacteria; phylum Actinomycetota; class Acidimicrobiia; order Acidimicrobiales; family Ilumatobacteraceae; genus Sva-07. Next base: position 39,807 of record CAVORH010000003.1, read on the forward strand.
CGGTGCCAGTCGACGTCGTGGAGCGACCAGTCGAGCGTTCCCTCGTGGTTCCACTCCTCGCGCGTCGCCAACTCGCACCCCATGAACAGCAACTTCTTGCCGGGCTGCGCCCATTGCATCGCGTACAACAACCGGAGGTTGGCGAACTGCTGCCAGTCGTCGCCGGGCATCTTGGCGAGCAGGGAGCCCTTCCCGTGCACCACCTCGTCGTGGCTGAGCGGCAGCACGAAGTGCTCGCTCGACGCGTAGACCGAACGGAACGTGATCTCGTTGTGATGCCACCGCCGATGGATCGGGTCGTGTTCGAAGTAGGCCAGGGTGTCGTGCATCCACCCCATGTCCCACTTGTAGCCGAAGCCCAACCCGCCGATGTAGGTCGGCCGGCTGACCATCGGCCACGACGTCGACTCCTCGGCGAACGTCGCCACGTCGGGGAACTCCCCGTACACCGCCTCGTTGAGTTGGCGCAGGAACACGATCGCGTCGAGGTTCTCGCGCCCGCCGAACTCGTTCGGGATCCACTCGCCTTCGTTGCGCGAGTAGTCGAGGTAGAGCATCGACGCCACCGCATCGACGCGCAGCCCGTCGACGTGATAGCGGTCGAGCCAGCACATCGCGCTCGACACGAGGAACGAGCGCACCTCGTTGCGGCTGTAGTTGAAGATCGCCGAGTTCCAGTCGGGGTGATAGCCCTGCCGCGGATCCGCGTGTTCGAACAGGTGCGTGCCGTCGAACTCGTAGAGGCCGTGGCTGTCGTTGGGGAAGTGCGAGGGGACCCAGTCGAGGATCACCCCGACCCCGCGCTGGTGGAGCCGATCGATCATCCGCATCAGGTCGACCGGTGAGCCGTAGCGGGCGCTCGGCGCGAAGAAGCCGGTGGTCTGGTACCCCCAGGAACCGAAGAAGGGGTGCTCCATGATCGGCAACAGCTCGACGTGGGTGAACCCGTGCGCCAGCACGTGGTCGGCGATCGGGTCGGCGAGTTCGTCGTACCGGGGGAAGCGTCGGCCGTCGGTGACGTGGCGGCCCCACGAGCCCAGGTGGAGTTCGTAGATCGAGATCGGTGCGTCGAGGGCGATGCGCTCGGCCCGGCTCGCCATCCACTCGTCGTCACCCCAGTCGTAGGAGAGATCGGCGATCACCGACGCGATCGACGGTGGCTCCTCGGTGGCCGCGCCGACCGGGTCGGACTTCTCGATCACCGAACCCGACTGGGTCGTCACCCGGTACACGTAGCGATCGCCGATCGCCGGGCCGTCGACCCATCCGCTCCACACACCCGACTCGCTCGGTCCCAGCGGGTGGTCGTTCCAGCCGTCGAACGATCCGGCGACCGCAACCGACCGGGCGTTGGGTGCCCAGACGGCGAAGTGTGCGCCGCCGTCGGCGGGCTGCGCACCGAAACGCCGGTGCAGATAGCGGTGTGTCCCCTCGTTGAAGAGGTAGCGGTCGAGTTCGTCGGCGCGCGGTGATTCGTGCTCGATGCGAATCGGCGGTGTCGGGTCGTCGCTTGTCACGGTGTGGTCCTTCCCAGGATGGAGAGTCGGCGGCGGATGTCGGGATCGTCGAGGATCTCGGAGGTCGGGCGGTCGAGGCGCCGTGCCCAGAGACCGGGCACGACCCGTCCGGGCAGGTTGTGCGGGCGGGTCTCTCCGACGAGGTCGTCGAGGTCGGCGCTCACCAGGTACGCGTCGCTGGCGGCGAGACGCACGAGCATCTGTTCGACGACCTCGTCCCAGCGGGCCCCGATGGTGCAGTCGTGCGCAGCGCCGAGACGGTGTCGATAGCCGGAGGTGTCGGTCGTCGCGATGAGCTCGGCGGTGGGTTCCATGTCGTGGGTCCGGATCCCCGCCACGGTGCGTGCCGGAATGTGTGGGAGCGGATCGTCGTCGAGGTGGAACTGCTCTTCGTACATGCCGAGGACGTCCCACCGGTCGAACGCGTCCGAGACCTCCCGGGGCACGGTGCCCAGATCTTCACCCACGATGGTGACACCGGCCGCCGCGGCCGACGCGGCGATCACCGCCAGGATCTCCTCGCGCGGGTAGTGCACGTACACGCCTCGGTCCGCCGAACAGCCCTCGGGCACCCACCACAGCCGCTCGATCGCCATGGCGTGGTCGATGCGCAGCACGTCGGCGTGACGCCCGACGCGTTCGATCAACCGGCGCCAGAGCCGGTGGCCGCTCGCGTGCATCGCTGCCGGGAGTGGCGGCGGGAACCCCCAGTCCTGCCCGTCGGCGAAGAACGCATCGGGCGGCGCCCCGACGCTCACCTCGGCGGCGAACATCGACGGATCGGCCCACACCTCGTAGCCGACCGGGTTCGAGCCGATGGGCAGATCGAGGGCGAGTGCGGCTGCGTCGGGGTCGGCGCCGATGGCGGACAGTTGCTGGTCGGCGAGGTACTGGGCGAGCACGTGGGACTGCTCGACGATCAGATCGCCCCCGGCGTCTCGACCCGCTCGGAATCGGGCGTACGCGCCGACATCTGGATGGGCGCTGACGAACGCGGTCAGCCGGTCCTGCAGGTCAGGGGTGAGCTGCTTGGCTGCTTCGACCAGCTGGTCCCGTCGGCGCTGGCCGAGCTCGCGCCAGTCGATCAGCTCGCCGAGTGGTGGAACCGGCGCGGCCGGGAGTCGGTCGTCGTCGATGTACAGCTCGTTCCAGTGCAGCCGGCTGATCGGCGAGTACGGGCTCGGGTCGAACGGATCGTCGAGGAACGTCGCATACAGCGGAAGTGTCGACACGACGCCGACGCCGGCGGCGCGCAGGGAGCGAGCCAGTTCGTGGAGGTGACCGAATGACGGGAGTGGCCGGTCGCGTTCCCACAGCGCATAGGTCGGCACGAACAGGCTGCCCTGGCCGGCGAATCGGGCATCGCGCGGCATCGTGGCCGGGGCGGCGACCACCACGGTCTCACCGGGTCCGTCGGCTGCGTCGAACTCGACCACGTGACACCCGAGGGGCAGGTCGTCGGGCAGGAGGAGCACGTCACCGGAGTCGCCGCGCTGGACGACGAGCGGCACCGGTCGACCTTCGATGTCGATCGAGGCGTCGGTGACCCGTGCGGACACCGGGATCGGCCCGTGTGCGGCGATGTGCAGTGCCGGCGCGACCCGGGTGGCCGTCGCGGCCGCGGCCCGGTCGGCTTCCAGGATCTGTACGACGACGTCGAGGACGTGGTCGTCGGCGTGGTGCAGACCACCACCGACGTCGTGGTAGCTGGTCTGCACGCCGAGTTCGACGGCGCGAGCGCGCAATGCGTCGGTGTCCATCAGCGGGTCGCCGGGAGCATGTCGGAGATCGCGGACATCGGCCAGCTGACCCACGTCGGACGGTTGGCGAGTTCGTAGCGGACTTCGTACATGGCTTTCACCAGCACATAGATATCGACGAGGAGTCGCCGGTCGTCGTCGGCGGCGGGGATCAGGTCGGCGTCGCCGATCGCTGCGAAGTAGGAGTCGAGCAGTGCAGCGTGGATCTGCGACGTCCATCGGCGTCGCCAGGCGTCCGTTGCGGTCTGGTCGCCCTCACCGACCCGCCCTCGTTCGATGGCGGTGTGGATCGCCATCCGGCCCGCGTAGTCGAACGAGCGGATCAGTCCGGCGACGTCGGCGAGCGGCGAGCGCTTGATGCAGCGCTGCGCGATCGGTGCCCCGGGTTCGCCCTCGAAATCGATGAACACGACGTCGTGGCCGGTCCACAGGATCTGCCCGAGGTGCAGATCGCCGTGCACTCGGATGCGCTTCGCATCGAGCTTCGTGTCGCGCAGCCGATCGAAGTGGCCCAGCAACTCGTGGACATGCGCGTCGAGTTGGTCGTGTTGTTCGACGGCAGCTTCGGTCAATTGGCCGGCACGGCGCGCTCTGGTGAGTTCGCGCTGCGTCGACCTGACCTCGTTGCGCAGGGTCTGGAGGATCGATCGTTGCCACAGGAGGGTGAACGGGTCCGGTGCCATGGCGCTCGAACGGCCGGGCTGCGCGCCGACGTCGGTTCGGGCCAGGGCGAGATGGAGTTCGGCGGTGCGCCGTCCGAGCAACTCGGCGACGTCGGTGCCGATCAGCTCGGCGTCGCGGCCGTCGGCGGGCGCACCCCGGTCGATCGCCAATCCGAGTTCGTTGAGCATCTTGACCCACAGGTCGCTCTCGTGGGAGACCGCGTCGTGCACGATCACCACATCCGCGGGCTCCGACTCGCCGACGAGATCGATCGCGGCCGTGGCGGCGACACCCGGTACCCGGTCGAACCCGGCTGCTCGCAGGTGGGCGGGGAGCTCCACGTCGGGGTTCACGCCGGGCTCGAGGCGCCGGACCAGTTTGGCGATCAGACCGCCGTCGATGGTGACCGATGAGTTCGACTGTTCGACCGTCAGCAGTTGGACACTGCGCGGGTCGTCGACGAGGTGGGCCAGTCCGGTGCGCCGCGGAGCACCTCGCAGCTCGCCGTGACGCGCTGCACGCGACCGCCGACGCAGGGCCGTGCCGATGACCGCGGCGGCACCACGGGTGTCGAGCATCGCATCGACGAGGACGGTGTCGCCGTCGAGTTGGGCGATGACGTGCACGCCGAGATCGGATGATTCCGCGAGTTCGCGGTTGAGCTGGATGAGCGGAACGGCGTAGCGCTGATCGTCACCTTCGGTGAACGCCACCGTGACGACGAGCAAGGCGACCCATGGGTCGCGGCCGAGTTCGACCGTGTCGTCGATGGTGATGCCGGTGATCGTGCGACCCTTGCCGGCGAACCAGCGTCGCCCCGGCAGCCAGCGTTCGAGGGCACGGCCGAGCCCGGCCCGGCGGCGGAGTACTTCGGTCGTCGTTCCCGGCAGATGCGGCGCGGGCGAGGCGTCGACCTGCGCCGGTGTGCCGAGCAGCGACAACCAGAAGAAGCCGTACGGCGCGAGGGTCACCTGGTAGTCCTGATCGCGAATCGGAGCGAACCGCGTCTGGCCGAACACCTCGATCGGAGTGGCGCCCTGGTACGGCCGCAGGTCGAGCTCGACGTGCTGTGCGAGACGCGACAGATTGGCGACGCACAGCATCGGCGGCTCGCCGTCGAGGTGGCGGACGAACGCGAGCACGTGCGGGTTGTCGGGGTCGAGGAACGTGATGTCGCCACGTCCGAACACCTGATGGCGGGTTCGCAGCGCGATCAGCTGGCGCATCCACGACAACAGCGACGACGAGTTGGCCTGTTGCGTCTCCACGTTGACGCTCTCGTAGTGGTACTCCTGCTCGGTGATCAGCGGGAGGTAGAGGCGGTGCGGGTTGGCGGTGGAGAATCCGCCGTTGCGGTCCGACGACCACTGCATCGGCGTGCGCACACCGTCACGGTCGCCGAGATAGACGTTGTCACCCATGCCGATCTCGTCGCCGTAGTAGACGACCGGTGTGCCGGGCAACGAGAACAGCACGGCGTTGAGCAGCTCGACCTTTCGCCGGTCGTTGCCGAGCAACGGTGCGAGGCGTCGGCGGATGCCGAGGTTGATCCGCATCTCGTTGTCGCGGGCGTACGCCCGCAACATCATCTGGCGCTCCTCCTCGGTCACCATCTCGAGCGTCAGCTCGTCGTGGTTGCGCAGGAACGTCGCCCACTGGCAGTTCTCGGGTGGCGTCGGCGTCTGCTCCAGGATGTCGATGATCGGCATCCTGTTCTCGCCTTGCAGCGACATGAACAGGCGCGGCATCACGGGGAAGTGGAAGTTCATGTGGCACTCGTCGCCGTCACCGAAGTAGGCAGCGGCGTCCTCCGGCCACTGGTTCGCCTCGGCGAGCAGCATGCGGCCTTCGTACTTGGCGTCCATGTGGGCGCGGATGCGCTTCAGCAGATCGTGCGTTTCCGGCAGGTTCTCGCAATTGGTGCCGTCGCGCTCGTAGAGGTACGGGACCGCATCGAGACGCAGTCCGTCGACGCCCATGTCGAACCAGTGGTCGAGCACGTCGAGGACCGCCTGCTCGACCGCGGGGTTGTCGAAGTTCAGGTCGGGCTGGTGCGAGTAGAAGCGGTGCCAGTAGTACTGGCCGGCCACCGGATCCCAGGTCCAGTTCGACGTCTCGAAGTCCTGGAAGATGATCCGGGCGTCCGACCACTGCGTGGGATCGTCGGTCCAGACGTAGAAGTCGCGGTGTGGTGAGCCCGCGGGGCGCGGCGCGCCCGCTCGAACCACGGGTGTTGATCCGAGGTGTGGTTGATCACCAGTTCGGTGATCACCTTGATGTTGCGGGCGTGGGCGGCATCGAGGAACCTGCGAAAGGCGCGGAGGGTGCCGTAGTCCGGGTTGATGGTGCGATAGTCGGCGATGTCGTAGCCGTCGTCGCGCAGTGGCGACGGGTAGAACGGCAACAACCAGACTGCGGTGACCCCGAGATCGCTGAGGTAGTCGAGCCGCGAGGTGAGCCCGTCGAAGTCGCCGGTGCCGTCGCCGTTCGAATCGGCGAAGGCGCGGACATGGATCTGGTAGATCACTCCGTCGCGGAACCAGTCCTCGTTCATGCGGACTCCCGTGTCGTCTCGGTGGTCGTGTCTCCGAGGGGATGCACGGAGAAGATGTGGGCTGATGCCGACCACGGTGCGAGGTCGACGAAGTTCGAGTTCCCGCTCCACCGGTACGTGACGCCGCCGAGTTCGTCGACGACGTCGTAGTCGGAGCCGTAGGGCAGGCCGATCGCCTCGAGGTCGATGTCGACGAGGCCGGCGTGTCGTGCCGCCGGGTCGAGGTTGACCACGACGATGACCGGCGCACCGATGCCCGCCGGGTCGGTCTTGGTGAAGCACAGCAGGCCGGGGTCGTCGGTGGGGTGGAACCGCAGGGTGTCGAGCCTGCGGAACGCGCGGTGCTCGTGACGGATCCGGTTGAGACGCTGGAGCAACGGGGCGATCGAGTCTTCGCGGTCGAGGTCCCAGGTGCGCAACTGGAACTTCTCGGTGTCGAGGTACTCCTCGGAGCCGTCGCGCACCGGCTGGTGTTCGAGCAGTTCGAAGGCCGGCCCGTACACCCCCCAGGACGGCGAGAGTGTGGCAGCGAGGATCGCTCGGCTGACGAATGCCGGCCGACCCCCGGTCTGGAGTTGTTCGGTGAGGATGTCGGGGGTGTTCGGCCACGCGTTGGGGCGGAAGTAGTCGATCGTCCTGGTCGACAGGTCGGTGAAGTACTCCTGCAGCTCCCACGACGCCTGGCGCCATGCGAAGTACGTGTACGACTGGTTGAACCCGACCTTCGCGAGCCGTTCCATCAGCCGGGGGCGGGTGAAGGCCTCGGCGAGGAACACCACCTCGGGGTGTTCCGCACGCAGTGTTCCGAGCGCCCACTCCCAGAACGCGAACGCCTTCGTGTGCGGGTTGTCGACACGGAAGACGGTGATGCCTCGTTCGATCCAGAACCGGAACACGTCGGCCAGTGCGGTCCAGAGCCCCTCCCAGTCGGACGACTCGAAGTCGAGTGGGTAGATGTCCTGGTACTTCTTCGGTGGGTTCTCGGCGTACTGGATGCTGCCGTCGGAGCGTTTGGCGAACCACTCGGGATGCTCGGTGACCCACGGGTGATCGGGTGAGCACTGGAAGGCGATGTCGAGCGCGAGGTGCATGCCTCGCTCGCGACATTCGGCGGCGAGCTTGGTGACGTCGTCGACGGTGCCGAGTTCGGGGGCGACCGACGTGTGGCCTCCCGCCGACGAACCGATGCCCCACGGGCTGCCGACGTCGTCTGGCGCGGCGGTCGTGGAGCCGTTGCTTCCCTTGCGGTTCGTGAACCCGATCGGATGGATCGGTGGCAGGTACACGACGTCGAACCCCATGTCGGCGATGTGGTCGAGCCGATCGACCGCCTGCGCGAGGGTTCCGTGGCGAGGCGATGCCGTGCTGTCGGCGGTCTGGTCGGCGGAGGCGACCGTCGATCGGGGGAAGAACTCGTACCACGCGCCGAAGGCCCCGTGCAGTGGGTCGACGTCGACGGGGAGCGGCCGAGCGAGACGGCCGACGGGATCGCGCAGCGAGGTTCGCCGGAAGACCGCCTCCCAGTGATCGTCGGCGAGTGTCGTCGTGTCGCCGTCGAGCAGCGCAGTGCGCAGCTCTGCGAGCAGCCGATGGTCCGCGGGGTCGACGTTGCCGACCAGGGGGATGCCGGCGTCGAGGACGTCGCCGATCAGCCGTGCGCCCGAGACCGCCTCGAGGGCGACGTCGAGGCCGGCATCGAGCTTCTTCACCGTGTCGCGCCGCCAGGATTCGAGATGATCGATCCAGCCGATCACGTCGTACTCGAGACGGCCGAGGGAGTCCGGCGTCAGCGTGGCCACGAACCGGTCGTTGCCGAGCGGTTCCATGGCGACTTCGTGCCACTCCCGGTCGCCGGCGCGTCGCCACCGGACGACCGCGTCGACGACATCGTGGCCGTCGGTGAACGCGTCGGCGACGACGGTGAGCGGCTCACCGATCGAGGCTTTGGCGGCGAAGGCGCCGCCGTCGACGATCGGGCGGACCGCCTCGACGACGACTCGTGACGGTCGGGTGGCTGGCAGCGAACGATCGGGCATCGGTCAGGTGGTCCTCTCGGGTGGGTCGGTGGCGGGTCCGTTGAAGGTGTCGGCCGGCGATGCGTCGACGATCGGATCGTGCTCGGTCGCTGCGAGCACCTGATCGGTGCGGGCAGCTGGTGCGGCGCCGCGGGCATGGACGGGGTGGCGGCTCGGCGGCTTGACCGAACGCAGCACGACCATCGACCGGTCGAGCACCGCCAGGACGTCGCCGGGGCGTTTGTTGACGGTGCGAGCGCTCCCGCGTTTCGGGTCGGCGGTGTCGAGGTCGATCGTCCAGCGTCGGCTCCATTGCGGGCCGGGGATGCGCCAGTCCATCGTGTGGTCACTGGCGTTGAAGATCACGAGAAAGCTGTCGTCGACGATGCGTTCACCGTAGGCGTCGGTTGTCGGAATCGACTCGCCGTTCATGAAAACTGCGACGGATCGAGCGAATCCGGCGTCCCAGTCGTCGTCGGTCATCTCCTCGCCGTCGGGTCGCAGCCACGCGAGGTCTTCGATGCCACGGATCTTGCTGCCCTGGAACCAGCGGCGTCGGCGGAACACCGGATGGCTGCGCCGGAACGAGATCACTCGCTGGCACCACTTCGCGAAGTCGGTGTCGATGTCGGTCCAGTCGAACCAGGAGATCTCGTTGTCCTGGCAGTACGCGTTGTTGTTGCCGCCCTGGGTGCGTCCGAGTTCGTCGCCACCGAGCAGCATCGGCACGCCCTGCGACAGCAGGAGCGTCGTGACGAGGTTGCGCTGCTGGCGGGCACGGAACGCGTTGATGGCGACGTCGTCGGTGGGACCCTCGACGCCGTGGTTCCACGACCGGTTGTGCGATTCGCCGTCGTTGCCGTCCTCGCCGTTCGCGTCGTTGTGTTTCTCGTTGTACGACACCAGGTCGCGCAACGGGAACCCGTCGTGCGCCGTCACGAAGTTGATCGAGGCGGTCGGCCGGCGCGTGTCGGCCTCGTACAGGTCGGAGCTGCCGGTGAAGCGATAGCCGAACTCGGCGAGCGTCGACGGCTCACCCCGCCAGAAGTCGCGGATCGTGTCGCGATAGCGACCGTTCCACTCGCTCCACTGCGGTGGGAAGTTGCCCACCTGGTAGCCGCCTTCGCCGATGTCCCACGGCTCGGCGATCAGCTTGACCTGCGACACCACCGGATCCTGTTGGACCAGGTCGAAGAAGGCCGAGAGACGATCGACGTCGTACAGCTCGCGGGCGAGCGTCGAGGCGAGGTCGAACCTGAATCCGTCGACGTGCATCTCGGTCACCCAGTAGCGCAGGCTGTCCATGATCAGCTGCAGCACGTGCGGGTGGCGCATGTTGAGGCTGTTGCCGGTGCCCGTGAAGTCGAGGTAGTAGCGGGGGTCGTCGGCCATCGTGCGGTAGTAGGCGAGGTTGTCGATCCCGCGCATCGACAGCATCGGGCCGAGGTGGTTGCCTTCGGCGGTGTGGTTGTAGACGACGTCGAGGATCACCTCGATGCCGGCCGCGTGGAGCGTCTTGACCATCGTCTTGAACTCCTGCACCTGGCCGAGCGCCGCCGAGGACGTGTAGCCGTTGTGCGGCGCGAGGAAGGCGATCGAGTTGTAGCCCCAGTAGTTGCGCAAGCCGCGTTCGACGAGGTGGTGGTCGTGCACGAACTGGTGAACCGGCATCAGTTCGACTGCTGTGACGCCCAGCCGCTTGAGGTGCTCGATGACGGCGGGGTGAGCGAGGCCCGAGTAGGTGCCGCGCAACGCGGCAGGGACATCGGGGTGCTGCATCGTGAGGCCGCGGACGTGGGTCTCGTAGATGATCGTCTCGTGGAGTTCGACGTCGGGCGGGCGGTCGTTGCCCCAGTCGAAGAACCGGTCGCCGACGACCGCCTTGGGGACGTGCGGAGCGCTGTCGGCGGTGTTGGGGCGGTCGGGATCGGCGAAGTCGTAGCCGAAGCATGCCTCCGACCAGTCGACCTCCCCGGCGATCGCCTTGGCGTACGGATCGAGCAGCAGCTTCGACGGGTTGCACCAGAGCCCGCGTGCGGGCTCCCATGGCCCGTGGACGCGGAACCCGTAACGCTGACCCGGCCGGATGTCGGGAAGGTAGGCGTGCCAGCAGTGGCCGTCGACCTCGGTGAGCGAGATGCGCACCTCGTCGATGTCGCCGTGGTCCTGGCGGTTCCCCGGACCACTGTGGGCACCGGCGTTGTCGCCGAGCAGACACAGCTCCACGCCGTCGGCGACGCTGGAGAAGATCGAGAAGTTCGTCCCCGATCCGTCGTAGTAGGCCCCGAGCGGATACGGATTGCCGACCCACACACGCGGGTTCGAGCGAGCACGGTCATCGGTGTTGGGCACGACGGTGAGTCTTGCCCAGTTGGGCCCCATGTCAAACCCGACGGTGTCGCGGCGTCGGGTTGTTCTCCGGTGCCCGACCCTGGCGGGTCAGGCGGCGGTTCGTCGGCCGGGTGGTGCGGTGGTGTGGGTGACGCCGTCGGGCAGGCGAAGGGTGAGTTCGCGGTTGGGCCCGAGTTCGATGATCCAGTTGTGGTGGTGGATCTTGGTGTGGTGGACGGCGCACACCGGTACGAGGTTGTCGAGGTCGGTGCCGCCGCCGTGGCGCCACCAGATGATGTGGTGGAGTTTGCAGCGGTCGTAGCCGACCATGCAGCCCGGGATCGCGCAGGTTCGGTACAGGCCGCGTAGCGCGCGTCGTTGTGCCCGGTTCGCCAACCGGGTGGTGCGACCGAGGTTCAACTCGCCGGGTGCATGCAACACGACACCGTTGCGCACGACGACCGCGTGGACGTCGGCGGTGTCGGCGAGCTCGGTGAGCACTCGGGCAGGGATCTCGACAGGGATCGAGAACTCGGCGACCGGGCCGGTCCGGCCGGTGGCGTCGGCGTCGATCACGACGACGACCTCCGTTCTGGCCGGCTTCGGACGCGTCGGCGACGGGCGATGCCGATCCCCGTGACAGCTGGGATCGTCGTCGGTGGTGCCTGCGCCGCCGGATGAATCGTCGAGAACCTCGTCCAACAAGAGGCGGGCGACGGCCTGGGCGGCGAGGTAGCGCTGTTTCTCGATCGGGTCGTCGGGACACTCATCGGGCACGGTCTGGCCGAACAAGGTCTGCACCGTGGCGTCGATCCGTCCGGCGATCCTGACGCCGGTGACCGGGTCGAACTTGGCCGACAGGTTCCACATGCCCTCGGCGTCGACCCAGCTCCGCGCACGCGCGCTGCGGCGCTGGCGGGCCAGGCGGTCGAGGCCGTCGCCCTCCTGCAGCCGTTTGGTCTCCAGTTCCAGTCGGCGGGCGAAGTCGTCGACGCTGCCGGCCTTGGCGACATCGACCAGCGCGTCGGCACGCTCGATCAACTCGTTGCGCTTTGCTGGATCGACCTGCTTGGTGGCGCGGCTGACGGCGTCGACATGATCGGCGGTGATGGCACCGTCATCGAGCGCACCCGCCAACCTCGGGGTCTGCTGCAGGGTCGCTGACCGCTCCGTCGACTTCGTGGCTTGGTTCAACGATTTCTTGGATGCGTTGGCAATGCGTCGTTCGGGGAACGAATCGACATCACGCAACCGTGCGACGAGACCAGCGTGCTGGGCATCACACCAGGCCTGCACCTCACGCACCGCGACCAGGCCCGACTCGATCGCATCAGCACCCGCAGACGAGTCCGAGCGCACCGCGGCGATCGCCCCGACCCGCTCGACCACCGCTGCGATCTCCATACCGACCACAGTAGAGATGGGGTGTCACACAGTTGACCGAGGCGAGCAGCGAACCGTTCGTGTCGGGTTCCGGGTGGACCATCCCACCCGGAACTGCACGCAAACGTGCCGAGCCGGGAGCGGCCGGCGTCAGTCGCCGGCGACGGGTGAGAGGTCGTCGGAACCGTGGGCAGCGAGCGGAGCGTCGGGATGGTGCATCTTCGATTCGCCCGCCTGGATCGCTTCCAGGAGATGAATCGAGATGTCGGCGACGCGTACCTGGTCCTCCTCGACGCCGGCACCCTTCACGCCGTCGTCCATCATGATGTAGCAGAACGGGCAGGCGGTGGCGACCCGGCTGGCACCGGTGGAGATCGCCTCGGCGGCGCGCTCGTCGTTGACCTTGGTGCCGGTGTTCTCCTCCATCCACATGCGGGCGCCGCCGGCGCCGCAGCACATGCCCTTGGTGCCGTTGCGCGGCATCTCCACCACGTCGACACCCTTGATCGAGGCGACCACCTTGCGCGGCGCGAGGTACACGTCGTTGTGGCGGCCGAGGTAGCAGGAGTCGTGGTAGGTGATGCGCTCCTCGAGCGTCGCCTGGCTCACGTCGAGCTGACCGCTCTCGATCAGTTCCTCCAGCAGTTGTGTGTGGTGGACGACTTCGTAGTTGCCGCCGATCTGCGGGTACTCGTTGAGCAGGGTGTTGAAGCAGTGCGGGCACTGGGTGATGATCTTCTTCACGCCCATGCCGTTGAGCATCTCGACGTTCGGCTGGGCGAGCATCTGGAACAGGTACTCGTTGCCGGAGCGACGGGCCGAGTCCCCGGTGCACATCTCCGACGGGCCGAGGATCGACACGTCGATGCCCGCACGGCGCAGCAGCTGTGCCATGGCCTGCGTGACCTTCTTGTTCTTGTCGTCGAACGATCCGGCGCAGCCCACCCAGTAGAGGTACTCGGACTGCAGTGCCTCACCCGGATCGACGATCGTGACGCCGTCGAGGCCCTCGGCCCAGTCGCCGCGCTCGCCCTGGTTCATGCCCCAGGGGTTCATCTGGTTCTCCATCGCCCGGTAGGCGTTGCCCAACTCGGCGGGGAAGTTCGACTCCATCAGCGACAGGTAGCGCCGCATGTCGAAGATCTTGTCGGTGATCTCGATGTTGACCGGGCAGATCTCGTCGCAGGCCTTGCACGTGGTGCACGCCCAGATCTCCTCGGCGGTGATCCGCTCGAACAACGAGTCGGCGCTGACCGTGATCTCGGCGTCGACGCCGAGCGGTGGGCTGACGACGGGGGTGCCGGTGGCGGCCATCACTTCGCCCGACTTGAGCACGATCTCGCGAGGGTCGAGCGGCTTGCCCGTGGCGTGGGCGGGGCAGACGCTGGTGCAACGGCCGCACATCGTGCAGGCGTCGAGGTCGAGCAACTGCTTCCACGTGAAGTCCTCGATCGTGGAGGCGCCGAAGCTCTCGAGCTCGGTCTCCTCCAGGTTCGGCATCGGCCGCATCGCGCCCTTCGGACGGTCCTTGTCCGACAGGTACATGTTGAGCGGCGAGGTGAAGATGTGGCGGAGCATCGTGATCGGCAGCAGTGCCAGGAACACGATGAACGACGCGACGTGGACGATCCACATCCACTGGTGCCACGTGTCGAGCGACGACTGCGACCATCCGTCGACCAGGGTGGCCAGCGGGTAGCCGACGAAGCTCCACTTCTCGTAGCTGGGCATGCCCTCTTGGGCGATGCGGAACATCTCGGCGCCGAACCCGGTGACCCCGACGGCGAAGAACGTGGCGAGGATGGCGGCGTGTTCCGGCTTCGACTTGATCCGGATGCGGTAGGGGCGCTGCACGTAGCGCCGCACGATCGCCCACACGATGCCGCCGAGGAACACGAGGCCGGCGAGGTCACCGACGAAGATGTACGCCTGGTAGGTCGTGCCGTGGAGGAACTTGAGTTCCTCCGGCAACTGGTGATCGATCTCGAGCACGGTGGTCACGCCGAGCAGCACGAGGAACCCGAAGTAGATCATCGAGTGCATGAGGCCGGCGCCGGCATCGCGGAGCAGCGTCTGCATGTAGGCCCCGGCGCGGAAGCTCTTCAGCCGCTGGCCGACGTTCTTCGTGGTCGTGTGCCGCTGCGCCGGCGCGCCGCGTTCCCAGTTCTTCATCCGGTTGGAGAACATGAACGCCCCCCAGATGACCATCACCGGGATGATCGTGTAGAACGCGATCTGGATCGGACCGGCGATGTTGACGAACACCTTGCGGTGGACGGCGTTGTCGTTCTCCCAGCCCGTGATCTGGGGCAGGACCCCGGACACCGCGATGAAGATGCCCATGGCGATGCCGAGCACCAAGGCGAGCTGGTGTGGCTTGACCCGCTTGGGCGGCTTGGGTGCGCCGTCGGCGGTCGTCTCGTCGTGTTCGACTGTCGTGCTCATGTCGGCGGCAACGCTAGTCGTTGCCCCTGCGCGCGGTCATGTCCGCTGCCAGTGCATCCGAGGGCGGACCCCGGATGCAACCGTCAGCCGAAGTTCTGGCGGTCGAGTTCGCGGATGCGGGCGGCGAGGCTGGCGAGCAGCTTGTGGGTGATCGCGGGCACCGAGTCGAGCACGCCGAGGAAGCGACGTTGGTCGATCACGAGCAGCGTGCAGTCGGTCGAGCAGATCGCCGTGGCGGTGCGCGGACCGTGGTCGAGCAGCGACAACTCGCCGACCACGGAGCCGGCGCCGAGTGTTGCCACCTTGCGGTTGTTGCGCTTGACCTCGATCTCGCCATCGATCACGACGAATGCTTCGCGGCCGGTCTGGCCCTGGTCGACGATGAGGGTGCCCGCGGTCATCCGGATCTCGTCGCTGGCCTTGGCCACCTTCTCGAGTTCTTTCGTGTTGCACCCGCTGAACAACGAAACCGTGCGCAGGGTGTCGAGGTGTTGCTTCTTGCTCGCCATGTAGCGAACACTAGGTCTTTTCGTGCACCCCGGAGCGCAACGGAGGATTCGACGGCCCGACGAATGCGCTGGTCAGGCCGTGCCGGCCTGCGCGGCGACCGCGGCGGCGGCCGCCGCAACCGCGTCGGCGTCACCGAGATAGTCGGCTGAGACGACCCCGAGACGGTCGTCGAAGCGGTACTGGCGCGGTGCCCCGGTCGGGATGTTGACGTCGGCGATGTCGTCGTCGCTCACGTCCTCGAGGTGCTTGAGCAATCCGCGCAGTGAGTTCCCGTGGGCGGTCACGAGCACGTCGAGGCCGGCCAGCAACTGTGGTGCGATCTGGTCGTACCAGTAGGGCAGGACCCGGTCGACGACGTCCTTCAGGCATTCGCTCGCCGGCAGCACGTCGGGTGGCAGGTGTGCGTACCGCGGATCGTTGATCGGGTGTTCGGGGCTGTCGAGCGGCACCGGGGGCGGTGGTGTCGCATAGCCGCGACGCCAGGCGTGCACCTGTTCGGCGCCGTGGCGCTCGGTGGTCTCCTTCTTGTCGAGACCCTGGAGTGCTCCGTAGTGGCGCTCGTTGAGGCGCCAGCTGCGCTGCACCGGCAGCCACGACTGGTCCATCGCCGCGAGGGCGAGATTCTGGGTGACGACCGCGCGGGTCTGCAAGGAGGTGTGCGACGTGTCGAACCGGAGACCGGCTTCGGCCATCGTCACGCCGGCGGCAGTGGCCTCGACGGCGCCCTTCTCGGTGAGGGGGACGTCGTGCCAGCCGGTGAAGAGGTTGGCGAGGTTCCACTCCGACTGGCCGTGGCGGAGGATCACGAGTGTTCCGGTCATGTGACGATGGTACCGATGCACGGCGCGCAGTCGAAGACGGTCGGGCGTGGCGCAGAAGTTGCAGGTGACCGGCTCGGTGGCGACAGCAACACGCACCACGTGGTCGTGAATCCGTCGGTGCAGGGGGGGGCGTCAGTGCAGTGGGGCGACGAGTTCGACGGCGAGTGCAGGGAACTCGTCGGTCAAGCTCAGGTGGCCGCGTCCGTCGACGATGCGCAGTTCGGAGCCGGGGATCAGCGCTGCGGTGTGACGGCTGTGGGCGAGCGGCACCAGGTGGTCGTCGGCGCCGTGGACGACGATGACCGGCGCGGTGATCGTCGTCGGGTCGAAGTTCCACGGTCGACCCTGCACGGTGATGTCGTGCGCGTAGCCGACGACACCCGGCCGGAACGCCTCGGCCATCGTCGCCATCAACGAGGCGAGGTTCGAGCCGTCGGCCAGCCAGGCGTCGTCGACCGGACCGAGGTCGATGTCCCCGCCGTCGAAGAAGCCCGATCCGTCGATGCCGTAGTGCTCCTCGCACCAGGCGACCGCGGCGGCTTCGTCGTTCATCGCCATGATGTCGAGCTCCGACTGCAGGTAGCCGTCGCTGGCACCGGGCCACGACATGTCGGTGTTGCCCGCAGCGACGATCGCGCCGGCGACACGATCGCCGAGCAGCGCTGCGCACGCAACGGTGTACGGTCCGCCCGACGACAGCCCGATGAGGGCGAATCGGTCGATGCCGAGATGATCGGCGAGGGCAACGACGTCGTCGGCCCAGTCACTGGTGTTCCGGCCGGCGCAGGGATCCGATCCGCCGTAGCCGGGTCGGTCAGCGGTGATCACCCGGACGCCGACCGCGGCGAAGTTGGCGTCGAGGCCCGCCAACTCGAGGCGCGAACCCGGCGCGCCGTGGAAGTAGAACACGACCGGACCGGCGGGCGCGCCGAGATCCGTGTACGCGAGCGTGCGTCCATCCGTCAACGTCATCGCCGAGTCGACCACGCACCGACCGTACCCCGAGCGACGTACCCGATGTGTCTGACACATCGCGTACGTCTCGGGGTGGACGCGTAGTCTGCCGACGTGATCGAGTACGCCTTCGACCGGTTCCTCCGCTACCACGAACTCGTGGCGTGGCTCGATCAACTCGCAGCGGCCAACCCGGGCCTCGTCTCGGTCGAGACCTACGGCCGGTCGTACGAGGGCCGTGACCTGTTGCTCGTGACGGTCACCGACTCCGCGACCGGCACCCATGACTCGAAGCCGGCACACTGGATCGACGCCAGCATCCACGCGGTGGAGTTGACGGCGACCGTGGCTGCCTGCCGCCTGCTCCAGCGTCTCGTCGACGGACATCGTTCCGGCGACGAGACGATCACGCGTGCGTTGCGCACCCGAACGTTCTACGTCGTCCCGCGTGTGAACCCCGACGGGGCCGAGTGGGTGCTCGCCGACCGCCCGCGCTTTCGCCGGTCGAGCGTGCGGCCCTGGCCGTTCGCCGACGCGCACCGTTGGCCGGGCCTCCACGAGGAGGACGTCGACGGCGACGGGCGGATCCTCCAGATGCGCTTCCCCGACCCCGACGGCCCGTGGATGCCGCACCCCGACGACGCCCGCGTCCTGATCCCGGTGCCGATCACCGGTGCCCCGGCGGGCACTCCCCGCTACCGGGTGCTCGACGAAGGAGTGATCGAGGACTTCGACGGCTTCAGTGTGCCGGCCCCACCGGCACCCGAGGGGCTCGACCTCAACCGCAACTTCCCCGCCGGCTGGGGGGCCAAGGTGCCGGGCGCCGGTGACCATCCACTGTCCGAACCCGAGATCGACGCGCTGGTTCGCGCGATCGTCGCCCGGCCGAACATCTGCGGCTTCAACGCCTTCCACACCAGCGGCGGTGTGATCCTGCGACCCTCGTCGACCCGGCCCGACTCGAAGTTGCCGCCAGGCGACGTGTGGACCTGGAAGCAGCTGGCCGCGATCGGAACCGAACTCACCGGGTATCCGTCGCACTCGGTGTACGAGGACTTCACCTGGGACCCGACGCAGACGATGAGCGGAGCATCCGATGACTGGGCGTACGAGCACCTCGGCGTGTTCGGATGGACCACCGAGTTCTGGGACATCATCCACGCCGCGACCGGCGTGAAGCAGTCGACCCACTTCTGGTACACCGGCCCGACCGACGCCGAACGGCTCGCCGTGGCGCACTGGCTCGACGCCTTGCCCGACGACGGCGCACGCACGCGGGGGTTCGTCGACTGGTATCCGTTCGAACACCCGCAGCTCGGGCCGGTGGAACTCGGCGGCTGGAACCAGCTGCACTCGTGGACCAATCCGCCGCGGCACCTGCTGTGTGACGAGGTCGACCGTCATGCCGACTTCGCGGTGGCCCAGGCGCTGGCCGCACCTCGTGTCGAGATCCGCCACTCGAGTGTCGAGGCGGTCGGTGACGGAACCTGGCGGGTGACGATCGGCGTCGCCAACACGGGTTGGCTCCCCACGACCGTGTCGGCGCACGCCCGAACCCACGATCTCGTGCGACCGATCGTCGCCGACGTTCACGCCGCGCCCGCCTCCGGCGGAGGCGTCGAGGTGCTCGATGGTTCGCGGCGACGCACGCTCGGTCAGCTCGCGGGGAGTTCGGCTGCACGGTTCACGAACGCGACGGAAGGCACCCCCGACCGCACGACGTGCAGCTGGCTCGTGCGAGCATCGACGGGGACCGAACTCGTCGTGTCGGTCCGTCACGATCGTGGTGGCAACGACTCGATGACCCTGCGTCTCGGCGATTCGGCGAGAGCGGGTTCCACGACGTGACGACCGACGCGTGGATCACGTTGGTGGTCCTCGTCGTCACGTTCGGCGTGCTCGCATTCGACCGTCTCCCCGCCGCGGCGGCCATGGGGGCTGCGGTCGGCGCGCTCCTCCTCCTCGGTGTCGTCGATCAGAGCCAGGCGCTCTCGGGGCTGTCGTCGTCGGCCCCGGTGACGATCGCCGCGCTGTACGTGCTCGCCGGCGCGGCCACGGTGACCGGTGCGCTGTCGCCGTTGATCGACCGTGTGCTCGCCGGACGTTCCGAACCGGGTGACGGCGGCGTCGACCAGCGCTCCCGCCGTCGTCTCGGCCGGCTCGCCGTTGCGACGGGGGCGTTGTCCGCGGTGCTTCCCAACACGCCGCTGGTCGCACTGGCCGCACCGCGTGTCGTCACCTGGTGCCGGCGCGCGGGGGTGTCGTCGTCGCCGTACCTGATGCCGATGTCCTACGCCGCCGTGTTCGGGGGTGTCGTCACCGTGATCGGCACGTCGACGAACCTCGTCGTGTCGGACCTGCTCGTCGCCCAGGGTGAGCAACCACTCGGGGTGTTCGAGATCACGGGCGTGGGCCTGCCCGTCGCCGTGATCGGTGTCGCCGTGCTCGTGCTGACCGCCCCTCGCCTGCTTCGCCATGGTCGTCCGTCGGTCGAGTCGGATCCGGCAGCCGCGGTCCAGCCGTACACGATCGCGCTCGCGGTCGAGCCCGGCGGTCCGCTCGTCGGCCGCACGGTCGAGGCGGCCGGCCTGCGGCACCTGCAGGGCGTCTTCCTCGCCGGTGTCGAGCGGGCCGGGACCGTCGTGCCCGCCCGGCCGAGCACGGTGCTCGGCTCGGGCGACGTCTGCTACTTCGCAGGCGATGTCGTCGACGTGGTCGACCTGCTCGAGGTGAACGGTTTCGTGAGCGCCGAGCATGCACACCTGGTCGGTGCCGCCGACCGCCCCGATGCCGGCCTGTTCGAGGCGGTCGTGTCGGAACGGTCCGACCTCGCCGGCGCCACGTTGCGCGACGCCGGGTTCCGGGCGCGCTACGACGCGGCAGTGCTCGCGATCCGTCGCCACGACGACGATCTCCCGGGCAAGCTCGGCACGGTCGTGTTGCGCCCGGGAGACGTGCTGCTGGTGCTCGCGACGCCGGAGTTCGAGCGGGTGTGGCGCGGCCACGGCGACTTCAGCGTGATCGCCTCGCTCGATGCCCCGCCGCCGGTTCGTCGTGATCGTTCGTCGTTCGTGATCGTCGCGATCCTCGCACTGGTGGCATCGGTGGTGACCGGCCTCCTCGATCTGATGGAGGCGTCCCTGCTCGCAGCGGTGGCACTCCTCGCGCTGCGGGTGATCAGCGTGACCGAGGCTCGTCGAGCGGTGAACCTCAACGTCGTGCTGACGATCGCGATGTCGATCAGTCTGGGCACCGCCGTCGCGGTCAGCGGCCTGGCCGCGGAGATGGCGACACTCCTCGGGAACCTCGGCGACCCGTTCGGCGACACCGGTCGACTGGTCGCCGTGCTCGCCACGACGATGGTGCTCACCGAACTGCTGTCGAACAACGCGGCGGCAGCGCTGATGCTGCCGGTGGCGACCGCCACGGCGATCGAGGCCGGTCTGGACCCGCGCTCGATGGCGATCGTCGTCCTGATCGGTGCGTCGTGTTCGTTCCTCTCGCCGATCGGGTACCAGACCAACCTGATGGTGTACGGCCTCGGCGGGTACCGGTTCCGTGACTTCACCCTGGTCGGTGCTCCGCTCAGCCTCGTCACGTTGCTCGTCACGCCGGTGGTGGTCCCGCTCGTTCTCGGTCTCTGAGGCCGCGCCGGGACGAGCGCTGGGGTCGGCGTCACCCCGACGGCCCTGGCGGGAGCGACGGTCGTGGTAGCAGGATGGTGGGATGAGCGATCAGCGCGACCCGGATCCACAGCTGTTGGCGGCGGCGATCGCTGCTCACGAGCGGGCGTACTGCCCGTATTCGCACTACCGGGTGGGCGCTGCGATCCGGACCGCCTCGGGTGCGGTGATCGCCGGGTGCAACGTGGAGAACGCCGCGTATCCCCTCGGTTCGTGCGCCGAAGCGGGCGCGATCGCCGCGATGGTCCTCGCCGGCGAGCGTTCGATCGTCGAGATCGTGGTGGTGACCGACGGCGACGAGCCCGGAACCCCGTGCGGCGGGTGCCGTCAGCGCATTCGCGAGTTCGCGGGCCCGGCGGTCGCGGTGCATGCCGTGGCCGCGTCGGGGCCCACGGTGTCGATGACGGTGGGTGACCTGCTGCCGCACTCGTTCGGTCCGGAGTTCCTCGACCACGACCACTGATCGATAACTTGAGTCGATCCGACTCAAGAAACCTATCATCAGAGTTGCCGTCCAGGTGAACGCTCCGTATCATGGTCACCCGGCGGGCGTGTCACGCTCGCAAGGTTCTCATCCCCCAGCAACACGTCACCCGCAAGAGGAGCACACCATGGCCAAGGCAGTCGGCATCGACCTCGGAACCACCAACTCGGTGGTGTCCGTCCTGGAGGGCGGCGACCCCGTCGTCATCCCCAACTCCGAGGGCGCCCGCACGACCCCGTCGGTCGTGGCGTTCTCCAAGTCCGGCGAGGTCCTCGTCGGCGAGGTCGCCAAGCGTCAGGCGATCACCAACCCCGACCGCACGTTCCGATCGATCAAGCGCCACATGGGCGAGGACTGGAAGTCCGACGACATCGACGGCAAGAAGTACACACCGCAGGAGATCTCGGCGCGCATCTTGATGAAGCTCAAGCGCGACGCCGAAGCGTTCCTCGGCGACACCGTCACCCAGGCCGTCATCACCGTGCCCGCGTACTTCGACGACGCCCAGCGCACCGCCACCAAGGAAGCCGGCACGATCGCCGGCCTCGAGGTGCTGCGCATCATCAACGAGCCCACGTCGGCAGCACTCGCCTACGGTCTCGACAAGAGCTCCGAGGACGAGACGATCCTCGTGTTCGACCTCGGCGGCGGCACGTTCGACGTGTCGGTGCTCGAGATCGGCGACGGCGTGTTCGAGGTCAAGTCCACCCACGGTGACACCGACCTCGGCGGCGACGACTGGGACCAGCGCATCGTCGACTGGCTCGTCCAGCAGTTCAAGGCTGCGCACGGCGTCGACCTGAGTGCCGACCGCATGGCCGCCCAGCGCCTCCAGGAGGCCGCCGAGAAGGCCAAGATCGAACTCAGCCAGGTGCAGCAGACGCAGATCAACCTGCCGTTCATCACCGCCACGGCCGACGGTCCCCTCCACCTCGACGAGTCGCTCTCGCGCTCGAAGTTCCAGGAGATGACCTCGGATCTGATCGAGCGCTGCCGCATCCCGTTCGAGCAGGCGTTGAAGGACGCCGGCGTCTCGAAGGGTGATCTGCACCACGTGATCCTCGTGGGCGGCTCCACCCGCATGCCGGCCGTCACCGACCTGGTCCAGAGCATGACCGGCAAGGAGCCGAACAAGACCGTCAACCCCGACGAAGTGGTCGCCATCGGCGCCGCTGTCCAGGCCGGCGTCCTGCGCGGCGACGTCAAGGACGTGCTGCTGCTCGACGTCACCCCGCTCAGCCTCGGCATCGAGACCAAGGGCGGCGTGATGACCAAGCTCATCGAGCGCAACACCACGATCCCCACCAAGCGCACCGAGGTGTTCACCACCGCGGAGGACAGCCAGCCGTCGGTCGAGATCCACGTGCTGCAGGGCGAGCGCGAGATGGCCGGCTACAACAAGACGCTCGGGAAGTTCCAGCTCGTCGACCTGCCGCCCGCCCCGCGTGGCGTGCCGCAGATCGAGGTCACCTTCGACATCGACGCCAACGGCATCGTCCACGTGTCGGCGAAGGACCGGGCGACCAACAAGGAACAGTCGATGACCATCACCGGGCAGTCGACGATCGACAAGAACGACATCGAGCAGATGGTCAAGGACGCCGAGGCGCACGCCGAGGACGACCGCAAGCGTCGCGAGGAGGCCGAGGTCCGCAACAACGCCGACTCGCTCGTGTACCAGACCGAGAAGGTGCTGCGCGAGCAGGGCGACAAGGTCACCGCTGACGAGAAGGCCGCCGTCGAGCAGCCGCTCGCCGACCTCAAGAAGGCGATGGAGGGCAACGACACCGCCGCCATCAAGACCGCGACCGACACGTTGATGTCCGCCAGCCAGGCGTTCAGCCAGAAGCTCTACGAAGCTGCCGCACGTGACTCGGGCGCCGAGGGGACGTCGGCATCGGGCCAGGACGCCGGAGCCGGGTCGGTGAACGACGACGACATCGTCGACGCCGAGATCGTCGACGACGCCGAGGAGGCCTGAGGCGGTCATGGACGGCGACATGGTCGACCCGCCCGAGAAGGCAGACCCGTCCGACGTCTCGAACGACGAGTTCGAGACGTCGGCGGCGGCGTCAGCAGACGATGAGTTCGACGACCTCGTCGAGCGGGCCAGCGAGATCGACGACGTGACCGACTCGATGCGGCGCCCCGCCGAACCCGGCGACGACTTCGACGCGATCGTCGGCGAGATCGACTACTCCGATGTCGACGTACCCGCACTGCTCGCCGAGCGTGAGGAGTACAAGGGCCTCGCTCAACGGGTCCAGGCCGACTTCGACAACTACCGGCGTCGGGCGGCGGCGCAGTCGCTCGCCGAGGCCGACCGGGCATCGGGTCGGCTCGCCGAGGCGTTGCTCCCGGTGCTCGACGCCGCCGAGGCGGCGTACCTGCGTCACCCCGAGGAGGTCGGCCCGCTGCTCAACCAGATGCTGGTCGAGCTGAAGAAGCACGGACTCGAAACCCTCGATCTCGAGGACAAGCCGTTCGACCCCGAGTTCGCCGAGGCGGTGGCCCACGAGCCGGGCGACGGAGGCGAGCCGATCGTCGCCGAGGTGTTGCGCAGCGGCTACACCTGGAAGGGCAAGGTCCTGCGCGCCGCCATGGTCAAGACCAGGGACTGAGTACTCAGCGGGACTGACCCCTGATGTGATCCGAGAGGAGGTGATCACCGATGACTGCACAACGTGAATGGTTCGAGAAGGACTACTACCAGACGCTGGGCGTCGAGAAGGGCGCGACCGCCAAGGAGATCACCAAGGCGTATCGCAAGCTCGCCCGCGACCTCCACCCCGACAAGAACCCTGGCGACGCCGTCGCCGAGGAGAAGTTCAAGGACCTCGCCGCCGCCTACGACGTCCTCGGCGACGAGGCCAAGCGCAAGGAGTACGACGAGGTCCGTGCGATGGGGCCGATGGCCGGCATGGGCGGACGCGGAGCACCCGGCGCCGGAGGGTTCACCTTCAACGTCGAGGACATGGGTGGTGGCGGTCTCGGCGACCTCTTCGGCAACATGTTCGGCCGCGGCGCTCCGGGGCGAGGCCGGGGCGGTGCAGCATCCGGCGTCGGTCCCCGGCGGGGATCCGACATCACGGCGCAGCTGACGGTCTCGTTCGAGGACGCCGCCCGCGGCATCACCACCACCCTCTACCTCACCACCGACGCCCAGTGCTCGACCTGCCAGGGATCGGGCGCGAAGCCGGGCACGTCGCCGGTGATGTGTTCGGCCTGCGGAGGCCGCGGTGTGGTCGACGACAACCAGGGCATGTTCTCCTTCTCCACGCCGTGCCGGGTCTGTGGTGGCCAGGGCGTGCGCATCGAGGACCCGTGCCCCACCTGCCGGGGGTCGGGGATCGAAGCACGCCAACGCGAGGTCAAGACCCGCATCCCCGCGGGGGTCAAGGACGGCCAGACCATCCGGCTGAAGGGTCGAGGCGGGCCCGGACGCAGTGGCGGTCCGGCCGGTGATCTCCTCGTGGAGCTCAAGGTGATGCCGCACGCCCTGTTCGGTCGCAGCGGCGACAATCTCACGGTGACCGTGCCGGTCACCTTCGCCGAAGCTGCGCTCGGCGGCGACATCGACGTGCCGACCCTCGACGGCCCTCGGGTGACGTTGCGTCTCAAGCCCGGCACCCCGTCGGGGAGTCGACACCGTGTGCGCGCCAAGGGCATCTCCACCGCGAAGCACACCGGTGACCTGATCGTCACCGTCGAGGTGCAGGTCCCGACCGAACTGAACGACGAACAACGTGCGGCGGTCGAGCAGTTCGCCGCAGCCACTACGGTGAATCCGAGGAGTTCACTGCCATGAGCTGCAACCGACGCGAACGAACGGACCCGGACCCGGGCGGTCTACGTGATCTCCGTCGCCGCGGAGCTGGCCGGCATGCACCCGCAGACCCTGCGCATCTACGAGCGCCGCGGCCTGGTCACCCCGGCACGAACCGAGGGCGGCAACCGCCGCTACAGCGACGCCGACATCGCCATCCTGAAGCGGATCTCCGAACTCACCGACGAGGGAATGAACCTCGAAGGCATCCGTCGCGTCATGCACCTCGAGATCGAGAACGCCCGCCTCCGAGCCGAACTCGACCACGCACGCGACATCGCGAAGCACGCCATCGAAGCTGCAGAGGGCCGTCGGTCCGGTGCCGATCTCGTCCCGCTGCGTCAGGCCGTGGCCGTGTTCGGCCAGCGTCCGTCGATCTTCGACGACTGACGGCTCGCTCGGCTTCGGCGGCTGCGCCCTCGAAGCACGACCGCTGTGATCAGCGCTCGCCAGACGTCCTGCGACGAGGCAGGAAGCGGCTGGCCATCCGCTTGAGCGGCCCGATCGTTGCGGGAGACGTGGGCGGTGGCAGGCTCGACACGCGCTCCACCGCCCACGGCCGATCGTGGGGATCGACGGCGGGAGCGAGCGGGGTGAGCATGTCGACGGGCCGCAGACGTCCGGCCAGCCCGGCCGCACCGACCGCCGCGCCCAGGGCCACGCACTGGCGTTCCGGTGCTCGCAGATCGTGCGGAGGAAACGCCGGATACGGGGTGCCCGCGAGCCAGAGCGCCTCGATGTCGTCATGGGCGTGCACCGATTCGTCGAGCGAGTCGACGAATCGGTGCAGCTCGGCCAGCAACTCCGCTGCGTCGTCGATGTCGTCGAACCAGCTCGTGGAGAAGCTGTCGGTGGCCAGCAGCAGCGTCGGGGCGACGCGACCGACCGAGTCGACGGCGCCCGCGACCACGGGCTGGCCGGCGGCGCACAGCAGCTCGAACGACTCATCGGTCGCGCTGTCGCGTCGGACGCGCGACACGTCGGTTCCCACGACGCGGGCCAGAGCGATCGGGCTCGGCTCGGCGGTGACGTCGGCGAAGCCGGCACGTTCGGCGAGGTGCTCCAGGCGGCGCACGAACGGCTCGTCCCATCGCACCGCCACCAGCCAGCGGCGCGGGCCGTCGTCGAGCAACACCGTCGACGCCACACCATGTCGCCGCATCAGTTCGTCCCTCGTCGTGTTCAGCTCGGCTCCCGTCCGGCCGGTGACGTCGATCCGGTGCAACGTGCTCGCCGGTGGGAAGGTGGCGATGCGTGTGGTCTGGCCGAGGACGCCGAGATCGGCGCGGACGCGTACGAGCGCATCGACGACCGATCGATCGTCGGTCACGTCGGTCACCGCCACCTCGGCACTCGCAGCCAGCCTGCCGTCCTGGGCGGCAGCCAAGCGGACGCCGCGGACCACGTGACGCGTGAACTCGATCCCGACGCCGTCGCCACGCTGGGACAACACCGGGCTCATGACGGTTCCTCGTGAGTGCCGAACCGTGTCGTTGGTTCCGGGAGCCGTTGAGGCAGCGAGGTCGTGATCGGTCGATCGGGAACCGCCAGTTGGACGAGCCGCTCGCCGGGAACCTGCCGGCACCGCCCGCGGGGGCCGTCGACGGGGTGGGACACGCCGAGGCGATGAGCGTCGGCAGGATCGGCCATCGTGGCGACGTACCGCTGGGCTGCGGGAGCGAGCAGCGGCCCAGGGGCATCGACCGACCGTGCGATCGCGACGATTGAGCAACGGTTCTCGACGGCGGCGGCGCCGATGAGTGCGGCATCGAGTTGGTCAGCCTGTCCGGCTGCGGCGGCGAGGGTACGCAGTCGGCCCACATCGTCGATGAGGACCACCAGGGTGGGATCGGAGCCGGTGCGCGTTCGCGTCAGCAACGCGATGAGCGCGGCGATGTCGTCCGCACGCTCGGGGTCGACGACCAGCGAGCACTGCGACAGCGATTCGACCACCCGGCGACGGCCTGCGGAACGATCGGTGAACGCCAGCGCGACCTCGTCGTCGCCGAAGCGATCGACGAGGCCGAGCACGATCGTGGAGATCACGTCGTCGACACCGGAGCGAATCGCCCCGAAGGCGAGGACGATGCCCGGGTCCGGCTGCCACCACAGCGCGAGCGGCTCGGCGGCGGGGGAGTCGACGAGCCCGATCGGAATCCCGTCGCCGGCGTGCGTGGTGAACAACTCGTCGGTGTCGACATGATCCGGGAGGCGATGAGGGAGCATCGAGGCGACATCGAGATCTCCCGCCGCCAGCGACAGCGAGTGAGCGATCCGCTCGGCCTCCGCCTGTGCTGCCGTGTCGTTGCGTGTGCGTTGTTCGAGGCGGTGCTCGAGCGGTGTCAGCTGGCGGCCGAGCACGGCCGGGCGCAGGCTCAGACCCGATGGGGCGGCGAGGCGGTCGAGTTGAAAGGTCGGCGAGGTCGTTCCGCCGCCGACCGCGAGGCTCGCGAGCCGGTCCGCCGCCGGCCCCGTGACCGCGATCGTGCTCTCGAACGCTCGAGACGCAGGAGGTTGATCGGCGAGGGCGACCACCCTGAGCCCCTCGATCGCCTCGGGTCCGACCGTGGCCGCCAACAAGGCGTTCGCGAGCCCAGGATCGGCCGAGCTGTCGACGGTCACCAGGATGTGTCGGGGGTGGTCGGGTCGTCTCGACAGGTGGCGAAGTCGAGCGATGAGTCGATCCGGCTCGATGGCGTCGATGTCCGCTGCGGTCAGATCCGGATCGGTCGCATGCGGAATCGCGTCGAGGCCCCATCGGCTGCCGTGCCGCGGGCCCGCCAGATCGAGGACCCGTGTCGACACCGGATCGGCGGAACTGCAGGCGGCCAGCACCACAGCGGACGCGGTTCGCTCCACGTTGTCGGAGTCCGAGCCGCTCACCACGACGTTGCCCGCGCCGAGATCGACCGTGACCGCGTCGGCGCCTCGATGGCCCACCACGACTGCGGACAGATCGTCGTCGTCCCAACGGCGCCGGATCGCGTCGCTCGACAGGTCGCCGAGCAGGTCGGCCAGTGACCGGGCGGGTCCGTCGGTCTCGGGTGGAGCGAGTGTCGTGGGGAGATCGACGTCGGCGAGCGGTGCGATCGCGCGAGCGATGTCACCGGCGACCGCCGCCTCGGTGAGCGCGAGCATCACGCCGTCGGTGTCGTTGCGGCTCGTCAGGGCAGCGACCCGCCAGGTGTCGTTGCCGGTGCGGGTGATCATGGTCGTGCACAGCGCAGGAGCGCTTGCGGGGTCATCGCAGAGGGCGATGACACGCAGTTCGGCGGGCGGGGACGCCAGCACGGTCCGAAGCGGTGAGTTGCGCCGTTGCCACATGCTCGCGTCGTCGATCACGAGCAGCGTCAGGTGGGCCGACGGCCACGGCATGGACGCCAGGAGCCGATGCTCGACCGCCTCGGTGGTCCACTTCGTGATGGCGCCGGATTCACTGAGGATCGTGGGCGGGCCGCCCAGGCGGAGATGGGGCAGCCACTTCGCCCACTCCCACTCGGCGACCCGATCGGGGCTCGTCACGATTGCCACGTCGAGATCGGCCGGACCGTGCAGCGTCGCTGCCTCGACGAGGATCGTGCGGGCGATCGCCGTGCGTTCGTCGTCCGCCCCGGTGACGGCGACCGCTCGTTCGCCGTAGAGGTCGAGTTCGAGCGGGATCGGGCTGCCGTCCTCGTCGGGTCGCAGCCCGATCGGGATCGCGTACGCGTCGGGCTGGCCCGGCCGTCGCTGCCAGAGCGACGGCAGCGCCGACATCGCGTCGCGACGAGCGTCGATCAGCGGCAGCCGCGCCGGCTCCCCCGAGCGTCGCGGTGGTCGACTGAACGGCACGGTGCCGTCGGCCTCGGCGGAGCCGAGCCGGCGGCTCTCGAACGGTCGCCGCCGATCGATCACGAACGCGCGACCTGCCGCCGTGACGATCTCGTCGCGCCAGGGCCCGGGTGCTCGGAGCTCGGACCCGTCGAGCCGCACCCCGTTGCTCGAGGCCGGCGCATCGAGGGTCACGACGCCGTCCGGTTCGATCACGACTTCGAGTGCCGTCGTCTCCACCGGAGCGAAAGCGAGTTCATCGGCGCCCGCACGGCGACCGGGTCCGATCCGGTAGCTGCCGAGCGACAA
Organism: Ilumatobacteraceae bacterium; assembly: GCA_963698565.1. Taxonomy (GTDB): domain Bacteria; phylum Actinomycetota; class Acidimicrobiia; order Acidimicrobiales; family Ilumatobacteraceae; genus Sva-07. The sequence goes on from CAVORH010000003.1 coordinate 68,872, forward strand.
GGTCGCGACCCGGCCTGCGCCGCTGCCGGCGATCTGGACCAGTTGCACGTCGTCGGCACCGGTGGCCTCCGGTGCGGGCGGATCGGTGACCACCAGCGATCCGAGCATGAGGCCGACTCGATCGAGCGGTGTGCTGCAGTCGACCACCACGGTCGTCGACGCGGGCCAGGCGCGGTACGGCTTGACCGGTCACCTCTCCGATCAGGTCACCGAGGGTGCTGTCGGGATCGTGTGCCCCGACGTGGACGTCGGCGTCGCCGTGAGGTGTGCGCACCACGATGTCCATCACTGCGAGACTAGAGCGGTCGTCGGGGCGCTCGCGCCCCGTTCCCTTTCGTCGCGCTGTGGTCCGGCGTCTTGCGAGAATCCAGACATTTCACTCAAGTCGCAGAATCGGGCGACCGATGACCCAGACGTGAGTTTCCGCCACTCGCTCCACTGTTGAGGCTTCCGTGACCCTGACGACTGTCACCTGGCGTCAAGCCGTTGCTGCCATCGCAGCGACGCTGCTTGCGCTGTTCGCAGTCATGGTCGTGGTGCGTTCCGATGGCCTGCCGGCAGTCGATGCAGCATCGGCACGGGCAACGGCATGGTTCGTCCATCAGCCGACCGGGCGTGTCGTCCTGGTCGACGGCTACGGGGGGCGGGCGTTGGCGAGTCTCGACTCAGGTGCACAGGGTGACGAACTCACGGTGGCCGAAGGCGGACAGGGGGCCTACCTCTTGAACGACGCGACGGCTGAAGCTCAGGCCATCGACTCGGTCGAGTTGCGGCTGGGGACGCCGTTCGGTCTCACGGCTCTGGGCGGGGGTCGGGCGCTGTCCGGCGTCGGCCGAGCGGGCCTCGTCGTCGTCAACCCCGATGAGAACGATGCCAACGTGGTGCCGGCCGACGGTGAGCCCGTTGCGTTCACCGTCGACGCCGGTACGACGACGCGGATCTCACCCGACGGATCGATCTGGTCGGTGGTCGGTACCGAACTGCGGCGGACGACATCGTCCGCGACGCAGACGATCGACCTCGGTGTGTCCGGCGCGGAACTCACGCTCGTCGGCACCGTGCCGTTCGTTCTCGACGCGGAGAACCGGCGCGCCCGCCTCGGCGAGGGTGCCTGGCAAACGCTGCCCACCGACGTCGATCCGAGCGAGATCCTTGCGCAGGTGCCCGGTCCCGTCGCCGATTGCGGCTGGGTCGGTGCCAACGATCAGCTCTGGTGTGTGTCGACCTCGGGCCTCGATCAGTCGGTCACGATCGCCGGTCTCGACATGGACGGGTCCGACCTGCTCGCGATCGGTGGGGACGCGGCGGCGCTCGTTCGGCGCGGGCCCACATCGATCGTCCGCTTCGATTGGCGCACCGGCACGATCCTCGGTGATCCCACCTCGGTCACCGCCGACGCCACCTTGGCCGTGACGGCGAACGTCGACCTCGTGTGGGTCGACGACGTCGACGGAGACTTCGTGTGGGGTGTCAACCCGTGGGGCACCCAGGCGATCGACAAGAACGCCCAGGGCATCCTGGTGCTCGGCGCGGACGGCGACCTGATCGAGGAAGGTGAGTCCGGCCAGGCGACATCCGGCGCCGACGACAGACGCGGCGAGCGAACCGGAGACCCGGGAGCCCGACGACAACGGGATCGACGATCCGCCGGTTGCGGTCGACGATTCGGTCACGGCGCGATCGGGCGCGTCGGTACCCGTCCAGGTGACGGTCAACGACTACGACCCCGATGGTGAGGCGATCGCTGTCGCCGAGGTCGGAGTCCCGGGCCACGGCTCCGTCGACATCGGGACGGCGACCACGGTCGTCTACACACCGGAACCGGGCTACGTCGGGATCGACACGTTCGACTACACGATCGTCGACGGCAACGGGACACCAGCGACTGCCACGGTGATCATCGAGCTCCTGGCGGCCGGCTCGGCCAACAAACCACCTGTCGGTGTCGACGATCGAGCCGAGACCGGCCCCGGCGTTCCCGTGACGATCGACGTGCTGCTCAACGACGTCGACCCCGAGCGCGACGCGTTGCGCCTGGGCGGCTTCTCCCCGCCGGCCGGCGTCAGCACACAGGCACTCGGCGAAGTCACCGAGACGGAGGGCAACTCCGGGCTCCCCGCGCTCCAGTTCGTGCCGGCGGACGGGTTCGAGGGCACGGCGATCTTCACGTACCGCCCGGTCGACGCGTTGGACGCCGTGGGTGAGGATGTCGAGGTACGCGTCGAGGTCGCCCGTGCGGGTGACCCCAATCGTCCCCCGATCGTGCGACCCGACGCCGTCCGCCTGCGTCGCAATGTCGAGACCCCGTTGACGGTGCTCGTCAACGACGTCGACCCCGATGGTGACACCCTCACCCTGTCGGTGGTCGAACCGCTGCCCGCCGGCCTCGAGGTGGCCGTCGAAGGTGATCAACTGGCGGTCGTGGCCCGTGCTGGTGCGGCGCCACTCGTCCCGTTCGAGTACGAGGTCGATGACGGCAACGACCACGTCGTGCGCGGTTCGGTGCTCGTCGCTGTGATCGACGATGTCGAACCGAACCTCCCGCCGGTCGTGAGTGCCGATGCCGACAAGGTGGTCGTCGGACAGTCCGTGGTGGTCGAGGTGACCGCCAACGACGTCGACCCGGACGGCGACCCGCTGACGATCGTCGATGTCACGCAGCCGGAGAACGCCAGCGGTCAGGTGACCGTGTTCAGCCGCGACGAGATCCAGTTCTCGCCGTCACCGCTCACCGACGACGGCGGTCAGGCGAATGCGCGGTTCACCTACACGGTCAGCGACGGCAACGGTCACGAGGTTGCCGGAGAGGTCACGATCACGGTGCTCCCCGAGCCGCTCGCCGAACCCCCCTTCGCCCGCGACGACTCCACCTTCACCTTCGTCGACGTACCCGTCACCGTCGACGTGCTGCGCAACGACGGCGACCCGTCGGGCGAGCGTCCTGAGCTGATCGGCCGGCCCGGATGCCCGTCGGGCGGACAGGCGACGGTCACCGCCGACAGCCAGGTCCGCTACGACCCGCCGGCCGGGGTCTCGGGTGCGTTCCGGTGCACCTACGAGGTCACGAACACGCGCGGGCTGCGGGCCTCGGCGTCGATCATCGTGTCGGTCCGCGAGCCCCAGGTGACCAACCAGGCTCCTCAGGTCGTCAACGATCGGCTCACGGTGGCGATCAACGAGACCGCGTCGATCGACGTGGTCGCGAACGACACCGACCTCGACGGCGACGATGCGGCCCTCGAACTGGTCTCGTCGACGGCGCCGTCGCTCGGTACGGCGAGCCGCTCCGGCAACACGATCACGTTCACCGCCGGCGCCGCGACCGGGGTGACGACGATCAACTACCAGGTGGCCGACGCCGACGGGGCGGTCTCGCTCGGGCGTCTCTCGGTGACGATCACCGAGCCGATCAATCTCCCACCGGTTGCCGTCGCTGACTCGCAGTCGATCTTCGGCCCTGGCACGCCGCAGCAGTTCAACGTCCTCGCGAACGACCGCGACCCCGACGAGACCGCCGGCGGGCTCTCGGTGGTGTCGGCTGCACGGGTGTCCGGTGACGCAACGGTGTCGCTCGCCGGGTCGGTGGTCACCCTGTCGCCGGCGGCGGACTTCATCGGACAGGTCGTCGCCACGTACACGATCCGCGACGGCAAGGGGCTGACCGCCACGGCCCTGATCACGCTCACGGTGGCCCCGCCGCTGAACCGGCCGCCCGACGCCCGCGACGACGCCGCCGACGTCGTCAATGGTGGCTCGGTCACCAGCGCCGTGCTGTTCAACGACACCGACCCCGACGGCGACCAACTCGCAGTGAGCATCGTCGGCGCACCCGATTCTTCGCTCGGGTCGGCCTCGGTGACACCGGACCGCTCGATTGCGTTCGCCGCCGTGCCCGGCGCCAGCGGGACCGCCGTCGTGAACTACCAGGTCAGTGACGGGGAGTTGACCGACAACGCAACGCTGCGGATCACGGTCCGGGCGTGCGCCGAGTCGACACCGGTCGCCGCCGACGGCTTCCTGGCCACGGGTTACCGGCAGCCGATCGCCGTCGACCTGGGCGCGTTCGGTTCGAATGGCACGATCGTGGACGTCCAGGCGCCCGCCGGCTACGTCGACGGGATCTACACACCGCCGGCGGGCGAGAACGGCAACGTGTCGATCAGCTACTCCGTGGTCAACAGCTGTCGCCTGCGGGCGAGCGGTCAGGTGACGATCGATGTCAACCAGGATCCGACCGGTCGCCCGAAGTCGCTCGAGATCGTTCGCGGGGAGCAGATCGTCGTACCGGTGTCGGACCTCGCCACCGACGCGGAGGCGCTGTCGATCACCGGCAGCTCGGGGGCGCCCGCTTGGGTCACCACCGAACCCGGCCGGCTCGTGATCACCCCGCCGGTCGGGATCGCGGTCGGTCCGTACGAGTGGACCACCACGGTCGCCGATCCCGGAGGGCTCACCGCATCGGTCAAGGTGACCGTCAAGGTGCTCAACCAGGTGCCGAAGGCCGTGGCTGACGCCGTCGACGTCGGGTCCGGTACGTCGGCGTCGTTCTCGATCGTCGGCAACGACACCGACGCCGACTCCGCAGGCGGAAGCGGCGCCCTCGTGATTCAGAGCATCTCGTCCGGATCGATCACGTTCACGAACGGGGAGGTGGGCACCGTCGCCGTCGGCGCCGACGGTCGATCGGTGCAGATCGCTCCGGGAGCTGGTCGCGGCACGGCGACGTTCACCTACACCGTCCGTGACAGCGACGGCGGCGTGTCGGCCCCTGCCACCGTGACGGTCGCTGGTCCGCCAGCCAACGCGGCGCCGGTGGCACGCAGCCAGAGCATCGCGGTGACCACCGGGGTCAGCGCTGTGGTCGGCCTCGACGTCAGTGACGCCGATGGCGATCCACTCACCGTGGTCGACCTGACCGACACGAGTGCGATCGTTCAAGATGGGAGCGGCCTGACGATCACGGTGCTCGCCACGACTGTCGGCACGTTCACGATCACCTACCGAGTCACCGACGGCACGGCGTTCTCCGGCACCGCCACGGTCACCGTGGTCGCGTCCGAGCCTGCGCCGTCGACGACGACGACCACCACCACGCCGACCACCACCACCACCGACCACCGACCACACCACGCCACACCACGACCACGGTCCCCTGAGACCTCGGACGCTCGTCGACCCAGACGGGTCGTGGTCAGGCGGTGACCGGTGATCGTGTGGAGGGGCGCAGCGAGCGCAGACTGAGACGCCATCGGATCCGTTGCCAACGGGTCCGAGACGACGCCATTTTGTCGTCGATGACCTCGAGGCAGCGGGCGGCGTCCTCGGCGAGCAGATCCGGGTGCTCCGGCGCACCGTACGTCGCTGCGCTCGCAAGGGCCCCGAGACGGCGGAGGTCGCGGCGGGCTTCGGCCACCAGCGGCTCGCCGCGCGCAGCGATCTCCCCGTCGGTGGTCGATGCGTCGATGTCGAGCCCTGCGTCGACGAGGACGTCGGTCGCCGTCGCCCAGGCCCCGACGATGCGCTGCGCCGGGGAGACCGCACGCAGCCGACGGCGCCGCCGTCGGTACTTGATGCCTCCGATCGCCGCCGCTGCCGCGATGAACGGCAGGAGCAGCACGCCGACCACCAGTACCCCACGCACCGCCCAGGTGACCACCGCCGACAGCGCACCGCCGCCCGCCTCCGCGGCGACGTCCTCGGGCGGGGGCGTGTCGGTGTCCGGATCAGGTGGTGGCGCAATCGGTGGCTGGGGGGCGGCGGGTGACTGCACTTGGGGCTCCGGTGGGGGCGGGGCACCGTCGGTGGCCTCGTTCAACGGCACCGGGTCGTAGGACAGCCACCGGCCGTCGCTCAACTGCACCTCGGGCCACACGGAGGCATCGGCGGAAGTGAGTTCGAGGACCTCGCCGGGGCCCGGCGGCGCGGCACCCGAGGTCGTCGTGTCGAACCCGGTGGCGATTCGAGCTTCGATGCCAAGCGATCGGGCGAGCAGGACGAACGCCGTGGCGAATTGCTCGGCCGTGCCTCGTTGGGTGTCCCGGAGGAATCGATCGATCAGGGCCTGCTGCAGTCCGCCGCCCTGCACCTGGCTGTCGAGCACGAACTCATTGCGCATCGTCGCCTCGAGCTGCGCGAGTTGATCGAAGGGGTTGCCGTCCCCAGCGAGACCCAGGGCGAGTTCGGTGAGTGTCGAGGTCGACTCGTCGACGACACGAGGTGCAATGCCCACTTCGATCGCGTCGCCGGCCGTCGGGGCGGTGTTGGAGACCACGGCGATCTCGTCACCCGGCGCGGGGGTGTCGATCAGCCTCACCACGGTCCGGTCGGGGTCGGTCTCCACGGCGGTGTCGATCGACACAGGAGCGCCAGGCAGTGGCACGAGCGTCAGGTTGTCGTCGAGGAAACTGACGTCGACATCGATGACCGGCCCGGTGACCGGGCCGAGGGTCCCGCCGATCAGCCGGAGCGTGAGAGCGGGCGACCATCGACGTCCGTCGTAGTTCTCGAGCGCAGCGACTCGCCATCTCACCGGGAGCGCTTGGTCGTCGCTCGGGGTCACCCGATGGAGCACCGCTGGTGGATCGAGGTCGCGGAGGGCGAGCGTGGCCTCGATCGGGTCGAGGAGTGGGGCGGCTTGTTCGGCCGGATCATTGCGCCGGGGATCAGCGCGCGACGTCAACGACACCGGGATCGTGATCAGACCGACGATGATGGCGGCGATCAGCAGCAGCGGGACGATCCGCCGCTCGCCCCGCACCAGCACCAAGCGGTCCTGGAGGGTGCCGTCGTTGCGGAGCAGTGCGAACACGCCGCCGACCGCAGCGAGCAGCACGAGCCACGACCACGTCACCCCGACCGGAGCGCTCAGCCCGATCGCGCCGAGGTAGCAGGCCAGCAGGGGCAACAGGGGCAGGAGATGAAACCGTCGACGGCCGGCGAGCTCGTCGCTGATCGCGGTGGCGGTCGCGATCACCGCCGCCACGGCACCGAGGAGGTCGGGCCGCGCCGGGCTCGGCCAGTCGGTCGACAGCAACCCCTGGATGCCGGAGGTGAACGCATCGAACACGTCGCTGACTCCACCGCCTTCGATCGCGACCGTGAGCACCACGGCGGTGACGATGGCGAGGATCGAGCCGATCGCCCGCAGTACACCCCGACGACCGACGAGGACCAGCGCGATCGCCGTGGGCACGATCGGGGCGATGAGCAGGGTCCAGCCGAACCGACCGAAGATGTCGCCCGCCGCAGCGGCGACGACCAGGTATCCGAGGAGGAGCACCGTCACCCTCGCTCGGACGAGGCTGCGGGAGGCGGCGGCCGGATTCGATGGAAGCTCGACCGTGTCCGCTGCGGACGATGCCAGGTCCGGCGGTGGCAGCGTGGTCACCCCCATGACCGCCACCGCCTGACGAACTCACGCGCGTCGGCAGCCGCGAGCACCACGCCCAGACCCGACGTGGCCCCGGCACCGATGCGCACGACCGACATCCGTTCCGATGTGCTGAAACGACTCGACGGGCCGTCGGGGCCCGTGACGAACACGACCGACGACTGGTCGAGGCCACCGGTGAACAACACGCTCACCGGGAGGAGACCCTGATCACCCGATTGTTGCACTGGCGTCAACAGGTCGAGCACCGACCCGTCGCTCACCAACGGCGTCGGCCGGCCGGCGTGGTCGCGTTCGGTGGTCCGCACCACCACGTCGAGCCCGGTACGAATCGCATGGACCGCAAGCGTCGCCACCACGTCGACCGCTTCTTCGAAGTCGTCCGTCGTGCCGGCACTCGGCGCGGTGTCGAGCACGATCGTGAACTCGGGGCGGCGAACCTCGACGTGCTCGCGGACCATCAGTGTCCCGGTGCGTGCCGTGGTGGGCCAGTGGATCATCCGCGGGTCGTCGCCGGCGACGTACTCCCGCATCGACACGAACCCGGACATCGGGTCGGCCGTCGCTCGCCGGAGCACCGATTCGTTCTCGACCACTCTGACCGCGCCGTGGGGCCCGACGAGGTCGTACACCTTGGGGTGGACGATCACGCTGGAGATGCTGGCATCGCGTCGTCGCCCGACGGTGAGCCAGAACGGGTCGATCCGCTCGACCACGAACGGGCCGACATCGAACACGCCTCGTCGGCGGGTGGGGATCGAGCCGTTGACCGTGACGGCGGTGTTCGGAGCGACCGGTGGCACGGGGACGCGTGTCTCGGCACCGGCGCATTGGTCGATGACCGTCGCCCGACCGGACCGGAAGCGCGTGGCGTTGCGCAGCCGGTACTCGAGCAGGATCGGGTCACCACGAGGGACCCGCACGGCGACGAGGCGGCGGGCCACGGTGGCTCGCAGCGGACGTTGGGAGACCCACGCCGCCATCATGAGGAGTGCGGCGATCCCGGCCGCCACGATGACGATCTCCTCGTAGTTCCACCACCAGCCCGCGACGCCGAGGACCACTGCGGTCAGGACCGCACCGAGGCCCGAGCGGGTGAGCACGTTCAGCTCTCTCGGGAACGCGGTACCGGGATGTCGTCGATGATGTCGGCCAAGACGCCCTCGACCCGCACGCCGCGGAGTTCGGCTTCGGCGGTGAGGGCCATCCGGTGCGTGACCACCGGCCCGGCGATGGCCTTGACGTCGTCGGGGGTGACGTAGTCGCGGTCGTCGGTGGCGGCGAAGGCGCGGGCCACGCGGAGCATGGTGAGCGTGCCGCGGGTGGAGACGCCGAGGCGCAGATCGGGGTGCGTTCGTGTGGCGTTCGCGATCTGCACGATGTAGTCGTCGATGCCCCGCACGACGCCGACGCTGTCGATCTCGGAGATCGCCTGGTCGAGTTCGTCGGGATCGGTGACCGGCGAGATGTCGTCGTCGGAGCGGTGGCGGTGGAAGCTTTCGAGAATCGAGATCTCGGTGTCGGCGTCGGCGTAGCCGAGCGTCAGGCGCATCGCGAAGCGGTCGAGCTGCACGTCGGGAAGCGGAAACGTTCCCTGGAAGTCGCGCGGGTTCTGGGTGGCGATCACGAAGAACGGCCGGGGGACGAGGCGGCTGACGCCATCGGCGGTCACCTGCCGCTCCTCCATCACCTCGAGCAACGCCGACTGGGTCTTGGGGCTGCCCCGGTTGATCTCGTCGCCGATCAGCACGTTGGTGAACACGGGACCTTCACGGAACGTGAACGTGCTGGAACGCTGGTCGAAGACCATCACGCCGGTGATGTCGGTGGGGAGCAGGTCCGGAGTGAACTGGACCCGCTTCCAGGTGCCGGCGATCGAGTTGGCGATCGCCTTGGCGAGGCTGGTCTTGCCGGTGCCGGGAACGTCGTCGAGGAGCAGGTGTCCTTCGGTGAGCAGACAGCACAGGGCGAGGCGGATCTCGTCGCGCTTGCCTCGGACGACCTGGTCGACGTTGGTCAGCACCGCGTCGGCGACCTTTGCAGCGTGGAGCGGCATCGATCAGCAGTGTAGGTGCGCCTCGCGAGGTGCCCGGGTCATCGCCGGCCGATCAGTCCCATTCGATCCGGAGGTTGGCGACCGCGTCGCGCAGTACGGCGGCGAGATCCCGCGAGCGAGGAAGGTCGGGCTCGATCCGTTCGATCGTCGGGATCTCCGGCAGGCCGGTTCCGGCCGGACACCCGAGCAACGACTCGAGCGGGTCGACGGGCGGTGCCGTCGGTCGTGGCCGCACGGCGGCGTGCTCGCCGGGACGCACCAGCCGGAGGTGCCTGCCTGGTCGCTCCGACCCGGCACGGGGTGGCTGGTCGTCGTGGCCCAGAACGTCGTCGAGGTCGTCATCGGCCGGTTCGGCGCGGACGCTGCGATTGCGCCACACGTCGAGGAGTTCGGGTTCGAGGAGGAACTCGTCGCTGAGCACGAACATCGTCGCCACGACGTGTTTGCAGGCGTAGCCGTCCCAGTTGTCGTCGTCGGGGCACGTGCACGTGGTGGTGATGTCACGTCGCAACGGCATGCCGTCGCCGGCGGTGACCTCGATCGACGCGATGTAGGGCGTGGAGCGCGACCCCTGGATCTCGCCGGTGACGATGCCGGGCTCGATGATGATGTCGAGCACCGAGCCGTCCTTCGCGTACTGCTTGCCGCGCCGGAGTCGGGACGGGTCGCTCATCTCCGCCGCCAGGACCTTCATCATCGTGGAGGGAAGCCGACCGGGGTGGTTCGCTCCGAACGGTTTGCGCGGTCTGCTCACGGGTCCATCTCCAGCACGACGAGGTCGCGGAGTTCGTCGGTCGACAACTCCGACAGCCACGCTTCGCCCGTGCCGACCACTGCGTCGGCGAGCTTGCGCTTGTCGTCGATGACCACGCCGATGCGTTCCTCGACCGTGCCCTCGCACACGAGCTTGTGCACGTTGACGGTGCGTTCCTGGCCGATGCGCCACGCCCGGTCGGTGGCCTGGTCCTCGACGGCGGGGTTCCACCAGCGGTCGTAGTGGATGACCTGGCTGGCCGCGGTGAGGTTGAGCCCGGTGCCGCCGGCCTTGAGCGACACGAGCAGCAGCGGCGGCCCGGTGCCGTCCTGGAACGCGTCGACCATCCGGTCGCGCCCGTTGCGCGAGACGCCGCCGTGCAGGAACGGCGGGTCGAAGTGGAACTGCTCGTTCACGTGGGTGCGCAACAGCTCGCCCATCTCGCGGAACTGGGTGAACACCAGCGCCCGTTCGCCGGCGTCGAGGAGTTCGGTGACCAGTTCGTCGAAGCGGGTGAGCTTGCCGGAGCGGCCCGCCAGGCGCGATCCGTCGCCGAGCGCATGGGCGGGGTGGTTGCAGATCTGCTTGAGGCGCATGAGCGCGGCGAGGACGAGGCCGCGGCGGCGCATGCCCTTGGCCTGCTCGGCGTCGGCGAGGAGCTGGTCGACCACCTGCTGGTAGAGCGTCGCCTGTTCACGGGTGAGCTTGGCGTAGGCGATCTGTTCGATCTTGTCGGGCAGGTCGGGCAGCAGGCGCTTGTCGGCCTTGGTGCGGCGCAGGATGAACGGCTGCGTCAGTCGTCGGAGGCGGGCGGCGGCGAGCTCGTCGCCGTGGCGTTCGATCGGTGTGCCGAACTGTTCGCGGAACTTCGGGAGGCTGCCGAGCAGGCCGGGGTTGACGGCGTCGAGGATCGACCACAGCTCGCTCAGCCGGTTCTCGACCGGCGTACCGGTGAGCGCGAGCTTCTGGTCGGCTCGTAGCTTCCGGACGGCTCGGGCCGCCTTGGTGTTCGGGTTCTTGACCATCTGCGCCTCGTCGAGCACGACGGTCGACCAGTTGACCTCGCCGAGGTGTTCGAGGTCGCGGGGCAGCAGGCCGTAGGTGGTGATCACCAGTTGGCGTTCGGGGTCGGATTCGAACAGCGAGTCGTCGTCCTGAAGACCCTGGGCGCGGTTGGCGCCGTGGTGGATCTTGACGTCGAGCTTGGGGGTGAAGCGGGCCGCCTCCTGGCTCCAGTTGCGCACCACGCTGAGCGGGCACACCACCAGGTGGGGACCGGGCCGTTCGAGGAGGTGGGCGAGGGTGGTGGCGGTCTTGCCGAGGCCCATGTCGTCGGCGAGGCAACCGCCGAGGCCGAGCTTGGCGAGGAACTGCAACCACGACAGCGCGCGGCGTTGGTAGTGGCGCAGCTCGCCGGCGAACTCGGGCGACTCGTTGGTCTCGGCGAGGCGTTCGTCGGGCAGCCCGGCGAGCAGGTTGCGCACCCATGCGGCGTCGACGGAGGCAGCGTCGTCGGGCGAGCCGTCGTACTCGTCGCGGATCGAGATCGCCGGGGTGTCGTCGTCGCCGAGTTCGGCGTCGTTGGCGAGCCGCAACAGCTCCAGCGGCGTGACCTCGGCCTTGGTGGCCTTCAGCTCGGTGAGCTTGGCCCGCTTGCGCCGCAGTTCGTCGGCGTCGATGCGCACCCATCGATGGCCGGTGTGCAGCAGCGTGGCGCCGGCCTCCTCGGCGCGGGCGATCTCGGCCTCGGAGATCTCCTCGTCGCCGATGACCAGTTTCCACTCGACGAGCGCCTCCTTGCCGAACTGCTTCTTGCGGTCGTCGGCGGGTGACGGGGTGGCCTCGCCGGCCACGTTGACGCGGGTGCGGATCAGTCGCTCGGGGCCGATCAGCTCCACGCCGAGCCGTTGCAGTTCGACCGGTGCGATGTCGAGGAAGTCCTCGGCGACGTCGAGGTCGAGTTCGACCTGTGTGGGTTCGTGCTGCACTGCGAGATCAGCGAGGCCCGGGACGACCGGGGCGACCTGTTCGACGGTGGCGCCGACCAGTTCGGCGAGCAGGTCGAGGTGGTGGTCGCCCTTGGCCACCTCGAGCGCGGACGCGTTGCGTTCCCAGACGTCGTTTGCCGAACACCAGCGCGCGGCGTCGGTGTCGTCGACCAGTTCGAGCCGGACGATCCACGGGTCGCCGGGATCGTCGGTGATCAGCAGTCGGAGGCGTGGCACCACCACCGGCTCCCCGTCGAGGCGTCGGCGGTGCCGATCGAGTTCGTCGCGCAGCTGGCGCAGGGCGGTGTCGAACTCGACGGTGCCGCCGCGCACGACGTGGTCGGGTTTGGCGAGCGCCCCGAAGACGGCGCGCAGCGCCTGGATCGAGGGCGTGCGCTTGCGTCCCAGGTCGGCCTTCCAGCCGTACTGCTGGAGGAAGCTGCGTGCGATCCCGTCGACCAGCTGGGTGTAGATGCTCGTTGCGTCGGCGCTCGAGCCGGCGGTGCAGATCGGCGGCATCGAGGCGGCGAGGTCGGCGATCGTGGCATCGATCGCGCCGGTGGTGACCGGTCGCCACCGGGCCACGGTGAACGGGCCCTCCTCGACCACGACGGGCACGAGCCGGCCGCTCGACACGGTGTGGCGTGCCAGCTCGGCGATGCGAGCGAACCACGCGATCGAGTCGGACAGGTACTCGCTGTCGGGCAGGTCGGACAGCCAGACGGCGGTTCCCATCGCGTCGAGTTGGACAGACGAGGCGTGCAGCGTGGGCTGGCCGTCGAGGGCGATGCTGATCCGCCCGATCGCGCCGTACGACGCCGGACTGTCGTGCCAGCCGGTGCGGCGGCCGTCGTCGCCGAGCACCCGGAATCCGCCGTAGAGCCACGCCATCGACGCGGTGTCGATGCCGTTCCATCCCCACACGTGGAGTGCGCCGCTGCGCCAGGTCCCCTGCGCCACGTGTGGCGGCCGGTGACGTGTCAGCGCAGCCATCCCTCCGACGCTACCGACACCCTGTCACCGAGTTGTCCGCTACGTCGGGCGTCAGACCCCCGATGTGACGCCGGCGCCGAAGAACGACCGCAATGCCTCGGCCATCGCCTTGCGGGCGTATTCGGAGGTGACCATCGCGTCGACCGCGGGGATCGCGGTGTGGGTCTGGCCGGGACACTGCAGGTGCTCGACCGCGACACCGGCGTCGGCCATCGCCTCGGCGTAGGCATCGCCCTCGTCGCGCAGTGGGTCGAACTCGCAGGTGATCACCAGTGCCGGCGGCAGGTCCGACAGGTCGCCGAGGAGCGGCGAGGCCTTGGGGTCGGAGCGGTCGGCGGGATCGCAGTAGTGATCCCAGAACCAGTTCATCACGCCCATCGTGAGCGCGTAGCCGTCGGCGTTCTCGGCGTGTGACGGGCGCTCGGTGGTGCCGTCGGTGACCGGGTTGAGGAGTACCTGGCCCGAGATCGTCGGACCACCGGCGAGCTTCGCCTGCTGGGCGGTGACCGCAGCGACGTTGGCCCCCGCACTCCACCCGGCGACGGAAATTCGGCCCGGCACACCGCCGAGTTCCTCGGCGTGGTCCGCGATCCACGTCGCTGCGGCGAGTCCGTCGTCGGCCGCCGCGGGGAAACGGGCCTCGGGGGCGTGGCGGTAGTTGACCGACACGATGATCGAGTTCGAGTTGACGCACAGGTAACGGCACAGCGGGTCGTCGGAGGTGGCGCTGCCGAGCACCCAGCCCCCGCCGTGGAAGTAGGCCACGAGCGGGTGGGGCCCGTCGGTCGCGGGTCGGTACAGGCGGTACTCGAGTGGCGTTCCGTCGGCGCCGGGAAGCGTGCCGTCGACGATCTCGCCGACCTCCGGTCCGGGTGGCATCGCCGCACCGGATGCCTCCATGAACTGGCGGGCACCCTCGACGCCCATCGTCTCCAGCGGTGGCAGCTCCAACTCGGCCATCATCGACAACATCGCCTGGACGTCGGGCTTCAGCGGCCGGATCACACCGTCGTTGGTCTGTTCCGTCCCGTCGCCGGCGAGCGTGAATCCGAAGTAGTCGCGCTCGACGACCTCCTCGCAGATCTCGCGGTAGGCGCCGACGCCGCCGGGGTACGGCAGGAACACCTGGGGCTTGCCGGGCACGTTGGCGCCCATGTACCAGGAGTTCGCGGTCGGCAGCAGGGTGAGGTCGGCGATCTCGTTGCTGTGCTGCACCCACCGGCGCTGCGCGAGCTCGGTCGGCTCGATCGTGTCGAACCCGTTCGAACGCAGGTGCTCGATCGTGTCGGTGATCAGATCGACGTGCTGCTCGATCGACACCATCATGTTCGACAGCACCGACGGGCTCCCGGGACCGGTGATCATGAACAGGTTGGGGAAGCCGACCGTCATCAGCCCGAGGTAGGTCTGGGGCCCGTCGGCCCACGCCTCGCGGAGCGACTCACCGCTGCGGCCGGTGATGTCGACGCCGACGATCGCTCCGGTCATCGCGTCGAAGCCGGTGGCGAACACGATCGCGTCGAACTCCATCGACTCACCGCCGTCCGCGCCGGCGGTGTCGATGCCGGTCTCGGTGATCGTGCTGATCGGGTTCGCGTGCAGGTCGACGAGACGTACGTGCGGCAGGTTGTAGGTGGCGTAGTAGCCGGTGTCGAGGCACGGGCGCTTCGTGGCGAAGTAGTGGTTCGTGGGACACAGCAGCTCGGCGACCTCGGGGTCGTGCACGATCGAACGGATCTTGTCGTGGATGAACCGCCGCATCGTGTCGTTCGCCTCGGCGTTGATGCCCATGTCGTTGTACGGCTGCAGGAAGGCGAGTTCGCCGCGCTGCCACACCTCCTCGAACGCGGTGTTGCGCTCCTCCTCGGACACGGTCAGCGCGCCGATCTCCGGCGGGGTGCGCGGCACGCCGATGGCCGAGTGGCGGGCCTCCTCGCGGTAGGCGGCCGGGTCGCGGCGGTACTCGGCGAGGCGGTCGTCGGTGATCGGGCCGTTGTGGGCCGGGATCGAGAAGTTGGGGGTCCGCTGGAACACGGTGAGCTGCGACGCCTGCGACGCGATGATCGGGATCGACTGGATGCCCGACGACCCGGTGCCGATCACGGCGACACGTTTGCCGGTGAAGTCGACACCGTCATGGGGCCAGCTGTTGGTGAAGTAGACCTCCCCGGTGTAGCGGTCGGTCCCCTCGATGTCGGGCACCTTCGGCATCGACAGGCACCCGGTGGCCATCACGTAGAACGTGGCGGTGACGTCGTCGCCGTTGTCGGTGTGGACCGTCCAGCGGTTGGTGTCGTCGTTCCAGTCGGCGGAGGTGACGCGGGTGTTGAAGCGGATGTCGCGACGCAGGTCGTGCTTGTCGGCGACGAACTGGGCGTAGCGGAGGATCTCCGGCTGGGTGGCGTACCGCTCCGACCAGGTCCACTCCTGCTCCAGCTCGGGATCCCAGCTGTAGGAGTAGTCGACGGTGAGGATGTCGCAGCGGGCGCCCGGATACCGGTTCCAGTACCAGGTGCCGCCCACGTCGTCGGCCGCCTCGAGGACCACGGCGCTCAGTCCGGCCCGGCGCATCCGGACCAGCTGGTACATCCCGGCGAAACCGGCCCCCACGATCACGACGTCGACGTCGGTGGTGTTGCTCTCGGTCATCATGTCCCCTTCGATCGATTCCCCGGCCGACAGTGTCGCGCCAGCGTCCTTCCAGCTTCGACACGGACCGACCCGTCGCACGGTCACCCCACCCGAGGCGATGAGCGGAGCCCCCACATGCGGGGAGTTGGCTCATCGCATGTCGTGGGGTGGTGCCAGACTCGGGCGATGGGTGCAACGACGGTGGTCGCCCTCTTGCGCGGGATCAACGTGGGAGGTCACAACAAGCTCCCGATGGCGCAGCTGCGCGAGATCGCCGCTTCGATCGGGCTGGCCGACGTGCAGACGTACATCCAGAGCGGAAACCTCGTTGCCTCGACCGACGGCGATCCGTCGGCCGTCGGCCCCGCGCTGGGCGATGCGATCACCTCGGCGACCGGCCTGACCGTTCCGGTGATCGTGCGAACGGCAAGCGAGTGGGCGCAGTTGGTCGCGGCGAATCCGTTCCCCGGCGCCGCCGACCTCGGCAAGCACGTGCACGTGATCTGTCTCCCGACGGCAGCCAGCGAGTCGCTGCGGGCGTTCGAGGCGTCCGGGTTCGCGCCCGAGGAGTTCGCCGTCGTCGGCTCGGAGATCTACCTCCATCTCCCCGACGGCATGGGCCGCTCGAAGCTGGCGATCGCCGTCCACCGCCTCCCCGAGGCCGCCGCCGGCACCGCACGCAACTGGAACACCGTCCAGAAGCTCGCCGCCCTCGCCGCCGCTCCCTCCTGAACGTTTGCGCGACGTTCTGGGTGACCCGTCCCACCCGGATCGCGACGCAAACGGGGTGGGCCGAGGCGAGTGAACGTTTGCGCGACGTTCTGGGTGACCCGTCCCACCCGGATCGCGACGCAAACGGGGTGGTGAGCGTCGGGTCAGACGGTGACGGGGTCCATGGCGTCGGCGAGCAGGTCGACCGAGCGGAGGCGCTGATCGATCGTCGGCGACGCGTGTGCCGTGATCAGTTCGTCGACGCCGGCGCGCTCGGCGAACTCGTCGAGGTAGACCTTCACGCGGTCGGGGGTGCCGACGGCGGAGTAGTGCATCATCTGGGCGATCTGCTGGCCCTGTGGCGACGCGAGGATCGCGTCGGCCTCGTCGTCGGACAGGTCGCGGCCAGGCGCCACGAACCGGGCGATGCGATACCGGCGAACGGTCTCCCACTGCTCGAGCGCCTCGTCGTCGGAGTCGGCAGCGATCACGTTGACTCCGGCGATCGCATACGGCTCGGCGAGCTGCACCGACGGCTGGAACTCGCGCCGGTAGATCTCGATCGCGTCGAGCAGCGCAGCGGGCGCGAAGTGCGAGGCGAACGCGTACGGCAGCCCGAGCACCGCGGCGAGACGGGCGCCGAACAGCGACGATCCGAGGATGTACAGCGGCACGTCGGTTCCCGCTCCGGGAACAGCGACCACTCCGGGGATGCGCGACTCGCCGCGGAGGTAGCCCTGCAGTTCGAGTACGTCCTCGGGGAACCGGTCGGACGAGTGGGCATCGCGCCGCATCGCTCGCATCGTGTTCTGATCGCTGCCCGGTGCCCGCCCGAGACCGAGGTCGATCCGCCCTGGGTGCAACGTCGCGAGCGTGCCGAACTGTTCGGCGATCGTGAGTGGCGAGTGGTTCGGCAACATCACGCCACCGGCGCCGAGGCGGATCGTGGAGGTGTGCGCCGCGATGTGGGCGATCAGCACGCTCGTGGCCGACGACGCGATCGACGCCATGTTGTGGTGCTCGGCGTACCAGACCCGTTCGTAGCCGCGAGCCTCTGCGCGCTGCGCCAATGCCACGCTGTTGGCGAACGCGTCGGCGGCGGTCTGGCCCTTGCCGATGATCGCCAGGTCGAGGATCGACAGCGGAATCGAGCGACGGTGCGACATCCCATCAGCATGCCGTGCCCGTCGCTCCCACGCGCACCCCAGAGCGATGAGCGACTCCCCCGTATCCGGCGGGTTGGCTCATCGCTCGTGGTGGTGGGTTGGGTAGCGTTCGGGCGTGGACAGCTCCGACGGCCCGATCGCGGGCCTCACGGTCGATCCGATTCCGTACCTGCCGTTCATGGACGGCCCGGCTCCGGCCGGTCCTGATGCATTCCGGTGGCGCCTCGGTGTCCGGCCCCTCGACCTGCACGACTGGATCGAACTCGGCCCCGACGCCGATGCGGCGATCGAGGCCAAGCCGCGTTTGATGGCGCAGTTCCCCGACACGGTGTTCGCCGTGCTCGACGACGAGGTCGAACGCGAGTCGCAGGAGGTCGCGGACGCGCTCGTCGGGCACCTCCGTCGTCGGTGGCCCGAGCGGTACGGCGACGTTGTCCTCGATTCGACGCTCCATCCTCTCGACGCCGCCGCACGACTCGTGCCCGAGGACCTCGTGCTGCTGGTCGAGCGGGACGGGCAACTCGTGTTCGGCGGTGGTTCGGTCTGCTTCCCCAACCGCTGGGATCTGCGTTCGAAGCTCGGGCTCACGATGGCGGGCGTGCACGCTCCGGTCGACCGCCTCAACGAGCAGCTCGAGGCGCCGATCGACGGGTTCTTCGACCGCCTCACCCCCGAACGCAGCTTCTGGCGCCTGGGTTGGGGCGTGCTCGACACCGCGGACTGGTACACGCCAGTCGACGGCACCGCCGCGCCGCGCCCTGACACGCCCGCCGCCGACCACCACGTCCTGCGCGTCGAGCGCGAGACCCTCCGGCGGTTCCCCGGCACCGGCTGCGTGCTGTTCACGATTCGCACGTACGTGACCCCGGTCCTGCGGTCCGCGCCGTCGCCGGCGGTGGCCCGTCGGTTCGCCGCGGCGCTCGACTCCCTCCCCGACGACGTGCGCCGATACAAGGATCTGGTGTCGACCAGCGCCGCAGTCGCCGAACTCCTCCGCGAGCGCTGTGGATAACTCGCTATCCTGATATACTTACACTCAAGTTTGTTGAACCCTTGGAACGCGAGAACAGTGGAGGAACGTCATGGCCATCGATCCGAAGAAGTGGACGCTCAAGACCCAGGAGGCGTTCTCGGCCGCCATCGATCAGGCCAAGGAGCTGTCGAATCCCGAGCTGACGCCTGATCACGTGCTCGGCGCCATGATGCGCCAGGACGGCACGATCGTGCCGGCGGTGCTCGCCAAGCTCGGCCAGGCGCCGCTGATGGTGCGCAACCGCGCCGACGAGGCCGTTCAGAAGCTCCCGAAGGCCTACGGCGGCGCCGAGCCGCGCATGAGCAAGGAGCTCAACAACGTCGTCGAGAACGCCGAGAGCTACCGCAAGGATCTCCGCGACGACTTCCTCTCCGTCGAGCACCTGCTGCTCGCCATGAACGCCCGCCTCGACGTGGGCTCGGAGGAACTGCTCGGTGCCCTCAAGGACGTGCGCGGCTCGCACCGCGTCACCGATCAGAATCCCGAGGAGAAGTTCGCGGCGCTCGAGAAGTACGGCCAGGACCTGACCGCTCTCGCGGCGAGCGGCAAGATCGATCCGGTGATCGGCCGCGACGAGGAGATCCGCCGCTGCATCCAGGTGCTGTCGCGTCGCAGCAAGAACAACCCGGTCCTGATCGGCGAGCCCGGCGTCGGCAAGACCGCCATCGTCGAGGGCCTCGCCTCGCGCATCGCCGACGGCGACGTGCCCGAAGGGCTCAAGAACAAGCGGCTGATCTCGCTCGACATCGGCTCGATGCTCGCGGGCGCCAAGTACCGCGGTGAGTTCGAGGAGCGGCTCAAGGCCGTGCTCAAGGAGATCACCGACGCCGAGGGCGAGATCATCACCTTCGTCGACGAGCTCCACACGATCGTCGGTGCGGGCGGCGCGGAAGGAGCGATGGATGCCGGCAACATGATCAAGCCGATGCTCGCCCGTGGCGAGCTGCGCATGATCGGTGCCACCACGCTCGACGAGTACCGCAAGCACGTCGAGAAGGACCCCGCGCTCGAACGCCGCTTCCAGCAGGTGTACGTCGGCGAGCCGTCGGTCGAGGACACGATCGGCATCCTGCGCGGCCTGAAGGAGCGCTACGAGGTGCACCACGGCGTGCGCATCCAGGACTCGGCGCTCGTGAGCGCGGCGGTGCTGTCCGACCGCTACATCACCAGCCGGTTCCTGCCCGACAAGGCGATCGACCTGATGGACGAAGCGGCGTCGAAGCTGCGCATCGAGATCGACTCGCTCCCCACCGAGATCGACGTCGTCCAACGGCGCATCTTCCAGCTCGAGATCGAACAGCTCGCGCTCGAGAAGGAGACCGACGAGGCGTCGAAGGAGCGGCTCGACTCCCTC
The DNA here is from genome assembly GCA_963698565.1 of Ilumatobacteraceae bacterium. GTDB lineage: Bacteria > Actinomycetota > Acidimicrobiia > Acidimicrobiales > Ilumatobacteraceae > Sva-07. The sequence goes on from CAVORH010000003.1 coordinate 88,948, forward strand.
CACGAAGAACTGGCCGAGCTGAACGTCCAGGTCGCCGAGATGAAGCGGATCTGGGAACAGGAGAAGCAGGCGATCGACGCGATTCGTTCGCTCAAGGAGGAACTCGAGGAACTGCGAACCCGTGTCGAACGCGAGACCGACCTGGCCGCTGCCGCTGAGATCCGCTACGGCCGGATCCCCGAACTGGAGCGTCGCATCGAGGAGGCGACGGCGCACCTCGCCTCGGTCCAGGAGGGTGGCGCCATGCTCAAGGAGGAGGTCGACGCCGAGGACATCGCCGAGGTCGTCGCCCGAGCGACCGGTATCCCACTCAACCGGCTGATGGAGTCCGAGACCTCCAAGCTCGTGCACCTCGAGGAACTGCTGCACAAGCGGGTGATCGGCCAGGACCAAGCGGTCACGTCGGTGGCCAACGCGATCCGTCGCAGCCGGGCCGGTCTGTCCGATCCCAACCGGCCGATCGGCTCGTTCATGTTCCTCGGCCCCACCGGCGTCGGCAAGACCGAACTCGCACGGGCACTCGCCGAGTTCCTGTTCGACGACGAGAAGGCGATGGTGCGCATCGACATGGGCGAGTACATGGAGAAGTTCTCCGTGTCGCGCCTGATCGGTGCTCCCCCCGGCTACGTCGGTTACGACGAGGGCGGCCAGCTCACCGAGGCCGTCCGTCGACGCCCGTACTCGGTGGTGCTCCTCGACGAGATCGAGAAGGCGCACCCCGACGTGTTCAACACGTTGCTGCAGTTGCTCGACGACGGCCGTCTCACCGACGGTCAGGGTCGCACGGTCGACTTCACCAACGTCGTGCTGATCATGACGTCGAATCTGCCGGGTGATCCGGGCGAGTTCTTCAAGCCGGAGTTCATCAACCGCGTCGACGACATCATCCGCTTCCGTGCGCTGACCGAGGCCGACCTCGAGCACATCGTCGAGATCCAGCTCGAATCGGTTCGCAAGCGGCTCGCCGATCGGCGCATCTCGCTCGACGTCGACGACGGAGCGATGGCGCAACTCGCACGGGAAGGTTTCGACCCGGCGTTCGGCGCCCGACCGCTCAAGCGGGTGATCCAGCGCGAGATCGGCGACAAGGCATCGATGCTGATCCTCGGCGGCGAGGTGACCGACGGCGGCACCATCCAGGTCCGCGCCGGCGACGACGGTTTGCAGATCAGCGCTGGCTGATCATCGCGTCGTCCGAGTGCGCCAGGGGCCCGACCCCTGGTGCGCTCGCGGCCGGCACGAGGGTGAGGCGGAAGGTCGCCGGGTCGAGTTCGACGAGTTCGAGTCGTCCTCCGTCGGACTCCGCGAGTCGTCGCGCCAGCGGTAGGCCGCGTCCGTGCGCCGCCTGGTGGTCCTTCGGGCGATCGAACAGCGTTGCCGCCCGCTCGGCGCTGATGCCGGGGCCCTCGTCCTCGATGCTGACACCGTCGTCCTGGACCAGGATCGCCACGGTGCCGCGGCCGTGCCGAAGTGTGTTGTCGAGCAGGATCGCGAGTACCTGGCCGACGAGCCCGGGCGTCGCCACCACCGGGTTGACCCGGCCGGTCGTGACGACGACTTGTCGTCGCTTCTCCGCGAACCGGTGTTGCCAATCGGCGACCTGGTGGTCGACGAGCGTCGTGAGGTCGAACTCCTGACGCTCCTTGGTCGACCCGGTCCGGGCGACGGTGAGCAGTTCGTCGAGTGTCAGGTTGAGTTCGTGGGTCTGCGTCAGCGCGGCGGACGCCTCCGCTGCCACCTCGGGGTCCGAGTTGCGTTCGAGCAACTCGAGGCGCATGGCGATGCCGGTCAGCCCGGTGCGCAGTTGATGGGTCGCGTCGGCGGTGAAGCCGCGTTCCGATTCGAGCATCCGGTCGACCCGGTTGGCGCTCAGGCGCAACGCGCGCGAGATGTCGTCGATCTCGCTGATCCCCGATGGCGGAGGAGCGGCGGCGCTGAAGTCGCCACCTCCCAGTCGGGAGGCGCTGCGCGCCAGCCGCTCGAGCGGACGAGCGAGCTGGCGGGCCTGGATGCCGGCGAGGAGGGCCGCCGACGCGACCGCTGCCCCGGCGACGACGGCGAGGCGTGCAACCACGTCGCCGGGAAGATTGCCACCTTCGGCGTCGCGGACGACCAGCAGCACCGGGATGAACAGCACGAGGATCACCACCAGCACCACCGCGATGGTGGACAGCACCAGGCGCCGGCGCACGAGCGTCAGCCGCCGTTCGGTTCGAAGCGGAAGCCCACGCCGCGCACCGTCACGATCTTCGACGGTGGGTCCGAATCGTCGAGGATCTTGCGACGCAACGTGGACGTGTGGGTGTCGAGTGTGCGGGTCGAGCCCCACCAGTTCTCGTCCCACACCGTGCTCATGATGTGTTCGCGTTTCAGGGTGACGCCCGGCTGACTCATCAGGAGTTGCAGGAGATCGAACTCCTTCGTGGTGAGTTCGATCTCGGAGCGGCGTCCGTCGTCGTCGGTCACGAAGCAGCGGCGTGCCTCGATGTCGAGGTCGATGTTCGCGCCGGTGAGGTGGCTGTTCGTGTGGCCGGCGCCGGCGTGCTCGGCGATGCGGAGCCGGGCGCGGATCCGCGCGACGAGTTCGGCGAGTCGGAACGGTTTGGCGACGTAGTCGTCGGCCCCGGCGTTCAGCCCCACGATCACGTCCATCTCCTCGGCGCGTGCGGTGAGCATGATGATCGGCAGGTCGGGGTGCTCGGCGCGCACCCTTCGGCACACGTCGAGGCCGTCGACATCGGGGAGTGTCAGGTCGAGCAGCACGAGGTCGGGACGGCGCGCGCCCACCGACTCGATCGCCGACTGGCCGCCGGCGACGTGTTCGACGTCGAAGCCCTCGGATCGCAGCACGCGGATCAACGGCTCGCTGATCCGATCGTCGTCCTCGACCAGGAGCACGGCGGTCGCGAACGGGTGAACCGTCGTGCCGCCGTGTGCGCGAAGCGTCGATTCCATCACCTGGTCATCGGGCCGGATCCCGGGCATCTTGAGCCCCGAGTCGCACTCGTGACCGCTCGACCGCTCCAGAGGTGGAAGAGCCGACTCGACCATTTACGATACTGGACCGTACCGTTTCGTAATGAGGAGTGCCGGATGACGAATCAACAGACCGCCCGGGCGATCGCCCACGACGACGAGATCGACCCCGCGGTCCACGAGCGCCGATGGTTGATCCTCGGGGTGCTCTGCATGAGCCTGCTGATCATCGTGATGGACAACACGATCCTCAACGTCGCGATCCCCTCGCTGATCATCGACCTCGGCGCCACCAACAGCCAGATCCAGTGGATCGTCGACGCCTACGTGCTGGTGTTCGCCGGGCTCCTCCTCACCACCGGCAGCCTCTCGGACCGCTACGGACGCAAGGGGGCGCTCCAACTCGGCATCGTGTTGTTCGGCATCGGGTCGGCCGCTGCGGGAATGTCGACCAGCGCCGACGGGCTGATCGCCACACGAGCGTTCATGGGAATCGGCGGCGCACTGATCATGCCCGCCACGCTCTCGATTCTCACGAACGTCTTCCGTGACCCGCGCGAGCGGGCGCGAGCGATCGCGGTCTGGGCCGGGTTCTCCGGTCTGGCCGTGGCGATCGGACCGATCACGGGTGGCTTCCTGCTCGAGCACTTCTCGTGGCAGTCGGTGTTCTGGGTCAACATCCCGATCGGCGTGACGGCTCTCGTGCTCGGCGCCTTCCTCATCCCCACCTCGCGCGATCCGGAGCAGGGACGGATCGATCCGCTCGGCGCACTGCTGTCGTTCTTCGGCCTGACGTCGTTGCTGTTCGGGATCATCGAAGGGCCGGTGAAGGGCTGGAGCGACCCGATGGTCGTCGGCGCCTTCGTCGTTGCACTGGTGCTGTTGACGAGCTTCATCGTCTGGGAGCGCACGACGTCGCATCCCATGCTCGACCTGTCGGTGTTCCGCAACGCACGGTTCAGCGCCGGAAGCGGCACGATCACCCTGGTCTTCTTCGCGATGTTCGGCTCGCTGCTGCTGATGACCCAGTACTGGCAGCTCGTGCACGGCTACTCCCCGCTCGAGGCCGGCGTCCGGCTGCTCCCCTATGCCGCCACGATGATGATCGTCGCGCCGATGTCGGCGCGGTTCGTCGAACGGCAGGGCACCAAGCGGGTCGTCACGCTGGGGCTCGTTCTGGTGGCCACCGGCCTGACGCTGCTCTCGACGATCGCATCCGACTCCCCGTATCCACTCGTGATCGGCTACTTCGTCGTGATGGCGGTCGGCATGGGGATGACCATGGCGCCGGCGACCGAGTCGGTGATGGGATCGCTCCCGCGCGCCAAGGCCGGCGTCGGATCGGCGATCAACGACACGACCCGCCAGGTCGGCGGCGCCCTCGGCGTTGCCGTGATCGGCAGTGTGGTCACCAGCGTGTACTCGCAGCGGATCCTCGACCTCTCCGGCGTGTTCGGCCTGGCCGGCCCGCAGGAGGCGATCGCGGAGTCATCGCTCGGTGGAGCCCAGCAGGTGGGGGCGTCGCTCGGTGGCCAAGCCGATGCGTTCGTGCGGGCCGCCAACGACGTGTTCGTCGATGCGATGTCGGTCGGGCTGCGCGTCGGCGCCGTCGTCATCGTCTTCGCCGCGGTGATGGCGTGGCGGTTCCTGCCCTCCCACGCAACCTCGCCCGACCTGTCGACGGCCCCCGATCCCGTCGCTGGATCCGACCCGCTCGCAGCCCCGGTCGTCGGGAACTGATCGTGGCGACTGCGACGGCGAGGCGTCCGGGTCGACCCCGCTCGGCCGGCGTCGACGAAGCGCTGCTCGAAGCGACGCTCCAGCTCGCCGGTGAGGTCGGCATCAACGGGATGTCGATGGACGACCTCGCGCAGCGAGCGGGTGTCTCGAAGACCACGATCTACCGGCGGTGGCGATCGAAGGAGGCGCTCGTGCTCGACGCGCTGGCGCACGGGATCCGCCCGTTCGACCTCGTCGACACCGGATCGCTTCGCGACGACCTCGAGGTCTACCTCCGAGAACTCGGCCGGCGGATGGAGACCGGCCGGACGAGCGACGTGCTGCCGGACCTGATCTCCGCCGCTGCACGGGATGCGGCGCTGCGTGAGTCGCTCGACGAGTGGGTTCGCCATCGGCGACAACCGTTGAACACGATCCTGGGTCGCGGCGTGGAGCGCGGCGAGCTGTCCGACGACGCCGATCTCGACACCGTCATCGACGCGCTGATCGGTGCGTTCATGTATCGCCGGCTGCTGACGCACGAGCCGCTCGACGAGGCGTTCGTCGCGAGGTTGCTGCAGACCGTGCTGCCCTCGGTCTGAGCCGCCGCAGGCCCTGCCGTAGGGTCGTGCGGATGAGCGACGAGTTCCCCACCTCGATCGGCCGTCTCGGCCTGACGGCGTTCGACTGTTCGGACGCGCTCGGTCTGGCCGAGTTCTATTCGTCGATCGTCGGCGGCGACCTCGTGCCGGGCGACGACGAGGGCTGGGTCGAACTCCACACGCCCCAGGGACGGCTGGCCTTCCAGGAGATCGACGACCACCGACCGCCCACCTGGCCCGGTGGTGACCGTCCGCAGCAGGGTCACATCGACATCGACGTCCTCGACCTCGACGGCGCCGAAGCGGCGGTACTCCGACTCGGCGCGACCACGGCCGACACGCAGCCGAGTCCCGATGAGTTCCGAGTGATGATCGACCCCGCCGGCCACCCGTTCTGCCTCGTGCTCGCCGTCGACTCCTGACCCCCGACCCGGAAAATGCCTGGATGTGCGCGGCTGGCGCGACAATCCGGGCAAGATTCGGACGTGGAGCTTTCTCGCATCAGGACTCGCTTGTCCCCCCGCCGTACCGTCGTCTCGCCCGGACGCATCGACCCGAAGGACAGCAGCACCGTGCCCGCCGTGATCGACACGGTCGGTCGCACCCAACAGGTCCCGGTCGTGAGCGCGGGCCGGGACCCGGATCAGGACGTGCCGGCAGCTGAGTCGCCGGACGATCTCGTGTCCGACAACGTGTCGGACGCCGCAGCGCCGGACGATGTCGCCTCGGACAGCGCGACGACGGTCGACGATGCGGCGGCGGACGACGCGGTCGCTCCGACGACGACCGCAGTGCCCTCGCCCGCCCCCGACATCGTGCGCGGGGTCGACCTCGAGAACGTCGCCGAGGTCGAGTCGCCAGACCATGAGGAAACGAGCACCGGTGGATCGGCGATGGCGACCACCACGCTGGTCGGCACCGAACTGATCAACGGCTTGCGTGGAGCTGGTCGACACCTGGTGCGGCCGTCGGCGTCCGAGGGCCATCTCCGTACCGAGCTGACGATCACCGCCCGTCGGATCGACGCGGTCGTTCGGGACAACGGCGCCCACGACCAGGGGTGGGCGATCGCCGCCATGGAATTGATCCACGATGCCGGCTTCGCACTGGAGCAGCGCCGGATCTCCGACGGGTGGCAGTTGCTGCGCGCCGCGCAGACCGAGATGCTGGAGGGTCTCGACCGGCGCAGCCTGCTGGTCGAACGAGCCAACATCAGCGGTTCCGAGTTCACCGATGACGACTCGACCGACATCGAGGAACTCCGCAGTGAGGTCTGGGCGATGCGACAGACGAAGAATCGATATCTCGCAGAGCTCGACCGACGATTGGTCGAGGGGGGCCGAGGGCTGCTGTATCGGGCCTTCACGCTGTTCGGCGCCCTGGTGTTGGGAGCGATCGGCGTGCTGGTGACCACGCCGTCGTCCAATCCCGACGACGCATTGGGCGGGATCGGCAACTACCTGACCATCGTGGGTCTCGCGATCACCGGGGCCGCCGTCTCCTACGTCCTGTTCACGCGGAACTCCTCGAGGTCGGCGTCGATCTCGGAGGTGGTCAACCCGCTGCAACTCGTGCTGCTGAGACTTGCGTTCGGCGGAGTCGTCGGCTTGCTGCTCGTGGTGCTCCTGCAGGCCGGGGTGCAGGACCTGGTGAACGTCAACGCTCAGTCGGCCTACTTCTGGGCGGTGCTCGGTGGCTTCTCCGAGCGTTGGGTCGATCGGCTGATCGACCAGGTGGAACGCTCGTCCCAGGAGGCGGCCGAGGCTGCGTGCGCGGAAGGGGTCTGACTCGACCGCGACGGTCCGGTCAGCGCTCGCGCAGGCGCAGCGCGTCGCCGTGGGCGGGAAACCCCTCGTGGTCGGCGAGGGCGAGCACCGACGGAGTCATGCGGGCGAGTGCGGTGGCGTCGGCGCGTGCGATCGCCGTGCGCTTGAGGAACGTGTCGGCGGTGATGCCGGACGACACGTGAGCGAACCCCGACGTCGGCAGTGAGGCCGGGCAGCCGATCACGAAGTTCGCTGCGCTGAAGGGCGTGTGCTGGCCCACCAGGATCTCGCCGGCGTTGACCAGCCCGTCGACGATCTCGTCGACTGCCGCATCGGCGACGGCGACCTGGAGGTGCTCGGGCGCGAACTCGTTGGCGATGCCGACCGCGATGTCGAGCGAGTCGACGAGCACACAGCCACCGTTGGGTCCGAGTGACGAGCGAGCAGCGGTCGCTCTCACCTCGGCGAGCCCGGCGAGTTGTCGTTCGAGCGCTGCGTCGACGGCATCGGCGAGCCGCACCGAGTCGGTGAGCAGCACCACGGTGCTGTCGGTGCCGTGTTCGGCCTCGATCAGGAGATCGGCGGCCAGCAGAGCGGGGTCGGCGCTGTCGTCGGCGATCACGAGGCTCTCGGTGGGGCCGAGCAGCATCATCGTGGCGACGCCGTGGCGTTGCATCTCGACCTGGGCGAGGGTGACCGCCGGCGAACCCGGCCCGACGATCTTGCGGACCTTCGGGATCGTGTCGGTGCCGAAGCCGAGCGCAGCGATGCCGGCCGGACCGTTCACCCGGAACACGTCGGCGATGCCGAGCTTGCGGCACACCACGAGCACGGCCGGATCGACCTCGCCGGAACCACCGGGGACCGGCGGCACGACGAGGGCGATCGACGGCACGCCGGCGACGACGGCCGGCACGGCGAGCTGGTAGGCGACGCTCGGATAGCTGGCCTTGCCCGATGGGGTGAACAGCCCGGCGGAGGTGATCGGCGTGATCTTCTCGCCGACGGCGAGACCCGGCTCGCTCTCGAACGACCAGTCGCGAGCCTGTTCCATCTGCGCCTCGTTGAAGGCCCGCAGGTGCGTGATCGCGTCGTCGAGTGCGGCATCGACCTCGGGGGTGACGGTCGCACGTTCGAACTCCTCAGCGCTGACCCGCAGTCCATCGGGCCCGACCTCGATCCCGTCGAACCGACCGAGCGCATCGCACACCGCGGCGTCGCCACGGTCGCGAACGTCCTCGATCAGGTCCCCGATCGATCGTCGCAGGCCGGCGTCGAAGATGTCGTCGATGCCCCGACGCATCAGCGCGTCGCGGGCGCTGACGTTCATGTCGTTCCAGACCTGTCTGCGCATCACGCTCACCGCGTCGACGCTACCGGGGACCATCGGGCCGAGGGTTCGGCGGGAGCGCCGGTACGGCGTGCCCATCGGTCCGCCGCGGCAGGACCTCTGACTCTGTCGGGGCATGGCCGGGTCTGCGCGCGATGAGTTGTGTCGGTGAAGATCAGCACCCACCTCGCGCTCGCTGCGGCGATCGCTCTGGGGTTCGCGTGCGTGTCGTGTGCCCGCTCGGACACCGCGTCCGGTGACCCCGACCAGATCGAGACGCCGTGGGCGCAGGGCGCCGTCGAGTTGTTCGATTCGATCGCCCAGGATCTGACGAACGTCGACAGGTACGCGGCGGCCAGGTACTTCTCGAATCGAAGCGTCTTCGATCTCCGCGCCTGGGGTGGAGAGGTGTCCGCCGGTCGGCCGCAGATCGCCGAAGCATTGGGGGGAATCCTCCACATCACTCAGCGAGTCGGCCTGGACGATGCCGGAGGCAACGTCGGCATCGACATCGATGTCGATGTCGACCAGCTGTTCCTCAGCACTCGTGAGGCCGTCGTCCGCTTCGATGCGCAGTTCCGCTTCGGCGCAGAGTCCCTCGTCGGCAGTCTGCCCTGGGTGCAGCTCTACGCAGTCGGGGAGGGGGCGGTCAGCAGCTCCCGTCTCTACACCGAGGGTCTCGGGCACGTCCTCCCCTCGGAGCGATGGACGTACGAGCCGGAGCATCTGTTCTACGACCGGTACGTCGATGTCTGGTCATCGGGGGACCCGGACCGATTGGCCGAGGTGTACGCGAGCAGTGTCGTGGTCCGCGACGCGTTCGGAGACGAAACTCGAACCGGCCTCGACGAAGTCGCCAGGGAGATGGCGTCCGCCCCCGAGGTCGAGCATGGTCCCTGGCCCGAGCTGTTCGGTTACGACGTCGGTGGTCGTCACGAGCGGATCGCGGTGTTCCAGCTCGGAGGTTCCTGCCCGGAGCTCCAGGCGCGTCGCTGGGTGCTCGACGAAGGGGTCATCGTCGATGAGACCCGGTTCGTCCACGTTCCTTCGGTTCGCCGTTGCGAGGGGTCCGCGGGTGACGGCTGGTGGACCGATCTCGAGGTCGCCGGCTCGGACGAGTTCGCCGTCCAGCAGCTGCAGATCGGTGGGCTGTCGATCGACGTCGTCAATGCCGACGAGCCACAGGTCGACCTGATCCGCTGGCTTTTCGAGCGATACGCCGAAGGCTCTCTGGTGCAGCCCGAGGTCGTTGCGTTCTGGTTCCCGCCGTCGGTCGATTGCGGACTTTCGGAAGCCCTCGCCGAATCTGAGGATGACCGATTCGAGGGCGGACACACGGTCACGTTGTGCTTCACGTCCGAACAGTTGTCGTCGGGCTGGCCCGACCGGAGGTGGTCGTCCCATGTCGCCCATCAGGGTCTCCACGAACTCGCGCACGTGTGGATGTACGACCACCTCGATGATCAGCACCGTCTGGCGTTCCTGGAGCGGGTGGGGCTCGACACGTGGCGTGCTGCGAACGTGTTCTGGCCCGAACGCGGCGTCGAGGTCGCGGCCGAGACGATCGCCTGGGGTCTGGCCGAAGAGGGTGAGGCGGAGTACCTGATCAAGCCACCCCCCGAGTGTGACGAGCTCACCGAACGGTACGTGATGCTCACCGGACAGGACCCCCTCACGACGTGCGATTCGCCAGGAGGCAACTGATGCAACGACGTCGCCGATTGTTCTTCGGGGCAGCGCTCTCGACGGTTGCAGTGCTCGGCGCCGTGTCGTGCGACCACTCCGTCGAGTCGGGGGACGGCCTGGTCACGATCGGGATCGATCTCGAAGCGAGGCAGCGCTGGACGGCGGAGGGCAACCCGGTGGAGCGTGGTCAGCTCTGTCCGAGCGGTACGCGTCACGTTCTCGAAGGGATCGACCCGATGACGAACGACATCGTCTCGGTCGGCGTGTGGTCTCGGATCGTCGAGGAGGCGGTCCTGCGCCGGAACACGACGGAGATCACCTTTCTGGTCGAGAACACGTGTGCCGACGGCTCGGGATCCTTCGTCACGAGCGAGCGGTGGGGGCCCGACCTGTGGTCGGTCGAGTCGGGCACCGGGGCCTACCGGGAGCTGTCGGGTGGCGGTGAGCTGTCGTTCGCCACTGAGGACTACATGACAACCACGCCGCTTCGGTTGTATCTGGACGGCGTGCTGGAAGGTTGAGGCTCCCGGATCCGTCACACCACCCGATCGACCCAGAGTTGGTTGAGCTGCCAGATCGCGGCCTCGTACGGCGACAGTCGTCCCTGCGTGGCGAGGGGGGAGTGCAGCCCTCTCCACGGGCCCTCGTTCACCGGGATGTCCTCGCCGTGGATCCACGCGACACCCTCGACGAGGTGGACGAGCGCCTCCTCCGTGGCGGGATCAGCGGCGACGCCGGCATCCAGCAGGATGTGGATGCGCAGGGTCATGCGATCATGCGCGTGAGGGACGAGCTGGTACCACGTGGCGAGCGTTCCCGTCGTGGCGACGAGGGTGTACGGGAACACGCAGAACGCAAGCAGGTCGGCGCGCTGTTCGCGTTCGAGACCCGGGAGGAACGGCAGGTCGGGGCTCTCGTCGAGGTCGGTGTTGCCGGGCATCTGCAACAGCGACCACGGCCCACCCTCGTTGTCGACGACGTGTGACTGTGCCGCCGGATTCGTCAGCTGGAACGTGTCGCGATGGGGGCCGATGTGGTGGTACGCCTCCATGAAGTTCTCGACCAGCAGCTTCCAGTTCCACGGCGAATCGAACTCGATGGTGTGGGCGATGGTCAGGTCGCCGAGCCGGTAGTTCTCGATCCGTCGGCGCAGCGGTTCGAGCTGAGCCGCGAGCGGCGTCGGCTCCGGTGCGAGCGAGACGAACACGAACCCCTCCCACACCTCGACGGCCAGGGCCGGGAGCCGACACTCGGCAGTGTCGAAGTCGACGGCACCGTCCATCATCGGTGCTGTGTGCAGTCCGCCATCCAGGCCGTAGGACCACTGGTGGTAGGGACACACCAGCCACCGGCCAGTGCCTGCGCCGTCGGCCAGCGGCATCGCGCGATGGAGGCACACGTTCGACAGCGCCCGGATCCGGCCGGTCTCGTCGCGCGTGATCACGATCGGGTGGTCGTGGAGTTCGACGGCGAGGTGCCCGGGTGCGGCAGGCAGTTGATCGACGTGCGCGACGCAGATCCACTCACGCCGGAAGATGGTCTCGCGCTCTCGCACGTAGACGGCCGGGTCGGTGTAGGCGTGCGGGGGCAGCGTCCACGCGGCCTCGAGTGGTGCAGTGACCCTGGCGTGCTCCTCGGCGGACAGCAGCGGGGATGGTGTCATGACGCTCCTCTGGTCGATCCTTCGGCCGGATCCAGTGTTGCGGGATCGGACGGTACGAACGAAAGCGGCGCGTGGAGGTCTGCCGGGAGTACCATCTCCACACGTTCCAATCACCAATCGGGGGAGCGTGCATGCCCGTCACCGTCGTCGTCGGAGCCCAGTGGGGCGATGAGGGCAAAGCCAAGGTCATCGACCTGCTGTCGAAGGAGCACACGTACGTCGTGCGCTACCAGGGCGGCCACAACGCGGGCCACACCGTCGTCGTCGCTGGCGAGAAGTACGCCCTGCAGCTCGTCCCGTCCGGGATCCTCTACGACCACGTGATCCCCGTGATCGCCAACGGTGTGGTCGTCGACCTCCCGACGCTCTTCAACGAGATCGACATGCTCGAGGCGCGCGGCATCTCGTGCGCCGAGTTGAAGGTGTCGAGCCGGGCGCACCTGATCTTCCCCTGGCACCAGGCGCACGATGCCATCGCCGAGGCGATGCGAGGCGACGACAAGATCGGCACCACGCTCAAGGGCATCGGCCCGGCCTACGCCGACAAGTCTCGCCGCGTGGGCATCCGGGTCGGCGACGTCCTCGACGCCGACCGCTTCGCCGGTCTCGTGCGCGAGCGCGCCGTCGCCGAGAACACGCTGATCGAGCAGGCCGGTGGCGACCCGCTCGACGTCGACGAGATCGTCGAACGCTTCGGTGAGCTCGGTGCTCGCGTTGCGCCGTTCGTGTGCGACACCGTCGGGCTGCTCCACGGTGCGCTCGCTGCGGGCACCCACGTGTTGCTCGAAGGTGCGCAGGCGACCTTCCTCGATCTCGACCACGGCACGTATCCCTACGTGACCTCGTCGAACCCGACCGCCGGCGGCGCTTGCGTGGGCACCGGGCTCGGGCCTCGCGACATCGACCGGATCGTCGGGATCACCAAGGCGTACACCACCCGCGTCGGCGCCGGACCGTTCCCGACCGAGCTGTTCGACGCCGATGGTGACACGCTCGTGGACGTCGGCAAGGAGTACGGAACCGTCACCGGTCGCCGACGCCGCGCCGGCTGGCTCGACTGCGTGATGCTGCGCCAGGCGGTGCGGCTCAACAGCCTCACCGAGCTCGCGCTGACGAAGCTCGACATCCTCGACGGCTTCGAGACGATCAAGATCTGCACCGGCTACCGCCTCGACGGCGAACTGCTCGAGCACTATCCCGACCGCTCGGAGCTGATCGCCGATGTCGAGCCGGTCTACGTGACCCTGCCCGGTTGGGGCAGCGTGCTGAGCGACAAGCGTGAACCCGGCGAGCTTCCACCCGAGGCGAAACGGTTCATCGAGATCGTCGAGGAGCAGGTCGGGGTGCCGGTCAAGGTGGTCGGCGTCGGCGCCGAGCGCGACGACTACCTCGTCTGGGCGTCATGATCCCTCGCTACTCCACCCCCGAGATGGACGCGGTCTGGGCCGACACGGTCCGGTTCGGCCGTTGGCTCGAGGTGGAGCTGCTCGCGACCGAGGGTCATGCGGCGCTGGGGCTCGTCCCCGCTGCCGACGCGGTGACGTGTCGCGAACTGGCACCGGCGACCGACGAGGCCTTCGTGCAGCAGGTGCTCGACCGCGAGGCCGTCACCGATCACGACGTCGCCGCGTTCGTCGACGTGGTCCAGGCGGCGATCGGACCTCCCGCGTCGTCGTGGATCCACTACGGGCTCACCTCGTCCGACGTGGTCGACACCGCACTGTGCTGGGCGCTGCGCGATGCCGCCGACCTGCTGATCGAGGCCTCGACCGAGCTGCTCGGCACGCTGGTCCGCATCGCCCGGGAGCACCGCGACACCGTGATGATCGGTCGCACCCACGGGATCCATGCCGAGCCGACCACCTTCGGGGCGAAGGTCGCCCTGTGGGCACTGCAGGTCGATCGGGACCGCACCCGGTTGCGCGCCGCACGCGACAACGTCGCCGTGATGAAGCTGAGCGGTGCGGTGGGGACGTACTCGAACATCCCACCCGAGGTCGAACGACACGTCGGTGAGGCGCTCGGGTTGCGGCCGGTGCCCGCGACCCAGGTGATCGCCCGCGATCGCCACGCCGAGTTCCTCTATGCATGCGCCTCGGTCGGCGCGACGTGCGAGCTGATGGCGGTCGAGCTGCGCCACCTCCAGCGCACCGAGGTGCGCGAGGTGCAGGAGGGGTTCAAGCCGGGGCAGAAGGGCTCGTCGGCGATGCCGCACAAGCGCAACCCGATCTCGGCCGAGACGATCTCGGGCCTCGCGCGGGTGTTGCGTGGCAACCTGTCGGCGGGCATGCAGGACGTGGCGCTGTGGCACGAACGCGACATCTCGCACTCGTCGGTCGAGCGGGTGATCTTGCCGGACTCGTCGCAGTTGGCCTTCTACGTGATGCGGCGGCTGCGGCGCCTGCTCGACGGGCTGATGGTGTTCCCCGAACGGATGCAGGCCAACCTCGACGCCAGCTACGGCCTCGTGTTCAGCCAGCCCGTCCTGCTCGCTCTCGTGCAGGCAGGCGCGACTCGGGACGACGCCTATCGGATCGTGCAGCGCAACGCGATGCAGGCGTGGGACGACGGCGTCGACTTCCGCTCATTGCTCGAAGCCGACGACGACGTCGACAACGCGGTGCTCGACGACGCATTCGACCTGCGCCGCTCCCTCCGCAACCTCGATCACGTCCTCGATCAACTCGACGCCATCGACCTGTGATTGTTACGCCGGGGGTCAGACCCCTGGCGTAACACTCAGTCGGCGCGAGTGATGCCGGCTTGCTTGAGGGTGCTGGCGGGCACGCCGACGTCGCGCCACGAGGCGTACGAGATCGACTTGCTCTCGGAATAGCTCTTCGCCACCTTGACGAACTCGGCCTCGAGCGCGTCCATGTCGATGGCGTCGGACTTCGCCGCGAGTTCGGCCTCGAGGTCTCGACGCTCCTGGACGAGCAGCAGTTCGTCGAGCGGGCTCGCACTGCCGAGTTCGACGTCGATCGCATCGAGGCGTTTGCGGATGGTCTCGGGGGTGCGTTTGCGTCCGCGCTTCGGCTTCGTTGCCCGGAGCCCTTCGAGGTAGTCGCGAACGACACGACCTTCCATACGACCTTTCGCGAGTGCCGCCTTGTGCGCGTCACTCATCGGTGTCTTGGGACCTCTTTTGCCGACCATGGAGCCCAAGCTTAAGGAGAATTCCGACGGATGCAATAGCCTGGAAATCGATGTTCGAACTCTCAGCTCACGGGACCGATGTCCACGTCGGCGAGGGTCCCCGATATCCGTGGGGTGGTCTGTACGGCGGCCAGATCGTCGCACAAGCGCTCCGGGCCGCGGCGATCTCCGTCGATTCCGAGCTCGAACCCCACTCGATCCGGGCGTATTTCATCCGGCGGGGGGATCACACCGAACCGGTTCGGTACGAGGTCGACCGCATTCGCAACGGCCGGAGCTTCGCCACCCGACGAGTGGTCGCCCGTCAGGCAATAGGTGCGATTCTGAACGCGGAGAGTTCCTTTCAACGACCCGAACGCGCCGCAGCCTTTCAAACCGTGACGATGCCGGATGTGCCGTCAGCCGAGTCCCTGGTCGAGGACTCGTGGACGCCGACGTTCGGTCGGGTGGTGGTGCCCGCCGAACGGGTCACCGGTGGAGCGCGGGATGGCACCGGCCGCGCGGTCGCGTGGATGCGTGTCAACCACGACCTCGGCGACCCACTGGATGCCGACGCCCAGTTGCTGCACCGCTGCTGGTTGGCCTACCTGTCCGACGACATGCCCACCGACTCCGTGATCCGTGCGCATCCCGTCGCCGACGATCCCGAGGCGCGCGAGGGCTTGTTCTGCGCCAGCCTCGACCACACGATCTGGTTCCACCGGTCGCTGCGAGCCGACCGATGGCACCTCTACGACTTCTCGTGCCACCACTACGTGGGCGGTCGCGGCCTCTCGATCGGTCACGTCTTCGAGGCCGACGGCACCCACGTCGCCACGGTCGCCCAAGAGGTGCTCGTGCGCGACGCCCGCGACCGGGACTGACCCGCGGTCGGTCGGCCACTACCGTCGGCCCCGATGAACGACGCTGCACCGCCCCGCCCCCTGTCCACGACCCTGGAAGCACTGCGGGCGCACGTGCTGGACCACTCGGTGAAGCACGGCGAGTTCACCCTCAAGTCCGGTGCGACCAGCACCTGGTTCCTCGACACCAAGCAGACCGCCTGTCTGCCCGACGGGATCGTCGCGGTGGCCGATGCGGTGTTCGAGGTGTTCGGGGACGTGCTCGACCAGATCGATGCGATCGGCGGGCTGACGATGGGCGGCGATCCGGTCGCGTACGGCGTCGCCGCCGTCGCAGCGACGCGCGGTCATCACATGCGCAGCTTCAGCGTGCGCAAGGAGGCGAAGCAGGGCGGGATCACCGGTCGCATCGCCGGCGCGCTGCGACCGGGCGACCGCGTGCTGGTCACCGAGGACACGACGACCAGGGGGACCTCGCTGATCGAAGCCGCCGAGCAGATCGAAGCGTTCGGCGCCGTCCCGGTGTGGATGACCGTGATCGTCGACCGGGGAGGCACCTGCGCGGCGATGGCGGCCGAACGGGGGATCGACTACCGGCCGCTGCTCACCGCGCCCGACCTCGGCTTCGGTTACGGGACCTGAGCGCGCGCGCTCAGGACGCCGGGGTTCAGGATCCCGAGCGGGTCGAGCGCCGACTTGATCGCCGCTTGGGCCGAGAGGTCGTCGGCGCTGCGCACCAGGTGCAACCACTTCGTCTTCGCGATGCCGACACCGTGCTCTGCTGAGATCGTCCCGCCCAGGTCGGCGGCGCCGCGCAGCACGCGATCGGCGAGCGCCTCGGGGTCGCGGACGCCGAGATGGTTGAGGTGCAGGTTGCCCTCGGCCAGATGTCCGAACGCGATGAGCCGGCAACCGTCGGCTCGTGCGGCGCCGTCGGCGAGATCGAGCAGTTGTGCGACCGAGCCGACCGGGACCGCCACGTCGAGCTTGAACGGCGGCGTGCCGATGGCGACCGATGCCGCGTTGATCGCCTCGGTGATGCGATCGCGGAATGCGACGAGCGCAGCGCGGTGCGGCGCGTCGGTGGCGACCGCGGTGTCGCTCACCTCCGGACCGTCGAGCTGAGCGAGCAGATCGTCGGTCGGGTCGACGTGGTCGGCGCATTCGACCAGCAGCACGGTCGACCCGTCCGGTGCTCCGACCGGAGGCGTGGTGCCGAGGTGCTCGGCGACGAGGCGGAGCGCGTCGGGCTGGATGATCTCCAGCGCGTCCAGCGACGGCACCGAGCGTCGCAACCGACCCGCCAACGCGACCGCATCGCCGATGCTCGGCGCAGTCAGCATCACCGTGACCACGTGCTCGAATCGGGGGACGAGCCGCAGCCGGGCGGCCGTGACCACGGCGAGCGTTCCCTCCGACCCCGCGAGCACCGACGGCCAGTGCATGCCCACGGTCTCCTTCGCGAGCCCCGCGAGCGAACCGACCACACGCCCGTCGGCGAGGACGGCTTCGATACCGACGACCTGTTGGCGCATCGTGCCGTAGCGCACCACGCGTGAGCCGCCGGCGTTCGTGGCGATCGCGCCGCCGATCGTCGCGGAGTCGCGGGCGGCGAAGTCGATCGGCGTGTCCAATCCCACGGCGCGGGCGGCCGACTGCCAGTCGGCGATCGTGACGCCGGCGCCGGCGGTGAGCTGCATCGCCGTGGTGTCGACGTCGGTGATGGCGTCGAGTCGCCGCAACGACAGCACCACCGTCGGGCGTCCCTCGCGGGGCCGAGGGCGCGGCACGCTGCCGCCGACGAGGCCGGTGTTGCCCGCCTGGGGCACCACGTCGGCGCCAGCGGTCGCACACGCGACCAGGACCGCAGACACTTCGGCGGTCGTACCCGGGCGCACGACGAACGACGATGGTCCCGAGTATCGGCCGGTCCAGTCGGTCTCGTAGCCGCGGCGGACGTCGTCGTCGACCAGTACGTGCTCGTCGCCGACCACGGTCCGCAGCGTCGAGGCGAGCGAACGGGGTGCCATCACCGGAGTGTTGCACGGACGCGTTTGCATCGGGCGGTGCCCCGACGATCTACGATCCCATCAGGACGTCTCCGAGGGGGAGTGGACATGCGGATGGAACGATTCTGGCGCTGGCTCGGCGTTGCGCTCGGCAAGCACTGGAAGCTGGTCGTCGCCGTCGTCGTGCTGATCACCGTGGTGCTCGGCATCGGAGGGCGCAACATCGAGTTCGCCACCGGTCAGGACAGCTATCTCAACCCCGACTCGCAGATCGCCATCGACAACGTGGCGTTCCAGGACGACTTCGGCGGTGAGACCGTCATCCTGCTGTTCACCTCCACCGACGGTTCCGACGTCAGCGAGCTGTACGAGGGGGCGAACCTCGCCGAGCTCGAACGGATCACGTCGGAGCTGTCGACCGTCGACGGGGCCTTCGCGGTGGTGACGCCACTCACCTCGTTGGAGTTCAGCTCCAACCTGCTCTCCGAGGGGGTCGGCACGCAGGCACTGCTGTCGGCCGCCGCCAGCGACGAGGCGGGCGCCGAAGCCCGCCAGGCCGACATCCAGATCGCGCTCGCCCGGTTGGGTGCGATTCCCGCCGAGGAACAGGTCATCGGCAATCGCGCCGTACGACGACCTGCTGATCTTCGACAACACGGGCTTCACGGTGGTCGACGGCGCGCCCGTCGCACCGCCGACCGAGGAGCTCGTCGTCCGCGCATCGCTCCAGGGGACCTTCCCCAACGTGGAGGGCGGCCCGATCAACGGCACCGCCGTCGGTGGCGTCGTGCTCGAGGGCAACGCGACACTCGACGAGCAGACGGCAGCGACCAAACAGGTGCTCGACGTGCTCGACGGCGCGACCTTCGAGGGCTTCGACCTCACCGTCACCGGCTCGCCGGTGTATCTCGCCGACATCAACGACTACCTCCAGGGCGGCATGCTCACGCTCGGTGCCGCCGCGCTCGTCCTGATGGCCGTCGTGCTCGCCGTGATGTTCCGCGTCCGGTGGCGGTTGCTGCCGCTGTTGTCGGTGGTGATCGGCGTGCTGTGGGCGTTCTCGATCCTCGGGATCATCGGCATCGACCTGTCGCTGGTGACGATCTCGGGCCTGCCGATCCTGATCGGCATCGGGATCGACTTCGCGATCCAGGTGCACAATCGCGTCGAGGAGGAGGTGGTGCTCGACAAGGAGGATCATCCGATCGCCGAGACGGTGGCGAATCTCGCGCCGGCGCTCTTCGCCGCGACCTTCACCGGTGTCGCGGCATTCCTGGCATTGCGCATCTCCAAGGTGCCGATGATCCGCGACTTCGGCGTGCTCCTCGCGATCGGCATCACCGTGCTCGTGGTGGTCGGCATCGTCGTGACGGCCTCGGCGCTCGGCATCCGGGAGTGGACCAAGCCCACCGAGGTGCGACCGCCGTCGGTGGTCGAGCGGATCGTCGTCAAGCTCGGTGGGCTGCCCACCAAGTTCGGTCTCCCGCTGGTGATTCTCGCCGGGGTGCTGTTCATCGGCGGCGTGCTCGCAGAGGGTCGGGCGAAGATCGAATCCGATCCGATCAAGTGGATCGACCAGGACAGCCAGGTGGTCCAGGACATCAAGACGTTGGAAGAGGAGACCGGGTTCTCGTCGACGCTCGGGATCCTCGTGGCGTCCAACAACATCTACGACCAGGACGTCATCGATCTGATCTGGGACTTCACCCTCGACGCCGAGGCCCGTCCCGAGGTGGTGTCGACGTCGAGCATGGTCAACACGATGGGCAAGATCGTCATGATCCCCGGCGCGACCCCGATCCCGCCGACGACCGTCGACGTCGTGTCGTCGGTGGAGCAGATGCCCGACGACATCGCGAACGCGCTGCTGCGGTCGAAGGACGATCCGACGGCGACGCAGCTCAACCTGCGTCTGGCGCCGAGCAGCCTCGACGATCGGGCCGTGCTCGTCGATGAGCTCGAAGCCGATCTCCAGGCGCGGATCGACGCACTCGACCTCCCTGCCGACAGCATCCTGCTCGTCGACCTGCCTGAGGGGCAGTCGCCGGTGCGGGCCACGCCGGCCGGTCTGGCCACGGTCGGCATCGGCTTGCTCGAGAACCTCTCGGCGAACCGCGCCAATCTCACCTATCTGGCCTTGAGTCTTGCCGGGCTGTTCCTCGTGCTGAGGTTCCGCAGCGTGACCCGAGCGCTCCTCGCGCTGGTGCCGGTGCTGTTGGCGGTCGGCGTGTCGTCGCTCGTCGTCGGTCTCCTGGGGTTCACCCTGAGCCCGCTCACCACCGTCAGCGGGCCGCTGGTCATCGCCAGCTGTTCGGAGTTCTCCGTGCTGATCCTCGGGAGATATCTCGAGGAACGCCAGCGAGGGCTCGCTCCCCGCGAGGCGTCGGACACGGCCGCGAGCCGCACCGGTCGAGCGTTCTTCACGTCGGCGGTCACGACGATCTGTGGCTTCGCCGTGCTGATCGGCTCGGCACTGCCGCTGCTGCGCGACTTCGGGATCATCGTGACCATGAACGTCGCGATCGCGCTCCTCGCTGCGTTGGTCGTGATGCCGCCGCTGTCGGTGTGGGTCGACCAGCGCGGCTGGCTGGGCACGCAGTCGCAGGGCGCCGACCCGGTGGGTTCGGTTCGGCTCGCCGCCCCGTTCCCCGGGCCGCAAACGGTCGGTGCCGTCGTCGGGGTCGTCGGGTTCGCGGCCGCCGGCGGGGTGGTCTACGCCACCGCCGACACGAGTACCGGCCAGGCGAGCGAGATCTCCTACGAGGCGACCCCGTTGCCGACCACGACGACCACCACCACCACGACGACCACGACGGTGCCACCGACGACCGTTCCGGGCGACACGGTCCCGGACGAGACGGTCCCGGAGGGTCCGATCAACAACCCGGACGACTTCGGCACCGACCGGCCGGCGTCGCTCGTCGGGGGCATCCTGTTCGACGAGCTGACGGCCCTGGGTGTTCCTGCGAACCAGGCGAACTGTGCGATCGAGACGGTCCCCGGCGGCGTCGACAACATCGACACCGGAGCGGTGCTGGCCGGTGACGACGCGGCCGCTGCGCCCGTGGTGCAGGCGGCGCTCGACTGTGGCATCGAGCAGGCGACGATCGATGCCGTGCTGACGTCGATCCGGGGCGGCTGACTCGGCGATCACCCGGAGTGGGCGATGTGCCGCATCGGAGGCGGTCCGTAGGTTTGAGTGGTCAATCGAACCCCCGTGAAGGAGATCACCATGTCCGACAAGCCCACCACGATCGCCGTGGCCACGTACGCCAACAAGGCCAACGCCGAGCTCGACTACGACATGCTGCGCAGCGTCAAGTCCGGCGGCCAGCTCGACCACATCGCCATCTCGATGGTGACGAAGGACGCCGACGGCAAGCTGAAGATCGATCGCCACGACAGCACCGCCAAGCACCTCGCCTGGGGCGGTGGCATCCTGGGCGCCGCGATGACGGTCGTCGCCGCACCACTCGGCATCGTGTTCCTCGGCCCGCTCGTGGCGAACACGGCGGTGTACGCCGGGGCCGGCGGCCTGGTCGGCCACTTCTGGCACAACATCCCCAAGGATGAGGTCCGCAAGATGAGCGACCTGCTCGAGACCGGCGAGTACGGCCTCGTGATCGTCGCCGTGAACCCGAAGGGCACCGACGTCGGCGCCCTGCTCACGAACGCCGCGAGCACGGTCGTCGTCGACGGTGTCGAGGACACCGACGGCGAACTCGACAAGGCCTTCGAGACCGCCGAGGGCTGATCGCTAACCTCCCGGAATGAGACGTGGGGTCTGACCCCACGTCTCATTCGAGGGATCGGGAGGTTGGCAATGTCGACAAGCAGTCCGCTGACGTGCATCATCGGGGCGGGGTGTTCGGGGTTCACGATGGCGAAACGGCTGAAGGACTTCGGGCTGCCGTACGACTGCTTCGAGATGTCCGACGACATCGGCGGCAACTGGTACTTCGGCAACCCGAACGGGATGTCGTCGTGCTACCAGAGCCTGCACATCGACACCTCGAAGTGGCGTCTCGCGTTCGAGGACTACCCGGTGCCCGCCGACTGGCCGGACTTCCCGCACCACTCGCAGATCCTCCAGTACTTCCACGACTACGTCGACCACTTCGACCTGCGTGACACGATCACCTTCGACACGGCGGTCACCGACTGTGAACGCCTCGACGATGGCCGCTGGAAGGTGACGCTGTCGACCGGCGAGTCACGCGAGTACGACAACCTGGTCGTCGGCAACGGCCACCACTGGGATGCTCGCACGCCCGCCTATCCGGGCACGTTCGACGGCTACCAGGTGCACTCGCACCACTACCGCGACCCCTTCGAGCCGTACGACTTCCGCGGCAAGCGGGTGATGGTGGTCGGTGCCGGCAATTCGGCGATGGACATCTCCTCGGAGTTGTCGCAGCGACCGATCGCCGAGCAGCTGTTCATCTCGATGCGTCACGGCGTGTGGGTGCTGCCGAAGTACTTCGACGGCAAGCCCGCCGACAAGGCCTCGCTGCCACCGTGGATGCCCGCGAAGATCGGTCGGGCACTGGCGCGCAAGAAGATCAAGAAGACGATCGGCAACATGGAGGACTACGGGCTCCCGAAGCCCGATCACCGCCCGCTCGACGCGCACCCGTCGGTGTCCGGCGAATTCCTCACCCGGGTCGGTTGCGGCGACATCACCCCCAAGGGGGCCATCGACCGCCTCGACGGCGACGGCGTGGTGTTCACCGACGGCTCACGCGAGCAGGTCGATGCGATCGTCTGGGCGACGGGCTACAACGTGACGTTCCCGTTCTTCCGGCAGCCCGAGCTGACGCCGCAGGACAACACGTTCCCGCTGTTCAAGCGGATGGTGAAGCCGGGCTTCGAGAACCTGTTCTTCCTCGGCTTGGCCCAGCCGTTGCCCACACTGGTGAACTTCGCCGAGCAGCAGTCGAAGCTCGTCGCTGCTGCGATCGCGGGGACCTACGCGTTCCCGCCGGCGAGTGAGATGAACGAGGTGACGGCGGCCGACGAGAAGGTCCACCTCGGGCACTTCTACGACAGTCCCCGCCACCGGATGCAGGTCGACTTCAACACCTACGTCAGCGACCTGATGAAGGAGATCGGTCGGGGCGCCGAACGCGCGACTTCCCGTCGCATCCGCGTGACCGTCACCGCCTCGAGGGGATGCGTCGCGACGGGCGGGGAGCCGTCTTCGAAGTGGTCGAGACCGGCGTCGATCCGGTGACCCCACGCTTTTCAGGCGTGTGCTCTGCCAACTGAGCTACTCGACCGTGGTGGTGTCGAACCTGGCATTCGACACCCGTTGTTCCTACAGAAAAGCCACCCGCCATCTTGCGATGACGAGTGGCCCCCTGCTGCGGTCCCGACGGGACTTGAACCCGCGACCTCCGGCTTGACAGGCCGGCGTGAACTCCAGACTTCACCACGGGACCAGATATGTATGACGCTCTCGCGTCGCACCCCCAACGGGATTCGAACCCGTGCCGCCACCTTGAAAGGGTGGTGTCCTAGGCCACTAGACGATGGGGGCCTGTAGGCAATGGCCTTGTCTCGTTGAGAGCGACCTGAATCTAGCAGCGCCCTTCCGGCAATCCACCAGGCAATCCCGCCGGGTCGCCAGGGTGAGGTGCGCAGCGATGTCTACGCCGGGCCGGAGACCACCGGACGGACCTGCTCCTTCGCGTCGGCGAACGGATCGCGATCGGTCCGGGCTGCCTTCTCTCGCAGGTCGGCCGGCACCACCGGCGCCAGCATGCCGTAGGGGGCGCCGTTGTAGAGGTGGTGGATGCGGTGCGACGCAGCGACGTGATCGAGGTAGGCGTTGCTGCGGTCACCGAACGGGTCGATGCGGCGATGGATGTACCCGTCGTGGACGAGCGCGTACGCAATCCCGTAGAGGGTGACGCCGATCGCCATCGGCACCAGCGCGGCGTAGCCATCGCGATTGAAGCCGAGCCACAGGCCGAACATCACGAACGCGGCGAAGAACACCGGGAACCAGTCGTTGCGCTCCCACCGGGGCTTGCGTCCCGGGCGATGGTGGCTGCGGTGGAACCACTCGCCGATGCCGTGCATCACCCACCGGTGGGTGGCGGCGGTGATCGGTTCCATCACGAGGAACGACACCACCACGATCAACACGAACACCGGAATCGACACGCCGAGAGACTATCCCTCCGCCCGGCCGACGTCCCGCCGGGCCGTGTCAGCCGGCGTAGATGGAGAGTGCTTCGGCGAGTGTCGTGGTGACCACACCGTGCTCGCGGGCGACCGCCTCCAACCACTCCGGGCGGAACACGCTGGCCACCGCGATCGGCTCGTCGAGCTCGGAGCCGGCGAGCGCCAGCCGCACGAAGAGGGTTGCGTAGTCCGGTGGCCGCAGGTCGCGTCCCAGCTCGACGAGCGCATAGGGATCAGGGGTGGTGCTCGCAGGAGGCAGCGAGAAGAAGCTCTGCGACGTCGGGCCGGTCGGACCTCCGGCGAGGCCGGGGCCGTCGACGAGGACGGCGCCGTGGACCTGGCTCGCTCGGGCGCCGGCGATTTGCAGTGCGATGTAGGCGCCCAACCCGCGGCCGACGACGGTGATCGATGCCGCCGGGTCGCCGTCGGTGAGCGCGGCCAGTGCCGCATCGGCGTCGCCGAGCAGCAACTCGGCGGTGTACCCGCCACCGCGCGGGACGGTCGACACGCCGTGGCCGGTGAAGTCGAGTGCGGCCACCGGGCCGGGCCAGCCATCGGCCCACGTGGGCACGGTGCGAGGCGAGGCCTCCCCGAGGCCGTGGAGAATCAGCAGCGGCCGGCCGCCGGCTGCGGTGGCACCGCGGAGGTGGTGCAGGGCCAGGTCGACCTTGCCGTGGCGGAGCATCGTGGTCTCGCCGAGCGGATGATTCGTGGTGCTCATGATGGCGCTCCGATGAAGTCGAGGACCATCGCGCTCACGAGGTCGGGTTGCTCGATGTGGACGAAGTGGCCGACGTCGTCGAGGATCTCGCAGCGTCCGTCGAGCGGCAGGTACGGCAGCACCTTCTCGGGTGGCGTGCCCCACCCCATCTCCTCCATCTCGCGCCCGAGGATCCCGAGGAACGGCATCGGCAGACCGGGGAGGCGCATCAGCGTCCACTCCGGTCGCCACGGGCCGAAGCCGCCGAATCGCATCGATGGATCGATCTTCCACCGCCAGCCGTCGGCGGACTCGAAACCACCGACGGTCACGAGGCGCCGCAGCCACTCGAAGTCGAGCCGTGGGTTCATCCGGCCACGCCGGGTGGCCAACTCGTCGATCGTCCCGGGCTTGCGTTGCGCTGTCGCCGTGGAGCGTCGATGGTCGAGCCAGCCGGCGATCTCGGTGGCGACCATCTTCGTACGTTCGTGCTCGGCGACGTCGGGGATGCGGCGGTTGTACGGGATGCCGTCCATGTTGACGAGATGCGTGAACCGGAACGGTTGTGCGTCGGCCAGCTGCGTCATCAGCGCGCCACCCTTGGAGTGCCCGACCACCGGCATCGGCCGACCGGGGCTCACGTGGTCGAACACGGTCAGCGCGTCGCGCATGTCGGCGTCCCACGAGTACAGCTCCGGATGTTCGCTGTCGCCGTGGCCGCGCTGGTCCCAGCCGACCACTCGCCATCCGCCGGCCGCGAGCTTCGGGGCGAAGATGTCGTAGGTGCGGGCGAAGTCGAAGCCGCCGTGGACCACGATCAGCGGTGGTGCATCCTCGTCGCCCCACTCGTGAACGGCGATGCGCAGACCGTTGGCGTCGAGGTCGTACTGGCGGGTCGGATGCTCGGCGCCGGGCACCGGGTACTCGGTCGAGGGGGCGTGCGTCGTCACCCGACCGAGGGTACGTCGCGGGTCGCGTGCGGCGGGCATCGTCGCGTGCGTAGCATCGGGCGCCATGAGGTACCTCGGACGGATCAGCAACATCGTGCTGGTCGGCGCGCTCGCCGCGTTCGCCGCTGCATGCGGCACCACCGATCCTGCCTCGCAGGAGCGGTTGCCGCCGATCCGCACCACGGTCGCGACCACGACCACCACCACCACGACGATTCCGCCGGGCGACGTGGTGTACGTGGTGCAGCGAGGCGACACGCTCGGCCAGATCGCCGAACGGTTCGGCGTGACCGTGATCGCCATCGTCGAGCGCAACGGCCTCGCCAGCGCCGACGCCATCGAGGCGGGCCAGCGCCTCGAGGTGCCCGAGGCCAAGCTCGTGATCGACGACTCGACCGCCACCACGACCCCCTGACGGCTGCGGGCGGCGCTCGGTGGCCGGTCTGCGTGTCGCATGACACCTGACGAAGTGCCCTGGCCGCATCCGGCGACGTTCGTAGACTTGCGCCCATGAGCTTCTGGCCCACGCCCGACCACTGGAGCGTCGCGATCCCGCTCGACACGCCCCACCAGCGCCTCGACGCCCTCGCCGACACCGGCTTCGTCGCCCTGCGTGATCTCCCGTACGAGATCCCCGAGACCGAGTTCACCTCGCTCGAGTACATGGACTGGAAGTCCGGTGGCGACACGAACTTCGCCCCGTTGGCCTCCGCCGACGGCGAGCTCGACTGCCGTGGATTCTGGGACAAGGGCAAGACCGACAAGGACGCGCTCTGGACCTCGAATGCCGAGATCGCCCCGACGATCCGCAACTACGTCGACGAGGTCGGCGCCAACTTCGGGCGGGTGCGGATCATCAAGCTGGAACCGCAGGACCGCGAGATGGCGATGCGCTCGATCCACCGCGACGACAACAACCGGTTCAACCCCGACGACGAGGGATGGGTCGTGCGCTCGTGGATCGAGCTCACCGACAACCCCGACAGCTACATGCTCTTGATGGACAACGGTCCCGACGGCCTGCCGGATCCGGCGACCGAGATGCGCGTCCCGCTGCACAAGGGAGCCCGATTCGTCGTCGACACGCAGCGGCTGTGGCACGTGGTCGTGCACAACGGCGATGCACCGCGGTACGCGCTGATCACCAGCTTCGAATCGAGCCCGGCGCTCGAGTCGTGGATCGAGCGAGAGCAGAACCAGCCCGCCGCGGTCTGAGTCGTCGCGGCCGGTGGGTCGTCAGATCAGTTCGTCCAGGTCGAGGTCGTCGATCGCTCGGGCGAAGCGCGAGTTCATGCACTCGATCAGGTGGAGTTCGCGTGGATTGGTGAGGTCCATCCCGCGGCTCGCGACGATCGGGTAGACGAGGCAGAACAGCGCTGCGGTGCGGTAGTGATGCCAACTGAGTTCGACGTCGACGTCGCTGATGCCCGCCTTGCGGATGCCGTCGATCCACCGCTCGAACAGGGCGCGCTCGTTCGCGCTCGCCACGGCGACGTCGAGTGATTGGGTGATGAAGTACGCCAGGTCGTACAGGCCGCTGCCAGAGCCGATCAGCTGGAAGTCGAGGAGCGCCACGGCGCCGTGGGCGTCGAACAGGATGTTGTCGGCCCGGTAGTCGCCGTGGATCATCGTGTTGGTGCCGCTCGCGAGATCGGTCAGCAGGCGCGGAATCGCGTCCGCGAACTTCGGCCCGATGACGAGGATCTGTGGCTGGACGTCCATCGCGCTCGTCACCTTCTCCCAGCCCTCGGCGAACACCATCGGGAGGACCGCCGGGTACACGGGGTCGGCGAGCGACACGGTGATGCCCCGTTCGGCGAGGCCGTCACCCCGCCCCCACCAGGCGGCGTGCCAGGCCGCCAGGCGATCGACGGCGGTTTCGGCGTCGGGGAGTGACATGCCGACGAGCTGGTCGACCAACCGCAGCGAACCGAGGTCCTCCATCAACACGACGAAGTCGCTCATGTCCTCGGCGACGTCGCCGTGGTACGCAACCGGCACACGAACAGGGACCAGATCGGCGAGTTCGCGGAAGAACGCCACCTCCCGGTGGTACATCCGCAGCATCGTCGAGGTGAACACGGCGGCCTCGTCGAGCGCCGGCAGCTTGGCGACGATCGTCTGCGGACAGTTCGGACCGTGGAGCGACAGTCGGTAGAGCGCGCTGCTCACCCCGATGCCCATCCCGATCTGTTCAGCGGTCAGCGACTCGACCGCGAAGCCCGTGACCTCGCTGACCCATCCAGCGGTGATGTCGTCGATCGACGACGGAATGGCGTGCTCTCCCATGTGTACCCCCTCTGTTCGCCGTCCGACAGACGGCCCCTACGTCACCATATTCCGCCGTCCCGGCCGAAACAGCGCTCCGCGTCGGCACGTGGCGGCGGTGCGTTGTTGCTGTCGCAGAACGCTGGGGCGGGCCGGCGGTGGCGGGTCGGGCGGTCGGGGTCAGGGGTTGCGGTGGGCGACGGCGAGGTCGGCAACGTCGCGCATGATCTTGGCGAGTTCGAAGTCCTTCGGGGTGTAGACCGCGGCGATGCCCAGCTCCGCGAGGCGGGGGCGGTCGTCCTCGGGGATGATCCCGCCGACGATCACCGGGGCGTCCACCCCCATCGCCTTCAGGTGGCCGAGCACGTCGGGGACGAGGTCGAGGTGCGAGCCCGACAGGATCGACAACCCGATCACGTCGGGGTCCTCGTCGCGGGCCGACGCTGCAATCTGTTCGGGGGTCGATCGGATACCGGAGTACACGACCTCCATGCCGGAGTCGCGGGCGGCGACGGCGATCTGCTCGGCGCCGTTCGAGTGGCCGTCGAGGCCGGGCTTGGCCACGAGGAACTTGGGTGGCCCACCTGCCATCGACTTCACGAACTCGACGACCTCGCCGAGGCCCTGCGCCGAGCCGGTGGCGCCGCTCACGCCGGTCGGCGCCCGGTACTCGCCGAACACCGAGCGCATCACGTCGCCCCATTCACCGGTGGTGCCGCCCGCCTTGGCGAGGGCGATCGACGGCGGCATCACGTTGTCGCCGGACTCCGCAGCCCGACGGAGCTCGTCGAGCGCTGCATCGACCGCGGCCTGGTCGCGAGCGGACCGCCACTCGACGATGTCGGCCGCGAGCCGCCGTTCGATCGCCGGGTCGACCTTGAGGATCGCGCCTTCACCGCCGAGCGGCGACTCGGCCGCCTCGACGAAGTCGTTGACACCGACGACGATCTGCTCGCCCGCCTCGATCCGGCGCGTCCGCGCCGCCATCGACGTCACCAACCGCGACTTCAGCGTCTCGACTGCCTCGAAGGCGCCGCCCATCTCCAGCACCTCGTCGAGCTCGGCCTGCGCCGCCGTTCGCAGCTCCTCGGTGCGACCCTCGATCACCGTCGAGCCGTCGAAGATGTCGTCGTACTCGAGCAGGTCGGTCTCGAAGGCCAGGACCTGTTGCATCCGCAGCGACCACTGCTGGTCCCACGGCCGGGGCAGGCCGAGCGCCTCGTTCCATGCCGGCAGCTGCACCGACCGTGCCCGTGCCCGCTTCGACAGGGTGACCGCGAGCATCTCGAGCACGATGCGCTGGACGTTGTTCTCCGGCTGCGCCTCGGTGAGCCCGAGCGAGTTGACCTGCACGCCGTAGCGGAACCGGAGCGCCTTGTCGTCGGTGACGCCGTAGCGCTCGCGGCCGATCTGCTCCCACATGTCGGTCATCGCCCGCAGCTTGCAGACCTCCTCGACGAAGCGGATCCCTGCGTTGACGAAGAACGAGATCGACCCGAACACCTGGCTGAACTGCTCTGGCGAGACCTGGCCGGAGTCGCGCACGGCATCGAGCACGCCGATCGCCGTCGCCATCGAGTAGGCGATCTCCTGCTCGGGCGTCGCACCCGCTTCCTGCAGGTGGTACGAGCACACGTTCATCGGGTTCCACAGCGGCGCGTGCTCGGCGCACCACGCCACCATGTCGACGATCAAGCGTCGTGACGGGCCGGGCGGGAAGATGTAGGTGCCGCGCGAGAGGTACTCCTTGACGATGTCGTTCTGGGTGGTTCCCCGCAGCTCGGTCGAAGCGGTGCCCTGCTCCTCGGCGTTGGCCACGTACAACGCGAGCAGCCATGCGGCGGTCGCGTTGATCGTCATCGACGTGTTCATCTGCCCGGGCGGGATCTGGTCGAGCAGGGCGCGCATGTGGCCGAGGTGCGCGACGGGCACGCCGACCTTGCCGACCTCACCCCTCGACATCGGCGAGTCGGGGTCGTAGCCGGTCTGGGTGGGCAGGTCGAACGCGATCGAGAGACCGGTCTGACCCTTGGCGAGGTTCGTCCGATAGAGCTCGTTCGACGCCTCGGCGCTCGAGTGGCCCGAGTAGGTCCGCATCATCCACGGTCGGTCTTTCGTGCGCGTCATGACCGAAGTGTGGTGCCTCGACGAAGAAGTACTCAAGTCAGCCCCGTCGACGTCCGAAGAAACAAGCGTCCCACGGGACAGCAAATGCTCCGGATCCACCTCCTCCCCCTCGGTCGATCCGGTGCCAGCGAGGTTTCCCCTCTGGCGGGAACCCCGTCGGCCGAATGGCGGATTCGGCCGGCGATGCTCTCGGAGCGGGTGGTGGCGGACCACCCGCTCCGCGCATTTTTCCCGTTCTCGTGAACTCGTTGCGGACTATGTCGCGGACGAGTTCACGAGAACGGCGGAGCGGAGGCGGGCGAGGTAGTCGGCGCGGGGGATGGCGACGGCGCCGAGCGTGGCGAGGTGATCGGTGACCCACTGGACGTCGAGCAGCTCGGCCCCGGTCTCGTTCAGCCAGTCGACCAGGCCGACGAGGGCCGTCTTCGACGCGTCGGTCGCGGTGTGGAACATCGCCTCGCCGGCGAAGAACCGTTCGATGCGCAGGCCGTAGAGCCCACCGACGAGTTCGTCGTCGAGGTACACCTCGACCGAGTGGCCCCAGCCGAGGTCGAACAGTTCGGTGTACGCGTCGACGATCGCCTTCGTGATCCATCGTCCCGGTCGGTCCGGGTTGCCGCACGCCCGCACCACGTCGCTGAACCGGGTGTCCATCCGCACGTCGAAGTGGCGCATGCTCCGGCGCAGCGATCGGCTGACGTGCAGCCCGTCGAGCGGGATGATGCCGCGAGGGTCCGGCGAGAACCACGCCATCTTCGATCGCCGCCGGTGCGGATCGACCGGCATCGGGAAGAGCCCGGCCCGGTAGGCGGCCAGCAGCGTGCCGGGCTCGAGGTCGGCGCCGACGGCGACCAGGTCCTCACCCGGCTCGATCGCCAGCGGATCCGGCATCACCCAGTGCGATGGCGGTGGTTCCACCGGTTCCGCCGTCGCCGCGCTCACGCGCCCATTCTGGTCGACCGTGGCGCCGCCGACCGGCGCCCGGTCAGTAGGTGCGGAAACCGCGCTTGGTCTTGCGGCCGAGCTGGCCGGCGGCGACCATGCGTCGCAGCGCGGGAGCGGCGGCGTAGTTGGGGTCGCGGAACTCCGCGTACAGCGCATCGAGGATCGCCAGCGACGTGTCGAGGCCCACGAGGTCGAGCAGCGCGAACGGACCCATCGGGAAGTTGCACCCGCCCATCATCGCGGTGTCGATGTCGTCCATCGACGCCGTGCCCTGCTCCCACATACGGATCGCATTGTTGAGATAGGGGAAGAGCAGTGCGTTGACGATGAAGCCCGCGCGGTCCTGCACCTGGACGGCGTCCTTGCCGCAGGTGGTGGCGAACTCGACGGCGGTGTCGATCGTGTCGTCCGACGCGGTCAGCGGACGGATCACCTCGACGAGCTTCATCATCGGCGCCGGGTTGAAGAAGTGGATGCCGCACACCTTGTCGGGGCGCTCGGTGACCATCGCCAGCTCGACGACAGCGAGGGTCGACGTGTTGGTGGCGAGGATCGCCTCGGGCTTGACGATGCGATCGAGATGCTCGAACAGGTCGCGCTTCGCGTCCATGTCCTCGACGATGCTCTCGATCACGAGATCGCAATCGGCGAGATCGTGGAGATCGTCGGTGACCGTGATGCGCCCGAGGATGGCGTTCTTGTCGTCCTCGGTCAGCCGCTCGCGGGCGACCTGCTTGGTGAGGCCGGCGTCGATCCCGTGCAGCACGGCGTCGGCGCCGGCTCGTGTGCGTGATCGCGCGACGACGTCGAACCCGGCGCGCGCTGCGACTTCGGCGAGCCCGGACCCCATGATCCCGGACCCGATGACTCCCACGGTGCGGATGTTTCCCATACGCGCAAGCTAGCTACCGGTCGGTAACACAGCCAAAGTGGCACCGGTCCACCCCGGCCCCGGATGATGCCACTCCGTCGCTGCGCTGGGACGTAACGTCACAGGCGTTGCGGGTCCCCCGGCCTCGCCGACCCACACGAATGTTCTTCCTCCTCGTCCTCCACCTCGTCGTCGGCATCGCCATCGTCGCCGGTGGCCGTGTGCTGGGCCGCCGAGCGTTCGTGGTCGCAGCGATTCCGCCGCTGGCGATGCTCGCGTGGGCCGCGGCCCAGGCACCCGGTGTGCTCGACGGCGACCCGGTCAGCGAGTCGTTCGCGTGGATCCCCCAGTTGGGGATCTCGATCGACCTTCGCCTCGACGCGTTCTCGCTGCTGATGGTGGCGGTCGTGTCCGGCATCGGACTGCTGATCTGCATCTACTCGCTCGGCTACTTCGGCCACGACCAGCCCGGCCTGTCCCGCCTCGCCGGCGTGCTCGTGCTGTTCGCCGGGGCGATGCTCGGCGTGGTCCTGTCGGACCAACTGATCGCCCTCTTCATCTTCTGGGAGCTGACGTCGATCACGTCGTTCCTGCTGATCGGCAACGACGACACCAACCCTCGCGCCCGAGCGGCGGCCACCCAGGCGATCTTCATCACCGGTGCCGGCGGCCTCGTGCTCCTCGCCGGGTTGATCATCATCGGTCAGGCCGGAGGCTCGTACCTGATCTCGGAGCTGCTCGCCGATCCACCGACGGGCAGCGCGGTCAACGTCGGGATCATCCTGGTGCTGATCGGTGCGTTCACGAAGTCGGCGCAGGCTCCGTTCAGCTCGTGGCTCCCGGCGGCGATGGTGGCACCCACACCGATCAGCGCGTACCTCCACTCCGCGACGATGGTGAAGGCGGGCGTCTACCTGGTGGCCCGGATGGCACCGATCTTCGCCATGACCGGCAACTGGCGGCTCGTGGTGATGGTGGTCGGCGCCATCACGATGACGATCGGCGGGCTCCGCGCTCTGCGCCAACACGACCTCAAGCTCCTCCTCGCCTACGGCACCGTCAGCCAGCTCGCGTTCATGATGCTGTTGCTCGGCGTCGGCGAGTACCACATCGCCGAGGCCGGGCTCGTGCTGATCCTGGCGCACGCCGCGTTCAAGGCCGCGCTGTTCATGGTCGTCGGCATCGTCGACCACGGCGCGGGCACCCGCGACATCACCGAGCTGCACGGCTTCGGACCCTCGTGGCGCGCGGTCCAGGTGGTCGCGATCGTCAGCGCGGCGTCGATGGCGGGCATTCCGCCGCTGCTCGGGTTCATCGCCAAGGAGAAGGCGCTCGACGGCTACCTCGAGCACGGCGACTTCGCCGGCGCCGGAGCGGTGCTCGTGGTGATCGTGCTCGCTTCGATCCTCACGTTCGCCTACTCGGCCCGCTTCGTGCTCGGCCTCCTCGGCAGGTTCGGCGATCCTGCGAAGCCGGACGTCTCCCGAACTGCGCATGCGCCCGGCGCGTTGTTCGTCGGGCCGGCGGTGGTGCTCACGGCGATCACCGTGGTGTTCGGTCTCTTCCCCGGGCTGCTCGACGGGCTCGTCGAGGGTGCCACGACCGCGTTGTACCCGGGTTCGGAACCGAAGCCGCTCGAGCTGTTCGCCGGGTTCAACTCGGCGCTGATGCTGTCGGTGCTGATCATCCTCGGCGGCGTTGCGCTCACCGTGTTGCGGGGTCCGGTCGCCGATCTGCAGCGTCGAGCCTCGGAGGCGATCCGCAGGATCCCGTCGAGCGAGCAGGGCTACCTCGGGGTGCTGCGCGCGATCTCGGCGACGGCGAACCGGGTGACGGCCACGCTCCAGAACGGCTCGCTGCCGATCTACGTCGCGATCATCGTCCTGACCGTCACGATGGTCCCGATGGTGCCGTTGGCGGGCGAGATCGGCGCGCTGCCGAAGTGGGTCGAGGAACCGGTCCACGTGGTGCTCGTCGCCGTGATCGTCGCCGCAGCGCTCGGCGCCTCGATCGTTCGGCACCGCATCGCCGCGGCCTTGATGCTCGGCGCGGTCGGCTATGCGATGGCCGGGCTGTACGTGGCGCGGGGTGCTCCCGATCTCGCGCTCACCCAGTTCTCGATCGAGACGCTCAGCACGGTGCTGTTCGTCCTCGTCCTGCGATTCCTCCCGCGTTCGTGGCGCCACCGAGCCCCCTCGATCGCTGCGCCGATGCGGATCGCCGTCGCCGGCGCGGTCGGGGTCGCGATCTTCGTGTTCGCCCTGTCGTCGGCCAACGCCCGGTCGAGCGTCGACGAGCCGTCGATGTCCGAGGTGATGATCGAGAGTTCCTACGAGGAGGGCGGTGGCCGCAACGTCGTCAACGTGATCCTCGTCGACTTCCGCGGGTGGGACACGATGGGCGAGATCACCGTGCTCGCGGTCGCTGCGATCGGTGCCGTCAGCATGGCGCGAGCCGGACGGCGGCGCGCCGACAAGGACGCACCGGTCTTCGAGGAGATCCTCGATGCCGGCGACGAACCGGTGCTGCCGGAGGCGCTGCGATGACCGATCGTCGGAGCCGCCGGATGCTGTTGCTCGACACCTCGATGAAGGTGCTGTACCCGTCGATCCTGGTGCTGGCGTTGTACTTCGTGTTCGCCGGGCACAACCGTCCCGGTGGTGGCTTCGTCGGCGGCCTGGTCGTGGGCGGCGCGCTCGCGCTGCGGTACGTGTCCGGGGGAGCGGCGGCCGTGCGCTCGACGTTCCGGGTGCCGCCGCACCTGTTCCTCGGCGTCGGCCTGCTGCTGTCGGCGACGACCGCGTTCGTCCCGCTCCTGCTCGGTGGCTCGATCCTCGAGCACGGCGAGGTCAAGTTCCATCCGCCGGTGTTCGACACGGTCAAGTTCACGAGCGCGCTGTCGTTCGATCTCGGCGTCGACCTCGTCGTCATCGGCCTGATCCTGATGGCGTTCGTGGCGTTCGGCGAGGACACGCCCGACGCTCCCGGGGCGGCCGACGACGGCAGCGACGACGCGACCCCGCGACCGTCGCTGCGTGCGAGGAACGATCGATGAGCGTGCTGCTTGCGTTCTGTGCGGCGTTCCTCTTCGCCACCGGCACCTGGATGCTGCTGCAGCGACGGCTGTCGAGGATCCTGATCGGTGTCGGCCTCGTCGGCCACGGCTCCAACATCCTGCTGCTGATCTCGGGTGGTGACGGCGGCAACTCGCCGATCATCGGCACCGCCGACGAGTCCGCGTTCACCGATCCGCTGCCCCAGGCGCTCGTGCTGACGTCGATCGTGATCACGTTCGGCGTCACCGCGTTCCTGCTCTCGCTCGGCTACCGGAGCTGGAGGATCACGCACGACGACGTCGTCGAGGACGACGTCGAGGACCGCTTCATCGCCCGTCGCCGGAGCCTCGATCAGGCGGTCGCCGAGGAAGCGCTCGCCGAACGCGATCAGGCCGCCGAGGAGGATCGGGTGTGAACGCGCTGATCCCCCTGCCGATCATCGTGCCCCTGCTCGGCGCCGCGCTCTGCATGATCCTGGCCCAGGTCCGCTGGGCACAACGCTCGGTCAGCATCCTCGCGCTCAGTACCAACGTCGTCGTGGCGATCATCCTGCTGGTGCGGGTCGACGACGATGGCATCGTCGTCACCCAGGCGGGCGGGTGGCCGGCGCCGCTCGGCATCTCGCTCGTGGTCGATCGACTCTCCGCGGTGATGCTGGTGGTGTCGTCGGTGGTGCTGCTGTCGGTGCTCGTGTATGCGATCGGTCAGGGTGCGGAGGAGTCTCGCTACGCCGCGTTCAACCCGGTGTACCTGGTGCTCGCGGCGGGCGTGTCGGCGAGCTTCATCACCGGTGACCTCTTCAACCTCTTCGTCGCGTTCGAGATGATGCTCGTCGCGAGCTACGTGTTGCTCACGCTCGGCGGTCGCCCGGACCAGGTGCGCGCCGGGATGTCGTACGTCGTGATCAGCCTGGTCGCGTCGACGTTCTTCGTCACCGCCCTCGCCGTGATCTACGCGGCGACCGGCACGGTCAACATGGCGCAACTCTCCCAGCGCATGCCCGACCTCCCGGTCGGGGTCAGCACCGGATTCTCGCTGCTGCTGATCCTCGTCTTCGGCATCAAGGCGGGTCTCTTCCCGTTGTTCTTCTGGCTGCCGGACAGCTACCCGACCGCCTCGGGTGCGATCACCGCCGTGTTCGCGGGACTGCTCACCAAGGTGGGGGTCTACGCGATCATCCGCACCCAGACCCTGATCTTCCCGCCCGACGCCCAGCAGGGCACCGTGTTGCTCGTGCTGGCCGGGCTGACGATGCTCGTCGGTGTGCTCGGAGCGCTCGCCCAGGACGATCTGCGACGCATGTTGTCGTTCCACATCGTGAGCCACATCGGCTACATGATCTTCGGCCTCGCGTTGTTCACCCTGGCCGGCGTCGCCGGCGCGGTGTTCTACGTGGTGCACCACATCGTCGTGAAGACGGCACTGTTCCTGGTGGCCGGGCTGGTCGTACGCCGCTCGGGGTCGGACCGGCTGTCGCGCATCGGCGGCCTCGTGCGTACGGCGCCGATGCTCGCCGTCCTCTTCGCCCTGCCGGCGCTGAGCATCGCGGGCATCCCCCCGTTCTCCGGGTTCGTGGGCAAGTTCGCACTCGTCAGCGCCGGCATCGATTCCGAGGACTGGCTGATCGTGGGTGTCAGCCTGGCCGTCAGCCTGCTGACGGTGTACGTGATGGTGCGGATCTGGTCGAACGTGTTCTGGGGCGAACCCGAGGATCCGGCGGTCGTCGCCTGGATCGAGTCCGACGACAGCCGCGTGCCGCGCGTGATGACCGCCGCTGCAGCTGCGGTCGTCGCGATGACGGTGGGGTTGATGGTGTTCGCCGGGCCGCTCTACAACTACGCCGAGCGGACAGCGGCGCAGTTGCTCGCACCCGAGGGCTACGTCGAGTCGGTGCTCGAAGGGGACGGATCATGACGCCGACCGTTCGCCTGCCGGCGCTCGTCATCTGGCTCGCGATCGTCTGGGCGTTGCTGTGGGGCGACTTCGGGGTCGGCAACCTCCTCGCGGGTCTGGCGATCGCCCTCTTCGTCGTGTGGGTCGGCCGACCGACCGACACCCACGTCACGCAGCTCACCTCGTTCCACCCGGTGTCGGCGGTCGCATTCGTCGGCTACTTCGCCGTCGAACTGGTGAAGTCGAACCTCGAGGTGGCCTGGGCGGTGATCCGGCCCCGGCCGGATCTCAACACGGCGATCGTCGCCGTGCCGATGCACGTGGCCTCCGACGGCATCGTCACCGTGGTGGCCAACGCCGTCACGCTCACTCCCGGAACGCTCACGGTCGACGTCCACGAGCCCGGCGACGACACGCCGCCGACGATCTACGTCCACGTGCTGCGATTCGACGACGTCGAGTCGGTGCGCCGTGACATCCTGCGCCTCGAGCACCTCGCCGTCCGTGCATTCGGGACGAAGCAACAGCGCGCCGAGATCGAACACGTCGTGGCGAACACGCGCGGTGAGGACCGTTCATGAACGCCGTCGCGATGATCATGCTGTCGATCGGTGCGGCGGGGTTCATGTACCGCCTGCTGCGCGGTCCGAGTCTGCCCGATCGCGTCGTCGGCCTCGACGGGCTGCTCTCGATCGTGGTGATCGGCATCATCGTCGCCGCGGCCCGATCGAGCAGCGGTGGCATCACGATCGAGACCGTCCTGGTCGCGGTGTTCGTCGGCTTCGTCGGCACCACGGCGTTGTCGCGGTTCATCGAGCGGAGGGGCAACTGATGGACACGTTCGCCGAGGTGCTGCTGGTCGCAGGCTCCGCGCTCGCGATGATCGGTGGCATCGGCGCCTACCGGTTCCCCGACCTGTTCTCCCGGATGCACGCCGCGGCGAAGGCGCCCACGTTGGCGTTGATCCTCGTCGCCATCGGCGCCGCGATCGAGATCGGGACGCTGCTCGCCGCCACCACCCTGCTCCTCGTCGTCGTGCTCCAGTTGCTGTCGTCGCCGGTCGGCGCACATGCGCTCAGCCGAGCGTCACGTCGTCAGATGTCGATTCCACTCGACGACATCGACCAGCTCAGCGCCGACGAGGACGCCGGCCGCTGACCCTCGTCCCGCCCCAAGAGCCGAAAAATGCCCGGGTTGGCGCGCTGGGCGCGCACATCGAGGCATTTTCGGGGCTCGGCGCGTCAGCTCTGGACGATGCGGACCGACTGGATCTCGACCGGTTCCGACGGTTCGCCGGACGGGGTGCCGGCTGCGGCCATCGCCGCCACCGCGGTGTCGAAGCCGTCGGTCACCTGGCCGAACAACGAGTACTCGGGCGGGAGCGCCGCACCGTCGCTGCCGGTGATGATGAAGAACTGGCTGCCGCCGCTGTCGGGGGCGGCCGTCTTGGCCATCGCGATCGAGCCGATCTGGTACTCGCCCGGTGCCGGTGGTTCGTCGACGATCGTGTAGCCGGGGCCACCGGTGCCGGTGCCCGTGGGGTCGCCGCACTGCACCACGAAGTTCGGGATGATGCGATGGCAGATCGTGTCGTCGAAGTACTGGTTCCGAGCCAGGAAGACGAAGTTGTTCGCGGCGACCGGTGCGCTGTCGGGGTCGAGCTGGATGGTGAACTCGCCCTGGTTGGTGGTGACGACCGCCTCGTAGGTGGCTCCCGCTTCGAGACAGTTCGGCGGCGGAGCGTCGAACTGCTGGGTCTGGTCGTCGGCACCGTCGACCGGCGGGCAGTCGGCCGATGCTGGTGCGGCGTCGTCGGTGTCGGTGGTGTCGCCCGCTGCCGGATCGGTCGCGGCGGTCGGCTCGGCGGCCGCAGTACCCGAGTCGTCGCTGCCGCAGGCACTGGCCGCCACGACGAGCGCGGCAACGAGGGCGGCGAGGATCCGACGATGGCTCATCTCAGCCCTCGGTTCCGGCGGCAGGCGTCGTCTCGGCGGGCACGGTCTCTGCGGGCACGGTCTCTGCGGGCACGGTGACGACCGGCTGGACCGGGGTCGGGTCGTCCTCGCCGACGAAATTGCTGGCGATCCACGCCAGCAGGAACACGCCGGCGACGGCTCCGACGCCGATCAGGATCCACCGTGTCGTGGATCGACGACTCGCCTGCTTCTCCAGCTGTTGCTGCTTGAGCGCTCGGTTGGCCTTCTGGCGTTCGCGTTTCTCGGTTCCCACAGGAGCGGCACGATACCGCCCAACCGGCGTTGGTGACCGGCACCTCAAGTCGCACGAGCTGTCGCCCGATACAGCTGTCGTCGGCATCAGCATTCGAGGAAACACGGCACCAAGGTGGACACAGCAGTGAGGTGGACGGGGCGGCTGCTCGTCGGCGCGTCCATCGCCTTGTGGCTCACCTGGCTCGGGTGGCGGCTGGCGACGATCAACGGGGTCGTCGGCACGGTCGTGTTCGTGCTGGAGGTGGTGGCTCTGGCGGCCGCCGTCGTGCTGTCGGCAGCGCTCTGGAACGCTCCGCACGGAGTTGCGACGAGCACGCAACGGCGAGCGGCGCGTGTCGGCGCCAGTCCACTGACCGAGACGGTCGCGGTGGCGGTCGGCCTCGACGACACCGTCTCGCGTCCGACCGACCGGGTGGGCGCCGACGACACCGGCGAGGTGGCGTGGGCTCGCAGCGGCCTTCGAGTGTTCAACCCCTGGTCGGCCTCGACACGGCCGACGCTCGCGCAGGCGGGCTGGTCGGTGGTGGCGACCGAGGGCATCCGACGCATGGCCTTCGTCGTCGCGCTCGGGCTGGTGCTCCTCACGGGACGTTTCCCCTTCGAGGTGCCCCGTTGGGAGTGGCTCGCTCTGCTGGTGGTCTCGCAGCTGCTCCTCGCCTGCGGCCACTACCTGCTCTCCGACGGCCTGCTGCTGCCCGGCGCGCGGCTGCGCTGGTCGATGGCGTCCGTCGGCGCCGGGCTCGGCGACGGCACGTCGCGAACCGGGCTGCCGATCAGGTGGACATCGACGCTCGCGACGATGGTGGTGTTGAACCTGGTGGTCTCCTTGCGGGGCCTCAGCGACCGGTGGACCCACGGTCTCGGGGCCATGGCCCACGACGAACGTGTCGTCGCGATGCTGGCGGCTGCCTGGTTCGTGGCGTGGGGTTTCGTCGCGCTGCGATCGTTGCCGCAGCCCGAGTTGGGGTACTACGGCGCCACCCGCCGTCTCGAGGAGACCTCGACCCGTCGCCTCGCCCTGGGAGCGACGCTGGCGGTTGCGGCGATCGGCCTCGTCGCCGGAATGCTGCCGGGCGGCGCGCCGGCGTGACCGTCGTGGGCGGACCCGCGGCGATCACTCGTGACGACGTAACCTCCGATGGCGGTCGTCGCACTTGTAGATTGGGCGACGTGCCCACCATGCGACTCTTCGCCTCGGCACGTGAGGCCGCGGGGATCGGTACCGACACGTTCGACGGCCGCACCGTCAGCGACGTGTTGGCGGCGGCCGAGCAACGCTACGGGCCCACGTTCAGCGACGTGCTGAGCACCTGTCGAATCTGGGTCAACGGAGATGCGGCCAGTGCCGACATGCCCGTCGGCCCCACTGACGAGGTGGCAGTCCTGCCGCCCGTGTCCGGAGGAAGTACGTGACGATGACCGATCTGTCCGACCCGTCCGAGTTGTCGCTCCCCGAGTTGCGCAGCCTGCGTCAGCAACTCCAGCACGAGGACGATGCCGTCTCCTACGCTCGCCGTGTCGCGCAGGCCCGCCTCGATCTCGTCAAGGCCGAAACGATGCGTCGGACCGCCGATTCGGAGGTGTCGGACGACCTGCGGACCGTGCTGTCGCAGCACCTCACCGGCGGCCCGGCGCGCCCACCGCGGCCCACGGAGGACCTGAGT
The DNA here is from genome assembly GCA_963698565.1 of Ilumatobacteraceae bacterium. Classification (GTDB taxonomy): domain Bacteria; phylum Actinomycetota; class Acidimicrobiia; order Acidimicrobiales; family Ilumatobacteraceae; genus Sva-07. The sequence goes on from CAVORH010000003.1 coordinate 129,591, forward strand.
GATCACCCCCTCGCGGTCGAACTCGACGAGTTGTGCTCTGCCGGCGGCCTCGGCCACATCAAGGAACTCGACGATGCGGAGCTGGCCACGTTGGCCGCAGCGATCGGTGAGTTCGAGCGCCGTGTGTCGTCGGATCGTCGTGAGCGCTTCGATCGCCTCGACGCGCTGAGCGCTGAACTCGTCCGTCGTTACCGCGACGGCGAAGCCGACGTCGACACGCTGCTCGCCGACAGCTGAATCCGCCGCGCTCGCCTCGGCGGGAAGAAGCAGACCGTGGTTAGGGTTTGTCCGGTCGTGCAGCGCGCAGCAGTCATCTCTCTCCACACCTCACCGCTCGCCCAGCCCGGATCGGGCGACAGCGGCGGCATGAACGTGTACGTGCGCGAACTCGTCTCCGCGCTCGCCCAGGCGGGCGTCGAGTGCACCACGTTCACCCGCGCCGATCGCGCCGGATTGCCCGCGAGGTCGTGGTCGAGCCGGGACACCGGGTCGTCCACATCGAAGCGGGTCCTCACCATCTCCCGAAAGAGGCGCTGCCGGAAGTGGTCGACGACTTCCGACGCGGCGTGCTCGACTGGTACGCCAACGAGGAGCTCCCCGAGGTGATCCACGGGAACTACTGGTTGAGTGGCATCGTCGGGCACCACCTCAAGCACGAACTCGACGTCCCCTTCGTGTCGACGTTCCACACGCTGGCGCGAATCAAGGCGGCCGCCGGCGATCCCGAATCGATGCTGCGTGATCGGAGCGAGGCCGAGATCGTGCAGTGTGCAGACGCGATCTGCGTGAGCTGCGCCGAGGAGGAGGACCAGTTCCGGTTGCACTACGGCAACCCGCGCGGCCGACTCGAGATCATCGCACCGGGCGTCGAGCACGCGTTCTTCGCTCCCGGCGACCAGGCCGGCGCGCGCCGAGCCCTCGGACTCGACGTCGACCGGCCGCTGCTCCTCTTCGTCGGTCGCATCCAGCCGCTCAAGGGGCCCGACGTTGCGATCCGCGCGCTGTACGAACTCGGTCACCCGACCGCAGAACTCGTGATCGTGGGTGGTGCGAGCGGTGTCGACGGCGACGCAGAGACCCAGCGAGCGCACCTGCTGGTCGACGAACTCGGGCTGCACGACCGTGTCCGCTTCGTCGAACCGCAGCCGCACCACATCCTGTCCACCTACTACCGCGCTGCCGACGTCGTCCTGGCGCCGAGCCGCAGCGAGAGCTTCGGGCTCGTTGCCCTCGAAGCAGCCGCCTGCGGTGTGCCCGTCGTGGCGAGTGCTGTCGGTGGGCTGCTGAGCCTGGTCGACGACGGTCGCACGGGCCGCCTGATCGACGGGCGCGATCCGGTCCCGTACGCCCGTGCGGTGGCCGAGATCCTCGCCGACGACGACCTTCGAGCCTCGATGGGTGTCGCCGCGGTCGAGCGTGCGCGTCGGTACACGTGGAGCTTTGCCGCCGCCCGCCTCCGGCGGCTCTACGCCGACCTGACCGTGCGCGAGCGGGTGACCTGCCAGTGACCGAGGCCTACGAGCCGAGCGAACTCGCGGTGCTGGAGCGTCGCGTCGACGAATGGCTCGCCGAGCTCGCTGCTGCCGACGACCGCATCGTCGCGATCGACCGCGACGCCGACGCCATCCGGTGGTACGTGCGGATGCGGGGTGACGACAAGGAGTTCACCACGGTCTGGTTCACGCTCGGACAGCGGATGTTTCGCTACGAGACCTACGTGATGCCCGCACCGGAGGAGAACGACGCCGAGCTCTACGAGCAACTGTTGCGGCGCAACGATCGTCTCGTCGGTGCGCACTTCTCGATCGGCGTGGAGGATGCGATCTTCCTGCGCGGGGAGATGCCGGTCGGGCAGGTCACGCTCGCCGAGGTCGACCGCGTGCTGGGCACGTTGTACTCGCAGGTCGAGCAGTGCTTCCAGGCCCTGCTGCGGATCGGGTTCCGCAGTCGTTTCGCTCCCTGAGCGGTTGTTCCCTCACGGTGGTTCCCTCGCTGCTGCGTCGGCGCCCACTGGCAACGGTCCGGATGGGTGCACTCGGGGGAGTCGGTCTGTCGTCTGTGCCCATCCGGGCGCTCGGTAACGTGGCGCCATGTACGACCTGGTGATCGTCGGTGGGGGCAACATGGGCGCAGCACTGCTCGGGGGGTTGCTCGACTCGGGGTCGGTCGAGCCGTCGTCGCTTGCCGTCGTCGAGGTCGTCGAAGCGCGCCGATCCGAGCTGGTCGCATCGTTCCCCGGCGTCACCGCCACCGCCGAGGTGCCGGCCTGCCGCGCCGCGGTCCTCGCGGTGAAGCCCGCCGACATCCCGACCGCTGCGACTGCTGCGGCCGCAGCCGGTGCCAGCCGCGTGCTGTCGATCGCGGCCGGCGTCCGCATCGTCACGATCGAGGAGGCCACCGGCCCCTCGGTCGCTGTGGTGAGGGCGATGCCCAACACCCCTGCGCTCGTGCGCCTCGGCGCCTCGGCGATCGCAGCCGGAACCACGGCGCAGCCCGACGACGTCGCGTGGGCGGAGTCGATCCTGTCCGCCGTGGGGACCGTCGAACGGATGACCGAACCGGAACTCGACCTGTTCACCGGCGTTGCGGGTTCCGGGCCGGCCTATGTGTTCCTGGTGGCCGAGGCGCTCACCGAGGCAGCGATCGCCGAGGGAATGGCGCGATCCGTCGCCGAGCGCGTGGTGCAGCAGCTGCTGCTCGGCTCCGCGACCCTGCTCGCCCGCGAGGGCGATCCGGCGTTGCTGCGCGAGCGCGTCACGTCGCCGGGGGGAACGACCGCTGCCGGCCTCCGGGTCCTCGACTCGCTCGACGTGCGGGCGGCGTTCGCTGCGGCGGTTCGAGCCGCAACGGAACGCAGCCGCGAACTCGGCTGACCCCGCCGGGTGGCCCACGGGCCGCCCCTGCGAATTCCATGGGTGTTTTTCGGGTGTGCCTCTTTTCACACCGGTCGGCGATGGCCTAGGGTGCGGGTGTGGAGACGCGTCCACCGGAAACGGTGGGCAGCGCCGACGGGGCTGGTGCCATCGGGGGGTTGGCACCGGCCCTTGTCGCGTCCGGGGGCGGATTCGGAATCCCGGGCCCTCGGTGAACAGGGCGCCGGCGCCGGGATAGGTTCGTCGATCATGGGCCGCCGCTACGACACGGTTTCGTTCCTGTCCGACTTCGGCACCGCCGACGAGTTCGTCGGTGTGGTGCACTCGGTGCTGCGGGATCTCGCTCCCCACGCCCGCGTGGTCGACCTCACCCATGGCGTGCCGCCCTTCGACGTGCGGGCCGGATCACTCGCGCTCGCCCGTTCGATCGGCTACGTCGCATCGGGCGTCGTGCTCGCCGTCGTCGATCCGGGTGTCGGCTCCGACCGCCGTGGTATCGCCGTGGAGGTTGCGGGTGGTGAGGGCGTGCTGGTGGGCCCTGACAACGGGCTGCTCGCTCCGGCGGTGGCGATGGCCGGTGGTGCCGAACGCGCCGTGGAGCTCACCAACCCCGACCACCGACTCACGGCGCCGGGCGCCACGTTCGCCGGACGCGACATCTTCGCCCCGGCCGTCGCACACCTCTGCAATGGTGGCGAACTCACCGACCTCGGAGATCTGGTCGACGCCGACCTGCTGATGCCGGGCGTCATCGCGCTGCCGCAGTCCGACGACACCAAGGTGATCGCCCAGGTCCTGTGGGTCGACCGGTACGGCAACGCGCAGCTCAATGTCGGCCCCGACGACCTTCCCGAGACGTTCACCCAGCGGATCGAAGTGCGCTGTGCGAGCCCCACCGACCCGGTCGGTGGGGTGGTGCGCAGCGCCGTCCGCGCCTCGAGTTTCGCCGAACTGGTCGGCGGTTCGGTCGGGCTCGTGCTCGACTCGTCAGGTCTGCTCGCGCTCGCGATGGATCAGCGCTCGGCCGCCGACGAACTCGGCCTGGTCGCCGGTGATCAGGTCACCCTCGTGCCATCCGACGACGGTGCGGAGCAGCCGGTCGCTCAGCGCGTCTCCCTGCGCCCGTCGAGGTGACGGGCGCTAGCCTGCACCCATGCGCCCCGCCACCACGCTGACGCTCGGTCTGCTGTTGGCTGCCATTCTGGTCGCCGCCACGATTTCACTCGTCCGGCTCTGAGAGCGGGCGGTGCGGGCCGCAACGGGTACGCTGGTAGTCCGCAGTGGGGCGCGACGCAGCGCCCGTCTCAGCAGGGGGCCACGTGAATCTCGCGCACATCATCGATGACCACGCCAGCGACTCGGTCGCCCTGATCTGTCGCGGTCGAGCCACGAGCTACGGGGAGCTGCGCGACCAGGTGCAGCGCTTCCGCGGCGGCTTGCGGTCGATCGGCGTCGAACCAGGTGACCGCGTCGCATTGTTGCTGTCGAACTCGCCGCAGTTCGTCGTCGGCTACCTCGCCGCCGTCGGCCTCGGTGCCGTCGCGGTGCCCTTGAACCCCACCAGCCCCGGCCCCGAACTCGAGACCGAGCTCGCCGTGGTCGATGCCAAGGTCGTCATCGTCGACAAGGGCAGCTCGGTCAACTGGTCGCACGTCGACCCCGCGCTGCTGCCCACCGTGCCGACCGTGGTCCACACCGAAGCAGCCCCCGCCGATGGCGTCGGGTTCGACGATCTGGTCGCCGCGTCCGAACCGGTCGACGTGATCGACGTCGATCCGTCGGATCTCGCCGTGCTCATGTTCACCAGCGGTACCGCAGGCGCTCCACGAGCGGCGATGCTCACCCACGGCAACCTCGTGGCCAACCTCGAGCAGAGCCTGTCGGCCGACGGCCACATCGATGCCCACGACGTGATCTACGGCGTGCTCCCGCTCTTCCACATCTTCGGGCTCAACGTCGTCGTCGGGTTGGGCCTGCGTGTCGGGGCCACGCTCGTGCTGGTACAACGGTTCGACCCGTCCACGGCGATCCAGTCGATCCAGGACCGCCGGATCACCGTCATCCCCGGTGCTCCGGCACTCTGGGCGGCCTTCGCCCACTTCGACGACCTGCCGGCGGACACCTTCGCCACGGTGCGCCTCGCGCTGTCGGGTGCCTCGCGGCTGTCGGTCTCGGTCGCCGAGACGATGCGTGACCGGTTCGGCGTCGAGATCCGCGAGGGCTACGGCCTCACCGAAGCGTCCCCGATCGTCACGACGTCGACCGGGTCGCCGGTTCGTCTCGGTTCGGTGGGGCGGGCGCTGCAGGGCGTCGAGATCCGCCTGGTCAACGCGGATGGTGACGCGTTGGTGGGCGATGTGGGTGAGATCTGGGTGCGCGGCGACAACGTCTTCGCCGGCTACTACGAGGACCCGGAGGCGACGGCGGCGGTGCTGACCGACGACGGCTGGCTGCGAACCGGAGACATGGCCACCACCGACGACGACGGCTACCTGTACCTCGTCGACCGATCGAAGGACCTGATCATCGTGTCGGGATTCAACGTGTACCCGGCCGAGGTGGAAGAGATGCTCACGATGCATCCCGACGTGATCGAAGCGGCGGTCGTGGGTGTTGCGCACCCGCACACCGGTGAGGCGGTCAAGGCGTACGTGGTCACCCGGGAGGGTGCCGACGTCGACGAGGACGCACTGATCGAACATTCACTCGATCATCTCGCCCGCTACAAGTGCCCCACGAAGATCATCTTCGTCGATGCGCTGCCTCGCAACGCCTCCGGCAAGCTGGTGCGGCGCAGCCTCGACGACGCACTGCGTGTCGGCGCCTCGCTGATCTGATCGCCCAGCAGCAACGCCGCGGGCGTCGCTGGTTCGGGTGACCGACGTCTCGTCCGGTTCCTCCGAGGCCAGCTTTGTGAAAGTGTGCACGAGCGCTCTAACGTGATGGCTTCATGTCTGGGCAACGCACGCGACGACGCATTCCGGAGGCCACCGTGGCCCGATTGCCCGTCTACCTGCGCATCCTCTCCGAGCGCTTCGACGAGGGGATCACCGGCATGTCCTCCGACGAACTCGCGGAATTCGCCGGGCTCAACGCGGCGAAGGTCCGCAAGGACCTCAGCTATCTCGGCAGCTACGGCACGCGTGGCGTCGGCTACGACGTCGAGTTCCTCGTCTACCAGATCCGTCGCGAACTGGGCCTCACCCACGATTGGCCCGTCGTGATCGTCGGAGCCGGCAACCTCGGCCAGGCGCTTGCCGGCTACAACGGCTTCGGCGACCGTGGGTTCCCCGTCGGCGGCATCGTCGACATCGATCCCAGCAAGGTCGGCTCGCTCGTCGGTGGCGTCCGCGTCCGGCACCTCGACGAACTGGTGCAGGTGGTCCAGTCGCGGGGGATCTCCATCGGCGTGATCGCCACACCCGGGCCCGCTGCCCAGCACGCCGCCGACGCACTCGTCGGTGCGGGTGTCACCAGCCTGCTCAACTTCGCTCCGACCGTGATCAGCGTGCCCGCCGGCATCAGCGTCCGCAAGGTCGACCTGGCCGTCGAGCTGCAGATCCTGAGCTACTACGAACAGCGGCGCGCCTCGGCGCCGCCCGCCACCGGGTTGCGTGCCGTGCCCGGCGAGCGTCAACGCGGCGCGAGCGCCTAGGGTTGGATCCGCATGTCGATTCTGGTCGTTGGGGTCAACCACCGCAGTGGTTCACTGCCCCTGCTCGAGCGCGTCACGATCGCTCCCGAGCACCTCGGCAAGGCGGTCGCCGGCCTCGCTCAGCGCGACAACGTTCGTGAGGCCGTCGTGCTCTCCACCTGCAATCGCACCGAGGTGTACGTGGTCGCCGAGTTGTTCCACGGCGCGTACGGCGACGTTCGGGATCTGTTGTGCGAGCTGGGTGACCTGAGCATCGAGGAACTGACGCCGCACCTGTACAGCCAGCACGACAGCTCCGCCGTGACACACCTGTTCGAGGTCGCCGCCGGGCTCGATTCGGCCGTGCTCGGCGAGAGCGAGATCCTCGGACAGGTCCGATCCGCATGGGAGACCGCTCAACGCGAGGGTGCGGCTCGGTCGACGCTCAACCAGCTGTTCCGCTCGGCGATCGCCACGGGCAAGCGGGCGCGTAGCGAAACCGGCATCGCCCGCGGCACGGCATCGATCAGCCACGCCGCCGTCGAGATGATCACCGACATGATCGGCGATCTCACGGGCAAGCGGGTGCTGGTGATCGGCGCGGGCTCGATGGGCGAGGGTGTCGCCGTTGCCCTGCACCGCGCCGGCGGCGCCGACATCCTCGTCGCCAACCGCACGCCCGACCGGGGCGCATCGCTCGCCGAACGCGTCAACGGTGTTGCGGTCGGATTCGACCGGCTGACCGAAGCGATCGCCGCATCCGATGTGATCGTCGCCGGCACCGGCGCCGAGCATGCGGTGGTCGACGCAGCGCTCGTCGGCACCGCTCGGGGCTCGTCCACTCGGCCGCTGCACATCGTCGACATCGGTGTACCCCGCAACGTCGCCGTCGACGTCGCCGACTTGCCGGCGGTCACCCTGTCGAACCTCGACGACCTACGCGATTGGGCCGACCGCGGACTCTCGCACCGCGCCGCCGAGGCCGAGCGTGTACGTGCGATCGTCGGCGAGGAGGTCGAGAGCTTCCTCGTCGAGTCCACGGCGCGTCAGGCCGCTCCACTCGTCGCGTCGATGCGTGAGGCGGCCGATCGGGTCCGCGCCGGCGAAATCCAGCGGTTCTCCTCCCGTCTCGGCGACCTGAGCGAGAGCCAACGCGAGTCCGTCGAGGCGCTCACCCGGGCGATCGTGGCGAAACTCCTCCACGAGCCGTCGGTCCGTCTGAAGGCGCAGGCCGGAACGCCACAGGGCGAACGCAATGCCGCAGCCGTGCGCGACCTCTTCGACCTCGGGTGAGCCCGCTGCGTCTCGCCACCCGTGGCTCGCGCCAGGCGCTGGCGCAGGCGACCGTCGTCGCCGACCTGATCACTGCGGCCACCGGACGTGCGGTGGAGCTGGTCGCCATCGAGACGACCGGTGACCTCCGCACCGATGTGCCCCTGCACACGATCGGCGGCCAGGGCGTGTTCGTCAAGGAGGTGCAACTCGCCGTGCTCGATGGACGAGCCGACCTTGCCGCACACTCTGCGAAGGATCTGCCGTCGGCTCCCACCGAGGGCCTGACGATCGCGGCGTTCTGCGAGCGACGCGACCCGGCGGATGCGCTCATCGGCCGACGACTGGACGACCTGCCGCTCGGTGCCACGGTGGCGACGGGCTCGGTGCGTCGGCGCGCCCAGCTCCAGCGTGTCCGCCCCGACCTCCACTTCACGGAGCTGCGCGGCAACATCGACACCCGGCTCTCGAAGATCCCCGACGACGGTGCGATCGTGATGGCGGTGGCAGCGCTCGACATCCTGCAGATCACCGACCGGATCGCCCAACGGCTCGATGTCGACTCGTTCGTGCCCGCCGTCGGTCAAGGCTGCGTGGCGGTCGAGTGTCGGAGCGACGACGACGAGACCCGCGGCGTCCTGTCCGCGGTCGATCATGCCCCCACGCGGCGCGATGTCGAGATCGAGCGAGCGTTCCTCGCCGAGCTCGGCTCCGGGTGTTCGCTGCCGGTCGGCGGGCACGTGCGCGGCGGCGTGTTGACGGTGTTTCTCGCCGACACGACGATCGGTCAGTCGATCGTCGCGACCGTCGCACTCCAGGGTGACGGCGGCGACCGCGATCGGGCGCGCCGAGCCGCCCTCGGCGCACAGGAGGCGCTCGGTCGATGAAGTCGCTCGCAGGGTGTCGTGTCCTCGTCACTCGTGAGCGACCCGGCGAACTCGCGACACTGCTCGAGACCCGCGGCGCCACGGTGGTGCACGTGCCGCTGATCGAAGTGCTCGAACCCGCCGACGGTGGCGCTGCGTTGCAGCGGGAACTCGACCGACTCGACGACATCGACTGGCTCGTCGTCACCTCCGCCGCCGGCGCGGAACGTGTCGCCGCAGCAGCGGTGGCTTCGCCGAAGGTTCGTCTCGCCGCGGTCGGCGGCGCCACCGCCCGCGTGCTGGAGGCGGGCACCGGCCGAGCGGTCGATCTCGTGCCGTCGGTCCAGCGGGCTGCGGCGCTCGCGGCCGAGCTCGTGCAACGGGCGGGTCCTGCTCCGCAACGGATCCTGGTCGCGCAAGCCGACCGCGCCGGCTCCGAGCTGGTCGATCACCTGACCGCGGCGGGCCACCGAGTGACCGCCGTCGTCGCCTACCGCACCCGTCTGGTGGCGCCGAACCCCGACGCGATCGAGGGGGCGGATGCACTCCTGCTGGCGAGCGGCTCGGCCGCCCAGGCCTGGTTCGACACGTTCGGTGCGTCGTTGCCACCGATCGTGGTCGCCATCGGACCGACGACCGCAGCGGTGGCCGACGAATTGGGGCTCAAGATCACGAGTACGGCGACCGATCATTCACTTGGAGGTCTCGTGACCGAACTCGAACGGATTCTTTCCCGACAGGGCGCGAGGGACGCCGAGGGTGCCGGCATGCAAGAATCAGCGCAGATCGATACGGCGAAGTGAGGAGCAAGGTGGTCGAACGGAGCGGACGACGGCGACTCGTTGCCGCGTCGGGCCTGCTGTGCGCGGCGGTCATCCTCGGCACCAGCGCGGTCAGTGTCTCCGCGCGCCCCGTCGTGGTGCTCGAGCAAGCTGCGTCGGCCGCCCCCGAAGCCACCACCGCCGCAGTCGGCAGCGGCAGCGGATCCCACGCCTCGGTGTCGGGTGACGGCCGGTTCATCGCATCGCAAGGAGCACCGACGAACCCCGAGGACACTCGCACCACCACGGTGTACCTCACCGACCGGGAGTCCGGGTCGACGGAGGAGATGACCGTCGTCCCCGAGGGCCTGCGCGCCGGCAACTCGATCCACCCCGTCGTGTCAGGTGACGGCTGCAACCTCATCGTGGTGACCGAACTCGCGCTCGACGTGTTCCGTGACGACGACACCGGCGACCGGTGGGACGTGTACCGCCTCCGGCTCGAACACTGCGGTGGCATGCCCGGCGGCTGGGAACTGGTCTCGACCCGGACCGACGGGTCGAGCCTGGCCCGTGACGACGTGAGCACCGACGACACCCCCGCCGTGTCACGAAGTGGCACACTCATCGCCTACACCCACCCGGCGACGCAGTTGATCGAGTCCGAGGGTGTCACGTCGATCAGCCTGGTCGATCTCGGGCGCCCCGTGTCCGATCCCGACCGCTCGGTGCTCGTGGCTGGTACGCCGCTGTCGACGCCGGACACCCAGTTCGTCCACCGTGGTCTCGACCAGCCAGCGATCTCGGGCGACGGCCGCTACGTCGCCTACCGCTCCGATGCAGCGTCGCAGGACGCGGTGCCGGGCTGGGGCGTCGGCCAGGAACCGGGAGGCCCTGCCACCGGCCAGATCTTCGTGTGGGACCGTGACGAGGCCGACCCGTTCCTCGCGGTGCGTACGATGTCGATGCGAGTCGATGGTCAGCCGACGGTCGTCGGCGCCTCCGATCCCGAGTTGTCACGCGACGGCCGAGTCGTCGCGTTCACGAGCGCCGACGTGGGCATCGTGTCGGCGATCTTTCCGCCCTGCGCCGACGGATGCCCCATGCAGGTCTACCGCGTCGACCGCGACGTCGATGCCAACGGGATCTACGACGAGGTGAGCCGTACCAGGGTGTCGATGGTGAGCAGCGAGCCCGGCACCGACCCCGTGGTGGCCGGCACGGCACCGTCCTCGCAGCCCGCGCTCAGCGCCGACGGTCAGCTCGTCGCCTTCATCACCAAGGCCTCGAACCTCCAGCTCGTGGAGGCATCCGGTGGCGGCGAGCCCTCCGACGGTGATCTGCTGGTGGCCGATGCCCATCTCGGCACCTTGCGTCGTGTGGCGATGACATCCGACGGTGTCCGACCCGCTGTCGCAGCTCATTCACGTCCCCAGTTGAGCGACGCAGGCCGCACGACGGTCTTCGACACGCTCGCCGGGCCCCAGCTGCTCGCATCGGGTGCAACCGGGCGCCAGGTCGTGGCCGTCACCACCGAGCCGACGCTGTCGCTGGCGGAAGCCGACCTCGGCACCACGCTCGTCGGTTTCACCAGCGACGAGTGGTACGTCGCGGTGATCAACAACGGTCCCACGTCCTTCACGCCCTCGTTGGTCACCGTGTCCGACCGTCGCTTCTCGATCAACCAGGAGGGCAGCACGTGCGCTCTCGGCGCACCCGTCCCGCCGGGCGCCGACTGCACCGTGAGGATCACGTTCACCCCGAACGAACCAGTGCCGGTGTCGGCAACGTTGACCGTCGCCGAGGAAGGGTTCGAGGCCGTGAGCGTCAGCACGACCGTGCGTGGCGCCGGCGGCGAGCCGACGTTGCGGACCGATCCGGCCGGCGCCGACCTCGGGAGCGTGGTCGTCGGCGAGTCGAGTGCGGAGTTCGTGTTGGATGTCCAGAACATCTCGCTGGTGCCGACGTCGGTGTCGACGATCCAGGTGACCGGTGCCCACGCCGGCGACTTCGCGATCACCAGCGACAGCTGCGTCGACCGGCCGCTCAATCCGCGTGCCACCTGCAGTGTGGGCGTCACGTTCACGCCGACCAGTTCCGGCCGGCGAACCGCACTCGTCCAGGTGTCCACGCCGACGGGCCAGTACACGAGCATGGTCGCCGCCGGCGACGGTCGCTACGCCCCGGAGTTCCTGCTGGGCGCCGACGAGGTCGAGGCCGGCCGCGAGGTGCTCGCTGCGGGCCGCGGCTTCCCACCGAACACGCCGTTCTCGATCCTGTTCGGCGACGACGCAGCCGGAGCGCAACAGTTCACGACCGCCGGCGATGGAACGTTCTGGTTGGAAGTCCCGGTGTCGCCCGATGAACGCGGTGGTACCCGCACCGTGATTGCCCAGGCTGCTGACGGCACGGCTGCGTCCACGACGGTCGAGGTCATCGAGCAGACCCCCGTCCTCGCCGTCCTGCCCGGCTTCGGCACCGGCTTCTGAGCGGTGCGTCGGGGGCCTGCCCCCGGTGTGAGACTCCGTTGTCAGCGGCCGGTCGTCAGGGTTGGATCTCGAAGCTCTCGCCGGACAGGTTCACGGCGTTGGTGCACGTCGAGCGCGTGGCGTCGCCGATCTCGTCGCACCGCACGGAGAACGCCACGTTGTCGCCGGGCTCCAGCCGGAGCGGCGTGACACGGGGTTCGAAGAGCGAACCGCGGACATTCTCCAACGACCACAGGTAGACCTGCTGGTCGTTCACGAGCAACGTCGCGACCCCACGGTCGTTGTACGGGTTCTCGATCCGGACGTCGGTGAGATCCACGTAGGCGCCGTCGGGCATCGTGATCGACTCCGACGCAGCCTGTGTGAGTGCGGCGGCCACCTCGAGCCGGAAGAACGCCGGCTCACCGACGACCTCGGGGCTGTCCGGGCCCTCGGACGGCATCACGGTGGTCTGCGGTGTGGCGGGATCGGTGGGCTGCCCGGGCACCGTTGCAACGGGAGCGGACTGCGCAGCGATCTCGTCGGCCACCGCGTCCTCGATCGCCGGCTCGACGAGCCCGAACCAGGCGGCGACGAGCCCCGCCAGCACGGCGAGCACCACGGCGGCCTTGGTGAGCGCCTCGGCCGGGATCGTCGGCGACTGGACGAGCGCGAGAGGCTCGGTGACCGGTGGGAACCCCTGACGACCGGCTTCGATCTCGAAGTCGATCGTGCGGGTCGTGCGACGGAATCCGCCGCGGCTGGCACGGGTCTTGAGCCGCACCAGGCTGGCCGCTCCCGGTGCGACACCCACCGCCGGAGGGTCGAAGTCGCCGTCGATGCGTTCGGTCGGATCGATGAGATGGAGCCGGCAGCTCGCCACGGTGTTGCCGTGGTTCTCGACCATGAACTCGTAGGTCGCACGATGGCGGGCCCGCTGTACCGGCTGTAGCGGCACGAGCCGGCAGTCGTCGAACGGCTCGATCGACACGATGGTCTCCGCGACGACCGCATCGTCGGAGTCTCCGAGCGGGATGATCCGGATGACGATCGCTGTCGGACCGGCCGTGGTGGTTGCGAGCGCGGGCGGGCTGACCTCGATGTCGATCACTTCCTGTGACCCGCCGAACAGGGTGAGGTTGCCACGTGACACGTTGGTCCAGCTGGCAGCCAGTCCGCCGGGAACGATCGTGAACGACTCGGTCGACTCACCGAGGTTGTGCACCGTCAGCGGGAGGACGAGTGTCGACCCGGGAGCGAGCGCCACCTCGTCGTGGGAGAACCAAGCCTGAACGGACACGCCGAGCACGCTACCGGTTGAGCGCGGACCCGTTCGGGCACCGGCGCTCCGCCAGTCGCGCCGGTCATCGCCGAAGTCGTCACCGTTAGGCTGCGGAGCGTGCCGTCTCCGCCGCCCTCGTCACGCCCGCGCCGCCTGCGCCGATCGTCGGCGATGCGCCGGTTGGTCGCCGAGCACCATCTTCGCGTCGACGACCTCGTTGCACCCTTGTTCGTGCGTGAGGGCATCGATGCGCCCCACCCGATCGAGTCGCTGCCGGGCGTGGTGCAGCACACCCGTGATTCCCTGCGTGCCGAGGTGGCGCAACTCGCCGAACTCGGCGTCCGCGGCGTGATCCTGTTCGGCGTGCCGGCGCACAAGGATGCGGTGGGCAGCGGGGCGTTCGATCCCGACGGCATCGTGCAGCTCGCGCTCGCCGATCTCCGCAGCGACCTCGGCGACGAGATCGTCGTGATGGCCGATCTGTGTGTCGACGAGTACACCGACCACGGACACTGCGGGATCGTCGACGAACACGGGCACGTCGACAACGACGCGACGCTCGAGATCTACGCTCGTGCGGCGGTGGCCCAGGCCGATGCCGGCGCGCAGGTCGTCGCGCCGAGCGGAATGATGGACGGACAGGTCGCCGTGATCCGCGAGGCGCTCGACGGTGCCGGGCACACCGACGTGGCGATCATGGCGTACGCGGCGAAGTATGCCAGCGCCCTCTACGGGCCGTTCCGCGACGCCGTCGACGTGTCGATCGTCGGTGGAGGCGATCGCAAGGGCTATCAGCAGGACTGGCACAACGCCCGGGAGGCGCAGCACGAGATCGATCTCGACATCGCCGAGGGCGCCGACATCGTGATGGTGAAGCCTGCGCTGGCGTACCTCGATGTGATCGCCGCAGCCGCTGCCCGCATCGACGTGCCCCTCGCCGCCTATCACGTCAGCGGTGAGTACGCGATGATCCACGCCGCCGCCGATCGCGGTTGGATCGACCTCGATGCGGTCGCTCTCGAACACCTGAGCGCCGTCCGGCGTGCCGGCGCCGACATCGTGTTGACCTACTTCGCTCGCTGGTTCGCGGAGTCGGTGGCGTCCGGGGAGCTCGCGCCGTGACGGTCGACTGGTCGCCTGGGATCCCGTCGTGTGATCCGGACGCGTGCGCTGCTGCGGGCTGTGTCCCCACGATCTGTACCGGCGCGGGTGTGCCCTCCAACCACCGCCTCTTCGAGCGGTCGCGCCGGGCGATTCCGGGTGGAGTCAACTCCTCGATCCGCGCGTTCAAGGCCGTTGGCGGCGAGCCCTACGTGGTCGCGCGCGCCTCGGGGGCCACGATCACCGACGTCGAGGGAACGACCTACTTCGATCTCGTCCAGAGCTACGGGGCCGTCATCCTCGGCCACGGCCACCCGGCGATCACGGCCGCGGTGAGCGCCGCTGCGGTCGACGGCACCTCGTACGGCGCTCCCACGCCCCGGGAGATGAAGCTCGCCGAGGCCATCGCCGAACGGGTGCCGAGCTGCGAGCGCGTCCGGCTGATGAACTCGGGCACCGAGGCGACGAGCACCGCCGTGCGGCTCGCCCGGGGCGTCACCGGTCGTGACCGGATCGTGACGTTCGCCGGCAACTTCCACGGGGCGACCGATGCGCTCCTCGTCGCCGGGGGCAGCGGCGTCGCCACGCTCGGCCTGCCCGGCACCGCCGGTGTGCCCGACGGGGCCGTGGCGGCCACGATTGTCGCCCCCTACAACGTCGTGCCGGAACTCGACGAGCGGGTGGCGGCGGTGATCGTCGAACCGGTCGCCGCGAACATGGGTGTCGTCGCACCGAGCCCGGGGTTCCTCTCGGGGCTGCGCGCCGAGTGCGACCGCGTCGGTGCGCTCCTGATCTTCGACGAGGTGATCACCGGCTTCCGGCTGGGCACCGGTGGGGCGCAGGCCAAGTTCGATGTCGCTCCGGACATCACCTGCTTCGGCAAGGTGATCGGAGGAGGACTCCCGATCGGCGCCGTCGGCGGACGTGCCGAGGTGATGGAGCATCTCTCGCCGCTCGGCCCGGTGTTCCACGCCGGCACGCTGTCGGGCAATCCGATCGCCACCGCCGCAGGCCTCGCGGCGCTGAACGAGTTGACGCCCGATGTCTACATCGAGCTGATGGCGCGTGCCCGCCACCTGTCGGCGCTGCTCCGCGACGCATGTTCGGCGGCCGGCTTCGTGGCGTCGTTCCCGGTGGTCGGCACCCTGGTCGGGATCGTCTGCGGCGCCGAGGCGGGCACGGTGCGCAACTTCGACGATGCCCGCCGCACCGACGAGCGCGCCTACGCGGCGTTCTTCCAGGCGATGCTCGCCGAGGGCGTCGCCATGGCGCCCGGCGCCTACGAGGCGATCTTCGTCGGGCTGGCCCACACCGACGACGTGCTCGAGGCGATCGGGTCCGCCGCGTACCGTGCCGCCGCTGTGGCCGCTGCCGACCTGGCAGCGACACCGTCCACGGTTACCGTGGAGTCGTGAGGCAGCTCTTCAACTGGCGGTTCGTGGCCGCCCTCGCCGCGCTGGGCATCCTGGCGGTGCTCGTGTGGACGGTGCTGCTCGGCGACGACGAACTCGAAGCGGTCGTCGAACCCGACCTGATCGAGCGCCGCATCGATCTGATCGAACCGATCTTCTCGGTCGAGCAGTCGGACGACTTCGGCGTTGGACCCGACGGCGCCACCACCGGCTACCTCGACGTCGTCCTCACGGGGCCCCGGTTCCTGCGCATCGCGCCGGGCACGCTCGGCGAGATCTCGTGCGACGAACTCGACGAGACCAACCAGTGTGCGCTGTTCGCCGACATGCTCGGCGACGCGGTCGTCTGGTTCTCGATTCTCCCCCAGGCACCCGGGGCGACGGCGGAGCTGCCACCGATCGTCGACCTCGAGGACGGTGAGGCCCTGTTCGAGAACGGTTGGCGCATCCCCTATCCGCCGGTGATCGAACGCGAGTGCGACGGCGAGGAGTTCACGTCGTTCTCCGACTTCCTCGAACGCTTCGGTCCCGACAGCGTGTCGATCGTCGACCTCCAAGCTCGCCAGGTCGTCGCCGTCCGCTGCGCTGGCGACTGAGCTGCTGTCGGTACTCACCGAACTCACCCGGTGAGTGCATGAGCGGCCGCGAGCCCCGAGTTGTGGGCCCCTTCGACGCGCGGCCCGTCGAAGGCGTCGCCCGCCAGCACGATGCTCCCGTCGCTCGACACCCAGCACGGGTCCGGCCAGACCGCTCGTGGGGTCGCGAAGCGCCACTTCTTGACGTGCGCCTCGACGATCTCGGCATCGCCGAGCCACGGGGACGCGAGTTCGACCAGCATCGGCAGCAGTCGATCGGTGTCGAGATCCCAGTTGGCTTCGCTCCACGCCGTTGACGCGTGGAGGGTGATCGCCGGCTGGGCGCTGACACCCTTGGCCGCGTTGTCGGCCACGAAGTTCACGTCGTCGGACGGACTCTGCACCCCTCCCGGCGCATCGATCACGGGAGGTCGATCGAGGCTGGCGAGCAGCGCGATCGTGCGGTCGTAGTCGGTGCGCATCAGCGAATCGTCGAGTTCGACGGCGGCATCTGCGAGCAACGCGAAGGCCTGCGGCAACGGTGTGGTGATGATCACCGCGTCGGCGGCGCGCAGCGAGCCGTCGTCGATCACGACGGTCCACGGTGCATCGCGGCGCACCGCGAACGCCATCGTCGAGCACGACACGTCGAGGCCGTTTGCGAGGTCCTTCGCCAACGAGTTCATGCCGGCGGTGGCCACGTAGCGGGGGTTCCCGTCGTCGGAGCGGAAACCGTTGGTCCAGACCCGCACCAGCTCACGGTCGACCCAATCGTCGACGCGCCGCTGGAAGGCCGGAGTGCGCACGGTGAAGAACTGGGCGCCGTGGTCGAGCGTCGCGGCGCCGATGCGGCGGGTGGCCATGCGTCCACCCGGCGACCGGCCTTTGTCGACGACGCTGACCTGTGCGCCCGCGGCCTGGAGTTCGCGCGCCGCCACCAGGCCCGACAGGCCCGCCCCGACGACGACGACGCGCATCAGCCGGCTGCGAGCGCCCCGTCGAGGCGCTGCTGCTCGCCGACAGCGGACTGGTGCGCCCGCTCGGCGCGGCCGAGGAACTCGAGCAGCACCCGGTTGAACGTGGTGGCGTGCTCGACCATGAAGCCGTGCGCGGCGCCGCTGATCACCACGAGTTCGGCGGTCGGGATCGTGGCGGCGAGGTCCTCACTGTCGCCGCGTGGCGTGAGGATGTCCTGGTTGCCGACCATCACCAGCGTCGGTACGGCGATGTCGGGCAGGCGATCGATCAGGTCCTGGTGGAGTTCGCCGGCAGCGAGGATCGCGTCGACCTGCGCAGCGAACGAGTGGGCGGGCCGGCCGAGCGCAAGCGGGCCGAGCCAACCGATCGCGGGAAGGAGTCGGCGGAACGATCGCGGGCCGATCACCCAGCGGGCGGCTTCGTGACCCATCGATCCGATGCCCCGTTCGAGGGCATTGTCGCGCCAGCTCGTGAGCAGTTCCTCGCGCCAGGGATGGTTGCGTCCGGCGGTGCAGGCGAGCGTGAGCGAACGGGTCCGCTCGGGGTACTTGACGGCGACGATCTGGCTGATGGCTCCACCCATCGATGCGCCGACGACGTGAGCGGTCTCGACGCCGGCGTGGTCGAGCACGGCGATCGCATCATCGGCCATCTGCTCGAGTGTGTACCGACCGTGCGGTTTGTCGCTGCGCCCGGCGCCTCGATTGTCGAGGGCCACGGCCTGGTACCAGGGGGCGGTGGCCAGCCGTTGCAGGTTCCAGCCGTTCTTGTCGGCACCGAGACCCTGGATGAACAGGATGGGCGGCGCGCCCGGCCGACCGGTCACCTGGTAGTGCAGGCGGGTGCCGTCACTGCTGCGGACGTAGGTCATCAGGCGCCCCCGAATCCCGAGAGGGGAAGACGGTCGAGTGCGGTGCCGGTGCGGACCTCGCCGAACTCGTCGAGGAGCAGGCCGATGTCGATGCGGACCTGGTCGGCGAGTTCGAGTTCGGTCAACGGTCCACGTCGCTTGCGTGGGGAACGGGAGGCCTGGCCGATCTCGACCCGTGCCGCTCGGGTGAACGGGCTGCTCGCCGTGGCGCCGGGGTGCACCGGCGCACCCGCTCGGAGTGCAGCGCCGACCAGTGCGTGATCGACCCGGCCGACCAGCTGGTGGTGACCGGCGCCGACGTGGGTTTCGTGGTCGGCGCCCATCACGACCAGTTCGCCGGAGCGGAGTGCTCCAGCGACCTCGTCGGGGTGGTCGAGCAGCCCGCCGAGTCGACGGCTGAACGCGCCGACCGGGGCGGTGTCGGGTCGGCCGACGAATCGCACCGGTCGGTCGACGGCTTCGCTGATCGCAAGGGCCGCGAAGATCGGCGCCAGTGCGAACCGGCGGGTGTTGACGACGACGAGCGCACCCTTGCGACGCGGGAGGTGTTGATCGCCACCGACCGCGACGTCCCACCGGACGCGTGCCAGGTGCATCGTGGCCCGCACGAGGCCCGGGTCGCGGCCCCAGTCGTCGATCGTGCCGTTCGGTTCGTCGCCGAGTCGTGTGACGCGGGCGGTGAGTTGGGTGACGCGCTCCAGTGGGGTTTCCATCAGGCCACCTGCACTCTCGCTGGTTGGCGGATCACGCTCGGCCAGTGGTAGAGCCGGTCGATGACCTCGGTGGTCGAGGTGTCGGGCTGGACGCCCAGTAGTGAGCGCATCAGCCCGTTGTCGGCGAGCCGGCCACGGTGCAGCGTCTCCGACACGTGATCGGGGATCGGCGCACCGAGGAGGTGGCTGAGTGTGCGGGCGATCCTCCAGTCGGGGCCGACGAGCGGGATCGGGAGCCGGCCACCGCGCCGAGCAGCCTGGAGGGCCGTGATCGCTCCGGGCGCGACGACGTTCACCGGTTCGGCGAGCCCGATCCGCGCCGCGGCAACGAAGGCACGTGCGGCGTCGCGGTCCTCGATCACGGCGAACGGCGGATCGGCGAGCGCGCTGAACGGAACGGCGGGCATGCGGAGGAGACGGCCGAGTGGCGAGGGCACGTGGGGCCCCAGCACCGGCGCCAGCCGGAGCGCGCCGACGGTGACGCCGACACGTTCGCCGACACGTGCGGCGGTTCGTTCGATGGCCGCGACGGTGCGACCCCAGTCGCTCGTGGGCTGGACCGGTGCGGACTCGTCGGGCCGGGTCAGCGCGCCGCGAGCTCGGCCGTACACCTCGATCCCGCTGCGGACCACCAGGTGTTCGAGCGCACGGCACTCGGCAGCGGCTCCGATGATCGACGTCGCGGCCGCATCGGTCAGCAGCGCCGCGGCGTGGGGAGCGGCGCGGGCGTCGGGTTCCCACACCCCGACATGGACGAGCACGTGCGGGTTGAAGTCGACGACGGTGTCGACGATGCGATCGTGTTCATCGGGGTGGATCCGGTGGAAGACCGTACGATCGAGGCGGCGCCGAGGTGGATCGGCATCGATACCCGACAGCGCTCCCACCCAGTCCTCGGCCTCGAGCAGACTCGCCACCAAGGTGCCGAGTTCGCCCCCGACGCCGCTGACGAACACCCGACGACCAGCCATGACATGAACGCTACTCGTACCCGTCGACGGATCTTCGGTTCGGCTCTGGGCCTGCGGGGGCCGGCGTGAGCCGGGCGCATCGACCTTCCCGGTGGAGTCGCCGACCGGCCTCGTGCCGCATCTTCACTTCGAGGTGCGACCCGGTGGCCCGATCGCACGACCGGTCGATCCTGTGCCACGATTGTCGCTTCCGATCGCCGGTGTCACGGTGATCTGATGTCAAGTCACCACCTCACGCTGCCGATGTCTCTCTCATGAAGTCGCTCCGCCACGTCACCGGATGGCCGCGCGCGGCGGCACTCGCCGTGGCCGCGAGCGCGGTGTGCCTGGGGCTGGGGTCGTTCGCATCGGCACAGGAGGCCGACACCGCAGCGACGGTCCGGCTCGACGCTCCGGGTACGGCCCTGCGCACGGCGGAGCGTCTGGCGTTGCGGACGCCGCCCCCGGGGGTCGCACCGACAGCGCCGGAAGGGCTGCTGATCTTTCCGGTCGACGCCGGCAGCGACTGCTACGTGCTCGACAACTTCGGTGACTCGCGCGGGACGCGCCGTCACGAGGGACTGGACATCATGGGGTCGTCCGGCCGAGCGGTGTACGCAGTGGCGGCCGGCACGCTCACGAAGCGGTACACCAACACGGGGACGGCCGGGTGGGGCTGGACGCTGTACGACGCCGACACCGACACGACGTACAAGTACTTCCACCTCACCGAGGATCCGAACGGCCTCGTCGAGGGCGACACGGTGGAACTCGGCGATGTCATCGGGTTCGTCGGCAGCAGCGGCACGAGCAGCGCCGAGAACATCCACCTCCACTTCGAACTCCGGCCCGGCAACGTCGCGATCGACCCGCTCCCGAGGGTGTTCGTCGACACCTCGGTCTGCACGGTCTCGCCCCCGATCCGCTGACGCCGCGTCGGCGCGGGTGGGTCAGCGCAGGTCGGTGGCGCGCAGGATGATCTCGCGTGCGAACGGGTCGAGGGCACGCCCGGCGAGGCGTTCGGTGACCTGGATCGCCTGGGTCGGTTCCTCGACGAGGCCCGCCCAGCGGATGTAGCCGCCCATGATGCCGAGGATGCGATCGCCGACCTCGTCGCCGTGGACGAGCACCTTGGTGCCGTGCTTGAGCAGGTCACGGATCTCGGTGTACAGCGCCTTGAGGTACTGATCGGTGTGCTCGCTGTTGAACGGCCGGTGACGGCACGGCAGCTGCAGCTCCTCGTAGTTGTGCAGGTTGTGCGGCGCCGAGATGATCGACAGTACACACCCGAAACCGTTCTCCCGGAGCCAGATGATCTCTTCCTGGCGTCGGACTCGGCGATGGCTGTCGCCGACTCCGCCCGGACGCTCACAGATCGCCAGCTTGTCCTTGAGAATCCAGGTGAAGTTGCGTGGCGTGATGCCGAGTGCCCACTTGCCACGGAGCCGAGGGGGCATCAGTTGGCTGCTTCGGAGCGATGTCGAGACGGCATAACGGGTTGCCACGCTACCCGCTCGCCGGGCCGGTCAGGAAACGCACCAGCGTGAGATCTGGGGTCAGACCGCAGAGGTGATGCCGGCGGTGCGGACGAGTCGGCGGCCGCGGCGCTCGACGCGAATGCCGCCGGTGACTTCGCAGGCGGTCGACTCGCCGGAGGCGACCGCCATCACCCGGCCGACACCCGCCGCGTCGGGCGGGTAGCCGTCACGTTCGAGCCAGCGACGGATCGCCCGTGCTGCGAGAGGTGCGGGAGCGGCGACGAGTTCGTCGATCGCGGTGGGGTCGATCGCCGCTGCCAGCTCGTCGAGCAGCCGATCGTCGTCGCGCAGGAGCGTCGCCGTGCGGTTGAGGAGCACGGTGATGTCGCGGGCGGCGATGTCGTCGAGCAGTGGGAGCAGCTCGTGGCGGATCCGGTTGCGACGGAAGCGGGGATCGGTGTTGGTCGGATCATCGGCGACCTCGAGCCCGAGTCGTCCGCACAACGCTCGGGTCTCCCACGAGCGCAGCGCCAGCATCGGGTGGCGGTGGCCGGGCTCGATCGCGGCGAGGCCGGCAGCTCCGGCCCCACGCATGAGCGCCAGCAGCATCGTCTCGGCCTGGTCGTCGGCCGTGTGTCCGGTCAGCGCGTCGAGGCCGAGCACCGAACGGCGGGCTTCGCGGGCGCGGGCTTCGAGGTTCGGGCCGTCGCCGACTTCGACGTGCGTCAGTTCGAACGTCGCCCCGAGCCGCTCGGCGTTGCGTCGGGCGATGTCGGCGTCGTGATCGGCGCTCTCACGCAGGCCGTGGTGCACGTGGTGGGCCGTGACGACACAACCGGCGTCGAGCGCGAGTGCCACGAGGGCCGTGGAGTCGGCACCGCCCGACAGGGCACACGTGACACGTGTTCCGGGGGTCGGGAACGTGCAGCGAAGGAGCAGGTCGGCCGGATCGATCACGCCGACGGCCTCATCGGTGCCCTACAGGTCGGAGTGACGGGCGGCTTGCTGCTTCGCCGAAGGGTACTTGCGGGAGGACACCGACTTGAGGTAGCCGACCACCAGCACGATCAGGATCAGGATCGAGACGAGAAAGAGGGCGATGCCGACCCACCAGTGCCACACGTTTGCGACGAGCATGATCGGAGAGGCTAACTCCCGAGGCTGACCGGCGCACAGTTTCGGCGTACCGGGCGGCCGGGGTGCCGGCTCAGCCGATCTGGCCGTCGCCGTCGAAGTCGGTGCCGAAGCACATCTCGATCCGCGACAACAGGCCAGGGGGCATCTCGTCGTTGTGGCACTTCTCGGCCACGACGATCTTCAGCTCGGCGTGGAAGTCGAACGCTCCGAGACAGTCCATGCATCCGTCGAGGTGATGGCGGATCGACTCGTACTGCTCCGCCGGGAGCTCGCCGTCGAGGAAGACGTCGAGTTCGCGCAGCGTCTGGGCGCAGTCGGATGTCGCACCGGATCCGGCTGTGGCGTCAGTCGAGTCGTTGCTCATCATCCGTTCTCCTGTGCGACCGTGAGCCCTCGGGCGAGGGCGAACTCGTACAACGCCTTCTGCATCGCTTTTCTTCCCCGGTGGAGACGCGACATGACCGTGCCGATCGGGATGTCGAGCATCTCGGCGATCTCCTTGTAGGAGAAGCCCTCGACGTCGGCGAGGATCACCGGCAGGCGGAAGTTGTCCGGGAGGTCCTCCAGCGCCTGCTTCACCTCGTCGTCGGGCAGGAGTTCCATCAGCGATTCCTCGGCCGAACGGCCGACCGATGCGTCCTGCAGCGTCCCCAGGTTCTTGTACAGGTAGAGGTCCTCGAAGTCGCCGAGGTCGGTTTCGTCGGGGCGTCGTTGCTTGGCCCGGTACGAGTTGATGAACGTGTTGGTCATGATCCGGAAGAGCCATGCCCGCAGGTTCGTGCCCTCGGTGAACGAGTGGTAGCTCCGGTAGCCCTTGAGGTACGTCTCCTGGACGAGGTCCTCGGCGTCGGCTCGGTTGCGGGTCATGCGCAGGGCACCCGAGTAGAGCTGGGGTGCGTACTGCATCGCCTCGGCGGCGAAGGTTGCCTGGTCGGCCATGCGCGGGACTGTATCGGGCTGCGCGTCGGCGGTCAGGTGGTTTCGGGATTGTTCGCCTCGGCCAGGCGTTCGACGACGTCGTCGACCGAGGCGATGAACCGGTCGAGCAGATCGGCGAGTTGTGCCCGTTCGTGCGGCTCGAACTCGCTCAGGATGTGCATCATGGCGGTCGACCGGCGGGTGGCGACCTCGTCGTGTCGACGCGTGCCCTCATCGGTGATCCTCACCAGGACGACACGTCCGTCCTCCGGTGACGAATACCGCTCGACGAGCCCGTCCGCTTCGAGGCGCTGGATCGAACGTGTCGCCGTCGACGGGTCGACTCGGAGCCGGGCGGCGAGTTCCTTCATCGGGCGGTCGTTGCGTCGGCTGAGGAGGTCGAGCGTGTCCATCTGGCCCTGCTCCAACGGCTTCTCGCGGCCGAAGAGGTAGGCCCGGAGTGCAGATGCGCCGGCTCCCCGACGGAGTTCGATCCAGGCGCGGCCGATCCGTCGTGCGTGTTCGCGGTCGGTTCGGTTCCGAAAGTCGACGGCGGCGCTTCCGCTGGCTGGGCTCGACATGTGCATTTGTACGGTAGTGATCGATGGGGGAGCTGGACGGAGCGGAGCAACCGACGGATCCGTCGGACCCGACGGCGCTCGAGGCACTCCATCCGCTTGCGTCGACCGAGGTGGAGGTCACGCCGATGTTCCGTCACCGCGAGGTGTACACCCGGCGCGGCCTGCTCACCGTCCTGACGCACGAGCCGGCCGACGGCTCGGCGCGCCCGGCGGCGATCGTCGCGTGCGGCGGCGCGCTCGGCGGTCTGCTGGGCCCCGGACACGGGTTGTACCAGCACCTCGGCGACCGGTGGGCGCAGCGTGGCGTGCGGTTCGTGCGCGTCGGGTACCGCGAGCCGAACAACCTCGACCTGTGTGCCCACGACCTCGCCTGTGGTGTGGAGATGGCCAGGGATGCGGGCGCGGAGCGGGTGGTGGTGATGGGCCACAGTTTCGGCGGTGCGGTGGCGGTGCGGTGTGCGGTGGTGATGCCGGCGTCGGTCGTCGCCGTGGTCACGTTCGCCACCCAGTCCGCGGGCTGCGAGGTGGCCGGGGCGCTCGACGGGAAGCCGCTGTTGCTCTTCCACGGCGATCGCGACGAGTTGCTCCCACCCGAGGCGAGCCACGTCGTGGCTGCGATCGCCGGTCACGGTGAGGTGGTGATGCTCTCCGGCGACGGTCATCTGCTCGGCAGGAGCGATGACGCGATCACCGAGCGACTCGACGAGTGGCTGCCGTCGGTGCTGTTCCCGGGCTGATCTTCCCGCAGGCCCCGTCAGCCGGTGCGGGCGATGTGGAGGAGCTTGCGGGCGCCGTCGACGAGGCCGTTCGGAGCAGCGGCGGAGGGCGATGCGCCGGGATGCTGCGGTGCGATCCGGACGCGGAGGGCCCCGGGACGGATCGAGAAGCGCAGGGGCGGGTCGAGCACGAGCGCCTCGCCGTCGACGCCGGCGGGGACCGGGCCGTCGGAGCCCACCTCGAACGTCGGCGCCTGCCACTGTCGGAACCGGGCGCGCCCGCGAGCGTCGTTCGAGGTCAGCTCGGCGACCGCCACGCCGAGCTGACCGTCGTCGATGCTCGGCCGGGTTCCCGATCCGACGATGTTGCCCAGCCGGTACTGGTTGTTGGAGATCATGATGACCGTTGCTCGGCGACCGCTCACGCCGCCCGGGCCGGTGTACTCCAACACGTGCTCGTCGCCGGTGGCGCCGCTGAACTCGGGGATCGTGTTCAGCACGGTCCGGACCTTCGCGTTGCGATAGCCGGCGCGCTGGACGGCCTCTGCGTAGAGCCCCAACGACACGTTGTTCACGAAGACCCGCCCGTTGACCTCCGCGAGATCGACGCGACGTTCACCACCGTCGACGAATGCATCGAGTGCCCCGACGACGTCGTCACGGTCGACACCGAGGTCGAGCGCGAAGTGATTCCGCGTGCCCGCCGGGATGCATGCGAAGGGGAGGTCGAGTTCGGCGGCGATCGTGGCCACGAGCGCCTGGGTCCCGTCACCGCCCGCAGCGGCGAGTGCGTCGGCGCCATCGGCGACGGCGGTCCGGACGAGCTCGATCAGGTCGTCCCCGGGCTTCAGCTCGATCGGCTCGATGCCGCGGGCCCGCGCCTCGGCGTCGAGGTTGGCGGCGAGGGCCTTGCCGCCGCCCGACTTCGGGTTCCACACCACGACCGGGCGCGACGGCGCCACGGCGGAGGGGAGCGGCACGTGGATGCGGAACGCGCGGCGCGCGGCGGCCGCGGCGGAGGAGAACAGCGCAGCGGCCGCGATCGCCTCGAGCAGCACGCCGCCGGCGACCAGCACACCGACGAACGCGGCGACCAGCACGATCCCTGCGATCGTGAACAGCGCCCGTGCTGGTCCGCGACGACGCAACGCATGCCAGGCCATGGCCAGTGCCGCGACCAGCAGCCCTGCGGCGATCAGACCGCGCGGAAACGCCCGCAGACCGGTCGCGACGAGGACGATCCCACCTGCAGCGAAGAGGGCGAGTGCTGCGATCGCGGTGAGACGACGTGAGTTCATCGGATTCCCGTGCCGGTCCGGTGGGCGCCGACGATCATGCGTCGGCGTGCCGACCGCCGTGGGCGGCGAGCGCGTAGATCACGAGGATGCCGATGATCACGTAGGCGAGCGACCAGACGGGGTAGACGGGCATCCACCACATCGCCGACACGGTCAGGATGAAGCCGGAGATGATCCCGATCCATCGCGCCAATTGTGAACGGTTGAGGACGGCGAACGACGACAGGATCAGGATCACCCCGACGACGATGTAGGCCCAGCCGTACGTCGACAGTGTCGTGCCGAGGAGGGCTCCCTCGAACTCGTCGGGGAGCACTCCGTCGTAGCGGAAGGCCCAGAACGCGTCGACGAGGCGCATCAGGCCGGCGAGGCCGAGGATCGTGCCTGCGAAGTAGAGCCAGCCACTCGGAAGTTCGTTGTCGATCATGTCGTGATCGTGCGCCTCCGGTCGAGGGTCGGCAAGATGCCGTTCGGCCCAATCGTTCTCAACTGCTGGGATCCGCTTCGCTCGTCGCATCGATGTCGGCCAGCGCCTCGTCGATCGTGAGGTAGAAGTGGTCGGCGTCCAGCGTCGCGAACAACCCGTAGTCGTAGACGAGGTCCTTCAAGCGGCTGCGCAGCTCGACGAACGCGATGTTGACGCCCTGTGCGTTGAGCTCGAGGTCGAGCTGTTCGAGCACGTCGGCCGCCGTCACGTCGATGTCGGTGATCGCCTCGCACTGCAGGATCACCCAGCGCGGGCTCCTGTCGCGCACGAGCGCGCGGACCTGGTCACGGAACATGCCGGCGTTGGCGAAGAACAGAGGCGCCTCCCACCGGAACACGAGGACGCCGGGGAGTTCCTGTGCCGGGAGGCCGTTGTGGTTGCTGTGCCAGCCCGCTTCGCCGTCGATCCGTCCGAGCACTTCCCCGTGGGGCCACCAGCTGCGTCTGAAGAACAGCAGGATCGACAGTACGACCGCGATCAGGATGCCCTGCAGGACACCGAAGAAGACCACGCCGCCGGTTGCCACCAGCGAGAGGAGGAACGAGCTCCGGCGGACCTTGACGTAGCGGCGCAGCGTCCCGATGTCGACGAGCGAGAACGCTGCGGCGATCACGACGGCGGCGAGCGCGGTCTGCGGGAGGCTCTTGAGGAGTCCGTTGAAGAACAGCAACAGCGCGGCGACGATGCCGGCACCGACCACACCGGTGAGTTGGGTCTTCGCTCCGGTCTGATCGGCCACGGCAGTGCGTGAGCTGCTGGTCGAGACCGCGAACCCCTGGAAGAACCCGGCCGCGATGTTGGCGGTGCCGATGCCGATCATCTCCTGGTTGGGCTTCACCTCTTCACCGCGCCGTGCCGAGAACGCGGTCGAGGTGGCGATCGTGTCGGTGAGCGACACGAGCGTGATGCCGACGGCGGCGACCAGCATCGGGGCGACGTCGCTGACGCTCGTCCACGGCAGTGACGGCCGCGGCAGCCCTTCGGGCAGGGTTCCGACGGTGGAGATGTCGAGATCGAACAGGCCGGTGACCACCGTTGCGCCGATGACGGCGACGAGCACCGCCGGGATCGTGCGGGTGAACCGTGGGAGGAGCAGGAGCACGGCGAGCGTTGCCATCCCGAGCCACAGCGCGGTCGGATTGCGGTCAGGGAACCCGTCGACGAAGGCCTCGACCTCGGCGATGAATCCGTCGGCGTCGGTCGAGAACCCCGCGAGCTTGGGAAGCTGGCCGACGAAGATCGTGATGGCCAAGCCGTTCATGTAGCCGACCTGGACCTCCTTCGAGAGCAGGTCGGCGACGAACCCGAGCTTTCCGGCACCGAGCCCGATCAGGATCAGGCCGACCATCACCGCCATCATTCCCGCGAGCGCGATCGCCTTCTCCGGGTCGTCGGAAACGACCACGAGCGGCACGATGGCGGCGAAGATCAGCGGTGAGACCGCCGAGTCGGGACCGAGCACGAGGACGCGTGAGGGGCCCATCAGCGCGTAGCCGACGAGGCACGCGATCGTGGTGTAGAGCCCGGTGACCGGCGGGAGCCCCGCCAGTTCGGCGTAGGCCATCCCCTGCGGGACGAGGATGGCGGCGAGTACGACCCCCGCGATCAGGTCGAAGCGCAGCCACGACCGTTCGTAGGTGCGGACCGCCGTGATGCCGGGGACGAGTCCCCGCCACCGCGCTGGTGGGGGCGCTTCGTCAGGCACCTGGTGTGGTGGCGATGCCGGCGAAGGGATGCTCCTGTTGTTCGCGGTCGAGGCGGCGCATCTGGAGGATCTTGTCGATCGCGACGAACAGCGGGGAGACGAGCGACAGGCCGATCACGAGGACCCACTGGGCGCCGGTCAGTGAGACGGTGTCGAGCATGCGCTGGAGCACTCGGGTCTCGACTGCAGCGATGGTGAGTCCCCAGCCGAGCATGATCCAACCCATGTACGGGAACAGCGGCGACGACCACGGCACCTGCCGTTCGCGGCGCATCACGAAGCCCATGTTCACCGCGCTCAGGGCGACGACGGCGAACGCCATCGTCATCGACGTCGACGCGTCGGTGGTGCTCGGCTCGCCGGGCCCCCACGACAGCAGCGCCAGCGCCGAGCCGGCGATGATGAACCCGCTGATGACCCAGCGGACGGTCTGGGCACCGGTCGCGATCTTCGAACCGGGTGTTCGCGGCGGTCGATCCATCACGCCCGGGTCCGGGACGTCGACGATGAAGCCGACGACGACGGTGGCGACGACGAAGAACTTGGCGAACAGCAACTGCATCGGGAAGAGCGCGACGCCGTCGTTGACGTTGAGGATCGTGGCGATCAACATCAGCTGCAGCACCGACGACAGGATCGTCAGCTGCAACTTCACGTACGACGAGATCCGGCGGTAGATGTCGCGGCCGAGGTCGACGGCGTGCACGAGCGTGCCGAAGTTGTCATCGGTCAGGATCAGCTTGCCGGCCTGTTTGGTGACCTCCGAGCCGCTCCCCATCGCCACGCCGACGTCGGCCTGCTTGAGCGCAGCGGCGTCGTTGACGGCGTCGCCGGTCATCGCGACGACCTGGCCGGCCTCCTGCATCAGCCGCGCCAGACGCACCTTGTCCTCCGGTGCGACCCGACCGAAGACGTGCAGCTCGGGCAGCTGTGCCTTCACCTCGTCGTCGCTCAGCTTCTGGAGGTCGGCGCCGGTGATCACACCGGGACCGAGGCCGAGCTGGTCCGCGATCGCGCGAGCGGTGACCGTGTGGTCACCGGTGATCATGCGGACGTCGATGCCGGCGCCGTGGGCGACGCGGACCGCTTCGGCCGCCGACGGTCGCAGCGGGTCGATGATGCCGACCAGGGAGATCATGACCAGGTCGTGCACCTCGCCCATCGGGTCGTCGGCCGCCGCGCGCATCGTGTCGTCGGAGAGCGGTCGTGCGGCGAAGGCGAGGACGCGCAGACCCTTCTCGGACAGCTGCTGGTTGGCGTCGAGCAGTTCCTGTCGGACCTGCTCCATCGGCACGACCTCGCCGTGCCACAGGGCCTGCGAGCATCGGTCGATGACGACGTCGGGCGCTCCCTTGACGGTCATGAAGTGCGGCTCGGTGAGCAGGTTCAGGTTCATCTGGGCCGGCCGGTCGTGGAACGTGGCCATGAACTTGTACTCGGAGTCGAAGGGCACGAGGGCGACACGAGGCAGGGTGCGGCGGGTCTCTTCGGCGTCGACGCCGATCTTCGCGGCGAGTACGACGAGGGCGGCTTCGGTGGGGTCGCCGATGATCGACTCGTCGGCGGCGACGGTGGCGTCGCTGCACAGCGCCAAGCCGAGCGCGAGGCCCGTGAAGTCGGGTGTGGGTTCACCGGCTGGGCCGAGGATGGCCCCCGATGTCGCGTAGCCGCTGCCTTCGATCTTGTACCAGGAGCCGCCGGTCATCATCGTGACCGACGTCATCGCGTTCATCGTCAGCGTGCCGGTCTTGTCGCTGTTGATCACCGTCGTGCCGCCGAGTGTCTCGACGTCGTTGAGCGACTTGACCACCGCTTTCGACTCGGCGAGTCGCTGTGCCCCCGACGACAGCATCAGCTGGACGAACGTGGGCAGGCCGGTGGGGATTGCGGAGATGGCTGTCGAGACGCACAGCAGGAGCAGCGTCTCACGGTTCTGGTCGCGTGCGACGCCGACGATCGCGATGATCGCGACGGCACCCCAGGCGAGGAACCCGAAGATCTTGGTCAGGTCGTCGAGTTCCTTCTGCAGCGGCGACTTCGACCGCTTCGTCGCCGTGACCATGTTGGCGATCTGGCCCATCTGGGTCGACTGGCCGGTCGCGACGACGACGAGTTCGGCCGAGCCGCGTGTGACCTGGGTGTTCTGGAAGACCAGGTTGGTGCGATCGCCGAGTGGCTGCTCTTCGTCACCGAGCGTGGTGCTGTCCTTGGCGATCGGCGCCGACTCGCCGGTGAGCGCCGCCTCTTGGACCTCGAGTGACGCCGAGGAGATGATGCGCGCATCGGCGGGAACGAGATCGCCGGCTTCGACGAGCACGACGTCGCCGGGAACCAGCCCCACCGAGTCGACCTCCTCGACCGTGCCGTCCCGGCGCACCCTGGCCATCGGCACCTGCAGCTGGGCCAGGGCGTCGACGCTCGCCATGGCCTTGCGCTCCTGGTTGGTGCCCATGATCACGTTGAACAGGACCAGCGCCATCACGACGGCACCGGTCGCGATCTGGTCGATCGTGAAGCTGGCGATGCTGACGATCAGCAGCATGATGTTCATCGGGTTGGCGATCTGCGCCTTCGCCATCTGCCACGTCGTCGGCGGAGGTTCGGTGGCGACCTCGTTCTTGCCGTACTTCGCCAGGCGACTGGTCACTTCGTCGGCGCTGAGCCCCGATGCCGCGTCGACACCGAGCCGCGCGGCGGTCTCGTCGACCGACAGCGAGTACCACCGCGTGTCGGCGGGTGCGGGTTGCTGGGT
The DNA here is from genome assembly GCA_963698565.1 of Ilumatobacteraceae bacterium. Classification (GTDB taxonomy): domain Bacteria; phylum Actinomycetota; class Acidimicrobiia; order Acidimicrobiales; family Ilumatobacteraceae; genus Sva-07. Next base: position 160,419 of record CAVORH010000003.1, read on the forward strand.
TGGTTCGTCGGTCATCGTCATCGTGGGGTCCTCACTGGTCCTCAGTAGGGCTCGGGGATGTGCCGCAACGGCAGGTCGGGTTCGACGTAGCCGCGGGCCGGTTGCCGGCGCGGCAGCTTGATCTCGGGGCGGTCGACCTTCTCGTACGGAATCTGCGACAGCAGGTGCGAGATGATGTTGAGCCGACCGCGCTTCTTGTCGTCGGTGTGGGCGATGAACCACGGCGCCCACGAGGTGTCGGTGGCGGCGAGCATCGCGTCGCGGGCTCGCGAGTAGTCGTACCAACGGCTGTACGACTTGAGGTCCATCTCCGACAGCTTCCAGATCTTGCGCGGGTCGTCGATGCGACTCTCGAGTCGCCGCGTCTGCTCGTCGGCGCTGACCTCGAGCCAGTACTTGATCAGATGGATCCCCGAGTCGACCATCGCCTTCTCCACCATCGGCGTCATGTCGAGGAAGTGTTCGGTCTGCTCCGGGGTGCAGAAGCCCATCACCGGCTCCACACCGGCGCGGTTGTACCAGCTGCGGTCGAAGATCACGACCTCGCCCGCGGCAGGGAAGTGCGCCATGTACCGCTGGAGGTACATCTGCGACTTCTCGCGTTCGGTGGGCGCCGGGAGCGCAGCGACGCGGAACGTACGTGGGCTCACCCGCTCGGTGATCCGCTTGATCGTGCCGCCCTTGCCGGCGGTGTCACGCCCTTCGAAGACGATGCAGATCTTCGCTCCGGTGGCCCTGACCCACTCCTGCATGGCGACGAGTTCGCCCTGGAGCACCTCGAGCGCGGCCTCGTACTCCTTGCGCTTGAGCTTGCCGCCCGGTTCCGGGGCGTCGACACCGGCAGACGGACGCGCCTGGTCCTTCTTCGACTTCTTCTGCTTCTTCCCCATCGTCAGTCCTCCTTCTCGATCTCGATCGAACTGATCGTGCACTGGATCACGCTGTCGACCTCGCGGCACTCATCTTCGCAGATCGTGAATCGATGCTCGACCAGGTTGCCCTCGTCTGCTCGACGAGTGAGAGCGCATCGTCGTCACGCAAGAGCACCCACACCCCGCCCTTGTCGAAGTGGATCGGAAGACCCGGAGATCACCCAGGCTGGGTGACGGACTCGCCGCAGGGCCCGGCAAGATGAGTTGCCAACCGAATTCACCGAACAGAGGAGCAGAACATGGCAATGGACACATTCATGGCGTACGTCGGCGTGTACTCGAGTGTCGAGGGAGCGAAGGCCGACTACGACGCAGTCCACGACCTCCACACCAAGGACGGCCTGATCGACGCCTACGACGCTGCGATCATCGAGCGCAAGGACAACGGCAAGGTCAAGATCGTCAAGAAGCACGAGACGCCCACACGTGTCGGTGCAGTGGGCGGCGGGACCGTCGGCCTCGCCACCGGCCTCGTCATCGCGCTGTTCCCCGCCGCTGCGATCGGAGGCGGACTGTTGGCTGCCACGACGGGTGGCGGCGCGGCGCTGGGTGCGCTCGCGGGGCATGCCGCTGCAGGCATGAGCCGCAAGGACCTCAAGGAGCTCGGTGAGAACCTCGACGCCGGCCAGGCCGGGCTGATCGTGGTCGGTGTGTCCGACATGGGCGCCAAGATCGAGGCGGCCATGGCCAAGGCCGACAAGGTCGAGCAGAGGGAGCTCGAGGCCGACACCGCCGAGATCCAGAAGGACGCCGAGTCCGAGAGCTGATGGGCGGTTGGTGCTGAGGGCGGCCGGACGGCGGACCGCGCCACGTCGGAACCGCGCGCGATCGAGCGGTTCGTCTCCGTCTCCGATCCCGGTTCCTGGCTCGCGTCAGCTCGGTGATCGCTCACGACCAGCCGGCTCGGGTTCTCGGCATGTCGCTCCGACCGTCCGGATGGAGGCGAACGCCGAGCGTCTGGTGGATCTGCAGGCTGGCATCGTCGAAGCCGTTGATCGAACCCGACATGTACAGCAGCCACACTCGCACCTGCCCTCACCGACGAGGTCGACCGCCTCGTCCCAGTGCTGCTCGAGGTTGGTCACCCAGCGGCGCAGCGTCTGCGCGTAGTGCTCGCGGAGGTTCTCGACGTCGCGCACCTCGAAGCCCGCTCGTTCCATGAATCGGACCGTGTCACCCACGTCGAGCAGCTCGCCGTCGGGGAACACGTATCGGTTCACGAACCCGCGCCGGGCCAGTCGGGTACCGCCCACCGACGAGATCGCATGGTTGAGGAGTCGGCCTCCCGGTCGTAGGAGGTCGTACAGCCGCTCGAAGTACGTTGCCGCAGCGCGCTTGCCGACGTGTTCGGCCATCCCGATCGAGGAGATCGCGTCGAACGGACCGTCGCTCACTTCGCGGTAGTCCTGCACCCGGATCTCGATGCGGTCGGCCAGTCCGGCATCGGCGACCCGCTGCCGGGCGTAGAAGGCCTGCTCGTCGCTGATCGTCACACCGACGACGTCGACGTCGTGGTGGGTCGCGGCGTGGAGCGCCATCGACCCCCATCCGCAGCCGACGTCGAGGAGTCGTCGTCTGGGGCGCTGATCGTCGGCGCTCGGCGACCTCTCGTCCAGCCCCAACTTCTGACAGATCAGCTCGTGCTTGGCGGCCTGTGCATCGACCAGTGAGGTGTCGGGCGTGACGAACCGTGCGCACGAGTAGGTCATCGCCGGACCGAGCACGAGTTCGTAGAAACGGTTGCCGACGTCGTAGTGGTGACTGATCGCCTGTGCGGTCGCGTCGAGGTGAGTGGCGACGGCCACGTGGGACGACCTCCTCGTCGGGGATCGGTGGCCGGGTGCCGACGCCGCCCACGTCGCGGATGGCCCGTAGGGCCGCCGGCGCGGCGCGCACGGCGGCCGCCGATCCCGGACGTCGAGCGTTCCGGAGTGTGCGGAGCACGTCGGCGACGTTGCCCATGACGTCGACGTCCCCGGCAACGTAGGCGCGGGCGACACCGAGTTGGTCGGGTGACCACATGATGTGTCTGAACGCCGTCGGGACTCGAGAAGCGCAGTCGGCCGACGATGTCGTCGCCGACCACCGAACCGTCCCAGAACTCGAACGCGATCGGTGGCTGTTCGATGAAGAGGTCGAGCAGCACGGGTTCGACGGCTGCCGCAATCGGCTCCGCAGTCCGGTCCAGTGGTGCATGGACGAGCGTTCCCATGATTCCCCCTGTGTTGACGCGTACTCCCGACCAACAGGATTCCACGACCAGCCGGGCTTGTCATCACCTGATGTGGTGGATCCGCGCTCACCATGTCGTCGTGTCCCGCCGGTACCGCTCGAATCCGACGACGGTGACGCCGCCGAGCTCGGTGGTGTCGGGCCGTGGAGCCCAGAGCGAGAATCGAACTCGCGACCTACGCATTACGAATGAGATCCTGACGCTTCGCCGACTGCCCTGCAGGTCCTCTGAGCTGGGGTTTTGTGAGTTGGTCGTTCCGTCGAGTCCCGCCGATTCCTCCTCAACCAAGCAGATTTCTTGGTTGGATTCTTGGTTGAGTGCACACAGCCACGAGGCCTGTGGCGCTGCCCTGCGACGATGCCTTGGGCGGTCGCAAGCGCCGTACGGGTCTATCGAACCGTAGTGGGCGGTGCGATTATCGGGTGCGCTACTTGGGCCGCGATGCGGCGCTGAGTCCCGGTCGAGGACCGGATTATGGAGCGCACGTTCTGTGCGGCTCGTGATGTAGCTCTTCGAGCACGGAACGCCGGTCATGGTGCGCGTCGACGTGGATCTCGTCGTGCGTTGATCTCTTGGTTCGAAACGCGTTCGCCGAAATTGGATGCAACGTTCTGGTGTGCTGGTGCACCTACAAAGAGATGGTGGATGAATCGATGGTGATCCGTGATGTGGAAGGTGAGGGGTCCTTCGACGCGTTCTTCGTGGACCGGTTCGCCGAGCTGTCACGTTTGGCGTTCCTGCTGACGGGATCGTCGGGTGTCGCGGAGGAGATTGCACAGGACGCATGCGAGCAGGTGTTTCGGCGTTGGGACGAGGTCACCCATCCTCGTGCCTATGCGCGTGTGGCGGTGGTCAACGGTGCACGGGCGTGGGGTCGACGACGTTCTCGCCGGTTGGCGAGTCCCGCCGTATCCGAAGTGGCGTCTGCGGTCGATGCTGATGAGATCGCAGTTCGTGAGGTGCTGGCCGATCTTCCGCAAGACGAGCGTGAAGTGCTGGTGTGGCGCTTCTACGCGGACTTGAAGATCGATGACATCGCCGCCGAGCTCGAGATGCCGGCGGGCACCGTCAAGTCGCACATTCACCGCGGGCTGGCCCGGATGCACAAGGAGTTGTCGTGACCGATCCAACGTTCGAAGAAACCGAGCAGCGCATCCGCGCTGCGATGAAGCGAATGGCGGACGGTCATCGCCCCGACACCGACGGGCGCTGGCCAGCGTCGCACCCCAACGGCCGCGCCCGCGCTGCGGGTTCGTCGTCGCGGAATCGGTGGTTCCTGGTGGCGGCGTCGCTCGTCGTGGTGATCGCCGGGATCGCAGCGGTTGCGGTTGTCCAGCTTGGCGACGACGAGCCGGCGACCGACATTGCCCCGGCACCGACTGCGGTGGACGACCCCGATGGTGATCGGACGCCGACGACGCCGCTGCCCCAGCCGACGAGTCCGGTTCCCGACTCCGTGCCGGCGGAGGAACTCGGTGGCGTTCGATTCCCGGTCGACCCAGCGGACGAGAATTTCGAGTGGATCGTGCCGTGGGCTGATGGTTTCTTGGCGGGGTCGGCCGTCGAACCAACCGAGGGGGGTGGAACCTGGTCGATACAGGCCCGGTTCACGTCCGACGGTGAGCGCTGGGAACCCGTCGAGATGACGCTGCCGCCTGGGATGACCCGGTTCGGGAGGGTGACAGCGGTCGGCGAACGGTTCGCCACCGTCGACACGATCTACCCGGACCCCGACACGGAAGTGATCAGGATCGCTTCGACGACGGACTTGGTCAACTGGTCGACCCAGGACTTCGAGAGCCCTCTGCTTCCCACGACCGAAGAGGGAAGCTTCTTCGGCTCGTTCACGTCGATCGGCAGCTTCGCCGCCAACGACACGGGCTGGGTGTTCGAAGTCCGAGACATCTACGGCTCGGACGTTTCCGAGCTGGTTCGCTCCGACGCATCTGGCGATGGCTACCTGATCCGCTCCGACGACAACGGATTCGCCGTGACCCTCGGCGGCGTCGACGGCTCGCCGCCGACCACCTACGACTACACATGGACCGAGTTCGGCATCACCCCTGATCAGGTCCCCTACCTGACCGGCGAGATCCCGGTGTCACGCACGTGGTCGGCCACCTGGGACGGCACGCCCACCATGTCGGAGACAGCCGTCCCGACCGGCCCGACGCTGGCCTCGCCAGAAGGATTCGTCCGCTGGAACGACAACACGTGGTTCTCGCCCGACGGCCTCACGTGGACTGCGAGCCCGTTGCCCGACCCGACCGGCACTGTGCAAAACGTGTTCCCCGTCGACGAAGGGTTCGTGGCATTCGTCGTCAATCAGGACGGAACGACCGACGTGTATCGGCTCGACGAGCGCGGCGGCGAGGCGCGCCGCGTCAACATCGACGACGTGCCGGAGTCGCTCTCCACCGGGTTTGCCGGGCAGACCATCCCCGGCCTGCAATCGCCGCAGACGAGCGCCGCGTTGCTGGCTGTCGGGCCGAACGGTGGCGAACCGGCCCCGCTCATCATCGATCTCGATGGCTACCGATTCGTGGAACGAGCACAGAACATCTCGCTGATCGACCTCGCGACCGGCGACACCCTGTACACGTTCTCGCCCCTGTCCGGGCCACCCGCAGCCGACACCTGGTTGACGTTCGACAGTGACGGTTTCACCGTGACCGATCCGGTCACCGAGGTGGAACTCCTGCAAATTCCGATCGAGACGTACCGGGCCGCGCAAGATGCTCGCCGTGAAGCGTTGGGTCCGATCGAATCTGGTCAGGAGACCGTCCGAGACTTCCGTCTCCTCGCGAGCCAAGACGGCGAACGGTTCCTCGTGGAACCTCTCCGCTCGAACACGCCGGTCGATGACGAGATGATCAGCCAGATCGCCGCAGCAACGAACGGCGACACCCTCCTCGTTCGCCTCGGCGACGAATGGATCCGCTACGAGCTGCCTTCGTGAAAACAGACACCCGCGTTCAGGCCCAGTCAACCTGCGGCCGCAAGTTCACCCGCAAGAAGGTGGTCAATGACCCGACCCCGTGCGAACAGCCCCCACGTCTCCGCGGTTACCGAGCACTGCACTTGGGCCGAAGTGTTGCGTCGCGCTTCCGCCGGAGGTCGTGATTGTGCGTGTCGAAGTGTGTGGTGCGCGCTCCGATCAGCCACTTGAAGAACATCCTCCCGGTCGCGCCGACGGCTGTACTCGCGGCTACCTCTGCGTCAATCGGTTGCCGATTGGTCTCGTCGAGTCGTCGCAGCATCCGCGGGCATGGCCGACCACCATGGTCGGCCGATTAGCGTGCCGGTGATGGACACCCTCGAAGCCCTCAGCCAAGCAAGCGAAGAGTTCGAAGCTCGTCTTCGCCAGGTGGGCGACGATCAGTGGGATCTGCCAACGCCGTGCACCGAGTGGACCGTGCGCGAGCTCACCAACCACATGCTGTTGGGGACTCGGATGAGCGTGCAGCTCCTGGCGGGAGCGTCACAACAGGAGGTAATCGCTGGGCTTGGTGATGACTTGATGGCCGGCAATCAGGATCCGATCGGCGACTTTGTCGACCTCGCTACCCAGATGCAAGAAGGTTTCGCCGCGCCGAACGGTCTCGAGGGCACAGTCGACCACCCGATGGGTGAGATACCACGCACGATGTTCGTCGGCTTTCGCATCATGGACAACGGCACGCATGCCTGGGATCTCGCCCGCGCCATCGGTGCCGATGACAAGCTCGATGCTGACTTGGTGAGCCAGATGTGGGACAACATCCAGCCCATGGCTGCGAGCCTGGGCGAGTTGGGCATGTTCGGGGAGAGCTCATCGGGACATGTCGCCGATGACGCGCCGTTGCAAACCCGCTTCCTTGACCTGTTGGGCCGTCGGCCATAACGGGCACCTGCTCGCCAGCGCCGGGAGGCGCACCGCGGCTCGGTGAGGACAGGATCGCGCCATGCCACCCCCGAGATGAGCATCGAGCTCGATCGTCACCGTCGTTGGCTCGTCGCCGCGAGTATCGGGCACTCGATATGGGCCGAAATATGCAGCTGATGCGCCAGCGCGAAGCGGACTACGGTGTGCCGACATCGCGACCGGAACCGTGATTGTGTTTTCGCGTGTTGGCCGATGAGATGGGGATCGCTGGGGAGGGCAGAGTCTCTGCCAGGCCTGGATTTCTGGCTGATCGCCATAGGGTCCGAATCGAATGGTTGAGCGTCGGGAAATCAGGTTGCGCCGATGACGACAAGGTCGTGCCACCACAGGCGCCGACCGAACTCGAGGCTCGCACCGCTGATCGTGCCGAGCGTCGAGCGACCGTCGATCTGCTCGAACACCCGCTTCTCGCTTGCGCTCACGAACATGACGAGGTCGCGATCGACGTGCGCTTGGTTGATCAGGACCGCTGCGACGTTCGCCGGCAGCCGCTCCTCCACGGCGATGACCGTGTCCGGACGGATCGGAACGAAGGACCTCCAGTCGCCCCAGTCGAGTGGCGCGAGCGGTGAGTCGTCTCGGTACACGATGGCGTTGTGGCGCTGCATGGTGCCGCGGAAGAGCTCGACCGCGGCGAACTGGTCTGCCGGTGCCATGGCCGCGATTCGGTGACCGTGCGGGGTCTCGGCCAGGGCCCCGCAGTACGGGAGGTAGGGCGCCTGGTGAACCCATCGCCCAAACTGCAACCCGGCTGCATCCACGAAATCGAGCAGCTCGGGCACCGTGTACGAGCGATCACGTGGGTTCAACAATGCGTCGGCGAGGGCATCGTCGTCCCGGAAGTCAGGAGTGTCACGCAGTGCATGGCTGAGCGGGTGACCGGTCGGCAGTTCGCGCAGCGTGGCGACGAGGTCGGCGATCTCTCCGGGTGTCGGCGTGACCCCGAGCTGCCGGCAGTACTGCTGGATGAGGTGGACGCCGTAGCGACCGTACGTGGCGTACACCATGAGCCGAAGCGCTCCAGCCGGCGCGAGGACCTCCCGAAGTGCGCGTAAGCCCGTTCCCGGATCGGCGAGGTGGTGCAGCACTCCCGTGCAGACGACGTGGTCGAAGCTGCGACCGAGCGATGCGACCTCCTCGATGGGGAGCTCGTGCAGTTCGAGATTGGTCAGGTCGTGGCGCTCGACCAGGCGTCGGGTTGCCTGGAGACTCGCCGGGCTGACGTCGATGCCGGTGACGTGCGCGCGGGGATAGCGGGCCGCATAGCGAGCCGCCTGCGAGGTACCGCACCCGGCGACGAGGATCTCGTGGTCGTCGCGATACGCGCTGGTCGGCCACATCCGAGCGTGCTCGACGCGCCGGTGAACGCCGTCGCTCCATGTCGCGATCTCGGCATCGAGGTCGCCGACTGGCGGCGGGTAGGGATGGCGCTCGTAGAACTCGGCGATCTCGTCGCCGGCGTACATTCCCGTCCCGCCGGCGTCCGCTGCGCTCACGAACTGGTGATGCCCGCTTCCAGCTTCGCGAGGACCTTGTCGATGCTGAAACTGGCCGGCTCCTGGCGAGGTGGGAACTCGATGAGTGTCTGGAGGTGTTCGGCGACAAAGGCCTGCGCCGGCACGAAGAGGAAAGCGTGGTCGAGTATCCAGTCGTAGTACGTGTTCGAGGTGATGTCGGCTCGTTCGAACGGGTCGGTGCGAAGGTTGAACAGCTTCGGCATTCGGAGTTCGACCATCGGCTCCATCCAGATCCGCATCGTTCCCTGGGCACGTTGCTCCAGGAACACGAACTTGAAGTTCTGGTACCGGATCGCAGCAATGTCGCCATCATCGGTCACATAGAAGAAGTAGAACCGTGGACTCTCGTCGACCTCGCCGGTCAGGTAGTCCAACTGGTTGAAGCCGTCGAGGTGCACCTTGTAGGAGTGCCCGTCGAGTTCGTGACCGACCTTGAGCTTCTCGGCGATCTCAGGCTCGCCCGCCGCGGCGAGGAACGTGGTGAACCAGTCGGCGTGACTGATCATGCCGTTGAGCACTTGACCCGCTTCGATGTGACCGGGCCAGCGAACCATGGCCGGCACGCGGTAGGCCCCCTCCCACATCGAGTTCTTCTCGCTCCGGAACGGCGTCATGCCACCGTCGGGCCAGCTGTTCATGTGCACGCCGTTGTCGGTGCTGTACACGACGATCGTGTCCTCGGCGATCCCGAGTTCGTCGAGTTGGTCGAGCATCTCGCCGATCCGACGGTCGTGCTCGATCATCCCGTCGTGGTACTCCGATTGCCAGACGCCGGCCTGGCCCAGCTTGTCGGGCGCCACGTGGGTGCGGAAGTGCATCCCGGTCGTGTTGAACCACACGAAGAACGGAGTGTCGGCGTCGACGGAGTCCTTGATGAAGCGCTGCGCCTCCGGGAGGATCTCGTCGTCGATCGTCTCCATCCGCTTCTTGGTGAGCGGACCGGTGTCCTCGATGCGACCGTCGGCCCAACTGTGGATGACGCCTCGAGGCCCGAACCGTTCGCTGAAGTGCGGGAAGTCCCGCTCGTTCGGGTAGTCCCGGAGCTCCGGCTCCTCCTCGGCGTTGAGGTGGTACAGGTTGCCGAAGAACTCGTCGAAGCCGTGATTGGTCGGCAGGAACTCGTCGCGGTCACCGAGATGGTTCTTGCCGAACTGTCCGGTGGCGTACCCCTGCTCTTTGAGCGCCCGAGCAACCGTCGGGTCCTCGCTGCGCATGCCGATGTCGGCACCAGGCATGCCGACCTTGGTGAGGCCGGTACGGGTCGGGTTCTGGCCACACACGAACGCCGCCCGCCCTGCGGTGCAGGACTGCTCGCCGTAGTAGTCGGTGAACCGGATGCCCTCGTCGGCGATGCGATCGATGTTCGGGGTCCGGTATCCCATCAGGCCGTCGGAGTAGGCGCTGACGTTGGTGATCCCGATGTCGTCGCCCCAGAGGACGAGGATGTTCGGCTTCCCGTTCGGCATGGTCGGTTGCTCCTTGTGTGGTGGTCTGCGGCGTGACCGTAGAGCCCCGGGACGAGTGCGCCCTCACCCGGGAGGGGTGAACGCACCTTGCTGGAGTGCATCGCGCCGGATCAGCAGGACGGCGCTCACGACGGCGACCCAGATCGGGAACACCCAGGTCAGCGCCTCGTTCGGAACCGGCATCAGCAGCAGCGTCACGCCGACGACGTAGCCGATGAGGACGAGCCAGCGAGGAAACACCTCGGAGAGGCGGCCGACGGTGGTGGTGGCGATCATGAAGACGGCTTCGAGCCTGGTCGCAACGATCGACGTCATCGTGATGCCGCCGGCCTGGGTCATCGCTGTGGTTCCCGCATCGGGCACCATGTCGAATGCCTGGCCGGCGACTGCCGGTGCGGCGAAGAAGACGCCGGCGACGAGCCACGCGCCGGTCAGGAGCAGCGCCGAGCCGAAGAACACGGTTCCGAACAGCCGGTTCTCCCGCTCGCCGACGCGGCGGCGGATGACGGCGACGAACCAGATGAACATGATCGACGAGATGGTGAGCAGGTTGACGGCCAGGATCATCGCCCGCTGGTTGCCGTCGTCGAGATACCAGTCGGCCACGACCTGATCGCCCTCCGAGGGATCGGGTGCGCGCAGCAACAATCCGGTTGCGACGAGTGCCAGGATGCTGTGGAGGAGACCAGCAATGGCTGCGGCCTCGATCGACCGCAGCGCTCGCGGGATGGGGCGGCCCCGCGGACTTCCGGAGACCTGCTCGTCGTCCATGACACAGGATCCCACATACTGTCGCGTCGTCCTTCCCCCGTGTCGGGTGAGGAATCCGCCTCGATGACGTGATGTGATGGATGGCTCCGAGCGACGCAACCGACATCGCAGAGCATCCGCGAGCGTTGCACACCCAACCACATGCCTGACTCGACGACACCAACATCGTTGCCCGCTGGAGTTGATGGTTCGCGTCCACGCACGGGCGGCCCGTTGGCGCTCACCGCGGTCACTCTGGGTCTCATCATCTGGCCGCTCGCGTTCAATTTCGGCGCCTACGGCGAGGTGCTCTACGGCGACGTCTTCAGCATCGTCGTTGCCTCGACGATTCTCTTCGTCATCACGCTGGTGAACCCCGTGTACCCATCGCCGTGGATCTGGTTCGTTCGCCTCGCGCTCGCTGCTCCGATGGCGTGGCTACTGACTGCCGCATGGGTGGAGGGGTCGACCTCGGCCGCGCTCGACCGACCCGGCTTCGCCGCGTGGATGGTGTTGATCGTGCTCGTTTCCGTTCCGATCACCGTGCGACTCCTCGTCGACATGTTCATGCCCGAACTGACGGGCACGGCGGGTCACAAGGTCCTGTGGTCGATCGTCGCGCTCGTCGCGATCGTGGGGGCGATCGGATTCGTCGTCGGGCGTGAGAACCCACGCTTCATGACCTGTGCCGACTTCGCGATCGCCGGATCCGCAGAACCGGAGAACTGCGCCGCCGGCCCGTCGTGACCAAGCAGGCTGAACGGCGATGCCTCACCCGCGTCGGGGGATGCACGCCGCCCGGTCCGACCGCTTGGCTGGAGTGATGGTGTTGTCTCCGGTCGGGTTCTGGGTTGCCGTGATCGGCGGTGTCCCGCGGCAGCCGGATCCCGAACCGCCGAGCGGCTCCCAGGACGGAGACATCGTCTCGGGCGTCGGCAACGAGATCAAGGTCACCCTCGATCGCTGGACGACCGGTCAGCTCGGCATCGCCGATCTCGTGGCGGCCTCCATCGTGATGGTGGCGGGATTCGCCCTGGCGTGGCTTGCCAAGCGGCTGATCCGGCGCGCAGCCAGCAATCTCACCGGTGCTGCGCTGGCTTCGGTCGCAACGATGGCGCAGCTCGCCGCCGGCTCGATCGTGCTGCTCGCCGGCGTGTTCGCGCTCGAGATCCTCGGCTTCAGCCTCGGCCCGGTCCTGATCCTGATCCTCATCGCCGTGGTTGCACTGCTGCTCCTGCGTCCGATGATCACGAACCTGAGCAGTGGGCTGTTGCTCCAGGTGCGTGGGGCGCTCGACGTCGGCGACCTGGTGTCGACCACCGGAGACATCGTCGGCGTGGTGCAGGAGATCACCACGAGAACCATCACCATCGACACGTCCGACGGTCGTCGAGTGCATGTTCCGAACTCCGACGTGCTGAACGACGCGATCGTGAACTACACCGTCCGAGGACGCCGACGATCATCGTTCGACGTGATGCTTCCGTGGGACTCCGACCTCGATCTCGCGATGTCGACGATGCGCCTCGCACTGTCGCAGGTGGAGGAGATCGAGTCGGATCCGCAGCCGGAGGTGCAGGTGGCCGCTGCGATCGGCAGGCTGGTGGTCATCAGATCGCTGGTCTGGCACGCAACCGAGCAGAGCGCTGAACGGGCCGCAATCGACGCCGGGCTCCGAGCGGCGATCGGCAGCCTCGGCTCGGCAGGGTTCGCGCTCGACGGGCCGACACCGCTCGAGCTGATGTCCGACATCCGACATGACGTGACGGGGTCGGCTTGACCCACGTGGCAGAACTCAACGACGCCAGCAACCTGGGCTCACCTCCCGTGGCAACAGGAGGCGGTGGTGTTCGCTTCGGTTGGCTGGATATCGCCGTCTTCAGTGACTGGTCGGCGGCGGTGAGCGAGGACGTGGCGTCGGGCTTGATCGAACCCCCGTCGACCACGTTCGAACCGGATCCTGGAACTCGATCAGGATTCTTGTACGAGCGGATTCGCCCCGAGTCAGCTGTTCAGAGCAGCTCCACGTGATTGGCGAGGTCGCGTATCGCGAGCGAGAACTCGGTTCGGCGCTGGATGAACGCATCGGCCGATCGGCGAGCGGAGCCGTCAGGGTCGGCGCGCACGTCGCGTTCGTCGCGAAGCGCATCACTGACCGAAAGCGCCGACACCGCTACGGAGCGGCTGACACGTCCGTCCATCGCTGTCGGAGCAAGGCAGGTGACCTGCGTGATCTGCGAGGACAAGACATCGACTCTGCCGGTCAAGGACTGCAGGTCGTCGGCGTCGAGTTCGGCGGTTCCATCGATCCTCTCGAGGTCGAGAGCCAATCGTCGGGCGTCGACCAGCGCGTTTCGTGCCGTTTGGAGATACCGGTCCTTCTCGGCGATCGAGGACCCGGCAGGTGGACCGCCGTGCCGCATGAAGAAGCCAGTCATCAGGCCGACCACAACAGCGGTGACGAGTGCGACCACGACGACAGTCGTCATGTCGATCGGCCCAGCCCGCGCTGCTCGAAGCATCTCATCTCATCCATCGTCCCCGGAGGCTTGCCGGACGGCCTCACCCGAGTCGGGGGACCCAGAAGTCAGACGAGTCGACGGTCGACGGCCAGCAATGCGGCAGCGGTTCGGTTCGATACGCCGAGTTTGGCGAGGATGTTGCTGACGTGAATCCGGACCGTGCCCGGTGAGATGCCGAGCTCGATCGCGACCTGTTTGTTCGACCGGCCGGCGACCACCTGACGCAGGACGTCGGTCTCGCGGGGTGTGAGTTCCCCCCCTGGTCCGGCGGACTCCGGTTCGGCGCGCAGCGCCTGCACTGCTTCCGGCCCGAACACCGACTGTCCGGTCATCACACTGCGGATTGCCTCGGCAATGTCATCGCCGCTTGCGCTCTTCATCAGGTATCCGTGGGCGCCGGCATCCAGAGCGGCGCCGACCAGATGCGGGTCGGTCGAGCCGGTCAACACGATCACGCGGGCATCGGGGAACTCAGACCGCAACAGCTCGGTCGCCTCGATCCCGTCGACAACCGGCATCGACACGTCCATGAGCACGACGTCTGGACGATGAGATCGATAGCACTCGACGATGTCGGTGGCAGTGGAGGTGGACGCCACGACGTCGAGATCGTCGAAGCTCGCCAACAGCATCGTGAGCCCCTCGATCACCACCGAGTGGTCGTCGACGAGCAGGACCGTGGTCACGGCTGACCACCTCGGGCGCTCCAGTTGACCGTCACCGTCGTGCCGACATCTGATCGGCTGTCGATCAGCAACTCCGCCCCGATGCTCGCAGCCCGTTCCTCGAGATTCCGGAGGCCATGGCCCTGAGTGGTGCACTCGGTATCGAAACCAGTTCCGGTGTCGCTCACCACCAGGAACGTCGTTCCCTGATCGTGACCGACCCGCACGGCGATCGAGCGCGCTCCGCTGTGGCGCACGGCGTTGCTCAACGACTCCTGAGCGAGGCGGTACAGGCCGAGCTTGACGGCGCGCGGGAGCGCAGGGATCTCGTCCACGTCGGCCTCGACGTCGCCGTCGACCGCTGCCGCCACCGTCTCGACGAGCTGCTCGATCAGTTGGGGGAAACGGGTGGCGTCGAGCGATTGGGGCTGCAACTCGAACAGCAGCACCCTGAGCTCGGACAACGACGTCAGCAGCAGCGACCGGATTCGCCGGACCGTGTCCTCGGCATCGCCGGAGCCCGAGGAGAGTTGTCGTTGGGCGGCATCGGCGAGAAATGCCGCCGAGTAGAGGCGCTGAGTCACCGAGTCGTGGAGATCGCGAGCGATTCGATGTCGTTCGACGTCGACCGCGTTTGCAGCGATCATGCTGTCGAGTTCCGTTCGGTGGACAAAGCCAGCGAGATGCTCCGCCGCGAGCCGGACGTACCGGCGCTCCTCGTCACCGAAGGACACTGACGGGCCGGGCACGACTTCGAGCGTTCCGAGAGTCAGCCCTTCCATCGCAACGACTTCGATCACGACATCGTCCACTCCTCCCGCCGGTTCCGACGGGCCCGAGACCCACTCGCTCACAGCGGGGAGCGCGTCGGATGGATCGACGCCGTTCAGTCGGAGATCGGCACGTCGAAGACCGAGGACGGTGCCCAGCGTCCCGAGCAACGATGTGACGACGCCCCTCGCATCATCGGTGCCGGCACCTGGGCCGACCAGCTGGTTGCTGCGCTCGAACCCCTCCGTCAGCAGTTCGAGCCGGCGCATCGTCAGGCGCTGGCGGGCGAGCTGCTCGTTGAGTTCGTCGTTCGCAGCGATCAGCGCTGCAGTCCGTTCCACCACGGTCTGCTCGAGCCGAACCGAATGCTCAGCGACCTGCCGCTCGGCGCGAGACAGCCGGCCCGAGACCAACACCGCCCCAGCCACCGCGATGACCACGCCACCGAATGGCGCCAGATACGGAGTGCCGACAACACCTTCGTCGACCAGGCTGTCGTATGCGGCGAAGCCCAGCAGCACGATCAGCCCAACAGACATCACCGCCGACTCCGCCCGACGTCCCCGTCGGAAGTGCACGGCGAGCGACACGACGACCATGAGGAGCGATGCGAGCAGGTAGACGTCGAGCACCGGGCGCCACGCTGACGTACTCGCCTCGTGGACGACGAAGGTCTCTCCGAAGAGCTCGACCGATCGCAGCTCGACGATCACATCGGCGAGCAACCCGTCCGACACGACGAGTTGCAGCGTTCCGACCACCACGGTCGCGATCCCGAAGGCCACGAGTGCCCAGCGAGGAATGTTGCCGGTCCACGTCGCGACAACCAGGACGACGGAGACCACCGTCAGCAGGCCGATCACCCCGAACGCCTCGAACGCCTCGCGGTACTCGCCGACGGACGAGCTGGTGTGCATGCTGACGACGTTCCAGGCCGCGAGTGCACCGAGGCCGGTCAGCAACGCAAACGAGAACATGAACGGCCGGCCTGACCCTCGCGAACGCCGCAGCCCGATGGACACGAACAACACCGACGTCATCGCCTGCACACCGATCGACAACGCCGTACGCGAGCGTGCCGTAGGCCGTGGTCACGACGAGCACCCTTCGCCAGCATCTCGAACCCGGGCCCCGTCACGCTCGGATCATTGCACCCGCCCGACGGCACCGCAACGAGCAGCACAGCCCTATGACGATTGTCAGAGGGCCGCTACTACCAAACCGCACTGGTGCCATCGAGCGTCGATGGCCACGATGGAAACGTGCCCAGCACTGAGCTTGCAGTCATCATTCCGGACCAGTGGACCACGCTGCTCGCGAACGAGCTCGCCGTCCTGGAGCTTGCGCTCGACAGCGGCGATCTGGAGACCGTTCGACGTCAGGCGAGGGCGCTTCGGCGCTGCCTCGAACCAGCGGAACGGGTATCAACTCGACCGTCGACGGCGGCTCATCTCCGCGTGGTCGGTGGTGTCCCATTGACCGGCCGCGAGATCGGTGCGCTGCACCTCCTCACCGATGGATCGATGAGCCAGAAGGACATGGCTCGGGCGATGGGTGTTTCGACCAACACCGTCAAGACGCACCTGAAGTCGCTCTACCTCAAGCTCGGCGCTCACTGCCGAGGGGAAGCCATTCAGCGCGCCCGCGACTTCGGGATTCTGCCGCTGGCCGATGAGGTCGAACGGTCGGTCCCGAGCAATCCGAAGATGGAACGGACCAGTCTCCGTGGCTGACGACCTCGCGGTCACCACGGCCAAACGCCCATCGGCGCTCCAGCCGTGGATGGTGGCCAACGTGGCAATG
Organism: Ilumatobacteraceae bacterium; assembly: GCA_963698565.1. Taxonomy (GTDB): domain Bacteria; phylum Actinomycetota; class Acidimicrobiia; order Acidimicrobiales; family Ilumatobacteraceae; genus Sva-07. Next base: position 177,003 of record CAVORH010000003.1, read on the forward strand.
GGCGCCGGATTCTCGGCCTTCATCGCACTGTTGATTCCGCCATACGTCACGGAAGTGACGAGCGACGCATCCGCCGCGGGCGTGGTGATGGCAGTGATCAGTTTGGCGGCCGTACTCGGACCCGTGCTCGGCACGTTTGCCGATCGACATGGCGCACATCGTCTCGTGATGAGTGGAGGCGTCCTCGGACTGGCCATCGGGTTCGCCGCCTTTGCACTGGCCTCGAAGTCGGCGGAGTTCTTCGCCATCGACGCGATCATTCTCGGTGTCTCGGTGGCCGCGGTGTCTGCGGTCGGCCCGGTGTTCATCGTCGGGCTCGGGCTCTCGCAGGATGTCGAGGCCCGGAGGATGACCGGCTATTCGCTTGCGATGCCGGCCGGCCAGGTGGTCGGCGGGTTCCTGATCGGCGCGGCAGCGACCGCCGGATGGTCGTACTCGGCACGGTTCTGGCTCGCTTCGGGTTGCTGCCTGCTGCTGGCCATCGCCACCTGGTTCACGAGCAAGGGCCCCGAGGAGCAGCTCCACCGTGTGATGTACGCCGCGTCCGACGACGACAGCACGTCGAGCAAGCAGAGCAAGCAGGCCAAGAAGGTCCCGCTGCGCCAGATCCTCGGTTCGATGTTCGGTCTCTTCCTGCTGATCAGCGTGCTGACCTCGATGGCGAACAACGGCATCAACAGCCAGATCTCGAACATCATGCCCAACGTCTACGGCATCAGCGAGGCAGAGACGTCGACGCTGATCTCGATCGCCGGAGCGCTCAACATGGTGCTGTTCATCCCCGCCGGGCGGCTGATGGCCAAACGGGGAACCATGCCGACCTACTCGCTGGGTGTGATCATGCGACTCCTCGGCGCACTCGGCATGGCGGTGGTCGGATTGATCTCGGGTGCACCGGCGCTGATCGCCGTGGCGTTCATGCAGCTGCTGTACCAGGCCAACCCGTTCGCCCGTCTCGCGCAGCCCGGCACCGCTGTGCGGTTCGCGACGTTCCCCGCCGGCATGGCCAACGGATGGCTGATCGCAGGTTCGGCGCTCGGCAGCTTCGCAGGCGCACTCCTCGGTGGTGTGCTCGCCGATGCGTACGGCTTCAATGCGGTCAACTGGATGGGTGCGGCTGCGGCGGCCGGGTCGATCGCCCTCCTCGTGCTCGGGCTGTGGCCAGCGAAGCCGGTCGAGCCCGACACGGAGTGACCGAACTCGCATGAAGACGGCCGACCGAAGCGACGGCAGGACGCCATTCGCCGTCATCGTCGCTGCGTCGCTGATCGGCATCACCACCGGTGGGCTGATCGTCGCCCTCGAGCACCTGATCGACGAGGTCCTCCATGCGCTTGCAGAGGCACCCGTCTGGGCGCCCGCAGCGGCCGTGCTGGGGGGCATGCTCGCGACCGCATTGGTGATTCGGTTCGGCGCAGGCGGCGGCACCGCCTCCACCGAGGTGTACGTCGAACAGTTCCACCGGGCGACGCCTGACCTGAACGTGGCGCACGCCCCGGGACGTCTCGGTGGCGCCTTCACCACGCTTGCGGGTGGTGCTCCACTCGGCATGGAGGGGCCTGCTGTCTACACGGGATCTGTGGTCGCCGCCTTGGTGCACCGGTATTGGCGACGGCTCGACCGGGCAAGCGTGCATGCGCTGCTCGTCGCTGGTGCCGCCGCCGGGATCGCCGCTGTCTTCAAGGCCCCAGCCGCTGGAGCGATCTTCGCCATGGAGGTGCCGTTTCGCGGGCGCCTCGCCGGTGAGCGGGTCCTTCCAGCGCTCTTCGGCGCGGGTGCCGGGTACCTGACGATGGCAGCAGTCGAGGGCGTCAAACCCGACCTCGAAGTCCCCGTGATCGAGCTGACCTTTGGTCGTTCGATGTGGAGCCTGGTGCTCGGCCTGGCGATCGGCGTTGCAGCGATCGGGGTCATCTGGCTGGTGACCTCCGCAGAACGCCTCAGCGAGCGGGCCAGCCCGGTCGTTCGTGCAGGACTTGCCGGGCTCGCACTCGCGGGGCTCTACGCGATCAGCAGAGGCCTCACCGGCGAGTCGTTGGCGCTGACCTCGGGGAACGCCGTCATCGATTGGGCGATCCAGCCCGGCCATGCGATCTGGCTGCTCGTGGCGGTCTTTGCGATTCGTGCGCTGGGGCCGGCGATCACGATTGCGGGCGGTGGCGTGGGCGGGCTGTTCATCCCACTGATGGCCGCTGGGGCGGTGATCGGTCGGATCTTCGCCGACGCGGTCGACCCTCAGGAAACCACGCTGTATGTGACCGTCGGTGCGGCCTGCATGCTCGGCGGCGGGTACGCGGCACCGCTCACCGGTGTCGTGTTCGTCGCGGAATACACCGGCCAGGCCTCGGTGATCGTGCCGGCGTTGGTGGCGATGACGATGACGAGGCTCGTCGTGCGCGACCGGTCGGTGAGCCCCAACCAGATCAGCTGATCAGTCCAACCCGACGACTTCGATCAGCAACCACAGCCCGATCGAGCAACCGAACTCACTCGAGAACGGCACCTCGGAGCGAGGTCAGCCGCGCCGGGTCAGGCCCATGACGCCACCAACGATCAGCGTCAGGACGATGCTCCCGATGATCGAGATGCGGATGTTCAAGCCCAAGACCTGCGCGACGACGTTGATCGCGATGAGGACCAGGACGAAGACGACGAGTTGAGCGATGGGGCTCCGTGCGTTCATTGCGTGGCCTCGGGGTCGTCTGGGTTCATGGGTCCGTGCTCTCGATGTGGTCGGTTCGAATGAAACGCTTCACAGTGTTGCGATGTCGATCGGTGCGTCGAGCGGCAGCTGCGAGGTCTGGCCGAAGAACGTCTGTTCCAGACCGTCGAGGAGCCAACGCTGATGCAGAAATCGTCACGCATCGGCTCGCAGAGTGCCTCACCCCATCCGGGCGAGGCAGCGACGGTCTCGACCGGGGCGCACACCTCGCGAGCAACATGCTGGTGTACCAGGTCGGCTGATCACTCCAGCCCGACGACTTCAATCAGCAACCACAACCCGCCGCAGTAGAGCGCGAACATCACAGCGATCCCGATCGTCATCCAACGTCCGAGCTCGCCCCGCTTCATCCCCAGCCCCAGACCGAGCAGCACCGACGCCGTGACACCGGGAACGATCGGGCCCACCAGACCGAGCCCCTTGGCCCCGTATCGCTCAGTCAGCTTGCCGACACGGGAGTCCGGATTCGGCGGGTCGGGTTCGTCCTCTCCGGTCATCAGCTTGCGAAGACGATCGCCGGCGAGGAGGAACACCCAGAGTCCGAGCATCGAGCCGACCGACGCCGCGAGGTAGACCTCGATCGCCGACAGCGACAGCGAGAACCCGATCGGTATCGCAAAGCCGCCCGAGACGAAGCTGATCGCACCGACGACGAGCCATGCGACGACCCTCATGACGCCGCGCCGAGGTCGCTGCGGGCCTGGTCGATCAGGTCCGGGTGGCGGTGGGTGAAGCGCAGAAGCGTGACCACACCGACCGGCATGGTCACGATGTCGTAGAAGACCCGCCACACGACGACTGCGGCGACGACGACGCTGGTGTTGACGTCACTGACCGCTTCGATCCCGAGGATCAGGACGAGATCGACGACGCCGAGCCCGCCAGCGGTCAACGGGATCAGCGTTCCAGCGAGGAACGCTGCGGCGAAGATCGCAAACACCTCGACGGTCGGAAGCTCGCTGTCACCGATCCCGAGGAACCGCAGCGAGGCCAGAAGCATCGCGAACGAGATGCCGAGATTGAACGCGACGGCGACCGATCCGAACAACCAGCGCCGTCGAACAACGTCGTAGACGTTGTCGCGGAAGTCGACCACGGCGGGCCCGAGATCCGAGATCGGGTCTCGCCGGAACCGCGCGAGCACCCAGGAGATCACTCTGGTGAGCTGTCGACCGACCCAACGGGCCGACGTCTCCGAGCGACCGATGAGCCACACGATCACCGCGGCGATCGCGAGGACCACGGCTGCAGCGCCTGCGATCAGCCAGGTACTCCCATCCGCACGCCGCGCGATCACCAGCGCGATCAGCGCGAACAGTGGGAGCACGAGTCGACCTGCCTGGGGGAACACGAACGTTCCCGCCGCTGCCGTCGTCGACACCTGGGCGTCGTAGCCCGCCGAACGGAAATAGGCGTACTGGACGATCGAAGGTGCCGGCGGAGGCAGCACCGTCACGGCGCTCGATGAGGTGTACGCCTGGGCGCCGGTCCAGATGCCGAGTCCCGGCAGCATCGCGCGATAGATGAACGACTCGGAGACGATGCGTGCTGCGGTCAGCCCGAGCAACGTGAGGATGTCGAGCGGTGTCAGCGACTTGAGGCTCTCCCAGACGGTCTGGTAATCGATGATGCTCGGGATCACCCACCCGAAGACCACGACCAGCGCCACCACCACCATGGCGATACGCCCGACTCGCTTCCAGGGTCCGCCCGCTCGATCTCCGATGCGACTCAGTCGACTACGACTGCCTCGAGGCCACCTCACCCGAAACAGGTGGGACTCTCTCGAACGGGCAGCGCTCCGAAGTAGGGCGTGCGGACCATCCAACGCAACGGGGAACGCAGGCGTTGCTGCGAGCGATCGCGACACTTCCCGTTCGGGGATCCAACTCGTCACCTCATGACGACAGGTGCGCAATCCCACTCTCCCGTCATGCCGTGACATCACACGAGAACTGCCGGGCGCACTCCGCGAGCATCAGGAGCGCGTTGTCCTCCGCTCGCTCCAGGCCGAGTTCCAAGGTGTGCACTGCATCGTGTCCGCGATCACGACACAGACCGGCCAACCGCGGCGAACGGTTCTGATCGATCAGGAACTTCACGCTGTCGGCTGCAACGGGATCTAACGGCCCGCAACCGAATCCGCCGCGAAGCGCAACGCCGCAGCGACGTCCTCGATCTCCAGTGGCGGGAGCTCGTCGACGATCTGCGCAGACCGCGCGAGCAGGGCACACCACCCATCACGGCAGGGTCGACCGTCATCCGACCCATGCGTGACAGTCCCGGTTGAAGGTCACGAAGAGCGCATGACGGCACCTTTTGCCGATCACGGAGCGCCTTGGACCCGAGCGATATTCACGGGCGCGAACGCTCCGGTCCGCGCCACAGATCCGGCGATATGCGCCTGCGAACTGCAACAGTTCGCCGAATCGCATCGTGATATCATGATGTCATGGCAAAGCAGACCACCGTTCGGTTGCCCGACGACCTCGCCGACGACGCCGAGGCTGTTGCCCGAGTCCGAGGTGACAGCGTCAATCAGCTCATCATCGACGCACTCGCCGCGGAGATCGAACGGGTCCGCTCCGACGACGACTTCACCGCCCGCGCCAAGAAACTGCTCGAGCGCGACCGGGAGATCCTCGACCGCCTCGCCAAGTGACCCGCTATCTCAGCCTCGCTGAGTTCTGGTTCCTCGCCGAGTACGTCACCGGCATCAACGCCGCAACACTGATCAGAGCCAGCCGGGTCGAGCTCGCCGACTCCGCGCTGCACGCGCCGCAGGCCGGCTTCGGCGACACCGACTTCTACCCCGACGTGTACGACAAGGCGGCCGTGCTCGCGTGTCGGATCGCGTGGAATCATCCGTTGCCCGACGGCAACAAGCGAGCAGCGTGGGCCTGTCTCGTGCTGTTCATCGATCTCAACGACGGGACATGGAACGACGAGCAACCCGACACCGACGATGCCGTCGAGGCAATGCTCGCCGTCGCTGCACGCGAGGTTGACGAGACCTGGCTCGCGAACTGGCTTCGCGAACGGGTCACCCTCCGAACCTGAGCCGAGATGCCCGACGCTTCTATGTTTGTCAAGAGGTCAGTTCGCGGGGCGGCGCGTGTTCGAGGAGTCGCCAGACGCGTCGCGCGATGTAGCGCTTGAGGCATCGGATGACCTCTCGTTTGGTCTTGCCCTCTGCGAGCCGACGGGACATGTAGGCGCGGGTTGCCGGGTCGCGTTGGAGCCGGGTGACAGCGACGATGTAGAGCGCGTGGTTCACTCTTCGGTCGCCTCGACGGTTGAGGCGGTGGCGGTTCTGGGTTTGTCCTGATGTCGCGGGGATGGGGGCGGCGCCGGCGAGTCGAGCGAACGCAGCTTCGGAGCGGCAGCGACCGTGATGAGACCACGCCAACACGAATGTCGCGGCGGTGACGTGGCCGATGCCGGCTTCGCTGAGCAGTTGGGGCGCGACCTGTTGCAGCAGGGTCGTCATTGCCCGGTCGTGCTCGGCGATCTCGTGGTTGAGATGTGTGATGCGCTGCGCGAGGGCACGCATCGTCAGCCGCGTGCACTGCTGGGTGACCGATCGTGCTCGTGAGCTGCGGAACCCGGCACAAGTCGCCACCAGGGCGCGTGTGGTCAGGTTGCGCAGCTCGGCTCGAAGGTCGTCGTCGGCGGTGACGACGAGCGCTTTGAGTTCGTTGATCGCCGCGGTCCGAGCCCGCACTGCGCCAGCTCGAGCAACGGTGTGCACACGCAATGCTTCACGCTGGCCGTCGTGGGCTCGTGGTGTGTTCAGCCGTTCGCGTCCCAGGACCTCGCGGGCTGCCTGGATCGCGTCGAGCTCGTCGGACTTCGCTGCGTCCTTGGTCGCCTTCTGGCGGGCCCAGTCGAACTCGATCACCCATTCATCGGCTCTCGAGAGCGCGGCGGTGAGGCCGCGACCGAAACTCGCTGCGCCTTCGATCGCCCAGACCCGTTCGCCGGGCGTGGTGTGTGCGTCGGCCCAGGCAACCGCACGGGTGTAGCCGTCGCGGTCGGCGCTGAACCGAGCTGATTCGATGAACCGGGTCGTGTCTGCCTCGATGATCGCGGCGGTGATCCAGTCGTTGTCGGGGTCGATGCCGATGACGTGATCGACAAGTTCTGCAAGCATGATGTCGGTGCCTCCCTATGGCGCTGATGTGATGGTCGGTGCCGGTCTGGGAAGGAACTGCGACGACAGAACTGTGATGGGCCACACCCGCTACGCGGGTGGGCAGGCTTCTGATCAGGTCAGCACAGCAGGCCAGACCGGCATCGGCGATCCGACGGACATGTCGGGCGAAGCGCACCATCTCACGATGGGCAACTCGATAATGGGGTCACGTCGGATCACCGACACCAACTCTGGTCCGGCCACCTTCAACCGGCCAGCCCAGACTCACAGATCGGTAATCACGCTCCAGAACGCACGGGCCCGCGCTCGGGTTCCGGCGAAGCGTTGGAGGTCCGCACGACGGATCGGTAGCGCATAATCACACCTTGAACAGCGGCCAGGGGGTCGCCCGAGATCAGGCCCGGACGCCAGCGTTTCGCGCCAGGCACCGGGCGACCCGTGCCTTGTCCCACGACGGATCGAGACACTCAGAGTTCAATGCCGACCCCGCGTGCCCGACGACGGTGCGGCGTCCGGGGTTTGACATCGAGTCCGTTCTGGGCTGCCCAGTCCCTGAGGGGTGCAAGGATCGAGTCGGCGGCGTCCTGGTCGAGGCAGCGCGACGTTGCCAGGCTACTGAGCGTGGTGGCCACTTCGCCGGGATCGAGGAGATCACCGTTGGCCCAGCTGCGCCAGGTTCCGATCGCTTCGGCAGTCTGGCGGAGCTGATGGGTGCTGACGTTGCCGCGTCTGAGGTTGCGTCGGGGCGGGAGGCGCCGGAGCGCGTTCTCGATTCGCCGGATCTCGTCGTCCGCAGTCGTGACCGCTGCCATCTCAGGGCCAACGGTCCTCTCAACTCGCGCGAGGTGGGCCTCCGACCGCGTCAGTTGCTCGCTCGCACGTGCGGCCGCGCGACGAAGGCCGAGACGTCCGGCGCCTCTCCGTGTCTCCGACGCCCACGTCGCTGACCGAACTTGGCGACGGGCGGCCTCGACACCTTCGCGCGCTTCGTCGAGGGCGAGGCGGTGAGGGTCGAGAAGACGTTCGGCGTGGGTCAGTCGCTGGCGCCACATCCCGAGTTCGTGGTTGAGAGCGTTCTCCATCTCATCGATCCGCTGATCGGCGGCCTCGGCTCGTACGAGACGGTCCGTGATGGTCGTGCTCAGGGCATCGACCCAGGGTGGGATCGTGCAACGTGGATGTCTCGTGTACTGGCGGGGTGTTGCCGGCCGGACGGCCTCGGCGAGTGCTCGTCGTTGGGTGACGGCGGGCAGGTCGACTCGGTCGTTGGCGAGGACGCGTTCGAGGGTGTCGCGGGCCTCGTCGAGGTCATGGGACTCGGTGACCACGAGCATGAGGTTTTGGGAGCGTCCGCGGGTGGCACCGACGTAGAGGCCGCGACGGGAGGTGTGGTCCGAGACGAGTTCGATCGCCGTGGTCGTCGTGTCGCCTTGGTTGCCGTGTTCCGTGGCGGCGTAGCCGAGGTGGACGTGAGCGGTGGCGTATCCGGCGGGGAGCATGACGGTGCCCGTTCCCTCGTTGGACAGCGCGGTGATGGTGCGGTCGTCGGCGATGTGCGTGACCGTCCATGTTTCGCGGTTGCGGACGAGTTCGTCGGTGGTGGTGACGAGTCGTCGGTCGTTTCGCCGGGTGACGATGACTTCACCGACGCAGGCAAATTCGTCGCCGGCGATCGGTGCCAGGGAGTCGGTGTCGATGTCACCGGCATCGGCGCGTGCGCGTTGGATGGCCTGGTTGATGCGGTCGACGTGATCGTTGCTCGACGCGGTGATGGCGAGGGTCTCGCCGGCGGCGTGCGACGAGCGCCACTGGTCGGTGATGATGGCGAGCTGTTCGTCAAAGGTGCCGGGGATGACCCGGCCATGGGCGAAGTAGTCGTCGAGCGCGCGGCGGTCGCCGCGGCGGAGCTTGAGGGACGCAGCGGATTCCCATGGCTCGTTGAAGCGGTGGATGCGGTCGAGTTCATGCACGCGTCCGGTGAGGGTGAGTTCGTGGAATATGCCGCCGCGTCCGACAGCCTGGAGTTGGTACGGGTCGCCGACAAGCGCAACGCGCCAGCCGTTGCTTTCGGCGAGGCGGGTGAGTTTGGCGAGAGAGTGGGTGCCGACCATGCCAGCCTCGTCGACGATCACCGTCGTCCCGGTGGTGAGTCGGTACCGCTCCAGCGGCGGCCGGTCGCCACGGAGATGCTCGTGGAGGAGCTTGTCGAGGGTGTCGGTGGCGATGCCGGTCTCTCGTTCGAGGACTCGGGCACCCTTCGCCGACGGCGCCACCCCGAACACTGGTCGCCGATGGCCATCGAGGTCGTCGATCGCGGCCCGAAGGGTCGTGGTCTTGCCGGTGCCGGCGGGGCCGACCACGAGCACGAGTTGGTCGAGGCCGGCGACTGCTCGGGCGACGTCGGCTTGGAGCACATCGAGGTGCCTGACATCGACCGTGGTGGACGGCCGAGATTCGTCGGCGTGCGCGGCGAGCGCCCACGAGGCGATGTGTTCCTCTTCGGCGAGGATCGCCTCGGTAGTAATGTGCGCGCTGATCGGTTCGTGCCGCAGCGAACGTCCATCGGAACTGCGGCGGGGCGTGCTGGCGTCGATCGGGTCGAGTTCGGTGCAGTGGGCGATGACGGCGTCGGCCCAGTTTTCGATGCGCTCAGCCCACTGCGTGCCGGTGAGTGTTGGGTCGGGCCGAGCGATGTCCGTGAGAGCGGAAACGATCTGTGCTCGGTTCCAGGTCGAGCCCGATGACGAGAGGACGTCGACCAGTTGCTCGACCGAGATTGTCGGTGGTGGCTCGGTGTGGTCGACTCGCTCAGCGCTGAAGACCTGGACGAGACTATGGGCGTCCCAGCCGACCGACGCGGCTTCGTCGTCCCACCGTGTGATCAGGTCGGCGACACCCTTGCCGGACTTTTCGGCGCGCGTGTCGACAGCGGCCTCGCGCTTCAGTGCTCCGAGTTCCCACTGGTTGGGGTCTCGGCCCTGGCGGGTCGCGAAGTCCTCGATCTTGACGGCGAGGGCGTCGCCGATTTCGTCGGCGCGTTTCGAGAACACGGACAGCAGGTCGTCGGGCATTGCCGTCATCTCGGCTTGGCCGTGATCGATCGGGCCCCAGTCGATGCCGAAACGGTTGGTGAGTTCGTTGCGAAGCACGGACTGATAGAGACCGCCGAGCATTCGCTGGTGGCGCTTCAAGTACCGGGCGTCGAGAGCCAGCCATCTGCCCGGTTCGGTCTGCACCTTCGCCGAGATCACACAGTGCGTGTGGATCTGCGGGTCGTCGGCGCGGGACGTCGTCTGGCGAAACGCGGCGATGGTGAGACCTCGTGAGTCCGGGTGGAGTCGGCCGTCGGCGCAGCGGACTCGGGTGGTCGAGCCGAAGCGTTCGAGGTGGGCGAGCGTGGCGTTGACTGCGACGTCGTGGGCGTCGAGCAGTCGTTCGTCGCGGGTGAGTGCCCACAACACACTGAGCGACTTCGGTGCGGAGAAGGTGGCGTCGAATCCGGCGACTGCCTTCACGGTCTTTCCATTGGCGAGTTCCCGATCGCGAAGCTCGCGGCCGAGCGCTTTCCCCTTCCTGGGGTGGAGGCCTTCGAGGATCGCCTGCAGGTCGTCGGCGACGACATCGTCGATCAGGTCGAGGTCGGCCGCTTGTCGGCCGAGCCACCTCCCGGGTACCTCCCCTGGCGCCTCGGTGAGGTAGCGCGTGTAGTACTCCACCGCAGCGGCGGCCGATCGGGCGTAGATCGTGCGGACCCGAAGCATCACTGTCCGCCCAGGCGATTGGGCACTTGTCTGTTGGAAGAAGTGGGAAGTGATCGGGTGGTGTTCATTGGTGATCCGGGAACGGGTCAGTCCTCGAAGAGACGAGGGGCAGCGGGCCGGCGGGTGCTTCGGCGCGGATGGCGCGTGGTGGTGTGCGACGGCGGCGGGGTGTCGTTGCTGACGGCGGCGCAGAGGCCGGGATCGATGATCGGGTGATCGGCGATCGGCCATGAGATCGGCGCGCCGATGTAATGCTCGAGTGCCACGCGTGGAACACGCAGGCTGCGACCGACCTTCAGTCCCGGGATCTCGTCGCCGTCGCCAGTGGCGCGGTAGCGATGGATCGACTCGTAGACGAACGTCAACCCGCAGCGCAGGACGGCGGCGGTCTCCGCGACCGTCAGTAAGTCGGGCGGTTCGCCGGTCGGAGCGGTGGGGTCGAGTTGTCGTTGAGTCGGCATCGAATCTGGTCCTTCAGCGGGTCACCCCACTCGTGGACCGGACTGTTGGTGACGACCGGGTAGGTCGCCATCTTCATCCGGTCACCTACCGAAGGCCGTCGAGGAGCGTCCTCGTTACACGATTTGTCGAGTTCTGCCCCGCCGCGTCACTCGTTGGCGCGTGCGGCCCAGTAGAACGGGCGACGTCGTTCGTGATGAACAGCGAGGACCTGGAGTTCCGTGGTGGCGGTTCGATAGACGACCACGTAGGGAAAGCCGGCCAGAGCCACCTTTCGCTCGATCGGGTCGTCGCTGTCGCCTCGGCGCGTCGGGGTTCCGGCGTCCGGCCAGCGCGCTGCGCGATCGGTCGCGGCTCGGACCGCGTCGAGGAACCGGCCGCCGAGCCCGTCCACACGGTCCTCGTACCAGAGTTGCGCCTCCACCACCTCGGCGGTCGCGAGCGGGTGGAACCGGACGTTGCGCGTCACCGGATACGTCGGGCGCGGTCCACCTTCGCGAGGACGTCGTCCCAGGAGTCGGTGGTGACCTCGCCGGAGTCGATCTGGCTCGCTCGTCGAGCCGTCTCGTCGGCCCAGAGCCGCTCGAGCTCGGCCGGGTCGGTCTCGACTGGCCGATCATCGAGGCTGTCGAGAAGCTCCACAGCCAGCTGTGCCCGGTCGACCTCGGGCAGCGAGAGCACTTCGGATCGCAGCGCGTCGGTCTGGGCGGACATGTCGCAACGATACAACGTCAATCGAGGAGGCCGCCGATGACGTCCGCGGCCTGCCGGTCACTGGCTTCGAGGAAGTGGGCGTAGACGTTCAGCGTGGTCGCTGCATTGGCGTGTCCGAGTCGGCCGCTGACGGTGCGGACCGGCACGCCTGCTGCGAGCAGCTGGGTGGCGTGGAGGTGTCGGAGGTCGTGGAGTCGGACGCCGTCGAGGCCGGCTCGCTTGCGGACTCGTGTGAAGCGACCGGTGATCGTGTCGGGGTGGAGCGGGTCGGCGCCGTCGGCCGACTCGGTGAACACGTAACCGTCGGGGTCGAGTTCGACCTCGCATGCCGCGGCGCGTTCCTCGAGTCGGCGACGCTGGTCGTCGAGCACCGAGAGGGTTGCGTCATCGAGGGCGATCCGACGCGACGCATGGGTCTTGGTGTCCTTCACGACCGTGCCGCCGGCGACCGAGGCGATCGACCGCGTGATCGACAGCGTGCCGGTGCTGCGATCGAGGTCGGACCAGCGCAGCCCGCACACCTCGCCACGCCGCGCGCCGGTGGCGGTCAGCACGCGCAGCAGGGCTCCGTACTCGGCGTCGTCCTCGTCGGCCACCTCGAGCATGCGCTTCACGTCGATGATCGCCGGCGGGTTGATCTCGCGCCGGCGCAGTTTCGGTGGCGACGCAGCGGCCGCCGGATTCATCGACACGATGCCCCACTTGACCGCCTGGCCGAATGCGCCGCGGAGCACAGCGTGGATGTGGCGGATCGTTGCGGGGGAGAGCCCGCGCGTCTTCGAGAGCATGGTGTAGTAGTCGTCGAGCCGCTTCGTCGTGACCCGTCCGAGCCGCAGTTGGCCGAGGTCGGGCTTGATCAACCGCTCCGCCAGGCGTCGGTACTCGCGGACCGTCGTGGGCGACAGCGACCCGTCGACGTGGTCGATCCACGAGTCGAGCAGCTGCCCGAGCGTCTTGGCCGTCGAGGTGATCTTGCCCTCCGACACCTTGGCCACGAGTGCGGCGAGTGCCCGCTGCGCTTCGCGCTTCGTGCCGTAGTGAGTGCGGCTCAGCTGTTTACGCAGACCGGTCTCGGGGTCGCGTGGGAGCTGGACGATCAGCTCCCAGTTGCCGGGCTGGCGCTCACGCAGTGAGCCCTTCATGAGGGCAATCGTAGACCAAATTCTTGGTTAGCTGCTTGGTTGGCTCTGGCAGCGCTACCGGTCAGTTGGCGAAAACATCGATCTAGATGGTGTTTCGTGGAGCCCAGAACGAGAATCGAACTCGTGACCTACGCATTACGAATGCGTTGCTCTACCGACTGAGCTATCTGGGCGCGCAATGCGCAGCCGGTGAGGCTACCGGCCAGCCAGCGGGTCGCGGCCGTTCCACGTGCCCGACGACCCGTACGGCTCGAATCGGGCGAACAGCTCCTCGCCGTACCAGTCCTCCTCGCGGGTCCGGCGCACCACCTCGACGTGGTCGGGCATCTCGTAGGCGAACGAGCGGGCGGCGGCCAACGACTCCCACAGGCTGAACGTCGCAAGCCGACCCACCGGCGCTTCACCGATGCCGACGACGTCGATCAGCCCGGGGGCCACGTGGAGTTCGGCATCGACGACGTCGCTCGCGGCACCGAACGCCTTCCAGGCTGCTCGACGCACGTCCGCCCGTGTGATGATCGCCACCGGTCCATCCTTCGATCCGGGTTCGAGGCCGTCGAGCGGATCCACCCCCCGCCAGCGACCGTGCCCGCCGATGCCGCGCAGCCGGACGTGCCAACTCTCGGCGGCGTCGTCCCAGCGAGCCGCGAACCGGCTCGATGAGAGGAACGCGTCGAGCGCCGACTCGTCCTCCCAGACCGCGAACAGCGCCGTTCGTGCGAGGTCGGCCCCGCCACCGGTGCTGTCGCCCGAGCCCGTTCCGAGGAGCCGCCAGAACGCCAGCCCGTCCACGCGGGCGAGCCGGGGACGGTCGGCCCCGAGGCGGGCGAGGGCGAGCGGCGTCTTCCACGTGGGTTCACGAACGAGATGGAAGGATGCGATCCGGGCCATGCATCGGTCATGCTGTCATCAATGAGCTCGCAGACCGCCGTCGACGTGGTGATCACCATCGTCGTCGGCTATCTCGTGGGCTCGATCCCGATCGCGAACCTGGTCGCGGCTCGCCGCGCACGGGTCGACCTGCGCACGGTGGGCGACCGGAACCCGGGGTTCTGGAACGCACGGGAGACGCTGGGCAGGCGGGCGGCGATCCCGGTGTTCGTCGGCGACGTCGCGAAGGGCGCGGTCGCCGCACTGATCGGTGTTGCGTTGGCCGGACCGGGAGTGTGGGGGCTCGCCTACGTCGGCACCGGCGCCGCGATGGTCGGTCATGCATTCCCGGTCTTCGCTCGCTTCCGTGGTGGCCGCAGCATTCTCACCTTCGTCGGCGGCGCTGCGTTCTTCGCGCCGCTTCCCTTCGCCATCGCCATCGCCCTGCTGCTCGTCGTGTTCGCCGTCACCCGGTCGTTCGCTCGGGCGGCGCAGGTCGGGTTCTTCGCCTTCCCGGTCGTGCAGCTCGTGATCGAGGGCCCGTACCGCACGGCCGCGACCGGCGTGCTCATGACGTTCATCGGCTTCCGGTTCGCAATGGCCGCCTGGACCGATCGCCGCCGGTCACTCGCTCAGGAGTAGTCGCGGCCTCGCCACGTCTGACGTCGGCGGCGGGCGATCCCGCGGGCGATCGCGATCGCCGCGAGCGGATCCGCCAACGGGCTCGACCAGAACGCAGCGTCGTTGCGGGTGTAGGCGCGCCGCGTGCCCGCCAACGTTCCGATTCGCAGCGCCGTCAGGGCGACGTCGACGACGTCGCCTCGTCGCAGGAGCAGGCGGGGGAGCGGGATGGCCTGGGCGAGCACGATGACCGCCAGGTCGAACAGCTGCCGCGATCGTGACTCCACCTCGGGCAGGGCCAGTGAGCGGCCCCACCCGTGCCAGGCGTCGGTGAACGACTCGAACATGCGCACCGTCAGCAGGTCGCTCGCGTCGAGGAAGCCGACACGCCACCCCATGGTCGCCAGACGACGCGAGAGGGCGACGTCCTCGACGACGTCGTGCTTCACCAGTTCCAGCCCGCCCACATCGAGGAACCATCGTCGGTCGAACGTCGCGCACTGGCCGTTGCCCAGCAGTCGCTCGGGGCGGACGCCCTCCGTCCCCGGCGGCCCGAACCGGTAGACCAGGGTGGTCAGCATGGCCGGGTGCAGCCAGCGGCTCCCGGTGGTCGGGCAGTCGAAGCGGCCCGCCACCGTGAGGAAGTCGAGGCGATCGCCGGTCGCCCGAGCCACCAGCGCGGTCGGCAGCATCGGATCCGGCCGTGTGTCGGCGTCGAAGGTCACCACCCGTTCGGCGGTGGCAGCCTGGATTCCCTGTTGCAGCGCCCAGGCCTTGCCCGCCCAGCCGTCGGGGAGAGCAGCGCCCTCGATCACCCGTGCGCCGGCCCGGCGAGCGATCGCGGCGGTGTCGTCGGTCGACTGGTCGTCGACCACGAGCACCTCGTCGACGCCGGGGGCGCCGACGATCGCGTCGAGCAGTGGACCGATCCGGAGTGCTTCGTCGCGGGCGGGGATCACGACGCTGATCGACTGGAGGGGGGTGATCGTCGGTCGCACCGGCGGCGCCGTGCTCGCGGCCTTGACGAGGCGGCTCGAGGCGATCACGCCGGCAGCGATGCGAGCGACGATCGAGAGGATCCGGAGGAGGCGGCGCAACCGCGTCATCGGGCGAGGTCGTACGTGATCATGTCGGCGACGATCTTCGCGCTCGTCGTCACCAACGGCAGACCGCCGCCGGGGTGGCTCGAGCCGCCGACGAGGTACAACCCGGGCGCGCCCCGGTTGGCCGGCCTGACGAACGCCGCACGTCGACCGTTCGACGAGGTGCCGTAGATGGCGCCACCCGGCGACCGGTAGCGGCTGGCGATGTCGCTCGGGGTCATCGCGTGTCGGAACTCGATCCTCGCCCGCAGATCCACGCCGTGGGCGGACAACCGATCGAGCACCACCTCCCCGTACGCGTCGGCGTCGATCTCGACGCCCGGCGGTGTGTTGACGAGCAGGAACCAGTTCTCGCAGCCGTCGGGGGCCTGGGACGGATCGGTCACCGACGAGACGCAGGCGTAGATCGTCGGGTCGTCGGGGAGCCGCCCGGCGTCGAGCGCCTCGTACTCCGTCGTGTAGCTCTCGGAGAACCACACGTTGTGGTGGCTCAGGCGTGGTGTGAGGCCGCGCACTCCGAGGCACAGGACGAACCCACTCGTCGATCGGGCCGCTCGACGCACCCGTTTCAGTGCGTCGTCGTCGGGGAGCAGGTCGGCGTACAGGTGCTCGGCGTCGGTGTTGGCCACCACGATGTCGGCCCGCTCCGTGGTCCCATCGGCGAGCGCGACGCCGGTGACCCGCTCGGCCGCATCGATCGACGTGACCTCGGTGCCGGTGCGGATCTCGACACCGGCGTCGACGGCGACACGCTCGAACGCCGCTCGCAGGACGCGTCGAGTCCACCCATCGGGTACCAGCATCCGTACCGGGCCTCGATGTGCGGAATGCAGGCGAGTGTCGCCGGCGCACCGAATGGCGAGGAACCCGAGTAGGTCGCGTAGCGGTCCGCCCACTGGACGAGGCGGGGGTCGTCGAAGGACGCCTCCGCCGACCGATGGAGCGTGCGCAGCGGATCGATGGCTGTCAGGTCGAACGGCGACCGCAGCCGCTTCGCGAGCGACCACGGGTTCGACATCGGACCGGCGAAGAACGTGCGGACGGCCACGTCCCAGATGCGTCGGCCCCGCGCATCGAAACTGCGCCATTGGTCGCCGGCGCCGGGGGTGAACGCCTCGAACGCCGCGGCGGTGTCATCGTCACCGTCGGGCACGGTGAGGGTCGAGCCGTCGAGCCACCGATAGACGAACTGCGGGTCGAGCCGCAACAGTTCGACCTGCTCGGCCAGCGTGGTACCCGCGGTCCGGAAGACGTCGTCGTACACCTCCGGCCACGTGACGAGCGACGGCCCGACATCGAACGTGTAGCCCTTGTCGACGAGCGTGGCGAGCTTGCCGCCGACGACGTCGTTGCGCTCGAATACGGTGACGTCGTGGCCGAGCGATCGCAACCTGATCGCCGTGGCCAGGCCGCCGATGCCGCCGCCGATCACCGCGACGTGGTGTACGTCAGCCACGGAGCCTTCCCGCCACTGCCGCGGCCACGATCGGGAGCATGCCGAGCCCGCCGACGATCGCCACCGCCGGGTCGCGGAAGAAGCGGGCGAAGCCGATGGTCTCCATCACGCCCATGAACGTGTACTCCCCGACG
>CAVORH010000004.1:0-41783 GCA_963698565.1 Ilumatobacteraceae bacterium
CGGAATCGCGGCCTCCAGATTCCTCGACGTCTGAGCACGCGCTACCGCTCACGGGTCCTGTCACCGGCACAGCGCCGAGGCGTGCGGCCTGCGGCCGGCTCCTCGGCACTGCCCCGGCGCCACCCGTTCGCTCGCGCTCTGTTCGACCCCTCCTGATTCGTTGCGTGGAGCGGAGCCTCCGCCGCGGCCGCTTCTCTGCGGGGGCTACTTGCTGGGTACCGTCCGGTGCATGGACTACTCGGAGATTCTGTATGACGTGACGGATGGCATCGCGACGATCACGTTGCATCGGCCGGAGCGGATGAATGCGTTCACCGGGACGATGATGCACGAGGTGATCGACGCCTTCGATCGCATCGACGCCGACGACGACGTCAGGGCGGTGATCGTCACGGGAGCGGGGGAGCGGGCGTTCTGCGCAGGTGCCGACCTGGGTTCGGGCGGTGACACCTTCGCGAAGGGGGGCAGCGACATCCAGACCGATGTCGGCGTACCGCGTGACGGCGGTGGGATGGTGTCGCTGCGAATCTTCGACTGCACGAAGCCGGTGATCGGAGCCATCAACGGCGCTGCGGTCGGCGTCGGGGTCACGATGACGCTGCCGATGGACATCCGGCTCGCCTCGGAGACCGCCCGCTTCGGGTTCGTCTTCGCACGTCGGGGCATCGTCCCGGAGGCGTGCTCGTCGTGGTTCCTGCCCCGCCTGGTCGGCATCAGCACGGCCACCGAATGGTGCTACACCGGCCGGGTGTTCCCCGCAACCGAAGCGCTCGAGCGGGGACTGGTGCGAAGCGTGCATGCCCCGCAGGAACTGCTTCCCGCTGCGCGCGAGCTCGCCAGGGAGATCGCCGACAACACGGCGCCGGTCTCGGTGGCGCTCACCCGGCAGATGTTGTGGCGGATGCTCGGTGCGGATCACCCGATGGAGGCGCACCGCGTCGATTCGCGCGGGATCCAGTCGCGGGGGGCGAGCGCCGACGCGAGGGAGGGTGTCGAGAGCTTCCTCGAGAAGCGTCAGCCCGACTATCCCGTGAAGGTCAGCGATGGACTCCCGGAGATCTTTCCCGACTGGATCGAGCCGGAGTTCCACTGACGACTGACGTTCACCGAGGGTGACGTCTGACACGTCGTTCCTCGGGAATTCCTCAAGTCGAACGAGGTTGTTACCGATGCCTTGAACAACCCAAGGCACGACCTCAGAACGACAGGGACCAAACGATGACCACCATGCTGATGGAGAAGCTGCAGACCGGCGACGTGCTCGAGATCCGCACGGCCGATCACGATGTGATGACCGTACTGGTGCTCCTCGCCACCGATGATGCAGTGGTTCTCGACCCCTGCAACGACCAGACGCCGTTCGTCCTCAACACCGAGGAACTGGTCGAGTACCGCCGCTTCGACGCCGAGTCGATGTTCGCCGACGCCTGAGCGTCAGCGGGGACCCCGGTCCCCACACAGATCTCCGGACGCGATCCCCCTTCTCGCTTCCCGGAGAATCCCCCTAACGTGGGCGCCGTGGACAACACGGCGCCCACGCTGTTTTTCCGGGTCGGCGGCATGCCGTTCTTCGAGCGACTGGTCGATGCGTTCTATCGCGGCGTCGAACACGACGAGGTCCTGTTGCCCTTGTACCCGGAGCAACCCGACCTCACCGGAGCCCGGCATCGTCTCACCCTGTTCCTCGCCCAGTACTGGGGCGGACCCACCACCTACATGGAGGAGCGCGGTCACCCCCGACTGAGGATGCGGCACTTTCCCTTTCCGATCGGGCCGCTGCAACGCGACCGATGGCTCGTGCACATGACCGCAGCGGTCGAGGAGACCTGCGACGACGCGTCGGTTCCTCCGGGCGTCGCCGACGAGATGCTCGCCTACTTCGTCTCGGCCGCGGAACACCTCCGCAACGACACCGGACTGCCCATCTCGTCGCCGGGCACGGGCGGATAGGTTCGTCTGGGTATGCACGCCATCGACGTACGCGACCTGCGAAAGAACTACGGAGATGTCGTCGCCCTCGATGGAGTGAGCTTCCATGTCGCCGCCGGTGAGGTGTACGCGCTGCTCGGCGAGAACGGTGCCGGCAAGTCCACCGCCGTCGAGATCCTCGAGGGGCACCGGGCTGCCACGTCGGGCAGTGTGTCGGTGCTCGGCGTCGACCCGGCTCGTGCCGACCGTGACTTCCGCAATCGCATCGGCATCGTGCTGCAGTCGTCAGGGGTCGAGACGGAGTTCACCGTGCGCGAGGTGATCGAGTTGTACGGCGGCTGCTATCGCTCGCCCCGTCCGCTCGACGAGGTCGTGGCGCTGGTGGGGCTCGACGAGAAGGTCGATGCCCGCATCGGTTCGCTCTCCGGTGGACAGCGTCGCCGAGTCGACCTGGCGCTCGGCATCGTCGGGCGGCCCGAGTTGCTCTTCCTCGACGAGCCGACCACCGGTTTCGATCCGTCTGCCCGGCGCAGGTCGTGGGATCTGATCGAAGCGCTGGGGCAGGACGGAACGACGGTCCTGCTCACGACGCACTACCTCGACGAGGCCGAGCACCTCGCCGACCGGGTCGGGGTGTTGTCGTCCGGCCGCCTGATCGCCGAGGGAACCCCCGAACAGCTGATCAACGAGGTGAGCGGCACCGTGGTGAGCTTCATGCTGCCCGACGGGGTGCAGGCCGGCGATGCGGCTGCGACGTTCGGGCACCTGCTCGGCGTCGACATCCGGGTGTCCGGCCGGCTGATCGAGGCGAGCATCGACCAGCCGACGGCGGCGGTGCACCGAATCACGGGGTGGGCGGTCGATGCGGGTGTCGAACTCGAATCGCTGTCGGTGAGCCGCGTCTCGCTGGAGGACGTCTACCTGTCGCTCACGGACCACGCCCACGACGGCGTCGACGAGCCCGCCCTCGAACAGGCCGGCGAGGCCGACCGGTGAACGCTTTCCCGTCCACGGCCAGGCTCCTGGCGACGCAGACCCGCTACCAGCTCGTCACCTTCTGGCGGATTCCGGTGGCGGTGTTCTTCACGCTCGGGTTGCCCCTGATCATGCTCGTGCTGTTCAACGCACTGTTCGGCAGCGGCACGTTCTCCACCTCGGAGGGCGAGATCTCCGCGCAGCAGTTCTACACCGGCGGCCTCGCCGCGTTCACCGCCGTGTCGGCCACGTTCACCAACCTCGCGAACATGGTGCCGCTGCGCCGAGACGAAGGTGTACTGAAGCGGTGGCGGGGCACCCCCTTGCCGACCTGGACCTACCTGGGCGGGTTCATCGTGTCGGCGGTGATCATCGCGTTCGTCGGTGTCGTCCTGATGCTCACCCTCGGCGCGGTGGTGTACGACCTCGAGATCGAGGCAGCGAAGATGCCCGCTGCGATCCTGACCTTCCTCGTCGGTGTGGGGTCGTTCGCAGCGTTGGGGATGGCGCTCGCCGCCGTGGTCAAGTCGGCGAGTTCGGCATCGGCGGCAGCCAATGCGATCATCCTGCCGATGGCGTTCGTGTCGAACATCTTCATCCAGGTCGACGATGCGCCGGAGTGGATCGTCGCCCTCGGGAACTTCTTCCCGCTGAAGCACTTCGCCGAGGCCTTCCAGAACTGCTTCACGCCGTTCGTCGAACCGCCGGCGTTCGAGTGGGCGAGCATGGGCTACGTCGCGCTGTGGGGTGTGCTCGGCCTCGTGGTGGCACTCCGGCGGTTCACGTGGGAACCGAGTGGCAGCGCCCCTCGCGGTCGCCGGTCGCGCCGCTCCGCCGTCGACGCCACCACCTGACCGATCCCGTCACCGCCCCCAAAGCCCAGAAAATGCCCGATCTGTCGCGCCGAGCGCGCACTCCGGGGCATTTTTCGGATTGGTCGGGGGTCAGGAGAAGACGACGGTCTTGCGGCCGTGGACGATGATGCGGTGTTCGAGATGGGCGCGCACGGCACGGGCCAACACGATCGTCTCGAGATCGCGGCCGCGTGACGTGAGGCGTTGGACGTCGTCGCGGTGGGTGACGTGCACGGTGTCCTGCTCGATGATCGGTCCTTCGTCGAGGTCGGCGGTCGCGTAGTGCGCAGTGGCGCCGATCAGCTTGACGCCGCGCTCGTACGCCTGCCGGTACGGATTGGCACCGATGAACGCCGGCAGGAACGAGTGGTGGATGTTGATGATCCGGTTCGGGTGTGTGCTGACGAAACGATCGCTCAGGATCTGCATGTAGCGAGCCATCACGACCAGTTCGACGTCGTGTTCGTCGAGTGCGGCGAGGATCTGAGCCTCCTGCTCGGGCTTGGTGTCGGGGGTGACCGGGAAGTGGAGGTACGGCACCCCCATGTGCTCGGCGATGTCGGCGTGGTCGGGGTGGTTCGACACGACGAGACGCAGATCCATCGGCAGTTCGCCGCTCCGCCACCTGGTGAGGAGGTCGTAGAGACAGTGCGGTTGGCGCGACGCCATGATCGCCGTCGGGGTCGGTGTGTCGGTGAACCGGAGGTCGACGGTCATGCCGAGGCGGTCGGCGATCGGTGCGAACGCGTCGACGATCCGGTCGCGGCCGAGACCGAACCCGTCGAGATCGAACTCGACGCGCTGGAAGAACACCGCGTCGCCGGTGCCGGTGCCGGGGTCGACGTGCTGTTCGGCGTGCACGATGTTGCCGTCGTGGTCGGCGAGGAACTGTGCGGTTGCGGCGACGACGCCAGGTTGGTCGGGGCACGAGAGCAACAGGACGGCAGTCATCCCACTTGTTCTACCGGTGATGTCAGAGAAGGCGGGGACCGAGCGCGAAGCATGCCACCGCCGTCGCCGCTGCGGCGTTGAGCGAGTCGACGCCGGCCGCCATCGGAATCCGCACCGGCGTTGCGAGTTCGAGGAGTTCGTCGCTGAGGCCCGAGCGTTCCGACCCGATCATGATCCCGACCCGGTTGCCCGGGCGGATCGACCGGATCGATGCGGCGCTCGGGTCCGGCGTCATCGCGTAGAAGTCGATGTCGGTGAGCGACCGCAGTTCGCCGGCGAGGTCGGTCGTGCGGGCATGGGGCAGCGCGAAGACGGTGCCCATGCCGACGCGTAGCGAGCGGCGGGCCAGGGGGTCGGCGCTCGTGTGGTCGAGGATCAGGCCGTCCCAGCCGAGCGCCGCGGCGTTGCGGATGATCGAGCCGATGTTGGAGGGATTGTCGACCGCCTCGACGACCACCAGTCGGTTGGCAGTGGCGGCGAGTGCGGCGACGCTCGGTCGTGCCGGACGGTCGAACAACGTGATGATCGACAGCGGGACGCCGAGCTGCGACACCACCCGGCGGACCTGGGTGCCACCGCCGTACACCGGGCAGTCGAGTGTCGCAGCGATGTCGGGGATCCGCTCCGCGTCGACCAGGGCGGCGACGGGCCGACATCCGGCCGCAAGCGCTCGCTCGACCACCAGGTCACCCTCGGCGAGGAACATCCCCGCTCCGGCATCGTCGCGTTTGTCGGATCGGCTCGCCAGACCTCGTTCGTTGAGACGGAACTGCCGGTACCGGGGGTCGTCCGGATCCTCGATCCGGATCACGTCCATCAGCGTGCCCGGACGCCAGCCGAGACGTTTGCGCGCAGATTCGGGTGACCCGTCCCACCCGAATCTGTGCGCAAACGGTGGTGGGGTTGCATCAGAAGTGGTACGGGTAGGACGACCAGTCGGCGGGGCGCTTCTCGAGGAAGCTGTCGCGGCCTTCCTGGGCCTCGTCGGTGCCGTAGGCGAGGCGGGTCGCTTCGCCGGCGAAGATCTGTTGGCCGACGAGCCCGTCGTCGATCAGGTTGAACGAGTACTTGAGCATGCGCTGCGCCGTCGGGCTCTTCGCGCAGATCTCGCGACCCCACTGGAGCGCAGTGGCCTCGAGTTCGGCGTGGGGGATCGAGGCGTTGACCGCTCCCATCGCCACCATGTCGTCGGCGCTGTACTCGCGGCCGAGGAAGAAGATCTCGCGGGCGAACTTCTGGCCGACCTGCCGGGCGAGGTAGGCCGACCCGAACCCGCCGTCGAAGCTGGCGACGTCGGCATCGGTCTGCTTGAAGCGGGCATGTTCGGTGCTGGCGAGCGTGAGGTCGGACACGACGTGGAGCGAATGGCCGCCGCCGGCCGCCCAGCCCGGCACCACGCAGATCACGACCTTGGGCATGAAGCGGATCAACCGCTGGACCTCGAGGATGTGCAGGCGCCCGGCGCGGCCGGGTTCGATCGTGTCGGCGGTGGTGCCCTCTGCGTACTTGTAGCCGTCCTTGCCGCGGATGCGCTGGTCGCCGCCCGAGCAGAAGGCCCAGCCGCCGTCCTTGGGCGATGGGCCGTTGCCGGTGAGGAGCACGCATCCGACGTCGGTCGACATCCGCGCGTGGTCGAGCGCGGTGTACAGCTCGTCGACCGTGTGCGGGCGGAAGGCGTTGCGGATCTCGGGTCGGTCGAAGGCGATGCGTACGACACCGGCGTCGACGGCGCGGTGGTAGGTGATGTCGGTGAAGTCGAAGCCGTCGATCGCGCTCCACGACTCGGGATCGAAGATCTCCGACACGACGGGGGAGCGGGCGGGATCGGGGGCATCGTTCACCATCGCCCCATGTTGGCCGATGGGATACCGTTCGCCCATGCCGCACGCCGACGTCAACGGTCAGAGGATCTTCTTCGAGGACACCGGGGGCGACGGTCCACCGGTGATCCTCGCCCACGGGTTCCTGATGGATCACGAGATGTTCGTGCATCAGGTCGAGGCGCTGCGAGACGACTACCGGGTGATCACGTGGGACGAGCGTGGGTTCGGCGCGACCGAGTACGACGGCGAACCGTTCAGCTACTGGGACTCGGCGAACGACTGCCTGGCACTGCTCGACCACCTCGGCGTCGACCGTGCCGTCGTGGGCGGGATGAGCCAGGGCGGCTTCCTCTCGCTGCGTGTGGCGCTCACCGCACCGGAGCGGGTACGGGCGTTGATCCTGCTCGACACCCAGGCCGGCACCGAGGATCCGGAGGTGGTGCCCGGCTACGAGGGGATGCGCGACACCTGGTTCGCTGCCGGTCCCGTCGACGAGTTGGTCGAGGCGGTCGCCGGGCTGATCATCTCCGATCCCGAGGTCAACCCGATCTGGATCGCCAAGTGGAAGCAGCGGCCGAACGACTTCATCCAGCAGCCGTTCGCCACCCTGATGTCGCGTGACGACGTCACCGATCGTCTGGGTGACATCACCTGTCCTGCACTCGTCGTGCACGGCACCGAGGACGTGTCGATCTCGATGGACAAGGCCGAGGCGCTGGCGGCGGGCCTGCCGGGTGCTGGTCCCGTGGTGAGGGTGCCAGGAGCCCATGCGGCGAACCTGACCCATCCCGAACCGGTGAATGCGGCGATCCGCGAGTTCCTCGCCGGACTGCCCGCTTGACGATGGCGCGCCTGGAGGTCTTCGGCGTCGAGGGTCTTCCCGAGATCGTCGCCGGTGACGATCTCGCCGCGCAGATCGTGGCGGCCGCGGACGCCAACGGTGCGCCGCTGATGGATCGCGACGTGGTGGTGATCACGTCGAAGATCGTGTCGAAGGCCGAGGGGTGCTCGGTCGAACTCGACGCTGTCGAGCCGTCGGCCTTTGCGAGGGCGTGGGCCGAGCGTTGGGAGAAGGATCCTCGTGTGGTCGAGGTGGTGTTGCGCGAGTCGAAGCGGATCATCCGCCAGATCGGTCCGGTGCTGATCACCGAGACGCACCACGGCTTCTGCTGCGCGAACTCCGGAGTCGACCAGTCGTCGAGCGGCGCTCATGGCCGCGTGCTGGTGCTCCCGAAGGACTCCGACGCCTCGGCACGGCGGTTCCGGCAGCGCTTCGCCGAGCTGGGGGTCGACGTCGCCGTGGTGATCAGCGACACCTTCGGGCGGCCCTGGCGCGAGGGGCAGACCGACATCGCGATCGGGATCGCCGGGATGCATCCGCTGTACAGCTACATCGGACAGCACGACCCGCACGGCCACGAGTTCCGGGTCCAGGAGATCTGCGTCGCCGACGAACTCACGTCGGCGGCAGAGCTCGTGAAGGGCAACACCAGCCGCGTGCCGGTGGCGGTGATCCGCGGCCACGAATGGGCCACCGACGACGACGCCACGATGGCCCCCGTCCTCCGCGACGCCGAACGCGACCTCTTCCGCTGAATGAGACGTGGGGTCAGACCCCACGTCTCATTCAGCCGACGAGGTCTTTGGCGATGCCGTAGAAGTAGTGACCGGACAGGCCGAGCGACTCGACGTCGATGCGCTCGTCGTTGCCGTGGAACCGGGAGCCGAACGTGGCGAAGTCCATCTTCGGCGAGAACAGCCCGGCGCCGTAGGCGGTCACCCCGCGCTTGCGGTAGAAGCGGGCATCGGTGCCTCCGACGATCAGGCCCGGCACGAGTTCGGCGCCGGGATACGCGACCTGGGTGTGCTTGGTGACCGTCTCCCACAGCGGGTTCGAGGAGCCGAAGTCGCAGGCGGTGGGATCGCTGTGCTGGAGCACGGTGACGTCGACCTGGTCGTACATGTCGCCCAGCGCCTCGCGCAGCATCGACTCGACGTCGTCGCGTGTCGTGCCCGGGACCGTGCGGATGTCGACGTCGATCTCGATGACGTCGGGGATCGTGTTCGTCTTCTGGCCGCCGTGGACGACGTTCGGCGAGAACGTGGTGTGGGTCTCGGCGTGGCACATGCGAGCGACCGGCACGGGCATCGACTCGAGTGTCGAGAACAGCGTTTCGGTCGACAGCAGTCCCTCGCGTAGGTCGTCGGGCAGCTCCATCGCTGCGACCTTCGCTCGCCAGATGTCGTCGATGTGGGCGGCCGGGCGGAACGCAGCGAGGCGCCTCACCACCTCGGCGGCCTTGATCAGGGCATTGTCGGCGCCGAACGGCATCGATCCGTGCCCGGGGGTGCCGCGGACGGTGAGACGACGCCAGGCGATCCCCTTCTCGCCGACGTTCACCGTGACCGTGCGATGTCCGTGATGGTCGACCGACGACCAACCGCCGAGTTCGGTGAGTACGTAGTCGGCCGCGATCGCGTCCCAGTGGTGCTCGACCATCCACTCCGCTCCCCACACCCCGCCGGCCTCCTCGTCGCCGACGCCGAAGTAGATCAGGTCACCCTTGGGTCGGAAACCCTCCGTCGCGAGACGCCGGAACGCCACCGCCATCGACGAGGTGAGGTTCAACATGTCGACGGCGCCGCGCCCCCAGACCTCGCCGTCGATCACCTCGCCGCCGAAGGGGTCGTTGCGCCAGCCGTCCGGGTTGACCGGCACGACGTCGGTGTGGCCCATCAGGCACAGCGACGGTGCGTCGGGATCGGAGCCCTCGATCCGGGCGACCATCGAGTCGCGGCCCGCCCGTGGCGTGAACCGTTCGACCTCGAGGCCGGCGCCCTCGAGATACGTCACGAGGAGATCGGAGTTGCGGGTCTCCTCACCGGAATCCGGGGTGCCGTCGTTGACGCAGGCGTTGCGGATCAGCGCTTGGAGCAGCTCGGTCGTCGGTCCGGTGAACTCGTCGGGGGAGGCCATGCGGCAACGCTACTGCGACGGCCCGCTCGGTCGAGCAGGGCGCCGCACCTCCGAGAGGTGTCACCCGAGCGGGTCGGGGCGGCCGATGCCCATCACGATCGCCTGCCACGTCAGGTCGACCTGCGACGGCGTGAGTGCTCCGTCGACGCCGCCAGGGTCCGGTCCACCCAACCCCGCCAGCCAGTCGGCGACGCGTTGGCCCTCCACGAGATGGTTGCCGTGAGCGATCTCGTCCGACGCCGGACGCTTCGGATCCGGTGCGCCCCAGAACAGACGAGCGGACCATTGACAGGACGTGCCTGCGGGCCGGGCGAGTTCATCGACCGGCCCACGGGCGATCGCTGCCTCGGCCACGAGCTGGGCGGCGCTCGTCGACGCGGTCGATTGCTCGGGATCGGGTCGATCGGCGACGACGGTCGTGATCGCGATCACCCCGGGTGGTCCGATCACGACGTGGTCGACGCCCCCGAGGGCGCCACCGATCTCGTACACCACGCGCCACGGTGGCGATTCGAGCCGGTGGAGTGCTTCGGCGGTGAGCCGAACTCCCGACACGGGCCTGGCATCGTCGGGGCGCATCCGGTCGATCGAGCGGCGGTACCACACGAATCCCCCGATGATCACGAGCGGGAGAACGATCAGCGGAATGACGATGCCGAGGTTCACGCCTCTAGTCAAGCCGACGCAACGGTCCGTCCTCGGTGACCGCCGGTTCGAGTCGGATCATCGCATCGGCGACGACCGCACCGTCGTCCGACACGATCACCGGATTGAGATCGAGTTCGGCGATTTCCGGATGGTCCGATGCCAGTTGAGCGGCGAGCACGATGGTGTCGACGAGCCTCCACGAGTCGAAGCCGGCAGTGTCGAGCGCGGCCATCAGGCGGGTCTCGGTGAGCATCGTCGTTGCGCTGGCCGGCGACACCGGGGCGAGTCGGCTGGTGCGGTCGTCGATGGCGTCGGCCTGGGCGCCGCCGAGCCCGACGGTGACGATGGCGCCGAGGCGCTCGTCGTGCTCGCAGCGAATCCTGACGTCGACGCCGGGTGCGGTCATCGCCTGCACCATCAGGTCGTCGGCATCGTCGCCGAGCGATTCGCGCATCACGGCGATCGCCTCCATGACGTCGTCGTCGGTGGTGAGATCGAGTGCGACCCCGGCGCGCGCCGAACGCCCGGGACGGCGACGGATGGCCTTGAGGGCCACCGGGTAGCCGATCCGGTTCGCGTCGACGACCGCGGTGTCCGGTGTGGTCTCGGACACCAGGGCCATGTCGATGCCGTACGTGCCGAGCAGACGACGCCGGGTGGCGAGGTCGAGATGGGCCGGTTCGTTGCCGGCCGAAGCGACCGCGTCGCCGATGATCGCATGAGCGGCGGCGGGATCGACGTGGCGAGGGGTGTCGTCGGGGGTCTGGGCTTCGTCGCGGAGCCAGCGGGCGTAGGCGTGCGATCGGCCGAGGACGGCGGCCGCCTGCTCGGGGAAGGTGAACGCCGGAACGCGCGAGCCCGGACAGACCGGGCCGTCGGCTCCGCCGAGCAGCACCGCCACGACCGGCTTGGTCGCACCGGCGGCGCCGGCGTCGATGTGCCTCGCCGCGGCATCGACGTCGTCGGCGACCGCTGGCGCGTGGATCACCACGAGACCGTCGACGCTGTCGTCGTCCAGTGCGGCACGCATCGCGGCGGGATAGTCGGTGGAGCGCGCACTCCAGTCGAGTGCGACCGGCCCGTCGATCGGTTCGAGCCCAGCGGCGCTCAGCGCCGCGCCCGCGAGGATGCCGGGGCTGCGGGAGTTGGTGAGCACGGCGACCCGGGGGCCCTGCAGCACCGGTTGGGTGGCGAGGACGCGCACGGTCTCGAGGAGTGCCGGGACGGTCGGGACCTCGATCAATCCGGCCTGTTGGTAGAGCGCGCCGCCCATCTCGCCGGTGGCGGCGGCGCCGGTGCGCACGGCGACGATCGGGCGGCTCCGCGAGACGCGCCGGGCGATGCGGGCGAACTTGCGCGGGTTGCCGAACGATTCGGTGTACATCGCGACGACGGTCGTGTTGTCGTCGAACTCCCAGAACTGCAGGAGATCGTTGGCCGAGATGTCGCTCTTGTCGCCGAGCGAGACGAACCAGGAGATCCCGAGATCGACGTCGAGGGCCTTGCGGAGCAACGACCCACCGAGCGAGCCGGACTGCATCGAGATCGCCACCCCGCCGGGCGGGAGTGCCACGTCGACCAGCGCTGCCTGCAGCCGGGTCTCCGGGCGGGGCGAGGCGATGCCCATGCTCGACGGTCCGATGATCCGCAGCCCGTTCCGGCGCGCTCGGCCCACCAGCGCCGGGACGTCCACGTCGCTGCCGTCGACCGAGGTCACGATGACGGCACCGCGCATGCGCTTCGCGATGCAGGCGTCGATCGTGGCGTCGAGTGAGTTCGCCGGCACGGCGATGATCGCGAGCGACACCTCGTCGGGGAGATCGTCGACCGAGCGCAGGCAGGTCTGACCGTGGACCGTGTCGTACCGGGGGTTGACCGCGTACGTCGGGACGTCGACGCTGTTGGAGACGTTGCGCCAGATGGCGTCGCCGACCGATCCGGGGCGTTCCGAGGCACCGATGACGGCGACGGCGCGTGGGATCAGTATCCGCGCCACGGCCCGGGAGTCGGCGCGCTGCTCCCGGCGCTCGACGCTGTCGAGGAACTCGTCGGTGGTGGCGAGATCCCAGTCGAGATCGACGACGCCGGAGTCGAACCGTCGCTGCAGTGGCCAACCGGCCTTGGCGAACACGGCGAGCATCCCACGGTTGTCGCCGAGGACCTCGGCGGTGAACCGCTCGATGCCGTTCGACCCGGCGATCGCCGCGAGGTGTTCGAGGAGGAGCGTGGCGATTCCTTCGCCGTGGTGAGCGTCGTCGACCATGAACGCTGCTTCGGCCTCGTTTCGGCCCGGCCAGCGCTCGTAGCTCGCCCATCCGATGAGTTCGTCGTGTGATTCCACGGCGAGCGCGACCCGGTCGGACATGTCGACCCTGGTGAAGTGATCGAGCTCCTTCTCGCTCAACTCCGGCTTCGGGGAGAAGTACCGGCGGTAGATGCTCTCGGGCGACTGACGGCGGTGGAACTCGGCGAGGGCGGCTTTGTCGTCCGGGGTCAACGGCCGGATGAACGCGGTGTCGCCGCTCCCGAGCACCACCGACGATGCCCAGGGCGAGGACGTTGGTTCCTCGTTGCTCATCGCGAACTCCTCATGCCGTCAGCATGGCACCTTCGACAGCTGCGAGGTACCCGTGTGACGTCTGTTGCGCTGCGGCTCGCGCTGCCTAGGGTGTGGAGGTGGCAGCGCCCATCGCAGTGTTCGCAGCGTCCCGACTCGACCAGCACGTGACGCCCGACTGGCATCCCGAACGGCCGGGCCGCCTCGATGCGTCGCTCGCCGGCATCGGCGAGGCCGGTCTGAGCGATGCCGTCGTCTTCCACGAACCTCGGATGGCGACCGTTGAGGAACTGGGTCGCGTCCACGATCCCTCCTACGTGTCGCAGCTCGAGCGGTTCTGCGAGCGCGGTGGCGGTGACCTCGATCCCGACACGTTTGCGGCGCCGGGATCGTGGGACACGAGCCGACGTGCTGCAGGCGCAGTGCTCGACGCCGTCGACGCGCTCGCGTCGGGGTCGTGCGACGTGGCGTTCGCCGCTGGTCGCCCGCCCGGACATCACGCGGTTCCCGACCGGGCGATGGGCTTCTGCCTGTTCAACAACGTCGCCGTCGCGGCGGCGAAGCTGGCCGACGAGGGCCAGCGGGTGGCGATCGTCGACTGGGACGTCCACCACGGCAACGGAACGCAGGACATCTTCTACGACGACCCGCGCGTGCTCTACGTGTCCACGCACGAGGCGCCGCTGTACCCGGGTACCGGCCGGGCGGACGAGACCGGTGGGCCGAACGCACCGGGCTCGAACGTCAACCTCCCGTTTCCCGCCGGCACGCGAGGCGACGTGTACCGGCGGGTGTTCGACGAGGTGGTGACGCCGCTGGTGACCGACTTCGCGCCGGACTGGTTGTTCATCTCCGCGGGGTTCGACGCCCATCGGCGCGACCCGCTTGCCGGGTTGGAGCTGACGTCGGCCGACTACGCCGACCTCGCCGTTCGGCTCCAGGCGTTGGTGCCGCAGCGTCGCACGGTCGTGGTGCTCGAGGGCGGGTACGACTTCGAAGCGTTGTCGTCGTCCACCGGAGCGACCCTGTCAGCGTTGATCGGCGAGTCGTACCGCCCCGAAGCCGCGTCGACCGGTGAGATCGGTCTGCCGACCGTCGCCGCGGCCCGACAGCGTTGGGGACTCGACTGACCTGTCTCGCCTGACCCGCCGACGCGTCGTTGATCGACCCGCCGCTGGTCAGCGCGGCGAGCGGTCGGGTGGCCCGCTGGCCGCGATCCCGAGGTCGGCAGCCACGGCCGGCAGCAGCAGATCGCAGACGGCGCCGCCGGTGTTGGGCCGTGTGCCCGCAACGGTGGCAGCGACCACGGTGCGGCCGAGTTCCATCGTCCACACACACGACACGGCGCCGTCGACACTGCCGGTGTGGCCCCAGCCGTACTGGTCGACGAAGACGCCCGGCCACGTGAGCACCTGGCGGTCGAGTGCGGTCGTGGCACCGATGACGGCGGCGAGGTCGTCGGTGGACACGATGAAGCTCCCGGCACCGCCGAGTCGATCGAGTCGGTCGACACCCAGCGCGTAGCCGATGTCGGTCGGCAACTGGCCGCCCGCGGTCAGGTGGACACCGGAGGCCCCGAGCGGCTCGAGCAGGATCGTCTGTGCCGCCACGTCGAGCGGCACACCGGTGAGGCCCTCGACGACGAGGCCGAGCGCGCAGTAGTTGCCGTTGGAGTAGGTCCAGCGCCCACGGTGTGCCTGCGGCGGGGCGCCGACCACTGACGGCAGGAAGGATCGGCAGTCGTCCGCTCGCTCGAACCACTGGCGTCGCACCACCGGCATGCCAGAGGTGTGCGCGAGCAGTTCCCGCGGCGTGACCTCGTTCCACGCCGGGTCGGGGGTGATGCCGGTTGCTTCCCAGGGGGTCGGTGCGTCGATGTCGATGTACCCCGCTTCGTCCAACCTCGCGATGAGGAGTGCGGTCAGGAGCTTGCTGACGCTGGCAACGACCATCGGCGAGTCCGAGGTCGCTGCGTTGCCGTCGATCGTCAGGCCCGACGCTCGCGTGAGCACCGATCGACCGTCTCGACGCACGGTCAGCGTGGCCGCCGAATTGGACGCAGCGATGTCGTCGAAGGCCGCATTGGTGGCCGGCAGGGCCGGGTCGGGGAGGGGTTCGACGGTGGTGCTGGTGGTGGTGCTGGTCGTTGTCGTGCTGCTGGTGGTCGTGGTGCTGGTGGTCGTGGTGCTGGTGCTCGTCGTGCTGGTCGTGCTCGTCGTCGATCGAACGGTGCTCGTCGTGGTCGTCGCGTCGGGCTGGTCGATCGTGGCCGGTGTGACGGTGGTGGGGTCGGCGACCGCCGCGGAGGAGGCTCCGCCGCAGGCAGCTCCTCCGATGGCGAGCACGGCGAGCAGCCACGAGCGGCTGCGTCGTGACGGGCTCGGGCGCACGCTCCGACAGTACCGTCGGGCATCGGCAGTGGGTGGGGCACCTCGCGGTCCGGCTCGGTAGCGTCGGGCCATCATGAGCTGGGAACTGAGCGACGACCACGAACTGCTTCGAGCGTCGGTTCGGGACTTCGCCGAACAGGAGATCGCTCCCCACGCTGCTGCCTGGGACCGTGCGTGTCACTTCCCGGTCGACGTCGTGCAGGCGATGGGCGACCTCGGCCTCTTCGGCATCGTCTTCCCCGAACGGTGGGGTGGTGGGGGCGGTGACTTCGCGTCGCTGTGCGTGGCGATCGAGGAGCTGGGTCGTGTCGACCAGTCGATGGGCATCACGCTGTCCGCGGGCGTCGGTCTCGGCGCCAACCCGATCTTCCGGTTCGGCACCGACGACCAACGCGACCAGTGGCTTCCCGATCTCGTCGCTGGTCGCGCGCTCGGCGCATTCGGGCTGACCGAACCCGACGGTGGTTCCGACGCCGGTGCCACCCGAACCCGAGCCGAGCTCGTCGACGGCGAGTGGGTGCTCAACGGGTCCAAGGCGTTCATCACCAACTGCGGGACCGACATCACCTCGATCGTGACCGTCACCGCGAGAACCGACGACGGCATCTCGGCCTTCGTCGTTCCCGCCGGCACACCCGGGATGATCATCGAGCCGGCCTACGACAAGCTCGGCTGGCACGCCAGCGACACGCACGGGATCACGTTCGTCGACTGTCGGATCCCTGCCGAGAACCTGCTCGGCCAGCCGGGCAAGGGGTTCCGCAACTTCCTGTCGATTCTCGACGACGGCCGGATCGCGATCTCCGCCCTGGCGCTCGGCTCGGCGCGGGCGTGCCTCGAACTCTCCGTCGAGTACGCGCAGCAACGCCACGCCTTCGGCGGCCCGATCGGGCGGTTCCAGGGCCTCGCGTTCCAGTTGTCCGATCTCGCCGTGCAGGTCGAGAACGCACACAACCTGACCTACAAGGCGGCGTGGTTGAAGGACCACGACCGCCCGATCGGGCAGGCGGCCGCGATGGCCAAGCTCTACTCGACCGAGGCCGCGATGGATGCCGCTCGCGTCGCCACGCAGGTGTTCGGTGGCATGGGGTTCATGGAGGAGACGCCGGTGGCCCGCTTCTACCGCGACGCCAAGATCCTCGAGGTCGGCGAGGGAACGAGTGAGATCCAGCGCCTCGTGATCGCTCGCAACCTCGGCCTCCCCGTCGAGTGACGTGGTACCTCTGGGGTCCGACCCCAGAGGTACCACTCAGTGCGACGACCAGAAGGTCAGCAGCGCGTCGGCGACCGGGTCGACGTCGTCGACCATCCACCAGTGACCCCGGCCCTCGAGTCGGAGCACCTCGGCCCCCAGGCGGCGGGCGACCTCGTTCGAGAGGTCGGACGAGATGTACGCGTCGAGTTCGGCGTCGACGACCAGGCCCGGCGGCAGTTCCATCTCTGCGAGGCGGTCGCCGAGTCGACCGACGGCCGGTTGGGCTCCGGTTCGATAGAGCCGCAGCACACAGCGTCCCATGTCGGCGTTCAATCCGGTGGCGAGTTCGGCCGCGATGTCGGCAGGGAGCCCGAGACCCTCGAACAGCGCCTGCTTGTCGCCGTCGCTCGACGTCGTCATCCCCTCGATGACCTGCTCGCCGATGTCGGGTGTCTGCCATGCCTGCGCCATGTCGTGCCACACGTAGTCGGTGTGGAGGACGCCGGCGATGTCGCCGGTCCACGTGCGGACGAGGTCCGGACGTCGAGCGAGCGCGCCGTAGACGTGTCCGGCACCCCAGTCGTGGCCGAGCAGGTCGATCTCCGTTCCGTCCGAGCGGATGGCGTCGAGTTCGCCGCACAGCCAGTCGGCGTAGTTGTCCATCGTCGGGTCGAAGTCGTCCGGGACCGGCGCCCCGAAACCCGGTGGTGACAGCGCGATGACCTCGCCGACGCCTCGCTCGGCGAGCGCCGCGGTCAGCGGACCCCAGATGGCTGCCGTCTCCGGGTTGCCGTGGACGAGGACGAGGGTGCGACTGGTCATGTCGGAACGGTAGTCAGCGTCGGCAACAACGTCGTTCCCGTGCGTCGTCGCTCACGCTGACGGCCGATCGTGGCGCCGCGCGTACGGTGGCGGCGATGGAGATCTCGACGACGTCCCGTCTCGCCCGCCGCTTGGGCTCTGTGCTCGAACCGGTGGTCGGACAGGTCTACTTCTCACCCGAATGTCACGCGAACTACGAGGCGCTGGGCTTCGACCCGAGCCGCGGTGACGCCGACGGCGTCGCCCTCCCCGACGGCCCGGCCTACTTCGCCAGCCGAGGGAGCCTGCTCGGCCAGGTGCCCGGCGAGGTGATCGCTGCGGCGTTCGGCGTGTTCAGCGCCGCGGTCGTGGTGCCGGCGGTGCAGCTCGCATGGACCCGAACCGACGCCGACACGATTCGCGCCGCGCGGGCGGATGGGGCGCTCGCGCAGCTCCGCCGATTGGTGGGCGAGCGACCCGACGGCGTGGCGCGAGCTCGGGAGCTGCTGGAGATCGCTGCTGCGCCGCTGCCGATCAACGGCCGGCCGCTCGCCGCCGGCATCGCTGCACTCGAGGTGCCCGACGACGACCTGGCGGCGGTGTGGCACCTCGGCGACTTCCTGCGCGAGTACCGCGGCGACTGCCACAACGCCGCATGGGTCGCGGCAGGGCTGACGGCGACCGACATCGGCATCCTCACCGAGCTCTCGTGGGGGATGCCGGTGCGGAGCTACAGCCGCACGCGGGGCTGGACGTCCGAGGAGTTCGATCGGTCGGAACACCATCTCCGCGATCTCGGACACCTCGACGGGACCGGCGCCGACACCCACCTGTCGCAGCCGGGGCGCCACGCTCGCGAGGAGATCGAAGCCGCGACCGACGACCAGATGCGCCCTGCACTCGACGCACTCGGTGGCGACATCGACGAACTGTTCGAGATCCTGTCGCCGTGGGGTGAGGCGATTCGCGCCGGCAAGGGATACCTCGGTGCGGGTCCCCACGACCTCGGATGATCGTGACCGTCGGTTTGGGCGTGATCGTGGTTCGTCGGATTGAATGGGGTCAGAGGACGGGCTTCCAGCCCACCGCTTCGAAGGAGAAGTGATGACGAACCAGCATCCGGCCACCGTGGCCGACAGTCTCACCGTGCACGGCGACCTGTATCAGGCCGACCTCGACAAGCTCGTCGATCACTGGGCGAAGCTCGACGCACGGCTGCGATCGTTCGACGCGGGGACCGTGACCATGCAGCTGTTCGTGAAGGATCGTGACACCAAGAGCCAGCACGTGACCCTCGACATGAAGATCGACGGTCACAATCCGCTGGTGGCCACGTCGGCGAACAGCGACCTCGACCGGGCGCTCAACGAGGTGCGTGACGAGATGATCCGCCAGGTCACCGACATGAAGGCCAAGTCCGAGCCGCGCAACAACAAGCACCTGCGCGACACCGTCCGGGACTGACCCTCATCGGCCAGGTCGCCGACAGCGTGCTGAACACGGGCTGCTCAGCCCGGGAGTTCGACGTCGACGCGCGGGCAGTGCTCGAGGACATCGGACATCGCATCGGTCACCGCTGAGAGGTCGATGTCGGCCATGAACGTGTTGAGCGTGAGGTGGGCGAGCACCCAGCTGGGATCGGACGCCCACGGCGGGACGAAACGTGCTCGCTTCACCAGACCCTGGCTGCGCAGCTCCCCGAGTGCCGGGATCGCGAAGAGGTCGAGCTTGCCGGAGAACAGCAACCCCAACGTGTCGGCGCGCCCTGCTCGGAATGCCGCCCGGATGAACGTCGCCACCGACAGGTAGCCGGAGAGGTACGCGCAGTCCTTGGTGAACGGGGACCCACCGGTGATCGGCGCACCCCGGAAGATTCGCCGGGTCGACTCGAACGCCTGCTCGGGGTCGGCGCTGCGGTCGAGGAACCAGCGGTAGAGCTCGATGAAGTCGGCTCCGTCGATCACGAGTTGGGTGGCGACGATCCGGTCGGCGAGGCGGCGCAGCCGGTCCATGCCGAGCGTTCCCGACACGTATTCGGAATAGACGGCCAGGCCCTCCTGGGTGCGCGTCGTGCCCGGGTGGCCGAGTGCAAGGATCGGGATGTCGGTCTGGGAGCGACCGTTGAGGCCGGTGGCGACGTGGATGAACGCCTCGTGGTTGAGGAGCTGCGCCGAATCCTTCAGGGTGAACTTGGCGTCGCGTCGGATCTTGATCCGGCTCGTGGACGCCACCGCATTGGCGGAGAGTTCGTCGACGAGCAGCACCTCGGGAGCCGAGTCGCCGAAGTGCTCGGCGACCGCTTCCTCGATGAACGCGGCGACTTCCTCGCCGGTCCGACTCCGCACCACGGGTGGGACCAGTGCTGCAGCCTTCAGGTCGTCGAGCGACTCGTGGACCTTCTGTGCGAGTTCGAGCGGTGTGGCCGGGTCGTAGCGCAGCGGTTGCGTCGGGACGCCGTAGAGCTTGCGGCTGTACGCGTGGAACGCCGGGGTGCCGAGGGTCGAGAGCATCAGTGCCGTCGACTCGATGGCGGTCGCCTCCCGGTCGAGCCAGTCGTCGACGACGTTGCCAGGACGGAGGAGGCGCCTGGACTGCGGCCACACCGTCGAGCACCGGTGTCGGATCGACCCCGGCGTAGGTGGGCTGGGGCAGCTGATCTGCTCCACCGGCGAGGAACTCCTCGCGGAGTTCGGCGGGCCACGCGAGTGCGGACAGGACCCGCATCGGCTTGGCGATGTCGTGGAGGATCTGCGCCGCCTGGCGGTACCGATCCTGCGCATCTTCGTTGGTCATCGGCGAATCATTGCATCGCATCGCCCTGTGGGGCCCCATCCACATCGGATGAGTTCTCCGCGCCCGAGCGGGTGGGTCGGTCCGACTACCAATCGCTGGGGGCGGGCCCGATCGCACGAAGTGGCGCGGTGTCGACGGCGACGACATCCTGCGCGGCGCGGTCGTACACGACCAGGTTCGAACCGGCGAGGAACGCGGCAAAGCTGGCGTCGGCGTTCCAGATCACCGGTTGGCCGATCGCGAGGTCGGTGAGTTCCGTCGCCGTGCCGGTGGTGGTGTCGTACATCGACCAGACCGGCCCACCCGGCGCCCGGACCTCGACCATCACGACGTCACCGCCGGGCGCGACCGACGTGCCGAGGGCGACCCCGCGTTCGTCGAGGGTGATCGCGACCGGTGACAGCTCCCCCAAGCCCGCGAGGGGTGTCCGCTCGCCGGTCTGGCGGTCGAGACGGAGGATGTCGCAGGTCACGATGTCGGCGCACTCGCGCACGTAGGCGGTGTCGGCGCCGATCGCCACGAGGTCGCCAGTGGTCAGGAGCTCCGCACCGTCGACGCCGAGTGCGAACACGGCGCCGCCGCGGGTGATGACGAGACCGCCACGGCCGTCGCTGCCGAGGAGATCGGCATCCGGGAACTCGAATGATGTGGCGAGGTCCCCGGTCGGGGCTCCGTCGATGCGGACGAGCTGGTACGCGATCGTGCTCGTCGGCGAGGCGATGTCCGGAGCGGGAACCCAGATCGTGCCGGGGACGGGCCCGGCGAACTTCGGCCCCTCGACGGCAAATTCGGAACCGAGCGCGGTCTCGGTGCCCGGGCTGGTCGCGTAGGCGCCGGCATCGGACGTCGGGAGCGCGACGATCGTGCCGGTGTCGGGGACGAGTGCGCCTTCGCCCGGGCCGAGGCGTCCTGTTGTCGCCCAACTCGATGCGACGCGGGCGTCGATGTCGATCGACGACATCCCACCGGAGCGACCGGCGGCAGCGAGCACGAGCCCGGTTGCCCCCAGCGCACGGTCCGGGAGTGCCGCACTCTCGACGACCGTGGCGCTCGGTTCGAGTTCGGCGTCGGGTCGCCGGACGCCGAGCGCGACGATGGGGCCCAGCTGCTCGGCGAACGAGACCGACTCGCCGGTACGGGTCGTGAAGCGGAGCCCATCACCGTCGGACGAGGCGTTGAAGACGCCGGAGCTGTCGGCCGCCCACGCCGACTCCGTCGTCGACGACCAGTTCACCGTCGGCCAGGTGGCGACCTCGCCCGCCTGGAAGTCGACGAGGACTCGCGACGACGTGAACGTGTTGCGCTGGAGCAGCACTGCTCCGCCGTCGGGCGACAACGCCATGCCGTACACGAGGTCGGCGAAGTCCTCGGGCAGCACCGCCGGATCGAGCACCCGACGTTCTCCGGTGCTCACCGTCACGACGGCCGTCGAGCAGGCCTGCGTCTCGTCGCAGTCGCGGACGAGACGGTGGTCGTCGGAGACCCCGTACACGATGCCGTCCTCGATCCGTCGAGCCGAGCCGTCCGGTTCGACCGCATACGCACCACCGGCGTCATTGACGATCCACGATCCGTCGGGCGCGGTGACCGTCGGCCCGAAACGCCCGAAGAGCTCGATGTCGCTGCGGGTCAGTTCCTCGAGCGTGCCCGCCGTGTCGATCGACACGACCCGGATGTCGCCCGAGTTCGACGGGTAGACCGCGACGACGAAACGCGTCATTCCATCGGTGCCGGTTCGCCAACCGGCTGATTCCAGGCCGCCGACACCGTCGCCGAAGTCGCCGTACTCGACGCTGACCGGAGGCCCCACCCGCGGGAGCACGACGAACTCGCCGTTGACCACCCCGATCGCCGCGGCATCGGGTGCCACGATGATGTTGTTGCCCCCGAACCCGAACGGGTCGTTGCCCGAGCCACCGATGGGCACCGACGTCACCCGTCCCGACGGCAGCGACAGGGTGTGCACGATCCCGTCGGCACTCAGGGCGATCACCTCGGTCGGCTGCTCGATCGCGGCCACGAGCAGTGGGAGCTCGACGAGTGGGGGCAACGAGGGCGGCGATGTCGCGGCGTCATCCGCCGGATCGCTGATCGGCGCGATCGTGCCCGGCGTGGTCGTCGCCGGCACGGTGTCGGATTCGGGTGCGGTGTCGGGCACCGTGGTGCTCGTCGCCGAGTCGTCGCCGGCGCCGGTCCGCACCAGCAACCCGCCGACCACGGCGATCGCCAGCAGTGCAGCAGCGGTGATCAGCAGGCGGGTTCGGCGGTCGTTCGCTCCCCGGCGACGATCGGGCCGGGTGGGCGCTTCCGGCGCACCAGGTGCGCTCGAGTCATCGGGGAGCGGTGGCTGGGTCAGCGTGACCGGTGCGTCGACCGAACGCTCCGGACGGTTCCACACGATCTCGAGCGGATCGGGGTGCACGGGGATGTCATCGGTGCTCCAGATCGATGCATCGTCGTTCCCCCCTGGCGAGCCGGGGGTGCCCTGCTCCTCGCCGTCGGCCACCGCAACATCGAATCACACCACCGGCAGGTTCGCGCTTCACGGGGGAGCGCCAGCGACGTCAGGTGCCGAACGTGACCTCACCGGTCCGGAGATCGACGGTGACCTCGATCGCGGTCGACGGTACCGACCAGCGCACGACCAGCTGGTGATCCGGACAGTCGATCAGTTCGAAGGTGCCCTCGAACGCCGGTTCCGTCGCTCTCCATCGCAGCAACTCCACGAGTCGGCGCACGACCGGGCGCTGCAGTTCGTTCGCGAGTTCCCCTGGCGCATAGTGGTGGCGATTGACGTCACGGCCCACGCCGGTGGCGGCGAGGAGGTCCATGTCGTTGGATCCGGCGAGCAACCCGACGTAGTAGATCTGTGGAAACCCGGGGAGCAGCAGTTGGATCGTCCGGGCGGCGAGGTAGCGGGCATCGTCGCGTCCGAGCGCGTCGTAGAACGTGCAGTTGACCTGGTAGAGATCGAGGTTGGACGCGGCTGCGCCGGTCGCGGCGCGGCTCGTGCCACCCGATCGCTCGTGGATCCCTTCCACCAGGTCGTGGATGCGGTCGGCGTCGAGCAGGCCAGGGCGGTTCGGGTCTCGGGCGTCGACGCCGACGTCGATGATCCCGATGCCGTCGTGGGTGTCGAGCACGTTGACCGAGTTGGACGGGCGGATCCCGATCCAGCGCTTCAGCGCCCGGGCGTCGCCGGTGAACAGCGCGTCGAGCACCAGCGGTGGAAGTGCGAAGTCGTAGACGAGGTCGACCCGCTCGGCGATCGCGAGCTGGTCGAGGTGATGGCCGTGGATCTCGACCAGCACGTCCATGTCGCGTTCGTGGCAGGCCCGTCCGAGGCGTTCGATGAAGTCGAAGGTCTCCGGCAACATGAAACAGGACGTGCCGGCCCGCTTGATCGCATAGCCGACGGCGTCGAGTCGCACGATGCCGACCCCGGCGTCGTGGAACCGGTCGAGGATGCCGGTCAGGTAGCGCCAGCCGAGTTCGTGCTCCACGTCGATGTCGACCTGTTGATCGGTGAACGTGGTCCAGACGGCCCGGGAGCTGCCATCGGCGAACTCGAACGTCGTGAACGGTGACGTGGGTCGCGGTCGGTAGATCGCGCCGGTCTCGTCGGGGTGCGGTGCGTGCCCGAAGACGTGCTCGGGCGTGAGGAACAGCGAAGCGAACGGCGAGTCATCTCCCCGAGCCAGCCAGTCCTGGAACTCCGCCGACTGGGCGGAGATGTGGTTGACGATCAGGTCGGCCATCACGACGTGCTCGTCGGCCAGCCGCCGCACGTCGTCCCAGGTGCCGATGCGTGGGTCGACCTCGGTGTGGTCGACGGGATCGAAGCCGGCGTCGGCGCCGTCGATCGGCACGAAGAAGGGGAGGAGATGGACGCCGCCGAACGCGCCCGTCACCGGCCCGTCGACGAACGCCTCGACTCCGGCGATGTCGCCCGCCAAGCGATCGGCGTAGGTGATCAACTGGGGCGCACGGGTGGACGGATCGGTGGGCATGGCTGGGACCGAATCGTAGACGCCCGACCGATCACCCGCCGCCCGTTCAGCGAGGCGTCGGAACAGGTCGAGTCATCGCTGATCGGCGATCACGAGGGGCGGCCTGGTTTGCATGGGCGGGCGGTGTGCATTCCAATGGCCTCGTGAGCGATCCGGATCGGGGAACGCAATGACGGAGGAGGCCCGATGACAGCTCGGTCCGAGCGGAGTGTCCAGGACCGGGTGCGTCCCGGGCGGGCGATCACCGGGGTGTCCGCAGTGCTGCTGCCATACACGCCGGCGGGCGACATCGACTGGGCGGCGACCGAGGCGCACGTCGCCCGGACGGCTGCCGCCGGGCTCACCCCTGCGGTCAACATGGACACCGGCTACGTGCAGTTGCTCGGCGAGGCCGACAAGCGCCGAGTGCTCGATGTGGCCGCCGCAACGACTGGCGGCAACTTCGTGGCGGGCGCCTACGTGTCCGACGAACCCGGTGCCGCCTTCGACCTGGCGGGGTACGTGCGTGCGTGCGATGCCATCTCCGAGCGTGGGGGGACGCCGGTGGTGTTCCCGTCCCACGGGCTCAACGAACTCGACGACGATGGTTGGGTCGGGGCCCTCGGGCAGATCGGGGCGCGAGTCGACCGGTTCATCGGGTTCGAACTCGGCGCGATGTTCGTCCCGTACGGGCGGATCCCGTCGCTCGACGCCTACGAGGGTCTGCTGGGCATCGCCTCGTGTGTCGGCGCGAAGCACTCGTCGCTGAGTCGCCGACTGGAATGGGATCGGCTCGACCTGCGCGATCGGGTCCGACCGGATTTCACGGTGTTCACCGGCAACGATCTCGCGATCGACATGGTGATGTACGGCTCGGACTACCTCCTCGGGCTGTCGACGTTCGCTCCGGCGGCCTTTGCCACCCGGGATCGTCTGTGGGCCGCCGGCGATCCCGGATTTCACGAACTGAACGATCTGCTCCAGTACCTCGGGCACTTCACGTTTCGTGCGCCGGTGCCGTGCTACCGCCACGACGCAGCGATCATGTTCGAGCTTCGCGGCTGGGCGCAGTGCGACGGCACACCACCGCAGGCGCCGCGCCGATCCGATTCCGATCGAGCCGTGTTGGCGGACATCCTCGAACGGCTGCGACCCTTCGAGGAGAAGGCGGCGTGAGCGTGCGGTGGACCCAGGTCAAGAGGCTCGACAGCGTCGATGCCTTCCGCCGGCACTGTGCCGACCTCGACATCGACGTGCCGATCGCCGACGAGGTGGATCCGCTCGGCTCGCTGGCCCAGCCCGTCGAGATCAGCGACGGCGGTGGTGGGGTCCTGACCGCTCCGAACCGGTTCGCCGTGTTGCCGATGGAAGGCTGGGACGCGACCACCGACGGTCGACCGACCGACCTGGTGCGTCGCCGCTGGCGACGGTTCGCGTCGAGCGGATGTGGCCTCGTGTGGGGCGAGGCGACGGCGGTGCGACCGGACGGCCGAGCCAATCCGAACCAGCTCGTGTTGAACGAGTCGACGGTCGACGGGATCGCGGAACTCCGAGGCGTGCTGGCGCCCGATCAGGTGGCGGGTCTGCAGTTGACC
This sequence comes from Ilumatobacteraceae bacterium, assembly GCA_963698565.1. Taxonomy (GTDB): domain Bacteria; phylum Actinomycetota; class Acidimicrobiia; order Acidimicrobiales; family Ilumatobacteraceae; genus Sva-07. The sequence goes on from CAVORH010000004.1 coordinate 25,478, forward strand.
CACTCGGGGCGCTGGTCGCGTCCGGAGGCTGCACCCCTGCCGCGGACCGCATACGAGCATCCGATCCTGGACGGTCGACTCGGTGTCGGCGCCGACGCCGTGTTCGGCGACGACGAACTCGACGAACTCGCGGACGACTACGTCGCGGCTGCCGTCCTGTCTCAGCAGGCGGGGTTCGACTTCGTCGACGTCAAGCACTGCCACGGCTACCTGCTCCACGAGCTGCTCACCGGGTACGACCGCAGCGGCCGGTACGGGGGCGATCTCGTCGGTCGGACGGCGTTCCTGCGCCGGGTGGTGGAAGGAATTCGTGACCGGGCCCCCGGCCTGGCGGTGGCGGTGCGGCTGTCGGCATTCGATCTCGTGCCGTATCGCGCAGGCGAGGGAGGGGTCGGCGTGCCGGAGACCACCGACGGCTATTCGTACGCGTTCGGTGGCGATGGCACCGGCCTCGGCATCGATCTCACCGAGACCCATGCCTTCCTCGATCTGTGTTCCGAACTGGGCATCGGGTTGGTGAGCACCACGGCGGGGAGCCCGTACTACAACCCGCACGTGCAGCGCCCCGCCTACTTCCCGCCGTCGGACGGTTATCAGCCACCGGAGGATCCGCTGGTCGGCGTCGCCCGTCAACTCTCGGTCACCCGGGAGCTGACGGCCGCTCATCCGGACGTGACGATCATCGGTTCGGGATACTCCTACGCACAGGACTGGCTGGCACACGTCGCCCAGGCGGTGCTCGACACGGGGGGTGCCTCGATGGTCGGGCTCGGTCGCATGATGCTGTCGTACCCCGAGCTGGCGGCCGACACGCTCGCCGGGAGACCGTTCGATCGCAGCCTCGTGTGTCGGACGTTCAGCGACTGCACCACTGCGCCGCGCAATGGGCTCGTGTCGGGCTGCTACCCGCTCGACCCGTTCTACAAGAACCACCCGCAGCGAGTGGAGCTGACGCGGGCGAAGCAGGACGCGAAGGCGCGACTGCGCTGAACGGGGACCGGCTCCGGGTGCGGGTGTTCCACCATTCGCTCGGGTTCGTGCACCGATCGCTGCGATGAGTCTGGGCGCCCACAGGTCGCGGGGAAACTCATCGCTCGTGGGAATGGGGCATGATCGGGGGATGGACCGGTCGAGGACGCTGGACGAACTGACGCTCACCGTGGTGGTCGACAACGAGACCGATTCGTTGTCGAGCGTCGATCCGGGAGTGCCGCAGCTCCCGGAGATCGCGTCGCACGTGATTCGGCGGCCCGCTGTTCGACAGCACGACGGGCACGACTGCGTCACCGTGTTCGATCACCTCTGCGTCGCATGCCACGGCTTCTCGGTGCTCGTCACCGGGCGGATCGGCGACGAGTCGCGAACGGTGCTGTTCGACGTCGGTCCCTACGGCGACGTGTGGCTCGACAACGCGGAGCGGCTCGGACGTGGACCTCGCCTGCGATCGAGACGGTCTTCCTGTCGCACTGGCACTGGGACCACAGCGGTGGGTTCCCCCTCGTGGTGGAGGCGATTGCCGCCGCCCGGCGTGCAGCGGGGCGTGCCGCTCCCGTCGTCGACCTGCACCCCGATCGTCCCGACCAACGCGGGATCCAGTCGCCAGGGGGCACGTTCGTGTTGCTCCCCGAGGAGCCATCGTTCGCGTCGATCGAGTCGGCCGGTGGCACGGTGGCGCTGCACGCCGACGATCACCTGCTGGCCGATGGCCGGTTCCTCGGCAGCGGGGTGATCGAGCGCACGACGCAGTACGAGGCGGGTCTCGTCGGCCACCACTCGTTCCGCTTCGGCGCTGGTACCGACGGCAGCGACGTGGTGGTCGCCGATCCGCTGATCATGGACGAGCGGTTCCTCGCGGCCGAGGTGCGTGGACGCGGCGTGTCGGTGCTGTCGGCGTGTTCGCACGCCGGCATCGTCAACGCATGTCTCGGCGCGCAGCAGCGATTCCCGGGAGCATCCGTCGACGTCGTGCTCGGCGGCTATCACCTGGCCGGTGGGCCCATGGAACCGCGCATCGAGTCGACCGTCGAGGATCTCGACAGGCTGATCTCGCCACGCATCGTTGCGCCCGGACACTGCACGGGCTGGCGGGCGAAAGCTGCGCTGGCGGAGCGCTTCGCGCCGGGACGCTACGGCCCGTCGGTGGTCGGGACCACGTATTCGCTGCACGCCGTCTGACCTGCGGGCGCCGGGACTGCCGGCGGGAGTGGCAGACTGATCGTGCGGCGAAAGGTGATCGTCATGTCGACATCCAATCGAGCGAGCACGGCGATCTCGATCCGTGCACTGGTCAAGACGTTCGGCTCGACCCGAGCGCTCGACGGACTCGATCTCGAGGTCGCAACCGGTGAGGTCCACGGTTTCCTCGGCCCGAACGGTGCCGGCAAGACCGTCACGATCAGGGTGCTGCTCGGACTGCTGAGAGCCGACAGCGGAAGCGCCAGCCTGCTCGGTGGCGACCCTTGGAGCGACGCGGTCGACCTCCATCGTCGGCTCGCCTACGTTCCCGGAGACGTCAACCTCTGGCCGAATCTCTCGGGCGGTGAGATCATCGATCTGCTCGCCCGGCTCCGGGGAGGGGTCAACCGGGCCAAGCGTGACGACCTGATCGAGCGACTCGCGCTCGACCCGCGCAAGAAGAGCCGCACCTACTCGAAGGGCAACCGGCAGAAGGTGGCGCTGATCGCCGCGCTGGCGTCCGACGCCGAGCTGCTGCTGCTCGACGAGCCGACATCGGGACTCGATCCGCTCATGGAATCGGTGTTCCAGGACTGCATCCTCGATGCGACTCGCGAGGGGCGCACCGTGCTGCTGTCGAGCCACATCCTGGCCGAGGTCGAGAAGCTCTGTGACCGTGTCACGATCATCCGCCTGGGCCGAGCGGTCCAGAGCGGCACCCTCGACGACCTCCGGTACCTCACGCGCACGAACGTGACCGCGGCCACCGACCGTCCGGTCGACGGACTCGACGGCCTCGCCGGCGTGCACAACGTCCGTGTCGACGACGGCCACGTCCACTTCGACGTCGACGGTGCCGGCCTCGATGCGGCGATCCGTCACCTCTCGTCGTTCGGCATCCACTCGTTGGTCAGTCAGCCGCCGACCCTCGAGGAGTTGTTCCTTCGTCACTACGGCGACGAACTCGCAGCGATGAACGGCGACGGCATCGGTGAGATCGGCGGTGCCGGGTGACGGGGGCTGCCACTGCGCTCGTCGTGGCCGAGGCGTCGGACCGCGTCGGTGAACCGTCCGGCGGCCGGCAGTCGATCGCGGGGACGGTTCGCCTCACCCGGTTCGTGCTGCGCCGCGACCGGATGCGAATCCTGCTCTGGGTCGTCGGGATCGTGGGGTTGATCGTGGTCACCGCGGCGAGCATCACGGGGCTCTACAGCACGCCCGAGCAACTCGAGTCGTACGCCAGAACCGTGCGGGGCAACTCCGCGTTGATCATCCAGGCAGGCCCGGGATACGGCCTCGACCAACCGACGACCGGCGCGGTGATGATGAACGAGGTCGGGGTCTGGACGATGATCGCCGTCTCGCTGATGAGCGTGTTCATGGTGGTGCGTCACACTCGGACCGAGGAGGAGTCCGAACGGGCCGAGTTGCTGCGTGCCGCTCCGGTCGGCCGTCACGCGCTGCTCGCCGCAGCGATGATCGGTACGGCGACCGCGGACGCGGTCGTCGCGACGGGCGCGACGCTGGCGCTCGTCGCCTACGGCTTGCCGACGGTCGGCTCGGTGGCGTTCGGCCTCGCCGTCTTCGGGGCCGGCCTGGTGTTCGCCGGCGTGGCCGCGGTGGCCGCCCAGGTGGCCAGCGGCTCACGGGCGGCACTGGGCCTGGGCGGGGTGGCCATCGGTGTTGCGTTCGTGCTGCGGGCGATCGGCGACGTCGGCAACGGCGTGCTGTCCTGGCTGTCGCCGATCGGCTGGGCACAGGCGATCCGTGCGTTCGCCGACGAACGCTGGTGGGTGCTGCTGCTCCCGGGATTGGCGACTGCAGTGCTGGTCGCAGGGGCGGTCGCGCTGCAGGGCCGTCGCGACTTCGGTGCCGGCCTGATCGCGCAGCGACCTGGAGCGGCCGCGGCCGGACCCCGGCTGTCGAGCCCGCTCGGCCTCGCCGTTCGACTCCAGCGAGCCTCGGTGGTGAGTTGGGCGATCGGGCTGGGCTTGATCGCGTTCTTCTACGGCATCGTCGCCGACCAGGCCGAATCGATCCTCCAGGACAATCCCGAGATGGAGGACTTCTTCGCTCAGCTCGGTCGGGGCTCGATCGTGGACGCCTTCTTGTCGACGGCGGCGCTGATGATCGGGCTGATGGCGACCGGGTTCACGATCTCGTCGGTGCTCCGGCTGCGCTCCGAGGAGGTGGCGGGCCGCACCGATGCGCTCCTCGCTGCACCCGTCGCCCGTCGTGCCCTTGCGAGGAGTCACCTCGTCGTCGCAGCTGTGGGGACGGTGATCGTGATGGCCGTGGCCGGGTTCGGGGTCGGTCTCGGCTACGCGTTGGTCGCCGGTGACATCGGCGAGGTGGCCCGCAACACCGCGGCGGGGTTGGTGATGGTGCCGGCGATGCTCGTGTTCGGCGCATTGGCGTTCGCCCTGTACGGAGTGAGTCCCCGATGGTCGCCAGTGGTGTGGGTGCTGTTCACCTGGGCCCTCGTGGCGGGCATGCTCGCCTCGGTGCTGAACCTGCCGGACTGGACGCTCGATCTCTCACCGTTCCAGCACGTGCCGGCGCTTCCCGCTGCGCCGATGTCGTGGCTGCCGATCGTGCTGCTCCTGCTCGCAGCCGCGGTGCTCGTCTCGTTCGGCATGTGGGCCCTCGATCGTCGCGACATGTCCTGATCGATCATCGACTGGTTCGGTCCCCGTCGCCTCGGCGAAGATGGCGCCATGGCAACTCCCCAGGCCGGGATCTTCGCGTTGGGCACCCGTACGCACCACCACCTCGAATTCGACCTCGCGGCCGGCGCGTCGACCGACGATGTCGCGGCCGCCGTTCGTCGGCTCGGTGAGCCCCACGTCGCCGCTGGCGGCTCCAACCTCGTGGTCGGATTCGGGGCGGCGCTCTGGACGCGGCTCGCCACCGCCCCGCCGAGCGATCTCGCCGGCTTCACCGAGATCGTCGGCCTGCACGAGCACCGGGCACCGAGCACCCAGCACGATCTGTGGATCTGGATCCACGGCACCGGTGCGGATGTCGTGCTCGACGCGGCGCTCTCGGTGTCGGAGGCGCTCGCGCCGGTCGTCGTGCTCGCCGAGGAGACCGAGTGCTTCGTCTACCACGACAGCCGTGACCTGACCGGCTTCATCGACGGCACCGAGAACCCGCCACCGACCGAGGCGCCCGACGTGGCGCTGGTGGCCGACGGGCGGCCGGGAGCGGGCGGAACGCACGTGATCGCCCAGCGCTGGGTGCACGACCTGCACGCGTTCGAGTCGCTGGACATCGAGCAGCAGCAGCAGGTGATCGGGCGCACGAAGCCCGACAGCGTGGCGCTCCCACATGACGTGCGGCCGGTCGATGCGCACATCGTGCGCGCCGAACTGCTCGACGACGCGGGCGAGGAGCGCAAGATCTACCGCCGCAGCGTGCCGTACGGGAACGTCGGCGAGCGAGGGCTCTACTTCGTCGCGTTCAGCGCGGAACGCGAGCGGTTCGACGGGATGCTCTCACGGATGTTCGGGACCAGCGGAGACGGCGTTCACGACCACCTGCTCGACTTCAGCCGGCCGGTGACCGGCTCGTACTACTTCGCGCCGAGCGTCGACGACCTGGTCGCGATCGGCTTCGGCGAGGCCTGAGTCCGACAGCCAGGCGGTACCGTCGCTGCGTGCGCCGAGTGACTCAGCGGCAGGTTCCTGTCTTCGACGACCCCTCTCCGCGTCGTTTCGGGTGATCTCTGCAACCGCATACGTGCTCTTCTACGCACTCGTCGCTGCTGCCAGCCCCCTCGTGCTGACGGCGACGCTCGTCGTGATCCGGAGCGATCGCCAACGCACGAACAGCATCGCGTTCCTGATCGGGTTCCTCGTCGGGACGACGATCGCCGCCACGTTGGGCCTGCTGCTCGGCCAGGCGGCCGTCGAGGGGTTCGACGCACATGCGACCCTCCAAGGGGTGCTGGCGCTCCTGCTCGGACTCGCGCTCGTCGCGTTCGGGCTCCGCGAACGTCGTGGCATGGAGCGGCCCCAGGTCGCATCGGATCGAGAGAGTGCGATGCTGGCGAGACTGGGCCGGGTCGGGCCGGGTGCCGTTCTGTCGATGGCGGTGCTCCTCGGCTTCGGTGGGCCGAAACGGCTGGTGCTCGCCTTCCTCGCCATGGCTGCGGTGAGCCAGGCGGATCTCGGCGCGATCGCAGACCTGACACTGCTGGTTCTCTACATCGCGGTCGCCACGCTGCTCGTGTCGGTGCCGCTCGGGATCGTGGTCGTCGGCGGTCGCCGTGCCGCCGCGATCATCGATCGGGGACAGTCGTGGCTGAAGACCAACGCAGTGCTGCTCCGCGTCTGGATCGCCCTCGGGCTCGGTGGGGCGCTCATCGTCGACGGCCTCGTTCGCCTGCTGTGATGCCGATGGGGCATGTGGCAGGATCGGTGCATGGGAACGACACTGTGCGTCACCGGTCTCGACCACATCGTCCTCGTCGCCGCCGACGTCGAGCGGACCCTCGCCTGGTACTGCGATCTGCTGGGGCTGGAACCCGTGCGCGTCGAGGAGTGGCGTCGCGGCGAGGCGCCGTTCCCGTCGGTCCGGGTGAGCCCGACGACGATCATCGACCTGATCGCCGGCGAGCCCGTCGACGGGCGCCTCGATCACTTCTGCCTGGTGGTCGAGCCGACCGACCTCGACGCCATCGCGGCGTCCGGTGAGTTCACGGTCCTCGACGGGCCGGGGCGCCGCTTCGGCGCACGCGGCGACGGCACGTCCCTGTATGTGCGAGATCCCGACGGCACCATCGTCGAACTGCGTCACTACTGAGTTCCCGGGCACGAGGTGCCCCGGTACTCTCATCGTGTGCCCGCAACACGACGTCTCGTTCTGCTCGCGCCGCTCGTGTCGACCCTGGTGACCGCATGCGGGAGCGACGGCGCCGGCGACGGCGCCGAGGCGGAACCGGCTCGCACGATCGAGATCACGGCGACCGAGTACGCGTTCAACGGTGATCCGGGCGTGATCGGCGCCGGCGACACGATCGAGTTCGCCGTCGACAACGTCGGTGTACTCGAGCACTCGCTCGAGGTGCTCTCGTCCGAGGGGCGGTCGCTCGGCACGACCGACCGGATCCCCGCCGGATCATCGGCAGCGGTGACCGTGACGTTCGCCGAGGGTGGGGTCTATCGACTGATCTGCGACGTCGACGACCACCTCAGTCGAGGCCAGTCGGCCTCGATCACGGTCGGCTGACGGTCGGCGGCAGGTCGTTCACGAACTGCGCCACGAGGTCGGCGACTTCGGCGGCGTGCGTGTCCTCGTGCATCGAGTGGCCGCCCCCGTCGACCACCACCAGCCGGGCGTCCGGCATCTTTCGCTCGAGGTACTGCCCTGCACCGGTGTACTCGGGCCGGTCGGCGCTCCCGGCGAGCACGAGTGTCGGCGTGGACATCTCGGCCAGGCGGTCCATGACGACCGAGTCCTCCTGGAGGTTCATCGTCGTCACCTGCTCCGGTACGCCGAACCGGTGCGCGTTCCGGCGTGAGCGGGCGTTCCACTCCTCGCGTTTGGCATCGTCGCGATAGCCGGGGCCGGTGTTGAGCACCACGACACCGCGGACGGCGTCGGGCCGCGTCGCCGCGTAGGCCAGCGCCAGGTAGCCGCCGAGGGAATGGCCGACGAGGACGGGCGGTCCGTCGAGTTCGCCGGCGATGTCGTCGAGATCGACCAGCGTGCGATCGCGGGTGTACTCGGCCGGGTCGTCGAGCACGGGTGACTGTCCGTGCCCGAGCAGATCGGGGGCGACGACGGTGAAGCGGTCCTGCAGCAGCTCCATGCAACGGTTCCAGGTCGCCGCCGACGTGCCCATCCCGTGGAGGAACACGATCGGATCACCGGTACCGGCCCGGACGACGTGCAGCCGGCTCGTCACTGGTCGTACTCGTGCTCGGGGGCCGGGTACACACCCGACTCGACGTCCTCCCGATAGGCGATCGCCGCCGCGAGGAGGTCCTGGCCGATCTGGGCGTACTGCTTCACGAACTTCGGGATCCGACCACGGGTGAACCCGGCCCAGTCGCTCCAGACGAGCAGCTGGCCGTCGCAGTCGGGACCGGCACCCACCGAGATCGTGGGGATCGTGAGTTCCCTGGTCGCCTGAGCCGCCACCGCGGAGGGCACCATCTCGAGCACGACGGCGAACGCTCCGGCATCCTCCACGGCATGAGCGTCGTCGAGCAACTGCTGGGCGCCCTCGCCACGGCCCTGGATGATGTGGCCACCGAGCCCGTGCTCGCTCTGCGGCGTGAACCCGATGTGAGCCATCACGGGGATCCCTGCACGCACGATCCGCTTGATCTGCTTGGCGCTGCGCACACCGCCCTCGAGCTTGACCGCATGGGCGCCGGTCTCCTTCATGAAGCGGATGGCGGTCGCCAGCGCCTCGTCGGGGCCGTTCTCGTACGAACCGAACGGCATGTCGGCGATCACGAACGCCCGTTTCGCCCCGCGGACGACGGCCGCCGTCAGCGGGATCAGCTCGTCGACCGTGACCGGGATCGTCGTGTCGTAGCCCAGGACGGTGTTCCCCGCCGAGTCACCGACGAGCAGGAAGTCGATACCGGCATCGTCGAAGATCGAGGCGGAAAGGAAGTCGTAGCTCGTCAGCCCGGTGATCTTGATGCCCTGTTCCTTCGCCCGTTGGAAGTGTCGGGTTCGGACTCGTTTGAGGGCGGGATCGGCGCTTCCGCTGCCGTAGGGCCGCTGTTCGTCGGTCACGAGCCCACCGTAGACGGTGGGGTGCCGATGCCCAAGCGGCCGTCGATCAGGTCTTCGCCTGTGAGATCGGTGGCAGCTCGTCGATCGCGGCGACGAGGTGGCGAACCCAGACCGTGCGGAGCTCGTCGAGATACGTGGAGTCGGCTTCGATCCGGTACTCCTCGAAGCCGAGCGCCCCGTTTCGGTAGACGGCGAGGTCGTAGGGCGGGCCGACGGACAGGTTCGCGTGGGCCGTGCTGAGCATCGAGCCGAGCGCGATCTTCGCTGCGGCCTCCAGGTCGACCTTGGTCCGTACCGCCAACTCGAGCCAGAACTTGCCGTACTTCGTCTCGCCGATCTGCAGGAACGGCCGCTCGTCGGAGACACGGATGTAGTTGCCCTCGGGATACACGAGAAACAGGTCGGGGCGTGCACCCTGGATCTGGCCGCCGAGGATGAAGGTGGCGGTCCCGTCAGCGCCGACGGCGCCGAGCGCGGCGGCGTGTTCGGCCACGACCTCGCGGCTCAGGCGTCCCACGTACAGCGCCGCTTCGAACAGGTGGCCCACCGTGGCGAGCGACTCGTGGTCGCCGGGTGTCTCCAGATCGCGGTCGATGCGGTCGAGCACCTCCTGGGTGGTGGCGAGGTTGCCGGCCGACTGGAGCACGAAGGCGCGGTCCGCGGCCGGCTGGATCACGTGCATCTTGCGGTAGGTGCCCACGTTGTCGACCCCGGCGTTGGTGCGGGTGTCGGAGAGCAGGAGCAGGCCCTCGTCGAGGCGGAGCGCGAGGCAGTAGGTCATGTCGTCGGCTCGCGTGGGTTCAGAGCCGGCCGGCGGCGCGGGCGGCGTCCTCGGCGGCGGTCAGTTGGCCCTCCACGATCTTCAGGCCGTTGCGCCAGAAGTCGGGGTCGGCCAGGTCGCAGTCGACGATCCGAGCGAGGTTCTCCGGCGTGTCGGACCCGCCGGCACGGAGCAGGTCGAGATAGGCGGGGACGAAGTCGTCCCCCTCGTCGCGGTACCGGGCATACACCGAGAGCGCCAGCAGCTGTCCGTAGGCGTAGGCGTACACGTAGCCGGGCGACCCCATGAAGTGGGGGACGTAGCTCCACCAGTTGCGGTACCCGTCGGTGATCTCCACCGAGTCGCCGAGCATCGCCCCCTGGCTCTGTGCCCAGAGTTCGCCGAACCGTTCGACGCTCAGCTCGCCTTCTTCCCGGCGAGCGGTGTGTACCGAGTGCTCGAAGCGGTTCATGGCGATCTGGCGGAACACGGTGGCGATCGAGTCCTCGAGGGTCGACGCGAGCAGGGCGAAGCGCTCGTTCGGGTCGTCGATCATCGACAACAGTCGATTGCTCGTGACCGTCTCACCGAACACCGATGCCGTCTCGGCGAGCGTCAGCGGTGTGCTCTGGTGGAAGATCCCCTGCTCGCGGGCGAGGTGGAAGTGGACGCCGTGACCGAGTTCGTGCGCGAGCGTGGCGACATCACGCGTGGTCGAGGTCCAGTTGAGCAGGACGTACGGGTGATGGCCAGGCGAGACGCCGGCGCAGAACGCTCCGCCCCGCTTGCCGGGTCGCAGCGGCGCGTCGATCCACGACTCGTCGATGAAGCGGTTGACGATGCCGGCCAGTTCGGGCGAGAACGAGGCGTACGCATCGCGCACGATCTGGGTTCCCTCCTCCCATCCGACTTCGCGCTCGGCTGCAGCGACCGACGCCATGCGGTCGTAGTCCGCGAGACGGTCGATGCCGAGCACCTGTGCCTTGAGCGTGTACCAACGCTGGGCGATCGAGTAGTTGTCGACCACGGCGTCGACGAGCGCCTGCACCGATTCGTCGGAGGCCTCGTTGGCGAGGTTGCGTGACGAGACCCAGGAGTCGAAGTGCCGGAGCCGGTCGTCGACGGCCTTGTCGAGGAGCAGCGTGTTGAACACGAACGCCCGGGTGCGCAGACCGGGTTCCACTCCTGCGTTGACCGCGCTGGCGACCTGTTGGCGTACCGAGCGGTCCGGGTGCTGGAGCATCGACAGGGCCTGCATCAGCGGCACGCCGCTGCCTCCGAGGTCGTCAGGGAGGTCGACGTGGATCGCCGACGTCAGCTCGTCGAACAGGCGGACCCACGCCGAGAACCCCGTCTGGTTCTTCTCGGCGGCGATCGTCTCCTCCGCCTCGCTGAGCAGGTGCGGCCGCGTGAGGCGCAGGTTGGTGAGGTGGTGACGGCAGAAGTCGAGCCGTTCGTCGGCGAGCACCGCCTCGGCATGGGCGTCGTCGGCCGCTGCCCACTCGAGCTCGAAGAAGATCAGCTTGGTGCCGATCGCCGTCGAGCGTTCCTGGGCGGCGGCCATCGCTGCACCACGGGCGGGGTCGTCGGTGGCGGTGCTGAAGGCGAGCATCGCGTGGTAGCTCGCGCGGGCAACGAGGTCCTGCAGCCGGGCGATCGTGTGCATCGCCTCGGCGAGTTCTCCGGCGTCGAGGTCGCCGATGCGACCTCGCAGCGGCGTGAGTTCATCGGCGATGGCGTCGGCCGCGTCGAACAGGTCATCCGGTGACGATCCTTCGGGCAGGATCGTGTCGATGTTCCAGCTGACATCGGCGGCGGTCAGGTCGGCGTTCGTCTCGGCGTCGATCGTCGTCATGCCGAGAGTCTGCCGCAGAACGGCGGCCGTCACATCGTTTCGTGGGGCACGAGGACCTCGTCGGCGACCTCGCTCATGTCGGGCCAGAGCACGTGGATCAGGCCGATCGCGAGCGCGACCGCGACGAGCTGCGCAGCGATGAACGCCGGGGCACTCGCCGGTTCGATCCCGGCGAACGTGTCGGAGAACATGCGGGCCACCGTGACCGCTGGGTTCGCGAAGCTCGTCGACGAGGTGAAGTAGTACGCGGCTGCGATGTAGCCACCGACCGCGAACGCGACCACGGAACTCCGGCCCGAGCGCACGACGCCGAAGATCACGAGGAGCAGGCCGATCGTGGCGATGCCCTCGGCGAACACCAGGTTGATCGAGGAGCGATCCTTGGTGGACCAGTTGACCGCGTCGAGATCGAACATCACGTTGGCGATCATCACGCCGGCGATCGCACCGATGACCTGGGCGCCGACGTACCAGACGGCGGTCGGTGTGTCGATCCCGCCGAATGCGCGGTCGGTGATCGTGACCGCCGGGTTGAAGTGGGCACCCGAGACGGCGCCGAATGCGAGGATCAGCGCGACGAGCGCACCGGCGGTGGCGAACGCGTTCTGGAGCAGCTGGAGCCCGACGTCGTCGGTGAGGCTCTCCGCCATGATCCCCGAACCGACCACTGCGGCGAGCAGGAATGCGGTGCCGACGAACTCGGCGGTGAGCCGCCGAACGTCGGGCCGCCAGTCGGCGGCGGGCGACGCCGTCACTGCTCGTCGATCGCCAGGCTGGCGATCAGACCCTCGACGCGATCGCGGATCTCGTCGCGCACCGTCCGGACGAATTCGACCGGCTGGCCGGCGGGGTCGGTGAGCTCCCAGTCCTCGTAGCGCTTGCCGGGATACACCGGGCAGACATCGCCGCACCCCATCGTGACGACCACGTCGGCGGTGCGGGCGTCGTCGTCGGTCCATCGTTGGGGTTGCTCGCCGGAGATGTCGATGCCGACCTCGCTCATCGCGGCGATGGCGGCCGGATTGACCTGGTCGGCGGGTTCCGAGCCGCCCGAGAACACCCGCACCCGGTCGCCGGCGAGATGACGGAGCCAACCGGCGGCCATCTGGGAGCGGCCGGCGTTGTGGACGCAGAGGAAGAGGACGGCGGGGCGGTCGTTCACGATGGGGTTCCTGTCCGGGGGAGGGGGCGGGTGAGGGGCGTCGCGTGGGAGTCGGTCGTGGGTGCGGTCAGCACGCCGGCGAGCTCGTCGAGACGCTCGCGGCGGAGTCGGAACCACGCCCACTTCCCCCGTTGCTCGCGTTCGATGACGCCGGCGCCGACCAGCAACGAGAGATGGTGGCTCACCGTCGGCTGGCTGCGATCGACCGACTCGGGCAGGTCGCAGGCGCACACCTCGCCGGATGGCGATGTGGCGATCAGCGACACGAGCCGGAGCCGCACGGGGTCGGCGAGCACCTTGAACGCGGCGGCCAGCTCGTGTGCCTGTTCGTCGGTGAGGGCGTCGCCGGTCGTCGAACCGCAGCACGACACGAGTGGCGGGTCGTTCGCCGGGCCACCGACGCACTCGGATTTCATATCGACGTTCATCGAAGTGTCACGATAACGTATCGACCATCATCAATACAACACCGGTCGACGCCACGACCTGGCCGACGCGTTGTTCACCTCGGAAGGACCCACCGATGCGCCTCCAACTCGCCCTCAACGTCACGGATCTCGACGCCGCGATCGACTTCTACTCGAAGATGTTCGACACCCGGCCGGCCAAGGTTCGCGACGGCTATGCCAACTTCGCCATCGACAGCCCGCCGCTCAAGCTCGTGCTGTTCGCCGGCGCCGGCCCCGATGGATCGATCAACCACCTCGGCGTCGAGGTCGACAGCGCCGACGAGGTGACCGCTGCCGAGCGTCGCCTCTCGTCGGCCGGGCTCGACACCACCGGCATCGACGAGACGATCTGCTGCTACGCCGAGAAGGCGGAGACGTGGGTGCATGCCCCCGACGGCAATCGCTGGGAGTGGTACGTGAAGACCGCCGACGCCGAGCAGATCGAGAAGGTCGTGATCGGCGGATCGGCCGATCCGTCGACCAGCTGCTGCCCATCCTGACCCGCTGCGTCGGGTCGAGCCGGTCAGCGCAGCCGGATGCCGGGATCGCCGTCGGTGACCGAACCGATACGGGCGGCGGTGTGGCCCGTGGCCGCCAGCTCGGCGAGCACGTCCTCGGTGGTTGCAGGATCGGTGCCGAACACCAGGCCGCCGGACGTCTGGGCGTCGGCGACGAGCAACTGGTCGACCTCGTCGCGGTCGCCCGGGTCGACGAAGTCGAGTGCCCACGCGAGGTTCCGGCGGCTCCCACCGGGCATCACGCCGTCACGGGCGAACTCGATCGCTCCGGGGAGGAAGGGCACCGAATCGAACTCGACGACCACCGTGACACCCGACTCCTGTGCCATCCGGCCGAGATGGCCGACGAGGCCGAAACCCGTGACGTCGGTACATCCGGTCGAACCTGCGGCGAGCGCGACTCGGCAGGCGACGTCGTTGAGTCGCGTCATCGAGGCCACCGCGGCATCGGCCTGGGTGGCTGACGCCAGGCCCGCCTTGATCGCCGTGGTCAGCACGCCGATGCCGAGGGGCTTCGTGAGGACGATGTCCTGGCCGTTGCGCAGGCCGGCGTTGGTCAGGATCCGATCGGGGTGGACCTCGCCGGTCACGGCCATGCCGTACTTCGGCTCGGGGTCGTCGATCGTGTGCCCCCCGACGATCACGAATCCGGCCTGCGTGGCGATGTCCTGGCCGCCGGCGAGCACCTCGCCGAGCAGCGCGGTCGGCAGCTTGTCGGTGTTCCAGCCGACGAGGTTCAGTGCGAACAGCGGCCGCCCGCCCATCGCGTAGACATCGGACACGCTGTTTGCTGCGGCAACCCGTCCCCACGTGCGCGCGTCGTCGACCACCGGCGTGATGAAGTCAGCGGTGGAGACGAGGGCGCGGCTGTCGTCGATCCGCCACACGGCGGCGTCGTCGCCGGTGTCGGGTCCGACGAGGAGGTCGGCTGGATGATCGGAGTTGAGGTGGTCCACGACGTGGGCCAGCTCGCCGGGGGCGAGCTTGCAGCCTCAACCGGCTCCATGGCTGAACTGGGTCAGCCGGATCTGCTCGCGTGCGTTCTGCGGGTCGTCGCTCATCGTCACCCCCTCTCGGGAGCCGTGATGCCGTGCGGTGGTGTCGTCACCTCGAGGTCGACCATCAGCTCGTTGGCGATGTCCTCCAGCGCACCCCGGAGCGCGTCGAGGCCGAGATCGAGTGGCAAGCGGAGGGTGGCGGTTGCCTGGAAGAGCTGCTCTGCCGACATCGGGGCCGAGATCGTCGACGTCTCGAGTTCGTCGATGCTGACGTTGCGCTGAGCGAGTGCATGTGCGATCTCACGAATGATCCCGGGCCGGTCCTGGCCCACCAGATGGAGCTGGAGGAGCGACGAGGGCTCGATCGGGCCGTCGGCCGCCGCGATGGCGATCCGCACGTCGAGGAGGCCTTGGGCCTCCACGGCCACGAGGCTCGCGCTGAGGGAGTCGACGTGTTCGTCGGGGAGCGTGACCACGACGATGCCCGCGAATTTTCCGGCGAGTCGGGCGAGTTGGCTGCGATCCCAGTTGCCCCCGTGGTCGGCGATCGGCCCGGCCAGTGCGTCGACGAGGCCCGAGCGGTCGTCGCCGATCACCGAGAGGACGAGCGTGGCCATCGACGAAGTCTGGCACGTGACCGGGGCACGTTGACAACGCTCTCGGCGACCGCTCACGTCGCCGGAGGATGGTCAGGACTCGACCGGTCGGCCGAGGAAGTCGTCACTGATGCTGATGCGCACCCGTTCGCCGTCGAAGTCACCGCCCGCCCGGTCGAATTCGGCGAGCTTGTCGGCGTAGTACCGCTCGCGATGGTCGCCGAGCGAGGCGGCGTTGTAGGTCAGGTAGGCGGCGCGGCGCGGGCGGTCGGTCGTGTTCGTCTCGCTGTAGTGCGGGGTGTAGGAGTCGAAGAACAGCAGGTCGCCCGGTTCGACGGGGACGGGCCGCCAATCCAGGGTGGCGTTTGCGGAAGCTTCGATCCGCCCGCGCTCGTCGGTCGGGAGCCGACCGTGTTCGTAGCCCGGCGCGACCCACAGGCACCCGCTCGCCTCGGTTGCCGGGTCGAGCGGGACCATGCAGGAGATGTGATGGTCGACGAACCGATACGCGGCGGCGTCCTGGTGGGGGGCGAAGCCCCCGCCGCCTGGCTGCTTGTAGTTGATCTTCTCCTTGAACAGCACGGCCGGCTCGCCGAACAGTGCTGCGAGCACCTCCATCACGACGCCGCTGCAGATGAACTCGCGGAGGACCTCGCTGTCGTTGACGAAGTCCTCGCTGCGGGCGATCACCGCGCCGGCATCGGTCTGCTCGAAGTGGTGCAGCCCGGGGCCACCATCGGCTGCCCAGTGCTCCAGTTGTGTGACGGCCTGGTCGATCGCAGCGAGTTCGGCTGGGTCGAGCACGCCCGGCACGAGCAGCCACCCATCGCGCCGGAAGGCGTCGACGTCGATCTCCGTCATGGTGAGGTGGCGTCCACCGTGCACTCATGTCCCGCACCGTAGAACCTGAACGTCGTCGGTGACTCGCCGGATGGTCACAGCAGGCGATGACGACACGGAACTGTTGGCGCGGCCGGACGCGACCAGCCCGAACTGCCGCGCCCCGCATCCGAGCTCAACTCGAACAACTTCGTAAC
>CAVORH010000005.1:0-165554 GCA_963698565.1 Ilumatobacteraceae bacterium
CGACACCAAGGTTTCGCCGTTCTCGTGAACCAGTTGCGGGCCATGTGCGCAACGAGTTCACGAGTTCGCCGGCGGGGCTGCGAGGCGGCCGGTAACGACCAGGTCTACCGATGGACGAGCGGGAGCGCTTCCCAGGGCGTGTCCCGGCCGCGGCGGAACAGCTCCTCGTATCGGTCGGCTCCCAACTCGCGCGTGACACGTGCCTGAGATTCGGAGAGCCGCTGAAGATCGAACTTCAGGGGACTGACGGATCCGGCGGTGCCGCTCGCGTCGGCGTAGCCGGCCAGCACTGCCGACGTCTCGAAATCGCCGCGGCGTTCGGCGACCATCGAGAAGAAGTGGGCGTCGAAGGTCCTGTCGAGAACGGTCGTCGCTGCGACAGGTGTGTCGGTGTACTCGGCCACGGCCTCGTCGAGCCGGCCGAGATCGATCAGCAGCATGCCGAGTTCCCAGAACGTCCAACCCTTGCCGGCGATCCGGAAGGCGTGATGGGAGCGTCGCACGAAGCGTTCCGCCTCGTCGAATCGATCCAACGCCCGGGCGGCATGAGCTGCAAAACCCGACAGACATCGCCTCTTCCCACTCGTCGACCGGCGTATGGGATGCGACGAAATCCAGGATCTCGGTGTAGTCGCCCTCGATCATCCGGAAGCACGTCCGCACGACGTCGCCATGGATGTTCGCGTTCTCGGACTCGGCGATCGAGACCAGCTCGAGGACCTCCTGCTTCGACGACGCATCGTTCATGATCGATGCGGTGAGCATCCGGTTCTGGAGTGGTGCGTACCAGAGCCGGGATCCGGCTGCTCGGAGTGCCAGGTGGGCTTCCCGGTACAGCTGATCGGCGCGTCCGACGTCGTCAGCAAGCATGACGGAGGCCAACGCATTCGACAGGAGGCCGCGTGCTGCATCATCGGACACGACCAGCAGGCGTTCGGCGCGTGGGTGCAGCGCCTCGATCACGGCGTCGTCACCGAGGTTGCTTGCGTCGGTGAGTGCGAACGCCAACCCGCGCGGCACATTCGGCGAGTCGTCGTCGACCAGCCCGAGTGCACTGGCCAGCCACTTGACCGATTCCCGGTACATGACTCGGTTCCAGAAGTAGGCCCTGAGATCGGACCCGATCTGCAGCGCGACCTCGCCGCGGCCGAACTCGATCGCCCAGGTCATCGCCGCCCGATAGTTGCCGAGGTCGTCGGTGGCGAACTTCATGTACTCCGAGTCAGCGCTGTGCAACCGATCGTCGACCTCGACGGCTGCCGCTCGGAAGTACTCGGCGTGCCGCTCCCTCGCCTCGTCGGCCTCACCGGCTTCGACGAGCTTGTCGAGCGCATACTGCCGAACCGTCTCCAGGAGCCGATATCGAGGGCGAACCTCGGCATCGAACGTCACGATCGAGGCCTCGACGAGCCGACCCAGCAGGTCGAGCACCTCGAAACTCGGCAGCGTCTCGCCTGAGCACACCTCCTCGGCGGCCTCGAGCGTGAAGCCGTCGTAGAACACAGCGAGACGTCGAAGCAACGCCTGCTCGTCGGGGCCGAGGAGATCGTACGACCAGTCCATCATCGCCTTGAGTGTTCGCTGCCGTTCGACTGCCGTGCGGCTGCCCCCGGTGAGCAGCCGGAACCGATCGCCCAGGTGCTGAGAGATCTGGTCGACGGAGAGCATCTTCAATCGGGCGGTCGCCAACTCGATGGCGAGGGGGATGCCGTCGAGTCGCACGCAGAGTTCGGCGACGGCGGCCAGGTTCGCCTCGGTCACCGAGAATCCCGGCTGGACCAGACGGGCCCGTTCGGCGAACAGCTCCACGGCGTCGGCGTCATCGTCCACGCGGAGCGACGGCACCCGCCAGAGGACCTCGCCCGTCACGGCGAGCCCTTCGCGGCTCGTGGTCAGGATGTGCACGTCGGGGCACATCCGAAGCATTCGATCCACGAAGTCCGCGACATCGTCGATCAGGTGCTCGCAGTTGTCGATCACCAGCAGTGTGCTGCGGTTCGACAGGAAGCGAACGAGCCGATCCTCCGCCGAGACCGTCGAATCAGGGGGCACGGACAACTCGTTCGACACGGTGTCGGCGAGCAGGCCGGCCTCGCCGAGTCCGGCCAACTCGACGAACCAGGCGCCGTGCTCGAACTCTCCGAGGAGCTCCGCTGCCACCTGCAGCGACAACCGTGTCTTGCCGACGCCGCCGATTCCGGTGAGCGTGACGAGCCGTGACTGTCGAACGAGATCGGTGACCTCCTTGATGTGCCCCGCCCTGCCGACGAACGTCGACAGCTGGATCGGCAGGTTGTGGGGCGCTCGTTCGAGCGTTCTCAACGGACGGTCGTCCTCGGCGCCGGGGCAGACCATGCGGTGGATGCGGATCGGCTCGCCGAGATCCTTGAGCCGATGCTCGCCCTGGTCGACGAGCACCGCGCCATCGGGGAGCTGGTCCCCGACGAGCTGGCGCGCCGTGTCGGAGACGACGACCTGCCCTCCGTTGCCGGCGTCCATGACGCGGGCGCTCCGAGTGATCGTCGAACCGAAGTAGTCGCCGTTGACCGGCTCTGCCTCACCGGAGTTGACTCCGATCCGAACCGTGAGCGCCGGACCGCCCCAGGGTTCGGACGCGAGTGCCGCTGACACGGTCGCCGCGGCTGCCAATCCTGCCGACCCGGAGTCGAATGCTGCGGCGAAACCGTCGCCGGTGTGCTTGAAGACCTGCCCGCCGGCGCCGGCGACATGGTCGCGGAACAACTCGTCGTGACGGGCCAACGAGCGACGCATCCCCGACGGGTCCGACTCCCAGAGCCTCGTGCTGCCCTCGATGTCGGAGAACAAGAACGTCACGACACCGCTGGGCAGACCCATCCGCACACGTTAACGCTCCGCCTTCGGGGCCAACCGACCCACTGTGCGTTCATCCGGCCGCGGGAAGGGTTCTGACCCGAAGTACAGGAGAAGCGTTGAAGGGCTGGTCTTCACTCGGCGCTCGGCGCATCCTGCGTGGGGCGCGCCCATCGGCCAGGATGGGGTCCGATCCCGAGAGACCGACGAGGAGCCGTTGCGATGACGAAGTACCTGATCTCGTTCCCCAGTGCCGCCATGGTCGTTCCCGACGAGGATCTGCCCGCGGTCGCGGATGCGGCGCATGCCGTCGTGCAAGAGGCGAAGGACGCGGGCGTCTGGGTGTTCGCGGGCGGGATCGACGAGCGCATCGCGCCCGTCCTGGTCGACGGCGACGGGACCGTCACCGAGGGCACGTACCCGCAGACGAGGGAGATCGAAGGTGGCTACACCGTGCTCGAGCTGCCCTCCCGCGAGTCGGCACTCGAATGGGCAGCGAAGCTTGCCGTCGCGTGCCGATGCGCGCAGGAGGTGCGAGCGTTCCAGTACGACCCAGCGAGCTGACGCTCACCCTGCTGCTCGACGACGTGCGCAACGGCGACATCACCGAGAAGGGTGTGGGGGTCAGGCCACCCAGACCTGCGGGGGGCTGAGCCCTCCGGCTGCCTGCATCTGTGCTCCACGCTCGGGGTCGCTCATCATCGGTTCGACGATCGAGGGGTCGGCCTCGATGACCATCCAGATCGAGTTGGGGTTGTCGGCGTCGCGGAGTACTGCGACATCGATGGCCCCCGCTGCTTCGCGGCCCGGCTTGTCGGCGTCTCAGGCCACGCGTCCGCGCAACGCCACTTCGCGGTCGGACCGTTCCAGACGCAGGTGCACGGCGAACGCCGCACTCGCCACCGCGGCCCACGCACACCACAACGATGCGAGCCCCTCGGCGGCGATCACCGCGATCGCCGCCGCGGCGACCAGATTGACCAGACCGAACACGGCCAAGCGCTCGTTCCCCGAGAACAACAGCGGTCCGCAGGTGGCGGCGATGTACGCCGCGACCACCCAGAGGGCAGCAGGGATCCCGGTGCCGTAGCTCACGTGCCAGTCGGCGAGTGTCGCCGTGACCGGTCCCGTCACCATCGCCGCGAACAGCACTGCGGAGACGCCGACCCCGAGGGCGACGAAGGCGCCGATGATCCGTCGGCGGCGGCCGGGCGGCTCGGCCACGAGCACGGCCGCCGGCACGTAGACCGGGAGCAGGACGAACGCGATGAGCAGGTAGATCCAGGTCGCGACGGAGCCGATCGCGGCGCTGACGTGGTCTTGCAGCCCCCACCACACGACGGCCTCGTCGAGTTGGTGCACGGCGAAGACCAACGGGAGCGCGGCGAGCGGCAGGTACCGGCGCTGGCCGTCGACGTGGCGGAGGACGTCGATGCCGATCGCAGCGATCACGACGCCACCGACCAGGTCGGCCTGAGGAGAGAAGCACATCGGCTGCGTCGACCAGTGGGTGGAGACCGGCCCTCAGACCGGTCGGCCGCAGCGCGGTCGCCGGTCGCCGACACGGGTGCAGGCAGCCTGCACGTCCGTCGGTGTCATGGCCGAGCCTCGCGATCTCCGTTGGGGCACGTCGGAACCGTGTGCCGGGTTCGAGTGTCCACCGCCGGAGGCGAGCACTCCAGGGCCGAACGACCACTTGCGACGTCGCGGTGAAACAGCGGACCTCGGGCCCTGTCGGTTCCACCGTGGTCGTGCGCGCGATCCGACTGCGGGATGCACCGCGCGTCCCGCCGTGAACGACGAGTCGCGCCGATTCCCGGCGCGACGCAACGAGAAAGGAGTGGTCATGAGCAAGACGAGCAAGAAGCAGTCGACAGAGGTCGACGTTGCCGAGCGGACCCCTTCGACCCGGTCACGCCCGTTCGGTCAGATCGGACTGGACGAGTGGTTCGATCGCTGGCCGGAGCTGTTCGCACGGCGCTGGCCGGAGTCGTTCCGTGGCTTCCCGATGATGGACGATGCGTTCCGTCTCGAGGAGTTCACCGAGGACGACGGCACCTTCGTGCTGCGTGCCGAACTCCCGGGAATCGACCCGGACGACGGTCTCGAGATCACCGTCGAAGACGGTCGTCTCCGGATCGCGGCCCGACGCGAGGAGCGTTCCGAGAACAAGGAGAACGGAACCTATCGGAGCGAGTTCCGGTACGGATCGTTCGATCGCACCGTCCGGCTGCCGGATGGAGCGGACGAGGACGGGATCACCGCGACGTTCGAGCAGGGGATCCTGGAGGTCCGGGTCCCGCACAACGGCGAGCTGCCCCCGCCCAAGAAGATCTCGATCGAGGCCAAGCGCTGACCCGAGCGGACGTCACCACGTCGAGTCCGACGCGGTGACGTCCGCGCCCGCGCGCGGTGCATCGGATAGCTTTCGGCACCGACACGACGAGGGGGTCTCGAACATGAGCGACACGATGAATTCCGGCACCGGGCTGGAGGGGCTGCAGTTGGCCCGCGAATGGCCGGCGGTGTTCCTGATGGGTCTGATCACGATCGGTCTCGGCATCGTCGTGATCTCGTGGCCGCAGGAGACCTTGACGGTGATCTCGGTGTTGATCGGCCTGCAGATCCTGATCTACGGCGTCTACCGCCTGATCACGGCGTTCGCCCACGACACGGTCTCGCCGGGCTGGACCGGCTTCGTCGGGGTGTTCGGGATCATCGTCGGCATCGTCGTGCTCCGTCACCCCTTCCAGACGGTGGCCGTGCTCGCCGTGCTGCTCGGCGTGGTGTGGATCATCGGTGGCATCATCGAGTTCATCGGTTCGATCGCCGACGGCAGCTCCGACCACCGCTGGCTCGGGGTGTTCGGAGGATTGCTCTCGATCGCCGCCGGCATCGTCGTGGTGGCCTGGCCGGCGCCGACCGTGACGGTCGTCGCCTGGATCGCCGGGCTCTACCTGATCGTGTTCGGGCTGTTCCTCTGCGTGTCGGCCTTCCAGCTGCGCAGCCTCTCGAAGTAGGACACGCCTCGTCAACGGCGCAGCAGGATGCTCGCGACGGCGCGTTCGGCGGCCGCGAGTGCGCCCTCGATGTGGCCGGGTGAGTCCGGAGCCGTCTCGGTCGAGCACCAGTGCAGGCGGCCGTCCCACACCGGTTCGGCGTACACCTGGTGGCCGTAGGTCCGGTAGTCGTCCAGGCGGGCGACGTCGGTCGGCGACGTCCACCGCTCGGTCCGCCAGTCCTGGATGGTCACCTTCGTCGGAGCCGCGGCATCGGGACCGAAGATCGCGACCAGCTGGGCCACCACCTCCTCGGCGGTCACCGTGGCCGTCCCGGACCCGTCGGGGACGAAACCGAAGAGTGCGGGCGGCGTACCGTCGGGACCGCTCATGTCGTGCAGCTCCCGGATCGGTCCGGCGTGGCTGATCGCCGATCCGGCGAGCCCGCGTTCACGCCAGAATCGGGAGGGGTAGCGGACGACCACCTTGGTGATCGCACCCATCCACACCGGCGTGGCGGCCGCAACACGGGCGAGTCGGTCCGGCAGACCCGGTGCGAACCGGATCGAGGCGACCGCCAGCGCAGGTGGGACCGCGACGACGACGTGGGCAGCACCGACGGTCTGCTCGGTGGTGCGAACGGTCACATCGTCTCCGGCCGTCGTGACCGCCGACACCGGCGTGTCGAGGCTGACCGTGCCGGGGCGCAGCTCCCCGGCGACGGCGCGCGGCGAGTGAGTCGGCTCCTGCGCTGAAGCGGAAGCTCGGGGTGTCGATCGGGTTCCCGTCGAGACGCTGGACGCCCGCCGGGACCTGGTACATCGCGTCGCCGGTGGGAGTCTCGGCGAAATGCTCGACATCGAGCTCGGCGACCAGCTGCCGCACGCGGCGCTCCTGCGGCCAGAACCACGTGGCCCCGAGATCGAGCGGATGTTCGCCACCGGGTGCCGAGGACAACAGCCGTCCTCCGACGCGATCGTGTGCCTCGAGGACGCGGACGTCGAGGCCGTTGCGTTCGAGTTCGCGTGCTGCGTGCAGCCCGCTGATGCCGGCCCCGACGATCGCGACATCGCAGGTCGTCGAGACCGAGCTCACCAATCGACTTCGGGGGTCGGCGGGAACAGGGCGTCTCGCTCGGCCGCCAAGCGGTCGCAGTCCCAGTCGGCGTCGACCCGCTTCAGGATGATGGGGCTCTTGGCGAGGTCGGGATACTGCACCCAGTTCGCATCGGACGACGCGAAGATCGGATCGCTCGCTCCGATCACCAACTGCTCGGAGTCGTCGGTGACCGTCCCGATCAGCACGTCCGGTTCGGTCAGGAAGGCCTCGTAGGCGAAGATCTCGCGGCGCGCGATGTACAGCTCGCCGGCGAGGTCGTCGGTGACCCGGATCGTGACCGTGAGTCCCGGTTTCCCATCACCGTCGTCGTCGACGATGCGGGGGTCGGCCGGATCGGTCGGCAGCGACTCGTTGGCGGGATCCTCGAGCCGGATGCCGACAGGGGTCGGTGTCGCCGCCCGTCGGACTCGCAGGACGCCGTCGACCTCGTCGACCTCGACCGGTGTGCTCGGCGGCCGGATCGCCTGCGTGGCTGCATCGGACAGCGACGTCTCGATCGGCTGATCGGTGCGCTGCTCGGAGAAGCAGAACGACGCCTGGTCGACGATCCGACCGTCGACCTCGGTGAAGTCGTTGAACCCGTAGCTGATGATCAGGGTCTTGAGCAGCCCGTCCTCGTAGGCCACCACGTCGTAGTGGGCCCAGCGTCCCACCAGCTCCTCGCCGAGCAATCCGGGTTCGGTCGTCGGCGGGACCGTCGACGCCGGAGTGGGCAGGGTGGACGGAGCGGTGGTCACCTCGGGCGGTGCGAGCGTCGCGACCGTGTCCGATCCCTCGGTCGAGTCTGCCGCATCGGACCCGCAGGCGGCGAGCAGCGCGAGGAGCGGGATGGCGAGCAGTGTGCGCACCGGCTCGAAGCTACCGGGGGCTCAGCGTTCGAGTGCCGCAGCCAGCTGTTCGAACGCGCGATCCGGCATCGAGGTGTAGAGCAGCTCGGCGCCGGCGAATCGCCGCGCCTCGTCGGCGAGCGCCGTGACGTGGACGTGATTGGCGAGGATCACGACGGTCGACGTTCCCGGCTCGACGGCCTCACGGAACCAGGCGACCCAGTCGTCGGGAATGCCGAGGTCGACGATCTTCGCAGTGACCGCGCCGGTGGCGGCCCCGATCCCCAGTCCGGCGACCCAGCCCACCGGTCCGCCGACGAGGAGCCCGAGCAGGCCGGTCCACATCGCGCCGGTGAGCGCAGCCCGACCCGGCGTGGGATCCATCGTCTCGACCACCTTGACGGATCCGTTGGCGTCCTTGGTGACGACGACCGCGTCCTTCAGTTCGAGCGCCCCGCTGTCGCGGAGGCCACCCATCGCGAGGAGGAACTGCTGCGCCATCACCAGCCGGTCGAACGACACGCCGATGATCACCGGGGCCCCCGGATCGGAGACCACTCGAGCTTCGGGCTCGATGCCCGCCCGCAGCGAGGGATCCGGTGGTTCGAACGCCGGACGGGAGTCGCCACCCGTCTGATCGTCGTGCGTCGTCATGCCCCCAGTGTGCCAGCAGGGGTGCCCCGGGGTGGGTCCTGCCGCGTAGGTTCTCGGTCATGGCATCGCCGGTGTACTGCGAGACGACCTTCCACTATCACGACGGCGCGACGAGCGTCGCCGTACCGTCGACGGTCCTCGACGGCCGCAGCGGTGCCCCGGCCGACTTCGAGCGTTGCGGGTTCGCCCTGGTCGACCATCGCTCCGCGGTCACCGACTGGAACGACCGTCGCGAGCTCGACCGCGTCTACCGTCCGGAGCTGGAGCGCTTCGCCATCGACTTCACGGGGTGCGACACCGCCGTGTCGTTTCCGCTGATCGCCCGCAGCATGGAGGCGGCCCGAGCCGAGCCCGACCACGCCCCGATCGAGTTCGTCCACTCCGACTTCACCGACGACTACGGCCCGATGGTCACCGAACCCGGGCGACCGTACCGGTCGTTCCTCGATCCGCTGTTGGCCGACCACGGTCTCGTCCACGACGACGTCGCCCGGGCGTCGCGCCTGATGGTGCTGCAGTGGTGGCGCAACGTCGGGCCGGTCGACGCCGATGTCCCGCTCGCGGTGTGCGACGCCGAGAGTGTCCCGTCCAGCCGGCTGCTACGCCAGATGCTGCCGTACTACGCGGGGTTGCGGCTCGACTTCGAGATCTTCGCCGTGCGGCCGCCGGCGTCGTCCGACCGATGGTTCACCTTCCCCCGGATGACGGCGGACGAGGTGCTGGTCCTGCGGACCTACGACAGCAAGCTCGCCGACGAGGGGCGAGCGTTCTGGACTCCGCACTCGGCGTTCCGCGACCCCCACGTTCCCGACGATCTCGGCGCATCGGCGCTCCAGCATCGAGGCCCGGGCGCTCTGTCTCTGGCGTTGATCCAGGGTCTACGATCCGGCGTGTGATGTTCACGTGACCACCTCGACCACCGCCCCCGAGACAGCGTCCGGCAGTGCACCACCGCCGACGCACAAGGTGGTGCCCCACCCCACGGTCGCCGAGCGTGTGGCGCGGGGCAAGTCGGCTCGGCGGGAGGTGCCCCGGGCGAGCCACGCAGAGTACCCCGCTGCTCCCGCGCGGCCGGATCCCGTTGCGCTCCTCGAGGGGCAGGCCGCCTCGCGCGTTCCCGAGCTGGTGCCGATCCGCTACGGCCGGATGCTCGTGTCGCCGTTCACGTTCTTCCGAGGTGCCGCGCTCGTCATGGCATCCGATCTCGCCGGGACCCCTCGCTCCGGTCTGAACGTCCAGTTGTGTGGTGACGCACACCTCATGAACTTCGGGGTGTTCGGCTCACCCGAGCGGCGTCTGGTGTTCGACATCAACGACTTCGACGAGACGGCGCCCGGCCCGTTCGAATGGGACGTGAAACGTCTG
This sequence comes from Ilumatobacteraceae bacterium, assembly GCA_963698565.1. Lineage (GTDB taxonomy): Bacteria > Actinomycetota > Acidimicrobiia > Acidimicrobiales > Ilumatobacteraceae > Sva-07. Next base: position 9,797 of record CAVORH010000005.1, read on the forward strand.
GGGGCCAGTTTCGCCATTGCCGGCCGCGACAACGGGTTCAGCGAGAAGGAACGCCGTCGGGCACTGCTCGCCGTCTCCGACGAGTACCGCACGTCGATGGCGAGGTTCGCCGGCATGAACAACCTCGACGTCTGGTACACGGTGCTCGACGTCGACACCTGGCTCACGAGAGCGGGCAAGGACGTCAAGGCGAAGGTGCTGAAGCGGGCGGAGGCAAACCTCGCGAAGGCCCGTACCCGCGACAGCCACCACGCGTACGACAAGCTCACCCACCTCGTCGACGGCGAACCCCGCATCATCAGCGATCCGCCGCTCATCCAACCGATCGTGGAACTCTTCGACGCGGCCGACCACGAACGGGTGCGCGCCGAGATCCACGAGATCTTCGTGCGATACCGCGAGAGCCTGCAGAGCGATCGTCGCCGTCTCCTGGAGGAGTTCAGGACCATCGATGTCGCCCGCAAGGTCGTCGGTGTCGGCAGCGTGGGCACCCGAGCCTGGATCATCCTGCTGCTCGGCCGCGACGGCAACGACCCGTTGTTCCTGCAGGCGAAGGAAGCGCAACCGTCGGTCCTGTCGTCGTTCGTCGGGACGCCGTCGCGCGCGTCCAACGGCCAGCGGGTCGTCGACGGACAGCACCTGATGCAGGCGTCGAGCGACATCTTCCTCGGATGGAGTTCCTCGGTCGGTCTCGACGGCGTGAAGCGGGACTACTACTTCCGTCAGCTCCGCGACTGGAAGGGATCGGCGATGGTCGAGACGATGGACCCGACCCGCTTCGAGATGTACGCACGGCTCTGCGGGCGAGCCCTCGCTCGTGCCCACGCCCGTTCGGGCGATCGCGTCGCCATCTCGGCCTACCTCGGCTCGAGCGACACCTTCGACAAGGCGATCGCCGAGTTCTCGGAGCTGTACGCCGACCAGAACGAGCTCGACCACGCTGCGCTGCTCGCGGCCGAGAACAGCGGCCGCATCACCGTGCAGCGCGGCCTCTGAGCGCTGCCGTTCAGGCGTTGGTGCGGGACAGGAACGCCTCCTCGGCCTCAGCGACGGTCGCGAAGATGTGTTGCGAGCCGATCAGATCGGTGAGTTCGTAGCGGTCGAGTTCCTCCTGGACCTCGGGCATGACCTCGGCGAACACGAGCGTGACGCCCTTCGCTGCGAGGTTCGCGATGATCGACTTGAGCGACTCGGCGCCCGACATGTCGATGTCGGGGATCGCGGCGGCATAGACGCACACCCAGTCCGGCGGCTGGTCCGACGCGCCGAACGCGAGCAGCTCCTCGGTGAAGTGCTCGGCGTTCGCGTAGTACAGCGGGGCGGAGAACCGGTACACCACCAGTCCAGGCTGGGTTCGAGCGTCGGGGCTGACCGCGCCGGCCTTCCAGTGGCCGGTCTCGCTGCCGGTCGGTGAGGTCAGCACAGCGGTCGGCGGCCGGTACGAGCGGCGAAGGTGATCGATCACCGACAGCACGATCGCGATGATGATCCCCTGGAGCACCCCGACGACGACGACGGTGGCGGCCGTGATCGTGGCGACGACGAACTCGTCGCGGCGGAACTTCCAGATGCGCTTCATGCCGGCGGTGTCGACCAACTCGATGCCGATCAGGAACACCACGGTGGAGAGCACGGCGTTCGGCATGTACTGCAGCGGTGCGGTGAGCCACAGCAGCACGATCGCCACGATCGCAACGGTCGTGATCGACGCGAGCTGGCTCTTGCCGCCGGCGCCGTCGACCATCTGGGTCTTCGTCGGGCTGCCGTTGACCACGAACGTGCCGGTGAACGCGGCGCCGAGATTGGCGGCACCGAGGCCCACGAGGTCGACGTTCTCGTCGAACTTGTCGCTGTACTTGGCGGCGTAGGCCCTCGATGTCGCGGCACTCTGGGCGAGGATCAGCACGAAGATCGAGATCGCCGTTCCCATCAAGGCCGGTACGTCGCTCCACGGCACCGACGGGAAGCTGAGGCTCGGGAGTCCGCTGGGCACCGGCCCCAGCGTCGACACGCCGTCGTTGGCGAGATCCCACTGCCAACTGACGAACATCGATCCGATGACGGCGATCAGCGCTCCGGGGATCTTGGGGGAGATCGCCTTGCCGCCGAAGATGATCACGATCACGCCGACGGAGACGCCGACCGTCGTCCAGTTGACGTCGGCGACGTTCCCGAGCGTGCTGAAGAACTTGGCCAGGGTGTTGTCGAACGTGTGACTGCCGACGGTGATGCCGCTGCCGGTCGGGATGCCGAGCATCCCGCCGACCTGCCCGAGCGCGACCTGGATGCCGACACCGGTCAGGAAGCCGATCAGCACCGTTCGGGACATGAAGTCGGCGAGGAAGCCGAGGCCGACGAGCCGGGCGATGATCAACAGCGCCGCGGCCATCAGCGCCACCATGCCGGCGAGTGCGACGTACTGATCCGACTGTGCCGTGGCGAGGCCGGCCAGACCGGCAGCCAGGACCGCGGCCGTCGCCGAGTCGGCGCCGACGACGAGGTGCCGGGACGAGCCGAGCAGCGCGAACAGCAGCAGCGGGATCACGATCGTGTAGAGCCCGGTGATCACCGGCATGCCCGCGATCGACGTGTAGCCCATGACCTCGGGGATCGCCAGGGCGGCGAGTGTCACGCCGGCGATGATGTCGGTGGGAACGCCGGAGCGGTTCCACGGAAGAATCCCTTGCATCACCGGGAATCGGCGTGCTGACTTGGTGGTCGGTGTCTTGTCCATCGGTCCTCTCAGATGACGAGACGCTGAACATACGTCAAAACCACCAGACGCAGCGTCAACCAGATGGGGTGAACGAGCGGGGGCAGGAGCCTGCAGGTTCCCGGTGGTACGTTTCGACCAGGAGGCACTCATGACCATGGAATTGATCGACGACCTCCCCGACAACGTCGTCGGGGTCCGGGCGATCGGCGAGGTGGAGGACGACGACTACGACGACGTGCTCGAACCGGCGATCGAGGACCGGCTGTCGCGGCACGCCAAGATCCGGTTGCTCTACGTCCTGGGAAGCGAGTTCACCGGCTACGAAGCCGACGCGATGTGGGACGACACCAAGCTCGGCTTGAAGACGTTCAACTCCTACGAGCGCATGGGCGTCGTCACCGACGCGACCTGGGTGCGCCGCTCGATCAAGGCATTCGGCTGGTTGATCCCGGGCGAGGTCCGCGTGTTCCACGTCGACGAACTCGACGCCGCACGCACCTGGATCACGGCCTGAGACCCGTGCGGTTCGGCGCGTTCACCTCCAGGGAGCCGGTCGAACGATGACGTTCGAAGGGACGATGGAGAACATCGCCCTCGTCTTCGAGGCTGTCGGGGTCGCGATCATCGCGATCGGTGGCATCGTTGCACTCGTGCGGGGCGTGAAGGACTTCGGCCATTTCGACCGGTTCTTCGACGACGTCCGCCGGGGCTTCGGGCGCCCGCTGATCCTCGGGCTCGAAGTGCTCGTCGCCGCCGACATCATCAAGACGATCACGGTCGACCCGAGTCTCGAGAGCGTGGCCGTGCTCGGCATCCTCGTCGCGGTCCGGATCGCGCTCAGCTTCTCGCTCGACATCGAGGTCGATGGCGTCGTTCCGTGGCACCGCCTCCGCAGCGACGCGATGCTGCGCGGGAAGGCGAGCGCGGCCGCCGAGCAGGAGCCCTGACCGGGAGCCAACGCCCCGGGGACGTCGGCTACTTGCTCGTCACCGTCACGCCGGGCGTGACGACCGACTCGTCGAGCCCGATCGGCTCGGCGTCGATGCCGAACACCCAGCGATAGAAGCCGGTGGCGCCCTGGTTGATCCCGGGCCACACGTCCTGAACGGCGCGGTTCGGCTCCTCGCAGCCGTCGGTGGCGAGACGTCGGATGCTCTCGTCGAGGAACGGTCCGAGTCCGGCGGCCTCGCCCAAGTCGATCAGATTGGAGTCGCCGCCGCCGATCGCACAGAGGTCGGAGAACGCGAGGTGGCCCGCGCCGTCGAAGTTCCAGAACCACGACGGCGGCGGCGCAGCATCGAATGCTGCCTGCGTGCGCTCGACCGGGTCGACGATCGTGTCGAGCGCTCCGGCCATGAACATCGATGGAACGTCCGGGGCGGCGTCGCCGAGACCGGAGGCGTAGGACACGTAGCCGAGGATCCCGGGATCGCCCGCCATCTCCACGATCGTGCCGCCGCCCGCCGAGTGACCGCCGAGTGCGACCCGCTCGTTGTCGAGCGATCCGCCGAGCAGTGGGTCGCCGTCGAGCGTGGTCAGGTAGGTGCGCATCGACCGCATCTGGTCGATCGCCGGTGGCTGGCCCTCGGCGGTGCCACCGAACCGGTTGAGGAGGTCGCGCGACGGGTGATCGGTCGATGCGGTGACGATCCCCCACGAGGCGAGGTGTTGTGCGAGCTCGCTGGACTGGAGCCGGAACGAGGCCGCACCATGGCTGAACAGCACGACCGGGAAGGGCCCGTCCCCGGCTGGGGGAGCGTCTCGCGTCGCGTCGATGACGAAGGAGTCGTCGATGTCGCCGGTGATCAGCGTTGCGATGCCCTCCGGAAGGAAGTTGCGAACGTTGTAGGTGTCGGTGCCACCTGCGGCCGATTCGTCGGCGGGGTACCAGATCTCGACCAGACCGCCTTCGGGGAGGGTGCGTGTGGTGACTCCCACTGCGTACGGCCCCGCTGCTGCGAGCTCCGCAGCGGTGACCTCCGGCTGCGCCGCCTCGGTCGTCTCCGGAACCTCGGTCGTCGAGGTCGCCTCGGTCGTCGCCGGGGTGGTGTCCGCAGGTGCGTCGGTGGTGGCTGGGACCGAGCTCGTCTCAGGGGTCGTCTCGGAGGTCGTCTCGGACGCCGAATCGGAGTCGGATCCGCACGCCGCAGCGATCAGGGTCGCGCTGACGAGGAGGGGGAGGAGTCGTCGCATCGGCGGGATCGTACGAGGCGCGATCCCGCCGATGCGAGACGAGTCAGTAGATCTCGATGAGGCCTGCGGCACCCTGGCCGCCGCCGATGCACATCGTGACGACGCCCCACTTGGCGCCACGACGCTTGCCCTCGAGCAGGATGTGCCCTGCGCAGCGTGTGCCCGTCATCCCGAACGGGTGGCCGATCGCGATCGAGCCACCGTTGACGTTGTACTTCTCGGGATCGATGCCGAGCGTGTCACGCGAGTACAGGCACTGGCTGGCGAACGCCTCGTTGAGTTCCCAGAGGTCGATGTCGTCGACGGTGAGACCATGGCGCTTCAACAGTTTCGGCACGGCGTAGATCGGTCCGATGCCCATTTCGTCGGGCTCGCACCCGGCGACGGCCCAGCCCTTGAAGGCCCCGAGCGGTTCGATGTCGCGGCGCGAGGCCTCCTCGTCGGACATCAGCACCACGGCGGCGGCGCCGTCGGACAGCTGGCTGGCGTTGCCCGCGGTCACGAAGTTGCCCTCGCCGCGAACCGGCTGGAGCTGCGACAGGCCTTCGAGCGTGGTCGACGGCCGGTTGCACTCGTCGCCGGTCACCGTGTACTCGACCATCGACTCTTCCTTGGTCTCGCGGTCGACGAGCTTCATCGTGGTCGCCATCGGGACGATCTCGTCCTCGAAGAGCCCGTTCTCCTGGGCGGCGGCCATCCGCATCTGCGAGGTGTAGGAGTACTCGTCCTGGTACTCGCGCGACACGTTGTAGCGCTGGGCGACGATGTCGGCGGTCTCGATCATCGCCATGTAGATCGCCGGGTACATGTCGGTGAGCTTGGGGTCCATGTTGACCGAGCCGCCCATGCCGGGGCTGGGGATCGAGATCGACTCGACGCCGCCGGCGACCACGCAGTCGGCTCCGTCGACCTTGATGTAGTTGGCCGCGACGGCGATCGAGTTGAGGCCCGGACGAGCAATGACGCTGGATCGTGTTGCCACCCGTGGTCACCGGCAGGCCCGCCAAGAGGCCGGCGAGACGGCCCAGGTTCCCGGCGCCGTGGGCGCCATTGCCGAGCGCGACGTCCTCGACCGCCTCTGGCTCGACGCCCGCCCGTTCGACTGCGTTGCTGATGGCGTGGGCTGCCATCGACATCGCCGGCGTGACGTTGAATCCACCACGACCGGCCTTGGCGAGACCGGTACGGGCGTAGGAAACGAAGACTGCTTCGCGCATGGTGCGCTCCTTCTGCGAACTGAATTGGCTGGAACTGGATCGAGTGATCAGGCGTCGGCGACGCTAGCCGCCGGGTCGATCGCAGGCCGAGGCCGACCGGTCGCACCGTGCGGCCGCTGAATGCCCTGCTCGGGATCGGCGGGATCGCCGGACACCTCCAGAGCGACAGCGCACGTCGCATCGCGGACAACCGCCGCTTTCTCGGAGACCGGACACGCTCCTCGGCGGTTAGCCTGCGCACGCACCCGAGACAAAGGATCACGATCATGGCTCCGCAGGCCAAACTCACACCGCTCCAGGAAACCGAAGCCCGCCGACTCGCCGAGCAGGAGGCCCGCGCGAACAAGGTCGCCAAGACCTACTCCGACGAGGAGAAGGCCACGCGCAAGGAGCGTGTCGCGAAGGCGAAGGACGCGATGAGTCGCTCGGTCGGTCTGAAGGGTGCGCACGTGGCGCCCGGCCCGTGCGGCGATCAAGAAGTACCTGCAGAATCTGAACGACCCGAAGCAGCCCGACGACGCTGCGTTCGAGGCGCTGATCGAGGCGCCGTTCAAGGCGCCGCCGAAGAAGAAGACCAACGACCGTCGCTTCTGAGCGCCGGTCAGCGGTCCGGCGGCGCTCCGATCACGCGGTGAGACCGCTGATGCCGTTCCCGATGAGGGCGGCACCGATCACGGCGAACAGCACGGCCATCACCGCGGCGTTGTTCTGGGCCAGCCAGATCTTCCAGCTGTCGAGGACGGCAGCGGAGCGATCGCCCATGGCGAGCGCGACCACGAGCGGCGCCGCAACGCCGGCAGACCCGATCAACGCATAGACGACCACCGTCGAGACGGCCTCGCCGGTGCTGAGCGCGGCAGAGGAGATCTCGACTGCAGCGGCCAGTGACACCGCGAGGTTCTTCGGATTGACCGCGCCGATCACGAGGCCGGTCGTGAACGACTTGCCGGCGGTGAAGCTCGCGATGCCGGCCATCCACTTCGGCTGTTCCGGCTCCATGCCCGCTTCGGGGCGCCGCTGGAGTTGACGGTACGCGGCCGACGAACAGCAGCGCCGCCGAGCAGGATCCTGATCCAGGACGACGTCGTCGAGGCCCCGGAGTCGGAGTTCGACAGCTCCTGCGACGAGGCGATCGCGATCAGGAGGCCGAGCACCGCGGCGACACCGAGGTAGAAGCCGACGACGAACGCCCCCGCATTCGGTTTGGGATGATCGGTGAACAGCAGCAGGATCACGGCGATGATCGGCAACGGCGAGATCGCGATCGCCAGTGCCAGCGGAAGGATCTGTCCGATGACGTTGCCCATGGGTGTCAGCGGGTGGCCGGCAGGACCGCGTCGACGAGGGCGTTCTCGAGGCGGGTCAACTCGCCCGAGATCCGTGCCCGTGCCCGGCGTCGTTCGGCGAGCGGCATCGTCGCCGAGATCGCTGCGGCACGCTGGAGTTCGTCGATCGCCTGGTGAATCGCGGAACCGGTCGGGTCGTCGCGGTCGGGAAACACCAGGTCGGCGTTGCGCTCCAGCGCCGAGAGCCGTCGCTCGACGCCCCGTTGACCGAACCGACGCGTCGGGTCGAACTGGCTGAGCCCGCCCGGCGCGCGGTCATCGCCGGTCGATCGTCGGGCTGACGCCCACGATCGGGCTGCAGCCGGGGCCTTCGCCAGTTGCGTACGCACCCGCTCGTCCTGGAGCGCGGCGATCGCCAGCATCACGGCGCCCCGAACGAGCTTGCTGCTCGATGTCGGCACGGGAAGGGAACGCTTCGGTGCCATCGTGACGCAGAGTGTACGGGCCGACGCCGGCCGGCCCGACCGCTCAGGTCGCCGCTTCGACGGCCTCGACGTCGGCCGGAGCCGTCGCCTCGGCACGGGCCCGGTCGGCGAGGCACAGGCCCCTGAGTCCCTCGATGCAGGCGGCAAGGATCGCCGCGAACACGAGGATGCCGAACCAGTTCGTCAGGGCGGGCAGCGGCGCCCAGAACACCATGATCAGGAAGATCGCGGCGCCGACTCCCCAACGCACGCCGGGGCCGCCGACGAATGCCGGTGCGATGAATCGGCGGATCGACCTCGCCACCGCCGTCGGGCCGGCGAGCACGGCGCCCAGGACGATGATCACGCCGATCCACGTGATGTTCCAGCCGATGTCGCGGAGGAGCTGCGATCCGATCTTCCAGACCGCCTCCGCGGCGGGGCGATTGCTCTGCTTCTGCACCGCTGTGTCGAGCAGGCGGCTGCCGCCGAATCGGAGCCCGGCGAGGATGAGCAGCCCGACGATCAGGATCGACAGCCCCGCCGCTCGTGTGGCGACCCGGCGCCAACCGTCGGCGAGGAAGATGGCCCCGGCGTAGAGGCCGATCACGACGAAGAACAGCAACCACGACGCCCACTGGACGAAGGTGACCGCGGTCTGGAGACTGTCGAGTTTCGACGACTGGATGATGGTGATCTGGCCGGCATCTGCCGGAATCCGGTCGACGACGGCGCCGGGCAGCCCGAGGTCGGCGGCCAACTGCACGACAATTTGACGCACGTCGAGGGTGACGTTCCCGTTGGATGTCGAGAGCGCGTCGACCCTCGTGTCGTCTTCGAGGATGTTGACGATCGTCTGGTGGGCGACGCGGTTGGCGTCGGTCCAGATGGTGGCGACCTGGTCGGTGGCCAGCAGTCGGTCGACGGCGTCGGTCGCCGGGTTCCGAAGCGCCGACGCGAGCGCGCCCGAGAGGCCGCTGAGGTTCGCCGGCAGCAGGCCGCCGAGCTGGGCGGACACGTCGACGTTCGTGTACAGCTGATCGACGACGTAGACCGAGATGGCTTCCCGAATGGTGGGTTCGGCCAGCAGTTGGTCGGACGCATCGACCCAGTTGTCGGTGTTGAGTGCGGCGCGGTCGACCCACACGTTCGCGGCCGTGACCAGCATGATCACCGCTGCCAGCACGATCATGAGATGGACCGCCACCGAATGCCGATGGTCCGGTTCGGCAGCGCCGTCGGTGCCACCCCCCGTTGTCTCGACTTCGTCCACGATTTCGCTCTCCATGTCTGATCCCTTCGGTCGGCCCGCGCCGAACGGCCGACGCTTGTCTCATCATGGTCGCACGGACGCCGTCGGTCCAACATCACCCGCCGGGGGTGAACCGAGACGACGCCACCCCGATTCACCCCGAATGGATGACGTTGGCCGGCGCGACCACTGCGATCATCGAGCACGAGCAAGATCTCGGATGACAACGGCGACCGAGTCGCCAGAAGGAGCCTCAGCATGAGTGATGCATCGATGGACGAGTTCGGTCCCGTCGATTACCTCGTGATCGAATTCCCGGCCGGGCAGGCCGCGTTCAACGGAGAGATGGCGGCGGAACTCGCTGCACTCGCCGAGGCCGGCACGATTCGGATCCTCGACGTACTCGTGATCGCAAAGGACGATGACGGCAACATCGAGGGATTCGAGATCGACGACTTCGAGGAGCTCGACGAGCTGCGCGCCCTCGAGAGCGAGATCGCAGAGATCCTCGCCGCCGACGACCTCGCACACCTCGCCGAGGCGATGGAGCCCGGCACGATCGCCGGTGTCCTGGTCTGGGAGAACACCTGGGCCACGCCGTTCGCGTCGGCCGCCCGCCGTGCCGGGGGTCAACTCGTGGCCAACGGCCGCATTCCCATCCAAGCGATCGCCGCGTCGATCGAAGCAGAAGGAGCCTGACATGCCATTGCGTCCCGCACGCGCCGTCCGACGAGGAGTCGTCGGAGCACCCGTTGCCCGAACCGCTGCCGTCGTCGGCACCGCCGCTGTCGTCTCTCACGGCGTCAACCGGCGTCAGGATCGCCGCGAGGATCGCCGCGACCGTCGCTGAACCGAGTGCCTCACCGCCGGTCGAGCAGGTTCAGTTCGTCGGCTCGTTCGACCGCCTCGCTCCGGCCGGACACGAGCAACTTCCGGTAGATCGACACCGTGTGGGTCTTCACGGTGTTGCGTGAGACGTAGAGGTGCTCACCGATCTCCGCGAGCGTGCGATGTGTGGCGAGCTGCTCGAGCACCCGGTGCTCCGCCGGGGTGAGTTCGACCCCGTCGGCGCCGGTCGCCTTCGAGCAACGTCGGTCGATCCGTTCGGCCCACTGGTGCAACACCACGGCGTCCGGTTCCAGCGGGAGCCAGTCCTGCGCCGTGCGGAGCAATCGGAACGCCAATGCAGGCTCGCCCCGGATGAGCGCAGCGTCGGCGAGGATCAGGTTGTGGTGGACGTGGGCCCGGGCGACCACCGCGTTCAACGTCCCGAGGAGCCGCTCGACGTGTTCCGAGGTCTGTCGTGACGCGGCGAACGCACCAGCGCGGGCCTGGGCAAGCGACTGCGCCGCGAAGACCATGCAGACCTGAGCGAACTGTCGCAAGCCGGCCGCGTCGACCTCGTCGACTGCCTGTCTCACCAGTTGCGCACCGAGGGAGTCGTTGCCGTCGTACAGTGCGTGGACGCCCAGATGCGCCACGGTGATGGCGTGGGCCGCCGCGAAACCGCGGGTCTCGAACTCGGCGATCTCGAACATCGGGCGAGGGTCGTCCAGATCGCCGCTCAGCTGGAGTGCGACGGTCTCGAGCATGTATGCCAGCGATCGCCACGGACCCCCACCCTCGCCCGCTTCCCTCACCGTCCGAGCCCTGTCGGCGGTCTGACGTACGCCGCGGTCTCCCGCCATCATCCTCACGGCTGCTGCCGCAACGGCGACGTCGACCGTGCCGTCGGGGAGTGGTCCGACGTAGTCGGCCCGCTCGGCAGCATCGAGCCAGCGGTCGATGTCGAGTGCCGCGGTTGGCGAACACGGCATACCAGGCCGCAGTCAGGCCGAGCAGCGCGTTGGACCGGATGTCGGCCGGGTCGAACTGGTCCAACCATCGACCGATCGTTGCGACGTGCCCGCTCGCGAGTGCTGGCCGCAGATGCTTGAACATTTCGGCGGGGGCGTCGATCGAACCGTTGCTCGCCAATGCCTGATCGACGGCCGAGGACCACTCGCCGTGCAAGTCGTGCCACTCGATCGCCCGCCGGCGCAGCGGTGCCTCGAGTTCGGGAGCTGATCGTCGGAGTTCGGCGAGCAGCACGTCGGCGAAGAGCGGGTGGTAGCGAAAGACCTCCGTGTTCCCGATCGGCACGACGAAGACGTTGCCCGCTCGCACCAGATCCTCCAGGTGTTCGGCGCTACCCGGATGGTCGAGGACGTGATCGCACAGGTCACCTGAGAGTCGCTCGAGCACCGAGGTCCGGATGAGGAACTGGCGTTCGCCGTGCGGGAGCGACCGGAGGAACTCCTGCTGGAAGTACGAGGTGAGCAGTTGAGTGCTCTCCGCTCGTGGATCATCGATCCGGTGGTCGTCCATGGCCCGCATGCCGAGCGCGACGAACTGGACTCCGGCGGGCCACCCGCCGAGCTGATCGATCAGCGCTCGCCGATCGGATCGGTCGATGAACTCGTGGAGCACGGCGTCGGTCTCGTCGGCAGTGAAGAGCAGGTCCGAGGCCTCGATCGAATCCAGCGATCCCGCGAGTCGGAGTCGGGCGGTTCGGAGCGGCGGGACGGATCGGCCTGCCAGCACGATGCGCCCGCCGACGGGCATCGACGCGATGACGCCATCGAGCACACGTGCGGCGTCGGGGTCGGTGACGAGGTGCACGTCGTCGAGCACGAGGACCAGCGGCGCCCCGGCGCAGAGGTGTTCCTCGAGTTGGGCGAGCGCCGGTTCTGTCGTCGTGGGCCCGACATCGCGGGCGATGCGCAGGAGTCGGTCGTCGGGCGCCATGGTGTGCAGCGAGGCGAGGATCCCTCGGAGCAGCCGGACGGGATCGTTGTCGCCGCTGTCGAGCGACAGCCATGCGGTCGGGTGAGCCAGACGCTCGACCCAGCGGCCCAACAGGGTCGACTTGCCGTAGCCGGCGCCCGCCGTGACGAGCAGGACGGGGCCCTGCGCCCGGTCGAGTCGTTCGAGGAGACGATCACGCCCGAGCGCTGCATCATTCGAGCGAGGCGGAGCGAGCCGATGCGGGGCGATTCCGAGCTGAGCAGTCGTGGTGGGTTCTGCTGGGCTCATCTCGTTCTGGTCGGGTTGCCGGACCGCACCGCTGCTCGGGTTGCGGGCCCATCACGCTAGCGCAGCGTCACGGGTCGTACTACCGCAGCCGGATGATGCCGTCGGTCAGCGCCGCCGGCCACGGCAGGTGCTGCCGCGAGCCCGAGGTCGTCGCTGCAGGCAATCGAGCGATCGGTCCCCGACGCACCACCGGGCACGCCGACTCCTCCAGTGCGTTGGCGAGCGACTTGGCCCACAGCTGCTCGACGACGAACACCACGACGCAGGTCGCGGGCGGGAGCGGCTCGGCGAGCGCCTCGAGGTCGATCGTCGTGAGTACCGGGGTGACGCTGGCTGCAAAGACCGACAGTGGGTGGCGTGGGTCGAGATCCTTCGCCTCCACCACGGTGACGGAGGAGTCGGCGGCGCGCTCGATGACCACCAGATCGATCACCCTGATGATCTCGGCGTCGACGAGGGACAGGGTCTCGCGAACGGCCTCGAAGGGCAGCGAATCACGGTCCGGCAGGCGCACGACGTAGAAGTCGAGCGGTCCGAGGATGTGCTGCACGGTGTCCACAGATCTCCGTTCTGGCCCGGTGGTGAGCCTCGACGCAGACGGTACGCCCGGCCCACCCGTGGGCGCCTCGCCCACTTCGGACGATCAGGTCGGCGCAGCGTGATCCGGGCGGCGGCGCTGCGGCGGCATGGACATGATCTCTGCAGGCGCGCGATCCTGCCGAAGCAGTTGCGTCATCGTCGTCATCGCCGGACCGATGTGCGTGAAGAACTGTTTGTACCCGGCGCAGAGGTAGTTGAGCCCGTCTTCGCCGTCGGGTGTACGGATGAAGCGGTCCTTCGGGCAGCCACCGTTGCAGGCGAATCGGACGTCGCAGTCGAGGCAGTACTGGGGGAGTGTGTCACGCTTCGCCCGGCCGAAGGCGACCTGCTGTTCGGACGCCACCAGGTCGATCATCGGGGTGTCGACGATGTTGCCGAGCAGATGGTCCGGCTCGACGAAGTGGTCGCAGGAGTAGAGGTCGCCGTTGTGTTCGAGCGCCAGAGCGAGCCCGCAGGTCTCGGCGAAGATGCACAGTCCACCCGGTTCGCCGTACCAACTGGCCAGCGCGGTGTCGAACATCTGGACGTAGACCTCGCCGACGTCGCGGCGCACCCACTCGTCGAACACCTCGATCAGGAACCGTCCGTACGCCTCGGCGCCGACGGAGCGTTCGGTGACCCGATCGCCCTGCTGGACGTAGAGCGGGCGTTTGTCCTTCGAGGTCGAACTCCAGCCGAGGTTGGCGATCTGCAGCAGTTCCTCCGTCGACCGCTCGACGATCGGGATGAACTGGATGAAACGAACACCCATGTCGTCGCGGAAGAACCGGTAGACCTCGACGGCACGGTCCTGGTTGGCCGCATGGACGGTGCAGAGCACGTTGACGTCGACGTCGGCAGCCCGCAGGTGCTCGAAGCCCGCCATGACGCGGTCGAACGAGCCGAGCTTGCGCTTGTCGACACGGTACGTGTCGTGGATCTCACGCGGCCCGTCGACCGAGAGACCGACCAGGAAGCGGTTCCGGGCGAAGAACCGGGCCCAGCGTTCGTCGAGCAGCACGCCGTTCGTCTGGATCGTGTACTCGGGCCGCTGCCACGGCTTGCGGTGCTTCTCGACGAGCTCGACCGACCGCTCGAAGAAGTCGAGACCCATCATCGTGGGCTCGCCTCCCTGCCAGGCGATGGTCACCTCGGGGTTCGATGCGCCTCGAGCAGCTGGCGGATGTAGGTCTCGAGCAGGTCGTCGGCCATCCGGAACCGATCGCCCGGATACAGCATCTCCTTGGAGAGGAAGAAGCAGTACTCGCAGTCGAGATTGCAGATGGGGCCTGTCGGCTTGGCCAACAGGTGAAACGCCGGCGGGGCCCCCTGGCCCGGCGGAGGTCAGGGGGCCCGACACGGCGGTGTTCAATCGTCTGTCAGCAGCGTCAGCTGCCGATGACCTTGGCCTTCGCAGCGGCGTACTCGGCGTCGTCGAGCTTGCCGGCGGTGTGCAGCGCAGCGAGCTTGTCGAGCTGGTCGGCTTCGCTGGTGCCGGTGCCGGCGGCCTGCTGGATGTAGGCGCGCTGGGCCTCGTCCATCGCCTTTGCGTCGGCAATGGCGTGCTCGTTCATCTTGCTGCCACGCGCGATCAGGTACACGAAGACGCCGAGGAACGGCACGATGATGACGAAGATCACCCAGAGGGCCTTCGCCCAGCCGCCCATGTCGTGGCTGCGGAAGATGTCGGCGAACACCTGGAACAGGATGATGATCCAGATGAAGAACAGGAAGAACCACAGCATCGACCAGAAGACCTGACCGGTGCCGAATTCGCTGGCGAGCAACATGAGAGATTTTCTCCTCGTTAGATGATTTTCGAACGGCGGTGGCCGTTGTCGATGCCAAGGATGGCGGTTGACGACGCGAATCACATCACCCCATGTGGAGGAACACGCGCGAATAGGGTGCGATCCATGACCGCTGACGCCTTTCCCGACACCTGTCTCGAACTCCGATCGACGCTGACCGACGACGGCATCGTCACGCTCGGTGTCCGTTCCACCGACGTCAGCGCCCCCGGCGACGAGCAGGTCGTGGTGCGAGTCGAGGCGGCGCCGATCAACCCGTCGGACCTCGGCATGTTGTTCGCCGGTGGCGATGCGTCGGTGGGCCTTCCGGCCGGCGACGGCGTGCACCCGGCAGTCGGGGTTCCCGTTGCGCCGGCTGCCGTGGCCGCGCAGAGCGCCCGGCTCGGCAAGGCGATGCCGGCGGGCAACGAGGGCGGTGGTGTCGTCGTCGCTGCGGGGTCGTCGCCGGCGGCACAGGCATTGCTCGGCAAGGTCGTCGGCTTCCTCTCCGGCAATGCGTACGCCCAGTACCGCACACTCCACGTGAGCCAGTGCCTGCCGATGACCGACGGCACCGATCCGGAGGATGCGGCAGCGGCGTTCGTCAATCCGTTGACCGCGCTGGGAATGGTCGAGACGATGCGATCGGAGGGGCACACCGCCCTGGTGCACACGGTGGGTGCGTCCAATCTCGGGTTGATGCTGAACCGGATCTGCCGCGACGACGGCGTCGACCTCGTCAACATCGTCCGACGGCCCGAGCACGTCGAGTTGCTGCGCGCCGAAGGGGCGTCGCACGTCGTCGACTCGAGTGCCGACTCGTTCGTCGACGACCTGACCGATGCGCTGCGGGCAACCGGGGCGACGATCGCCTTCGACGCGATCGGGGGTGGCGACCTCGCCGGCACGATCCTGTCGCGGATGGAGAAGGTGGCAGGCGAACAGGCCGGGGAGTTCAGCCGGTACGGCTCCGACACCCACAAGCAGGTGTACATCTACGGCGGCCTCGACCGGAGCCCGACGATCCTGCGTCGCGACTTCGGCATGTCGTGGTCGATCGGGGGATGGCTGCTGACGCCGTTCCTGGTCAAGATCGGCCAGGAGGCGGCCGATCGCCTCCGTCAGCGCGTCGCCGACGAGATCACCACCACGTTCGAGAGCACCTACGGCATGCGGCTCTCGCTCGCCGACGCGGTCGACCCCGACCAGGTTCGCCGCTACGCCCGGATGGCCACCGGCGACAAGGCGCTCATCACGCCACAGGCCTGACGACGCGTCCCGTCAGCGGGGTCCCTGACCGTCGTCGACCTTGATCACGGTGCCCGTCACCATCTCCGACGCCGGCGACACCAGGTAGAGCAACGTGCTGTCGAGGTGCTCGGGCTGGCCGATCCGCCGGCGCGGGAACGCTCGGGTGAGGTCACCCATCCGCTCGATCATCCCGTCGGACATCTCCGAGGCGAAGAGCCCCGGAGCGATCGCGTTGACGTTGATGCCGAACTTCGCCCACTCGACCGCCAGTGCCTCCGTCAGCCGGTTCACGCCGGCCTTGCTGATCGAATACAACGCGGCGCCGCCGCCGGCGTAGTGGAACCCTCCGACGGAGGAGATGTTGACGATCCGTCCCGGCAACTGGTGCTCGATCAGGCGTCGGGCGACCTCGCACGACAGCAGGAACGGTGCGCGCAGGTTGGTGTCGAGCACCTGGTCGACCAGTTGGACGGGCATCTTCGTGGCGTACTGCGCGTCGGGGATCCCGGCATTGTTCACCAGGATCTGCACCGGCCCGAGGACGCGCTCTGCGGTGGCGACCGCCTCGGCGATCTGCTCGGCATCGGTGACGTCGAGCTGTACCGGAACGCAGACACCGCCTGAATGGGCGATCTCGCGGGCGAGCTCCTCGAGGCGATCGAGGCGGCGAGCGGTGGCCACGACGCGGGCGCCGTTCGCCGCCAACGTCCGAGCGAAACGTCGCCCGAGCCCGGACGAGGCGCCGGTGACCATCGCCACCTGGCCGTCCAGGTCGATGGTTGCGTCGATCGTGGCTTCGCTGTCGTCCATCGGTGCATGCAAGCACAACCGATCGCTTCCGCCGAAGGTGAACGGAAGGTGACAGCTGACCGGCGTCGGTCCCCGACGTCGGCGCCCTGGCGTACCCTGGCACCCCGTGAACGACATCTCCCGTATCGCCATCAGCACGGGGGGCGGCGATGCCCCCGGTCTCAACGCCGTGATCCGCTCCGCAACACTCGCTGCGCGCAACCGCGGCTGGCAGGTCGTGGGCATCCGTGACGGCTTCAACGGCCTGCTGCACCCCGACGAGTATCCCAACGGCGGGTTGATGGAACTCGACCGCCAATCGGTCCGCGGGATCTCCCACACGGGCGGGACGATCCTGGGTTCGACCAACCGGGGAAATCCGACCCGCTACCCGGTGCTCCAACCCGACGGCAGCTACGTCGAGGTCGACCGCTCCGAGGAGTTGATCCAACGGTTCGCGAACGCCGGCATCGATGCGCTGATCACGGTCGGCGGCGACGGATCGTTGACGATCGGCAACCACCTCCACCAGGCAGGGCTCCGGGTGATCGGCGTGCCGAAGACGATCGACAACGACCTCGACAAGACCACCGCCACCTTCGGGTTCGACACCGCCGTCGACTTCGCGACCGAGTGCATCGATCGTCTGTTCACGACGGCGACCTCTCACGGCCGGGTGATGGTCGTCGAGGTGATGGGTCGCGATGCCGGCTGGATCGCGCTGCACGCAGGAATGGCCGGTGGCGCCCACTGCATCCTGATCCCCGAGATCCCGTACCGCATCGAACCGCTCGCCGAGACGATCCTGCAGCGCGACCGCAACGGCGCGCGCTTCACGGTCGTCGTCGTCGCCGAGGGAGCGGTTCCCATCGACGGTGAACCCACCGTGGTCGGTCAGGCGGTCGGTCAGGCGGTCCAACTCGGCGGTGTCGGCGCAAAGGTCGCGCACGCGATCGCGGAGATGACCGGCAAGGAGACCCGCACGGTGGTGCTCGGTCACCTGTTGCGCGGTGGGTCGCCGACAGCGCTCGACCGCCTGCTCGGTCTTCGCTTCGGCGCGGCCGCAGTGCGGGCGCTCGACGAGGGCGAGGACGGCATCATGGTCGGCCTCCAGCCGCCCGAGGTGGTCTACGTGCCGCTCGCCGACGCGACCCGACGGTTGAAGACCGTGCCGCTCGACGGCGACACCGTGCGCACCGCTCGTGATCTCGGGATCAACTTCGGCGACACGATGCCCGGTGAACTGCTGCGCGCATGACCGGTCGTGATCCGGACGCCGGCGGCGGCTGGGCCGGCGAGGACTCCGAACTCCGTGATCGGCTCCTGTCGACCACCGAGTTCCTCCGGAGTGTCGCGTCGTCGCGTGATCTCCTGACCGTCCTGTCGCCGGAGGAGAAGATCGCGTTGCTGAACGCGGCCGGTGACGTGTTCTGTGCTGATCCGGAGGAGCGTCGGCTCCGCACGAAGGCGCTCAAGCGCCAGCGTCGATCGCAACGCGTCCGTGGTGACGAAGGGCTGCTGGCGGAGACCGGCATCCGCATGCTTCGCAGCCAGCCCGAGTTCACGACACCGAACGTGTACGCGCCCCGAGGTCCGGGTCAGGCAACCTTCGATCGGCACGACGTCGACGACCAGGCCCAGCGGGAAACCGTCGAGCCGCAGCACTGCTACGTCTGCAAGGTCAAGTACCACGAGGTGCACCACTTCTACGACCAGCTGTGTCCTGACTGCGCCGGGTTCAACTACGACAAGCGCGGCGAGTTGGCCGATCTCACCGGCACGGTCGGACTGCTCACGGGCGGCCGCGTCAAGATCGGGTACCAGGCGGGCATCAAACTGCTGCGCTCCGGCGTGTCGCTGATCGTTGCGACCAGGTTCCCGCGCGATGCGGCAACCCGCTACGCAGCCGAACCCGACTTCGACGAGTGGGGTGATCGGCTCGAGGTGTTCGGCCTCGACCTTCGCCACACGCCGAGCGTCGAGGCGTTCTGCCAGCACGTGCTCTCGACGCGGGACCGGCTCGACTTCGTGGTCAACAACGCCTGCCAGACCGTGCGGCGGCCCCCCGACTTCTACCGGCACATGATGGAGCGCGAGGCCGCAGCGCTCGACACGCTCGACCCGGAGGTGCTCGCGCTCGTCGGCGCCTACGAGGGTCTGCGCGGCTACCACCTGCTCCCCGGATCGGACACCGCGCCGGCGCTGTCGCCTCCGCTCGCCGGCCTCACCCAGGCGGCGTCGCTGTCGCAGCTGCCGCTGCTGCCCGAGGAACTCGACGCGCAGGCCGACCTCTTCCCCGCCGGGCGGCTCGACCAGGACCTCCAACAGGTCGATCTGCGCGAGCGGAACTCGTGGCGGCTGCTGCTCCACGAGGTGTCGTCGGTGGAACTCCTCGAGACGCAACTGGTCAATGCGGTTGCGCCGTTCGTGATCAACGCCCGACTGAAACCGTTGATGGAAGCCACCCCGGGCACCCACAAGCACGTGGTGAACGTGTCCGCCGTCGAGGGGCAGTTCTACCGGCTCTGCAAGACCACCCGTCATCCCCACACGAACATGGCGAAGGCGGCGCTCAACATGATGACGCGTACGTCGGCGACCGACTTCCATGCGTCGGGCATCAACATGAACAGCGTCGACACCGGCTGGGTCAGTGACGAGGATCCCGTCGCGATCGCCGAGCAGAAGACCGCCGAGCACCGCTTCCACCCGCCGCTCGACATCGTCGACGGAGCGGCTCGCATCGTCGATCCGATCATCGACGGCGTCAACACCGGCACCCACGTGTGGGGGCAGTTCCTGAAGGACTACCGGCCGACCGACTGGTGACACCGCCTCAGGCCGCGGCGACGAGATCTGGTACAACCGGAACCATGCGTGTGATCGTGATCGGGGCCGGTGTCTCGGGGCTGACGACGGCGAAGGGGCTCACCGACCTCGGGCACGAGGTGCTCGTCGTCGAGGGCAGGGATCGCCTCGGTGGGAGGACCTGGACCGTCGACCTCGGAGGAGCGCCTGCCGATCTCGGAGGATCGTGGATCCACGGAACGTTCGAGAACCCGCTGACCGATGTGGTGAAGGCGGCCGGTCTCGAATGGCACAACGACGGGATCTGGGGCGGCGCCGGGCGAGTGTTCGTCGACGGGACCGGCCCGCTCGACGGCCCCGACACGGCCACGGTGGTCGCAGCGCAGTTCGACTTCGACCCGGCCGAGGCCGTCGCGGCGCTGGGCCGGGACGGGTCGTACGACGAGGGGGTCGCCTGGTTCCTCGACGATCGCGGGTTCAGCGGGTTGCAGCGTCGCGTCGTCGACTCCCGGATCCGCTGGGGCGACGCCGGGCTGAACACTGCGGGCCCGCCGGATCGTGTGTCGTTGCAGGGCAACGCAGGGTACGTCGATCACGGAGGCGGCAACGTCGCGCTGCGAGGGGGCTACCGGACGCTGGTCGACCACCTCGCCGCCGGGCTCGACATCCGGGTCGACGAGCCGGTCCTCGAGATCGCCCACGGGCCCGACGGGGTCACGGTCACGACCGGCGCAGGGCGCCACGACGGAGATCAGGTGGTGGTGACCGTGCCGCTCGGCGTGTTGCAGGCGGGCTCGATCCGCTTCGATCCTCCGCTCCCCGACATCGAGCAGCGGGCCGGGCGGCTCGCGATGGGCAATCTGGAGAAGGTGGTGCTCCGCTTCGACCACCGGTTCTGGCCGGCCAACGTCCGGCGTCTGGCGTTCGTGTCCGAGCACCACCGGTTCACCGACTGGGTGGACATCACCGCGCACTCGGGGGCACCGGCGCTCGTCGCCTTCCACAACCCCACCCTCGTCGACTACGGGCCCGATCGTGTCGCCGAGGCGATGACGGTGCTGCGCTCGATGTTCGACGACGTGCCCGAACCGGTCGCTGCGCACGCCACCGACTGGACCAACGATCCGTTCTGCAACGGCTCGTATTCGTACATCCCGCTCGGCGGTTCGAGCGACGACATGCGGGCGCTCGGTGGTCGCCACACGCCGCAGGTGGTCCTCGCCGGCGAGCACACGGTGCCCGAGTACTTCGGCACCGTGCACGGCGCATACGTCTCCGGCGTGCGAGCGGTGGACGCGTTCCGATGAGCCGGCCTGCAGCCGGGATCCGTGTCAGCGACGACGTCGGATCCGGTGACGTGCGCTCACGCGAACTCGGGATCGGGGATCGGTGTCAGCGATGACTCCCGATCCGGTGACGTGCGCTCACGCGAACCGTGGGCCGTGCTGAACTGCATCACGCCATCGTCGACGGGATCCTTGCGGAACATCTTGCGGTCCCTGCGGTAGTCCTGCGGGTTGATCCACGGCTCGCGGTCGCCCTGCTTCGGGAACCGGTCGGCAGCGCGCTGCACGTAGCCGGAGGTGAGGTGGTCGAGCAGCGGGCGGGCGACCATCGAGGCGTCCGACGGTCGGAGCCGGGGTGTGCAGATCTCGGTGTGCGTGTCGGCCATGTGGTTCAGGAGCCGGCAGGTGTACGTGGCGATCAGGTCGGCCCGGAGGGTCCACGACGCGTTGACGTAGCCGAACGTCGAAGCGAGGTTCGGAACATCGGAGTAGGCGAACCCCTTGTACGACCAGGTCTGGGAGAAGTCGATCGGCTCGCCGTCGACGACGACGTCGATCTCGCCGAGCGTCACCATGTTCAACCCGGTCGCGGTGACGATGATGTCGGCATCGAGGTGGTCGCCCGACTCGAGCTCGATGCCGGTCTCGTCGAACCCGACGATCCGGTCGGTCACCACGGATGCCATGCCGGCGTTGATCGCGTCGAACAGGTCACCGTTGGGAACCAGGCACAGGCGCTGGTCCCATGGCGCATAGGTCGGTGTGAAGTGGGTGTCGACGTCGTAGTCGGGGCCGAGGGCCTTGCGGATCCGTCCGACCAGATAGCTCTTCGACTTGTCCGGGTTGGCGCGCATGCGCTTGTACACGAACTGCTGGAGCTTGGTGTTCTTCCAGCGGGTGATGTCGTAGGCGACCGAGTCGGGCAACACCTTGCGCAGCGTGTTGGCGATGGCGTCGACGTCGGGCGCGGCCGCGACATACGTCGGCGACCGTTGGAGCATCGTGACGTGCGCAGCCGTCTTCGCCAGTGCAGGTACCAGTGTCATCGCGGTGGCCCCGGAGCCGATCACGACGACTCGCTTGCCGGCGTCGTCGAGGTCCTCGGGCCACGCCTGGGGATGGACGATCTCGCCCTGGAACCGATCACGGCCCGGGAAATCGGGGGTGTAACCCTCCTTGTACGAGTAGTAGCCCGAGCACATCGACAGGAAGTTGCAGGTGTAGGTGAGGTGTTCGCCGGTGGTGGCGAGCTCGACATCGACGGTCCAGGTCGCCGTGGCGCTCGACCACTCGGCGCGCCGCACGAGGTGGTGGAAACGGAGGTGCCGGTCGATGCCGTTCTCGGCGATCGTCTCGCGCAGGTACGCCATGATCGACGGCCCGTCGGCGATCGCCTTCTCGGCGTTCCACGGCTTGAACTCGAATCCGAGCGTGTGCATGTCGCTGTCGGAGCGGATGCCGGGGTACCGGAACAGATCCCAGGTGCCACCGATGTCGGCGCGTCCTTCGAGGATCAGGTAGGTCCGGTCCGGCGACTCGTCCTGCAGGTGGTACGCCTGCCCGATGCCGGAGATGCCCGCTCCCACGATCAGTACGTCGACATGGAGGGGCCGCGCGGAACTGTCCATCCGGTCGACGGTATCCGACGAAGTCTTGACGTGACCGGGTCGGGAAGCCGTCGTAGCCTGTCACCATGAGCATGACGTCGACACCGCCCTCGGCCCCGCCGGCGTGGGGTCCGCCCTCGCCGGTCAGTGACATCCCGGACATCGGCGGCACGCCTGATCTCCCGGCGTCGTCGGGTCGCCGGCGCCCGGCCCTGTTGATCGTCGCGGTCGTCGCGCTCGTTGCGTTGGGTGTGGGCGCCTTCGTCGCGCTCGGCAACCCGGCCGGCGACACGGGTGTCACGCTGCCCGATGCCGAGGCGTTCGATCTCGCCGCCGCCGCCCAGGGCACCGTCGATGCCCGAACGATCGAGTACGACCTCACGGTCGCTGCCGGCGATCTCGGCAGCGTCACCGTGTCCGGTGCGGTCGACAACGAGACGAAGCTCGCAACGGTTACGGCCGACCTGTCGACGCTGCTCGGCCTCGACGGACCGCTGCCGATCGACGGAGGGATCGAACTGCTCGTCGATGGCGCCAACGGTGTCGTCTATCTCGGGGCCGATGCGCTGGGAGGTCTGCTCCCGGCCGACTCGGCCTGGATCTCGATCGACCTCGCGGTGCTCGCCGAGCGCAGCGGTGTCTCGCTCGACGATCTGCGCAGCGAGTTCGTCGTCGACCCGGCGGCATCTGCGCAGGCGCTGCTCGATGCCGACAACGCGGTCGAGCTCGGAACCGAGGAGATCGACGGCATCACCGTCCGGCACTACGAGGTGACGGTCGATCTCGCCGCGGCGATCGCCGCCGCTCCGCAGGCTGCCGAGCAGTTCGATGCCGAACTCGGCGAGTTGGATGCCGTCCTTCCCGAGACGGTCACCTACGACGTGTGGGTCACCGAGGACAACCAGCTCCGTCGAGCTTCCTTCGACGTCACCGTCGCCGATCAGACGGTGTCGATGGTCCTCGACATGACCACGAGCAGCGAGCCGCTCGACCTGCAGGTGCCTGCCGACGCCTTCGACGTCACGAGCTGGCTCGACTGGTGACGCCCGGGCGGGCGGCCAGCAGGGCAGCGGCCACCCGGTGACCTGAGCGGCACGCCCCGATCGGGTCGGTGCGCCAACCGGGGGAGTGGGTCAGGAACCCCGCCGCGAACGCATCACCGGCGCCCGTCGTGTCGTCGACGTCGGACACCTCGATCGCGGCGACCTCGGTGCAGGTGCCGTCGGGTGCGTACACGAGCGCCGGGTCGGGGCCTCGCTTGACGACGGTGACCGCTCCGGGCCACGCCTCACGGAGATCGAGCACCGATGCCTCGTCGCGGTTGGCGAGGAGGACGTCGGGTCGGAGTCGCTCGAGGTGGGCTCTCACCCGGTCGACACCGAGTTCGAGCATCACCGATGTCGACGACAGGTCGATCGACACGGCGACCGAGCGCTCGTGCGCCCAGCCGATCACCGTGCTCGCCGTGTGTGCAATCGCCCCGGTGACCAGCGAGTAGAGGGGCACGTGGAGCGTCGTCACCTCGTCCAGCCACGACGGATCGGGATCGGTGAGCTCGATGCAGGCGCGGCGATCGGTGAGCATCGACCGCTCGCCCGAGGCGTCGACCAGCGCCACGATCGTGCCGGTCGAGCCCGACCGCCGTACCGGACCGACGTCGACGCCGTCGGAGCGCATCTCCGCGACGAGCGCCGTGCCGATCGCATCGTCGCCGACCTGTCCGATGAACCGACTCCGGAAGCCGATCGACGCGGCGGCGACCGCAGTGTTCGCCGCGCTGCCGCCGCGTCGCCGGGTGATGCGGGCCGGCGTGTCGGATGCGACGTTGACCGGCTCGCCCAGCTGCACGATCACGTCCTCGACCAGGTCGCCGAGGCACGCCAGCAACGCCGGCGACCGTGGCGGGTCAGCCACCGTCGACGTCGTCGGTCAGCGACGGGTCGTCGACGACCGCCATCACGTCGAGGCCCGCCATGCGCCCGCTGGGATCGGCGACCTCGGCCACGGGGTCGTCGACGTCGTCGTACTCGAGACGCAGCGCCCGGCTCATCGTGGCGTGCATCGCGTACGTGCAGGTGATGTAGGTGAACTCGAGGATCTCCTCGTCGGAGAGGTGTCGCTTCAGTTCGTCGAACAGCGCCTCGGGAACCCGCCCGTGCTGGAGGGTCAGGCAGTCGGTGTAGGCCAGGACGGCGCGCTCGACCGGCGACCAGCAGCCGGCCACCGACCACGCCGGGATCGCAGCGACCTGCTCGTCGCTGAAGCCGACGTCGCGCATCGCCTTGCAGTGCTGGCTGAAGACGAATCGGCTGCCGACCGTGAACCCGGCGCGCGTCTGGCCGAGCTCGCGAAGGGTGGGAGCGAGCTGGCGTTTCGGGTCGCGGTAGAACTGGAACCCGGCGGTGGTGTGGTCGAACGCGTCGGGCACGAGCGCGAACACGGTCCACCAGTTGCCGGGTGTGCCCGACGCGGTGCCGGGCTCGGCGACCGGATCCCGGTCGCCGAAGATCATCGAGTACAACGCCTGCGCGAACGGGTGGGCATCGTCGCGTGGAACCTCACCGAGTCGGGGCATGTCAGGCTCCCGACGGCTGATGAGCCGCCGCCTCGAGCAGGGGATCGACCGTCAGGAGACGGTGGGCCTCGGCCGGGTCCGGTGCGAACCCGGGCGTGTCCCGACAGAGCTCGACCATGATCCCGTTCGGGTCGAGGTAGTAGAGCGAGTGGCACCAACCGTGATCCTGTTCCATCGCCGGCTCGATGCCCTCGGCGGCCATGCGGGCACGCACCGCCTCCTGCTGCTCGGCGCTCGCCCGGAAGGCGCAGTGGTTCACCCAGAACGGGAGCCCGACGCCGTCGGACAGGTCGGTGGTCCACCCGGGCCGTTCGCCGACCTCGTGGAGCTCGAAGAACGCGATGCACTCCGTCTCGCCGTCGGCCGGTGTGTCGGTGGTGATCTCGTAGAACACGTGGCGGATCCAGCTCTCGCCGAGAGCGGTGACCTCGGTGTGCACCAGCGGGAACCCCATCAGGTCCTCGTAGAAGTGTGTGGTGGCCTCGACGTCCCGGGTGGCATAGGCAACGTGGTGCAGCGGCATGCGTCGAGCGTAGATCCCGGACGGGTGGCGACTAACAAGGGGAGATGCCGATCGCCCACGTGAACGGAATCGACGTCTACCACGAGCTCCACGGCGACGGACCGCCGTTGTTGGCCATCAGCGGCAGCGGGAACGACCTGCGCGTCTCGCAGCCCGCGCTGCTGCCGGTCAACAGGGAGTTCCAGACGCTGTCGTACGACCAGCGCGGCCTCGGCCAGACCTCGAAACCGGACACCGACTACACGATGGCCGACTACGCCGACGACGCTGCGGCGCTCGTCCGAGCGATGGGGTGGGAGCGCTGTCACGTGATGGGGACGAGCTTCGGTGGGATGGTCGCGCTCAATCTCGCCGTCCGGCATCCGGAGGTGATCGATCGGCTCGTGCTCTGCTGCACCTCGCCGGGGGGCGAGGCACCGTCGTACCCGCTGCATCGGTTGGGCAAGCTGAGCCCCGCCGAGGCATTCGAGGAGCGCTGCCGCCTCACCGATCGTCGCTACGACCCCGACGCCGCCGAACCGATCCCCGGCGCCGGTCGCTACGTCGAGATGCTGAAGGAGCAGTCGGCGGCGCCCCCTGACCCCGAGCGGCTCGCCGGCCTCGGTCGCCAGATGAGCGCCCGCATGGGCCACGACGTGATGGCCGATCTCCCGACGATCACCCACCCGACGCTGGTGTGCGCAGGGGAGTACGACGACATCGCTCCCGTGGCGAACTCCGAACTCCTGGTCGAGCGGATGCCGAACGCCACCCTCCGCGTGTTCGACGGCGGGCACATCTTCCTGCTCCAGGATCGCTCGTCCTGGTCGGCGATCATCGAGTTCCTCGGAGGTGCGTCGTGATCCGTCTCCGCCAGGTGGCGATGATCGCCCCCGATCTCGACCCGATCGTCGATGAACTGTGCGAGCTGTTCGGATCGCCGGTCGTGTTCCACGACCCCGGCGTCGCCGAGTTCGGCTTGCGCAACGCGTTGCTGCTCGTCGGGGACCAGTTCCTCGAGGTCCTCTCGCCGGTGCGCGACGACACGACGGTCGGACGATTGTTGGACAAGCGTGGCGGCCCCGGCGGGTACATGGCGATCTACGAGGTCGACGATCTCGATCGACCGAGTGGCCCGTCTGGCCGAGCAGGGTGTGCGGATCGTCTGGGCGGGCGACTTCGACGACATCCGGGGCCGTCACCTCCACCCGCGCGACGTCGGTGGCGCACTCGTGTCGCTCGACGAGCCGGTTCCTGCAGGGAGTTGGCGTTGGGGCGGCCCGACCTGGCCGACCACCGACGTGTCGACGGCGGCGGTCGATCGGATCGCGAGCGTCACGGTCGGCGCAGAGGACCCCGACGCGTTGCGCTCGCGCTGGGAGGAACTCGATCTCGCCGAGGCGGTGCGCTTCGTTCCCGCTGGGGCACGCGGCGAGGGCATCGACGGTGTCGACCTCCGCTCGGTCGACCGTTCACGGGTCGGCGAGCGCCACACCATCGGTGGCGTCGCATTCACCTTCGTCTGAGTTCGGCAGCGAGGTGAGACCCATGGGTGCAACCAGCGCCGGGAGCGTCGGGCAAGTGCGCCAGAGGGGACCGACCGATGCCCACGTCGCAGCTTCCGACGACCTCGGCGCTGCGCTGTTCGATACCGACCTCAGGGAAAGGGGTGCCTCGGAGGACTCCGTCACGAGAAGACCGCCGAGGCGCCCGGCACCCTCCTGTCGACGACCGCAGCGACGGCGTCGAACGAGCGCCGCGCGACCTCGACCGGCGTGCCGACGGCAGTGAGTCGTTCCTCGAGCCAGGTGCGCTGCTCGAGGACGATCGTCCGATCGTCGCAGAGCAGTGCCGCAGCGCCGGCAGCGACGATGTCGTCGAGGTCCGCAGTGAACTGTGCGAGCCACGTCGCCGAGCGCACACCGTCTGCGAAGTCACCCGTTCCCAGCCACGAGAGTGCGTCGCGCACGACCTGCGCCCGCTGGAAATCGAGGCGCGCCCAGGCCGCGTCCAAGTTGACGGCGCGCGGTTCGCCCCAGAGCACCTCGTCGAGTACCAGCGGCTCGGTCAGGTCGCCGGGTTGTCCGTGGGCGCCGATCGAGCGCGCCCGAGAACCCGACGAGTCGAAGGCCCGTCCTCCACAGATGACGCTGCAGCCGGCCTGGCGCGCCGCATGGACGGTACGAGCGGCGCCGGTGAGGTTGGTCGCCAGGGTCACGCTCACCCCCACGAGGTCGGCAGCGAGGTCGGCAAGGTAGTAGCGGAGCTTCCCCGCCGGCATCGCACCGCCGAGATGGATGACGCGCCACCCATCAGCGGTCAGGAGTTCGGTGGCCATCCTCGTCGGCAACGAGTGCATCTCTCCCTCCGCGCACACCATCACGACCGTCCCCGCGTGCTCCCGTGCCTCGAGCCCCACCGCCAGCGATGACAACACCGACTCCGTGACGAAGGTCGCCGAGTGTTCCTCTGCAACGGTGCACTCGCCGCGGAGCCAGCGCTCGCCGACATCGCGCTGCGACGGCGCCAGCAATTGAGTGACGACGCGGAGGCACGTCTCGTCTCGGCCCGCAAAATCCTTGGCGAGCTCGGCTGCGCCGGCGCGATCGCCGCGCAGTGCTGCGTCGGTGTATTCGTCGAGCAATACGTTCATGGCCCCTCCTCGTGTGGCGCCCGCTCGCCGTGACGGCAAGGATGACACACATCACGGTCGCGGTCCGACGCGACTCATCACCTTCGCTTCGGGATGTGTGTCATCCCTGCGCTCAACGTACGGCTGTCACCGCGCGCAGCGTCAGAGCCCAAAGTCGCTTGGAGGCGTGGTCGTCGTCCAAGAACTTGCGGAGCGGTTCGTCCGTCGTGGGTTGGTGATGAGCGAGCCCCCCGTCTGTGGAGGATTCACTCATCGGTGTGCCGGGATCTGGCGGCCGTCGGTCGTGGATCAGCCGCCGTCGATGACGTCGTTCCAGACGGAGGTCGCACCGGAGTGGCCGACTTCGATCACGGTCCAGGTGGCACCGACGCCGACGATCAACGACGCATCCGACCAGCACCGCAGTGACGATGCGGGGTAGGCGCGGTGACAGCGAATCGAGGCGCTTGCGCGTGTACGGCTCGGCAGCGACGAGCGCGCTCACCACCGTCACACCGATCGCCCACGGCAGGACGGTCTCGCCCTGCTCGGTGTGCTCCTCGACCAACTCGGTCTCCTGCACGCTGTCTTCGAGTGACTCACCGGATCCCTGGGCGAGGCCGACGGCGATGGTGGCAGCGATCGCCACGCCGAGCACGATCGGGCCGTAGACCCGTCGTGAGCGTGGGATCGCAGCAACGACGACGAGTGCGATCGCAGCGATCGGCAGGAGCACCACCGCCGCATGGACGACGAGCGGATGGGCCGGAAGGCCGAAGAGGGTGTCGATTTCCATTCGGGGTCTCCCGGTGGCTCAGTTGCTCGGTGTCAGGGTTCTGGCGCGAGCGCGGGTCGGGCGCTTGCGGTGCGTGAGCCGGTACACGGTCGACCACACCACGGCAATGATCGACGCGACGGCCGTCACCTGGTAGAGCCATTGGGACCGATCGGTGCCGGCGAGTGCTGCGTGGAGGCTGGTCAGCAGGAACACCGCATAGCTCGAGAAGTGGATCCACCGCCACACCCGACGAGGCAGCCGCTTCATGAGCAGCGAGGTCACCTCGACCGCCACGAGGAGCCACATGGCCACGACACCGAGCGCCACGGCGAGCGGTTTCCACGCTGATGCGAACGGCACGGTCAGATCGACGAGATCGAACGACACGTAGTTGTCGGCAACCAGCGCGGCCATGTGGATCGCGACGAACGAGACGGTGAGGCCGCCGAGCCAACGGTGGAGGTCGAGCAGCCAGGCCGGTCGGCGCTGTTCGGGGAACGCCTTGGTCGACAGCACGATGCCCCAGATGACCGACGCCGTGAGCATCAGCCAGGCCACGATCCCCGAGGCGCGGGTGACATACCACCAGAACTGCGGGTTCATCGGTCGACCAGCTCTCGGGAGACGGCGAGGTCGGCCGTCGACTGCAGCGATCCGTCGAGGCCGACAGCGAGACCGGAGAGGCCGTGCCGGTCGAGGTGGTCGATCGCCTCGGTCGATCCGGCGAGCAGCGCGGCGGTCGCGTGTGCTTCGGCGATCCACCCCGAACGTGCGATCACGGTCACAGCCGCCAGGTCGGTCGACGACACCTCGCCGACCCGCGGATCGATCAGGTGGTGCTGCTCGTGCCCTGCACGGACCCACCGACGCGACCTGGTGCTCGACGTGGCCACGCCGCCACCGCTCACGAGGAGTCGACAGAGCTCCCCGTTCGACGGGTCGGGATCCTCGACCGAGATGCTCCAGCCGCTCGCGTCACTCGACGTCGGGGGAGGAGAGCCCGCCATCGTCATGTCGCCTCCGATGCTCACGAGTGCTCCGGCCGCGCCGAGCTCGAGCAGGCGCTGCACCGCGAGGTCGGCGGCGAGCCCCTTGCCGACGCCGCCGGGATCGAGGGCCAACCCTGCGGGCAACCGGATCGCGGTGCCGGCCGGGTCGATCTCGATGTCGTCCATCGTCGGCCCGGCATCGTCGCCCAGGGCAACGAGCTGTCCGTCGGGAAGGATCGTCACCCTCCAGGGATCGTCGATGCTCGCCCCGTACCCGGCGTCGACCAGGATCGGGAGCACGGAGGGATCGAAGGCGCCGTCCGTTGCTCGCCATGCGTCGATCATCGAGACGACGAGTGTGACGGTGCGAGGGTCGACGTCGACCCATGCACCGGGCAGGTTGTTGAGCCGCGTGATGTCGCTGTGGGGGAGGAACCGGCTCCAGCGCGCTTCGAGGTCGTCGAGCAGCCCGACGACGTGGGCGACGGATCGGCCCAGCTCCGGGTCGCGATCTTCGCCGACGACGACCACCCGGAGTTCGCTCGCCATCACGCGAGCGCTGTGCTCAACCGCTTCCACGGGTCGTCGCCACTGGTGCGGGTGCAGGTGCCGCGGCCACCGGCGCCGGTGCCGGTGTGATCACCCGGACGTCGGGACGGGCCTCGAGCACGATCGGCCCGGCGGTGACCGGTGGGGCCGTGGCGGCGGTGTCGGGAGCCGGCACCGGTGCGGCGGTGGTGGGCAGGACCGCCGGCACCGGCACCGCTGTCGTCGCTGCCGCGGTGGCGGCCGGGGGAGCGATCGACGGGCTCGTCTCGGACGACGCAGTGGCATTGGCGACGCCCATGGCAGCGACGATGCCGAACATCGTGCTGGCGCCCACTGCGGTCGCGACCACCCGGGACCCGGCCGCCGGATGGCGACGTCGGGGCGACGTCGCTCGTCGCTGGGGTGCTCGTGCTGCCGGTGCGGCGGGCGGGGGAGGCGGTGGCAGCGGGTGCCGCAGCAGTGGGTCCAGGTCAGTCATCGTCGTCGGCTCCCTCGTACTCGTGGTAGTCGTCGTCGTGATCGTCGTCCTCGTACTCGTGGCTGTCGTCGTCGTGATCGTCGTCCTCGTACTCGTGGCTGTCGTCGTCGTAGCTGTCGCTCGAGGTGGAGGCGGCAGGCGGCGTGGCGGCCGCCGGCGCCGGCGCCGGGCCGGTCGGTGCCGCCCCCATCACGACGATGGGCTCGGTGACGTCGGCGACGATCTCGCCGTTCGCTCCGAGGGTGGCGACGAACACGACGGTGCGCTCACCGGTTCTGAAGGTGATGGTCAGCGTGCTCGGGTCGGCCTGGACGGCTTCCGCCGTCCAGCCGGGATTGGCGGCCGAGCCGAGCAGGGCCAGCCCGGTCGGGGTCGCGGCCACCGTGACCGAGCCGGCGTCGGCGACCACGTAGGACGAACCCGCCGGGACGGTGGACTCGGTCGTGGTCGGCGCCGGGACGGTGGTCGACGTGATGGTCTCCGTCAGCTGGACCTCGAGCGGCAGTGTCTGGGTGAGAGCGTCGGTGGCGGTCAGGGAGCCGATCGAGCTGTCGTCGGTGGAGTTGAGGATGCCGATGTTGGCGGCGATCGCTGCGGTGCCGGCGAGGACGACACCGGCGATGGCGAGGCCGGTGATCACGGTGGTTCGGGTCGCGAGTGATTTCATGGAGCGAACGGTACGAAACCGATCACCAGCGGCCGGCAAGACCAAGGCAAACGTTGGGTAAGCGATCCTCCGGCCACGAGCTCGGTGCGCGAATGTGGCGGGGTGCGACTCCTCCTGGTCGAAGACGATCCCACGATCTCCGAGCCGCTCGTCGACGGGCTGCGTCGGGAGGGCTTCGAGGTGGAGCACGCCGCGACCGGGGCCGCGGCGCTGGCCGCGGGGCCGGTCGACCTCGTCCTGCTCGACCTCGGGCTTCCCGATCTCGAGGGGCGCGTCGTGTGCCAGGAGATCAGGGCGGTCAGCTCGGTGCCGATCATCGTGGTCACGGCGCGCAGCGACGAGATCGACCGGGTCGTGCTGCTCGAGCTGGGGGCGGACGACTACGTGGTGAAGCCGTTCGGGTTCCGCGAGCTGGTCGCCAGGATCCGGGCGGTGTTGCGCCGTACCGCCTCGACCGCTGGCCAGGAGGCGCCGTCAGCGCTGGCCGTGGGTTCGCTGACGGTCGACCTGCGAAGTCACAGCGTGACCTTCCGCTCCGAGTCGGTCGCCCTCACGCCGAAGGAGTACGACCTGCTCGTGTGCCTCGCGTCCGACGCGGGAGCGGTCAAGACCCGTGAACAGTTGATGCGCGAGGTGTGGGACGAGCACTGGTGGGGGTCGACCAAGACGCTCGACGTCCACGTCGCGTCGCTGCGCCGGAAGTTGGAGCCGGAGGTGATCGAAACGGTGCGGTCGGTCGGGTACCGGTACGTCGACGCCGACGGCGATCGCTCGTGACCAGACGTCTCCTGCTCAGCTATCTCACGATCACCGTGATCGTGTTGCTGATGCTCGAGATCCCGCTCGGGCTGTTCTATGCACAGCGCGAACGTGAACGTCTCGCCGCCGACGTCGAGCACGACGCCTCCGTCATCGCCACGCTGTACGAGGACGATCTCGAGGCGGGCGCTCCGCTCGACCCGATCCCGGCCAGCACCTACGAGGATCGAACCGGCGCCCGCGTGGTCGTGGTCGACGTCGACGGGATCGCCCGCGTCGACACCGGCGGCAGCGTCCCGCGTGACTTCTCGACCCGTCCCGAGATCGCTGCTGCACTCGACGGGGAGGCGAATTCCGGCACTCGCACGTCCGACACGCTCGGAACCGACCTGCTGTACGTCGCCGTGCCCGTCGCGTCGGGTGGGACGGTGCACGGTGCCCTGCGCGTCACCCTCGACGTCGCCGACGTGAACGATCGGATCCGCTCGTTCTGGCTCGCGCTCGTCGCCATCGCCGCTGTGGTGCTCGCAGCGGTCGCCATGATCGGATGGGTGATCGCCCGGTCGGTCACTCGGCCGCTCGGAGCGCTGACCGAGTCGGCCGAGCGGTTCGCATCGGGCGATCTCGCCGTGACGCCCGGCGCCACCGGAGGTCCGCCGGAGATCCGGGCGCTCGACGACACGCTGACCACGATGGCCCTCCAACTCGACGGTCTGTTGAGCTCACAGCGGGCGTTCGTCGCCGATGCCTCCCATCAACTCCGCACGCCGTTGACGGCATTGCGGCTCCGGCTGGAGAACCTTCAGAGCGACCTTGCCTCGGGTCCTGCCGATCCCACGCTCGACAGCGAGGTCGAGCGGGCGATCGACGAGACCGGACGGCTGACCGAACTCGTCACCAGCCTGTTGCAGCTCGCACGCGCCGACGACCGGCCGGAGACGACGACCGTGGACGTGGTCGCGCTCCTCCGTGACCGGGTCGACACGTGGACCGCAGTGGCCGAGGAGCGTGGCGTGACGCTGATCGGGGCACTCGGCGAGATCGACGCGGACACGGCGGTCATGGTTCGCGTCGTTCCCGGGGCGGTCGAGCAGATGCTCGACAACCTGCTCGACAACGCGCTGCTCGTGTCCGCCGCGGGCGCCACGGTGGAGGTCGGGCTCGAACGGACGCCCGAGGGCGCTGCCCTCCGCGTGGTCGATCACGGCCCGGGGTTGTCGGATGCCGACAAGCGCGAAGCGATGCGGCGGTTCTGGCGGGGTGACACCTCGCGGCCGGGAACCGGCCTCGGGCTGGCGATCGTGGATGCGCTCGCCACCGCGTCGGGAGGTTCGACGGTGCTGAGCGACACCGCCGGCGGAGGGCTCACGGTGACCGTGCGGCTCGCGCGTGCAACGGACGAACTGACCTGATACCCTCCGGGGTATGTGTAGACAGACCACCTGCAGAACGTGTGGCCGTCCCGGTTGGGCCGGCTGTGGAGCCCATGTCGAGCAGGTGCTCGGCCATGTCCCCCAGGACGAACGCTGCCAGTGTGCCGCGAACGGAG
Organism: Ilumatobacteraceae bacterium; assembly: GCA_963698565.1. Lineage (GTDB taxonomy): Bacteria > Actinomycetota > Acidimicrobiia > Acidimicrobiales > Ilumatobacteraceae > Sva-07. The sequence continues at coordinate 43,588 of CAVORH010000005.1, forward strand.
TTCCGAAGAAGAGCTGGTTCCGCCGCTGAGGTGAGAGCAACCGCCTGACCGAAGGCGGCGAACAGGGTATTGCGATCAATACTCTCAATTCCCTAGGATGACGCTCCGTGGGGGATGCAACCGAACACACCACCGTCGACGGACGCCGTGCTCGACGTGAGCGCGGCCGTGCGGCGGTGATCGATGCGATGTTCGAACTGCTCCAGGAGGGCAAGGTCCCCCCGACCGCCGACCTGGTCGCCGAACGGTCCGGCGTGTCGGTGGCATCGATCTTCCGTTACTTCGAGGGCATCGACGACCTGCAGCTCCAGACGCTGCAACGTTTCAGGGAGCGCTTCGAGCCGCTCATCCACGCCGACACCACCGGTGACCTTGCCGCGCGGATCGGCTCGTTCGTCGGGTCGCGCCTCGACCTGTACGAGCGCGCCGGGGCGATCATGTCGGTCGGGCGCCTCCGCTCGCTCGAACACGAGCCCCTGGTCGCGGCGTCCGCGCAGATGCGCTCGACGCTCGCCGACCAGGTTCGTCTCACCTTCGCCGCCGAGACCGCGGGCTCGACGCCGGGCCGTGCCGCAGACCTCGTCGCGGTCGTCGACGCACTGACCTCGCTCGAGTCGTGGGACGTGATGCGCAAGACGCACGCTCGCTCGCGCGCGCAGATCGCGAAGGCGTGGAAGCAGGGGATCGGCGCGCTGATCCGAGCCTGGAACGAACCGGTCAACGAGGGGGAACCGACATGAGCAGGCCATCACGATTCGAGGGAACGATCGGCCGCACGGTCGCCGACTCCACACCGTGGTTCGACGAACCACCGCATCCGGGTGACGGAGCGCCGAACGTGGTGGTGATCCTGCTCGACGACACCGGCTTCGCCCAGTTCGGCTGCTACGGCTCCGACATCGACACGCCGAACGTCGACGCGCTCGCTGCGGATGGACTGCAGTTCACCAACTTCCACGTGACACCGCTGTGCTCGCCGACCCGCGCCTCGCTGCTCACCGGGCGGTCGCAGCACGCCGCCGGCATGCGAGCCGTGTCGAACTTCCGCACGGGCTTCCCGAACATGCTCGGCCACATGTCGAACCACACGGCCACGATGGCCGAGGTGTTGCGCGACGCGGGCTACGCCACCTTCGCCGTCGGCAAGTGGCATCTCGCTCCGATGGAGCAGTGCTCCGCCGCCGGCCCGTTCGAGCAGTGGCCGCTCGCCCGTGGTTTCGATCGCTTCTACGGGTTCCTCGAGGGCGAGACCGACCAGTTCCATCCCGAGCTGGTGTGCGACAACCACATCATCGAGCCACCGGCAGGCCCCGACGAGGGGTACCACCTGTCGGAGGATCTCGTCGACCAAGCGCTGCGGATGATCTCCGACAGTGTCGGCGTACGGCCCGACCGCCCGTTCTTCACCTACCTGGCCTTCGGCGCGACCCACGCCCCGCACCAGGCGCCGCCCGAGTACCTCGCGAAGTACCGCGGCGCCTTCGACGAGGGCTGGGACGTCGTGCGTGCGCGGTGGTTCGAGCGGCAGCTCGAACGCGGCATCATCCCTGCCGGCACCGAGCTCGCGCCGCGCAACCCCGGGGTCGAGGCCTGGGACGACCTGCCCGAGAACCAGCAGCGGCTCGCCTGCCGCCTGCAGGAAGCGTTCGCCGCATTCCTCGACCACACCGACGACCAGATCGGCCGGTTCGTCGACGGTCTCCGAGCGCTCGGCCAACTCGACAACACGCTCCTGATGGTGCTCGCCGACAACGGTGCGTCCCAGGAGGGCGGCCCGTTCGGGGTGATGCACGAGATGAAGTTCTTCAACGGCATCCTCGAGACGCCCGACGAGGCGATCGAGCGCATCGACGACATCGGAGGACCGCACAGCCACACCAACTACCCGTGGGGCTGGGCGCAGTGCGGCAACACCCCGTTCAAGTGGTACAAGCAGAACACGCACGAGGGCGGCGTCCACGTTCCGCTCGTCGTGCACTGGCCCGACCGGCTCGGGGAGGCGAACGCGGGCGGTCGGCGCGACCAGTTCACGTTCGTGGCCGACATCGCGCCGACGATCTACGAGCTGGTCGGCGTGAGCGCCCCAGCGGTCTTTCGCGGTGTGGAACAGCTGCCGGTCACGGGGCACTCGTTCGCCCCGGCCCTCGACGATGCGGGTGCACCGGCGAGCAACGAGCTGCAGTACTTCGAGATGGGCGGGAGCCGAGCGCTGGTCGCGGGGGAGTGGAAGGCGGTCTGCAAGCACACCGCGGGCGCCGACTACGACACCGAGCCCTGGGAGCTGTACCACCTCGCCAGCGACTTCTCCGAGTGCCACGACCTCGCCGACGCCGAGCCGGAGAAGCTGGCCGAGCTGCAGGCGCTGTGGTGGCAGGAAGCCGAGCGTCACGGGGTGCTCCCGCTCGACGACCGGATGTTCGAGCTGTTCGGTGCCCGGTTCCGCCCGAACTCGCCACACCCGCCCGACCGGCGCTACGTGTACCGACCGCCGATGTCGCCCCTGCCGGGCCAGGCATCGGCAGCGATCGGCGGCCGGAGCTTCGACCTGACCGCACGCCTCACCCGGTCGGCGGGCGACGACGGCGTGCTCTACGCCACCGGCACCGAGAACAGCGGCGTGTCGGTCTTCGTGCAGAACGACCGCCTCGTCGTCGACTACAACGCGTTCGACGACCACACCGTGGTCGAGTCCGCCGCCGAGCTGCCCGAGGGCGACGTCACCGTCGTCGTCTCGGTGCGCCGGGGCCCGAGTCGCACCGGATCGGTCCGCTTGACCGTCGACGGCGACCCGGCGGGTGAGACGGCCCTGCCGCTGTTCATGTCGATGATGTCGTCGGTCGGGCCCAGCATCGGTGAGGACCACGGCTCCGCCGTGTCGCCCCGCTACGAGGCACCGTTCCCGTTCGCCGGGACGCTGCACGAGATCGAGATCCAGCTCCTCTCCCGGGAGGACGCCGAAGCGCGCGACGCCGAGGCCCGAGCAGAGATGGCACGGCAGTGAGCATCACGGTCACACTCCTCGGCACCGGCAGTCCGATGGCCGATCCGAACCGCGCCGGGCCGGCGACGCTCGTGCAGGCCGCTGGGGAACACTTCCTCGTCGATGCCGGCCGCGGCGTGCTGATGCGACTCGCCGCCGCGGGCGTGCCGGTCAGTCAACTCCGAGCGGTGCTGATCACCCACCTGCACAGCGATCACATCACCGACCTCAACGACGTGATCACCGCGATGTGGATCACCACGTTCGAGCCGACTCCGCTGCGCATCATCGGGCCACCCGGAACCCGGGAGGTCGTCGATCATCTCCTGGCCGCGCTCGGGCCCGACATCGGGTACCGCATCGCCCACCACGCCGACCTGACCGAGCCGCCACTGCTGGAGATCACCGAGACCGACGGCGTGGGCCAACCCGTCGTGCTCGACGGCGAGGTGACGGTGACGTCGTCGCCGACCGATCACCGGCCGGTCGAGCCGAGCGTGGCGTTCCGTTTCGACCACGGCGACGGAGCAGCGCGCCGCAGTGTCGTCGTCGCCGGCGACACCGTGCCGTGCGAGGGACTCGACGCGCTCTGCGCGGGTGCGCAGGCACTGGTGCACACGGTGATCCGCAAGGACATCATCGCCAACATCCCGATCCCTCGGCTGCAGGACACGCTCGACTACCACTCGTCGCCCGAGGAGGCCGCCCAGACCGCCGCTCGTGCCGGAATGGACACCTTGATCCTCACCCACTACGTCCCCGCGATCCCACCCGGCGGCGGCGACGACTGGCGTGAGCTCGCCGCTGCCCACTTCTCCGGTCGCGTCGAGCTCGGCGACGACCTCCACCAGATCCCGATCCCCTGACCAGGAGCTCCACGATGCAGACACTGCGCACGCCCGACGACCGCTTCGAGCACCTCTCGGGGTATCCGTTCGAGCCGCACTACGCCGAGATCGACGATCTCGACGGCGGCACGCTCCGGGTCCACTACCTCGACGAGGGCCCCGCCGACGCCGCGCCGGTGCTCCTGCTGCACGGCGAGCCGTCGTGGAGCTACCTGTACCGGCACATGGTGCCGGTGCTCGTCGCCGCCGGCCACCGCGTGATCGCGCCCGACCTCGTCGGGTTCGGCCGCAGCGACAAGCCGACCGAGATGGCCGACTACACCTACGCCCGCCACGTCGAGTGGATGCGGCAGTTGCTGTTCGACCACCTCGACCTGCACGACATCACCTACTTCGGCCAGGACTGGGGCGGCCTGGTCGGGCTCCGGCTGGTGGCCCTCGATCCCGACCGCTACGCCCGCGTCGCCATCGGCAACAGCGGGCTCCCGACCGGACACGGACCGGCGAGCGAGGCGTTCTTGAACTGGCAGAAGTTCTCCCAGGAGTCGCCGGTGTTCCCGATCGGCCAGATCATCAACGGCGCGACCACCACCGACCTCACCGACGACGTGATCGCCGGCTACGACGCACCGTTCCCCGACGACACGTACAAGGCCGGCGCCCGCATCTTCCCGACGCTGGTGCCGACCAGTCCCGACGATCCCGCCAGTGCCGACAACGTCGCCGCGTGGGAGGTGCTCAGCACGTTCGAGAAGCCGTTCCTGCTCTGCTTCAGCGACCAGGACGCCGTCACCCGGGGCGGCGACGCGCCGTTCCTCGCCAAGGTGCCCGGTGCGCAGGGCCAGCCCCACACCACCATCGAGGGAGGCGGCCACTTCCTGCAGGAGGACCGTGGCCCGGAACTCGCCGCCGTGCTCGTCGACTTCATCGCCTCCACGGCATGACGATCGACGCCATCACGACCGACGCCCTCACGGTCGACTGGCGCGAGCTGAGTCGCCGGGCAGCGCTCGAGTCGCACCGCCTGATCGGCTGGATCTACTGGGATCCACGGGCGATCGCCAACTACGCCGCGCTCGGCGTTCCCGACGGCGTCGGGTACTACATCGCCACCCGCGGGGCGACCCTCGCGGCTGCCGGCAACGACGCCGTCACCGCAGCGTTCTACTCGATCCACCCTGCGTTCGTGGCGTTCGGACTCGACCAGTGCCGTGCCGCGACGACGTTCGAGCAGGCCGCTGCTGCCCGGGATGCTGCCGTGGTCGCCGGGCTGCGGGAGTACACCCCGGAGATCTGTGACGAACTCGCAGCGATGGCCGACGAGCTCTGGGCCGCGGCCGACTCCCTGCCGGTCGCCGGTCGGGTGCTGTTCGCAACCACACGGTCGTGGCCCCGCCCCGACGACCGGTTGCTGTCGGCGTGGCTTGCCGTCAACTCGATCCGGGAATGGCGTGGCGACACCCACTGGGCGATCCAGATCGCCGAGGGAATCGGCGAGACCGAGGCCGGGATCCTCGACGGAGCGTGGCGCAACTACCCCGACGACTGGCTCCCACGGAGCCGTGGCGCCGACGACGCGATGCTCGCTGCCGCATTCGCCTCGCTCGAGGAGCGTGGGTTGGCGACCGACGGCGCGGTGAACGACCAGGGGGTCGAGTACCGCCAGTCGCTCGAGGATCGCCTCGACGACCTCTCGTCGGCCGCCTGGAAGCATCTCGGTGGATCCGCCACCCGAAAGTTCCTCGACCTCCTCGAACCGGTCAGCTCCCGCTTCGTCGACCGGATCGACGCCACCGCAGGGCCGAACTGGATGCCGGCCGCTCGCAACCGCGAGGTGAGGGCATGATCGAACTCACCCGATCCCGAACGATCGCCGCCCCGATCGGCGACATCTGGAACGTGCTCGCCGAGTTCGACACGATCAGCGCGTGGGCGTCGAACGTCGACCATTCGTGTCTGCTCGAGGACCGGCCCGACGACGGCGACATGCTGGGCGTCGCGCGCCGGGTTCAGGCAGGGCGGTTCGTCCTCGTCGAGCGCATCACCACCTGGGAGCCGCAGTCCCGGCTGGCCTACGAGATCACCGGCCTGCCACCGGTGCTGCGTCACGTGGTCAACGAGTGGCGTCTCACCGCGCCGGCCACGCCCAACAGCACCTACGTGGCGCTGGTGACGCGGGTCGACTGCGGGCCACGGCCACCACAGCAGCTGATCGCCCGGCTCGCCGGTCGGAGCCTCGCGAAGACGTCCGACAAGATGCTCGCCGGTCTCGCCGACTGGTGCACCACGACGAAGGGAACCACGCCATGACCGAACACGACACCCGACGACCGGACGTGATCGTGATCATGACCGACCAGGAACGGGCCGCGCCGCCCTACGAGTCGGACGCGCTCGCCGCCTGGCGTCGCGAGACGCTGACCGGCCGCCAGTGGTTCGCCGAGCACGCCGTCTCCTTCGGGCGCCACTACACGGGGTCGCTGGCGTGCGTCCCCAGCCGTCCGACGCTGTTCACCGGGCAGTATCCCGATCTGCACGGCGTCACGCAGACCGACGGGCTCGGCAAGCAGTACGACGACTCGCGTCTGCGGTGGCTCCCCGAGGGGGAGGTGCCGACGCTCGGGAACTGGTTCCGGGCCGCCGGCTACGACACGCACTACGACGGCAAGTGGCACATCAGCCACGCCGACCTCACCGACCCGGCCACCGGCGAGATCCTCGCGACCAACGACGACGACGGCGCCGTCGATGCTGCGGCCGTGCGGCGCTATCTCGACGCCGACCCGCTGGCGCCCTACGGGTTCTCCGGATGGGTCGGTCCCGAACCGCACGGCGCACCGCTCGCCAACGCCGGGGTGCGGCGCGACTCGCTGATCGCCGACCGCGTGGTCGCGTGGTTGGAAGACCGCTCCGCCCGCCGCTTGGCCGGCGATGCCGACGCCCTCCGGCCGTTCCTGCTCGTCGCCAGCTTCGTCAACCCGCACGACATCGTGCTGTTCCCGGCCTGGATCCGCCAGGGTCTGCCGATCGAGCCGGGCCCCGCCGATCCGCCGACGGTGCCGCCGTCGCCCACCGACGACGAGGACCTCGCCACGAAGCCCGCCGCGCAGATCGCCTACCGCGAGGCGTACCCGACGGGCTACGGACCGGTGGCACTCGTCGGCAAGAGCTACCGCGACCATGCCCAGGAGTACCGCGATCTCTACTACCGCCTCCACGCCGAGGTCGACGGACCGATCGACCGGGTCCGCCGTGCGGTGACCGACGCACACGCCGAGGGAGCGCTCGGGGAGGCCGTCGTCGTGCGCACGGTCGACCACGGCGAACTGCTCGGCGCCCACGGCGGCCTGCACCAGAAGTGGTTCAACCTGTACGACGAGGCGACCAGGGTGCCGTTCGAGGTCGTCCGGCTCGGAGCCTCACCGTCGATCGCCACGCGCGATCGACGATGCGCCGACGTCGCACGTCGACCTCGTGCCGACGCTGCTCGGCGCGGCGGGCATCGACGAAGCCGCCACTGCTTCGGTCCTGCGTGAGCAGTTCAGCGAGGTCCATCCGCTGCCCGGTCGCAATCTGATGCCGATCGTCGACGGCACGGAACCTCCGGCCATCGACCGAGCGGTCTACCTGATGACGCGCGACAACATGCTGGAGGGCGACACCGGTGCCTCCGGCTTCGCCCGGCGGATCGGGCGTGCCGTCAAGCCGCCGGCTCCGTTGAGGATCCGCGTGCCGGCGCACGTCGGCTCGAACTTCGAGGGGATCGTCGTCAGGGTCGCCGAGGCCGACGCGGCCGGGGGAGCGGGTCACCTCTGGAAGCTGGTGCGCACCTTCGACGATCCCGCCACGTGGACCGAGCCGGGTGTCCGACACCTGGCCGCCAACGCACCCGGGGGCGACGTGTACCGATCCGAGCCACTGCCCGACCAGTGGGAGCTGTACGACCTCACCGCCGACCCGATCGAGCACGAGAACCGCTGGCACGACCCTGACGCACGGGCGGTGTTCGAGCACCTGCGTTCGGTGCTGAAGGAGGAGCGGGCCCGCTCGGTGCCGGAACGCAACGTGCCGTGGCCGTACGCCCGTCGCCGCCCGACGTCGCCCGCGACGAAACGCGTCCCGCCGCCGGCGCGGCTGCTGCGCAAGGGCCTGCAGCGACTCGGCCTGCACCCCGACGACCCCGACGCCGTCGAGTTCGAGCTGCTCGGAAAGCGGGCCCTCATCGTGTGCACCAACCACGGCGTGCTCGACATCGGCAAGGCGACGGGCGTGTTCGCCAGCGAGATGACGGTGCCGTACTACGCGTTCGTCGACGCCGGGATGTTCGTCGACCTCGCCAGCCCGAAGGGCGGTGTCATCCCCGTCGATCCGCAGAGCCTCAAGCCGGTGATCCGCACCGCCGAGGACGACCGGTTCCTCGCCGACGACGAGTTGCGGGCCAAGGTCACCGACTCGCTCTCGATCGGCGACGTCGACGTCGGCCAGTACGACATCGTGTTCCTCGCCGGGGGCTGGGGCGCTGCGTTCGACCTCGGGACCTCCGACGAACTCGGGGCCAAGATCACCGAGGCGAACGGTCGTGGGACGGTGATCGGCGGGGTGTGCCACGGCCCGCTCGGTCTGCTCAAGGCGACCACGCCGGCCGGTGAGCCGCTCGTCGCCGGGCGGCGGATCTCGGCGGTCACCGACAAGCAGGTCCGCGAGCTCGGCATCGAGTCGACCCCGCAGCATCCCGAGACCGAACTGCGCGGGCAGGGAGCGAAGTTCGAGAGTGCCACGGCGTTCCGGGATCCGCTGGCCAACCACTGGGTGGTCGACGGAAACCTCGTCACCGGCCAGAACCAGAACGCCGGGCCGATGGTGGCCCGCGAGATGATGCGACTCGTTGCAGCGAAGGAGACCTCATGACCACCAACGCACCCCGCTACGGCACCGTCGACCGTGAGTACGGCATGCGCCTCGCCACCACGCCTCCGGACGAGGACGGGCCGGTGTGGATGGTCAACCTGATGAAGTACCGCGAGGTCGCGGAGTACGCCGACGGCAGCGCCGGGGTCGGTGACACGTCGATCACCGGCAAGGAGGCCGACGACCTGTACACACCGCTCGAGTCGTTGGCCGGCGTCGGCGCCGAGATCGTGTTCGGCGGCGACGTCGACCAGCAACTCCTCGGCGACGCCCCGATCTGGGACCGCGTCGGCGTGGTCAAGTACCCGACACGACGCTCGTTCATCGAGATGCAGTCGCGACCCGACTTCCAGCGTCAGCACGTCCACAAGGAAGCCGGCATGCAGGAGACGATCGTGATCGGTTGCCAACCGATCACGACACCGACGGCGCCAGAGGGTGTGCAGCCGGTGGACTGGGCCGACGTTCCGCACCCGCCGACCGACGAGGACGGTCCGGTGATGGTGATCCACGTGCTGAAGTACCACGATGCCGCCCACGCCTCGATCACGCCGGAGGACATGGCCGCCTACCAGCGCGCAGCCGGCGACGTCGCGGTGCCGCACGGGGTCCGGATCTCGGGGTGGTTCGCCGCCGAGGGCACGATCCTCGGCGACGGTCGCACGTGGGACCAGGTGCGGTTCAACCTGTTCCCGAGCAAGGCTGCGTTCATGGCGGTCGTGATGGACCCCGCCCGACTGGAGGCCCAGAAGGCCAGCCGCGAGCCGGCGATCGCCGACACCTACACGATGATCGTCCGCCCGACGATCGACCGGATCGCCGAGAGCATCGAGTAGCGATGAGCCAGCCCCCGTCATGCGGGGGTTTCGCTCATCGCGTGGACGTGGTGCACGGGGAATGCGGTTGGCGATGAGCGAGACCTCGTGTTGCGGGGGTTTCGCTCATCGCGAACGTGTCAGGTCGGAAGGTCGAGGCGCACCGGGCCCTGCCAGCTGTCGCCGGTGTCGAAGAAGCACACTCGCGCCGGGTACGGCACCTCGACGAGCAGGTCCTCCTCCAGCGTCACCTCGCGGACCGACCAACCCTCGGGCAGGTCGGGGGCCGCACCGCTCCCGGCGTCGGGACGGAAGCTGGCGGCGGCGACCTGCGGGACGTAGTCCCACCCGTCGCCCATGTCGAGGACCGAGATCGTCCGACCGGCCACGAACCCGACCCGGTGGTACTTGTAGACGGGAAGCACGGTGACGCCCTCGAACCCCGGCTCCGGCTTGCCCGGCCGAGCCACCTGGGCGAACGTCCAGCCGCCGATCTCGACGGTCTCCAGCGGACCGTCGAACGGCTTGCCGGGCGAACGGCGGAAGAACGCCACATCGTGGAGCCCTCCGCCGATACCGAGCTTCGACCATCCCTCCGGCGTGACGAGTGCGTCGAACTCGTCGCGGCTCATCGACTGCTGGCACAGCCAGACGGTGCGGTCGTCGTGGCGGATCACCTCGACGTAGTCGCGACCACCCTCGGGCGTCCAGTTGTCGCGCCACTCGGTGTTGCCCAGCGCGCTGAATCTCTCGATGTTGTCGCTCCCGGTCACGTCGCCGACAGTACCCAAACGTCTCGGCGCCCTCTGCAAGCCCCGCCGCCCTCAGGTTTCGGGCTCCGAGCGACCCCGGCGAAGCTGCCCGGCTGTGGGTGCTGTCAGCGGAACGGACCGGCGTCGACGCGTTCAGTTGAGCGTGGAGATGCCGCCGTCGACGGGAACGACGGCGCCCGTGGTGTAGGCCCCGGCGCGGCTGGCCAGGAAGATCACCGTTCCGGCCACGTCTTCCGGCGACCCGATCCGCTTGCGGGGCACGCTCGCCTCGACCATCTTCCGGCTGTCCGGGTCGTCGAGACGGTAGGCCATCATCTTCGACTCGAACGGGCCCGGGGCGATCGAGTTGATCGTGATGTTGTCCTTCACCAGGTGGGCGGCCATGTGGCGCGCCATCATGTGGACGCCGGCCTTCGACGCCGAGTACGAGTAGTTGTCACCGATCGGCACCCGGATCCCGTCGATCGATCCGATCATGATCACCCGCGACGGATCGGCAGCGGTCGCCCCCGCCTTCAACTGGGGGAGCAGCGCCTGCGTCAGCATGAACGGTGCCTTCACGTTGATGTCCATCACCTTGTCGAAGCCGATCTCGGGGAACTCGCCCAGCGCTGCGCCCCAGGCCGCACCCGCGTTGTTCACCAGGATGTCGATCTGCGATTCCCGTTCGGTCAGGGCGGCCACGAACGAGGCGAGGCCGTCGGCGGTCGACAGATCCGCTGGGATCGAGATGCACTCGCCGTGCTCCGACAATTCGGCCGCCGCCGCGTCGCATGGCTCCGCCTTGCGGGCCGTGATGTAGGTGCGCACGCCGTTGGCGACCAGACCCGATGCGATCATGAAGCCGATGCCCCGGGAGCCGCCGGTGACCACGGCGACCTTGCCGTCGAGACCGAACAGATTCGTGAGTGCGAGTGGCGAGAAGGAATCAGGCATGCTGGGAGTATGGCGCACGACGACACCGGCATCCCGAACGACAGCGCTCCGAACCGCAGCGCGGTCCTGGAGACACGCCGGACGGCGATCGGCGAGGTCGAGGTCCACGACGAGCCGATGGCCGACCTCCAACCGGGTCAGGTCCGTCTCCGCATCGACCAGTTCGCCGTCACCGCGAACAACATCAGCTACGCCGGTGCCGGTGACCTCCTCGGCTACTGGGACTTCTTCCCATCACCCGGCGCCCCCGAGTGGGGTCGCGTGCCGGCGGTCGGGTTCGCCGAGATCGTCGAATCGCGCCACCCGGACCTCGCCGTCGGCGGCCGCTATCACGGTTGGTTCCCGATGGCCGAGTCCGTCGTGTTCACCGCCACTCCCCGTCGAGACGGTTTCCGCGACGACGGCGAGCACCGCCAGGCGCACGCCCCGATCTACCGCACCTACACCCGCACCGACCTCGATCCGTTCCACGACGACACGCCCGATGGCGAAGCCCGCCACGCGATCCTGCGCGTGCTGTTCCTCACCGGTTTCCTCGCGGAGGAGTTCTTCGCCGCCTCCGGAGGAGCCACTGAGTCCGGGGACGCGCCGTACTTCGGCGCGGAGCAGGTCATCGTGCTGTCCGCGTCGTCCAAGACCGCGATCGGTTTCGCTCAGCGAGCGGCCCAGCGCGACGGCCTGCGTGTGGTCGGGCTCACCTCGCCGGCCAATGCCGATTTCGTGCGAGCGCTCGGCTACTACGACAGCGTCGTCACCTACGACGAGGTCACCTCGATCGACGCGATCGACTCCGTCCTGATCGACATGGCGGGAAACCCGTCGGTGCTCGGCGCCGTCCACGGCCATCTCGGCGACCGTCTCCGCTACTCGATGATGATCGGCAAGAGCCACCACGACGCCGGGCCGGCCGTGGGCGCAGCCGGTCTCGCCGGGCCGGCCCCGGTGTTCTTCTTCGCTCCGAGCGAGGTCGAGCGACGCGTCGCCGCCTGGGGCGCGCAGGACTACCAACGCCGCACGGTCGAGGCGATGAACGAGTTCATCGACGGCAGCCGGTCGTGGATGACCGTCGAGTACCGGACGGGTCGCGACGGCCCGGCTTCGGCCTGGGCGTCGATCCATGGCGGCGACGTCGCACCCAGCGTCGGCATCATTGCGTCGTTCCGGGGATGAATCGACCCGAACTGCATCGCCGGCTGCTGCGGGTGCCGCGGCCGAGTGACAAGCGACTCGCCGTCCGTGTCACCCCCGATGCGCTCCGCCACATCCGAGCCCGGCATCCGTGGGTGTTCGAGGAGTCGGTCACATCGGTCAGCCACGAGGCCGAAGCGGGCGATGTCTCGGTGATCTTCGACAACGACCGCAAGTTCGTTGCGCTCGCACTCCACGATCCCGACTCGCCGATCCGCTTCCGCATCGTCCACGTCGGCAAGCCGACGCCGCTCGACGACGACTTCTGGCGCACCACCTTCCGAGCCGCACTCGATCGTCGGTCGGCCTTCACCTCCGATCCCGACGCCGACCGGCTGGCCTACCGCGTCCTCAACGGGGAGAACGACGGCGTGTCGGGCCTGGTGGTCGATCGGTACGCCGATGTTCTCGTCGTCAAGCTGTACTCCGCCGTCTGGTTCCCGCACCTCGTCGCCGTCACCCGCGTCCTGCTCGACGTCACCGGCTGTGGCGGGGTCGTGGTCCGCCTCGCACGCAACGTCGCCCGCGGCGAGACGTTCGGGCTCACCGACGGCGACGTGATCGCCGGGACGGTGCCCGACGGACCCGTGCGGTTCTTCGAGGGTGGGTTGCAGTTCGACGCGGACGTGCGTGCCGGCCAGAAGACCGGGCACTTCCTCGATCAGCGTGCCAATCGGCTCCGAGTCGGTGCGATGGCATCAGGGCGCGACGTGCTCGACGTGTTCGCATCGACCGGTGGGTTCAGCGTGCATGCCGCGGCGGGCGGTGCTCGCTCGGTGCACGCGGTCGACCTGTCCGCGCCGACGCTCGCAGCAGCGGAACACAACATGGAACTCAATCTCGGCCTCGACGCCGTCCGCAACTGCAGGTTCACCACCGAGGTCGGTGACGCGTTCGAGGTGATGGTGCAGCTCGCCCGCGCCGGCACGAACTACGACCTCGTGATCGTCGACCCGCCGTCGTTCGCCCAACGCCAGGCGAACGTCGACGGAGCGCTGCGGGCGTACACGCGCTTGACACACCTCGCGCTGCGCCTCGTACGGCCCGGTGGTGTGCTGATGCAGGCCTCGTGTTCGAGTCGGGTCACACCGCAGCAGTTCTTCGACACGGTCCTCGCCGCCGCCGAAGCCGCCGGCCGGCCGCTTCGGGAGATCGAGCGGACCGGGCACGACACCGACCATCCGATCGGGTTCAAGGAGGGCGAGTACCTCAAGGCCGGCTTCTGGAGGGCCTGACCGATCGCCGGCCGTCGACTCGATTCACTCGACGAGGCGGTGGCCGACCGGGGTTGCGCTGCGGACCCGGCCGAGCACCCTCGAGGCTCTGACGGTCGCACGGGCACCCTGCGGCACGGCGGTTCGTTCGTTCGCCCGCCAGGCAACCACGTCGTCGGAGGACCCGTCATCGACAGCGAGGTACACCCGGTACCGGTCGCGGTCGAGCTGCCGTCGTACGCGACGGGGAAGTGAGGAGACCTCGACCGGCCGCCGGGCCCGGATCACCACGCCGGTCCGTTCGACGGTCATGAACAGGTCGACCACCCCGGCGATCGCGAGCCAGACGCCGATCAGGATCGGGGCGACCGCCACGATCGAGACGACGGTCGCGATGTCGGCGATCAGCCAGTCCTGCTCGGGGAGCTGCTCGTAGACCCAGTCGAACCCGTCGCCGCGCGCGACCTCCTCGGACCAGCGTCGCAGCCGACCTCCGACGAGGAACAGGACGACGCCGACACCGATCGCCACGTAGGGAGCGAGGCCGAACCCGATCCGCGACGGATAGTGCACCCGCACCAGCCGGGAGCGACCACCGACGGAACTCCACGCTCGGAAATGGTCCTCCCGCGCCAGGGGGAGCTCGACGGCGGCACCGTCGGCGAGGCACATCGCCGTGGCGTAGGCCAGTCGGCGATCGCCGATGTCCTGTGCGCTCGGTGCCAGGTCTCCGAAGCCGGTCTGGTCGAGGCGTTGGCGAACCGCCAGCCAGGCGCTGGTTGCCACGACGCCCTCGTTCGTCAGGGTGAAGGAGGGTTGGACGAGGACCCGGACGATCCTCACCACCAGGACCACCAGCGCAGCGAGGACCAGCCAGGAACCGATCCGGCGTTCGACCGAGTCGATCACGGGGACCTCGTTGCCGGCCTGTGCTCCGATCCACCATGCGAGCACAGCGAGGACGGCCGCGCCGGCCGGCAGTGCGAGGTCGACCGGTCGCCATCGCCGCGTGACCAGGCCGTCGTGGCGGGCGTCGTCGGCGACGAGGCCCGCGAAGCGTCGCCACCACGAACCGCGCACGTCGACGGCGAGGTAGGGCGCGGGAATCGCCCGATCGGTCGTGAACCGGGCGATGACGTGTTGCAGGACCAGGCGTTCGTAGGGGCGCAGCGCATCGCCCTGGTACGCCTCGGCTGCCGGCCGGACCCTCGCGAGGTCGTCGCCGGCGTCGGGCGGCAGGATCCGCAGCCAACCTCGTGCTGCCAGATCGATCACCGTCGCTCGGAATGCTGCCGCGGTCACGGTGGCGTCGTTGGTGATCATGTTGACCACGGCCGGTGGATCGGATCGCAACGACTCGACGGTCGGCGCCGCCGCTGGGCGCGGCGGTGCGGTCCGGGACTGCTGCCAGTCGAACACGGCGAACGCGAGTGCCGTCAGGAGGGCGGCGACGATCAGCCAGCCGACGTCGAATGCGGGAGCGAGGACGTCGAATCCCACTACCGCCGAGGTCATGGCCGACATTGTGGCATCAGGGAGCGTCGGTCAGTGGATCGTCGCCGACCGACTCGGCGTCACGGCGAACCCAGATCGTCCGTTGCGGGAACGGGATCTCGATGCCGGCGCCGTCGAGCGCGCCCTTGATCGCCTCGCGGAGCGCCCGCTGCAGTGCCCACTGCGTTCCGGGCTCGGTCTTGACCGTGACCCGGATCGTGATGCCGTCGGCGCCGAGGGCCTCGACACCGAGCAGCTGCGGCTCGTCGAGCACCGACGATCGCCAGTCGTCCTGGTTGCACACGGCCTGGACGGTCTCGATGATCACCTGGCGAGCCGACGCGAGGTCGCAGTCGTAGGCGACGTCGACATCGATGAGTGCGACGGACCAGAGCTGCGACTTGTTGCCCACCCGTTGCACCTCGCCGTTCGGCACGTGCCAGACGGTCCCGTCGACACCGCGGAGCACGGTGGTGCGCAGGGAGATCTTCTCCACGACACCCGTCGCCTCGTCGAGGTCGACGATGTCGCCGATTCCGTACTGATCCTCGACCAACATGAACAATCCGGCGATGCAGTCCTCCACGAGGCTCTGGGCGCCGAAACCGAGGGCGACGCCGGCGATACCGGCGCCGGCGATGAGCGGGGCGAGGTTCACCCCGAGCTCACCGAGCGCCATGATCAGTGCAATCGACCAGATGATGATCGCGGTCGTGCTGCCGACCACGGCCGAGATCGAGTGGACCCGTGCGTCCCGTCGTGGATCGGAAACATCCGGAACCAGCGCGGCAGCGCTCTCGCCGAACTTGGCGAGCTGCCGTGAGGCGATGGTCGTGTCCGGTGCGATCATCCGGGCGACCATCCGGGCGAAGTAGCGACGGGTGACGATGGTGAGGATCCAGGCGACGAGCAGGATCAGCGCCACCTGGACGATCGCGTCGACGACGGCGGGAAGCACCGTGTTGCCGTTGGTGAGGTCGTAGACCGCGTCGCACAACCAGCTGGGGTCGGACCCACAGACGCTCTCGGCGTCGGTCTGGCTGATCAGCTCCGTCGACAGGTGCATGGCGTCGAACGTACCCAGTCCGCCGGTCGCGAACCGGTGATCCCCGCATCGGTGCCCGTCTCACACCTTCGTCAAGATTCTGACCCGGCCGATTTTCGTCAGGTACTGTTGGGGCTCGCCGCGCTTCGGTGTGGCTGCTGTGGCGGACTGATGAAAGCGTGACGAGATGACCGATACACCGATCCGACTCGCCGTGGTGGGTACCGGTTACGTGGGCCTGACCACCGGAGCCTGTTTTGCTCACCTCGGACACCATGTCGTGTGCGGCGACATCGACCCTCGGAAGGTCGACCTGCTCAACGCCGGCCACATCCCGATCGTCGAGGAGGGCCTCGAGACGATCGTCAACGATGCGCGCGGTGCCGGCCTGCTGGAGTTCGTCCTCGGAGCGGCGGCTGCCGCCCGCGACGCCGACATCGTGTTCCTGTGCGTCCCCACCCCGCAGGGCGACGACGGCAGCGCCGACCTGTCCTACATCGAGCAGGCTGCGGCGCAGATCGCACCCGTGCTCAAGTCAGGTGCGGTCGTGGTCAACAAGTCGACCGTCCCGGTCGGGTCCACCCTCGCCGTCGAGCGAGTGCTCCAACGCTCCGACGTGTACGTCGTCTCGAACCCGGAGTTCCTCCGCGAGGGAACCGCCGTGTACGACTTCCTCCACCCCGATCGCGTGGTCATCGGCAGCGCCGATCGCGCCGCAGCCGAGCGCGTCGCCGAGCTCTACGCCCAGGTCGACGCGCCGATCCACATCACCGATCCGGCGTCCGCCGAGACGATCAAGTACGCGGCGAACGGCTTCCTGGCGATGAAGATCAGCTTCGTCAACGCCGTGGCGGCGATGTGCGAGGCCGTGGGCGCCGACGTGGCCGCCGTCGTCGAGGGCATCGGATCCGACCAGCGGATCGGCATGCAGTTCCTCCGGCCCGGGCCCGGCTGGGGAGGAAGCTGCTTCCCCAAGGATTCTCGGGCGCTGGTCAAGATCGCCGAGGATCACGGCTACAACTTCACGATGATGCGCGGCGTCATCGATGTCAACGACGAGCAGCTCGAACGGATGGTGTCGAAGATCGCCACCGCTGCGGGACGGCCCGACCACGACTTGTCCGGGATCACGGTCGGTGGCCTCGGGCTGACCTTCAAGGCCGGCACCGACGACCTGCGTGAGTCGCCGGCGCTGGCGATCATCGCAGAGCTCCGTCGCCTCGGCGCGTCGGTGCGGGCCTACGACCCGACCACCAGTGGCGAGCTCACACCGCACCAGGAGCAGGTCCTCGACGGGATCGAGCTGCTCGACGACCCGCTCGAGGTCGGCGCGGGGGCCGACGTGATCGCCGTGTTCACCGAGTGGCCCGACTTCGCCAAGATCGAGCTCCCGGCACTCGCCGCGCGGAGCCGTCGCGGGGTCTCGATCGTCGACACCCGCAACCTCTTCGAACCACATCTCGTGAGAGAAGCCGGCTTCGAGTACGAGGGCGTCGGTCGCCGCTGACCGACCTCGGACACGGCGTGACCGCTCAGAGCAAGCGGGACGAGAAGTACGCCGCTGTCCGTTCGAGCCCTTCTCGCAACTGAACGGTCGGCTCCCACCCGAGCAGGGTGCGCGCCTTGGTGAGGTCGGGTTTGCGCTGCATGGGATCGTCGACGGGCAGTGGCAGATGGACCAGTTCGGAGGTGGAGCCCGTCACGTCGAGGACCAACTCGGCCAACTGCGCGATCGTGAACTCGTTGTCGTTGCCGATGTTGATCGGCGTGTTCAGGTCCGAGTCGAGCAGGGCCAGGAACCCACGGATCTCGTCATCGACGTACGTGAACGAGCGCGTCTGACCGCCGTCGCCGAAGATGGTGATCGGCTCGCCGCGTAGGGCCTGGACCAGGAAGTTCGAGACCGCGCGGCCATCGTCGGGTCGCATCCGGGGGCCGTAGGTGTTGAAGATCCTGACGATGCGCACATCGACGTCGTGGTGCCGGTGGTAGGCCATCGTCATCGCCTCCGCATACCGCTTCGCCTCGTCGTAGACGCCCCTCGGTCCGATCGGATTCACATTGCCCCAGTACTCCTCGGGTTGAGGGTGTACGAGCGGGTCGCCGTACACCTCCGACGTCGAGGCGAGGAAGTAGCGGGCACCCTTGGCGAGCGCCAGGCCGAGCGTGTTGTGCGTCCCGAGTCCACCGACCTTGAGGATCTGGATGGGGATGCGCTCGAAGTCGACGGGGCTTGCCGGGCTGGCGAGGTGCATGACGATGTCGACCGGGCCCGGTACCCAGACGTGCGTGCTGACATCGTGCTCGACGAAGGTGAATCCTGCTCCGAACAACTCTTCGATGTTGGTGATCGACCCGGTGACGAGGTTGTCGAGTGCGACGACCTCGTCACCGCGCTCGAGCAGGGCACGACACAGGTGGGATCCGAGAAAGCCTGCTCCGCCGGTGACCACTACTCTTGCCATGTCGCCATCCTAGGGTGCGCCGGCTCAGCGTCCGGCGAGGCTCGCGATCGGGTCGACCGCCAGTTCACGTTCACGAACCGACCGACAGTTGCGCTGTTCGCGGTCGAGCAGGGTGAGCCAGGCGGCCACGACGAACAGCCAGATCGCCGACACGTTCACGCCGGCGCCGAGACCCTCGGTGGTGATGCTGTTGACGAGCATCGCGCTGAACAGCCCGATCAGAACCAGATGGTCCGAGCGGGCGGTGCCCGTGGCGCCGAGCAACAGGACCGGCGAGCGGCGTTCGTTGCCGCGCAGTCGACCGAGGACGACCAGGGAGCCGACGATCAGCGCAACCCACCAGATCAGGCCCGCGAGCCCGACATCGATCATCACGTTGACCGCAGCGTTGTGGGCGCCGCCGAGCCCGGTCTCGTCGAAGAAGACTCCCTTCGCCGAGTTGAAGCCGAGGCCGAACAGCGGACGCTCGAGGAACGACTCCCAGGCAAGCGCCCAGATCTCGGTGCGGCGGTTGAACGTGCCGATCTGATCGACGGTCTCACCGCGGGTCAGGAACTCGAGCACCGGTCGCCCGAAGGCGAGCGCGAGGGCGCCACCGATCACCAGGCTGCCGAGCACCAGTTCGGGTTTCATCCTTCGGCCCGAGGCCAACCATGCCATGACTGCGATGGCGACGAGGGCGCCGCCGATCGATCCCCGGGTCCGCGTGAGCAGGAGGAACAGGAGGTGGACCAGGACGAGGCTTCCGTAGACCCATCGAGGCCACGGGAGTGGCCGGCGACCTGCCGCCAGCCAGAGTCCGAAGAGCAGGGGCACCGACAGTGCGAGCATCGACCCCGCGCTGACGCTGTGCACCGACAGCCAGGTGAAGCGGCCCTCCTGGGGACCGGTGGTGGGTGCGACGTAGACGAGGCCGGCCGCGATCGAGATGGTCAGGAGCACGATCCAGCCGTGGAGGAACCGGGTGATCGTCGCCAGGCTGCCCTGGCTGGCGATCAACTGCACCACCGTGGCGATGATCACGATCTGCACGGCCCTGGCGATCGCCAGCATCGGGAAGCTGGAGTACAGCGCGCTGACCGCCGTCGTGAGGACGTAGCCCCACATGATCATCATCAGGGGCTGCATGCGAGGCTTGCTCGGTACCAGCCGCCACAGTGCCCACAGACCGACGAGGGCGTACACGAGCAGCTCGATGGCGATCATCGGGTCGATCGACCCGGACAGCAGATCGTCGATGCTCCGTCGACGGATCTTCCACTCGGTGGCCACGATGAGCAGGAGCGGAACGACCCACAGCAGTTCGCGATGCCAGTCGATGCCGCTGCGCCGCCGAGATCGGGATGCCGGGGTGCGGACCCCGACCGGTGGTCTCGGAGGGCGCTGGCGAGCCCGCGCCGGGAGCGGCCGGGGGTGGCGGGGGTGGCGGCGGTGGTGGCGTAGGGGACGGTGCCGCGGGTGCGTCGTCGGCGGACCATCGCCAGTGGGCCGGAGCGATCGGCGGGGGAGGCACGATGCCGGCCAACGTGTCGGGGGAGGTGTCGGGGGAGGTGTCGGGGGCATCGTCGTGGGTCTCGTCGTGCGCGACGGGCGGGGGCTCGCGGTGCAGCGCCCGCACGAGGAGCCCAGCACCGACGAATGCCCCGGCAGCGAGCCCGGCGGGCACGGCGGCGACGAAGCCGGC
Source organism: Ilumatobacteraceae bacterium (assembly GCA_963698565.1). Lineage (GTDB taxonomy): Bacteria > Actinomycetota > Acidimicrobiia > Acidimicrobiales > Ilumatobacteraceae > Sva-07. The sequence continues at coordinate 63,938 of CAVORH010000005.1, forward strand.
AACGGCGAGCACGGATGCCGCGATGACGCCGATCGCCGCATCGACGGCGCGGATCGCGAAGGTGCGCCGAGAGTGTCCGAGAGCGACCATCGCACTGCCGGCCGGCACGCCGAGGCCGAACGCCACCGAGAACGTGCTCCACGAGACGATTGCACCCGTGCTGACGAGCGTGTCGCCGTTCGTCAGCGTGTCGACCAGGAGGTCGCGGAGCAGCACCGCGACAACGCCGTACGCGCCCGCGAGCGCGCCGACCACGACCATCGCCCGTCCGACGGTGGGGCGGAACGGCGCCAGTCGTCGAACCTGGTTCGCGTAGGTGGGCAGGAGATACACCCCGGCACCGTTGACGATCGTCAGCACAGGAGCGATCAGCAGGCGGGCCGCCTCCAGCTCACCGAGCGCGGCGAAGCCGGCGGTCGCAGCCACCACCGCTCGCACGACGGCCATCGTTCCCGGCCGCAGGCCGACCTGGATGGCGCGCCATCCAGCGAACGAGGCCAGCTCCCGCATTCGCGATGGCTCGACGGGTCCGCGCAGGAGCTCGATGCGAGGGAGTTGCACCACCGCAAGTCCGATCGCGACGATGCCTCCAGCGAGCAACGAGAGGATCATGGTCTCGATGGTCACGTCGTTGCCCGACACGATCACCATGGCGACCAGGCCGAGCGACCCGACCGCGAAGGCGCTGTCGTTGGCGACGAGACTCCAGAACTCGCGTCGGGCGATGAGGATCCGTCGGCAGGTCTCCTCGACCGACCAGGCGACGGAGGCCAGCGCGAACAACCCAGCGGCGGTTCCGTCGATGCCGTCGATCCGGAGTGCAATCGCGTAGGTGACCAGCGCGATGAGTCCGACGGCTGCCCACTGGGACTGGAACAGGGCGCGTCGGATGCCGGGATCGAATCGATCGAGCACCGTCAGCGAGTCGCCGATCCAGCCGGTCTGCACGGAGTTGACGGTGATGAGCACACCGAGCAGGAGGCTGAAGACACCGAGGCCGCTGGCGCCGAGTTGGCGGAGAGCGACGAACGACAGGAGGAGGCTCGAGCCGGCGACGATCAGCTGCGAGACGATCGCGCCGAGCGGACGTCGCGCCCGCGACCCGCCGGTGGATGTCGCGGCGGGCACGGTCACGCCCCGTGGTCGTGCGCCCGGTGGTCGTACACGACGCCGACCAGATCTGCTCGGAGCACGTCGAGTCGTTGTCGCACGATGTCGAGATCACGGGCATCGGTGCCGCGCTCCACGATGAGGATCACCCCGTCGGCATCGCCGGCCAGGGCGGAACCGTCGGCCACGGACAGCAGTGGCGGCACATCGAGGAGCACGAGCTGATAGCGGTCGCGCAGGGTGTGCATCGTCGAACGGGCGGCTTGCGACCGGAACAATCCGGCTGGATCGTCGACCGCTCGACCACCGACCAGGAGATCCAACGTCGCTTCGCCGCCGACACCGATCGTGCGACGCACGTCGTCGACGGTGGTGAGGCCTGCCAACAGCTCGGTGAAGCCACCGACCGCGTGGTCGAACCCGAAGAGGCGGCTGATCCTTCGATCGTGGAGGTTCGCGTCGATGACCAGCACGCTGCGACCCTCTCGGGCTGCCGCCACAGCGAGACGGGCCACGGTTTCGGCGGCGTGCTGGACGGTCGTTGCCGTGGCGGTCAGGATGACGCCGCCGTCGGGGCGCACCGCTCCGAGGCTGGTGGCGAGCAGTTGATAGGCGGCGCCCGGGGGCGTCGTCGGCTCGAAGAGATGCGCCGGGGCCTCGGTCACTTCGCCGAGCAGTGGAGCGTCGAGGCTGGTGGTGGCATCGGAACTGGTCGTCACCACCGGGCGGCGGCCGGCCCGGAACCAGGCGATGATCGCCGTGGCGAACGCCGCGAAGAGCAGCGCTGCGATCGTGTACTGCAGCGCCGGCAGGATGCGGGAGTCCTCGTCGACCTGGGCCGGCTCGACGAATTCGACGCCGTTGCCGAGCAGCGCTGCTTCGGAACGCACCTCGGCGATCTGCAGGTCGATCTGGTCGATCGTGCTCTGCCCACCGTCCTCGTCGACGAGACGGGCTCGTTCGGACAGGAACGCGTCGACGGTCGCATCGGCGCGTGCGGTCGTGTCCCGCTCGGTCAGCACGAGGTAGGCGGCGACCACCTCGTCGCAGATGCGCACCGCGCGTTCCTCGCTGTCGGCGGTGCAATCGATCCGGACATCGGAACTCGTCGTCGTCCCGGTGACCACGACGTCGTCGACGGATTGCACCGTCTCTCCGTCGATCGCTGCGGCGACCGTTTCGTGGACTTCGGCCGAGTCGGCGAACTCGGCGCGCTGGCGGGCGTATCGGGTGAGGTCGGTGGGCGTGCTCGAGCCGTCGCGGAACACCGGGGTGCCGCGCGGGTCGGTCAGGTACAGCGTGGTCGACGCGGTGGACGTGCCCGACGTGGCGAGCACGAAGAGACCGGCGAGGAGACCGACCACGATCGTCACGGGCACGGTCCAGGCGCGGAAGCGCCAGAACGCCTCGAGTGGGCCGATGTTCGACGTCTCGGCGGAGGGGGTACTCACGACATCGCCCGCACCGACACCTCGGGCGCCGCGCTACGACGGTCGGGACGCCGATACACCTGAGTCACGCCCGGACCATCGGCCCCGCGATGCGTCACCTTGAGCATTCGTTGAATCTGCTGAGGGACTCTTCACGCTGCGGCAGGCCGAAACCACACAGAGTGTGGCATTTTGCCGGATCTTGACCACGTTTGGTGGCAGAGGCCCCTCGCGGGGCCGTACTGTCGTCGGTGCACCACCAACCGGTGAGTCCCGGCGGAAAGAGACGTATGCGGCGGTACCACGACCTCGAGGGAACGCTCCGGACGCGGTCGGGGATCGGGCGGCGGGCCCGATCCCTGACTGCACTGCTCGCGCTGTCGGCGCTCGGTGCCGGCGCTGCGGTCGTGGCGGCGGTCGCCGACGCCGCGGCGGCCGAACCGGGGGCGACATCGGGACCCGGGTCCGGCGCGACGGCCGGCGAGGCGGCCGCCTCCTGCTGGGAGATCAAGCAGCTCCATCCCGCCAGCCCTGACGGGGTCTACTGGATCCGTACCGACACCCTCGTGCGGCCCGACCAGTTCTATTGCGACATGACCACCGACGGCGGCGGCTGGGTGCTGATCGGACGCGGTCGCGAAGGGTGGACCTTCCGCGACTACGGGCAGTCGACGTCCAAGCGGCTCCGCGAGACGATCGACGGTTCTGGCGCGTTCTCGCCGGCAGCACTCTCGGCCGACACGATCGACGGGCTGCTCGACGGAGGGGCGGTCAGCGACCTCGCCGACGGCCTGCGGGTTCGGCGCGCAGCGAACAAGAGCGGAACCGCCTGGCAGGACCTCCGCTGGAACTTCCTCGACCTCGGCGCGTGGTCGTGGGCGCTCGGTGGTGGTCACCGACTCGCATCGTGGTCGATCGACGGTTCCCCGGGAACGGGATCGAACACCAAGGACTCGTCGATCACCATGTGGGGCGAGGTCGGCAGCGGCAACCGAGCCGGCAACGATCTCAACGGTTGGTTCACGTTCCCGTGGAGCGGACACGGCCGCCAGGCCGGCTTCTCCTACCGTGGTCTCGTCGACGGTGACAGCAACGACACGTCGTACCTGTGGGAGAACAACAACGAACGCCAGGCGATCCCGTTCACGCAGCTCTTCATCCGGCCCACCGTCACGACGACCCCACCCCCCACGATCCCCGACGCCGGGTTCGGCGCCGTGACGCTCGCTCCCGGACTCGACGATCGCCCGGCGGAGATCGCCGGCGGTGTCCGCGGTGTGCTGAAGACAGGTGACTCCGAGCCCCAGCTGGACACGCCGGTGCTCGCCATCACCACCATCGGAGACCGCGTGTACGTCGGCGGCAAGTTCGCCCAGGTGCGCGATGCGGCGACCGGTGGCCTCGTCGATCACCGCTCCCTCGCAGCGTTCGACCGGACCACCGGCGCATGGATCAGCGACTTCCGTCCGCAGCTCGACGGTGCCGTCTGGGACCTCGACGTCGCCGGTGGCCGCCTGATCGTCGCCGGTCAGTTCACGAACGTCGACGGGGTGTCCGGCACCAGCGGGCTTGCCGCGCTCGACCCGATCACCGGGGTCGTCGATCCGACCTGGCGTGCATCGCTCACCGTGAGCGGCACGACACAACGGCCGATCGCCCGAGCCATCGATGTCGATGGCGACTGGATCTACGTGGGCGGCAACTTCACCCGCATCGACGGCGCCAGCCGGACGGTCCCCGTCGGACGACTCGCGCGGGTGTCCATCGCGAACGGCGACCCCGACACCGCTTTCCGCCCGAACGTCGACGGCATTCCCTACGACGTCGACGCCACGAACGGCAACGTGCAGTTCGTCGGCTACCTGCGCGGAGTGAACGGTGTCGCCCGTCAGGGAGTCGGCACGCTGAACGCTGCTGATGGATCGATCGTCGGCGGCCTCGCGGACCCCGTGTGGACCACGAGCAACACGAGTCGGCGCTACCAGCAGGCCGTTCTGTCGGTCGGATCGGAAGTCTGGCAAGGCGGCTCCGAACACAACGTCCACGTGTATCGGGAGAACGACTACGGACTGGTGAAGTCGTACGTCACCCAGGACCGCGGCGGTGACACCCAGGCGTTCGCCCTGGCCGGCGACACGGTGGTGCAGGGCAGTCACGGCAACGCCTGGATCTATCACGACGGCACGAGCTATCCGTCGCCGGACAACTACTCGCGAGTCGACATCTACAACTGGATCGGGGCGTTCGACGTCGCGACGCACGAGTACGACCACGACTTCGTGCCCGGTCTCCAGTCCGCGTACTCCGAGGGCGCATGGGCGTTGCACACCGACGTCGACGGTTGCGTCTGGTTCGGCGGCGACTTCCTCGGCGGACCGTACGTGAACGGCCAGCGTCAGTACCTGGAGAGCTTCTCCAAGTTCTGCCCGCGCGATGTCGCTGCTCCCACCGTGCCGGCCTCGCCGGTCGCCACGGTCCGCGCTGCCGGCGGTGTCCGCGTGAGCTGGGCCGCCTCCAGCGACGAGTCACCCGGCTACGTCGGCTACGAAGTGCTCCGCAACGATCGCGTCGTCAGCCCGCTCGTGTACGGAACCAGCTTCGTCGACGAGACGGGATCCCCCGCCGATCGCTACTTCGTTCGCGCCGTCGACCCCGCCGGGAACCGCTCGGCGACCTCGGCGGTGTTCCAGGCTGCCGACAACCGCAAGCCGACCGTTCCGACGGACCTCGCGGCGCAGGTGGAGGACGACGGTTCGGTCACGCTGACCTGGACGGCCTCGACCGACGACTTCGGTGTTGCGAACTACCGTGTGCTCGACACCGGCGTCGCGGTGGCGCTGGTTCCCGGCGACCAGACGACGGTCAACCTGCCCGATCTCGTACGCGGTGTGCACTGGTTCCAGCTCCAGGCGATCGACAACGCCGGCAACGAGTCGGCGAAGACTGCGTCGGTCCGCATCGAGCTCGACGGTGACGATGTCTCGGCTCCCTCGGTGCCGACCGACCTGGTCGTCGAAGCCGACCCGGTGTCGGTGACGCTCTCGGTGACGTGGAGCCCGTCGTCCGACGACATCGGGGTCGCCGAGTACTCGATCTACCGCAACGGTGCACTGGTCGTGACCGTTGCCTCGGACGTGACCAGTGTCGAGCTCGACCTGGGCTACGGCGATCACTACATCCAGGTCGCCGCCCGCGACGAAGCCGGCAACGTGTCGGCCCGTACCGAATCGGTGCTCGGTCGTCTGGTCGCCCCGGATACGTCGGCGCCCTCGGTGCCGACCGGTCTCGCTGCAACCCTCGACCCGGCGACACGCCTCGTCACGGCGACCTGGGGTGCATCGAGCGACCCGTCGGGCGTCGGGTCGTACACGGTGTACCGCAACAGCGTCGAGGTGGCGACCGTGGACGGCGATGTCACCACGGCGACACTCGACCTCGGCGCCGGGAGCCACTACCTGCAGGTCTCCGCCACTGACACCGTCGGCAACCGATCTGCCATGACACCGTCGGTGCTGGTGACGATCGCCGCGCCGCCGTCGGCGGACACGTCGAATCCGTCGACGCCGCGGGATCTCACGGCGGTGGCCGAGCCGGACGGCTCGATCGATGTCGCCTGGTCGGCGTCTCGCGACAATGTCGGCGTTGCGTCGTACCGTGTCACCCGCAACGGGACCGAGGTGGCGGTGGTTCCTGCGCCGGCGACCACGGTGAGGATCACGAGTCTCGGGGCGGGTACGCACTACATCCAGGTGCAGGCCTTCGATGCCGCCGGGAACTCGTCGTATCGGACGCCGTCGGCGGTGGTGACGATCGCCGCGCCGCCGTCGGCGGACACGTCGAATCCGTCGACGCCGCGGGATCTCACGGCGGTGGCCGAGCCGGACGGCTCGATCGATGTCGCCTGGTCGGCGTCTCGCGACAATGTCGGCGTTGCGTCGTACCGTGTCACCCGCAACGGGACCGAGGTGGCGGTGGTTCCTGCGCCGGCGACCACGGTGAGGATCACGAGTCTCGGGGCGGGTACGCACTACATCCAGGTGCAGGCCTTCGATGCCGCCGGCAACTCGTCGTATCGGACGCCGTCGGCCATCGTCGTCAAGTGACGACCGTGCCGGTCGCCGAGTCGCCGGTCGGTCAGCGCCGGCGCAGCTCGTCGCAGGTTCGGCGATAGTGGGCGAGGTCGGAGCCGGGCGGGCGCCATCCGGCGTCCTCCCAGTCGAACAGCGCCAGACCCCGGCCGGTTCGTCGTAGATTCCACGGGGCGAGGTCGCCGTGGGTGGGGATGTCGTCGGGGTGGCCTCCGGCTGGTCGCGGGAGTCCACGGAGGCGCTCGGCGAGGTCGGATTCGAAGGTGTACAGCGGTTCGTCGACCGCCGGTCGTTGGCCGTCGAGCCCGACTGCCGTCGTGGCGAGGTAGGCGATGTGCTCACCGTCGTCGAGAACTCCTGACGCGACGACCGCGGGGGTGGCGATCGACGGCAGCGGGTCCTGCTCCAGCAATCGAAGGGCAGCGACCTCGGTCTCGATCCCGTCGTCGGGTTGCCCGAACTTGATCACGATGTCGGCGTGGTGCCACGTTCCGAGCACCGAGAGGCGCGTCCGTCCGGCCTGACGGGGGGCGGCGGCCGCCACGATGTCGAGTCCGGGGAGCGCATCGTGGAGTCGCTCGACGAGTTCGGTGGGCTGGGGTGCAGGCCACGGCCAGGCAGCCTCGACCGGCCAGATTCCGGTCCCGGCGATGCCGATCGCTGTACTGCCCACCCGGTCGAGGAGGTCGCGCCGCCAGTCCGAGGCCCCGGCGAGGAACCGAACGCGGCGCGCCCGGCGACTCGCGCCTCTGGCGAGCGTGAATCGCCGGGAGAGCGGGTACCGGACGAACTGCCGGCTCACGCGCGTGTCTCCTCGCCGCGGATCACCGAGGTGTAGAGCGACTCGAGGTTCGCCACACCGATCGCTTCGGTGTAGCGCTCCTCGAACCGGGCACGGTTTGCCGCCCCTTCCTCGTCGACGGTGTCGTCATCGAGTGACGTGATCGCCTTCGCCAGCCTGTCGGGCCGACCCGGAGGGACCACCAGGGACCCGCGGCCGTCGACGATGGTGCGAGCACCCGCCGCCGTCGTGACGATGATCGGCAACCCCGCACTCATCGCTTCGATCAGCACCATCCCGAACGGCTCGTACCACTCGGTCGGCATCACGAGGGCACGAGCACGCAGCATCCGCTCGGCGACCTCGGCTCGACTGCGCCAGCCGAGCAACTCGACCCCGGCGGGCGTGCGGTCCTCGAGTCCGGGAGCGAGCGGGCCGTCGCCGACGACCACCAGGCGACGACCGCGTCCGACCGAGGGCCACGCATCGAGCAGGGTGTCGATCCCCTTGCCGGGTGCCAGCCGACCGATGCACAGCACCTCGTCCGATTCCGACGGGGTGTTCGGACGAGGTCCGGGATCGGCGACGAAGTGGGGCTTGACGACGAGCCGATCGTGGGGCACCGCCATGTCGAGGAGGCGGTCGGCCATGAACCGTGATGGCGCGACGAACCTGGCGACGGATCGATCGAGCACCCGCCGAGATCTGGTGACGGCGACCTCGGTGGCGTGGAGGGCCGACTGGAGCCGGGAGTCCCGGTAGCAGCCGTGCAGCACACCTCGCACCGGCGAGCGGCCGACGCAGGCGGTGCAGACAGCGCCGTCGCGGAAGAGGTCGGCGCCGATGCATCCGAGGCGGTAGTTGTGGATCGTCATCACGACGGGAACCCCGGTCGCGGCCGCCGCGGCGACGGCGGACGACGAGAGCGCGAACCAGGTGTTGTGGGCATGCACGATGTCGGGACGGTGCTCGGAGATCTCGGCGTTGACCTGTCGGGCGGTGGTGGGGTTGTGGAGGCTGCGAGCGAGCGCGCCGACCGCGGCGAGTGCGCCGGGTGGGTTCTCCACGATCAGCTGGCGCACGTCGTGGCCGTTGCGCCGGAGTGCATCGGCTTCGTTGTCGACGACGGAATCCTCGCCGGCGGTGATCCGGTACCGGGCGTGCAGTTGCAGGACCTTCATCGCGACCCGATGGCGAACCGCGGCCAGGGTGGTTCCGATCCGATCGATTCGGCAAGCAGTTCGACATCGGGTCGGAAACGCTCGGTCAGCATCGCATCGGTGCCCGGGTCGATCCTGCCCGGTCGTGGAGCGGCGTTGCGGTGGATCGTCTCGCCGTCGATCGGAACGGGCGGGACTCCGATGAGGTCGGTGATCGTGCGCAGCGTCGGGGTGGGGTCGGCGTAGTAGTGCTCGGAGAACACCACGGCGAGGCGGTCGGCCCCGACGGCGTCGAGCCAGCGGCGGTACGACGCTGCGTACTCGCTCTGTGATGCGTAGGTCTGCTGCTCGTGAGCGTGTGACTCGGCCAGAGCGCCATCGGCGAGTCTGGCTGCGTCGTCGCCGACGCGGGTGCGCTCCGCCGCCAGCGCATCCTCGAGCGAGAGTGTCTCGACCCCGTTGCGGGTCTGCTCGGCCCAGTGGGACACGGTGCGCTCCACGGGATCGCGGAGCATCACGACGAACCTGGTGTGCGGCAGCGCCTTCGCCGCACGCGACGCGGCGAGCGGATGGAAGAAGTAGTACGGGCTCGCTTCGACGGTGAAGGAGCGCCCGACCTCGCGGGCACGTCGCCGGAGGGTGATCGTGGTCGGGAAGTGGCTGCGGTACCAGCGCATCGACCGGCGCATGTCGCCGTCGAAGTAGTGCACCCCCTTCATGTTCTCGCGTAGCGGTAGCCGATTGGCCGACGGAACGAGTGGGCACATGGCGGGGTGTCGTTCGAGGTCTCGGAACAGCGAGGTCGTGCCACCGCGCTTGACCCCGATGATGATCAGGTCCGGGTCGAGACGCAGATCGGCGCCGGCCATGGCGCCGGCCCGGACGATTGCCCGTCCGCTGGTGCGGACCGCGGTCCGCACCCCCGCGCCGATGCTCACGTGCTCCATGGCGCCGCAGCGTACCGATCGGCCGACCGTGCGTCCCGGAATGCCACGCAACGTGGTGATCAAGTATTGGTCAAGGAGGTGGCGCCGCGGGCGCCCTCATGCGAGAATATCCGCTCCAGGAAAGAGCCAAAGGGCCGCTCAGGTGGATCGGTTGGTGACTGGTGGCGGAACGAGAACCACGCTGAGTGGGCAACTTGGCGGCGGCTTGACGGAAGGCGGAATCGATGACGAGCGAACTCGTGTCCTGGAGCGGCGGGGCTGCAGCTGCCGAGACGGTCCGCGGTGGCATCGCGGTGTTGCGGCGACCGTCTCCGGTGGTCGCGATCCCGATGCCGCCGGTGCGGCGGCCGTCCGGGGTCTACATCCGGGTGGTGAAGCCGTTCCTCGATCGGTGCCTCGCAGCAGGGGCGTTGGTCGTGGCTGCCGTGCCGATGGCCGTGATCGCCGGCATCGTTGCCCTGGCGATCGGGCGGCCGGTCCTGTTCCGTCAACAACGCATCGGCCTCGACGGCGAGCCGTTCGAGGTGCTCAAGTTCCGCACGATGCGGCCCGACCGGCGCTCGGTGCGCCTGGACGTGATCCACGACCGGCGGCGGACGCACAAGTCCGAACACGATCCGCGGCACACCGTGATCGGTCGTTTCCTGCGTCGCTACAGCCTCGACGAACTCCCGCAGCTCGTCAATGTCATTCGAGGGGAGATGAGCGTGGTCGGTCCACGCCCGGAGCTGGTGTCGGTCGTCGAGCAGTACCCACCGACGTTGCACCAACGCCACTACGTGCGGCCGGGGCTGACCGGGCTGTGGCAGATCTCGGCACGCGGAGCCGGACCGATGCACGAGAACGGTCGATGGGATCTGACCTACGTCGAGCAGGTCTCGCTGCGGACCGACCTGAGGATCCTCGCGAGGACGCCGGCGGCGATGCTCGGGACCAACGTCGGTTCCTGAGCCGGTCCGAGCGGCGTCGCAGCGACGCGGTTCAGCTGTAGCCGATGCGAAACGGTTCGACGGCCTCCGGGGCTTCGTAGCGACCCGTTCGTTGCAGCAGGACTCGCCAGGCGAAACGGGGATTGAGCACGAGGTAGCGGCGCCACAGCCGACGTGGGTTCCCGACGAGGCGTTGCAGCCACTGGAGCCCAGCGCGCTGGACCCAGGCCGGTGGCTCCTTCTGCAGGCCGGCATGGAAGTCGAACGCGGCACCGACGGCGAGACACGGCATCGACAGTCGCTCGGCGTTCTCGTACACGAAGACCTCCTGGCGCGGGCAGCCCAGCCCGACGAAGCAGATCGATGCGCCGGTGGAGCGGATCCGCTCGGCGAGTTCGTCGAGTTCCGGTGGGGTGGAGGTGCCGAACGTCGATGGGCTGGTGCCGGCGATCCGGATGCCGGGCACGAGCGTGGGCAGGCGACGTTCGAGATGCTCGAGCGTCTCGGTGGTGCTGCCGTGGAAGTAGACGGCGAGGTCGCGTTCGACTGCGGCGCGGCACACCGCCAAGGTGAGGTCGGGGCCGTACACCCGTTCGCGCAACCCGCGGTGGTGGATCCAGTTCATCGCCCAGCGCACCGGTTGGCCGTCGGGCGTGACGAGTTCGAAGGAGTTGAGTCGAGCGAGGTGCTCAGGGTCGTCGACGCCGGTCATCACGCCGTGGACCGCGAGTGCCGAGACCCGGTAGGCGCGTCGGTCGACGGCGGCGTCGATGATCCGAGCGACCGCCCCGTCGTAGTCGACCGCATCGACCTGAACGCCGATGACGTCGGTCTTGCCGGCGTCGATCATCGGGACGACGTCCATCGATTGCGGTTGGCGTCGTGCATCTCGCTGAGGATGGCGGGGACGTCGTAGGTGAGTTCCCAGCCTGGGTGCATCTCGGCGAAGTGGCCGTTGTCGCCGATCCACCAGATGTGGTCGCCGACGCGGTTGTCGTCGACGTAGGTCCAATCGAGTTTCCGGCCGGTGATGTCTTCGCACAGGCTGATCGCTTCGAGCACGCTGCAGTTCGAGAAGCGTCCGCCGCCGATGTTGTACACCTCACCGCAACGGCGCTGACCGTTGACCGCAGCGCGGTGGACGTGGTCGAAGCACGAGATCAGGTCGGCGGAGTGGATCGCGTCACGGACCTGTTTGCCCCGGTATCCGAACACCCGGTACGGGGTGCCGGTCATCGTGCACTGCATCACGTAGGCGAGGAACCCGTGCAGTTCTGCTGCTGCATGGTTGGGTCCGGTGAGGGTGCCGCCGCGGAACACCGAGGTCTGCATGCCGAAGTAGCGGCCGTACTCCTGCACCATCACGTCCGCGGCGACCTTGGACGCACCGAAGATCGAGTGCAGGGTGGTGTCGATCGACATGTCTTCGCGGATGCCACTGACGTAGGTGTGCGACGGGTCGATCTCCCAGCGGGTGTCGTGCTCGATCAACGGCAGCCGGTTCGGGGTGTCGCCGTACACCTTGTTGGTCGAGGTGAAGATGAACACCGCGTCGGGACAGTGCTGACGGGTCGCCTCCAACACGTTGAGCGTGCCGACCGCGTTGACGTCGAAGTCGGTGAACGGTTCGCGAGCCGCCCAGTCGTGCGACGGCTGCGCTGCGGTGTGGATCACCAACGAGATGTCCGTGCCGTACGCGGCGAACAGGCGGTCGATGCCGTCACGATCGCGGATGTCGACCGAGGAGTGCGTGTAGCGATCCCCGAGACGATCCGCGAGTTCGGTGGCCATCCACGCCGTCGAGGAGTCGTCGCCGAAGAACACCCGTCGCATGTCGTTGTCGACACCGACCACCTCGAAGCCCTCCGCCGCGAAGTGCAACGCCGCCTGCGAACCGATCAAACCCGCCGAACCAGTCACCACCGCCACAGACATGGCGCGGAGGGTACCGGGTGGCTCGTGGGCCCACGCCTAGACTGAGTCGTCGTGTCGAACCGGAAGATGACGTTGGGATGGCGACCGCCGACGTTCGACATTCGCAGTGAGGAGTTCCGTGACCTGGTCCGACGGTCGCGCGAGGTCGTTCTGTTGGCAGCGATCACGGGGTCGATCACCGGTCTCCTCGTGCGGTTCTTCGAGTACGTGGTGGTCGAGGTCACCTTCGAACGAGTCATCGAGGGTCCTCTCTGGGTCGGGGCGCTTGCGCCGGGCGCCGGCCTCGCGCTGTCGGCGATCCTGTTGCGAACGTTGGGCAACGGTGCGTCGTCGGGGACGTCCGACGAATACCTCCGTGCGTTCCACGATCCCGAGTACCCGGTTCGCCCGCGCGCGTTCATGGGGAGGATGGCCGCGGCGGTGACCACCCTCGGGCTCGGTGGGCCGATGGGTCTCGAGGGCCCGTCGATGTACGGCGGTTCCTCGTTGGGTGCGCTGATGCAGCGTCGTCTGCCCAAGGCGTTCCGGGGAGCCGACCACCGGACTCTGCTGGTCGCGGGGGCCGCCGCCGGTGTCGCCGCGATCTTCAAGGCGCCCGCGACGGGGGCGATCTTCGCGCTCGAGGTGCCGTTCCGCGACCAGATGGCACGCCGGATGCTGTTGCCGGCCCTCGTTGCGAGCGCGTCGGGCTACCTCGTGTTCGTTGCACTCAGCAACGTCCGGCCGATCTTCACGTTCGAGAGCGATGGCGGCGCCACGTTCGAGTACAAGGACCTGGCCGGGGCCATCCTGATCGGGATCTGCTGCGCGGTCGGCGCCCGCATGTTCTCGCGACTGGTCCGCTACGCCAAGGGGTTCACGCTGCGTCCGATCGTCGTGCGTGTGGCGCTGTCGACCGCAGTGCTCGCGTTGCTGTTCGTGATCAGCCGGGGCCTCACCGGCGAGAGCCTCACGATCGGCTCGGGCTACGAGGTCATCCGCTGGCTCGCCGAGGAACATGCCCTGTGGCTGCTCGTCGCCGTGCTGCTCCTGCGCTGTCTTGCCACCGCGACGACGGTGGCCGGTGGCGGGGTCGGTGGACTCTTCATCCCGCTGGTGGTCGGTGGTGCCATCGTCGGCCGCGCTGTCGGCGACATCGTGAACCCGCTCGATCCCACGCTCTACGTACTGCTCGGAATGGCGGCGTTCCTCGGCGCCGGCTACCGCGTGCCACTCGCCGCGGTGATGTTCGTCGCGGAGACGACGGGGCAACCGGGCTTCATCGTGCCGGCGCTGTTCGCTGCGGTGGCGGCCGAGCTGGTGATGGGTCAGCAGTCGATCACGACGTTCCAGCGTTCGCCCGAGGGCACGAGCTGACCCGACATGCGGGCCCCCCGATGAGCCTGGCAGTGGTGTCGGAGCTGCAGGGGACGGTCGTCGGCCTCTTCGTCGATGTCGGTGCGGCCGTGCGCAAGGGTGAGGTGCTCGCCCTCGTCGAGTCGATGAAGATGCACCACGAGATCACCGCTCCCGCTGCCGGGACGGTCGAGGTGGCGGGGGTGAGCGACGGGGACACGGTCGCGGCCGGCCAGTTGCTCTTCCAGATCGTCGAGCGGCCGGCGACGGCAGCCCTCGATGACGACGTGCGGTCAGCACCTGTGGGGCCGGTGGGGCTCGAGCGACATGATCTCAGAGAGGTGCTCGACCGCCACGCCGTCGGCCTCGACGAACACCGCCCCGAAGCCGTTGCGCGGCGCCGTGCCCGTGGACACCGGACCGCTCGCGAGAACATCGCCGACCTGGTCGATGCCGGCACGTTCGTCGAGTACGGCCCGCTGGTCATCGCAGCGCAGCGCCGTCGTCGCACGGTCGAGGACCTGATCGCGGCAACGCCGGCCGACGGGCTGGTCGGTGGCATCGGCGACGTCAACGGTGAGCTCTTCGGCGACTCGCGCACCGCGAAGTGCGTTGCGGTGTCGTACGACTACACCGTGCTCGCCGGTACGCAGGGGACCCAGAACCATCGGAAGAAGGACCGCCTCTTCGAGGTCGCCGAACAGCTCCGCATCCCGATCGTGTTCTTCACCGAGGGCGGAGGCGGCCGACCGGGCGACACCGACGGCCTGGGCGTCAGCGGCCTCGACTGCCTCGCCTTCCGCTGGTTCGCCGAGCTGTCGGGCACGGTCCCGCTGGTCGGGATCGCCTCGGGCTACTGCTTCGCCGGCAACGCAGCGATCCTGGGGTGCTGTGACGTGGTGATCGCCACCGAGGACTCGAACATCGGCATGGGGGGTCCTGCGATGATCGAGGGCGGCGGTCTCGGTGTGTTCGAGCCCACCGCGATCGGTCCGATCGACGTCCAGCGCTCCAACGGTGTCGTCGACGTCGTCGTCGCCGACGAGGCCGAAGCCGTACGGGTGGCCAAGCAGTACGTGTCGTACTTCCAGGGGCGGACCGAGTCGTGGGAGGCACCGGACCAGGCGGCGCTGCGCGACGTGGTGCCGCTCGACCGGCTGCGCGCCTACGACATCAGAGCCGCCATCGAGGGTCTGTTCGATGTCGGGTCGGTCCTCGAGCTCCGTCGGGAGTTCGGCATCGGCATGGTGACCGCGCTCGCCCGCCTCGAAGGTCGCCCGGTCGGGGTGGTCGCGAACAACCCGGGTCACCTCGCCGGCGCGATCGACTCCGACGGAGCCGACAAGGCCGCGCGCTTCCTGCAGCTCTGCGACGCGTTCGGCCTGCCGGTCGTCACGCTGGTCGACACGCCCGGCATGATGGTGGGGCCCGACGTCGAGGCGACGGCGCTGGTGAGGCACTGCAGTCGGCTGTTCGTCACCGGGGCCAACCTGTCGGTGCCGATGGTGTCGATCGTCACCCGGAAGTCGTACGGACTCGGGGCCCAGGCGATGATGGGCGGCACCACCAAGGCGCCGCTCGCGTGTCTGGCGTGGCCGACCGGCGAGTTCGGTGGCATGGGCCTCGAGGGTGCGGTCCGCCTCGGCTATCGCAAGGAGCTCGAGGCCGTCACCGACGACGCCGAACGCGACGTGCTGTTCCGCGAGATGGTCGACCGCCTGTACGAGCACGGCAAGGCGGTGAGTGTCGCGACGCACTTCGAGATCGACGACGTGATCGATCCTGCCGACACCCGTCGGTGGATCACCACGCTGTTCGACTCCGCGCCCGAGACACATCGAGCCGCCGTCGACCCGATGGCACCGCCGCGTCGCCCCAACATCGACACCTGGTGAGTGCTGCTCACGCACCACAGCCGGTGGCGAGCACCTCGGTGAGCTCGGCGCCGTCGTATTCGTAGATCACGACCGATGCGCCCTCGTAGTACCAGGCGTGCACGGCGACCTCCATGCGGCCGTCACCGTTGTAGTCGGCGACATCGATCACCCGGAACCGTTCGATGAGCGGGAACCCGTCGGGATCGAGGTCCTGGTCGACCGCGGCTTGCAGCACCGTGGACGAGTTGCGCGTGAGGGTGTCGACCAGGAGGATCGACGACAGGTCGCCGGGGGCGCCAGGGCCGGCGCTCGGCTGCACGAACTCGAATGCGACGAGCGCCTCGTCGTCGCCGTCGCCGTCGAGGTCGGCGACCACGAGCTGCTCGATGGCGCCGAGCGTTGCGTCGACCGGTTCGCCGTCGAAGGCGTCGATGCCGATCTGGTCGTACCCCGCAGGAACGCTGCTGGTGACGGCGATCGGTCGTGGCCGCAACGGCCACGACGGGGTGGGAAGCGCAACCGCTCCGTAGCCGAATCCCGGGGGCTCCGGCGCCGCGAGCGCAAGGTCGATCGACGGACCGACGCGACCGTCGAAACACGCCTCGACGAGTTCACCGGTCGAGGCGGTCGCCTCGCCGTCGAGGTCGGACACCGTCATGGGGGTTCCCGGTTCGATCGAGGGTGGGGTCTGGTCCTCCGAGGATGCGGCATCGTCCGGCTGCCACCGATCGACCTGCCAGGCACCGAGGGGCAGCAGACCGCCGCCGTCGCCGCCGACGAACAACGGCACCGCCACCGCAGCGGGCCCGGCCGGGAGCGTTGAGGTCGGCGCGGTGGTCGTGGTCGCGATCGTGGTCGGGGCGGAGGTGGTCGGCACCGTCGTGGTCGTGGTCGTGGTCGTGGTCGATGTCGTGGACGTGAGGGTCGGCCCGGGGTTCGATGCCTCCTCGGTGGTGCAGGCGGCGAGGACCAAGATGCTGACGGCGAGCAGTCCGGTGAGGTACTGCCTGGTCATCGGCTCGCCACCGTCATCGAGTCGCCGGGGGCGAGCAGCCCCAGCCGGTGCAGCTGGTCGGTCGCGTCGAGTTGGGTGCGCAGTTCGGCGGGCGGCGCATCGAACCATCGGGGAAGTCGCCGTCGGCCATCCTCGGGAGCGTACGTTCCCCAGTGGATCGGCACGAGCACGTCCGGTCGGATCAGCTCGGTCGCCCGCGCCGCTCGTTCGGGGTTCATGTGTCCCTCGCCGAGGCTCGACCCCCAGCCCCAGATGGGGAGCAGCGCGACGTCGATGTCGCCGAGGTCGGCCATCTCGTCGAACAGATCGGTGTCGCCGGGGAAGTAGACGCGCCGACCCGAACCGTCGACGACGAAGCCGACGGGCTCGGCGGTGACGCGCGAGTGCGGGCCGCGGCCGTGTTTGTGGGCGGCGCGGACCACCTCGACCGTCACGGGACCGGACTCGATCCGGTCGCCGACGCGCACCTCGGTGACGTCGGTGAAGCCCGCCTTGTGAAGCAGGCGAGCCGAGCCGGCGGGCGTGAGTACCCGCGCCGTCGGCCGGAGCCGCTTCAGCGACGGCAGGTGCAGGTGGTCGAGGTGCACGTGCGACAGCAGGATCAGGTCGATGTCGTGCTGGTCGGCGTCGGGCACGGCGGTGCGCCGGCGGAGATGGGCGACCCTGCGGGTGAGCAGCGGATCGGTGAGGACCCGGTAGCCGTCGAAGTCGACCAGCGTCGTGGCATGGCCGACCCAGGTGAGCTCCATGTCAGCCGTCGGCGGCGGCGCTGGGGATCGGAGCGTTCGCCGGTGTCTCGGGGACCGTCCACGGACGCGGTGCGGTACCGTCGTTGATCGCGGCCATCCACCCCTTGAACAGGTGATGCACCGTCGCTGCGCCCACGATCGGTTCGTCGGGCAAGTCGAAACCGGCGGGGAAGAGCAGGAACGGTCGGGTCTGATTGCCGCCCATCCCGCCGTGGAAGCCGATCAGCTCCTCGAACGCCGCGCCCTCGTCGGCATGCGGGTCGTAGAAGCTGTTGACCAGGATGTCCGGTGCGTTGGTGAACGAGTCGGTCCGCCGGATGTGGTCGGCTGCGTTCGGACCGAAGTCGGCGAGCGGGTCGGTTCCCTCGACGCGGTCGTCGGACAGGTAGCGGATCCCGCTCCCGCCGATCACGAGCCCGCCGAGCGTCTCGGAGCGGACCAGGACGAAGCCGATGCCGGGATGTTCGGCGAGTCCGGCGATCAGACCCGGGAATCGCGTTCCCAGCTCCTCCACGGTCGCTCGGCCTTCGATGTCGGTGAACGAGACGAGCCCGAGGTTGCCCGAGGCCAGGACGACCACGTCTGCCTGCGCGGTCGTGCCCTTCGAGGCGGCGAGCTCGTCGTCGTAGGCGGGGCCGAGCACGACGTCGCCGTCGACCATGTGGTTGCGCGTCATCGTGGCGAGCAGCTTGCCGATGCGGCTGTCCTTGTCGCGCACGGCCTCGGTGAGTGCACCGTTCAGGTTGCCCCAGCCCTCCGATGACATCTCCGGCGCATGGACGTCGATGTCGGTGTCGATCAGCGACTTGACCAGGTCCTCGAGCGTCATGTCGTAGCGCTGGAGGAACGTCGACCCCTGGGTCTGGCCGTGGTCGGAGAGCACGACCACGTGGTAGGGCCGTGGAGCTTCTGCGATCGCGTACTCGAGGCGGGCGAGTTGGCGATCGAGGCGGCGGAGCGTGTCGAGCGCCGTCGGCGCGAAGAGCCCCGAGTGGTGGGCGACCTCGTCGTAGCCGACGAAGTCGGCGTAGGCCGACGGCACGCCGCGGTAGACATCGCTCATCAGGGTGTAGACGGTGAGGTCGCGCAGGATGGTGGTGGTCGCCGCTCGGAGGACGGGGTAGATGCCGCCGCGCTTCAGTTGGGGAACGACGCCCTGGCGCCGGACCCGGCGCCGGTCGACGATCTCGCGCCCGATCTCGGCGAACGTGAGGGTGAGCAGGCGGCTGACCGCATAGGGGTCCGACAGGAAGTAGTTCGCGGTCTTGTGGCTGTGCTTGCTGCGGTCGAGCAGGGTGCTGAAGGTGATCGCCGACTCGACGCTGTCGCCGGAGAACACGTTCGATCGCGACACCCCACCGTCGACGAGCAGGCCGTGGCCGTCGGACTGGCGGGCCTCGATCTCCGCAGCATCGCGCGGATGGTTCGACGTGAAGACCTTGCCGGCCTCCTTGTCGTACCAGCGGAAGGCCGGCATGTCGTGGTTGTTGCCGTGCAGGATGCCCGCCTGGCTGGCGCCGGTCTGCGACGAGAGGTCGCACTCCCAGCGGGTGATGCGGTGCGAACCGTCACGAACCCATCGGGCGAGTGTCGGCGCATGGCCGTCGGCGATCGCCTGGCGGACCACGGGTTCGGCGAGCCCGTCGATCTGGAGGAACAGGATGCCGGGCACGTCGGTCGGGGTCGGCGGTTCGAGCCGGTTCACCATCCGACGGACGGTCTGTCGCTGCCAGACCGCGTCGTCGTCGACCGACAGCCACGTGCTCAGGATGATGCCGACCACGGTCATGAAGAACGACGCGATGATCGCGGACCACGTCGAGTCGATCGTGAGGCCGTCCAGGGCTTCGCTGGCGAGCAGCAGGATCAGACCGTTCGCGACGAGGCCGAGGATGCCGGCGGTCCAGAGAATGATGCGGGAGAAGAACCTGGAGATGATCGGCCAGAGCACCGCGTTGAGGACCGACAGGAGGAACGCGGCGACGAGTGCCGTGCCGAAGTCGCGGATCCTGATGCTCGGCATGATCCAGGCGATCAGCCAGAAGCTGACCGACGTGATCGCGAACTCGATCAGGTGCCGGCGCAGCGGGATGCGTCCGGGGGTACGCGATGGCAGGGTCGGTGCGGTCACGACGCCAGGCTATTCCCAAGTCGTTTGCGTGAAGGTTTCGGTGGCCCGTCCCGCCCGAAGTGCAACGCAAACGAGATGTTGCTGGGTGTTCAGCCGAGGTCGGGCCAGCGCCGCTGTTGGCGGCGTCGCAGTCCGGCGGTGCCCAACTTGCGGCGCTCGGCCAGCGCCCAGTCGCGGCGCCATCCGGTGTGGTCCGGACCGGTCAACGGCGGGTTGGTTCCCGCCGCCGATCGCTGTCGGGCGGTCCAGAAGTCGGTGATCGCCTCGTCGCCGAGCACGGTGACGGCCGCCTCGATCCGCGCGTTGAACCGTCGGGTCGACTCGTCCTCCTCGGGCCGCAGTGGAGCGCCGAACACGACCTTGGTGCGCCCCGGCTTCGGCCGCTTCATCCCCTTGCCGAAGATGGCGCCGGTGCCGTCGATGAACACCGGGATCACCGGTGCGCCGGTGCGCGCCGAGAGGTACGCAGCACCGCCCCGGAACTCCTGGCCCCAACCGTCCGGCGACCGACCGCCCTCGGGGTAGATCACGAGGCTGTAGCCGTCGTCGATCAGTCCCTTGATCAGGTCGGACGACTTGCGTCCGGTGAGCTCGCGATCGATGGGGATGGCATTGAGCGACAACGCGGAGAGCGCCGCCTTCCACTTCTTGTCGAAGAAGTAGTCGGCGGCCGCTGCGACGACGAGTTCGTGGCGCCACGCCCTCGGCACCGAGCGGATCATCAGCCCGGTGTCGAGATGGCTGTGATGATTGGGGGCGAAGATCACCGGTGGTGGATCCTCGAGCGAGGTGAGGTCGGCGAGCCGATCGGTCCCGATGATGTCGGGCGAGGCGACCACTCGCGCCGCCAGCCGCACCGGGCCCTCGACGATCGCCGTTCGCACCGAGGACGCGAACGGCCGGCGGGCCCACTCGGTGTCGTAGTGGGCGCCGAGCCCGGATGCCTCCGGGGGCACGACGACCCCGCGGGGCACCGTCGGGGCGCGGTACGGGAAGCCGAAGTTGCGCAGCGGGGTGACGGCGCGCCGGACGGCGTCTTCTGCAGCCCCGGCTGCCCGCTGGGCTCGGCGCAGGTTGTCGTCAGCCACGGCGATCGGCCTACTTCACGTCCGCGATCAGCAGCGGCGGGGTCTTGAGATGGGTGATCGTCGGCGACCGACCGACCGTGTCGGAGGCGATCTCGAGCGCGTCGTTCATCGTCGAGGCCGGCGTGAAGCCGAGCTTGCGCACGGTCGCAGCGTCGCCGCCCACGATGATCACCTTGCCGACGTGCTTCATGCCGTGGCTGCCCCAGTACCACATGTAGAACGGGTGCACGCCGTGGTAGGCGTTCGTCGTCCGGTACAGGTGGCGGTACCAGTCGTCCTCGGCGTACTGCTTCTCCCACTTCTGCGACATCACGTGCGGGTCGGTGGTGTCGGCGAGGACTTCCTCGAAGAAGTCGATGTAGCTCGGGTGGTGGACCGGGTGGAACTCGTTCGCCGTCGGGTGGGTCAGGATCACGACGCCGCCCTCGCGCACGAGCGGCTTGCCGCGGTACAGGTTGAAGAAGTAGCCGAGCCCGGTGCACATCACCAGGATCGGGTTCATGATCGAGTTGACGTTGTAGGGGCAGATGTACGGGATCCCCAGCGTGAGGATGTCGGTCTGCCCCTCGACCTCGACGAGCTGCTGGTCGTAGACGTTCTGGGTCGTGATCTTGTGGACCGCCTCGACTTCACCGCACTGGATGCTGGTGAGCTGGTGTGGGGCTTCGATGCCGTGGAAGAGCTTGCGGGCCTGCCGCGACGGCAACTTGGCGACCGACTTGGCGGTGGCGAGGTAGAGCGCTCGGTCCTTGGCGTTCCACTCCCACTCGCGCTTGGCCAGGAAGTCGAACGGCTGCGGGAACGTGTCGGTGTTGAGGGTGGTCTCGATCTGGAACACCTTCGGGCCCGTGGTCGCGCATCACCTTGCCCATGCGCCAGGTGCTCTTGTGGAGCTCGGAGGCGTGCTGGTCCATGAAGGAGTGCGACGCCTCCATCGTGGTCGGGTTGTGGTGGTGGCGCAGCGACCGGTAGCTGGCGAGCCCGACCGCCGTCGACTTCCAGCCACCGTCCATGGCGACGAGGTTGATGTTGACGTAGACGAGCAGGTCCGACTCGGCGGCGCGCTTGTTGATCTCGATCTCCTCGCCCAGGTCGGTCGTGCCGAGGAAGGCGAGGTTGTCGGGGTCCTCGGCGTCGTGCTGGGTGAGCAGGCCGCGGGGCTCGAACGCGTCGTAGACGCGATCGCCGAGTGCGTGACGGAGCTCGAACTCGTGCATGCGGCGGTGCAGGGCGAGCGCGGCGACCAGCTGCACGTCGTCGACCCCGGCGTCGGCCGCCATCGTCAGTACCTGCTCGATGATCCGCTGGCGCAGGTCGGGGCGGCGCATCTTGGGGAGTGGCAGCGACACGTCGTCGAAGGCGATCGTCAGCTTCATGCCCGGGAAGAGCAGCGACGGCAGCGGGTCCATGTCGATCGGGTCGAGCAGCGCGGTGCGGATGGCGCCGTCGACGTCGTCGATCGCATCGAGCGGCTCGGGCGCATAGATCACCCGGCTGCGGTCGGCGGGGAGCTTCTCCAGGCGGAAGCCCTCACCGTGCCAGAACAGGGTGGGCGGCGTCGACTTGTCGACGTCGAGGACGAAACCGGGTCTGGGCATCAGGAGTCTTCCTTGCGCAGGTCGAATGCGATCTTCACCGCGCCACGGCGGCCGGCCGTGGCGGCGTGGGCGATCGCGTCGACGTGATCGGACAGGGGATAGGTGGCCGAGAGCAGCCGCTCGGCTTCCAGAGCGTTGGCGGTCTCGATGGCCAGATCGAAGGTGCGCGCGGTTCGGCCGTCGGGAAGGTGTTCGGTGCCGTACGTGTAGGCGCCCTTGAGTTCGGTCTCGCGGTGCCACAGACCGGTGAGGTCGAGCGTGACGTCGGCGGGCATGCCCAGCAGGACCACACGACCGCGCGGGCGGGTCATGCGCAGCGAGTCGGCGACGGTGGCACCGGTGCCGACGGCGTCGATCGTGACGTGGGCGCCCGAGCTGAGGTGGTCGCCGATCATGTGGCAGCCGGTCGCCCGCCGGACGGCGCGCTGGAGCCCGTCGGGCCCGACCACGACATCGGCACCGAACGCCTTGGCGAGTTGCTGCTGGTGCGGGTAGCGGGCTCCGACGATGATGTGGACGTCGGGCACGTAGCGACGCAGGCCCGCGACGGCGGCGAGGCCCATCGTGCCGGCACCGAGGACGGCGACGACCGCCGGACGCTCCGTGTCCTGACGGGCGGCCACGACCGGTGCCGCGAGGAGCGCGGCGTGGATGCCGCCGGCGAAGGGCTCGACGAGCACGGCACGTTCGTCGGGCATGTCGTCGGCGATGCGGTGCAGTTGTGACTCGTGGGCGACGAACTCGGGCGCCCAGCCGCCGCCGGTCGAGCAGCAGAAGCCGGTCTGGATGCCGGGTTCGAGCGGGCCGGTGGCCAGATGGGCGTAGTCGTCGCCGTCGCCGGGCGCGGCGCCGTCGAACGGCGGAGCGAACCCGCGGGCCTCGTGGCCGAGCACCGGTTCGAGGATCACCCGGGTGCCGTCGTCGAGTTCACCGACCACCTCGTGGCCGGGGACGAACGGGAACGACACCCAGTCCTCGAAGTACAGCGAGGCGTGGCCCTCCACGAGCGACAGGTCGGACCCGCAGATCCCGGCGAGGTGGGTGTGCACCCGGTGCCAACCGGGCCCCGGCAGGTCGGGTGCATCGATCGAGGTGTACTCCAGCGGTCCGACCTTCGTGGCCGTGATCGGCGAGATCGCCGACGCGATCCGCGCCATGCCGAGCCTGGGCACCGAGCGTGAGACCTGGAGCGCCTTCATCGCCGTGCTCCCGCTCCGAAACGCTGGCGGCGCTCGCGCTCCGACAGCAACGGTCCGATCGGCAGCTTGGGACGCGGGCCTCCGGGTGACTTGCTCCAGTGCTCGACCAGCCAGCCGCGTTTGCGCGGCGATCGCGGCGAGGCGCGTCTCGGGGTTGACGGCGACCGGGAATCCGACCGCCTCGAACAGCGGCAGGTCCGACGACGAATCGGCGTAGGCGACGCACTCGTCGAGGTCGAATCCCTCGGCGTCGCAGTAGTCGCTCAGGATCTGCGCCCGGGCCTCACCGGTCGGCGGCACCGTGATCATCTCACCGGAGTAGGTGTTGTCGGGACGGATCGACATCTCGGCGGCGACGATCTCGTCGAAGAGCGGCCGCAGCCCCTCGACGTTGAAGCTGAGCGCGCCGGTGATCAGGATCGTGCGGTGCCCGAGCGCCCGGTGCTGGCGCACGCGCCGCATGCCCTCGGGGAACGACTTGGTCATGATCACCTGGGCGAACATCTCGCGGGCGTCGCGCTCGATCTGCTCGACCGGCGCGTCTTCGTAGCGCCGGTAGAAGTGGCGCAGGAAGTCGGTGCGGTCCGCGCGGTCGAGCTTCAGCAGCCCGGGTCCCTCGGCGAGGGTGCGCAGGGCGTAGCGGATTCGCTCGGGGGTGTCGAGGCGGCGCGTCGCCAGCCACGAGTAGCTCTCGACGACGTTCGATGCGATCAGGGTGTTCTCGAGGTCGAACGCCACGACGTGGCGCTTGGGGTCGAGCACCTGCTTGCGCATGCGCGTCATGCGGTCGGTCGACGCAGCGGGTCCCGGCGTGGTCTTGACCCGGGCATGCTGCACGATCGAGGGGAGGTGGACCTGGGTGATGTAGGTCGGCCAATCGACCGAGCGCGGGTCGAAGTTGAACTCGGCGCGGTCGGCGTCGTCGAGCTCACCCCAGGTGAGCATCAGGTTGTCGACCTGGTAGATCGCCTCGCACTCGGTGTAGAGCCCGTACAGCTCGACGTAGGTGAGCGCTCGCTCGACCTCGACCCGCTTGGTCTCGATCTGGGCAGACCACTCCGCCTGGCGGCCCCGGAGCGGGAGGTTCTGCAGCACCTTCTCGCCAGCGGTGAGCACCTTCTTCGCTCGTCCGAGCTGGGCCTGGACCCGGCCACGGGCCGGGAACTTGAACTCCGGTACCACGATCGGCTGGCCCTTGGCGTCGTACACCGGGTGCTCGAGGAACCAACCGCTGACGTTGTCGACGAGCATCCGGTACTTGAGCGGGTTGATGCCACCGGACGCGACCTGCGTGATCGCCGGTGCGCGTTCGGGCCCGAGCGCGGCGACCGCAATGATCGACGCGACGACGATGTCGACGGGGATGACGTCGACGGTGCCCTCGGGCACGCCGGGGAACTCGTCGAGCAGGCCCCTGGCGTAGGAGATCAGGACGGGCTCGGCCATCCGGAAGCCGCGGATCCAGCCCGGCTTCGGTTCGGCGAGCGCCGACTCGATGATCGACGGTCGCACGATCGACACGGGGACATCGCCCTTGACGTCGGTGAGCGCCTGTTCGCCGAGTGCCTTGGTGAACGCGTAGGCGTCGGGCCAGCCGACGCTGGCCGCCCGGGCGCGGCCCGCCTCGACGAGCTGATCCTTCACCCACCGTTCGCGCAGGGCTTCGGTCTTCGAGGCGAGTGCGGGAGCGCCGGCGGCGCCGAGTTCGTCACGGGCCTCGGCGCGAAAGTGCTCGAGCTGCTCCCGGCTGCGGCTCGCCGCATCGGCATCGGAACGCAGCCGCCGGCTGGCGGCGACCTCGCTGCGCCAGTCGATGCCGACGTCGAACGGGCCGTCGCTCACGAGTTGCTCGGGTGCGTTGCCGCGACGGTTGCCGGCGACGTAGCAGGTCGACACGGCGACGAGGTGCGGGGTGATGCCGATCTCGTTGCACAGGTTGGCGATGCGGCTCGGGCCGAGGAGGTTGATCTCGACGGCCGAGTCCAACGGCGAGTCGAACGACACGGCGGCGGCCGAGTGGATCACGGTGTCGCACGAGGCGAAGATCGCCCGGTCGGCGTCGTTCAGCCCGAGCCCGTCTCGCGTGACGTCGCCGGCGATCGTGGTGACGCGGGACGTGACCGTTGCGAAGTCGTCACCGCGTTCCTTGCACGTCGCTCGCAGCCGGTCGAAGGCGTCGTTCTTGAAGATCTCTCGCTCGGTGCGTTTCGCGGCGGGGGTGCGCTGGCCGTCGCGCACCAGCAGTACGAGTTCGCACCCGGGCACCGATCGCAGGAGCCGTTCGACCAGCGCCGTGCCCACGAACCCCGTGGCGCCGGTGATGGCGATCCGTTTCCCCGCGAGTTCCTCGGCGATCACGGTTGACAGTTCTAGCACGATCCTCTACCAATTGGTAGAGACATGACGGGATGCGGGAAGTGACGACGCGGGACCGGATCCTCGGGACGGCACTCGATCTCTTCGGCATGCGTGGCGTCGACGCGGTCTCGCTCGACGAGATCGCCCGCACCGTCGGCGTGCGCAAGCAGACGGTGCTGTACTGGTTCGAGTCGAAGGACGTGCTCGTCGAGGAGGTGCTCGCCGTGGCCGCGACCGAGCTGGTCGTGGTGATCGACGCGGCGCTCCGTGCGGCCCCCGACGATCCGCTCGATCGAGTCGACGCGGTCGTCCGGGCGGTGTTCCGTCCCGCGGTGCGACGCCCGGCGCTGCTCGGGCTGATCCGTGAGGTCAGCCGGTTGGAGTCCGATCAGGCCGCCCGACTCCGCGAGCGCCTGCAGTCGCTGGTCGATCGAGCGGTCGGGTACCTGGGTGCCGAGATGGATGCGGGGCGACTCCGTCGCGGCGACCCGGGTCTGGTCGCTGCGCTCGGCTATGCGACGCTGACCGGGATCGCCACCGAACCCGAAGCGCTCCGGGCGGTCGGCTGGCAGCCCGATGCTGTTGGCCTGCGCAGTCTGCGCGACGAGCTCCGGCGATTCCTCCGCGCCGCGCTCGCACCCTGACCCCGACCGCGATGAGCGAACGCCCCGTATCCGGGGGTTTCGCTCATCGCCGGGACGATGATCGCCGTGAGCGTCAGCGTTTGGTGTTGCGACGGCGTCGGGTGTGGCGTTCGAGGGCGAGGTCGACCAGGCGGTCGATCAGCTCGCTGTAGCTCAGGCCGGAGTGGATCCAGAGCTTGGGGTACATCGAGATCGGGGTGAAGCCGGGCATCGTGTTGACCTCGTTGCACAGGAACCCGCGGCCGTTGCCGTCGTCGTCCATCTCGTAGAAGAAGTCGACCCGAGCGAGCCCGTCGCAACGCAGCGCCCGGAACGTGTCGACCGCGAGTCGCCGGACCTCGTCGGCGGCGGCGTCGGGGAGTGGGGCTGGGATCAGCAGCTGGGCCCCGTCGGTGACGTACTTGTCCTCGTAGCTGTAGAACTCCTCGCCGGGCACGATCTCGCCGGGCACCGAGGCCTCCGGGTCGGTCGTGCCCAGCACTGCGACCTCGATCTCCCGGCCGGTGATCGCCTCTTCGACGACGATCATCTCGTCGTAGCTGAGCGCGTGATCGATCGCCTCGCGCAGCGCGTCGAGGGTGGTCGCCTTGGAGACCCCGACCGACGAGCCCATGTTGGCCGGCTTCACGAACACCGGCAGGCCGAGTTCGGCGACCAGTTCCGCCGGGAGTCCAGGGGTCATCTCGTGTTCGGCGAAGGAGCGGTACCGGGCCTGGGGAATTCCTGCTGCGGTCAGCACCTGCTTCGCCATCGCCTTGTCCATCGACACCGCCGAGCCGAGCACGCCGCTGCCGACGTACGGGACGTTGGCGAGATCGAGCATGCCCTGCACCGTGCCGTCCTCGCCGAGCGGGCCGTGCAGCAGCGGCAGCACCACGGTGATCTCGTCGCCGTCGGCGGCGGCGGCGAGCATCGGGGTGGGGGACACGTCGGTGCCCGCGGGGTTCAGGCGCCCGGGGATCGCCTCCGGACCCTCGATCAGTGCCTCGACGGCCTCGTGGGCGAGCGCCCACTGTCCTTCGGTGGAGATGCCGACCGGCGTGATGCGGTAGCGGTGGCGGTCGGCGGCACGCAACACGTGCGCCGCGGTGGTGCAGGAGACGTCGTGTTCGGCCGACTCGCCACCGAACAGCACCACGAGGTGAATGCGATCATGCGGCTCGTCGACCATCGACCCACGGTACCGTCGGCGTCCGTGAGGATTCGTGCATCCGATGCGGCAGCGGGGATCGGTGGCCGCTTGGTCGGCCCCGACGTGGAGTTCGACGGAGCGTCGTTCGACTCGCGCTCCACCCGGCCCGGCCAGCTCTTCGTCCCGATCGTCGCCGTCCGCGACGGGCACGAGTTCATCGGTGCGGCCCGCGAGGCGGGAGCGGTGGTGCACCTGACGAGCGAACCCGATCCGTTCCGGCGGTCGGGAACGGCGATCGAGGTCGCCGACACGGGCCTCGCCCTGCTGGCGCTCGCCGGGTGGGCGCGCCAACGGCTCGACGCAACCGTGGTGGGCGTCACGGGCAGCGTCGGCAAGACGACGACGAAGGACATGATCGCGGTCGCCTGCGCGGCAGGACGCCGCACGACCGCCAACGAACGCAGCTTCAACAACGACCAGGGTCTCCCGGTCACGATCCTGAACGCTCCGGACGACACCGAGGTGCTCGTGCTCGAGATGGGCATGCGGGGGTTCGGCCACATCGCCCGACTGTGCGAGATCGCCCGTCCCGACGTGGGGGTCGTCACGGTCGTCGGCCATGCCCACACCGACCTCGTCGGCGGCCTCGACGGCGTGGCGAGGGCGAAGGGAGAGCTCGTAGAAGCACTCCCGGCCTCGGGCACGGCGATCCTCAACGCCGACGACGAACGGGTCGCAGCGATGGTGTCGCGAACCGGTGCCCCGGTGGTCACCTTCGGCTGGGCAGGGGAGGTGCGCCCCGCCGACATCGAGCTCGACGAGCGACGCGAGGGCCCGCTTCGTCGTGCACTCGCCGTGGGGCCGTGCGGACGTGGCCCTGCCGGTCCCCGGCATGCACATGGTGTCCAATGCGCTCGCGGCCTTGGCGGTCGCCGGCACGGTCGGCGTCGACCTCGACGCGGCGGCGGCGGCGTTGGCCGACGTGTCGGTGTCGGGTATGCGGATGGAGGTGCTGACCACGTCGGGCGGGGCGACGATCGTCAACGACGCCTACAACGCCAACCCGACGTCGATGGCGGCCGCACTCGACGCGCTGGCCGCGATCCACGCCGAGCGGCGCATTGCCGTGGTCGGCCTGATGGCCGAGATCGAGGACCCCGAGCAGGCACACCGTGCAATTGCTGCGCATGCGGTGTCGCTCGACATCGAGTTGATCCCGGTGGGAACGCACCTGTACGGCATCGAACCGGTCGACGACGTACCGGGTGCGGTGGGGCCACTCGGTGCCCGTGACGCCGTGCTGGTGAAGGCGAGTCGGTCCGCAGGGCTGGAACGAGTGGTCACGGCCCTGGTGCGCGACTAGACGAGCCGTGACGCGTTGGTCGGCGTGAACGGCTCGCCGCCGTCCTCCTCCGGGAGGAATGCATCGGGAGGCAGCCGTCGCAGGTCGACCCACCACGCGAGGAAGAACGCGAAGACCGCACCGAATCCGAGCACCGCCCGCGCCCCGATCCACTCGATCACGACGCCGAACAGCAGGTTGCCGATCGGGACCGTGCCGCCGAACACCATGAACCACAGCGGCATCACGGTGGCCCGCTCGGTGTTCTTCATGTTGAGCTGCAGCGTGGTGGTGATCGCCGTCGCCGTCATGAAGTAGAAGAACCCGAGCACGAACCCGACCGGGAAGGCGAGTTCGGGACCGCGGAGTTGCGAGAACACGCCGAGTGCGACGCCGAAGCCGACGAAGCCGCGCACGATCAGCACCTTGCGGTCGACGCGCGACAGGAACGTGCCCACCGAGATCGCCCCGAAGAACGCGCCCGCACCCCAGATCGCGTACAGCCATCGGTAGGTGGCGCTCGCCGGGGAGATGTCGAGGTTGAGGCGCACCACCGACGGGAACAGCCCGATGTAGACGAGGCTGAACAGCGAGAACAGGAACATGCCGAGCAGCAGCCGGCTGAGCACCTGGCGGTGTCGGGCGATGGTGACGCCGGTGAGCAGACTGCGCCAGCCCTTGGCGGTGTTGCCACTGCGCACGTCGGGCATCCGCACGATCAGCAGGGCGGCGATGAAGAACAGGTAGGTCGCGGCGTTGACGAGGAAGATGCTCGACACGCTCATGCCGGCGACGGCGAGGATCGCGGCGAGAACGGGTCCGATGACGCGGGTGCCGTTGATCATCGCCGAGTTGAGGCTGATGGCGCCCGGCAGGTCCTGGCGGTGGACCAGCAGCGGCATCGACGACTGGAACGCCGGCGCGTTGAGCGCGTTGGCGACACCGATGCCGAGCTGCGCGATGAAGATCGTCCACAACGCGGTCTCGGCGGCGACGAAGTAGGCGATGGCGATCGTGAGCACCACCGACGCGCTCTGCATCGTCAGCTGCAACTTCTGCTTCGACACCCGGTCGGCGAGCACGCCGCCGGGAATCGACAGCACGAGGAGCGGGCCGAGCTGCATGAACACCATCAGGCCGACCAGCGCCGGGCGTCCGGTGCGGTCGTCGATGTAGGCCGGCAACGTGAAGTTCTGCATCCACGTGCCGATGTTCGACAGGGCCAGCCCGATGAAGATGATCCGGAATCCCTTGTACGACAGTGCAGCCCGGGCAGTGCCGGGTGTTCGGCCGTGGGTCGGCGGATCGTCGATCTCGCTGGGAGCGGTCATCGTGGGGTCATCGTGCAGGCTGATGCGCTGGTTGTGGCTGGTCGTGACTTGACCAGCGGGTCAAGTTACCGCAACGCGCAGCTGCCGGCTGGCTCGTCAGCGGAACTGTCGGAAACAGGCACGGATGTCCTCGACGTAGAGCTCGGGAACCTCGAATGCGGCGAAGTGGCCGCCCTTCGGCTGTTCCTGCCAGTGGCGGATGTCGGTGAACGCACCCTCGACCCAGCGGCGAACCGGTGGGACGATCTCCTTCGGGTAGACGGTGAAGCCGGACGGGATCGTGACCGGCTTCGGACGTGGGCCCTTGCCGAAGCTCTCCCAGTAGATGCGCGCCGACGATGCGCCGGTGGCGTTGACCCAGTAGAGCATCACGTTGTCGAGCAGCTCGTCTCTGGTGAGGACGTTCTCGGGGTGCCCGTCGCAGTCGGTCCAGGCCCAGAACTTCTCGAGGATCCACGCCGCTTGCGCCGCCGGGGAGTCGACCAGTCCGTAGCCGACCGATTGCGGTCGGGTCGACTGCTGTTTGGAGTATCCCGAGTCCCAGTCGGCGTAGTACTTCAGACCCTCGAGTGCCCGCTGCTCCTCGGGTGTCGGCTCGCCGTCGAGCACCGGACGGGCGCCCATCGCGAGCGTGACGTGGACCGCCGCGCAGTGCTCCACGTCGTCACCACCGATCGCCGTGGTCACCGCGGAGCCCCAGTCGCCGCCCTGTGCGACGTACCGGTCGTAGCCCAGGTCGGCCATCAGCCGGGCGAACAGCTCGCCGATCCGCTGAACGGTCCAACCGGTCGTCAGCGGCTTGCCGGAGAAGCCGAAGCCGGGGAGCGACGGGGCGACGACGTGGAACGCATCGGCCGCGTCGCCGCCATGTTGGGTCGGGTTCGTCAGTGGTTCGATCACCTTGTGGAACTCGACGATCGAACCGGGCCACCCGTGGGTGATCAGCAGCGGCATCGCGTCGGCATGGGGGGAGCGGACGTGCAGGAAGTGCAGGCCCGGTTCGTCGAGCCCGTCGACCGGCACCGTGAACTGGTCGAACCGGTTGAGCAGCTCCTCGCGCGCCCGCCAGTCGTAGCCGTCGGCCCAGTACTCGCACACGTCCTGCACGTAGCCGAGCGGTGTGCCCTGCGACCAGTCGTCGACCAACTCGCGCTCGGGCCAGCGGGTGTTGCGCAACCGCGCTCGCAGATCCTCGAGGACGGCATCGGGCACCTCGATCGTGAACGGCGTCATCGGTTGCTGCTTTCGCGAGGTTGGGGACCGTCGGAGGGTGGGCCGGCGAAGAGCTGGGCCTTCTCCATCCAGTCGCGGGCGGCGGCGCCGGTGACCACGAGCTCGGTGTCGTCGACGTGGCGGCGCTGGGTGGTGACGAGGCAGAAGTCGAGCGCCGGCCCCACGATCGACTCGGCCGCGTCGACGTCCGAGGGCCCGAACTCCCACGTCTCCCCGGATGGCGATGTCAGCTCGACCCGCACCGGCGTCGCCGGCACGTCGAGGCCGCGGTTCATGTAGGTCCAGCCGCGGGTGATGAAGCCGAGTTGGGAGATGTGGCGGAGGCGGTCGGTCGGCTCCCGCGTCGCGCCGACGGCGTCGACGATGTCCTGGCCATGAGCCCACGCCTCCATGAGCCGCGCGGTGAGAAACGACTTCGCACCCATCGACGGGCCGTACCACGCGACCCGCGTCTCGTTGTCGAGCGAGGCGCCGGCCGCAGCGAGGGCGTCTCGGTTCGCCCGCCACGCGGCCAGCAGTTCCTCCGGCGTCATCGAGCGGTAGTCGCCGAGGGTGATGTCGTCGGCGGAGCGTCCCGTGGTGCCGGCACCCAACAGGGCGTTCATCCCCTCGGTGAACGCGGCGGGGTCGGCGATCGCCAGCGCCGCGGTGCCGTCGAAGTAGGTCAGGTGGCCGATCTGGTCGGCGACCGTCCAGCCAGGGCTCGGTGTCGGAAGCTGCCACTGGTCGGGCGACAGCGCCGCAACGATGTCGTCGAGCGACTGCTGTTCGGCACGCAGATCGGCGAGTACCTCGGAGACGTCCATGCCCCAGGTGTACCCGATCACCGGCGTCGGATCAGAGCCCGAGGACCGCCTCCACTACGGTGACGTGCGTGACCATCGGGACCGTCCTGCGAAGCCGACTCGACACGAGATCCACCGAGTACCAGGACAATCTCGCCCAGATGCAGCGCCTGTGGGACGGCGTCGCCGCGGAGTTGGCGTCGGTGCCGACGATCGGCGGTCAGCGCTACGTCGACCGGCATCGCAAGCGGGGCAAGATGCTCGTGCGGGAGCGCATCGAGGCGCTGATCGATCCCGACACCCCGTTCCTGGAGTTCAGCCCCCTCGCCGGCTGGGGAACACAGGATCCGGTCGGGGTCGGCTCGGCCTGCGGGATCGGCATCATCGAGGGTGTCGAATGTGCGATCACCGGATCCGACATGACGTACCGGGGCGGTTCGGCCAACCCCACCTCATGGAAGAAGACGGCACGGTTCAACGAGATCGCCCGCGAGAACCGGTTGCCGGTGATCAACCTCAACGAGTCGGCAGGCGCCGACCTGCCGCGCCAGGCCGACTTGTTCATCCAGGGTGGAGCCAGCTTCCGCGATCTCACGCAGCTGTCGAAACTCGGGATCCCGACGATCACGATGGCGTTCGGACCGAACACGGCCGGGGGTGCCTACACGCCGGGGATGAGCGACTACACCGTGTTCGTGAAGGAGCGGGGCACGGCCTACCTCGGGGGGCCGCCGCTGGTGAAGATGGCGATCGACGAGATCGTCGACGAGGAGACCCTCGGCGGCGCAGAGATGCACTCGCGTACGAGCGGCTTGTCCGACTACCTGGCGGTCGACGAGCTCGACGCGATCCGCATCACCCGATCGATCGTGCGTCATCTGCGCTGGTCGAAGCTCGGCCCGGGCGCGACCGAACCCGACGATCCGCCGCTCTACGACCCGGCCGAGTTGCTCGGGTGTGCATCGGCCGACGTCCGCATCCCGTTCGACATCCGCGAGGTGCTCGCCCGCCTGCTCGACGGCAGTCGCTTCGAGGAGTTCAAGCCGCTGTACGGCGACAAGCTGGTGTGCGGGTGGGGCTCGATCCACGGCTTCCCCGTCGGCATCCTCGGCAACAACGGGATCCTGTTCTCCGAGGAGGCGTCGAAGGCGGCACAGTTCATCCAGCTGTGCAACAAGCGCGACATCCCGCTCGCCTTCCTGCACAACATCACCGGCTTCATGGTGGGCTCGAAGGCCGAGCAGGGTGGCATCATCCGCAACGGCGCGAAGATGATCAATGCGGTGTCGAACTCGACCGTGCCGCACTTCAACCTGATGGTGGGAGCGAGCTACGGCGCCGGCAACTACGGCATGGCGGGCAAGGCCTACAACCCCAGATTCATCTTCTCGTGGCCGAACCACCGGGTGGCGGTGATGGGGCCGAAGCAGTTGGCGGGCGTGATGGAGATCGTCGCCCGCAACGCGGCGGCCGGACGGGGAATCGAGGTCGACGAGGAAGCGCTCGCTGCGCAGACCGCCGGGCTCGAGGCGCAGATCGAGCACGAGTCGACGGCGTTGTTCTCGACAGGTCGACTGTGGGACGACGGCATCATCCATCCCGCCGACAGCCGCACGGTGATGGGCATGGCACTGTCGGCCGTGCACAGCAACGTGGTCCAGGGCGCCACCGAGTACGGCGTGTGGAGGCACTGATGAGCATGATCACACGCCTGCTGATCGCCAACCGCGGTGAGATCGCGGTGCGCATCGCGCGCACCGCCCATCGATTGGGCATCGACACCGTCGGCGTGTACTCCGAGCCCGACCGCAACGCCCTGCACGTCGATGCGGTCGACGTCGCGATCGCGCTCGGCGGCGCAACACCTGCGGAGTCGTACCTGCGCGGCGACGCGGTGATCGCCGCGGCGCTCGCAACCGGCGCCGATGCGATCCATCCCGGCTACGGCTTCCTCGCCGAGAACGCTGCGTTCGCGCAGGCGGTGATCGACGCCGGGCTCACGTGGGTCGGGCCGACACCCGAGCAGATCACGCTGCTCGGCGACAAGGTCGCAGCGAAACGGGCGGCGCTCGATGCGGGCGTGCCGACCACGACGATGATCGAGGTGATCGACGGTCGCATCGTCGACGGCGCCGTCGTGAGCTACCCGGCGCTGGTGAAGGCGGCGGCGGGCGGCGGCGGTCGGGGCATGCGCGTGGTGCGGAGCGCGGACGAACTCGACGATGCCGTGGCAGCGGCATCTCGCGAGGCGTTGTCGGCGTTCGGTGACGGCACGGTCTTCATCGAGCCGTACCTGGAACGGGGACGTCATGTCGAGGTCCAGATCATGGGCGACCGCCACGGCAACGTCGTGCACCTCGGCGAGCGGGAGTGCTCGATCCAGCGCCGCAACCAGAAGATCGTCGAGGAGTCGCCGTCGGCCGGGATCACCCCCGAGACCCGAGCGGCGCTGTGCGACGGAGCGGTCGCACTCGCCCGTCATGTCGGTTACGAGGGCGCAGGCACCGTCGAGTTCATGGTGGGGGAGTCCGACACCGGGGCGACGATCACGTTCCTCGAGGTCAACACGCGCCTCCAGGTGGAGCATCCGGTGACCGAAGCGGTCACCGGCCTCGATCTCGTCGAGCTGCAACTGCTGGTCGCTGCGGGTGAAACGCTGCCGATCACCCAGGACGACGTGACGATCAGCGGCCACGCGATCGAAGTGCGCGTCGTCGCCGAGGATCCCGCCGCCGGATGGATGCCGTCGACCGGTCGCATCGGTCGGTTCGCCGTGGGCGATGGGGTCCGGGTCGACACCGGGGTGCGCGGCGGCTCCGAGATCTCGTCCGACTACGACTCGCTGGTCGCCAAGGTGATCGCTCACGCCCCGACTCGCCGGGGGGCCGCCCGCCGGTTGGCCAGGGCACTGCGGGCGTCGCAGCTCACGGGGATCCGCAGCAACCTCGACGCGCTGGTCGCGATTCTCGGTGAGGCCGACTACCTCGCCGCCGACACCCCGACCGCGTATCTCGACGAACACCCCGACGTGCTCGTTGCGTCGGGCGCGGCCGGCGACGATCGGGTTGCGTTGCTGCTCGGTGCCGTGTTCGCACTGGAGTACGAGCACCGAGGCGCTGATCGCGTCACCGGGTTCGCGCCGTCGGGTTGGCGCAATCTGCGCACGCAGGGGCAGCGCCAGCTGTGGATCGATCCGGGCGGCGAGCACCTGCACGTCGAGTACGAGATGGCGACCGCGTGGCAGGCGGGCGGCGGCGAGCTGCACTCGGCGACCGTCCGGCTCGGACCGTGGCCGGAGCCCGACGCCGACACCGGTGCCCTCGCCGCCGACGATCGCCCGGTGTTGTCGGTGCGCCTGCTCGATCGCACGTCCGACCGACAGGTGATCGAGGTCGACGGACGCCGCCAGGTCGTGCACGCCGAGGTGGTGCACCACTCGCTCGGCCTCGACGACGACGGCGTCGGCGCAGTCACCGTGCACGTCCGCAGCGCCGCCGGAGCGCTCACGCTGACCCGGGCTCCCCGCTTCGTGCTGCACGACGCCGAGTCGGCGACCGGCGGACCGATCAGCCCGCTGCCGGGCACCGTGATCGCCGTGCACGTCGAGGCGGGCGCGTCGGTCGTCGACGGTCAGCTCCTGATGGTGGTCGAGGCGATGAAGATGGAACACAAGATCGTCGCGGCCGGTGATGCGACCGTGACCGAGGTGCGTTTCGCCGTGGGCGATCGCGTCGACACCGGCGATCTGTTGGTCGCTCTGGAACACCACGAGGGCGCAGCGTCATGACGGGAACGGCGTCGTGACCGCCACACCCGGCGAGCCGATCCGCATCGCCAACTGCTCGGGTTTCTTCGGCGATCGGCCGAGCGGGGCGCTCGAGATGGTCGAGGGCGGCCCGATCGACGTGCTGACGGGCGACTGGCTGGCCGAGCTCACGATGCTGATCCTCAGCCGGATCCGGGCGAAGCAGCCCGGCCGGGGATTCGCCCGCACCTTCGTCTCCCAGATGGAGCAGGTGATGGGCACGTGCCTCGACCGGGGCATCAAGGTGGTCTCGAATGCCGGCGGGCTCGATCCCGGCGGCTGCGCCGATGCCGTGGCCGAGGTCGCTGATCGCCTCGGGCTGTCGCCGACGATCGCCTACGTCGACGGCGACGACCTGCTGCCGCGAGTCGTCGAACTCGCCGAGTCGGGTGCCCTGCAAGCATTCGGTGCGGGCACCGACCTCGGCGACCCGACACGGTTCCTCACGGCGAACGCGTACCTCGGCTGCTTCGGGATCGTCGATGCGCTCACGAAGGGTGCCGACATCGTGATCACGGGTCGCGTGACCGATGCTGCGGTCACATGTGGGCCGGCGGCCTGGCACCACGGCTGGTCGCGGACCGACTTCGACCAGCTCGCCGGGGGAGTGGTCGCCGGACACATCATCGAGTGCAGCGCCCAGGTGACCGGCGGGAACTACTCGTTCTTCCACGAGATCGAGGGGCACACCGAAGTGGGTGGGCGGGCCCGTTTCGGATTCCCGTGGGCCGAGGTCGCCGCCGACGGCTCGTGTGTGATCGGCAAGCACGACGGAACCGGCGGTGTCGTCAACGTCGAGACGGTGACCTCGCAGCTGCTCTACGAGATCGGCGGCCCCGAGTACCTCGGGCCCGACGTGACCGCCCGATTCGACACGATCGAGGTCGAGCAGATCGGCCGCGATCGCGTGCGCGTGTCCGGCGTGAGGGGGCAAGCGCCCCCGCCCACGCTCAAGGTGGCGATGAACGAACTGGGCGGCTACCGCAACTCGTTCACCGTGGCATTGACCGGTCTCGACATCGACGCCAAGGCAGCGTTCGCGCAGGCGACGTTCTGGGACGCCTGCCCGTACGGGCCTGACGACTTCGCGTTCATCGAATCGAAGGTGATCCACACCAACAAGCCCGATCCGGCGACGCAGGAGGAGGCGACCGCGGTCTGGCGAGTGACGGCGAAGGACCCCGACGAGCGCAAGGTGGGACGTGCCTTCGCCGATGCGATGGTGCACACGGTGCTCGCCGGGATCCCCGGCATGTACGGGCTCGGCGGTGGCCCGAGTGCAGCGGCACCGTTCGGCGTCTACCGCCCCGCGACGGTTCCGAGCGATCTCGTGCCGCAGTACGTGCACGTCGACGGAACGACCACCCAGGTCGAGTCGGTCGCCCCGACCGGTGGACCGATCGAGATCCAGCCGGGCCCGGCCAGCTCGACCCCGGGCCCGGTCGAGGAACTGGACGGGGAACTCGTCGAGGTGCCGCTCGGTGCGTTCGTCGGAACCCGCTCGGGTGACAAGGGCGGCGACGCGAATCTCGGTGTGTACGCCCGCACCGATCTCGGCTGGGCATGGCTCGACGCCGAGCTGACCGTCGAACGGCTGCAGCAGCTCCTTCCCGAGACCGCCGCGCTCACGATCGATCGCTACCGGTTCCCGAACCTGCGCTCGCTGAACTTCGTCGTGCGCGGACTCCTGCAGGAGGGCGTCGCCGCGTCGACGCGCCAGGACGCGCAGGCCAAGGCGCTGGGCGAGTGGCTGCGAGCTCGCGTGGTGACGGTGCCGCGGTCGGTCCTGGACTGAACCGGCGGTCCCCACGCGAGTACGGGAGCGGCGGATTCAGTGGATCTCGTTGCCGTCGGGGTCGATGACGTGCCAGGTGCCGTGGTCGTCGCGGTGGACCTGGTAAGCCCTGCTCCTTGAGGTGGTGGTGGCCGTGGCAGAGTCGTTCGCCGTTGCGGGGCACGGTGGCGCCGTGGGCTCTCCAGCCGAGTGAGTGGTCGGCGTCGCACCAGGCGATCGGTTGGTCGCAGCCGATCCAGATGCAGGTGGTCAACAGCAGCATGACGGCGTCGCGTGAGGATCCTCGGAAGAGGCGTTGGCGGCGGCCGAGGTCGATGATGGTGCCGGAGCCGTCGTAGACGACGCGGCGGATGTGGCCGATCAGTGCGGCGTTGATGGCGTCGTCGGGGTGCAGACGGCGTCCGGTGTGGGTGCGTACGACGACGTCGCGGTAGCGGCGTGGGTCGAGGGTTTCGCCGCGTAGGTGTGCTTCGAAGGTTTCGTGGTCGATCAGGACGTTGAGCGGTCGGTCGCGGCGCCCGGGATCCGGGTGGGGTGGACGCGGCTGCCCGTGCCATGGCGACGAAGGCGTCGGCGCGGCGTTGGGCTTCGGTGCGGGGGAGGTCGTTGGTGGTTGCGGTGTCGCCGAGGCGGTGGCGGGCGTCGGCCCAGTCGGTGTGCCATTCGGCTTCGATGAACCAGGAGAAGATCTCGTTGAACTCGCAGCCGGCGAGCTCGGCAAGGTTCCCGGTGATCGTCCAGCCGCCCTCGGGGCGGGGACGCACCCGGATGTCACGGTTGGCGTGCAGACGTTCGTGGCGGGCGAGGTCGCCGTCAGGGTCGGCGAGCGCTTCCCACCTGCGGGCGCGTCGTTCGAACTCGTCGAACGGCTGGCTGATCGCATCGTGCAGGAGTGCCGGCGAGTCACGCTCCAACACCGCAGCGGGGATGCGCGGGTTGGCTGCGATGCGTGCCATCAACTCCGACTGGGCGACGCCGACACGGCCGTCTGCCTCCGCATCGGCCCACTCGGGAAGGGCGTCGTGGAGGCGGGCGGTCTGCACACGACGATGTGCCTCAGGTCCGGACAGTCGGCACATGTGCTTCACCGGCGTCTTCGCGGAGAGGAAGCCCTGCTCGCGGAACGGGTTCGATCGGTCGATCACACCCGCGGCGGCGACGGCTGCTGCGTCGACGGTACGGCGCAGCGTCTCGACGTCTTCCAGCCATGCCCGCAACTCGGCGGGGTCGAGCTGCGACGGATCCACCTCCGACACCGCCGCCAGCGCCGCCGCTGCCCTCGACGCAGCGTCGCGAGCCCGGTCGGCGGGTGGCTCAGCCTCGATGTCGGTGACCAGACGCAACCGGATCGCCTCCAG
This sequence comes from Ilumatobacteraceae bacterium, assembly GCA_963698565.1. Classification (GTDB taxonomy): domain Bacteria; phylum Actinomycetota; class Acidimicrobiia; order Acidimicrobiales; family Ilumatobacteraceae; genus Sva-07. The sequence continues at coordinate 103,093 of CAVORH010000005.1, forward strand.
CCGCTCGACGCCCGTCGGCACGCCATCACGACCGCCGCCTGCGGCGAACTCGTCGACGTCAACCGAACCCATGCTCCCCATCATGACGAAGGGGTCTCACAGGGTTGCGACGACCGACAGCCGGTCCAGCAACTCCCGCTGCGCCACGATGATCTTCGACCGGGCCATGTCGAGATCGAACCATCGGACTCGGTCGAGCTCCGGGAAGGTCTGTGTGCGCCCGGACTTCGGTGGCCACTCCATCTCGAACGTGTTGCTCACGGCGGTCGATGCGTCGAAGTCGGCTTCGTCGCTCAGGCGAGCCGCCCACGCCCGCACGACCTTGCCGCCGGATTGACGGACCTCGCCGAGGTCGACGAACTCCGGGGCCGGTACCGGCACGCCGATCTCCTCGGCGAACTCACGCCGGGCCGCGGCCAACGGATCCTCGTCCGGCCGGTGCTCGCCCTTCGGGATCGTCCAGGCACCGGCATCCTTGCGGGCCCAGAACGGGCCACCCATGTGGCCGAGCAACACCTCGATCCGACCCTCGGCCCCGTCGTCGACCACCCGGTACAGCAGGATCCCGGCACTGCGTCGCATGCAAGGAGTGTTACACCGGGGGTCAGACCCCTGGCGTAACACTCACGAGTCGGAGGACGACCCGGGACTCGTCGGCGCTCGCCGCGAGGTCGACGACGGCCTCGATGCGCCACTCGTTGGTGTCGTCGGGGTCGCGGAGGATCTGCGTGACCATGCCGGTCGAGCGGTCGTAGGTGAACAGCTCACCCGAGCGGGCGCCGGGGTCGGTGAGGATCTCGTCGTGCTCGGCCCAGTACGGCTGCATCGCCTCGATCAGTGTCTCGCCGGACGGCCACCGCTCTCGGTCGGCGTCGGCGACGATCTCGTCGTAGCCGCGACGGCGAGCCAGCTTCTGCACCCAGTCGAACGCCCGGTTGCGCACCATCACCCGGAACGCCCGGTGGTCGTCGACGATCGTGCGCTCGCCGGTCGGGAGGCTCGGCCGGAGGTCGTCGACCGACTCGAGATCGTCCGGATGCAACAGTCGCTCCCACTCGTCGATCAGGCTCGAGTCGACCTGGCGGACCACTGCGCCGAGCCAGGCGACGATGTCGCCGAGTTCGGTGGTGGCCAGCTCCTCGGGCACGTTCTGCACCAGACCCTTGTAGACGTCGGAGAGGTACCGCAGCACGACGCCTTCGGAGCGCTTGAGTCCGTAGTCGTTGACGTACTCGCCGAACGTCATCGCCCGCTCGTACATCTCGCGCACGATGGCCTTCGGCGCCACCGTGTCGCCGCCCACCCACGGATGACGCGTCCGGAACTCGTTGAAGTTCCCGTAGATCCAGGCCGCGTTCGGCTTCGGGTACTCGACCTGCGAGAGGCGCTCCATGCGCTCCTCGTACTCGACGCCGGACGACTTCATCTCGGCCATCAGCTCGTCCTTGGCCCGCTTGACCTGGGCGGCGAGGATCACCCCCGGATTCTCCTGCACCGACTCGATGATCGTCAGCATGTTGAGCGCGTGGTCGATCGCATCACCCGAACCGGACTCTGCCCCCTCAGCAGCCTCCGCCTCGGCGGCCGGGAGCGCATGCAGCGCCTCCACCGCCCACAGCGAGAGCGGCTGGTGGAGCGCGAACTGGTCCTGCAGGTCGAAGTTGACGCGCACCCGCCGCCCGAACTCGTCGGGTTCGTCGGGGAACTCCAGCATCTCGGCGTCGACCAGCGACCGGTAGATCGAGATCGCACGGCGGATGTGGGCGCGCTGGCGACGCCGCGGTTCGTGGTTGTCGGTCAACAGGGTTCGCACGGCACGGCACCCGTCGATCTCGGTGCCGTCCGGGTCGTGGACCACCGGACGGTCGAGGAGGTTCATCACCATCTGGTGACTCACCTGGAAGTGCGACTTCAACTCCTCGGGTTCGCCGGCGACCAGCTTGTCGAACGTCTCCTGGGTCCAGTGGGCGTAGCCCCGCTCGGGCTGCTTCTTCTTGACCACCTTCTTCTTGCCGCTCGCGGCCGCCTTCTCGCCGAGCCGCTGGTTCTCCACGACGTGCTCGGGGGCCTGCACCCACACGTCGCCGCGGTCGTCGAACCCCTTGCGCCCGGCCCGCCCGCCGATCTGCGCGAATTCGCGGTTCGACAGGATCCGCACGCCTGAGCCGTCGTACTTGCACAGCTGCGTGAACAGCACCGAGCGGATCGGCACGTTGACGCCGACGCCGAGCGTGTCGGTGCCGCAGATGATCTTCAGCAACCCGTCCTGCGCGAGCTTCTCCACCAACAGCCGATACTTCGGGAGGAGGCCGGCGTGGTGGACGCCGACCCCGGCGGTGATGAACCGTCGCAGGTCCTTGCCGATCGGCGAGTCGAAGCGGAACCCGGCGAGCGCCTCTTTCACCTTCGCCTTCTCGTCCTTCGTCAGCGGATCGAGCGCGAGGTAGTTCTGCGCCGCCTCGGTCGCGTCCTTCTGGGTGAAGTGCACGAGGTAGATCGGTGCCCTGCCCGATTCCAACAGCGAGGTGACGCTGTGGTGGAGGGTGCTCGTGCGGTACTCGAAGTCGAGCGGCACCGGCCGCTGCACCGACTTGACGACGGTGGTGTCGCGTCCGGTCCGCTCGCTGAGGTCGCGCCGGAAGAACTCGACGTTGCCGAGCGTCGCCGACATCAGCAGGAACTGGGTGTGGGGGAGTTCCAGGAGCGGCACCTGCCACGCCCACCCTCGCTGCGGGTCGCCGTAGTAGTGGAACTCGTCGATGACCGCGAGGTCGACCGGTGCATCGCGCCCGTCGCGCAACGCCCAGTTGGCGAGGATCTCCTGGGTGCAGCAGATGATCGGCGCCTCCGGATTGACGGCGGCGTCGCCGGTGACCATCCCGACCCGGTCGGACCCGAACTCCCGGCAGAGCGCGAAGAACTTCTCGCTCACCAGCGCCTTGATCGGGGCGGTGTAGACGCTGCGTTTGCCCTCGGCCAGCGCCGCGAAGTGCGCGGCCGCCGCCACCAGCGACTTGCCGGACCCGGTCGGTGTGTTGAGGATCACGTGGTTGCCGACGACGATCTCGAAGATCGCCTCCTCCTGGGCCGGGTAGAGCTCCAGGCCGATCTCATCGACGTAGTCGGTGAACCCGCCGAGGATCGCGTCGCCGTCGATGGTGCCGTCGGCCAGTCGTGCGCCCGGGCCCGGGAGGTGTCGGATCAGCGGTGGATCCGCGGCGGTTGGCGACGTCATCTCGGGTCGAGGGTACGGACGGATCGATCAGGTGACTCGTTCGACGAGCGCCTGCATCGTCGCTCGCTCAGCGTCGGACTGATTCGGGTCGAGCAGCCGGAGCTCCAGCGCCGTCGGCAACATCCGTACCGCCGCGTCCCGGTCGATCGACGACACGAACCCCCGGACGAAGAAGCGCCGGCCGACTGCGACCACCGCGTTGATGAGCGCTGACCCGTCCGGCTGGCCGGCGGAGAGCGTGAGCCAGGTGTTCGCGGCGTCGAGGCCGGCCACGCCGACGCCGGCGTTGCTCCAGTCGATCACGATCGGGCCGTCGGCCGTGAGCACGACGTTGTTCGGATGGAGGTCGAGGTGGACGAGCGTGCCGCCGTCGTCGTCAGGATCGTCGACGGCGGTGGGGAGTTCGTGGTCGGGGAGCGGCACACGACCGAGCCGATCGATCAGCTCGGCGAGCTGCTGCGCCTTCGCCCTCATCGTCCACGGCCGGGCGCTCATGTCGTCGAGCATCGTCGGCCCGTCGAGTCGCTGCATCACGATGTCGGGTCCTTCGGCGTCGAACACCTCCGGGACCGGATAGCCATGCACCGCGCAGTGCCGCATCGTCAAGGCTTCGGTCTCGGTCGACCGGCCGTCGCGGTTTCGCCGCAGCACCCGTCCTGGCCCAGCCTCGAAGACGTCACAGTCGCGTCCCCGTCCGATCAACTCCCCGGTCATCGCCGCCGACGGTAGTCGCCTACACCTGCACCGGCCGTCCGAAGCGGGCGTCGACCGCATCGGCGACCCGGACCAGGGGATCGCCGGACGGCGCCGTCAGGCCGGCCGCGATCACCGCCGTGTCGTCGAGGTCGACGATCGTGGCCGTGCGCAACGTCCACGGCGGATGGTCGACCGGATGATGACGGAGCTGCCCACGCCACTCGGCGACGGTGCCCCAACGGGCGGTCAGGAACTCATCGAGCGGTGTCGGGTCGATCACGTCGCCGGCCTCCACGATCAGTCGCGTCGACGCCGCGGGCGATCGAGGCCAGCGTCGGCGCGTGGTCTCGTAGGTCCAACGGTTGCCCGTGCGGTCGATCGTCATCGTCGACCACACGTAGGGGAAACCGATCGTCCACCGGGCGAACGCGACGACCGGGAGCCGGGCGGCGTCGAGCGACAGGAACCACACGGCCCGGTTCCCGGCCGAGTCGACCACGTAGGTGCGCACGTTCGTCTCGGCGAACGTGGAGATCCACGGCAGCGGTGGCAGGAACGTCGGGCCCGCACGGCGCATCCGGAACGGCACCAGCGACACCCAGGCCTGCGGCCCGGCTCCCTCGTCGAACGTGTCGACCTGCAGACCCCCGGGGAGGAGCGCCTGGATCTCGGCCGGATCGTACGGCCAGTGCACGAACGCGAGGTCGTCCCAGCGGTTCCGCAGCCATGGCCGCCGGATCGGCGTCGGACAGGTCGGCGACAGGGGCTGTGGCTCGGCCGCCGTCGGTACGCTCGTCACGTGGCCAAGCATGACATCGAATCCGTCGAAGTGGACCGTCAGTCGCATGTCGAGGTCCTCTTCGAGGACGGCGTCCGTGCCCGATTCGAGCTCGGCCCGCTCCGTCAGGCGTGCCCGTGTGCCGACTGCAACGCGAAGCGCACCCGTGATCAGCCGGTCGCTCCGTGGATCGACAAGGGCGAGCCGATCACGATCACCGACGCCGAACTGTCGGGGGCATGGGGTCTCAGCCTCGACTGGAGCGACGGCCACTCCACCGGCATCTACGCCTGGGAGAAGCTCCGCGAGTGGGTCGACGCCGGCCGCGTCGGCACGATCGACGGCTGACCGGCCTCGACCGGTCGGTCTCAGGTCGGAGCGACCGCGTCGCCGATCACCTTCGCCGCAGCGGCGACGCCCGACCCGCCGACCGGCACGTCGAGCGCGTGGAGCGCCGCTTCGATCGTTCCGAGCGTGCCCAACAGCATCGGCGGGTTGAGGTGGCCCATGTGGCCGATCCGGAAGCGAGCGGTGTCGGCACCGATGCCGAGTCCGAGCGTGACGCCCATCTCGCGTTCGCAGGTAGCCCGGATGGCGGCGGCGTCGATCGTGCCGGTCGTGATCGTCGTGACGGCGTGTGAGCGAGCGCTCGGGTCGGTGACGTTGCAGCTCAGGCCGTGGTCGGTGTGCCAGGCATCGACGGCCGCCCACACGGATCGGGCCAGCGTCTCGTGGCGAGACCACACGTTGTCGAGGCCTTCCTCCATGATCATGTCGAGCGCCTCGCGCAGGCCGTAGAGCAGGGGGATCGGCGGGGTGCCGTTGTAGAGCTGGTAGTGCGCCTCGACGTTGCGGCGAGACGCCCAGTCGAAGTAGCCGACGCGCATGTCGGCATGTTCATGGGCTGCCAACGCCTTGTCGTTGGCCCACACGAGTCCGAGGCCCGGCGGGGTCATCAGCCCCTTCTGGCTGGCGCTCACCGTGACGTCGACGCCCCATTCGTCCATCTCGTAGCGGTCGCAGCCGAGCGACGCGATCGCGTCGACCATCAGCAGTGCGGGGTGCCCCGCAACATCGATCGCGCGACGGATCGCAGCGATGTCGTTGCGCACCCCGGTGGCGGTGTCGGCGAGGACGACGAGGATGCTCTTGATCTCGTGGGCGGTGTCGGCTCGCAGCCGCTCCTCGACGGCGGCGGGGTCGACGGGGCCGTCGTCGGTGCCGGGAAGCACCTCGACGTCGGCACCGCTGAGCGCTGCCTGCTCGCCCCACACGACGGCGAACGTCCCCGATTCGAGTACGAGCACCTTCTCGCCGCGTCGCATCGTGTTCGACACCGCCATCTGCCATGCGGCGTGACCGTTGCCGATCACGATGAACGCCTCGCCCGTCGTCCGGGCGATCGCCGGGAGATCGGCGAACAGGCTGTTCGAGACGTCGAGCAGCGGGCCGTCGTAGATGTTGGGCATCGGCCGATGCATCGCTGCGAGCACCCGATCCGGCACGATCGAGGGTCCGGGAATGGCCACCTGCGGCCGGCCGTGGCGGAGCGTCATCGGGTGAGGATACGGTCCCTCGGGCCCGCGGTCGCCGCTACTCCGGCGATGTCTCCACGTGGTCGGTGGCATGATCCGAGCCATGCACACGCCACGACGCGGCTCGATCCTGCGATCAGTCGTCGTCGGGTTCGTCTCGCTCGGGGTCATGGCCGAGGTGATGCACGATCGCGCGGCTTCACGCCGTGTGCCCCCGAGCGGAAACACATCGGTGGTGGTCCTGGGATTCCCTTCGCTGCCCGGCGGTCGACCGCACCCCGTTCAGAGATGGCGGGTGAAACTCGCCAAGAAGACCATCGACCGCCACGGTGCACATCGAGTCGTTCTCTCGGGTGGGGCAACCCGCAGCGGACCAGCCGAGGCCTCGGTGATGGCCGAACTCGCCGTCAGGGTGGGCATCGATCCAGCGATCACCGTTCTCGAGTCGGACGCGATGAACACGTGGTCCAACGTCGAGTACTCGTCCATGCTCGTCGCGGACAGCGACGTGGTCATCCTCGTCTCCGATCCGGTTCACGCCGCCTGGGCAAGGAGATACTGGCTACGGCAACACCCGTCCGACGCCGATCGAGTCTTCGTGACCCGATGCGCCGGGATCGGAAGCTGGTGGATCAAGATCCCGGCAGCCCTCGATGGCGTTCGGCGCTCGGCGCAGTCGGTGCTGCGTGACGGCACATGATGAGCGCCGGACTCAACGTCCGGACTCAGCCGAGGACGAGTTCGGCGAAGCTCGGCAGCGCCATCGCCGGACCCGACACCAGGAACTCGGTGATGCACGTCTCGCGCCACTTGGCGAGTTCGTCGCGGATCTTGGCGGGCGGGCCCACGAGCGCCACGTCCTCGACCATCGCCAGCGGGATCGCGGCAGCAGCCTCGGCCTTCTTGCCGTCCAGGTAGAGGGCCTGCACTCTGTCGGCCACGTCGCCGTAGCCCATCCGGGCGAAGACCTCGTAGTGGAAGTTGGCGCCCTTGGCGCCCATGCCGCCGGCGTACAGGGCGAGGAACGGCCGCACCATGTCGGCGCACTTCTCGACGTCGTCGCCGGGAATGATCATGGCGGTGGCCGTGACCTCGAAGCGGTCCTTCTTCGTCGGGTCGCCCGACGCATCGAACCCTTGCTGGAGGCAGTCGCGGTAGAACCCGTCGTCCTTCGGCGAGAAGAAGAGCGGCAGCCAACCGTCGCAGATCTCCGCGGCCAGCGCCACGTTCTTCGGACCCTCGGCGGCGAGGTAGATCGGGATGTCGCTGCGCAGCGGATGCACGGTGGACTTGAGCGCCTTGCCGAGCCCGGCACCGCCGTCGAACGGCAGATCGTAGAAGTCGCCGTGGAACTCCACCGGCTGCTCCCGAGCGATGATCCGCCGCACGATCTCGACGTACTCGCGTGTTCGGGCCAACGGCTTGGGATACGGCTGGCCGTACCAGCCCTCCACCACCTGCGGGCCCGAGGCGCCGAGGCCGAGGATGAAGCGCCCGTTCGACAGATGATCCATCGTGATCGCGGCCATCGCCGTGGCCGCTGGTGTGCGGGCGGCCATCTGCATGATCGCCGTGCCGAGCTGCAGCGTTTCGGTCGCCGCACCCCACCACGCAAGCGGGGTCAGCGCGTCGGAACCGTACGCCTCGGCGGTCCAGACCGAGTTGAACCCGAGGCGCTCGGCCTCCTTGACTGCTTCGAGCGCGCCCTTCGGCGGCCCCGCCGACCAGTATCCGGTGTTGTAGCCGAGCTTGATGTCTCCCATGGCGCCACCGTAGGTCGAACGGGCGTCGGTGGGGCATGCTGGGGGAGTGGGGGCGAGCGACGATCGGCTGATGGTGACCGACACGGTCCGCATCCCCCGACACGAACTCGTGGTGACGTTCAACGCCTCGGGCGGCCCTGGGGGCCAGCACGCGAACAAGGCGGCGACCCGCGCCGAGCTGACGTTCGACGTCGAAGCGTCCGGGGCGTTCACCGATGCGCAACGCGCTCGCGTGCTGACGAAACTGGGGCCGGTCGTCCGCGTGGTCGCCGACGACGAGCGGTCGCAGCTCCGCAATCGGTCGCTCGCCGAGCAGCGTCTTGCCGACAAGCTCCGCGCAGCGCTGCACGTGCCCCGCTCGCGCCGTGCCACCAGGCCCACCCGTGGCTCGCAGCGTCGACGGCTCGATGCGAAGAAGCAGCGCAAGGAGACGAAGCGCTACCGGCGGCCGCCCTCGGCTGACGACTGACCTGCGTTCACACCGATCGGAACGTGATGCTCAGTCTCGGCCCGGTCACCGATCGCACCTTGGGCACGGCGTGTTCCCAGTCGTGCTGGCACGCGCCGCCCATCACGAACAGGTCCCCGTTGCCGAGCGCCCAGCTCCGCGACGGCCCGCCACCACCCTGATCGCGTCGCCGCCGGAGCCGGAGTGGTCGAGGAGCCCCGGTGCTGACGATCGCGATCACCGGGTTGGTGACGACGTGGCGGTGGCGGTCGCCGTGCCAGGCGACCGAGTCGTCGCCGTCGCGGTAGAGGTTGAACCCGATCGAGTCGAACGGTTCCGCGTACCGCTCGGCGAGCGCCAGCCGCATGTCGTGGAGAAGCTCCGACGGCTCGGCTCGACCGCACTCGACGCCCCACCACGCGGAGAGCCGCGGCTCGTCGACCAGCCGCTCGTACATCGCGATGCCGGTTCGTTGTCGCAACGGCAGCGTCGCGACCAGCTCGTCGAAGACGGCGTCGGATCCCTGCAGCCACCCGGGCACGAACTCGATCCACGTCGCGTCGTCGAGGTCGACCCGCACCGACTCCCGGAAGTCCCTGTCGAACTGCGGCGTCAACGCACCGAACAACGAACGCTGCACGTTGGTACACCCGCGGGAGAACACATGTTCGATTCTGCTCGACCGGGTCGGGCCGGTCAAGTCTCGATCACGGATCGAGGAGGCTGCTCGGGTCCTCGTGCGGGAGCACCGGCCGGCTCGACGCGTCGAGCGCGGTGGCCACGACCTCGCAACCGTCGGGGGAGCAGGCGATCCACGAGCTCGGTTCGAAGGGCTCGGTCAGATCGAACCGGTTGGCGGTCGTCGCGGTGTTCAGGAAGGTCCAGATGGCGGGCGGTCGTTCGATCCGGGCGAGGTCGAGTTGGTGTTCGAGCACTCGGCCGTCGACGTCGAACCGGATGGTGAAGTCGGGTCCGCGTGGGGCAGGTGGCGGCACCGATGCCGACGGGTCGCCCGAGATCGTGGTGCTCGCCTCCTCGGGCACGCGCAGCACGAGCGCGTTGTCGAGCAAGCCGACGGACTCCGCGTCGTCGAGCAGTCCCTGGATCGCGAGGTCCGACACGGTGCCGGATCGCCAACCCTCGTTCGTCCCGGCGACGACGTCACCGTCGCCGTAGACCGTCAGGAGTGGCACGTCGGGCCCGACGGGAGCGCTCACCAGCACCTGGGCGACGACATCGTCGGCACCGGTCGGGTAGGTGAACCGGTCGACAGGAGGCAGCGTGGCGAACGTCGGCGCCGCAGGCGAGGTGTCGCCGAGGGTCGTCCTCGCCGCGTCGGATCCGAGCGTGGTCGACGTCGTGTAGCGGCGTCATCGGCAGGAGTGCAGGCCGTGGCCAGCCAGCAGGCCATCCCGATGGCCACGCAGCCAGGGAGTCGGGCGTGACGCCTCAGACGTCTGGTCCCAGCGCGTCGATCGCCGTCGCTCCGAGCGACTCGGCGACGGTTGCATTCGCGTACTCGCCGGCGACGGTGTTCAAACCGTGCGCCATCGCAGGGTCGCGACGGGCGGCACCGATTGCGCCATGCAGCGCCACGTCGAGCTGGAAGGGCAGCGTGGCGTTGGTCAGTGCGTAGGTGCTGGTGTGCGGGACGGCGCCGGGCATGTTCCCGACGGCGTAGTGGACCACGTCGTGCAGCACGTACGTCGGTTCGGCGTGGGTGGTCTCGCGCGTGGTGGCGATGCATCCGCCCTGATCGACCGCCACGTCGACGATCACCGCCCGCGGTTTCATCTGTTCGACCATCTCCTCGCTCACCACCACGGGAGCCCGACCGCCGGCGACGAGCACTGCGCCGATCACCAGATCGGCGTCGAGCACCGCACGTTCGATCGCTCCACGGTTCGACGCCGCAGTCATGATTCGGCCGCGGTGGATCTGGTCGACGAACCGCAGCCGGTCGAGGTTCTTGTCGACCAGGACGACCTCGGCCTCCATGCCCGCGGCGATCCAGGCTGCGTTCCAGCCGACGTTGCCCGCCCCGAGCACCACGACCTTGGCGGGCCGGACCCCTGGGGCGCCACCCATCAGCACGCCGCGCCCGCCGTTGTGGCGCTCGAGGTAGTGGGCGCCCATCTGCGGAGCGAGCCGACCTGCGACCTCGCTCATCGGAGCGAGCAGCGGCAGTGACCCGTCGGACATCTGGACCGTCTCGTACGCGATCGCCGTGGTCTTGGCCGCCAGGAGTGCATCGGCGACCGCGGGGTACGCGGCGAGGTGCAGGTAGGTGAACAAGGTGAGGTCCTCGCGCAGGTATCCGTACTCCGACGGCTGCGGTTCCTTGACCTTGACCACCATCTCCTGCGCCCATGCGTCGGCGGCGGTCGGCACGATGTCGGCCCCCGCAGCGATGTAGTCGTCATCGCTGATCGAGGCGCCCTCGCCCGCGCCGGTCTCGACGAGGACGTCGATCCCGTGCCGTTCGAGCTCGCGTACGCCGTCTGGCGTCATCGCCACCCGATGCTCGGCGGTCTTCACTTCTCGTGGAACACCAACGGTTCGCACGACGGATGAGGCGGTGGTCATGGCCTCATCATGCCCGATCGATCCGTCGTGCGCCCGCAACCGCTACCTTCGGGGATTCGATGACGAACAGCGACGCTCCTCGCATTCACCTCGGGCCGGACACGGCGCCCGACTGGCTCGCCGATGCGGTGGTCGAGGGGGGTGGTCACCTCGTCGACGTTGCCGACGCCGAGGCGATCGTGTGGGCCGATGCGCGCGATGTCGACGCGCTGGGTCGGATGCTCGCCGACGGCGACCACATCCGATGGGTGCAGTTGCCGTTCGCCGGTATCGAGAACTTCGTCGAACACCTCGATGATGATCGTGTGTGGACCTGCGGCAAGGGCGTCTACGCCGAGCCGGTCGCCGAGATGGCCCTGGCGCTCGGCGTGGCGGGACTCCGCAATCTCGGTGCGTACGCCAACGCCGACGAGTGGGGGCGACCCGCCGGTCGGAACCTGCTCGATGGGCGCGTCACGATCCTCGGCGGGGGCGGAATCACCCAGTCGTTGGTTCGTCTGCTCCAGCCGTGGAACTGTCGGATCACCGTGGTGCGCAGCCATGTCCAGGCCATGGACGGCGTCGACGATGTGCTCGAGGCCGACCGCTTCGCCGACGCGCTCCCCGGAGCCGACCTCGTGGTGCTCGCGCTGGCGCTGACCCCCGAGACCGAGGGCATGTTCAGCCGCGACGAGTTCGCACTGATGGAGCCGCACGCCTGGATCGTCAACGTCGCCAGAGGTCGCCACATCGTCACCGACGACCTCGTCGAGGCGCTGCGTTCGGGGACGATCGGAGGAGCAGGCCTCGACGTCACCGACCCCGAACCCCTGCCGGCCGGACATCCGCTGTGGTCGCTGCCCAACTGCATCATCACGCCACACGTCGGCAACACGCCCGAGATGGCCAAACCTCTGCTGGCCCGTCGCGTGGTCGACAACGTCCGGCGATTCGCCCGTGGCGAGGAGTTGATCGGGCTGGTCGACGTCGACGCCGGATACTGACCACTGCCTCCCCGAGACGTCGGCGGGTGACCGGCGTAGCGTGGAGACATCGTGTCCGGACCGACCCACTACGACACCCTCGGCGTCCCTCCTTCGGCGACCGATGCCCAGATCCGCGAGGAATACCGTCGTCTGGCGCGGGCGCATCACCCGGACCGAGCATCCTCTGCTCCTGCCGCGTCGACACTGTCGATGCCGGAGATCAACGAGGCGTACCGCGTGCTGGGCGACCCGGCGCGCAGAGCGGTCTACGACGCCTCCCTGCGCTCGGGATCGTCTGGTTCGTCGGCCGGTCGATCGCCGGCAGGGACCCCGAACGATCGTGGCGCCGAGACCGGCCGCGAACCGATGCATCCGAGCCACCTCGGTCCGGCTCGGATCCCCTGGCGCAGCCTGCTGTTCGTGGGCACGATCGCCGTGATCGGCATCGTGGTGCTCGCCCAGTTCACCGAGCCGGGCGAGCCTGCCGCTCCCGACGGCATCCTGCGTCTCGGCGACTGCGCGAGCGTCGAGCCCGACAACTCGGTCCGGGAGGTGCCCTGCACCGGCGACCCGACGGTCGACCTCGTCGTCGAGGCATTCGTCCCGTTCGATGCGCGTTGCCCGGGGGCCACGGTGGCCTACCGCGACCGTCAGGGGATGGGGATCGCATGCATCGCCGCGCCGCTCGACGCGCCGGGTTGAGGCGGCGCGATCGCTTCGGCGGCTGATATCTTGTGGCTTCCCCAAGGGGCGATTAGCTCAGCTGGAAGAGCGCCACGTTCACACCGTGGAGGTCGGGAGATCGAGACTCCCATCGCCCACCCCATCAGCTCTGGCCAGAGGCCATATCGCTCAACCGGGCCGTTTGCGACCAACCGCCAGGTGCACACCAGGTGCACCCGATTTCCCGCCATCAATCGTGACGTACCACCCCGCGACGGATGCGACGGCACGAGTCGACACCAGACATCACCTCGTGACTCGGTGTTGGTCGGCGGGTGGGAGCCCGTTCCGAGTGGCCGTCCCGCGAAATCGACTGCTGAAAGCACGCCAGATCGCACCCGCAAACAAGTGATCACGCGGCGGGCCGATCAGGCCCGGAGCCCGCACGCTTCGCCGGCGATGCCTCGGCGGTGTGCGTCGAGGGAAGCGGGAAAGTGCAGTGGCCATCTGTACGAATCGTGGGTCACTGGGATGTACACTTACGTCGTGGACGTTGCAGTCACCGAGCTCAGAGCCCACCTCGGCCGGTGGATCGAGGCGGCACGCGAGGGAAACGACGTCATCATCACCGATCGAGGAACCCCGGTTGCACGAATCGTCGCTCTCGACTCGACTCCGGTCATCGACCGCTTGACCGCGCAGGGCGTGATCAGTCGGCCTGCCCGATCGACCCGGCCGGTCGCGGGTGACCGGCATCGGCCGACGCCGAAGCGACCGGTTGCTGACATCGTCAGTGAGCAGCGCCGCTGAACGTGGCTCTCGTCTATTTCGACTCGAGTGCTCTTGTCAAGCTTGTGCTCGACGAGGTCGGCTCCGACATTGCCGCCACGCTCTGGAACGCTTGTGATGCGGCGCTGTCGAGCCGACTGGCCTATCCCGAAGTGTGCGCAGCGCTCGCAGCGGCCGGCCGGAACCACGACTTGACCGAAGCGGAAGTGTCTTCGGCTTGCTCTGACTGGGAACTGTTCTGGGCGTCGGTGCGCCCGATCGAATTGTCAGCCGACGTCGAGCGGGCTGCCGGCTCGCTCGCAGCGGCTCATCAGCTCCGCGGCGCCGACGCCGTGCATCTCGCCAGCGCCCTCGCACTCGGCACGGCAGATCTCACGGTCGCGGTCTGGGACAAGCGCCTTCACGCCGGCGCCGCTGCGGCCGGCCTGTCCGTCGCTCCAGCCACCCTCGGATGACATCCAGCCGCGACGTGAGTGTTACCGAGCACTCGGCGCATGCATATCGCCGGCACTGCGAGCGCGCTTCATCCCGTTTCAGACAGCGATTACCGGGCGCCCTCGCACGGCCCCGAGATGCTTCCCGCTGTGGGGGTGATCGGCCCAATTGCTGAGAGTCATCTCTCCGGACACGTCCGTTGAAGAGGTGTCCAGCCGCGGAGGTAGCCGAAGGCCTCTACCGGTGACGTTGGGGAACCTCATAGCGTCGGAGGTGGAGCAGGGAGGGAGCCATGCATGAAGCACCGTCCGTTCGTCCTTCGCACGACACTCGCTTCGCAATGGTGGCCTGTAGCGGCAGCAACGACGACGCCACGACGGCCACACAGGGCGAAATCAATGAGGTTGCGACAACAACGCCTGGCCACAAGGAGGGAGAGCCATGACTCGGCATCAACTCAGCACAGCACGCTCCGTGACGCTGTTGGCTGCACTGATCGCACTGCCACTGGGTGCATGCGGTGGTGGCGACGAAACCGTGGAGATCAATGGCACCACCGGCGACTGCCTCAACGTCGACGGAACATGGACCGGCGACCCCGTCGGGGGCGCGCCCGGTTCGTTGGAGCGGGGCTTCACGCAGACCTGTAGCGATGTCCAGATGTCAGACGAGAGGGCGAGTGGGGTCCTCGAAGCACTCGTCGACTGCGAGCTCACCCAGGAGGGCGAGGCCACGACCGGTGTGTGCTCGGGAACGGTCACCATCAGCAACGACGGCGGCACGTGGCAAGGCACCGTCGAGGGCACGACGTCGTGGACCACCTCCGAACCAGCGCACGTGCACGCACTGGATTCCGCCTATCTCGGCACCGGCGGCTACGACGGCCTCCGCATGGTCGTTCACGCGGCCGGCGAGGACACACCGTGGACCCTCACGGGACGAATCGAAGCTGTCGACTGAACTCAACGATCTCCCAGCGCCAACCCACAAGGGGTCCCAGCCCAGCTCACAACCATCAAGACCCGCCACGAGCTGGCATTGAACAACCAGCAGCTGACAGCCGACCCCGCCGTACCGGACCCGCTCCGACGCGTGCTTTCAGATTCGACGCAGCCTCGGTTGCGATGACCGTCACATGCAACGCGACCGCACGGGGTCGAAGCGCTGCCAACCGGCCAGGTCGAGTACTCCCGGCGCGACGACCAACGATCTACTCGGCGGATTGCCGGTCGATCTGTGCGATCTTCCACTCACCGTCCACGTTGCTCAACGTGTAGACCATTGTCCCGTCCCAAGAGTTGGACGGGTGGGACCAGCTCATCGGCACGCTGACCTGCAGATCCCCGCTGCCAGTCGGGTCACGCACGACAGTTGGTTCACCCGTGAAGGTCTGCTCGATCGGGCCAGAACTCTCTATGACCCCGATCCACGTTTCCATCGTCCCCGAGACAGTTCCATCATCGAGCCACATGGCGTCGTCGGTGAGTGTCGCCCGCATCATTTCGCCGTCGGCAACGTTCTGGGCTTCGTTGTGTGCCGTCACGAGGGCGATCGCAGCAGCAACGTCCTCGGAGGACACGGCGTCGTCATCGTCGGCGGTCATCACGACCGCAAGCCCGCCAACGACGAGCAGGGCGATTGCCGACAAGCCCACCAGCCAAGCCCAGCGCCTCCGCCGGTGTGTCTCCTCCGTGGGCGTATCCGACGAGCCCTTCTCGAGGACAGTCATTGGTTCGGTGATCATCACTCGTCACCTCCTCTGGGGATGTGTGTCATCCCTACGTTCAACGTACGGCTGTCACCACGCACCGCGTCAGAGCCCAAGGTCGCTTCATGGGCGCCGGCCGGAGACGCATCGAGGCGGACAAGATCCGGCGGCTGGACTCGATAACGACCGCACGAAATCACCAGTCGTCACCCGCAGCTGGTGACCGAGCTCGGCCCCAGTGCAGTGCCTGATAATCACGTCACCGATCCGGCGTGAGAGGGCAGTCCCCGAGGGCTGTTTGACAGACCGAGTGAAGTAACGGAGGCTGATGAAGTGACCTACGAGTTGGTGCCTTCGACGGCTCAGGTGATGCCTGAGGGCCACCGGGGCCCAAGGCCTGTCGGGCGCACCGCTTTGATGGTGGGCGGCCTGGCCATCGTGGTGCTCGCGGTGGTTGTCGTCGTTGCGTGGATTGTCCGAGACGAGTCCGGTACCGACGATGCGCTGTTCGTCCTGCCGGTGGCAGGCGGCGACTGGAGCGTGAGCAACGCTGTGGTCACTGGACCCGCCCCTGACTCGGACGCGGCCGGGACCGACGAACGCTTCTCCGCGGGAGGCACGCTTTACGGTGTCGCCGACCCAGACGGCTACGACGGGCTCCGCTCGATGACTCGCTACGACGAGTCGCCGCTGCCGGGCGCCGAATGGGAACCGGTAGAGACCCCGTGGGGCGACGCCTACCGGCGTGTTGACGACTCGATGACCTACGCCCTGGAGCAGTACAGCTACCAGGGCGGCGGGGGATGGATCGTTGCCAGTTCGCCTGATGATCTCCTGCACGCCTACGACATGCTGGGGAACGACACCTTCGACCTCGTCCAGATCGCGTATTTCGTTCCGCTGGAAACCCCACTCATCCCGACGACGTCGTTCGCGATGACGTCACCGGACGGATCGACGTTCACGGTCGAGACCGCAGCGGGGTCCCCGCTGTTCGATGTTGCCACCTTCGCCGAGCGTGTCAAGCCGGTCGACGTCAATGGCACTGCGGGATGGGTCGTCACTGACGAGGGCGAGGACCTCACCGACACGATCGTGACCTGGGCGCCGGAATCGGGCCGCACGATCAGTGTTCGCAGCAGCGCCCCACCAGCCGAAGTCCTCGACGTTGCTCGACGCCTCCAGCCGGTCTCGGCTGACGAATGGACGTCCATGTTCCCCGAGGCCATAGCCGACTGACCGGCGGGAGCCCACGCGTCTCCATCCCCCATGTGCCATTGGAGGGCACTCGATAACGCTCCGGGTAATCACGACCATCCAGGCGCGTGGGGTGCAGCATCGCGGCCCAAGCGTGACACGAGATAATCGCGGTGGACTTTGCTCCGAGTTTCCAGCGATGGGTTTGCGAGGGCGGGAGCACTTGACGTCAATTTCGTCGTGTCAGGCACTGTGCTGCTGGCAGACTTCACCAGCAGTGACCCGATCGAACCCGGACGATCCTGCCGACGAAGCGAACCGCAATCCTGACGCGGTCGTGGCGCCGATCCGGCCGAGCGACAACAGGCCCTCGGATGCTGAAGTCGTCGGGTTCTTGCGCGCGCACCACGGCGCAGACCCGACGGACCTCGAGGTGCTTGGTGGTGGGTTCTGGTCCGCGGCGTACGGCTATCGGATCGGCGACGCC
Source organism: Ilumatobacteraceae bacterium (assembly GCA_963698565.1). Lineage (GTDB taxonomy): Bacteria > Actinomycetota > Acidimicrobiia > Acidimicrobiales > Ilumatobacteraceae > Sva-07. Next base: position 120,378 of record CAVORH010000005.1, read on the forward strand.
GAGCTGGTTCTCCGTATCAACGACGAGCCCGACGGGTTCCGTGACGACGAGTTCGCCATGCGGTATGGGTCGCCGGCTCTCCCGGTGCCCGAGGTGTTCGCGATCGGGGAGGGGTTCGGTCGCTGGTTCGCGATTTCGCGTCGACACCGCGGCCGGTTCCTCGAAGAGGTCGGCCCTGACCAGGCCGACGCTCTCGGCCCGACCGTCGTCGAGCTGCTCGCCGGGCTCCGGGCCGTGCCCGACACCGACATCGTCACGCCGGCGTGGCGAGACTGGCTGCTCGCCGGAATCACCGACAGACCCGATCACCACACGGCAGGGTGGCGGCCACTTCTCGCTGCCGACGCCACCGCGGAACAGACGTTCCGAGCTGTTGACCACCGCATCCGCTCACTGCTCGATGCGTGTCCCGATCGCCGAGAGCTCGTTCATTCCGACCTCCTCCATTACAACGTCCTCGTCACGCCGCGGGCCGACGCCGTCACTGCGGTGTTCTCGTGGAAGTGCTCCACATGGGGCGACGCCATCTACGACCTCGCGTGGTGCACCTTCTGGGGCCGGTGGCATGCGGGCATCGGAGCGCTCGATCTGTGGGAGCGGGTCGTACCCACTCTGTCGGCGTCCGATGCAGTCGACGTGGGTGTCCGCCACCACGTCTATGAACTCCAGATCGGCGCCAGTCACCTCGGCTGGTACGCGACCCTTGGCGACACCGAGAACCTGCGCTGGACGTCACGCCAACTGGGCGAACTGCTCGAGCGCGGCCCCCGCCTCTGAAGTGCGGCCGCGCCGCCGGCCGTATCTCCCGGACAGAGCACAACGAACTGACCTCGAAGTGTCCACGGCACCCGACAACGCACGCGCGTCACCACGTTTCACACCCCGAACGGCCCGCTCGTCAGGCCCAATCGTGACGCAGCACTTCACCGGCGCCAACGGCCCGAACGGTTACACACGACGTTCAGGTCTTCAGCCGTTCCGTGGGTGGTTCCGACTCTCTCGCTCGTTGCCGCGCTTGTAGTTGCCCGTTGCCCTCGCCATCACGTCTTGGTCGTTCCCTACGGCTACGTCGTCGACGAAGTCCTCAGCCTTGCGGCCACGCAACACTGCGGCCCGTCGACCATGGTGCTCGATGACGACATCACCGTTCTTCCGTCGAGTCCACGAGAAACCGAAGGGGTCACTCACCGCTTCAGACCGGCCTGCCTGTGGCTGGGGGTCGACACACGTTGAGAACGTACCGAAAGCGAACATCGAGGACGCGCCACATATCGCTACGCAGAATCCCGCCGTCCCAGATAGCCCGACCACTCGGGTTCGGCCCAAGCAGCGCACCCGATATTCGCGATGGCGATGGCTTGGCGGTGACGGCGGGTGGTCGCGTCACGTGTGGTCGTTTCGTGACCGTGTCCGTCCGGCTTGCGGGTCAGGTGTGGTCGGTCGCCAGGTGGGAGTAGAGGACCATGTCGTGCCATCCATCGTCGTGGAGGTTGGCGCCGCGCCTGATTCCCTCTTCGACGAACCCGGCTTTCAGCGCGACTCGTCGCGAGGGTTCGTTGTGGGTTGAATGCTGCAGCTGAATGCGGTGGAGACCGAGATCGTGCGCCCAGCGGGTCGCCGCCACGCATGCCCGGGTCGCCACGCCTCGCCCACGGGCGCTCGGAAGCACCCAATACGAGACCTCGCCATAGCCGTCCTCCAGCACGGTGAAGATGGTGACGCGGCCGATCACTCGGTTCTCCTCGCGTTCGACGATCGCCCACGTCCCCGACCGTTCCGAGCGCCAACCTTCGGCGCAGTCCTCGATCCATTGCTCCGCATCTGATTCCGTATCGAATCGGCGGAAGTGATACCGCTGAATGTCTGGTGAAGCGAAGGCCTCGACGACGGTTGGTGCGTCGCTTCGATGCCACGGACGCAATGTGAGGTCGCCATCGACGTCGATCTCGGGTTGCCGCAATCCAGCCATTGCGCCGGCCTTGACCACTGGTGGGATGAGCTTCACCACTCATCCAGGATCGCACACTTCGCCGAGACATAATCCCGCTGACCACCGAACGTGGGGTGCGCGAGTCCGGCCCAAGCCGCACGCGAGATAATCCCTGTGAAGATCAGCGGGCGGATCGCCACGGAGGGGAGCGCAGAGCGGCAGCTGTGCGCCATCTGTTCCGTTGTCGGGCTCCTGGGGAGCTGCGGTCGACGTTGCCGCTGTGAGCGCTACCGCTGGGCAGCACGCTGCCTCGCCGCCTCGAAGTGGCCGAGGATCCGTTCTCGACGTTCAGCAGCCACCCGGGCACGAATGTAGGTGTCATCACCCGACAACACACGAACCCGCCGCCCACCCGACAACTCCACGTAGTACTTGCCGCCCACCTCCTCCACCAACCACACCTCCGAATACCGCGGCGACCGCCACGGCGCATACAACAACCAAATCCGCTCATCCCCCAACCAACACACCAAAATCGCAAACATCACCACAGAGAGCCCAACACAGATCACACCCACCAAGACACTCCAAGACGTCAGCACCCACACACCAAACACGAACAATGGGACCATGAACAGGAGCCACAACAACGACGACACGAGCAGCCGCCCACCGACGACGAAACCACCCTGAAGAACACCGAACACACGCACCCCGATCACCCGCACGATCACGACAACGTACGCGGTCGAGGGTGACCCCGGGTGAACTCCATCGGTGACCGTTCGGGCAGGGTGACGACGACCGGTGATCTACTGTGCCGACCCGCACCGAATGCCCGGAATGTGCGCTCGACGCAAGCGCCTGCCGACTGTCGAAGGTGCGGGGAGACCGCTCGATATCGCTCCTGATCATCCCCGGCAATCGGGCACGGCTCGCGCCGCACTGCGAAGCCCAAGCGTGACGCCACACTTTGTTCGTCGCGAAGAGCTATCCGCGACAGTCCGGCGTCTCGACGAACTGACCGTTGTCCTTGATCACGAAGAACACCGTCTGCGAACTGAGCAACGCTGACACCTCCGTCTCGACGCACCAGCGGTCGTCGATCTGCTGCTGAAGCGAGACCACCCTGTCGGAGCCCAGTGCTTCGGATACCGGGTCGGAGTCTGTCCCATACGCGGTGAGTGCAACCAGCGCTGGATCGACCGTGGCGGTGCTTGCGGTTTGGCGCAGATCGTCGACCTTGGCCTTGACCTGGCGACTACCGATGATCGACACGGCCAGACCAACGAGCACCACCGCCACTGCGAGCCCAGTAATGATCAGTAGGCGGACTCGCCTCTTGTGCTGCTCGTGGTCGGAAATCGCGGCGAGAGACATCGCAAGCGACTGTACGGGCGGACCGCACACTCGGTCACGAAGAACCATGACGTGACGCCAACAATCGCCACCGCACCGCGATACCCAAGCCGGGTGCTCGGAATCCCGGGGCGCCACGCCCGATTCCGGGCGGCTGCTGTGCGCTGCGGGAGGCGATTGCCGATCTGTTGCATCCGTTTGGGCCCGTCGTGCGCCTTTACTGGTGATGGTGGATGACGGGCTCGTCGATGAGAGGGCAGAACAGCGCGGCGCGGCTGGGCTGGCGCAGGCGCGTCTGTTCGACGAGCAACGAATCGGTCTGACCCGTGTGGCGTTTCTGCTGACTGGCTCACGGCCCGTCGCTGAAGAACTGGTGCAGGACGCGTTCGAGCAAGTGGTGCGCCGTTGGGACGACATTCACACGCCGGCGGGCTATGTGCGTTCTGCTGTGATCAGCGGGGCGAGATCGTGGGGTCGGCGAAAGACACCGCCGCCGTTGGATCGACGCGACACAGTGCGCCTTGACGAAGAAGCAGTCGCCGTGCGCAGTGAACTTGCAGCGCTCCCGCACAGCCAACGCGAGGTCATCGTTCTGCGCTACTTCGCAGGCTTGAGCGACTCCCAGATTGCATCCGAACTCGATCAGCCGATCGGCACGGTGAAGTCACATCTCCGTCGGGGGCTGGAACAGATGCGAAAGGCATTCACATGACACCCGACATCGAATCCCGTCTGGAAGCAGCGCTCGGTCGGATTGCAGTTGCCCACGTCCCTGATGACTCGGACCGGGCCCTCACGCACCCCGACCAGTCAGCCTTCACCTCGACCGATGCGGTCAGCCCGACCGATCCAGCGCATCCATCGCAACGAACCGAAGCGGTGAGGCATCGGTTGCTGCTCGGCGTCGCAGCCGGTGTACTGGTTCTCGCCGGGATCGGCGCCCTGGTCGTGCTCGCACCGCGAGATGACAACTCGGCGTCAACAGCGCGACCGGTAACGCCACCGGCGCAGTCCACCGCAGCCGATGACGGATCGCTCGCCGAGGTGCCGGTCGTGACGCTCGGAGTCACGGACACGACGGGTGATGCTGATGGGTGGTCGCGACTTGCTGACAACCAGCTCGAGGGCAGGTCGGAGCATCTCGTCGTGGCAACCAACGGCGGGCTGTTGGTGTGGGGTGGCTTCGGCGCCGCTGCGTTTCCCTTGACCGATGGGGCGTTCTACGACTCGACGACGGAGCAATGGCGCACGGTTCCGCCAGCGCCTCTCGCTTCCGATCGCGGTGACGCGATCGGTGTCTGGACGGGGACTGAGGTCGTGGTGATCAACGGGATCAGTGGCAACGTCAAGTCCGCGGCGTTCAACCCGGCGACGTTCACCTGGCGTGCGTTGTCGGACCCGCCCGTCGACAACGCCGCCAATGCTTCCAGCCGGGCTGTGCTGATGGGCGACGAGGTCGTGCTCTTTTCTGTCTTCGAAGACGGTGCTGCACCCGAGAATCAAGTTGCAATCCTTGATGACCTGCAGAGCGGTCACTGGTCAGTCGCTGAATCCCCACCGGTCGCGCTCGGTTCATCGGTCGATCTTGTCGCCGCTGGCCCCGACATGTTCGTGATCGGGCGAACCAGCGATCCAGAAGGATGCGGAGAACTCCACACCCTCGCCTACACACCAGCTGAGAACTCCTGGGAAGAGCTACCCGCCGGACCAGCGTCTCGCCTCGCCGACCCAGTCACGGTGTGGACAGGAACCGAACTCTTCGTCGGCGGCGGCGGATCGTGCACCAACGGCGTCGCAGCGAGCGACTTCGAGAACAACGCATACCTTCTGGACCCATCCACCGGGAACTGGCGCACCACATCATCGGCACCAACCGGCTTCTACTCCTCGTACCGCTACCCCGACCTGTGGACCGGCAACGCCGTATTGACAATCACCCCCAATGGCCAGCCGCTGCTCTACGACCCAACGACCGACCGTTGGCACCTCGGCCCTGCGATCGACCCGGCATACGCAATCGCACCGAACCAGACACCCATGGTGCTCTTCGAGAATCGCCTCGTCGCATCCGGGGGCAAGCTCACTGCGAACGGTGAACCCTGCTGCGACCCGTTCACCGGCACCTACGCCTACGCCATCCCCAACGGGTTCTGAACCGCAGAGGCCATCACGAGGCGCCACGTTGTGGAGCCGCCCGACATCCGGGACTCGGCAACCCGCCACCCTTGCAACGACGACCACTCGGGCACGGCCCAACTGCAGTGCCCAGTACTCGCGTCCGCGGCCCGGCGATCGGGGACACGGGTTGGGTACCCAACTTCCTGGTGTGCTCGGCGGGCGTAGCGTTGCAGGGTGGGCGTCGAGATACGCGTCGTTCAGTACGGGAGAAGGTTCCATCGGCAGGTGATCCGGGTCTCACCGAACTGGGGCATCGACAGGCAGGGCCGTGGCGAGGTGGCTGGCTGCGAACCGTGTTGACATCGACCCAATCGTGTACAGCCCATTCAGACGAGCCCAGGAGACAGCGGCTCCAATCGCGGCTGCGTTTGGCCTTGTGGTGACGACGGAACCTCGTCTCGGGAGCGGATGAACTGGGGCGACGATGCGAGCATCAGTTTCGTTGAGCGCTTGGTCTGAACGTCAGCGTTTCCGGACGCGTCGGATGAATCGTTCCATGGTGTCGAGTTCGTCGCTCAGAGCGGAGCGGCCGCTCTTGGTGAGCGTCACCCACGTTCTCGGCTTGCCCGCCTCGAACACTTTGTCGAGTTCGACGTAGCCGGCTTTCTCCAGCACCTGGAGGTGGCGGCCGAGGTTGCCATCGGTGAGCTCGAGGACCTTCTTCAGATAGGCGAAGTCGGCTCGCTTCGCCTCCGCGAGTACGACCATGACGCCGAGCCGGTGGCGCTGGTGAACGACATCGTCGATGTCGTCTCGGGATCGCCGGTCGGTCACGACTCGGAAAGGGTGCGCTCTCGCCGATACGCGACGACCCCGCCGACCGTGACGGCAAGGAACGTGAGCTGAGCGACGAGGTCGCGGTACGACACGCTGGAATTGGACCATCCGACATCCCACGTCCACTCGTTGAGCGCCTCCCCGACGGCAAGGCCCACGACGACGACAGCGGCCCAGGAAAGCAACTGACGATTGCGTTGTCTCGCTGCGATTGCGGCGAGGCCGAGGGCTGCAGGCAGCAGTGACCAGAAGAAGGCGTTGTCGGCAAGCCGGCTCGGCACGACGCTCAGCCACGCCTGGGATGCGAACAGGCTCGAGGCCATGAACACACCGAACGCGATCAGCAGTACGTCGTCATTGCCCATGCCGACGCCGTCCTGCTTCTCCGTGCGGCGCTGCAGTAGCCACACGATCACGAACGCCAACGGAATGCCGTAGATCACGCTGATCCAGCCCGCCAACCCGCTCGACGCATAGTGGAAGCCGGCAGCGCCCACCACGATCAACGGATACGAGGTTCCGTGTCGATCGGCCCGCACCCGCTCCTGCAGCCTCATTGTCTCGGTCATGAAGAGTACTCTGCGCTGCAGAGTGACCGGAGTCAAGGACCAACTTCCAGTCGGCTGTGAACGCAGCCGCACAGAAGCACGACTCCGGAGCGGAAGCAGTCGCTCGATATCTACCCAAGCCGAGCACCCGATAATCCCGGACTCCGCTGGGCTGCTCCGGAGCCGAGTGGTGACTCGTGCGCGGTGAGTTCGTTCGGGCCGACGTCGGACGCCTGCTTGGGTCGAGCAGATCGACAGTTGGCGTTTGCTCTCGCCTGGATTTCGTGGACTACGGGAACGACTGCACCTCGATCGCCAGCGGCAGCAGGTAGCGGAATCGAAAATTTCGAAATCCTCGGTCATCGGTCGTGAGTGGCTCAAGGCCCACATCGCGCGGATGGGCGTTGAGGCGGTTCCAGATCTCTTGAGCTTCGTCGCTTGATGCAACGACAATGCCGAGGTGCTCGTAGCCCGAGCAGATCATCGGGTCGGCACGCTCACGCAGATTCACATACGTGTGTTGCCCGACCGAGATCGTGAGGCGATCGGGAAGACGGAGAGACTCGATTTCGCGCCAGCCGAGGAGCGCGCTGTAGAACTCAAGCAGTTCCGCCCGCCACTCGTCGGTCAGGGTGCCGGGAAGAACGCTCATGGCGACGTGGTTCAGCCCGGTCGGTACAGCCATCAAGTCCTCCTAGCGAGGGTGTCCATACTGACCGGGTACGCGCACTCGACGCAAGAGCGGCACCTGGTCGAGGGGCTGGAAGCCGCTCGATAGTGCCGCCCGTAATCCCGACTTAAATGCTTCAGGTCGCGTGCGACTTCGGCCCTTATGCCGTGCTCGATAATCGCGGCGACGCAACGCCTTCAGATCCGTCTTTGATCCGGCAGTAGTCGGGCGTATCGGCTCTGGAGCCCTGCCGTCGTGGTGTTGGCTGGACGGGCTTGATGTCGCTTGACTCGTTGACTCAGCTGATGTCGATGCCGCCTGCGGCGGCCAAGTCAGACACGAACTTTGGGAGCGGCGTCTCCGAGTGTTCGGCGCAGTGCCGGATGATGGCGACCGCAGCGAGCAGCGCGTACTGCCAGTACTGCTCGATCCAGTACGTCACCTCGTCGAGCAGGTCAGGCTCGAGCCCGCCGTGCATGGCGAAGGCGGTGAGAACCGCGTATTGGATGCGGCGATGTTCCTTGCCGCGGAATTCGACCTCGCCCAGATGCTTCGACAAGAGATCCCGGTAGGCAACGCGGGGTGCGCGTGCGACGCCGGCGGTGCGGAGCGCGTCTTCGGCAAGTTCCATGAACACTTCGCCGGGGAAGGTGTTGTGGCGCACGTGAAGATCGGCGATCTCGGCGACGAGTTGATTGGCGTCGACCCCTCCGCCGAGACCGGCGAGCAGCCGCCGTGTCGCTTCGATGCGATCCTCCTCCGTGGGCTTCGCCATGCCGACACGCTACGCGAACCGGCGAATGGGTCGATCCTGCACCACGTCGAGTCAGGTCGCGTTGCTGCCCGCTCTGCAGGTGGGGTCAGAGCGTGAGTGAGTGGCGGAGCAGCGAGCGCCCGTGTCGGTCGACCGTCATCGCTTCAACGGTGGCGCCGAGGGTGGCGGCGACGGCGAGCGATGGCGTGTTGTTCGGGTCGACCAGGATGTGAGCACGGCGCGTCGCGGTGTGATCGCGCAGGAACTGCAGCGCAAGCCCGACCGCGACCGGCGCGATTCCTCGATGTCGGAACGTTGGGTGGACCCAATACGAGATGTTCGCCTCGCCCGGTGGTGCGTGGTCGCTGACCAAGTTCACGTCGACCGCAGCGACCGACGTCGCATCGGCCATGTCGACCGAGAACGTCCAGCGGGGTCCGTTTCCGAATGAATCGCTCACACCGGCCAGCCATTCCAGCGCATGGGCGCGACGTTCGGTCGGTGTCATCGCTTCCCACTGATCGGCTTCGCCCGGCTGCCACAACCAGCGGATGTGTTCGGCGTCGCGGCCGGACAGGTCCATCTCCAAGTCGTCGCGGTGGCGACGCCGAATGGTCACAGTCCCGTCGCTGTAGGTCAGTGGCGGCACGGTTCGCTTGTAGTACGGGTTGCCGTCGAGGTCGGCCTGACGCTCGAAGCGGGTCCGTTCGGCAAGCGCTCGGGAACGCACGTTGTCGGGGTGAATGAGCAGCGTCGCGGTGCGGCACTGCCCGGTGATCGCGAGATGGTGCATCAGCAGTTGCAGTGCGCGTGTGGCGATGCCGTGTCCCCGATGTGATGCGAACACGTTGTAGCCGACGTTGACCTCGCCAGGCAGCAACCAGTACCGCTCGGCGTCGTGATCCACCCATCCGACGACGTCGGCGTCGACGGTGATGCACGCGACCGGATCCGGTTCGTCCGAGCCCGGACCCAAGAACCGATCGAACTCGGCGTCGCGGCCCGCCATCAGCCGTGCCGAGTCGCCGGGCTGTGGCGGCCTGATCGTCACGATCCCATCGGTGCGCTCCCACAACTCCGGCACCCGGTCAGCCTCCCACGGTCACGTCGGGGCCCACGAGCGAATTGCGCACGCCCCGACTCTGAGGCGAGTTCCGGCTCGACGAGACGAAGCCACTCGTGCGAGCGTCGGAGCAAAGCCGCGTACAGTCACTCCGTGCTTCGAGTCGTGATCCGCGATGTTCGTCCCGACAAGGTGGAACTCTTGCGTGCGTGGCTGGCCGAGTTGAACGGACCGCGCCGAGATGAGGCACTGGCGACACTCGCTGACGAAGGCTGTCGCCATGAAGCTGCATTCCTCATGGAGGGCCCCACCGGGCCGCTCCTCGTCTGGACCAGCGAGGCAGAAGACATCGATGCTGCGCTGCTTGCGTATCGCGAATCGACGCACGTCATCGACGCAGAACACAGACGCGTGCTACGAGAAGCGCTTGGCGACCCGATTCATCTGGAACAGGTCCTGGACCTACGGCCGTAACGCCACGGTGGTGACAGACCATCCAGCCACCCAACAACTTCGCCGCTCACAAAGCCTTCAACGGCGCTCTGCGAGCCACGAGATAACGGCCCAAGCGTGACGTCACGCTTTCTCGGGATGGGCCGGGGTCGAGCTCCTCTGGGTCGCTGATGCTGGGCGCGGTATCGGTCGTCGTTCGGCCCTCTCAGCGCCGTTCCGCCCCGGCGCTAGGGTCCGGCCGTGACTGAGAACGACCCGCTTCGTGGTGACCTTGCGGCGTCATCGGAGTTCGAGCCTGTCAGGTACGCGTTGTCGGCCGTCGTGTACGCCGAACGAGGTGACGAGATTCTGCTGCTGCAGCGGGCTGAGGGATCGGCCATGGCCGGTCAATGGTTCCTGCCCGGCGGGTTCGTCGAGGCGGGCGAACTCCCCGAGGAGGGGGCTCGACGTGAGCTCCTGGAGGAGGGAGGGGTTTCCATCGACGGCGAACTCGAGATTGTCGGCTGCTACCCGATGTATGTCTACGGATACGACATGCTTCAGATCTCGTACCGTGGACGAGTAGCTGATGGCGACGTCACGATCAGTCACGAGCACGACGGCGCACGGTGGGTCAAGGCGTCGGACATGCGCTCGCTGCTCAGCGACGAGGTCATCACGGACATGGCCGATGGCAACGACGACGTCGCGCGCTTGCTCTCCCACATTCGAACCGATCTCGACCGATACCTCGCGCGAGTCCAGACGGATTGAGGCAGGCCCAATTCTCCGCGGCGAGTCATGGTTCGTGACATGCGGGTGAGGGCGCTCGATAACCACTCCCGAAATCGCGGGCCATCGTGCGACCACCGCGCTGCAGTCCGGCCCATGTCGAGCACTGCACTTTCACGGGCAGTGCGTCCAGCTCTGCCGTGCAATCAGCTGACTCCGGTGACATCGCCGGTCTCGTCGGTGGTGTAGGTGCCCTTGCTCAAGCCGAGCAGGACTAGCGCGTTGCCGAAGGGGTCGAGGACGACGCCCAGGCGGCCGACGGGGATCTCGAACGGCTCGGCGATGACCTGACCGCCGTTCGAGCGGAACACCTCGATCGCATCGTCGACCGATTCGACCAGCCAGTTCGGTTCGTAGCCGTGCTCGGTGGTGAGAACGATCTCGGAGTCACCGTCCGGGAGCTCGAGTCCTGCCTGACCGATGGCGTCGTTACGCCATTTCACTCGATGGCCCAGCACATCGACGTAGAAGTGGATACCGGCGTCGATGTCCGGCACACGAACGGTGACCGCATCGACTTTGCGCAGGATTCCCGGGCCGCTCATCGGCCAAGTCTTGCAGCTGGATCCTGACCGTCGCCCTGGAGCGCAGCGGTGAGCGCCGCGCTCGGCATCGGCGCACACTCTCACGGCTACGTCCCCAACCTGGCGATTGACGGCGGCACCACGCGATCACCGCTGACTGGCGCTCGGGGGCCCAGCGCGGTCGCACGCGGAACTCTGTGGGATGGGAGCCACCACATCGGTGAGACTTGGACCGTGGCCGCCAACTACCCGAACTTCGAAGGAAAACACGGCGAGGACGCCTTCTTCAACCCCGATGACTTCGTTGCGTACCTGCGTCAGAACGGGGGCCTGGACGGCTACGAACCACCACGATCGATCATCATGTGCTACCAGCGAAAGCTGTTCGAGTTCATCGTGGCCGTGGAGAACGCGGAGCAGCCGACTCTGGCGGCCACGTATCGCGGACTGGTGACGCTGCCGGACACCCAGGGCCAGGTGGCGGTGCTCGGCGATTTCGGCATCGGCGCACCCGTGGCCGCAGCAGTGCTCGAGGAGTTCATCGCGTTGGGCACTCGGCGATTCTTCTCGATTGGAACGGCGGGCAGCCTGCAACGTGATCTGCCGATCGGCCACACGGTGCTGTGCGATCGAGCGATTCGCGACGAAGGCGTGTCGCATCACTACCTCCCGTCTGCCACGTACGCCGCGGCGGAGCCTGGCATCACTGCAGCGTTCGAAGCGGAGCTGCAGTCCAAGCAGATCGAGTACCGACGTGGCTCGTCATGGACGATCGACACTCCGTACCGCGAGACGGTCGCCGAAGCCCAGCACTATCAGCAGCAGGGCGTGCTCTGTGTCGAGATGGAAGCAGCAGCGCTCTTCGCAGTTGCCGAGTACCGCCAGGTAGGCGTCGGTGCTGCGTTCGTGATCAGCGACTCGCTTGCAGATCTCGTGTGGGATCCACAGTTCCACTCTGACGAGACCGCAACAGCCCTGCTCCGCCTGTACGAAGCCACCCGGGCCGTCGCCGCGGCGCCGTAGGTGTCCGCCGGTGCTGCTGCGTTCGCCGACGACAACGACCGAACACCCAATCCCTCGTCGGGCGGCCACGTCCGCCCGACAACCGGACGCATAATCGCTTACCCAAGCCCTCGGGTACTGACCGAGTGCGGCCCAAGCCGAATACTGCAAAATCGGAATGGTAGGGGCGCTCTTGGACCACCAACGGGTTCCCCTTGGGCGCGTACGCCCTCGGTCCGTCAACGAAGATGACATCGTGTACAACCACGAGCCTCCCGGCTACCACTGTCCCTTCTGTCGAAATCTGACAACAAGGGCGTCTGACTTCCCACTCGAGTTCCTTCATCGCGACGACCACGTCTTCGTGAAGATGAACCCGAAGTGGTGGCCGAGGAACCCGGGCGCGGTGCTCGTCATCCCGAACGATCACCACGAAAACGTCTACGACCTCCCGGTCGAACTCGGGACACCAATTCAGCGAGCCGTTCGCTCGGCGGCCATCGCCATGAAGGCGGCATTCGGCTGCGACGGTGTCTCCACGCGTCAGCACAACGAGCCCGACGGCAACCAAGACGTCTGGCACTATCACGTGCACGTCGTGCCGCGATGGAGAGATGATCGCTTCTACGGCTCCAGGGGCAGCCTCGCTGACGTAGAGGAACTTCGTCACCGAGCCGGTCTGCTGCGACGGGCCTGGCCGAAGCCGTGAAGCGACGTCGGTGACCTGTACTCGAGAGCACCCACGCGCAATCTCGTCGAGGACATCGGGCCTCCCGCTCGGGAACGGCGCGTTGCGGAGGACTTTCGTCGAGCCTGTTGCCTTGAGCGCGGGTGCTTGGACCTGCGTCGTCACGTCTCGGGCGGTGGTTTGTCGGGTCTGCCTTCCTCGAGGTAAATGTGACCGGCGAGCATGTGCCTGAGGCGGCTTGCCAAGACAGGAATCACGTAGGCGTCGAGCTCGTCGACGCTCACGTATCGCCATTCACGAATCTCGTCGGCAGGCAGGACGATGCGTTCGATCTGCGTCGACGTGAGTGCGCCGCCATCGAACACGAACCGAAGCGCGCTCCCACGACCGCCGGGGGTCGGCGGGCGATAGTCAACACCCATGAGGCGTCCTGCTTCGACGTCGAGTCCGAGCTCCTCTTTGACCTCTCGGATGGCCGCGGCGGCCGGGGACTCGCCGGCCTCGACGACGCCACCTGGTAGGTGCCAGACGTCGTTGTAGGTGGGCTTGACCAGCAGGATGCGCCCTGCTTCGTCAGTGAAGACCAGCCCCGTGGCGACTTGCGCCGTGGGCTGGTACCACGGCGGGAGCGGCTCGTCAGCATTGTCGGTCACGGCGTCCATCTTTCCCCACCGGCATCAGTGCGCGATCAGACAGGTTCCGGTCCAGTTTCGCCGCGCACTTCGCCGCCCAGAATCACGGGTGCGCCGGCCGGTCGAGCACTGCACTCCGGCCCTACTGCAGTGCTCGATATTCGCGGGGCCGCGACGGCTCCTTACCGGAATCGAGTTCCTCGTCGCGTCGCCCGAACAACGCGGGCAAGGCTTCGGACTTTCTCCGACCGCGCATGCGTCTCGACGCCTACAGCTCGATGCCGAGGTCGATCGTGCGGTCGGGTCGCGGGGGCTTTGGGATGTCGATGCCTGCGTCGTGGGCCCAGCGAGTTGTTGCTTCGGCGAGTTGGCTGGTTCCGTTCAGCGTTCGGTCCCCGGTGAGCACGGCGACCATGTTGCGGAGTTCCGCAGCAGAGAGCTTGTGACCCTTGGCCCAGCGCTCCCACGCGTCGAGGGCATCGCAAACGACTTCGGCACGGTCGGCCTTGCCGTCGAGGTTGTTGAAGTCGTCGAGCAGTTCACGGGTGCTGTGGATGCGGTCGTGATGATCGACGATGTCGCGCAACTCGCTGAGCGGTCGACGGGTCGGCTCAGCTGCTTGCTCGCATCTGGCGAGGCGCTCAGTGGCGACGGCGAGTACGTCGTTGGCGGCGGCGACGTTGCGTCGTGCTGATCGTCGCTGGAGTTTCCCGGCGTTTCGCAGGTCGCGTTCTGCGTTCCACAGATTCGACCGGGCTTCGGTGACGACCTGTTCGGCGTCGACCACCTGGGCTCGGAACGGGGCGTGTGCTGCCTGCGCTGCGGGTAGGTCGCGGCAGGCGTCGACGTAACGCTGTTTCTGCTCGGCTCGTTGATCGTCACGCTCGATGACCTTGCTTCGTGCGGATCGGGCGAGTTCGTCGGCGTCGTCTCGAAGGTCGTTAAACCAGTCCGGGATATGCGCTCGTCGCCGTGTAGTGGATCGTGGGACGGCGGCGGCGAGCGTTCGTCGCTGCACGGTGGCGGGGATGTCGGCTCGGTCGACGGCGATGGCTGCTTCGAGGACACTGATGGCGTGGGTGAGGTTGTCGGTGTCGGCGACGAGAGCGTCGTTGTGGTTGCGTCCCCGGGTCATTCCGACGTAGAGCCCGCGGCCGGTGGTCGCTGTTGTGGCGAGGGTGATGGCGCGGTCGGCGGTGTCGCCTTGGGCGCCGTGTTCGGTGCTGGCGTATGCGAGTTGCACGTGGTCGCGGACGTAGTCGGCGGGCAGCGTGATGGTGCCGTGTCCACCGATGCGAGACACGGTGATGTCGCCGGTGTCGGAGGTGTTGGTGATGGTCCAACGTTCACGGTTTCGCACGGGCTCGCCGACCGTCGTGCGGAGTTGCCGGTCGTTTCGTCTGGTGACGACGATGTCGCCGACCATCGCCCAGTCTCCGTCGATACGGGTAGCAGTGGTCGGGTCGAGTTCGCCGTTGTCGAGACGGTGTTGTTGGATTCGGGTGTTGATCGCGGCGACGTGTTCGTTGCGGGTCGTCACGATCGACAACGACTCACCTGCGTCGCGACACCGAGTCCAGGTCTCCGCGATCGTGTCGAGATGATCCTGGAGGCTGCCGGCCCGGATTCGGCCGTGGGCGGCATACGTGTCGATCGCGGTGGGGTCACCGGCGCGCAGGCGCAATGTGGTGGCGGCTTCCCAGCTGTGAGTGAAGCGGTGGAGTTGCTCGAGTTCGACCGTCCGGGTGGTGTCGCAGAGTTCGGTGAACATTCCACCACGCCCGACCGCCTGCAGCTGGAAGGGGTCACCGATCAGCGCCAGGCGCCACTGTCGCTGCTCGGCGTGCACGACGAGGCGGTAGAGGTCGGCAGTGTTCAACATGGCGGCCTCGTCGACCAGGATCGTCGCCCCCGCAGGCGGGATCGGCCACGGTCGGGTCGTGTCCGGGTGGTCGAGTTCAAAGATCAGCTTGGCGACCGTGTCACACTCCGCCCCGGTCTCCTGCTTCAACACCGCCGCAGCTCGTGCCGTCGGCGCCAACCCGACCACGACGCGATGTTGGGCGTGGAGGTCGGCGACGGCGGCTTCGAGCATCGCGGTCTTGCCGGCGCCCGCCGGTCCGACGACCACGACGAGGCGGTCGTGGCCAGCAACGGCGCTCGCGGCGGTTCGCTGAGCGTCATCGAGTCGACCCTCGACGATCGTCGCCGACGGTGACACCTCGCGTGCTTGGGCATCGAGAGCGAAGGTGATGATGTGTTCCTCCTGGGCGAGGACATGGGCAGAGGTGGATTGCTTGGCGATCGGCTCGATCCACACCGACCGGCCATCGCTGCGCCGGTGCACTGCGGTGTCGGTCGGGTCGAGATCGACACACTCGGCGAGCACAGTGTCGACCGCCGCATCCAGAGCTGTCGCCCATGTCGTGGCGTCGCGTCCCGGTTGTGGGGACACCGTGTCGCAGAGCTGGCGCAGGACATCGAGGCGGTTCCATGCCGACTGCCGCGCGGCCAATGCTTCGACGACCTCGCCTGCGGCGACCGGTGACGCTTGCTGTGGGTGTTGGTGGGCGTAGGCGACTGCGGTGTCGGCAACGGTGGCGGGGTCGATACCGAGCGAACGGGCCTCGGCTTGCCACCGTGTCCGCAGATCTGTCACGCCGAGGCCGGTCTTTCGGTTGCGGGTGTCGACAGCGGCTTCTCGTTCCATCGCCGCGTACTCGAATGTCGTTGGCTCTCTGCCTTCACGGGTGTGGAACTCGGCGAGCTTGTCGCCCATCTCGACTTCGATCTCGCCCGCACGTTTCGAGAACTGCTCCAACAGACCGTCGTCGAGGCCGGCGATTTCGGCCTGGCCGTTCACGATCGGCTCGAACACCATCCCAAACCGGTGGGTGACCTCAGCTCGAAGCACGGATTGGTACAGGTAGCCGAAGGCCTGCTGATGCTTCTTCAACGCCAGCGCATCCAACGCCAACCAACGCCCATCCGCCGTCTGGACCTTCGCGGAGATCACCACATGGGTGTGGAGCTGCGGGTCATCAGCACGGCTCGTCGACTGACGGAACACTGCCATAGACAGCCCACCGGTCTCGGGGTGCAACCGTGCGCCGTTGGAGCGGATACGGGTCGTGGACGCGTACTTCTCGATCATCTCGATGGTGGCGTTGACGGCGGCGTCGTGGCACTCAGCGAAGCCGTTGTTGCCGGTGAGGCCCCACAGCACCGACACCGACTTCGGTGCCGACAACGTCGCGTCATACCCGGCGACAGCCCGGATCGTGTTGCCGTGCTTGTCGACACGATCCGCCAACTCGCGCCCGAGGAGCATGCCGGTGTCGGGGTGGTAGCCCGACAGGAGCGCTTCGAGGGCGTCGGTCGTGACCTCGCCCGACAGGCCGAGTCCCGGGGCTTGGGACCCGGCCCACACGCCCGGCAACTCACCATCAGCTTTCGTGAGGTAGCCGGTGTAGTAGGCCGCTGACGCGCCCGCCCCCGACGCGAACAGCGTCGTCACCCGGATCACGACCACTCCCACCTACGCGCGGGCACCTGTCTGGAAATTGAAGAACGAGCGAAGCGAGCGACGAACACGGGAACGGGCCTCAGACCTCGGGAAGGAGGGAGAGCTGGCCGGACGAGCGGCGGGCGGGCGGAGACGGACGAGCAGCAGAGGAGGAGCGAGGAGCTGACTGAGGAGCAGCGCGCGAGGGGCGAGGAGCGGGCGAGAGGGCGGAAGGCTGCGACGGGCCGACGGGCGAGAGGCAGACGGCGGGAACGGCGAGTCGATACGAACCGGCCTCGAAGACACCGGAGCGGGAGCGGCCCTGGGATGCGTCGATCACAGCGAGATCGCGAAGGCGACCGACGGCGCGAGTCACGGTGTCTTTTGCGAGTCCGAGCGATGACGCCAGCGAACGGATCGACACCTGCGCGACGACGTGGCCGTCGTCGCCGGTGGAACGTTGCAGCATCTCCTCGAGCACCACCCACGTCGTGGGACCAACGTGACGTCGAAGCTCGTGTGCCGCGGGCCCGAGCTCGATGGTGCGGCGGATCGGGTCAGCGGGCATCGGAGGCTCCGCCAACGGGTGCCTCCGCGTCACACAGCCGGACCACCCGGCCAGTGGTCGCCAACTCCATCAACGCCCACCGCGGGACACGCAAGCATTTCTCCCCGAGACGCACGACCGGCAGACCAGAGGTGCCACCTGAGTTCAGGTACTCGTGGGCGAGTTGGTAGCCGAGCGAACGACCGATCCGCAGCACCTGCGCCGCCTCACCAAGCGTGAGCAACTGGTGCTCGAACGGCTCAGCCAAATCCCCCAACGACGACATGAACCATCAGAAGTACACCCATGTCATTCACCCTGCAACCCCAACGTTTACGGGCGTTCCGGACGATCCGGACCAGACGACATCAACAGACACAGGAGGACATCAGAGGACACCAAACGGACGGTCGACTGTGACCGAAGTCACACATCACCGGACCGTACCGGCATCCAGGACACGGCGGCGGCGGTCGTCGATCCGAACTACTTGCCGAAACCCGGTCCGACGCACGGGCCATCGCAGGGCTGTGAGAATCGGGGGCCGCACGGCCGGATCGCGAAGCGATTATGTGACGCCGCAGTAGGGCCGTTACCGGGCGGTGGTCGTGCATCGATCGCCGTGATTGTGTGCGCCGGATATGAGCGGGCGTGGGGGTGGACGTCGAGCTGTCCAGCCACCTGTTGACGTGCTGTATCGTCCGCATTGGAGCGTCTCACGACAATCCGGAGCCCTCGGATGATCAACACGCCGCCACAAGTGATCTCAGGCATCGAGTACTCCGTTTGTCGACCTCAAGACACACCCGACATGGCTCGCCTGCTTGCGGAGAGCTTCACGCAACACGATCCTCCTGCAGTCGCCGTTGGCCTCACCCCAAACGAATTCGAGGCGTTCGTCGAACTCTGGTCACCAGCAGCGGGTGTGGACGGCCTGACCGTCGTCGCCCGAGATGTCGCGACCGGTCAGCTGGCGGGTGTTCTGCTGACAGACGACGCCGCGACGCCACCCCCGCAAGGACTCGAAGCAGTGTCGGACAAGTTCGATCCGATCCTCGACCTGCTGGGTCAGATCGATGCCGAGTACCGGGATGTAAGGACAATCGAGCCGGGTCAGACTCTCCACCTGTTCCTGCTGGGTGTCGCCGAGCAATTCACTCGACGCATGATCGGCCAGCACCTCGTTTCGGCGTGCCTTGCCAATGGGGCCATCAAGGGATACACATCAGCGGTCACTGAGGCGACCAACCTGGTGTCCCAGCACATCTTTGGACGACTTGGATTCACGAAGCGAGCCGAGCGTTCCTATGGCGAATACCGACTTGATAGCGCGCCCGTTTTCGCATCGATCTCAGAACATGGCGGACCGATGACCATGGACCGCACCATTCCTGCGTAGAGGGCGATGCAGCGAACCGTTGCTGACGCCGACCCGAGCTCAACCGTCGGCGAGGTAGTGCGCCCAGGCGAGGCGCGCTGCTAGCTCATGACGCGATCACCGACCGTGCTCGGTTGGTGAGCCGCTGGCGCGGTTATCGGGTGTTCGGCTTGGGCCGTGATCGAGTGGCCGCGTGCGCGCGGTTCGGCGTGCCGGATTGTGCGAGTCCGAGCGTCGTCCCGATGGTGTCAGAGGGCGATTTCTTGGCCGGCTTGGACGACGTGGGCAACGCGGGGTTTGAGGTCGGTGACGTCGACGTCGGTGCCGGTGAAGGCAACGAGATCTGCGATCTTGCCGACCTCGATTGTGCCGAGTGTCGAATCCACCCCCATCAGTTGCGAGGCAATACGAGTCGTGGACTCGAGCACAGCGGTCGGCGACATGCCGAGATCGGCCATGAGTTGCAGCTCGCGCAGATTGTTGCCATGGGGCATCACACCGGAGTCGGTGCCCATGGCGATCGTGACCCCCGCCTCGATCGCGCGTCGGAACGACTCTTGATGCACATCGACGACGGCCCGCGCCTTGTCGATGATCATCTGCGGCAACTCGACGCCCTGGTCGGCGGCGTCGAGCACACCGAGTGGCGCAACGAGGGTGGGGACGAGATACGTACCGGCGTCGAGCATCATCTGGATCGCCTCGTCGTCGAGATAGACACCATGTTCGATCGAGCGGATACCGGCACGGATCGCGTTCTTGATGCCGCTGGTCGCCTGGGCATGCGCCATCACGAATCGGCCGGCACCGGTGGCCTCCGCCACCAACACGTCGAGCTCATCAGCCTTGAAATGAGCATGCTGAGGATCGGTACGAGAGGACAGCACGCCACCGGATGTGCACACCTTGATCACATCGGCGCCGGCCCGCACCAACTCACGCACCTTGCGGCGCATCTCATCGGGCCCGTCGACGACATTGTCCGGCATGCCCGGATAGGGGTCTAGATCCCACGGCATGCGAGCACCACAGACATGCCAACCGTCGCCGTGCCCGCCTGTCTGCGACAGCATCGCGATCGAGATCTGCATCCGCGGCCCTTCGATCAGGCCCTTCTCCTGCGCCTCCTTCACACCCAGATCGGACCCGCCCGCCTCACGAACTGTCGTGATACCCGTGGCGAGCGTGCGCTGCATGCGCTCCGCCGCGAGGTAGAAGCGCATCGAGAACGGTGTCTCGGCATAGGTCGTCGGAGAGAGGTCCCCATCGATCATGAAGTGCACGTGGCAGTCGAAGAGCCCCGGCGTGACGAGATGGCCCGAGAGATCGACCGATTCGTCGCCGTCCAGCCCCACACCGATGTCGACGATGCGACCTTCCTCCACCGCGATGTCGGCGACCGAGGCGTCTGCGCCTGTGCCGTCGAAGACCATTCCGTTCGCCCAGATCGTTCTGCCCATGGTCAGACCATCGCACACCTCGATGGACGGTCGAGCACGCGCCACCGACGATGCGACCCGGCCCGCCACATAGTCGCGCTCGCGCGCTGGCCTCACCACGAACCCACTCAGGTCGATATCGCGAGACGGCGAGCCGAGGGCAAGACCGAGCGCGAAGGCCCCGACACTGGCTTGACGTGGTCGAACGCGCCGCGGGTGTTGGGCCGGACTGTGCAGATCGCACGGGTGGGTTGAACGGGTCACGGCGCTCCCATTGGGTGCGGGCCACGGTCATCGAGCGATCGCGTTGGCCGGCTATGTGTCGACCGAGTCGGTCTCTCCCGACGAGCAATTCGGGTGCCAGCTATCGGCGCTCTTTGTGAGCGGGCGGGAACGCGCCTGCTCGCGCTCGACTTCCGGCGCACTGTTGCGCCTCGACCGGGGAAGCGGGGAGCTCGTAACGCGATCACCGGGCGTGCTCGGTTGACGAGTGATCGGCGGAGTTATCGGGTGCGCGACTTGGGCCGCAGTGTTGCGCGCCTTCGCCGGCGTCGAACGGATTACGGAGCGGTCGTTATGCGTGGGCCGGTAGCGAGCATCTTGCCGGATAGCGGGCGGGTCCGGCTCCCTGCCGTAGAACATTCTGATCGGCCGTGAGGGGTGAGCGAGCCGGATCCAAGCGAGAAGCGTGACTCGTCAGGATCGGTGACCAACGCGCAACTGGCTGGTGCCAACGATGTGAGTTTGATCGCGGCACCAAGGGGAGGGAGACCGGGTCGTCGCCCGTATACGTTGTCGCGTCATGGTAGGAAACGTGCCTGCGGGATACCACACGATCACTCCGTACTTCACGGTGACAGATGCGGACCGATTGATCGCTTTCATGTTGGGCGCGTTCGAAGGGCGAGTCTTGATCGAGGACCGTACCGAGAACGGCCGGGTGCGGCATGTGAGGGTCCGAATTGGCGACTCGATCGTGATATGAAACTGACGGAGGTTGTTGACACCTGAGTCCTTCCCACGACAAGGAACCAGATGACCGCACAACAACTCATCCGGCAGGCCAAGCGACGACTCGCGATCCTGCAGCACGCCGAAGAGGTGACCGGCAACGTCGCTCGGACCTGCCGTTACTACGGGATCAGCTTCACAAGCGTTAGTACACCGCGTCAGGTCCTGCTGAGACCTGCATGCGTCCGTCGTCGTGGTACACGATGGCGAGGTTCAGTTCGCTGTAGACAACCTTGCGGTCCTCAGGCTCGGCGTTGGCCAGGAAGCGTCCGTACTCGTCTGGGTAAGTGCCTGCGTCACGGCTGCGACTGCTGGAGCCGGTTAGGATGGGCCGGAGTAACGCTGAGCCCGCTTTGCCGAATACTGCTGGTGGTAGTCCTCGGCGTAGTAGAAGTCCTCGAGCATGGCGATTTGGGTGCCGATCCGTCGATTACCTGACATCTGATCATCGAGGGCGACGCGGTGTTCTAACGCCGACTTCAACTGCTCGTCGGTGCTCGCGAGGATGATGGACCTGTACTGATCGGTACGGCCATCACGATTCGCGAACGGGTCATCGCCGCTTCCGCCCTCGCGGCTGGCAGCGCCCTCAACCGTCGGCTGGTGCCCCGACCAGAATTCGTTCAGGATTGCTTCGGTCGAGATGATCTTGGGGTCATAGACGACCTGTACAACCTCAACATGACCTGTGGATCCACCACAGGTCTCCTCGTACGTCGGATGTTCTGTTGTGCCACCGGCGTAGCCGACTGCGGTGCTGTACACACCGGGTAGAGACCAGAACCTGGCCTCGGGACCCCAGAATCAACCCCTGCCCAAAACGATGGTCAGCAGACCCTCGGGCCAGGGGCCCTTGAGTGGATTGCCGTTCACATAGTGGCGCTCAGCGACGGAAAGTGGCTCGCGGCGGCTGCCGGTGCTGGAGGTTGAGGAGGCGATCTTCATAACAGTCCAGACAATCGAATGGCCACTTCGTTACACCGCCGTGGCGACAAGTTCCTATGGCCCCGAGCATCGCCTCCATCGCGGCGACGAAGCCGACCGTGACGTCGCTCACATCAACGCCGAACTCGGCGGCTCGGTGGGCGAGGTCGGCCACACGCGCCGACTTTCAGAGCGTCTTGGTGGGCGTGCATCCGTCGTTGACGCAGGTGCCCCCGAGGGCGCGTTGCTCGATCAGGGCGACACGATCGCCGTGTTGCGCCCGAGTGACTGCGAGGGTGGGCCCGGCTTGACCGGCCCCGAGCACGATCAGGTCGTAGGTGTCGTTCATGTCGTTCGTTCCCTCCGGTAAGTCATCGGGTGCCCATGTGGCGCTGTCAGTAGACGTCGTCGATGACCTGTGAGATGCCATTGACCTCGAACGCGTCGCCTGCCGACTTTCCCAACAGTGCCGCCGTGATCGGCGCGTCGCAGGAGATTCCCATGAACGTCTGCCCTTGGCATTCGAACTCCTGGGTGAGTGCCGCGATCACGAAGTTCTGACCGTTCCAGAGCACGACCGCACCCGGCCCCACGACATCCACCGTGCCGAAGTCCAGCGCCTCGATCTGTTCGATCGCTCGCTCGTGGTTGTGGATCGGCGCGTCGAATGCCTCGGCATAGCGACCGCTCTGCACCGCTTGCGACAGGTCCTGGCTGTCGAGCGATTCGGTGCGGTCGAGGCGAGCGTTCTCGAGGTACGTCGAGTAGGCCTCGCGTGACGCTTGCAGTTGGTCGGCTTCGAGGCCGAGCATGGTGGTTTTGAGGACATCTTTGGCAACGCGCATCACAGCGTCCTGGGGCTGCTTGAGAAATTGCGATCTGGCATGGCGGTGTGCTCCTTGTTCGTTGTGACGTGCACGCGTGCACTGCAGAACCAGTCGTCGGTTCTGCAGTGCACAGACAATCGGGTCGCCAGACCGTTACGCCCTCACACACCTCATTGCATCGTGAGCACGCGGCCGTACCCGTGGCGAGTCTCGAGATCACTGGCGCCCTTGTTCCCGGCCCAGGCCGTGCGACCGTTGACGAGCACGGCCTTGACCGTGTCGTCGTTGCGGCGCACGAGCCGTTGCACGCCGGTGAAGCTCGGCATCGGCTCCTCGTGGATCTCCTCGACGGTGTCGTCGAGACGATGAGGGTCGATGACGACGAGTTCGCCCGCTTTCCGACGCCGATGCGAGCGGCGTCGACGCGGTGGAAGTCGGCGATGTCGGCGGTCACCTTGTGCACCGCTTCACCGACGGTCATGAACGGCTTCCTTGCACTCTCGGCGTCGCGCACGCGCTTGAGGAGTCGCAGTTGGAAGTTGTAGAACGCCATGTTCCGCAGGTGGGCGCCGGCATCGGAGAAGCCCATCATCGCTGCGGGGTGCTCGATGATCCAGTCGACACGATCGTGGTCGAGCGTGCGCTGGCCGACGAACGGATCTCGCTGGGTCATGTCGCGTCGATCGCCGGCCTCAGCGAGCACGGCGCCTTGACGGAGCGTGTCGCCGATGGTTCGGCGCGCCGCCTTCGGTGTATCGATCGGCGCTGATCTGAGCGCGTCATCGCGCAGCGATGCCGGCTCGCGAGCGGGACGTGGTTTGGTTCGAGCGCCGACCGCTACGGGTTGGCGTCTCACCCCGGACCGGCTCGTAGCCGGAGCTGGGAGACCAAGCTGTCGAAGTCGGCGGGCATGACGTCGAGTTGGTGATCGTTGGTGGCGTTGGTGAGCTGGATCGTCATCCGGATCTGATCGACGAAAATCGTGCAGCCCTCGCAGCCGTCGAGATGCTCCTGGAACGCAACGAGGTCCGTGCGATCGAGGGCATCGTCGAGGTAGTCGGTGACGAGTTCGACGGCATCCGCGCAACGAATGCTGAAGCCGCTCGTTGATGGTGCGTGTTGGTCAGACATCGGTGAAGTGCTCCTCGAGAAGGGTTCGTAGAGCGGTGCGCCCTCGGTGAAGGAGCACTCGTTGATTGACTGATGAGATACCGAGAGCGTTACAGACCTCGTCGGAGGTCCAGCCCTCGACGTCGCGGAGCGTGACCACTTCTTGTTGGGCTGGCGGAAGCTGTTTGATGGCGTCGCCGATCGCAGTGAGTGTCTCTCGGGATTCCAGTTGGGCCCCAGGGAGGCGCTGCCATTCGGGTGGAGGTGTTGTCCAGTGGCCGGGGGCGCCTTGGGCCATGAGCCGGTCGGGGTCGACCGATTGATGGTTGCCGTCGCTGGTGTGGCCCATCGCGGCGAACGGGACAATCTTGGCTTCGCGTGGGGCGAGCGTACGGACCTTGTTGAGCATGATTCGGTAGATCCAGGTCTTGAGCGACGAACGGTGTTCAAACGTGTCGATGGATCCGATGACGGCGGCCCAGGTTTCCTGCACGACTTCCTCGGCGAGCGCCTGGGTGACGTAGGTGCGGGCGAGCCGCGTCAGACCTGGATTCAGTTCGGTGACGATTGCTCGGAACGCTGCTTCATCGCCGAGCGCGGAGCGCGTCGACGATGTCGGAGTCGCTTGTCACAGTCGGATTGTACGTGGGTGTGTAACACGAGCAGGAGTTGATGGTCTGAGTACACGTCCCCACCAACGACCCGCCTCCCCCCGGGCCGGTCCGGTGGGGGCGTCGTCGTCCGAAATCGATCGAAGATCGAGTAGTTGAATGGAGATCCACTGTGAACCGTCGTCTTCCCGCTCCACCACCGCCCGCCGAGCGGTGCCTGCCCGGCCGCAGCGAACCGCTCGACATCCCGGCCGCCCACCACGTGAATGGCAACCCGCTCGTCGGTCCGTGGCCCGACGGCCTCGACACGCTCGTGGTCGCGATGGGTTGCTTCTGGGGCGCCGAGCGTCTCTTCTGGGAGACCCCGGGCGTGTACAGCACCGCGGTTGGCTACGCCGGCGGTACCACACCGAACCCGACCTACGAGGAGACGTGCACGTCGATGACCGGGCACACCGAGGCCGTGCTGGTCGTCTTCGACCCGAACGTCGTCGGCGTCGAACAGTTGCTGGCGGTGTTCTGGGAGAACCACGACCCGACCCAGTTCATGGGTCAGGGCAACGACATCGGCAGCCAGTACCGGTCGGCGGTGTACACCAACTCCACTGAGCAGGCCGATGTCGTCGACGCGAGCCGCGACGCCTACCAGAAGCAGCTGTCAGCCGCGGGGTTCGGTGAGATCACCACCGAGATCGCCCCGGCCGGCGAGTTCTTCTACGCCGAGGGCTACCACCAGCAGTACTTGGCCAAGAACCCTGGCGGCTACTGCAACCACGGCTTCTGTCAGGTCGCCTACGCCTGACGAGAGCGCCGCACACACAAGGAAAGGGGAACCACGCAATGCATGACCAGTACGGAATTGTCGGGCACACCGCGCCGGAGTTCCGGTTCGACCACTGGCTGGACAACATCGACGGCGATCTGAAGATCGCCGACATCGACGAGCCGGTGATCTTTCTCTACAACTTTCAATCGTGGTGCCCTGGCTGTCACAGCCACGGGTTCCCGACGCTCAAGGCCGTTCGAGCTGCGCTCGATGCCGGCGGGTTTGCCGGCAGAGTGAAGTTCGTCGCAGTCCAGACCGTGTTCGAAGGTCACGACACCAACACCGCCGAGGCAGCACGCGAGTCACTTGGCCAGCACGGGCTCGGCGACCTCGCGTTGGGCCACGATTCGGGCCATCCGCCGACGATCATGGCGGACTACCGGACCGGTGGGACACCGTGGACCGTCGTGATCGGACCCCGGCCAGATCGGACCGTGCTCTTCAACGGGTTCCAACTCGACGCAACTGCCGCGGTCGAACTCATCGAAGCCGTGCTCGTCGATGAGCAGACGCCGACACAAACCGACACCTCACACACCGAACCCGAAGAAGGGAACACCGAAATGACCAAGCCAGTGATCGACAAGAGCCGCGCTGCGCAAGCGCTTGACGAAGGAACAGTACGAGGTCACCCAGAACGGTGGCACCGAGCGGCCGTTCACCGGCATCTATCACGACACCAAGACCGACGGCGCGTATCGCTGTGTCGTGTGCGACGAGGTGCTGTTCGACAGTGCGTCGAAGTTCGAATCCGGGACCGGTTGGCCGTCGTTCAGCGCCGAATCCGAGGAGGGCAAGGTCCGTCGCATCATCGACCCCAGCCACGCCATGACCCGCACCGAGGCTCGCTGCAACAACTGCGACGCGCACCTCGGTCACGTGTTCCCCGACGGCCCCGGCCCGGGCGGCGAACGGTACTGCATGAACTCCGCATCGCTGCGCCTCGAGCCGGCCGACACCACCCAATGAACAGCCCCCGGCCCGTCAGTAACCAACTGGCGGGCCGGGAGTGACATCGTGAAGCGCAGCCGTGGGCTGCAGAACGGAGAGTGAGTGATGGCAACGAGAGGATTCCAGGGTCGGGGGCGGTCGACCGACGGCCGGGTTCCACCCGGGCAGTTCGTGACCGATGATTTTCCGGTCTTGACGGCTGGCCCGACCGAGTTTGTCGAGACCGCTGACTGGTCCTTGACCGTGACTGACGGAATGGTCACTTCGACGTTCGACTGGGAGGGCCTGCACGAGCTCCCGATGGAGACGATCACGACCGACATCCATTGCGTCACGCACTGGTCGAAGTTCGACACGACATGGCGCGGTGTCCCGATCGAGGCACTGTTCGACGCCGCCGGTGTCGGTGACTTCGATTATGCGTTGGTGTCGAGCTACGGCGGATACACCACCAATCTTCCGGTGACTGACCTCGTCGACCGGGACGCGATGGTCGCGGTCGAGTTCGACGGTGCCCCGCTCGAAGCCGAACACGGCGGCCCTGTACGTCTGCTGGTCCCGCACCTGTATCTGTGGAAGAGCGCCAAGTGGCTGTCGGAGATCCGACTTGGAGACGACGAGGATCAGGGCTTCTGGGAAGCAGCGGGCTACCACAACTACGGCGACCCATGGTCAGAACAGCGCTACACCAGTGACTGAAACGACAACCATCGACCGGACTCCGATTCGTCGGCGGCTGGCATGGCGCGAAGCCATCGTCGTCGGCTCAGTTGCCGAGTCGACGACAGCCCGGACTCTCGTCCTGGGAATCGACGGGTGGACGTCCCATCGCGCCGGCCAACATCTGGATGTGCGCTTGACCGCACCGGACGGGTACCAGGCGACACGCAGCTACTCGCTGTCGTCGGGTCCCGGTGAGGCACCGCAGATCACGGTCGAGCGGGTGGAGGACGGAGAGGTGTCACCGTTCCTTGTCGACGAGATCGCCATCGGCGAGTCGATCGAGGTGCGTGGCCCGATCGGCGGCTACTTCGTATGGGAACCCTCCGAGGCGCCGGTCGTGTTGATCGGTGGCGGCTCAGGGCTCGCACCGCTGCGCGCGATCTGGCGGGCCGCGGCCAAGCATCAACACCCGGTCGTGATCGCCGCGTCCGCACGCAACGCCGACCGGCTCATCTACCGCGATGAACTGGACGCGCTCGACGCAACGGTCCATCTCACTCGTGATGCGACGATGGGATACCGGGCAGGGCGCATCGATCGGGCCGACCTCGACGCCCTCCTCGCGCAGGCAACGTCCAGCGCCCTGCAAACATCAACTGATGCCGTTGTGTTTGTTTGCGGGCCGACCGGCTTCGTCGAACACATCGCCACCGTCCTTCGCGACGCTGGCGTGCACAACGAGGCGATGCGATTGGAGCGATTCGGATGACCACCACAGGACCACTCGCGACGGAACCGGACATGACTCACGTCGACGGCAACGCAGTGATCGGAGCGCTGTCGATCGCGTTGGGCGTCGACATGGGTGATGCGGGCGCTGTCTGCGACAACTGCGGGCTACGCCACGCCATCGCGGAATGTCATGTGTATCTGCGTTGCCCCGGAATCGTGATGCGCTGTCCGCACTGCGCGGCGGTCGAGATCGTCCTGGTCGAGATCGCACACCGATTCCAGGTCACCATGAACGGTGTCGCCGCACTCAACCTGACGAGCAACCGATGACCGAATTGTTGATCATCGCAGCGGTCACGTTCAGCTACGCGCTCGTGTCGGAGCGTCTGTCGATGTCACCGGTGACTGCTCCGATGGTCTTCACGACCGTGGGCGTCATCGTCGGCACCGGCGGTTTCGGCTGGTTCGACCTCGAGTTGGACGGCGAGGCCACGTCGATCCTGGTCGAGGCGACTTTGGTGCTGGTGCTCTTCACTGATGCCATCCGCATCGATCTCGGGGTGCTGCGCCACCAGGCTGCGCTCCCGGGACGCATGCTCGGCGTCGGACTTCCATTGACGATCGTCGCCGGCACTGCGTTGGCCGTCGTGGTCGTACCGGGGCTCAGTGTGATCGAGGCAGCACTGCTCGCTGCCGTGCTCGCGCCGACCGACGCTGCGCTGGGACAGGCTGTGGTCAGTGACCGGCGACTCCCGGTCAGGATCCGCCAGACGATCAACGTCGAAAGCGGATTGAACGACGGGATTGCTGTGCCGGTCGTGACCGTGCTGCTCGCTGCGGCCGCCGCCGAAGCCGCAGGTGGCGCAACTGACTGGGTCGGCCTCGCCGCCCGCCAGGTCGGATTCGGGGTCCTCGCCGGTGTGGTGGCCGGCGCGGTCGGCGGACGACTCTTGGACCATCGAGCCAGCGGCGGCCACGTGGAGGGCGTGTACCGCCAACTCGCGACGATCGCGATCGCCGTCGCCGCGTTCGCTCTGGCGGGCGTGTTGGATGGCAACGGGTTCATCGCAGCGTTCGTGGCCGGGTTGTCGTTCGGGCGGATCGCCCGCCAACAATGCACCGGAATCCAAGACTTCACCGAGGACGAAGGCGAGCTGCTGTCGGCAATCACGTTCGTACTGTTCGGCGCAGTGCTCGTCGGGCCAGTACTTGACGACCTCACGTGGCAGATCGCCCTATACGTCGTGCTGTCGCTCACCGTCATCCGCATCGTCCCCGTCGTGCTGTCTTTGACGGCGTCGGGGACTTTCTTCGAAACCCGATTGTTCCTCGGCTGGTTCGGACCACGCGGCCTCGCGTCAATTCTGTTCGCGCTGCTCGTGGTCGAGGAACTCGACTCCGACGTGGGCGACACGATCTTCACCGTCGCGGCGTGGACCGTGCTCGTGAGCATTTTCGCCCACGGACTCACCGCACGAGCCTGGGTGGGTCACCTCGCCCGCCGGCTCGATGCTGAGACCGAGCCGATGCCGGAGATGGAAGAGGTCGAAGAGCTCCCGACCCGCTCGGGAATGGCCTGAGCATCTCCGATGAATGAACATCACACCGATTTCATCCGACAACGAATCTCCGAGGACATCGCCGCTGGGCGGCTCGATGGTCGAGTTGTTCGGACTCGGTTCCCTCCCGAACCGAATGGGTACTTGCACATCGGACACGCCAAGTCGATCGTCTTGAACTTCGAGCTAGCCGACGAGTTCGGTGGGTCGTGCAACCTGCGCTTCGACGACACCAACCCGTCGTCGGCGTTCCCCGAGTTCTATCAAGCGATCATCGACGACATCGCATGGCTCGGATTTCGGCCGGCCCAGATCGGGTACGCCTCGGATCATTTCGAACAGCTCTACTTCTGGGCGCGCGACCTCATCGCCGCCGACGTCGCGTACGTCGACGACCAGGACGCCGCAACGATCTCGGACCAGCGCGGCGGGTACGGGACACCGGGCCGACCCAGCCCGTTCCGTAACCGCACACCCGATGAGAACCTGGAGTTGTTCGCCCGCATCCGCGCCGGCGAATTCGGTGATGGTTCTCGGGTCCTGCGAGCCAAGATCGACATGGCAGCCGACAACATGGTGTTCCGCGACCCCGTGTTGTACCGGATCCGACGGACCCGGCACCCACGCACCGGCAACGACTGGTTGATCTACCCGACCTACGACTGGGCCCACGGCCAAGTCGACGCACTCGAAGGCATCACCCACTCCGTCGCAACACTCGAGTTCGGCGACCACCGCCCGCTCTATGACTGGTTCCTCGCGCACCTCGACCTACCGGCGGCCCCGCCCACCCAGATCGAGTTCGCACGGTTGAACCTGACCCACACGGTGACCTCCAAACGGCTACTGCGCCAACTGATCGACACCGGCGCTGTCGACGGCTGGGACGACCCACGGCTACCGACGCTGCAAGGGCTGCGCCGCCGCGGGTATCCGCCCAGAGCGATCATCGAGTTCTTGAAACACATCGGTGTCGCGAGAACGAACAGCACCGTCGACATCGAACTCCTCGAATCGTTCGTGCGAACCGAACTCAACCGGACCGCGCAACGGCGAATGGTCGTGCTGCGCCCCCTCAAGGTCGTCATCACCAACTGGCCCGACGGACACGTCGAGTGGGTTGACGTCGCGAACAACCCCGAACGCCCGGGCGACGGGACCCGCCACGTGCCGTTCACCGGAGTGTTGTGGATCGAACGCGACGACTTCGAAGTCGAACCGCCACCGAAGTTCTACCGGCTCAGCCCTCGACGCGAAGTCAGACTCCGCAACGCGTTCTACATCACCGCCACCGACGTGATCGTCGACAACGACGACACGATCATCGAAGTGCACTGCACGTACGATCCCGACAGTGCCGGCGGGTCAACGTCTGACGGCCGCCGAGTTCGGTCAACACTGCATTGGGTCTCCGCTCCGCACGCTGTCGACACGACCGTGCATCTCTACGACCGCGGCGACACGCCCCCGCACAACGCAACAAGCAACGGCGAATCAACCAAGCCCGAGTCGAAGGAGACGCTGTCAGCCAAGGCCGAACCGGCGCTCGCCGCGACACCGGCAGGCTCGGTCGTCCAATTCGAACGGCTCGGCTATTTCGCATTAGATCCTCATCGGCCGGCCACCTTTCACCGCACGGTTGGGCTGCGCGACGAATGGGCCCGAATCCAGAAACAGGCGCGCACGACCTGACGTCGGCATTCCTCGACACGACAGCTGTAACAGTTCGCGTTCTCGATGGTCTCTACACGTCAACATCCGATCCCACGGCCCCACTCGTGCCCGGACAGATCGAGCATCAAGGAGATCGAACATGCCCACCCGCATCCCCAACCCAGAGATCGACGCCGTCCTCGAAGCCTCCGATGGGTGGCGACGGAAAGGCAAGGTGATCACCGCCTCCTACACGTTCGACTCGTTCCGCACAGCATTCGAATTCATGACCGAAGTCGCCCAACACGCCGAGACGCGTCAACACCATCCCGACTGGCGCAACCACGACAACCACGTCCAGATCGATCTCAGCACCCACGAACTTGGCGGCATCACCGACATCGACCTCGATTTCTCAGCATTGATCTCACGCATCGCCAGCACCATTCGGAACCGCACCCAAGAGACGCTGCAGCCGTAACTGGCGTCCGGCGACCCCGACCAGCGCGAGACTCGACGCGCGAACTGTGTAACGCACAGCTTTCGAGATTGTCGAGTAGATCCAGACCGAGCACTCACCGCCCCAGGAGACCTCCATGACGAATGCCACCATCGACCCGAACGCGCTGTCGTGTGCCGGATGCACCAACCAGCTCACCCGTTTCCAAACAGGACTCCTCGAAGAGGCCGACGAGGCCGTCGTGCAGGAACACCTCGACTCATGCCCGGACTGTCGACTGTTCTCCGACCAGATCGACATCGTGAGCGACTTCGTCGGTTCCAGTGAACTCACCGACGTGCCCGACAGCGTCTCGAATCTGCTCGACGGTTCGGCCCCCGGCACCTCCGACTCATCCCGTGACATTTCGGGCACCGTGCGAAGCCTCTGTCGTCTCGCCGACAGTCTCGACCCAAACGGCGCCGAGGACCTGGTGCAACAAACGCTGCTCGCAGCACTCGAACACGACCCGGCGCGTCTCGACCTGTCGGTGCTCGCCCAGAATCTCACCGACCGAGCGCTGGGCGATTCGGGCCCGACTGTGCGCAGTCTCGACGACTTCACGACTCGAACCGAAAGCTTCAGCCCGAGCCTCGATCCGGATGGCGACACCGCGGAACTCTTCTATCCGGACTTCTACGCCAGCGGGCCCGAAGCAGGACGCCACGTCAACGCACCGAACCGGTGGGGCCACACGAACAGCCTGAGCCCCGACGACGATGTCTTGACCGCCGAGCTCTACGGAGTCGTCGACCAAGCGCTTGCGCGACTGGATGACCCGCTCGGCCAACTGGTGCAACTCGTCGACATCGACGATGTGTCGGTGACCGACGCCGCGGCCATGCTTCGCCTCGACCAGACCCAAGCGGTCGAAGCTCTGCACCGTGCCCGGGTCCATCTCCGCGGAGCTGTCGACAACGTCGTGAGGTTTGGACGATGACCGACATCGTGTTCGAGAACCGCCGATTCGATCCCGACCTCACCGCCTTCCATGACCTGGCCAAAGCAATGGCCAAGGCGTTCGGTTACACCGCCGACCTCGCACTGGACCAGCATCTCGCTCAGCTGGTCAGGCTGCGAGTCGCCCAACTCAACAACTGCTCGTACTGCCTCATCCTGCACGCTGAGACCAGCCGCACCATCGGTATCCACCCAGCCAAGGTCGACAACCTCGCCAGTTGGTGGGAGAGCGGCCTGTTCGACGCCGCCGAGCAGGCCGCGCTCGCATACTGCGATGCGCTCACCGCCGGCAATGCCCCCGGCTTCGGAGGCGTCCACGACCAGGCCGCCACGCATTTCGACCAGACCGAAATCGCCGAACTCGCCGCGATCGTCATCAACATGAACGTCTGGACTCGCCTCAAGCTCGCCCAAGGCGCAACCCCGGTGAACGCGTCGAGCGACAGATCCACCTGACCTCAAACAGCGCGTCTGCGTTTGTCAGGAGTTGTTCAGTATCTCGCTGACACGACTGCGGACCGCAGGGAGTGTGTCGGTCTCGAACCACGGGTTTTTCTTGAACCATCCCCGATTGCGTGGCGACGGATGCGGGAGGACAACCTGCGACGGTAGGTAGCGCTGCCAGTTGGCGACCGTATCGGTGAGGTTGCGACCAGGCTCGTCGATGTATCGGCGCTGCGCATACGCCCCCACGACCACGGTCAGCCGATCGGTCGGGAGATGCCCGAGCAGTGGGTCGTGCCAGAGAGGTGCACACTCGGGTCGCGGCGGGTTGTCGCCGCTCCGGCCGGTCCCGGGGAAGCAGAACCCCATCGGCACCAACGCAACCACAGCGTCGTCATAGAACTGTTCCGGCGTCACTCCGAGCCACGATCGCAGCCGATCGCCGCTCGGGTCGGCCCACGGGACACCGGACTCGTGGACGACCCGACCCGGCGCTTGCCCGATGATCACGATCCGCGCATCACGACCGACCTGCACCATCGGCCTTGGACCCAACGGCAGATGTTCAGCACACACCCGACACGCCCGGACGTCGATCAGCAACTCGTCGAGTTTGAGCGCACCAGATGCATCCACGAGTCACGACCATAGTGACAATGCCGCCGCGCTCGATCCGTTCATGTTGTAACGGTCACCGGCTTCGGTGGTCTATACGGAGGGTCGCACCGGATCGCCAGGTCCGAGCGCGCTCGCCGCCACCACCGGTACAACGAGAAATTGAGAATACCCAACATGACCATCGCCGTTTTTCGCTCATACGTCGCACCCGAACATCAAGCCGAGAACGAACGTCGCTACGGCGAGATGCACGCCCTTGTACAGCAGAGCCCGGGCTACATCGCGCACAAGCTGTTCACCGCTGGCGACGGCGAGAGTGTCGTGGTTGTCGAGTTCGACGACCTCGACAGCGTCGAGCTGTGGGGTGAGAATCCGGACCACAAGATTGCACAGGAGGCGGGCAAGAGCCACGTGTACACCAGCTACGACGTCGCCGTGTGCGAAGTCGTGGAACGCCACATCAAGACTGCAACGGAGACATCATGACGACCGCACTGATCGAACTCTCCCATTCCTACGCTGACGCATTGCCCGAGTTGGGTGTCGCCTGGCAAGCCGGACCCGCAACAAACCCGCAACCGGCCGTCGTGAATGAATCGCTCGCTGACGAACTCGGCCTCGACGCAACCTGGCTCGAATCCGACGCCGGCCTGGGTCTTCTCGCGGGCACGGTCCTTCCCGAGTCAGCCCGGTCGGTGGCCATGGCGTATGCCGGCCATCAGTTCGGCGGCTACTCGCCTCAATTGGGTGATGGGAGGGCCATGCTGCTCGGTGAGCTGACACGACCCGACGGGACGCTCGTAGACGTCCACCTCAAGGGTTCGGGTCGAACCCCGTTCGCCCGCGGCGGCGACGGACGTGCAACGCTGCCGGCCATGTTGCGTGAGTTCCTCATCGCCGAGGCAATGCACGCCCTCGGCGTGCCGACGACTCGAGCACTGGCGGTTGTGACCACTGGCGACGCCGTGATCCGTGAGCGGGCCGAAACCGGTGCCGTGCTGACCCGCCTGGCATCGAGCCATCTGCGCGTCGGATCATTCCAGTACGCGATCACCCACCCCGACGGCCCCGACCTCGCTCGACGCCTCGCCGACTACGCCATCGAGCGCCACTATCCCGCGCTCGTCGGCCGCGACGACCGCTACCTCGCGTTCCTCGAATCGGTCGTCGACGCGCAGGCGGCGCTGATCGCTCAGTGGATGCTGAACGGATTCATCCACGGCGTGATGAACACCGACAACATGCTCGTCTCGGGCGAAACCATCGACTACGGGCCATGCGCGTTCCTCGATCGCTACGACCCCGCAACCGTCTACAGCTCGATCGACCGCGAGGGACGCTACGCATTCGGAAACCAGCCGGCCGTCGCGCAGTGGAATCTCACACGACTCGCCGAGACACTGCTCGGAATGATCGACGACGACCAGGAGACGGCCATCGCGTATGCGACCGAGGTCCTCAAGACCTTCCCCGACCGATATCTCCATCACTGGCGACGAGGCATGCAGGCCAAGCTCGGACTGTCGACCGAGGACGCATCCGACGCCGAACGGTTCGATGAGTTCCTCAACATGATGCACGAGGCCAAAGCCGACTACACCCTCACGTTTCGGTCCCTGTCCGACGTGCTGCGCGGCGACGACTCGGCGCTGCGCTCGATGGTCAACGACCCCGGTCTCGACGCCTGGATCGCCGGTTGGCGCCAACGCCTCGCGGACGAAGGCGCCGTGCTGGCCGACGTCGCCGACACGATGGACGGCATCAACCCGCTGTACATCCCGCGTAACCACCGCGTCGAAGAAGCCCTCGACGCGGCCGGCAACGGTGACCTGTCACCGTTCACCGAACTGCTCGACGTGGTCACCAACCCATTCAATGCCCAAGATGGCCACGAGCGTTACACCTCTCCACCCGACGACAACTTCGCAGCGAACTACCAGACCTTCTGCGGCACCTGAACCCGACGTCATCTGATCGTCGAGCACCTGCTACCCGATCTGGCATTGAGTTCCTGACATCAACATCGATGCGGTCAGATCGAGTTCGTTTCACACCCTCTCCCTGATTGCGACTCGGCAGCTCAGCCCTCGCCGGGGCAATCCTGGGACTGCCGCAGCCGCCCGCCCATAAACGCACGCCCAAACAACCCACCGGAACAGCGCATAGCGGCACGTATCGCTCGGTCGCGACGAGCCGAGACCCGAGCGATAATCGCGGCCCGGAACGCTCGGGCCTGCGCTCGCGTACCGGCGAAGTGTTGGAGGTCAAGCCTCCGATTGGGTAGCGCATAATCACTGCCAGGAGAACCCGTGTCCGTCAGTCTGGATCGTCGATGAGGGCGCCGAGGCTGTCGGCGGCGTCGTGGTCACCGCGGTGCCCGCGGTGGGCGTAGACCCGAGCGAGGGTTTCCACGTGGTCGCCGATGCGTGCTGCGACAGCGGGGAGAGATTCGCCGGCGTCGAGCTGGGTGCTCGCATACCAGTGGCGCAGGTCGTGGAGTCGGACCTCGCCCGCGCCGGGCACTCGCGCTGTCAGGCGCTTGAAGGCTTGAGTGAGCCGGTCTGGTGAGATCGGTGTGAGTCCGGTCGGGTCGGTCGCAAGATCGGCGATCACGTACCCGTCGGGGTCGAGCTTCGTCCGGATCATGGCGGCGAGCTCTTCCTGTCGTTCGCGGTGGTTGCGGAGGATCTGGGCGGTGCCCTTGTCGATTGCGACCTCGCGGGTCTGGTGACTCTTGGGGTCCTTCTCGATGAGCTTGCCGGTCTTCAAGCGTGCGACGGAGTGGCGGATCCACAGCACGCGACGGTCGAGGTCGACCGACGACCATCGCAGTCCGCAGATCTCGCCCCGTCGCGCGCCGGTGGCGGCGAGGAGTCTGAACGCAACGTGGTTCTCGGGGTTGCGGCTCTCGGCCGCCTCTCGAAGGAGCGCAGTCACGACGGTCGGAGTTGGGGTGGTCCGAGACTGTCGGGGGACCGCAGGTGGTGTGGCGAGTCGCACGACGTTCCGGTTCGTCCACCCCCACTTCATCGCTTGTTGGAAGGCCCCGCCGAGGACTGAGTGGTAGCGCTTGATCGACCCGGGCGACAGGCCGTTCGATCGGAGCCGGACGTAGAAGTCGTCGAAGTCCTTCGGTCCCAGATCCTGGATCATCTTGCCGCCGAGGCGGTCGGCAGCGACCTTGCGTGCGATCCCGCGGTAGCTCTCGATCGTCCGGGCCTCGCGACCCCGCTGCTCGAGATGGTCGATGTGGGCGAGCAGGAGCCCTGCGACGGACTGGTCGGCGTGGGTCCCGATGGAGTCGACCTCGGCCACGAGTTGGGCGAGTGCCTTGTTGGCCTCGCGCTTGCCGCCGCGGAACGTTCGGCTCACATATCGGGGTCGAGCGGTGATCGGATCCGGCCCTGCGTAGGCGCGGAGCTCCCAGTAATCGGGCTGCCGCTTGAGGCGCAGGCTCCCTCGTGCCATGAAGTCACTGTAGTGAAATATGGGACAGATATGGGACAAACCCGGAAACCGGCCGGACCTCTCGGGGCCTCATGCCGATCTACCTGGTGTTTCGTGGAGCCCAGAGCGAGAATCGAACTCGCGACCTACGCATTACGAATGCGTTGCTCTACCGACTGAGCTATCTGGGCGCGCAATGCGCAGCCGGTGAGGCTACCGGCCAGCCAGCGGGTCGCGGCCGTTCCACGTGCCCGACGACCCGTACGGCTCGAATCGGGCGAACAGCTCCTCGCCGTACCAGTCCTCCTCGCGGGTCCGGCGCACCACCTCGACGTGGTCGGGCATCTCGTAGGCGAACGAGCGGGCGGCGGCCAACGACTCCCACAGGCTGAACGTCGCAAGCCGACCCACCGGCGCTTCACCGATGCCGACGACGTCGATCAGCCCGGGGGCCACGTGGAGTTCGGCATCGACGACGTCGCTCGCGGCACCGAACGCCTTCCAGGCTGCTCGACGCACGTCCGCCCGTGTGATGATCGCCACCGGTCCATCCTTCGATCCGGGTTCGAGGCCGTCGAGCGGATCCACCCCCCGCCAGCGACCGTGCCCGCCGATGCCGCGCAGCCGGACGTGCCAACTCTCGGCGGCGTCGTCCCAGCGAGCCGCGAACCGGCTCGATGAGAGGAACGCGTCGAGCGCCGACTCGTCCTCCCAGACCGCGAACAGCGCCGTTCGTGCGAGGTCGGCCCCGCCACCGGTGCTGTCGCCCGAGCCCGTTCCGAGGAGCCGCCAGAACGCCAGCCCGTCCACGCGGGCGAGCCGGGGACGGTCGGCCCCGAGGCGGGCGAGGGCGAGCGGCGTCTTCCACGTGGGTTCACGAACGAGATGGAAGGATGCGATCCGAGCCATGCATCGGTCATGCTGTCATCAATGAGCTCGCAGACCGCCGTCGACGTGGTGATCACCATCGTCGTCGGCTATCTCGTGGGCTCGATCCCGATCGCGAACCTGGTCGCAGCTCGCCGCGCACGGGTCGACCTGCGCACGGTGGGCGACCGGAACCCGGGGTTCTGGAACGCACGGGAGACGCTGGGCAGGCGGGCGGCGATCCCGGTGTTCGTCGGCGACGTCGCGAAGGGGGCGATCGCCGCACTGATCGGTGTTGCGTTGGCCGGACCGGGAGTGTGGGGGCTCGCCTACGTCGGCACCGGCGCCGCGATGGTCGGTCATGCATTCCCGGTCTTCGCTCGCTTCCGTGGTGGCCGCAGCATTCTCACCTTCGTCGGCGGCGCTGCGTTCTTCGCGCCGCTTCCCTTCGCCATCGCCATCGCCCTGCTGCTCGTCGTGTTCGCCGTCACCCGGTCGTTCGCTCGGGCGGCGCAGGTCGGGTTCTTCGCCTTCCCGGTCGTGCAGCTCGTGATCGAGGGCCCGTACCGCACGGCCGCGACCGGCGTGCTCATGACGTTCATCGGCTTCCGGTTCGCAATGGCCGCCTGGACCGATCGCCGCCGGTCACTCGCTCAGGAGTAGTCGCGGCCTCGCCACGTCTGACGTCGGCGGCGGGCGATCCCGCGGGCGATCGCGATCGCCGCGAGCGGATCCGCCAACGGGCTCGACCAGAACGCAGCGTCGTTGCGGGTGTAGGCGCGCCGGCGTGCCCGCCAACGTTCCGATTCGCAGCGCCGTCAGGGCGACGTCGACGACGTCGCCTCGTCGCAGGAGCAGGCGGGGGAGCGGGATGGCCTGGGCGAGCACGATGACCGCCAGGTCGACCAGCTGCCGCGATCGTGACTCCACCTCGGGCAGGGCCAGTGAGCGGCCCCACCCGTGCCAGGCGTCGGTGAACGACTCGAACATGCGCACCGTCAGCAGGTCGCTCGCGTCGAGGAAGCCGACACGCCACCCCATGGTCGCCAGACGACGCGAGAGGGCGACGTCCTCGACGACGTCGTGCTTCACCAGTTCCAGCCCGCCCACATCGAGGAACCATCGCCGGTCGAACGTCGCGCACTGGCCGTTGCCCAGCAGTCGCTCGGGGCGGACGCCCTCCGTCCCCGGCGGCCCGAACCGGTAGACCAGGGTGGTCAGCATGGCCGGGTGCAGCCAGCGGCTCCCGGTGGTCGGGCAGTCGAAGCGGCCCGCCACCGTGAGGAAGTCGATGCGATCGCCGGTCGCCCGGGCCACCAGCGCGGTCGGCAGCATCGGATCCGGCCGTGTGTCGGCGTCGAAGGTCACCACCCGTTCGGCGGTGGCAGCCCGGATTCCCTGTTGCAGCGCCCAGGCCTTGCCCGCCCAGCCGTCGGGGAGTGGGGTGCCCTCGATCACCCGTGCGCCGGCCCGGCGAGCGATCGCGGCGGTGTCGTCGGTCGACTGGTCGTCGACCACGAGCACCTCGTCGACGCCGGGGGCGCCGACGACCGCGTCGAGGAGCGGCCCGATGCGGGTTGCTTCGTCACGAGCGGGGATCACGACGCTGATCGACTGGAGCGGCGTGATCGTCGGTCGCACCGGCGGCGCCGTGTTCGCTGCCTTGGCGAGGCGGCTCAGGGCGATCACGCCGGCAGCGATGCGGGCGACGATCGAGACGATCCGGACGAGACGGCGGAGCGAGGTCACCTGGCGAGATCCTCCGTGATCATCTCGGCGACGATCTTCGCGCTCGTCGTGACCAACGGCAGCCCGCCGCCGGGGTGGCTCGAGCCGCCGACGAGGTACAACCCGGGTCGCGCGCCCCGGTTGGCCGGACGCACGAATGCGGCACGCCGACCGTTCGACGAGGTGCCGTAGATCGCGCCGCCCGGCGTTCGGTAGCGCCTGGCGATGTCGCTCGGGGTCATCGTGCGCCGGTACTCGATCCTCGGGCGCAGGTCGACGCCGTGGGCGGACAGTCGATCGAGCACCACGTCGCTGTACGCCTCGGCGTCGACCTCGACGCCCTGCGGCGTGTTGACGAGCAGGAACCAGTTCTCGCAGCCGTCGGGGGCCTGGGACGGGTCGGTCACCGACGAGACGCAGGCGTAGATCGTCGGGTCGTCGGCGAGCCGCCCGGCATCGAGTGCCTCGTACTCCGTTGTGTAGCTCTCGGAGAACCACACGTTGTGGTGGCTCAGGCGTGGTGTGAGGCCGCGCACTCCGAGGCACAGGACGAACCCACTCGTCGATCGGGCCGCTCGACGCACCCGTTTCAGTGCGTCGTCGTCGGGGAGCAGGTCGGCGTACAGGTGCTCGGCGTCGGTGTTGGCCACCACGATGTCGGCCCGCTCCGTGGTCCCATCGGCGAGCGCGACACCGGTGACCCGCTCGGCCGCATCGATCGACGTGACCTCGGTGCCGGTGCGGATCTCGACACCGGCGTCGACGGCGACCCGCTCGAACGCCGCTCGCAGCGCGTCGAGTCCACCCATCGGGTACCAGCATCCGTACCGGGCCTCGATGTGCGGAATGCAGGCGAGTGTCGCCGGCGCGCCGAATGGCGAGGAACCTGAGTAGGTCGCGTAGCGGTCCGCCCACTGGACGAGGCGGGGGTCGTCGAAGGAC
The DNA here is from genome assembly GCA_963698565.1 of Ilumatobacteraceae bacterium. Lineage (GTDB taxonomy): Bacteria > Actinomycetota > Acidimicrobiia > Acidimicrobiales > Ilumatobacteraceae > Sva-07. Next base: position 160,968 of record CAVORH010000005.1, read on the forward strand.
GCCTCCGCCGACCGATGGAGCGTGCGCAGCGGATCGATGGCTGTCAGGTCGAACGGCGACCGCAGCCGCTTCGCGAGCGACCACGGGTTCGACATCGGACCGGCGAAGAACGTGCGGACGGCCACGTCCCAGATGCGTCGGCCCCGCGCATCGAAACTGCGCCATTGGTCGCCGGCGCCGGGGGTGAACGCCTCGAACGCCGCGGCGGTGTCATCGTCACCGTCGGGCACGGTGAGGGTCGAGCCGTCGAGCCACCGATAGACGAACTGCGGGTCGAGCCGCACCAGTTCGACCTGCTCGGCCAGCGTGGTACCCGCGGTCCGGAAGACGTCGTCGTACACCTCCGGCCACGTGACGAGCGACGGCCCGACATCGAACGTGTAGCCCTTGTCGACGAGCGTGGCGAGCTTGCCGCCGACGACGTCGTTGCGCTCGAACACGGTGACGTCGTGGCCGAGCGATCGCAACCTGATCGCCGTGGCCAGGCCGCCGATGCCGCCGCCGATCACCGCGACGTGGTGTACGTCAGCCACGGAGCCTTCCCGCCACTGCCGCGGCCGCGATCGGGAGCATGCCGAGCCCGCCGACGATCGCCACCGCCGGGTCGCGGAAGAAGCGGGCGAAGCCGATGGTCTCCATCACGCCCATGAACGTGTACTCCCCGACGAGCGCGCCGTCGGCATCGGCGGACCCGTCGACGTACTCATCCGGGGGGAGCAGCGCTTCGAGCGCAGCCATCACGCCGAGGCCGGTGACGAACCACCCGACGAAGTTGCCCAGCGGGATGCCCCGGTAGATCCCCCGGCGGGCCCACACCCAGTAGCCCTCACCGACCATCTGCGGGTCGAGGAACAGATCCCACGCGGTGAGCGCTACCGATCCGAGTGCGATCCGTCGTGCGGGCGTGGAGTGTTCGCCGAGCGCTGCGTGAGCGGCCTCCCGCGCGGGCAGCCCCATGGCGAACCACGCCAGCGGCACGATCGCCGGTACGTGCGCCACCTGCGGTTGGAGCGCGGTGGTGTACGCGTAGCGCCCGAACGGCAGCCCGGTCTCGGTGCCGACCCGCTCGACGGCGGTCGTCGCGACCGCGGTCACGGTGCCCGCGGCAGCAGCGCGCGGCGCGCCCCAGCGGCGCACGGCGTTCGCGGTGGTGGTCGCGAACGATCCGACCACGACCACGGTCGACAGCACCCGCCGCGCTCGGCCGCCCTGCGGCAACAACGGCGTCGCGATCATCCCTGCGACCGTGACCGCCCCCGCCACCCCCGCAACTCGTGAACAAGATGCGGCCAGGGTGCGCGCCTTGTTCACGAGAACGGGGTCGGGCGGGTGGTGGTCGATCACGGGCGGAGGAGTCGGGTGACCATGACGGCCTTCTCGGTGGTCGAGACGCTGGCGCGGGAGGTGAACACGTCGTACTGCTGGGCTTCGATCTTGTCGAGGATCCGGCCGTAGAGGGCGTGGGCGGCACCGACACACTTCGCCGATCGGTCGGGCAGCATCGCGATGCCGATCTCCGCCGAACGGTAGAGCTCACGACAGCGGGCGATCTCGAACCGCATCAACTCGATGAACTCGGGCGTGACCTGCCGCAGCGTGAGATCGACACCGAAGCGGTCGGTGTCGTCCAACGGGATGTACTGGCGTCCGCGGTCGAGGTCCTCGTCGATGTCGCGCAGGAAGTTCGTGAGCTGGAACGCGTTGCCGAGGTCGCGGGCGTGCGGCAGTGCGGCGTCGTAGTCGGTCGGCTCCAGGATCGGCAGCATCATCTCACCGATCACGGCCGCCGAGCCGTCCATGTACACGAGCAGGTCGTCCCACGTGGCGTACGACTCGACCGTGAGGTCCATCGTCATCGACCGCAGGAATCGATGGAACGCCTCGATGTCGATGTCGAAGGCGCGCACGGTGTGCACGACCGCCTTCAGCACCGGGTCGTCGGACCTCCCGGCGTCGAGATCGGCGAAGAATCGGTCGCCGAAGTCGGCGAGCGCCGCCGCACGCACCTCGGTCGGGACGTCGCGCCCGCCCTGCGACGGGATCTCGTCGACGATGTCGTCGGCGTACCGGGCGAAGGCGTACAGCGCGTGGACGTGGTGCTGTTTGATCTTCGGAAGCACCTTGGTCGACCAGTAGTACGTGGTGCCGTGGCGCTTGTTGAACTCGCGGCACAGCTCGTAGCTCTCGTCGAGCGTGACCGGCCCGGTCGGCAGCAGGTGTGTCGTGGGCGTCGGTGGTGTGCGCCGGAAGACGGTCAGGCGGCTCATCGATACCGCTGCCACGCGTACTGTCCGACCCGCTCGGCGGCGAGCTTGCCGGACACCAGCACCATCGGCACGCCGACCCCGGGGAGTGTCGATGAGCCGGTGAACACCAGGCCGGGCACCTTCTTGTTGACGTTGTTCGGCCGGAACGGCCCGGTCTGGAAGAACGTGTGGGCCAGGGCGAACGGCGTGCCCTGTTCCATGCCCATGCGTTCCCAGTCGGTGGGGTCGTAGATCTCCTCGACCACGACCTCGGTCGGGTACCCGAGCGAACCGACCCGTTCGCGCAGGCTGTCGACGATCCGGTCTCGTTCCTTCGACCAGTCGATCGTGCCGCTCAGGTTGGGCGTCGGCTCGAGGACGTAGATGCTGGAGTGGCCGTCGGGGGCGAGCGACCGGTCGTCGAGGCTGTGGAGCGTGACGAGGATCGAGGGGTCGGGCATGCGGACGCCGTCGTCGATCAGGGCCTTGAACGAACCGTCCCAGTCGTCACCGAAGTGGATGTTGTGATGTGCGGCCTCGTCGGGCGGAAGGCCCTTGACGCCCGCCACCCACAGCAGGCACGACGGCGAGTACTTGCCGTTGCGAGCCGTGCGCGGGGCGGTCACGCCCGGGAGCAACTCGCGGTAGGCCACAGGAAGGTCGGGGTTGCAGACGACGGCGTCGGCGTCGATGCGTTCGGAGCCGTCGATCTCGACGCCCACCACGGGCCCGTTCGGCCGACGCAGGATCCGGCTCACCGGCGAGGAGTACCTGAACTCGACACCGGCATCGCTGAGCGCCTCGGCGAGCCCCGCCGCCATCATGTGCATGCCGCCCTCGGGCACGTAGACGCCCTCGACCGAGTCCATGTAGGTGATCACGGCATAGAGCGCGAGCGCCTCGTAGGGGGCGAGCCCGGCGTACATCGACTGGAAGCTGAAGATCTGCTGGAGGCGCTTGTCCTCGAAGAACGAGGCGACCTTCTTGTCGAGCTTGCCGAAGCCGCCGAGCCTGACCAGGTCGAGCCCCGACTTCCACGGCTTCACCAGGTCGAGTGGCGAGTTGAAGTTGGCGTCGATGAACGAGTCCATCTCCGCTCGATAGAGCTTCTCCAGCCAGTCGCAGAAGTGGCCGAACGACTCGGCTTCCTTGGCGTTGGCGAACTCCCGGATCTCCTGGGTCATCGCCTCGCGGCCGTGGCGGACGAACAGCGTCGAGCCGTCGGCATACACGGCTCGGTACATCGGGTCGACCGGGTTGATCGTGACGTAGTCCGCCATCTCGGCACCGCATGCGTTGAACGCGGTTTCGAGCAGGTCCGGCATCGTCAGCACGGTCGGCCCGTTGTCGAGGCGGAATCCGTCGGACACGATCATTCCGGCGCGGCCGCCCGGGATCGCCTCGCGTTCGACGACGGTCACCTGGTGGCCGGCGCCGATCAGGTGCGCGGCAGCCGACAGACCGCCGAGTCCGGCTCCGATCACAATGACCTTCATCAGACGCTCCTCCAGCTCACGTAGTCGGCGAGGGCAGCGAGTTCGACCTTTGCCACCTCGACGATCGGCGCGTCCTCGAGTGCGGCCAACGCTTCGTCGGTGAGCGCGCTGATGTGACGCTCGAGCTCGTCGAGGGCCCCGGTGTCGACGATCGCCTGCTGGATGCGGGCCACCGACACGTCGTCGAGGCCCGGCCGTCCGACGAGGTCGAGGACCTCGCGCTGGGCGGGCGTCGCCGAGCGAACGGCTCGTGCGAGCAGCGGTGTGGGCTTTCCCTCGCGCAGGTCGCCACCGACGGGTTTGCCGGTGACGTCGGCGTCGCCGAAGGCACCCATCACGTCGTCGCGCATCTGGAAGGCGTCGCCGAGCGGCAGGCCGTAGGCGCTGAGCGCCGGCAGCAGCTCGTCGGCGCGTTCGGGCGCGGCGAGGACGGCGCCGAGGTGCAGCGGGCGCTCGATCGTGTACTTGCCGGACTTGTAGCGGCAGATCCGCTCGGCCTTGTCGACGTCGCGGATGCTCTGGACCGAGCCGAGGATGTCGAGGTACTGGCCGATGTTGAGTTCGACACGCAGTTCGTTCCAGATGCGCATTGCCTCGGGCGGTGCCGCTTCGAGCAGCAGGTCGGCATACACGAATGCGAGGTCGCCGACGAGGATGGCCACCCCTTCGCCGAATCGTCGTGATTCACCGGCCCACCCGTTGGTGGCGTGTTGTTCGGCGGCGACCGCATGGGTGGTCGGCTGTCCACGGCGGGTCGCCGCGTCGTCCATCACGTCGTCGTGGAACAGGGCGAAGGCGTGCATCAGCTCGAACGCGGCTCCGGCGTCGACGTCGATCTGGTCGTC
>CAVORH010000006.1:0-211869 GCA_963698565.1 Ilumatobacteraceae bacterium
GTCAGACCCCACGTCTCATTCGGAGAGGATCCACGGCTGGTCGGTGGCGCGGAGCCAGACGCCGGCGTGGTTGACGGCGGGCACCGGGAGTGGACCGTAGATGTGCGGGAACAGCACGTCGAGGTCGGGTGCGGGCGGCTCGAACACGATCGGGGAGGGCACGAGCCGGGGATCGATCGTCAGCACCACGAGTTGGTCGAGGTCGCCGTAGAACCGGTTGGCGGTGGCCTCCATCTGCTCGCGGGTGGAACAGTGGATGAACCCCTCCTGCTCGAGCGTGACCCCGCGGGTCGACATCCGGTACTCGCCGGTGCTGAACGCCGTCGCCCAGTCGTCGGGCAGCGCAAGGTGGAAGATCGGTTCGTCGTGGCTGCCGTTGCGGAGGGGTCGGTCACGATCACAGCGTGCCGTCGTCGAGGCGTCGTCGCACCTCGACGGCACGCTCGCGGACGGCGGGAAGATCGGAGAGCCGCTCGGAGGCCCGCACCTGGCGGGCGATCCGCGGGTTGCGCACCAACAGGTCGTGGTGGCGGGCGAGGAAGTCCCAGTAGAGCGTGGTGAAGGGGCAGGCGTCGTCGCCGACACGCTGCTTTCGGTCGTACCGGCAGCTCCCGCAGTAGTCGCTCATCGTGTCGATGTAGTTGCCGCCCGCGGCGTACGGCTTGGTGGCCATCATCCCGCCGTCGGCCCACTGGCTCATGCCGATCACGTTCGGGAGCATCACCCACTCGGCGCCGTCGACGAAGCTCGACCACATCCACTCGGTCATCTCCCACGGGTCGACCCCGTGCAGCATCGCCAGGTTGCCGAGCACCATCAGCCGTTGGATGTGGTGGTTGTACGCGTGGTCGTGGAGGGTCGTCATGCAGTTGCCGACGCAGTTCATCTCGGTGGTCGCCTCACCGAGGAACACCGGTGGCACGGGCCGGTCGGCTCCGAGCGCGTTCTTGGTTCGGTACTCGGGCATCCACAGCCAGTAGACGCCCCACACGTACTCGCGCCATCCGATCACCTGGCGGATGAAGCCCTCCGCCGACGCGATGTCGACGCGGCCGTCGTCGTAGGCGGCCTGTACGGCGTCGCACACCTCGCTGGGCAGCAGGAGGCCGATGTTCAGGTACGGCGACAGCACCGAGTGCGCCAGATGCCACGACCGCTCGACCATCGCGTCCTCGTGCGGGCCGAACATGGGCAGGACGTCGTCGACGAAGTGGTGGAGGCGAGCGAGGGCCCCTGACCGGGAGGTGGCCCACGTGCCGTCCGGCTCGGCACCCCAGCACGCGTCCGGGAGTCCGTCGAGCACCGAGCGGTCGACGTCGTCGAGACGTGAGCGAAGCGGCGAGGGCCACGGTGTCTCGGTCTTCGGCGGTCGCTGGCGGTTCTCGTCGTCGTAGTTCCACCGGCCGGTCACCGGTTCGTCGCCGTCCATCAGGTAGCCCAGCCGTCGGCGTTGCCACCGGTAGAAGTCCTCCATCTTCAACTGCTTGCGGCCGGCTGCCCACGCAGCGAAGTCGTCGTAGTGACAGAGGAACTGGTTCGAGCGTACGACGGTGACGTCGAGCGAACGGAGGAGCGCGAGCCCGTCCCAGCTCGCCGGCTCGGTCGCCGCGACGTCGTCCGGAGCGAACTCGGCGACGTGCTCGGCGAACCCGGAGCGCAGCGACGGGGCCCGTCGGTGGTCGACCTCGAACCCGGCGGACCGGAGGTCGACCGCGAAGCGTCGCATCGCTGCGATCACGAGGTGTGCCCGCTGACGGTGCCACCGTTGTCCGGTGAGCTTGGCCGTGCTCTCCACGAGCAGCACGCGATGGCTGTCGGGGGACGCGTCGCGCAGCGCGCCGAGTTGGCGATTGAGCTGGTCGCCGAGCACCCAGACGGTGCGACGGGGCCCGGTCATGTGATGGTCGAGCGCACGGTGATCGCCCGGTCGAACCTGGTTCGCCGGAGGCGTTCGCGCAGCGGCGGGCGAGTACACACGATCTCGATGTCGCCGCCGGCCTCACGGGCGGTCGCCGCCGCGCCGAGCAGCACACCGAGGCCGACGTCGTCGAGCGTGTCGACGCCATCGAGGTCGACGATGATGAGGTCGCCCTGGTGGCGACGGATCACGCGTGCGAGGTCGCCGTGGAGGACGCCGACCGATGCGAGGTCGACGGTGCCGTCGAGCGCGACGACGGTGTTGCCGCCCACCGTGGTCACCGTGGCTCGGATCATGATGGCCAACTGTACGGGTCACGGAGGTTCGATCGCCATGGTGACCGATGCCCGGTGTGTGACGGGTCCGATCAGTGATCCGATGATCGCAACGTCGACCGGGTCGGTGTAGGTGACCGTGACGGTCACCGTGGACGCGTCGGTGGTGGTGCGGACGTCGAGTGGCAGTGTGATCACGCGGGTCGCAGCGCGAGCCGCTGCCGCGGCTGGGGTGGCCGACACCGATGCGGCTCGGGCGCCCTCACGCGCGGCGAGCTCGACCGCCAACTCGTTGCGCACGGCGACGCCGACCACGACGAGGCCGAGGGCGAGCACCACCACGAGTGGCAGCACGAGTGCGAACTCGATCGACGCCTGGCCCGCCGACGAGCGGACTCGTCGACGGGCCGGATCGTCGGGGCTGCTCACACTTTGTCGATGACCGAATCGACGACGCTGTTGAAGAGCCGGCTGATGCGGGCGGCGCCACCGCCGGCGGTGGCCCAGGCCACGACCAACAGGCCGACCAGTGCCGCCGCCAACAGGACCAGCGCGTACTCGGTGGTCGCCTGACCCCGGTCGTCGCTGAGGCGCGTGCGCTGGTCGAGGGCGTTCTGGGTGACGGCGGTCTGCAGGTGGACGAAGAGGATCAGGACGTGGTGCATGGCGTTCCCTTCCGGTCGGTGTGACGGTGCGGTGTGACGGTGCGGTGTGACGGCGCTGAGGAGCGGATCGGTCACCAGGCGTGTGCGCCGAGCGACGAGAGGGCGGCGATCACGGCGGGGGCGATCGCGAGGAGGACGAACGACGGCAACGTGCACGTCACGAGCGGGAACGACAGCCGCACCGGAAGCTTCCGGGCCGCGGCCTGATCGAGGCGCCGACGGGTATCGCGGGCATCGCGTGCGAGCTGTTCGAGCACCGGTGCGAGCGGCAGGCCGTAGCGATCGCTCGTGCCGATCATGTCGGCGGTCGCCGCCGCACGGGTGCCGAGGACATCGGGCAGGGCGCGCAGCGCGTCGGCGAAGGGCTGCCCGCGCTCGATGCGGTGCACGACTGCCGCGAACGCCGGGCGCACGGGTTCGGGGGCTCGACCCACGAGGTGCTCGATCGCCTGTCGCGGCGTCAGGCCGGCGCCGAGCGCATGGACCAGCAGTTCGATCGCGTCGGGCCAGGTCCGGTCGATCGACCGGCGTTCCCGTCTGCGTGCGAGCAGGTGTCGTGTCGTCGTTCGCACCGACGGGCTCGGCCAGTGTCTGCGCGTGGTGTCCGGAGTGATGGCCCGGATCTCGAACGACGGGACCGGTCGGCGGTGGCGTGGACGGACGGCCGCGCCGACGAGGGTGACGATCGCGAGGGTGGCGGCGACCTCGATCACGTCGGTCTCCCGACGATGCGTCGCATCCACCACCACCCGCCGCCGTTCAGCGTGAGCCCGGCGATCAGGCAGGTCGCACCGACCGGTGTGGCCATCACGGTCCGGACGTCGTGGTCGGTCGCCAGCAGGAGCCCGAGCATCGACAGCGGTACCGCGGTCATCACATGAGCGGAGAGCCGGGCCTGGGCCGCGTGGACCCGGCGCTCCGCCTGGTCGGCGGCGCGCTGTCGCAACGTGGCGCCGACGCGGTCGATCGCCGCAGCTGCCGATCCTCCCACCTCGGACGTCGCCGCGATCACGGCCAGCGCAAGGTCGAGGTGCGCCCCGGCACCGAGGGTCATCGCGGTCGCGTCGTCGATCGGACGGGCCCGTTCGAGGGCGAGGCGAAGCGCTTCGGTCCGCGCTGCGGTGGTGCCGTCGCGGGGGATGACGGTGGTCAGCGTGTGGCGCAGCGTGGAACCCCCTCGCAGGTCGCGTGCGAGCTCGTCGCACCACACGGCGACGTCGGCCGGCCCTGGTTCGCGTCGGCGTCGCTGCCGTGCACTCGCTCGTTCGAACCGCCGGGTCAGGCGCGAGCGGACTGTTTCGCCGTCGCCGTCGCCCGGGGGTGTTCCGGGTGGTGTGCGTCGCCGAACGGGGCGCAACGCCGCTGCGACGGCCAGCACGGTGAGCGCCGTGAACGCGGCGACCAGCCCGCTGGTCATCGCCGCCGCCTCGTGAGTGGCTCGACGACCCTGCATCCGCCGGCGTCGTCGGGGGCGGTCAGCGACCGGAGTCGGGGCGTGTCATCGCTGGAGTTCGGTCGGGCGATCTCGCTGATCGCCTCCACTCGCCGGTGGACATCGCGTCGATCGACGTGCACGACGACGTCGATCGATCGGGCGAGATGGTGTCGGATCGCCGCGAGCGGCCAGGTTGGCGCCGCCTGCATCACCAACGACTCCAGGCGGAGCAGCGCGTCGAGCGGCCCGTTGGCATGGCACGTCGAGATCGAGCCGTCGTGGCCGGTGTTCATCGCCTGGACCAGTGCCAGCACCTCGTCGCCGCGGACCTCGCCGACCACGATGCGATCGGGCCGCAGCCGCAGGGCGGTGCGCACGAGTTGGGCGAGGTCGATCGCTGCTGGCCCGTCGACCGTGGCCGGGCGTGCCTCGAGGCGGACGGTGTGCGCGTGACGCAGCGGGAGTTCGGTCGTGTCCTCCACCACCACGAGACGTTCCGACGGCGGGATCGTGCCGAGCAGGGCGGCGACGAGCGAGGTCTTGCCCGACGACGTCGCGCCGGACACGACGACGTTGCAGCGGGCGTCGACGATCTCGCCGAGGAGTTCGAGGACCTCGCCCGAGGCGAACCGGTCGACCGGCAGCGCATCGCGCCGGAACCGGCGGATCGACAGCGCCGCTCCGTCGACTGCGATCGGCGCGAGTGCAGCACAGACGCGCGATCCGTCAGGGAGCCGGGCGTCGACGATCGGCGACGTCCGGTCGACGCGACGTCCGAGCGGCGCGATCACCCGCTCGACCAGGTGCTCGACGGTGGCGTGTTCGAGCGACCCCACCGATTCGAGAACGCCGTGCCGGTCGACCCAGATGTCGCCGCCGCCGTTGACGAGCACCTCGTCGACGGTCGGGTCGCGGAGATGGGCGTCGAGCTCACCGAGCCCGGACAGGTGGGCGATCGCCTGCTCGGTGAGCGCCCGTTGCTCGTCGGCCGTGCGCAGTGGCGCGAGCCGTCTGACCTCGGCGTCGACGAGCTCGCCGGTGTCGCCGGGCTGCTCGGCGACGACCCGACAGATCTCCCGGACGAGTTCGGTGTCGGCGTTCACGCCGCGACCCCTCGGACGCCGCGTGCGAGCGATCGGGGGAGTCGGTTGGCGAGCAGGCCGGCGTCGACGGCGCGTGCGATCGCCGGATCGATGGCGACGATCGCCTCGACCGGGGCGCCGAGCGCGTGCTCGACCTCGTGGCGGCGCAACGCACGGCCCGGTTCGTGGACCAGGATCACGCCCGTCGGCCGAGTGTGGGCGCGCACGGCGCGTCGCAGCGAGAGGTAGCAGGGGCGGGTGACGAGCAGCGCGTGATCGACGCACTCGACGAGCGCTTCTGGTGGTGCCCCGGTTCCGGCGTCGATCGTGACCTCGCCGCCGTGCTCGTCCGCCCAGGTGTGGAGCCAGGCGCCGAGCTCGGCCCAGCGATCGGGGCTCGGGAGTGCGCGCAGCCGGGCGTCGCTGCGCCAGGGGAGGAGCCAGGTGGTCGGCGCGATGTCGAGCAGCAGGCCGTCGAGGTGGCTCGCTGCGGTGTCGGTGGCGAGCCAGTCGGCGACGCCGGGACGTACCGGCTCGGTCAGACCGAGGACGGCAGGCAGTTCGCCGTCGAGGTCGACGAGCAGCGCGGGGCGCGGCGAGGCCAGCGCCATCGATGCGGTGACGACCGTGGTTCCGCTGCCACCCTTGGCAGCCCAACAGAGTGTGACCATGACATTCCCCCAATCGGCCGGAAGCCTCGGGCGGATCCATGGGGAGAGTCGGTGAGGCGAGAGTACCGAGCGACGCGGTGGTCCACAACGCCTCGCCCCTCGTTGGCGCCTCCGCCCCGGATCCTGGGTAACGTCGTCCTCGGAGGTGTCCGAGCACCTGGTGGGCTCCGCCGCCTTCAAAGCGGTTGGGACGGGCGATCCCCGTCCGGCGGGTTCGATTCCCGTCCACCTCCGCCAACAGGTCCACGGGCGTCCACCGCGGACTGTAGATACCGCTCTGACCAGGGGTTTTGTGCAGGACCGTCGGTGGACGTCCGTGGATGTTCGTGGAGCGTTACTCTCAGGGTTACTCTCAAATCGGTAGTCTGAGAGCAACGCAACAGGGGGTGCGGCATGCCGAAGACACCGCGGGGCAAGCGAGTGGTAGACGACTCGACGGGTCGATTCACGGTCGCGGGCAAGGCGCCGAACGGACAGGCACAGCCGTACTTCGATCGGACCCGCGGCGTCTGGGTCGCCCCGTGGCGCCGGCCGGACGGAAAGGTCGGCAAGCCGACGGGCAGGACGCGTGCGCTGGCCGAGGCATCGCGTGATCGCCACATCGAAGCGGCGACGGACGACGCTCGCCTGTCACGGCTCACCGAGGGCTTCCACGCAGAATCGACCCTTGCCGAACTCATCCGCTGGTGGCTCGATCACATCGCCCGCCACCGGGTGCGAATCACCACCTGGGCGACGTACTCGAAGCAGCTGAAGCTCGTCGAGGATCGGCTCGGCGAGATCCCGGTGCGACAGCTCCGGCCCGAGCAGGTGACCACCTTCGTGTCCGAGCTCGTCGACCGGGGTTCAGCGGCGCGTGCGAGGAACGTCCGGACGCTTCTCGTCCAAGTGCTCGATGAAGCAGTCACGCTCGGGCTGACCACCGACAACGTCGCTCGCAAGGTTCGTCCGCCGCGGGTGCCGCGGGTCCAGCGCCGCACGCTCACCCCGGCCGAGGTGTCGAGACTGCTCGCGGCGTGCGACGAACGCTTCGCCGCCGCAGTCGCTCTCTGCTACGTGCAGGGCTGGCGGGTGAGCGAGGCGCTCGGTCTCGCGTGGCAGGACCTCGACCTCGACGCCGGCGTTGTCGTGCTCCGACGAGGGGCCACGTACGCGGACGGCGTCGGCATGATGCTCGGCCCGACCAAGACGCAGCGGACCGCCGGCCGCCAGCTGCTCGCGCCGACGGTCGTCCAGCACCTCCGTCGCCGCCGCGAGGATCAACAGGCCGACATCGAGAAGCTCCCGACCGCGTGGCCCGAGGTCGTGTACGACGGCGAGCACCTCGACCTCGTGTTCACCACGCCGACCGGTCGTCCGGTGCTCCGCCAACACGTCGACCGCGCGATCCGCGCCGCCGCGTCAGGAGCCGGGCTCGATCCGTCCGGGCTCGGCACGCACGCCGGGCGGCGGTCGGTCGTGACCAACCTCTACGCCTCCGGGTCGCTCGACATCGCCGACGTCGCCCAGTTCGTCGGCCACACGGACGTCTCGACGACCCGGGGCTACGTGCAGCACCAAGGCGAGCGACCGCGCCAGGTGAGCGAGAAGGCGTTCCTGCTGCTCGACCCGCGCCCGCCTCAAGAAACGGACGCCGACAGCGACTGATCCAGGATCGGCTCGCTCAGGCGGCTCGCTTGCGTTGCACGTAGTCCTCGAGGTCGTCGATGGTGAGTCTGACGCTGCGGCCGATGCGGATCGGTGCGAGTTCGTCGTCCCATATCAGTTGGTAGACGGTCGATCGGCTGACGGCGAGGAGCTCGGCCGCTTGCGGGATGGTGACGAGCAGCGGTGGTCGTGGTGTGTGAGCGTGTGGGGTGTTGTCCGTGGGTTCGTTCATGTCGGCGATCGTTCGACACTGACGTCACGGATCACCGCCCGACCTGCTACCCGGATCACGGCCCGGGTACCTCGATCTCGATGACGGGTACCGGGCGGGTGGCTGGACGCAGGCCGAACTCGGCCCAGCCGTCGGGAAGGTGACCATGACGGTCGAGGTGCACCGCGGCGTCCACGATCCGGGTAGCCAGATCATCGATCCGGGTAGCACCGAGACGGCCGTCGCCGTGCAGGCGACGTAGGTGTTCGACGACCCAGTCTGGTGGGTCGGTGAGGACGCCGTAGCCGACAGTGAGACGGCGTCGCTCGCATGCGTCGTCGTGGGCACCGATGCCGTATCGGGCGAAGACGTCGTCAATGTGTTGTTCTCGGCGTGCTTGTCGGAGTTCGAGTCGTGCCGCTCGCAGTGCGTCGTAGGCCGCGACCCGTTCGGCCTCCGTCGATGATCGTGCGGCGAGCTGATCGAGGTCGCGGACTTTCGCTTGGGCTCGTCGTACGGGGTCGTTCGCGGTCGCTTCGTGGTCGAGTGCCGCCAGAGTGCGGTGCTCGCGTGATGGTGGGGGAGAAGCGGTGCTGGCCATGGTGTCGAGTACCGCCTGCACCGCCGGAGGCGTCGCCGCCGGCCAGTGGGCGAGTGCAGGTTGCGCGGCGATGAGCTCATTGAGTTGCTCGAGTTCGACGACGTGGGGCCAGTTGGCGACGATCCAGTCCCGCCGCTCCTGTTGTGCGTTGACCGCTGCGACGAGATGCTCGTGGATCGACTGCGGAGCCGATGTCTCCGGCGGTGAGATGCTCGATGAGCTCGCCGTGGTCTGCGGGAGCGGTGCTCATCAGTGCCTGGAGCTCGGCGCGTCGCTCGTGCATCGTTGTCGCGGGCATCGCCGGATGGACGCGCTGTGGTTCGTGCCCGCGGTCGGTCAGCCAGATCCGGTCTCGCAGCGTCTGCAGCATCAGCTCCTGCCAGCCCGTGGACGCTGCTGGTTCGGGTAGTGGTGGCCCGAGACCTGGCGTTGCGTCGTCGATCTCGCGTACAGCCCGGTGTGCCGCGATCCGGGCGACGGAGCCGTCCCATACGGCCGCACCGGGTCCGTCGGTGGGCCGTGGGCCGAGCCAGTTCGTGAGCCACTCCGGCGGGTCCGCGCGCAGCAGGTGAGCAGCACGATCGCATGCGACGTTTGCTGCGCGCTGGTAGCGGTGGGCGTCGCCGGGTTCGGCACCGTGGGGAGCCAGCGCATCGGCCCATTCCCGCGCCGCCCGATCGAGGTCGTCCACGATCACGCCGAGTGTCGCCACGGCCTCAGCGGTGAGGGCGGCGGGCTCGGGTTGATCGATGACGACCAGCTCGCTCCAGCCCATCGTCCGGGTGGCTGACCGACCCTGGTCGTTCACGAACAAGACGTCGCACGTACCGGCGGTGTCGTCGAGCGCGACGACGCTGCCGACGTTGTCGCGATCCAGGGCCCGCACCCGCCGGCCCACTTCGGCGTGCGCCCGGAACGCTTCTGCGCGCTCGACGTCGACCAGCAGTTCGGCTGGGTTGGAGTGACCCTCGCGCTCTGCAACCCGCTCGGCGCGACGTGCCTTCTGCGCCAGGTCGAGCAGTTTCGCGACCGGGACCTCCGCGGCGAGATCGCCTATTCGTGCCGCCTCCGCATCCCGCGACGAAACCAGTTGCTTGGCACCAGACATGTGGACTCGGTCGATCAGTTCGTGCTCAGGGTCAGACACGCGTTCTCCGAACAGCGGGATGCCGGTTGTGTGCCGTTCGGTCATGTCGAGCGCCTCTGCGGTGGTGCCGTAGATCCAGGCCGACAGCCGGGCTCGTGACATGGCCACGTAGACGGCTTCCCGGTACAGGCCGGCCGGGCCGACGACGAGGACGTGATCGCAGGTGACGCCCTGTGCCGTGTGCACTGTCGATGCGTAGCCGTAGTCGAGCCACCCCGCTGCGAGGTACTCGCGGTCGAGCACGATTTCCCCACCGCTGTCCACCGTGACGTGGGCACCGGCAGCGTCGATGTGGGAGAGACGGCCGCGCATACCGTTGTCGACCGCGAACTCCGTTCCGTCCGACAGGTGTTGGCCTCGATGGTTGCGCCGCAGGATGACGTGCTCGCCCGGCGCGTACGACCGTCCACCGAGCAGCACCGCCCGGTCGAGGTCGAGTTCACCCGTCGCGGCCAGAACCTGTCGGGCGAGGAGGTTGAGCTGGTGGGTCTCGGCGCGGGTGCCGGCGAGCATCAGCGTGGCGCCGTCGGATCGGAGCGTGTTCCAGTCGGTGATCGCTCGATGGCGGAGTGCGTGGCGGTCGTCGTCGAGCACGACCCGACCGTGCGCCTGGTAGGTGGCGAAGGCTGCGGTGATGTCGCCGTGGCGGAGTTGATCGAGGGCTGCCTGTTCCCATGCGGCGTGTTGGCGTCGGTTGACGGTGAGTTCGGCGACGCGGTCACCGAGGACGTCGAGTGCAGCGCGGAAGCCTCCGCCGGCGGTGACTTCGGGGAGTTGGTGGTGATCACCGACGAGGACCAGCTTGGCGCCGACCCGTGCCACCTGATCCACGACACGGGCCAGGTCACGCACCGCGGCCATGCCGGCCTCATCCACGAGGACCACGGTGCCAGCCTCGATGTCGCGGTGCTCGACGAGGTGTCGAGCCAGCGTGGTCGAGTCGATCCCGGCGCCAGCTTCGAGCTCGCGGGCGGCCCGTGCCGACGGTGCCAAGCCGATGAGGGTGAACCCGGCGTTCTCGTACAACCTTCGGACGGTGCCGAGGGTGTGCGTCTTGCCCGTGCCCGCCCGACCGACGAGCACCGAGATCCGATCACCAGACGAGGTCAGCGAACTCACCGCCGCTGCTTGGTCGTCGCCCAGCGTCGACGCAGCGACGGCGGCCTCGACCCGTCCGTGTTCCAGCACGCCGACGCCGGCGTTGACGCCGCGGGCGAGCTGCTCGACCAGTCGCTCCTCGAGCGCGAGCAGCGACCGCGCGGTGTAGGTCCGCACGCGATCGTCGGCGATCACTCGACAATCAGGACTTCCGACCATCAACTGGGGTGAGTGGTCGCCGAGTGGCACGACCGCCGGTGACCCCAGCGCTCGCTGCACGGTGGCCTCGACGACCTCCACCGATGTCGACGCCGGCAGGGCCGACGCAACCGCCCGGGTCAGATCGAAGCGAGTGAACGTCCCGTCATGAGCCGTGACCCGATGATCGAGCAGCCAGCCAAGCCACTCGTTGAACCCGGCGACCCGTGTCGTCACCGATCGGACACCGTTGCGCCACGAATCGTCCTCGATCACGAACCCGCCACGCGCGGGGGAAGGAACTGCGGAGGCCAGGAGCTGCTCGAGCTCGACCGGGCCCAACCCGGTCGCTTCGGCGCGTGCGTGCCAGTCGGCCTCGACCGCCGAGAAGTCCGCCGGCGTCTGCTTGCGGGCGCGGGTCGCGCGTTGCGCGACCGCCGCAGCCGCAGGGCCCGCCTCGCCCGCGTCGGCGAGCCATTCGGCGATCTGTTCATGTCGCTGTGAGAACTCGCGCAGCACTGCGTGCGGGATCCCGGCGATCTCAGCCGCGTCCTCGTGCACCGGGCCCCATTCGACACCGAGCGCAGCGGTGAGCTCGCGGCGCATCGCCGCCTGGAACACCGCACCCCCGGTACGGGCGGTGTCGTAGATCGCCCGGCCGTCCAACGCCGACCAGCGCCCGTCGATCCCCTGGGTGAGGTTGGCGACGAGCACATGCCAATGCAAGTGCGGATCCCCAGCCCGCGACGTCCGATGCCGATAGGCGGCGCCGACGAAGCCACGCGCCACCATCCGGTGTGTGCCCCACGCCGCACCCCACGTCTCCCGGTTCTCGGCCTTGTTCGTTCCCCGCCGCACGAAGCACGCCTCACGCTCCAACCATCCCAACGTCTCGGCGAGCGCCGCTTCGCACGCGGTGACGATCAGATGCTGGACCCGACGGTCCGCGAGCGCATACGCGACGGACACTGACTTCGGCACCGAGAACGTCAGATCGAACCCGGGCACCCGCCGAGGATGAGCACGCAGCGTCGTCCCGTTCGGCGTCAACCCCGTCCCCGGCGCGAGCCCCGCGAGAACCGCACGAAGATCGGCCGGCTCCACCTCGCCGACCAGCCCGAACGACTCGACCCCGCTGCCGACCCACACACCCGGCGCCTCCCCAGCGCCCGTGTAGTACTCGTCGAGCCCGCTCGCCACTTGCGACAAGTAGTACGCCTCGGCGCCTACCCGGAGCTTCCAGACTGCCTCCACATAGACACATGCCTCTCGGAACGCGATTCTGTGACGCGATCCGGCCCGATTTCTTCATTGGGCACATATGCACCCCATGGGTGCCCGTACATCGCAGCCGCCGGCGAGACCGATGGCGGCTGCAGCGACGCCCTCCCGAACCTCTCGAACTCGGGTGGCCGCCCAAGGCGGCGGTCGGGATTATCGGGTGCGCTACTTGGGCCGTTAGCGAGTGGCCCGGGCCACCCGGCGGACCGGGATTCTGCGGAGCGTTATCGGGCGCCCTCCCGCCCGGGTTGATGTCAGCAGAACAGGCTTCCGTCGCAGCCGTCACCGACGCCGACTGGAACCTCGGTCGTGGTGCGCGCGTTGTACTCAGCTGCGTCGACTTCGGTGATGCTCGAAGCGAGGTCGAGCGGGTCGATGCGAGCGTCTGCGACGCCGAGCACGACGATGTTGGTCCCGTCGGGTGACCACACGAGTGTGCGTCGGGTGTCGTCGGGGTTGAGCCAGCCGTCGACTCCGTTGACGTTGACTCGATCGAACGTGGGTGCGAGGGATTGGGCGATCAGGTCGCTGTGGGATGGTGACGTCAGCATCTGGGCGACGACTCGATCGCCGTCGAACCATGTGACCACGTGTTGTCCTGCGGCGTCGTTCCATGCGCCGTTGATCTCGACGAGTTGCATGTTGTCGGGACCGAGATCCCAGCCCGGGATGCCGGCGGACCGTCGCTGCATTGATGCGATGATCCCGGCGGCCTCCTCGTTGTCGATGCCAGTCGCCGTCAGCCGGACATAGCCGCTCGGGTCCGAGGCCACTACTCGAACACTGCCGTCGGTGGTGAAGGCGTCGTCCCAGCCGGCAATGGTGATCGGCTGACGGAACTCGGCAGGGGTCGACTCGATGCTGTTCGGTTGGGTCTGCAGGGTGACGAGGATGTCGCGTGCAGCGTCGGCGAACACCTGTGTGAACGTCGGTGCCGCAGCGATTCCACCGTTGGCCTGCCACCTGACCGGTGTTCCGGCGATCGTGATCGGCGCCTCTGGCAGAAAGCGCGGTACGTCATCAACCGGTACCGGCGCAGCAGGACCAGCGGGCCAGGCTTCCAACCGGTCCTGCGGGTTCGGCGGAGCAGACGCAGTTGCCGTCGCTGACAACTCAGTCGTCGCCGGTGGGGCAGAGACGGCGCCGGGTTCACTGGTCGGCGACGTGGCAGACGGTGTCGTGGCAGGATTCGTTGCGGTGTTGACTTGGCCAGGCTCGCTGTTGCCCAAGGTCGCGACGGCAACAATTCCAGCTCCGACCACCAAGACGGATGCTGCAACGGCGAGCCATCGCCGATCGAGGTCAGGTGTCTCCCTCGTCGTCGATGTGGACGTGATCGCTTCGAGGTCGACGGGCTCGACAGCTTGCGCTAGGGAATCGGACCAGTCGCGGAGTTGGTCGGTGATGTCAGGCATTGGTGCTCACCCCTAGGTGGTGGCGAAGGCGTTCTAGCCCTCGAGTGCGGTGGGTTCGGACAGCGGACAACGACAATCCGAGCGCCTCAGCAGTCTCCGTCGGGCTCCAATCGCACGCCTCCACCAGCCAGACCACCTCGCGCTGGCGGCGAGGAAGCCGCTGCATCGAAGAGGCCAATGCCGGCTCGATGTGCGACATCTCAACCGGAGGCGACGCAGGAAGCCGACCCTGCTTGCGGCGACGGGACTTCGACAACCCCACCCGGAACAGATACGGCACCGGATACTCCATCGCAGCAACCCGGTCCCAGTTCTTCCAGGCGAACTCCAACGCTGCGCTCACGGCATCACCAACATTCTGCGGTGCCAGGCGTCCCCCGTAGGCGCGGCGCAGCCGTGGCTCGGCTTCTCGGAAGAAGGCGTCGAAGTCCTGGCGAGCCGTTGTCATCGTCGTCACTACTGGTCTGAACCCTTGAGCGACGCGAAACCGCTACAACCGATCTCCCGAAACTCTCTGCGGACCTCCACCAGTCAGATCATGGCTCCTAATTCAGCAGGTACACGCGGAGGTGTGATGCGTCATCGCCGCGGGTCTGGATCTGTCCCCGTCCGGCAAAGTGCAGCACTCGGCTTGGGCCTGATTGAGACTGGGGGTGCGTTGCGGCGGTTGTCGTAGCGTTCGGAGCGCCGGTCGGCGGGCTCTCACTAGGGCCTGTCGCTTTCGGGTTGACCTCAGTACGAATTGTCCGTCGGCTGGTGTTCTGATCGGGGTGTGGCTCGAAAGAGGCGCGAGCTCAACGAACACGAATCAGGAGTGCCCACCTCGGTTTCCCATCACCGAGACAAGGAGACATTCCCAATGACCATCACGATTGGCATCGATCCGCACAAGGCGTCACACACAGCCGTCGCGATCGACGACACCGAACACGTCGTCGATGAGATCCGGGTTCGAGCATGCAGCGCGCAGACCGATCAGCTGCGGTGCTGGGCGACACCGTTCCCGGATCGAGTGTGGGCAATCGAGTCCGCCCGCGGGCTCGGCTATCTCCTCGCTCAGCAGCTCGTCGCCGCTGGCGAGACCGTCGTCGACGTGCCGGCTGTGTTGTCGACACGCACCCGGTTGTTGGGATCAGGTCGGGCGCAGAAGAACGATCCGAACGACGCCCGATCGGTCGCGATCACCGCGTTACGCAATGACGCGTTCGAGCCGCGTGAGGGTCGACGACCACGCCCAGGTGTTGAAGCTGTTGGTGAAACGCCATCGCGATCTCGGCCGCCTCCGCAGCAAAGCGGCATGTCGGCTGCACGTGTTGTTGATGGAACTCCAGCCGGGCGGCATGGCCAAGGAAATGACCGTGACCAGGGCAAACGAGCTCCTCGACCAAGCTCGTGATCGTCGACGCAGATGACCGAGCATCGAGTCGCGGTCGCTCGCGAGTTCGTCGCCGACATCGACCATTACGACCAGCAGATGAAGGCGTCGCTGAAGCGGCTGCGGACTGCGGTCGCCGCGTCGGGCACCACGCTGGTCGACATCCGCGGAGTCGGTGTCGTGGTCGCTGCGATGATCATCGGCCACGTCGGCGACATCGAACGATTCGCGTCGCCAGCGCACTTCGCGAGCTACAACGCCACCGCCCCGATCGAGGCGTCATCGGGAGAGAACAAGCGGCACCGGCTGAACCAGCGCGGCAACCGGCAACTGAACTGGGCCATCCACATCGCCGCGGTGACCCAGCTGCGCTACCCGTGCGAGGGACGCGAGTACTACGACCGCAAACGCGCCGAGGGCAAGAACACCAAAGAAGCGATCCGCGGCACTCGAAGCGTCAACTCTCCAACGTGATCTACCGGACCATGGTCGCCGACGCTCACCGACTCGAGCAGTGATCGGCGGGCCCGGGAGGACAATCAGGCACGACACGAAATCCAGCGTGACCGGCTCAACATCCTGAACGGCCGGCTCTTCGGATAGGTCACTCCCGGACCCGACAACCAACCCTACGACGCCACCTCCGGCACCGCCAGAGGCGCCCATCGACGCGCCCGCAGACGCCTCGAAAATCAGGGGTTGACACAAAGAGGCTTCGCGATGCGGCGCGGGCTATCCGTCGGCGAGCGGATTATGGAGCGCGCGTTCTGTGCGGCTCCAGCTGATGCAGCGGCGATCGGAATGCCGGTTGAGAGCGGGGCCGGCTCGACGCTTCGAGTGAACATTCTCGGGCGGTTCCAATCACCACTCTGCCAGTCTCAATCTGGGTCCTTGGAGGTGTTACCGCAGCGCATTGGCCAGCCGGACGTAGTCGGCTTCGGGATGTCCATCCTGTCTTTCACTCGTCGTAGACACGGTATTGCTGCTCAGCTTCGCGATGGTCGGCAACGACTTGGCCGATAGAGGCGGCGTGCTCAGCGAGGGCCTGGGGGATCTGGCCGGAGGTGCGTCCCGTGACGTGCGTTCCGGGAAGAGGGCCGTATGCACAGGACGCGGACCCCTGGGCGTTGTCACACATTGGAGCCGATCGACACCTAGTAGTTGGGGACGGCGCACCGGGCGTCGTACATCACAAAGGGGTTCATCATGCACGTTTTCAACAAGACTTCGGTAGGTCGCAGAGCGCTCCGAGCATCGCTCGTGGGTGCTGTCATGTGTCTCATCGGAGTCTCGGCGCCAGCCGCCGCTGCCGTCACCGACCACACGTTCTACTCCACCTGCGGCAACATCAACTATGGCACCGGCGGGTCGCTCGAGGGACTCGCGATGCTCACGTGGGTCAAGCCGGGTGCCTCAAACGGCTGTCAGGCCAAAGCCCGCGTCCTGTGCCAGCGACAGAGCGACGGGCAGTCGCAGTGGCAAAACGCCAGCACCTGGAGGGGCCTAAACCAACTGTCGAGCAAGACCTGTTCCAGCCCGTATAACTACGCCCGGCTCAATGTCGGCGCGATCGCGCTGGGCTGATCCGTATGACCGGTGGATGGCGACCTCTGAGCATCGCGTTCGCGTTGGTACTCCTCACCGCGTGCTCACACAGCGAGTCGCCATCCACCAACGCACGCTCCTTCCGCGAGAGGTACGGCGAGGCCATCGCAGGTGTTCTCGGCCCTGATGAGGAATTCCGCGTGCTGTTCGACGTGGCGCGTGTCTCGGATCAGAAGGTCCGAGAGTGCATGACGGAGGCAGGATTCGACTACCCATCTGCGATCAATGTTGTCTCCGATTCGCTGGAGCCCCCGTCGGGCAGCCTCAGCGATCGCGAATGGGTGAAGACCTACGGATTCGGAGTGTCAACGACATTCGAGAACGTCACCGTGGCGAGTGCCGAAGATCCAGTGACGTCCTTTCTGGACTCACTCTCGGCCCCTGAACGTGGAGCGCTGCTCGAACAACTTGGTGACGTTGGTTCGGGCGGGTGCCTGGACCAAGGAAACGAACAGGCGCTGCGTGAACTCGGGCTGGACAATGTTCAAGCCACCTACAACGAATTGCCTGACCTCTCCCAGATTGCTGAAGTAGTCGCAGCCGAGCAAGAATGGGGTGTCTGCTCGCGACGAGCCGGCGTGCGCTCTGAGGGCTTGCTCGAACTGATCGGCACTTTCAGTAGCCGCCTGCAGGCTCTACCACTGGACGACGAAGCGGGACTCAGCGCCCTCAAGACCGAAGAAGTAGCAACAGCTCTCGCAGTCTTTGACTGCACCAAGACCAGGAACGCGATCGTGACAGAGGTCGTCGCCGGGTTGATCCTGAATAGGTAGATCCACCGACGGGCTACCTCGGGTGGGTGAGTCCCGAACTGTCACTCGCGGATTCAAGTCTGCTCTTCACGCTTGCGACTCCCGGGAACACATCTGGCCCACTCGACACTCTATGGATGAACACAGTCACATAGCCGGAGGAGACCAGGATGAGCGACCAAGCTCGACCCAATCTGAGAAGTCGTGTTGTGCGGGTAGCCCTTGCGCTCACGTTCGCCGGAGCGCTCATCGCCTTCGGTTCCTCGCAGAGTGTCTCCGCCACACTTTCGTACTGGGACAGCTCAGGCGATACCGGCTCCTGTTCGAGTTCCGGATGGGTCTGCTTGGCGTTGAACACGACGACGGGAACTGGCACCACGTGCATCGACTACCAATGTGTGTTCACCGACCCTGCGGGCGCAAGCAACCAGGGGGCCGTGGTTCGGGTTGACCTCTACTACCCGGGCGGCGGAGGCATCGCCGCTGACCGCGTCCGTTCGATCAAGAACCGGACGAGTAGGACAGTTTGCGCCTTTCAGTCACCTGGGTACTCGATCCTGAACAACACGGTTGGTGTGACTTCAAGTTGGGGACAGACGGGTGTCTTTGGATCGCCGCAAGGCATTTCCTCGATCAAGGTCGTACCCACGAACCAGTCATGCAGCTTCACCGGTTGACCGCCCGAAACCGGCACCTGATCTGGCGGGGGACCCTGCTTGCAGTATCAGTGGGTCTGGCGGCATGCACTGCGAACGCATCGTCAGAATCAACGCCGGACTCCTCGGCGCCCGGGAGGCCCCGCCAGCTCGAAAGCCCGACCTTGCGCGAGCCAAGCAGCCGTGACGTCCTCGGCGCCACGCTGCCCAGCGAGGACGATAGGGCTCTGGTCTGGAGGGCTCAGGAGCTGCTCATCGAAGAGTGCATGGCCAGTCGAGGATTCCGCTACGAGCAACTCGACGCGCCGTTCGGATCGACCGACCTCGTTGGCGCCGTCCTGCCAGCTATTCCAGCTACCTTCGAGACGACTGGGTATGGGTCCGAGGGTCCTGCTTCGGCGCCGGCCAAACCCGCCGAAAGCACGTCCGAGTTCGATGCTGCCTACTTTGGAACTGACGACGGGGACCCTGGGTGTGTGACGTCAGCTGCGACCGCACTCAAGGTGGACGGACTCGGGATACAGGACGTGATCGCGTTCTCGGATCAGTCGCTGGGGATGGTCGCTGCAACGGTCATCGCAGGAGAGGAGTTCCGTGCAACGATGGCCGATTGGTCGCGGTGCATGAACGGGCGGGGGTTTGTCTATCCCGACATCTCGAGCGCCGTCTCGGCTGTGTCCGGCTCCCCGAGCGGCTCAACTGGGACCACGGAGTCCATAGAACTGGCGAAAGCTGACCTCGCGTGCAGACTCGATATCGATGCGTCGGATCGAGTGATCGGAGAGATTGATCGTGTTTCGGCCGACCTGATGAAGACCGCAGACTTCATTGGGGCATGGCAACGTGTCGAAGGTATTGAGCGTGCGATCGCCCGAAATGCTCGAAGCGTTCTGGAAGGGGACGGCTGACCGATGTCGGCCGTCTCCGTCGGTCGTGGGCGCGGTGATCGACGTCGATAGCGCAGAGTCTGAGCGAGCGGACGACGCAAGCTCAGGTCCGTAGCGTCTCGGCTGGTGGCGTATTGGCTGCCTTGACGGCGGGGATGAGTCCGGCGAGGGTTCCGGTGATGATGCCGATTGCGGGTGCCGCGACGAGGAGCGTGGGGTTGATGGTTGGTGTCCAGCCGCGTGCGATCGAGGTGGCCGAGATGGCGAGAATGCCGATTGTGGTACCGACGACCCCGGCGATCGCTCCGGTGAGTGCGGCTTCGAGGGTGATTTGTCGTGTGATGTGGAGCCTGGTGGCGCCCAGGGCGCGGCGGAGCCCGATTTCGGGTCGTCGTTCGATGATGTTGAGCAGGGTGGCGTTGGTGATGGCGACGGCACCGATGAGCAACGCAAGCCCGGAGAGCGCGTAGAACAGTGTTTGGACGTCGGATTCGACCTGGTTGCGCAGCATGCGCGGATCGGGAGGAACGAGGGCTTGTAGGCGCCCGGGCTGCTCGGGGCGCAACACCAGTGGTGCTTGTTCCCCGATGAGTTGTGCTGCGCCGGGTGCGGTGTCAATGATCACTTGTCGCTCGGCGTTGGCGGTATCGAACTGCACGTCGGCAGCGCTGGTAGGGACTGTGACTGACAGTAGGAGGTCAGGGTTGCGGGCGACATCGTCGACGATCCCGACGACGCTGTAGGCGGTGTCGTCGAGGAAGATGACAGGTTGATGATCGATGCGGGTGACTCCGAGTTGGTCGGCGGCGACGCGGCCGAGCAGGGCGACATGCTCGCCACGGGTTTGGGCGAACTGGTCGTAGATGCGTCCGGTGGCGAGCGTGGGGAGCGAGGCGGACACGGCACCGGGGGTAGCGGCGATGACCGGGATCTGGTTGCTGGCGATCCCCAGTGAACGTGCGGCCGTGTTGCGCGGCTGAATTGCGCCGTTGTCGGCAACGGTGAACATGAGCCCAGCGTGATTGGCTCCGTTGAGCGTCTCGAGGCGGGCGTCGACATCGTCGGGAAATGGGTCGCTGCCGTCGGGTGCGGCGTCTTGGACGCGCACTTCGGTTGCTCGTAGCGCATCGAATCGTGATGACACCTGCGCACTCGCGGTGGTGGCGAGGCCCGTGGTGGTGACGAACGCGCCGACTCCGAGGATCGTGCCAAGCGCGGTCAGCAGCGTTCGAATCGGGCGTTGGGAGACCACGGCGATGGCCTCGCTGACCGTGTCGACAAACCGCAGGCGCGAGCGGTCCGGTTTGGCATGTTCCCTCGAGTCGGCCATCACCGGCGCCATGGGTGTCAGGCTCATGGGGGTGCGGCGGTTCGTGAGGGCCCGCTCGAGATATCAGGGATAGAGCTGTGCATAGGACTCAGGCGAAATCGTCCTGAGGTGTGTTCGTGTGGACTCGGACTCGACGCTTCGGAGTTGCTCGCCGCACTCTGCGTCGGCGACGGCCGCGGCGATCTCACGGGTCTGAAACGCCGACAGCTTCGATGAGGGAACGGTCCGGTACTCGGAGGTCATCTGGGTGATGAGGTCGTCACGACTCGCAGCGTCGAAGCCGCGCTCATGCATGCACGTGCGCCACGTTTCCTGAGCTTTGCGAACGGCGGGGTCGTTGCGTACAGCCGCGGTCACGTCCGACGCGATCGTCGCTGCCGTTCCGACTCCGCGCTGATCGGTCACCTCCTGCGTGGCGACGTCGGCGCACTGCCGGTACTGGTCGTTCCACGCCGAAGACGCCTGCGTGTCGAGCGACGCGAGAATTGCGTCATTGGGGTTTGTTGCTGATGCCTGCACGTTGACGTCGACCGTCGAGATGCCGAACCCGAACTTCTTCGCGTCCGTGAGAGGGTCGCCGGTGTAGCCGAACGGAACGAAGATCGACTCGGGCGGCGCGGCGACATAGTCGAACCCGGCCTCGTCCATGCAATGCGAGATCGAGGCCTCCTCGTAGCGGAGGTAGTCGGTCATCACCTCCTCGTTCTCGTGGCTGTCGGCAGCACCGATGAGGGATGCAAGGTATCGATCGGAGAAGTTCGCCTCCGATGAGCCGGTTGTCTCGCCGGTGCAGGCGTTGCTGCCTAACCCGAGAATCGTGACAGCGGCCGCCAGCCTGGTGATCCGGCGTCCAGCGGTGAGCATCGATTGGCTCCTACCAGTTGGTGCCGAGCTGGTGACCCCGATAGTTCACCAGTGAGCCGGCTGGGCAGTTCCGACTGGATGTCTGACCGGTGTAGGCGAGGTTGCCGAGCAGAAGGCCCGTCTGTGGGGGCGAGCACTTGATGGCCACTTTCATGCCACAGCCAAGCACCGTAGAACTCAGCGATGCGGATCCCGCTGCGGCAGGATAGGAGTGCGTCACGGTGCCGCAGTTCCATGGATTGTACGCCTCGACGGTGCCGGCAGCGGCGCCGACCACTGGGATTGCTCCCAAGACTACGGCTGCGATTGCGATGAACTTCTTCATTTGAAGGCTCCTTCGTGCTGGCTTTGATGGGTCGCCCGAATCTGGGCACTCATGGATTCAGTGTCGCTCGAAGGTGGACTGTGACCAGTGCGAGTAGCGCGTCGGTGCTCCCGGGTTTGATGGACAGTCGATGCGAGTGTTCGTTTCTCATGATCGGGCCCGCCAGGCTGCTGCCCTGATCAGCTCTGCACCGTCCGCGGAGTCTGGTGCCGTCACACTTCGGTGCGAGCCGACACTGAACGCGTCGGGCGCATCGCCCTCGCCCTGCCAACGAGGGAGGGCACGACCAACTATCAGGAGGAACAAATGAAGAATCACTCGATTCGTAGCCTGGTGTCGAGAATGGCGATCGTCGGTGCAATCGGACTCGGTGGCGCAGCTGTGGTGGCGCAGCCTGCGAGCGCGTCCCTCGGTGCATGCTCGTCCGGCAACGTCTGTCTCTGGGCGTCTGCGAACTTCGCCGGATCTGCGTCACAGTGGTCGTCCTCGACGGGTGTGATCAACGTCAATGCCCAGAGCAGGTACAACAAGTCGTCGAAGTGCGCGACCTACTATCACAACAGCACCGTCATCGCGACGGGTGCGCCGAATACGGGATGGGGAAGCGGGCTTCAGAACTACACCTCGATCACCCTGACACCTTGCTGAGAGCGACAGCGAAGTCGCCCAAATTTGCACCGCAATTGCATGACATGGCGGGTTTTCGCTCGGCGTTCGCCCGGTGCACTCTGTCGGCCGCGACGATCCTCGCGATCTCGTTGTTGGTGTCTTGTACGCTCGAACAAGTAGCGCAGACGTCGGAGACGTCGATCGGGGCGGCAGGCAGCGCTGGCGAGGCTGAGCGAATAGCGGTGATCTCGGAAGCGCTTCCGCTGGAGTTGCTGCTCGTGCCATCGGAGACGGACTATCCGCTCCTCGACGCCGCGGTGAATCAACTCACCGCACAATGTATGAACGAACGTGGTTACGACTATGAGCCGTACCCGGGTCGGCCTCCGGTTCGACTGTTGGATCTGCGAATTCGCTACGCCGCACTCACTCGAAACGAAGCGGCCCAATCCGGGTACCGGGCAACCGTACCTGCGGGCGCCCCGGCCGATTATCTTGCCGAAGTCGACCGAATCGACAATGAGCGCGACGCAGCCGGGGCCGACTACCTCCGAGCCCTTTACGGCCCGAACGGAGACGGCGGATGTCGCGGCGACGCATCGATGACGGTCTGGGGTGGGCCGACCGGTCTCATGTCGGTGCCGGGGTATCAAGACATCGTGCAGCTGTCGGTGGATGCGTTCGGGTTGCGCGCGACTGACGCAGACGTCAAGACGTCAAATCGAGCATGGTCAGACTGCATGACCGGTCGCGGATACCGGTTCGAGAACTGGACGGAAGCACCGAAGAAATTCCTGTTGCCGGACACTTCGGTCTCGCCGCAAGAGATCGACCAGGCAACAGCGGATGTGCAATGCCGCGAGGACGTCGGCCTTGAGAAGGTCCTGTTTGCGGCCGAATCCCGAATTCAGGCGGACCTGATTGACAAGTCACCACTCATTGACGACTTCACAGCGCGAATCAAGGCCGCCGTCATCAGGGCGAAGGAACTTGACCCTGGATCGTGAACGAGCGGAGACACCCGAGCGGCTCCAGCGCTTGACACGATCGGCTGTCGTTGCCGAGTTGTGGCAGCCCGGTGAAGTTGCTCCTCGCGACCGATCGCGACGGCTTCGCCGACATTGGTGGGTTTGCTCGGGCTCAACGTGTGATGTCAGCGTTGGACGGTTCGGTGAGGTTGCCGTCGGTGATGGTGAGGTGTCGTTGAGCAGTCTTGGCGATATCGGGGTCGTGGGTGATGACGGTGATGGTGAGGCCGGCTGCGTGGAGGTCGTCGAGGAGTTCGAGGATTTGCATGGTGGTGGCGGTGTCGAGGTTGCCGGTGGGTTCGTCGCAAAGTACGAGGCTGGGTTCGCGAACGAGGGTTCGGGCGATGGCGACGCGTTGTTTCTCGCCGCCGGACAGTGTCGAGCAGAGCGCGTGCCGGCGGTGGGCGAGCCCGACGCGTTCGATGACCTCGGCGGCGCGTTGGCGGCGCTGTCGTTTCGGGATGCCTTGGTAGATCAGGCCGAGTTCGACATTGTCGGCCACGCTTCTGTAGCCGAGTAGGTGAAACGCTTGGAACACGAAACCGATGCGATGGGCTCTGACCGCTGATCGGTCTGCGTCGTCGAGTTCGGCGACGTCGATGCCGTCGAGTCTGTACCGGCCCGAGGTTGGGGTGTCGAGTAGGCCGAGCAGTGAGAGCAGTGTCGTCTTGCCTGATCCGCTGGCACCGGTGACAGCGACGTACTCGCCGCGTCGGATCTGGAATGTGCACGGCCGAAGCGCTGTGACCTCAGGAGGGCCAGGGAAGACTTTCGTGAGGTTGTCGACGTCGACGACGATCGACTCGTCGAGTGCGGGCGCGGTCATCGGCCGACGACGACGCGGACGCCTTCGGTGAGCGAGCCGACATCGACAGGTTCGACGGCGACGAAGCCGTCAGCGGTCAGTCCAGCTTTGATTGGCACCAGGGTGGGGTCGGTGTCGACGGTGACGTCGGTGCCGGTGACGACCGACACGAACGTCGAACCGTCAGCACCCGACGACACCGCCGCGATCGGCACGACGAGCGTCGGTGTGTCGGTCGATGCGGCGGTGATGGTGACGCGAAGGTTGGTGCCGTTCACCGGGTCCGGCAGGGCTTCATCGGGTGTGATTGTGACGAGGTAGCCGAGGCCGCCGTCGCCGGTGGTGGTTGCAGTGTCCGCGACGGTGGTGATGGTCGCGGGGTTCGTGGTGTTGGTCTGTTCGTCGAGTAGCTCGACGGGAGTGCCAACTGCGACGAGTTCGCGTTCGTCCGCGCGCAGGGTCATGTCGACCACGAGTGCTCCGCCTGCCAAGTCGACCAGGGCCGGCGATGGGCTCGAGCCGCCGACTGGGTCGTTGCCGGTGGATGGCGCTCCGAGTGCGGTGACGGCGTTGCGGACGCGGGCGGGCATCGCGGGAGTGAAGACGATTTCACCTTGGGGCACGGTGGCTCCGGTGACGGCTTGGAGTTGGGTGAGCGTCGCGGTGGCCTGGTCTCGTGTCTGGATGGCTTGGCCGAGCGCCAAGTATTCGGCGGATCGGTCGGGCGCAGCGGTGGTCTCATTCAGCGTCACTTGGGCCAACGCCACCTGATCAGCTGCTGCCGCAACCGCAGATGCCCCGGTGCGGCGGGCGGAGTCGAGCGCGGCGGTTGCGGTGTCGACGGTCGCTTGCGCGGCGGCGATGTCGGCGGCGGTCGAGGCAGGGTCGGCGCGGACCTGGTCGAGCTGTGTTTGCGCCGCGGTCAGGTCCGCTTGTGCGGTGGTGATGCCTGATACGGACGCGGCAACGGCGTCGTTGTAGCCGCGTTGGGCGGCGGCCAGCGCTTGTTGTGCTGCGAGCACGGATGACTTGGCCGCACCGGTTGCGGCACGGTCGAACGTTGCTTGGGCCACAGCGACCGATGCGTCGGCGTCGCTGACTGCCGTGCTCGCTGTGGAGAGATCGGCGGCTTCGGTGGGTGAGGTCGGTACCGGGTCGTATCCGGCGTCGTTGTAGAGCTGGGCGACGCAGGCTTTCGTCGAGTCGCCGTAGACGCCCGGCTCGTCGATGACCGCGCAGCCGAGGCGGGTCAACGCCTGCTGCAACTGGGTGACATCCTCGCCGGTCATGCCGGGACGCAACGTTCGGTACACCGGCACCGCACCGGTCATCACGAACACTGGGCGGCCGGAAACCTCGACCACGCGTTGGCCCTCGATCACCTCGTCGCCGGCGGCGACGTCGATGCCGGTGATCACCGGGTCGCCCACGATCGACGAGGGCGCATCGACCGGGGTCGAGACCTCGGCGCGCACGTCACCGCGACTGATCACGGTCTGCGACAACACCCGGAACTCCACCGGCGCCGTCACCCACGACGCGATCGGCGCAGCCGCCTCCGACGCGGCCTGATCCGGGGAACGCACGTTGCGCCCTGCTACCCAACCCACCCCAGTGGTGGCAATCAGCGCCACCGCAGCGGCGAGCCAAGCCCACCGCCGTCGCCGATCAGCGGCCACGTCGGATCGGCCATCGAACGGGCGTGCCTCGTCAACCGTTGGAGTGTCTTGCGGCGTCGTGGTCGCGTCGGGGGCCGACGTGACCACCTCACTCTCATTCAGGTCGGCGCCGAAGGTGCTCGCCGCGAGTCGGATGTGGGGCCGTTCAGGCGATGTAGACACTGCTCACTCGGTTGTCCCACCCTGACACCATCGATGTCGCCGAAGCGTTCGCACCGGTATTGCCGGGGTAGGCCGGAGCGCCCCCGCTTGATCCGTCATAGAAGCCAGCGCTACATGCGCCGACTTTGTAGCTGCTTGTGTCGTTTCCGAAGCCGTAACCCGACAGGTTGATGTAGGTGTACCTGGTGGTGAGTTGCAGCACCGACCCGCCGTAGGACGTGGATCGGTACAGCCGCAGCGAACTCGAGCATGCTGCGAGCGGCGTGATCTCGGTCGATCGAGCAGACACGGCTGTAGCTCGATCCATTGCGGCCTCGCTGCGGTAGCACGTCGTCACGGTCCCATTGGACGTGCAAGCTCGTGCAGCACCCCACCCATCCTGCAAATTGATCGTGGTTCCCTCGAAGGCGGCGAGAACGCCGCCGGAGTCGGCCGCACTGACCGGCGGTGTCGGCAATCCGAGGACGGCGGTCATCATGAGTGCGACGGTGGCAGTGATGGTTCGGGTGCGCATGGTTCCTCCTACGGAAATTTGATGACTGTGATGGTCTTGGTTGGTTGATCGAGTGCGACCTTGGCGCAGTCTGCGTCTCGGGAGTCGCCGCGAATCGCGATCGTCCACCCGTCGAGACCTGATTCGTCGACGATTCGTTTTGCGGATGCGAGCACGTCGACCGCGGCGGCGCAGGCAGCAGCGTTGACTTCATTGACGAGGCGGTCGTTCAGTGCGAGGACGGCCAAGTTGTCGGGCGTGAGTTCGGCGTCGGCGTTGACGAGCCCGATTCGACCGCAGACCTCGCTGTCGCCTGGGTAGACCTCCACCACACCGGTCACTGCGATGCAGACGGTGAGGGGTGGTACGTCGCTGGTTGGGCCTAGGGTGCCATTGGCCCATTGCTCGGCGCATGCTGCGATCGGATCTGCATTCGCGGGGATGACGATGGCGTCGGATCGGGGGTCCTCGGCGGCCCGACACGCGATGCCCTGCGCGGGCTGTATTGGCTGACCCGAACGAATCAAAGCGGCGACGCCGACCGATCCGCCAACGATCACAATCGTGCCGACGACGACGGCCCCGATCGATCGGCGCCGGCGACGCCGCGCATTCAGTGCGTCGGCAAGGCTGCGAGCGCGAACGACCACACGATCGACGTCGGCGTCGAGTTCGGCTTCGGTCGGCTCCGGGAATGCAGCGGCCCAGGCATCGGGACGGTCGCGTATCCATACGTCGACGAGGTCGGCGAGTTCGTTGGGGGTTTGGTCGTCGCTCATGGCTGGGCCCTCGTGGCGTTCTCGTGAACGACCGGGTCGACGTACGCCTGGCGCAAGGCGAACCGTGCGCGCATCAGACGCTTTCGCGCTGCGGCCTGACTGATGGACATTTCCGCTGCGATGCGTGGCCCGTCATAGCCGATCGCATGAAGGACGAGTACTTGACGCGCCGCAGGCTCGAGCATGTCAAGCGCTGCTCGGAGCGCGTCGGATCGAAGTTCCGACTCGGCGTCGGCCAGACGAAGCTCAGCATCCTCCTCGGCCGACGGGACGAACGGCAGCGGGTCACGCCGAAGGGTTTCGAGGGTCTTTCGCCGTGTGTTGTTCTTGCGAGCGTGATTTGCGGTGAGGTTGCTGGCAGTCCGCACCAGCCACGAACGCTGGGTCGAGTCGGGGAGCGGAGCAAGTTCATCGAGACGTTCTGACGCCAATGCGAATACGTCGACCCAGAGGTCGTCCACGCTCGCCGGGTCACGCTCGAGTCGCGCCAAACACGCCCGAACAGTGCGACCGTGCACACGGATCAGGTTCCTGAGGCGGTCTTCTCGGTCGTCTCGCAGATCGGTCACGTTCCTCGATGGTCGTGCGGTAATTGGGTCGGCGCACTAGAAGTGTCAACCACACCAGATGTGTGCCACCGCTGAGGATGCTCATCATGTCGGATCGAGGGTGGTGATCGTGAGCAACAGGCTGTCGGGTTCCGCGCCGACGTCGCGAACGTACTGATCGGCAAACACCAGTGCACTCATCGGTTCGGGAAACGGGCCGAGTACCGACGTCTCATCCGTGACCAAGTCGACAACGACGACCACATGTGGGGCATACATCCGATCATCGATGTGGTCCAGAGCACTCTCAGGGGTCAACCCCATCATCGGATCATCAGGTCTCATTCTTCGTTGGCGCGTGGCTGCGCGTTCGTGTGAGGCCTCTCGGCGCACCAGAAGAAGTGCGGGGGGAGAATCTTCGCGGCGATGACATCAAGGCTCACGTTGAAAGTGTCGGGTACTCGACTTGTGTGACGCAGATCGGCTCTCTGCCGGGTGATTGCGTCCCGGGGTTGCGGTCGGGAGTCGCGCTACCGGTCCATTGACAGCGTTGGGCCTGCAACGGGGTCACGCAAGGGCGCGGCTCGGTGGTGTTGTCGACGTCTCGCCGCCTTGCCGATCCTGAACGCCCGTCTGAACTCTTCAACCGACGCGCAAAGAGCCGGCGGCCGAAGTTCGCTGTCACACATTTCCCTCGTTTGACACTTGATGAACGTTCCAGCGGGCGTTACTAGGCAAGGAGATTCAAATGAAACGGATAATTGCAACCTTGAGCATCGCTGGAGCGTTGGTCATGGCGAGTTACGGGTCGGCTTCGGCGATGACTTGGACCTACAAGAATGTCTACGGAGCGACATCCTCGGCGTGCACGAGCGGTGCTTACGATCGGGCCGGGTACATGAACGCGAAGCGGTACCAGAGCGGCTGCCACGTGAACTCGACCACCTCAGCCTTCGACACCGATCTGTCGACCGACTTCTTCACGGGCGGGAGCCTCTCGGTCACGGGTTCCTACCACTGGCGCAACTCGCAGGGCAACAACTACAACGTCTACTCGTCCGTCAACTGCATGGGAACTGCGATCTCCGTTCCTAACGGACAGGGTGTCTCCACGGCGTCGATCACAGACAGATCAGTATCGACGACGGCCTTCGAAGCTCAGTGCAGAAGCTGATCGGCCTGGAGCGCTCACGAGTCTTGCGGCCGCTGTTCCTGGCGGCGTTGATCGCCGCCACGATCTCGGGTTGCGGCTCGACAAGCGACTCGGCCGCCAACGTGTCAGGCGATCCAACAAGCCGACACGGCGCAAGTCGTTCGTCGGTGGCGCCCGCCGGCTCCTCCGCTCGGGAGTTCTCCATTTCGAAGGACGACTTCCTCGAGTTGGTCGGAAGTGAAACATGGCGTGCCGCCTCCGAGTGCATGGCCGAACGAGGATTCCAGCTCCCTGCGCGCCCGGCAGCGCCGCCTGCGACGGGCCCGCTCTTGTATGGCCTGCCGAGTTCGAACGATCCCGAGATCGGATACTCGATTAAGCCTCCCGAGGGCTATGCGCCGGTCGAGATGGTGTTGGACAGCGAGCCAGAGTTCCTGCGAGCGCTTCATGGACAGATCGTCGAGACGCTGACCTACGAGTTGCCTGCGGGTGAGGAGGTTACCGTCACAGTGAGCGACGGGTGCTTGGGCGAGGCCGAGGTAGCACTGTATGGATCGGTCGCAGCGCTCCTCGAAGGGTCACGGGCCCTCATGTTCATGCAAGCGCTGGAGGTCAATGCATACGTGCAATCTGAGGCGGATCCGGCAATCTTGTCGTTGAACGAAAGCTGGTCGCAGTGCATGGCCGAAGCGGGCTTCGAATTCCCGAACCCGCTCGCTGCGTGGAGCAATGACTGGCCCGACGCCCTCACCAGGGACGAGATCGAGGCGGCAAGTGCGGACGTTCACTGCAAAGCCGAGCTGGACTACGACACGGTGTACTGGTCAAACATCGACCGATTGTTCGCATCCGCTCTAGAGAAGAATCCCGGACTCGTCGAGCAATGGAGAGACGTACAGGCAGCGGTTGCGGAGAGTGTGGGTTCTTTGTGAGCCGCGGTCGACGAGGATTCCGCATCCGGCTTGTACGCGGTCCCGACCGCAGGCGCAAGTTGCCCAAGGTGCGCGCTTGAGAGCGTGTCATGGGGTCCGGGACGGGGCGAAGGCGTCACACATCACCGGCAGTGGACACTTGATCCAGAGACAACCAACGACAAGGAGCAAGTCATGAAGATTCGGATAATCGCGGCGGCGCTGCTCGCAGCCTCGGGACTCGTCATTGCGTCACCACCCGCCCAGGCCTACACCTCCTCGAACTGGACCTCCGGGTTTTGCGCCAGCGTCGGCGGAACGCGGGGATACTCGATTGCTGCGAAGCAGGCAACGTCAACGATGACATACAACAACGGCGGCGGCGCCTGCTATCAAGCCCCGCTCGCCTACTGCTCACGAAGCAGTGGTGACGTGCGCGTCTACCGAGGTGCAGGCAACAACATCTCGCAAGGCGTGTCGACCTACGACTGCGACTCCAACAGTGTCTACAACTTCGCCCTCACGAACAACAGCACCATCACGAGTACGAGCGACTTCAGTTCGGGGTGCCAATCGAACTGCTAAGCGCCAACGGTCCGATGAGGATGCAACTGACACGCCCGCATGGTTGGCGGTGGTGCAGCGCTGTCGGGTGCTGCGTCACCCTGGCTTTGGCGAGTGCATGCACCGATGATGTGGCCCCTGACGAGCCCGCGGCGGTCGATTTCGTCGAGATCCACCAGGCGGAACTCCTCGGTGGCGCTTCTCCTGACGACCTGGCGCAACTCGAAAATTGGTTCACGTACACACAACAACAAGAGATCGTCGAGTGCATGGCCGAGAGCGGATTCGAGTATGCGCCTGTGCTGTTGACGTCGACTTCGGATAGCTTCGCCGACTTCACCAGCCGGGAGTACGCAGAGGCTCACGGGTTTGGTGTTGTCGACGCGGTGCTCGGCGCCGACGACGAGCCCCAGCCAGCATCGGACCCCAACGCAGGAAATCCATATCGCAATTCGCCGGAATACTCCGCCACGTTGGAGCGATGTGCGACCGAAGCGGCTGAGGAGGCCAATCGGCAAACCGGGCTCTCGCAGCTACGCGCCCTCGACGAAGAAGTTGTGGCTGCGATCGCTGCCGACCCCGAGGTCATTGATGCTGCCGAGACGTGGCAGGAGTGTGCGGCGTCCGCTGGAATCAGCGCCGCGAGTCGCCGAGACCTGATCGACACGTTCCTCGAAGAAGCACTCGTCACAGACCCCGCACGACTCGGTGAGCTCCGTGCGGCGGAGGTCGACGCCGCGGTCCAGACCTACGGATGTTCGACTGCTTTCGACAGAGTCTGGCGCGCCCGGGGAGCAGTAGTCGGACCACTGGTAGCCGGGACGGCGTGGGGCGACTGAGACCGCTGCGCCGCCCAGCGCAGAGCTGATGCTTCCGTCCGAACGGGAGCGACTCCACACATGCCGCCCCGGCAGCGTTCCTTGCCACTCCGTTCGCCAATCTACGAGCCGATACTCGCAGATGTGCAACGACTCGAAGCCACACGGCGTGGCGCATTTCCCCTGCTCAGACCACACAAGACGGCATCACACGACACGAGCTGGACCGTCTCAGTCGCCCTCTCAATGCGACAACAGATCGTGCCCGACGAGTTCCAAGGACGCACCGCCGCCGGCTGGCTGGTGTGCTGGGGCTCCGCTCCCATCGGTGCCATCGGCGCAGGCATCATCGGCCGAACCGCCGGACTCCGAACCGTCTTCTCCGTAGCGGCGATTCATATGCGCAGTGGCATGTGCAACCACACCATCTTTCGACCGACAAGCCGCACGCACAAATCAACTGTTCGGTCAGCAGAGCGGGTGAAGGATTGGAACAACTTCCGCACTGCTCCGCCGGTCGACGAACGGCGCTCCGTATCGGTAGGCCGACGGGGTCTTCAGGTAGCGCTCAACGGCACGTATCACTCGCTCGAAGCCAGCCCGCACCCGAGCGATAATCGCGGTCCGGAACGCTCGGGCCCGCGCTCGGCTTCCGGCGAACTGTGCGGGCTCGAGGCGCGATCGGGCCACCGCATAATCGCTGTGAGTATCAGCGGGCCGAGCGGAGCAGGACCCATCCGGAACGGCACCTGCCGCTCGGGTAGACCCGCTTGGTATCAGCCGGCTTCGAC
Source organism: Ilumatobacteraceae bacterium (assembly GCA_963698565.1). Classification (GTDB taxonomy): domain Bacteria; phylum Actinomycetota; class Acidimicrobiia; order Acidimicrobiales; family Ilumatobacteraceae; genus Sva-07. Next base: position 31,779 of record CAVORH010000006.1, read on the forward strand.
GACTGCGCCGTAGCGCTGCTGTGCAGCCTGTGCTGAGGTGCCGAGGAGTTCGCCGATGCGCTGCCACGGGACATTCTTCGCCCGCGCCGCAGTGACGGCGTCGACGATCTGACGTTCGCTACGCGCTCGTGCGAGCACGGCGCGTTCGAGCAAGTACTCCTCGACCGAGCGCTCGTCGGCGGGGTCGGGTTCGTAGTCCTCGAACCGCTTGGCAAGTTCGTCGGCGTGGTCGAGGATCTCTTGGATTGAGCGGGGCATGTCAGGTCTCCAGGAACTTGGGTCGAGCGGCCATGGCGTGGACGATGAACTCGACACCCTCGGCGGCGACGACGCCGATCTCGAGCATGCGGCCGGCGGTGTCGGCACCGACCAGCATGTCCAAGTCGTCGAGGTCGAACACTCTGATCGGATGTCGGTAGGTGTGGAGCATGTCGTCGTCGGTGATCCTGTGCTGGCGAGCGCTCCCACGATCACGAGATCCTCGGTCATCAACTTACCTTGATACGGCCGCCTGGTGGTGGTCCGCTGGATGTCGCCTCGACCGCAACGAACTCGGCGGGTGGCGTCTACATCTCGATGCCCGAGAGTCCGATCTCGGGGCGGGCACGTTCCATGGTCGGGCGCTGGGGACGGATTCTCCAGATGGAATCCTCGACGGCTTCGTGGCTCACGCCGTAGGCGGATCGGTCGTAGCGGCCGGGCCAGTCGCCGATGCCGTCTCGGATGTCGAATGCTGCCTGGTGCTGGTGTACGCGACCGGCTGCTTGATCCCATGCCTGTGCCTTCTTGGTGCCTCGTGGCCGGGGTCCGAGCGTGTCGACGATCGCTGCCGGTTGTTCGAGTCGGGCGATCCTGGTTCGTACTCGCCGGTCGTGAGCGAGCCGACCATCGATCTCGGCGACACGCGACTCGAGTTCGGGTCGCCGGCGGAGGAATTCCTTGGCCTCCCCGGTTTGTGTGCCGAGTTCGGTCAACTTGCTCTCCGCCGCTGCGATGGTGGCGTCGGCTCGGCGGATGATCTCGGGTTGGCGTTGCAGCTGACGCTGCGCTGTTTGGATCTCCTGCTCGTGCTTTCTGCGCCGAAGTGGACGGTCGTGGGTCGCGATGACGTTCTCGGCCGCTCGGCAGGCGGCTCCGGCCCGAGCCTTGGTCTTGCGTGCCTCGGTGATCTCGGCTTCGAGCACGTGTCGATGAGGGTGGAACGCGTCGACGATGGACTCGGCATCGTCGAGGCTCGTCAGGATCTCGTGGCGTTGTTCCATCATCGCTCGGAGCACGGGTCCGTCGAGGAGGCCGGGTCGATGCGGGGTGGTCTGGTTCAGTTCGGCGTGGCGGACGGTCGCTGGTTGGTCGATCCAGTCGGTGGTCATGCACTGGACGAAGACGTCGACGGCGGTCTCTTCGCCGGTCACGCCGAAGAAGGCGTGGTTCATCTCCGAGCCCCGGGTCATGGCGACGTAGAGGTTGCGGATGTCGGTGAGGCGATCGGCGAACAGCAGGCCACCAAGCACGTTGCGGCCTTGGCCGCCCATGCCGGTGCGGGCGTAGGCGAGCTCGACGTGTTCGTTGACGTACTCGGCCGGGAGGTGAACGACACCTGACTTGCCGGTCGCGGTCAGGGAGCCGTCTCGGTGGATGGCGTCGATCGTCCAGACGGCTCGGTTGCGGACCATGTCGTCGCGGTCGGTGAGGAGTCGACGTTCGTTCTGTCGCGTGGCGATCTCGTCACCGACGTAGAGCTGGTAGGCGCCGACGTCGACCGAACGTCCGTCGGCGTCGATCTCCCCGGCCCGGATGCGGAGGCGTTGGCATCGTTCGTTGAGACGCTCTGTCGCTTCGTTGGTCGGGGTCATCAGCAGCTCGCGCTTGCCGGCCTGGCGGAGTTCGTGCCAGAGGCGCGCGGCGGCGCGCTCCATCTCCGGGATGGTGCCGGCGTGCAGGCGGTCGTGGGCGTCGTAGATCTCGGCGACGCTGACGTCGCCACGGCGGAGTCGCAGGCTTGCTTCGCGTTCCCATTCGTTCGCGAAGCGGTGGACCTCGTCGAGTTCGATCGCGCCGAACGTGTCGACCATCAGCGCGAACATGCCGCCGCGGCCGACGGCGGAGAACTGGAGCGGGTCGCCGACGAGCGCGAGTCTCCAGCCTCGGATGTCGGCGAGGTGGGCCATCTCGGCGAGCTTCTCGGTCGGGAGCATCCCGGCTTCGTCGACGATCACGGTGGCGCCGACGGGGAGGTCGTAGCGGTGATCGGGCGGTCGGCTGAGCGTGTGCTCGATGAGCAGCTTGTGGATCGTGTCGGCTGCGACACCGGTCTCTTCCGACAGCACCTCGGCGCCGGTGGCCGACGGGGCGACGCCGAACACCGCGCGACCGTTGGCTCGGAGGTGCTCGACGGCGGGCCGGAGTGCGGTGGTCTTGCCCGTGCCAGCGGGACCGACAACGAGGACGAGATCGGCATGGCCGGCGACCGCGCCCGCGGCGTCGGCTTGGGGCAGGGTCATGTCGACATCGCTGCGGTCGACGGCGGCGGGATCGTCGGGGCCGTCGTGAGCGAGGCGGCGGTCGGCCCACTCGATGAGCGACCGCTCCTGGTCGAGGATCGCTTGGGTGGTCAGCGCACGTTCGATGACCGACTCGGTGACCGGCCGACCGTCGCGTCGCAGGAGCGCGCCGGGCGGGATCGGCTTGGAGATGTCGACGCAACGCTCAGCCGCGACACGGCCGGCGAGTTCGTCGGCCCACCGCACGACTGTGTCGGCGTCTTCGGCGGTCTCGGTCGGGCACCACGACGCGACCTCACGGACGAGTTCGGTCGGTCGCCACGACGACTGCTGCTCGCTGATCGACTGGATGGACCAGTCCGTGATCGCGTCGTCGAGGTCGTGGTCGATCGTTCCCCGATACAGAACCTGTTCGACCGCGTCCTCGATCACCTGACTCGGTTCCATGCCGAGCGCTCGGGCCTGCTCGCGCCAGCCGTCGTGAAGGCTCGCTGCGTCGACCGACTTCGCCTTGCGGGGGCGGCTGTCGACGGCCGCTTCCCGGTCGATGAGCCAGCGTTCCTGTGGTGTGGGTTCGCGGCCCATCGTGTCGACGAAGCGGTCGAGCTTCTCCTCGACGCGTCGACGCATCTGGGCCGTGCGGATCGAGAACTCAGCCAGGAGCGCCTCAGGTATGTCGCGGATCTCGGCGATGCCATTCTCCGGCGCGTGCCACGCCACACCGAGACGTTGCGTCAGCTCGGATCGCAGACCAGCGTGGTAGAGCGCCGACAGGGTGCGCTGGTCGCCCTTGATGAGGCGGGCATCGAGAGCGAGCCAACGGCCGTCGGGCGACTTCACACGGTTGGCGATCACGAGATGGGTGTGAACCTGCGGGTCGAGCGCCCGGCTGGTGTGTTGCCGGAACATCGCAGCGACGATCGCCTCGGCGTCGACGACGGCGACTTCGCCGCCGATCCGGTAGCGGGTGTGGGCGTGCCGTTCGATCCATCCGGCGAGCGCGGTGACTGCGGCGTCGTGGGCGTCGAGCACTTCGCGTCGGATGTCGTCGTCGCCGAGGGCAAACAGGACCGACACCGACTTGGGTGCCGAGGCGGTGACGTCGAACCCGCGAACCGAGTCGTCGTTGTAGCGGCGTCCGAGATGCCGGTCCGGGCGCTGCGGGTCCATGCCCGCGATGAGGGCGAGGAAGGCGTCGTCGTCGACCTCGCCCGACAGGCCCAACATCCGTGCGCCGTCGCCGAGCCACGTGCCGCGGGGCTCGCCGGACTGGAGGTAGTAGTTCGGGAGCTGCTCGACGTAGTAGGCGCCGGCGTCACATCCCTTGAGAGTGGTGACCCGCACGGTCATGGCGTCTCACACTCCGCCCGGGTAGTCCCGGGATAGCTCCCACCGATTTTTGTGCACTCGTCTGTCCTTGAAGGGTCGTGAGGCCGGATGGGGTGGAGTTGGGGCATGGCGACCTACAGGGGGAAGAGCCGGAGCTGGTTGCCGGGGACCGCGTCGAGGGGGTTGGCGCGCATGCGACGGGTCGGCTTCGCGGGTGGGGTCTCGGGCTTCGGATCGGGCTGAGTCGCGAGGGGCTCGGGCGACGGGTCTGCGGTCCGCGTGTTCGGGATGTCGTGGAAGCCGGGGATCGGCCAGGTGATCGGACCGCCGAGGCGTTCCTCGATCACGTACCTCGAGATGCGGAACTGCTTGTCGACCCGTTCGGCCGGGATGCCCTCGCGTCCGTTCGTGGCGACACCGCGGCGAACCCGCTGGTATGCGCCGTTGCGGCTGATGCGCATGACCGCGGCCACCTCGTCGACCGTGAGAAAGTCCGGTGGCTCCTCGGGAACGGTTCGTCTGGTCATGGCCTCACCTACACATGCCTCTGGATTCGCTCATTTGTGACAAACCCCACCTCTCTCAACGGGTTCTCGCGACACGTCGACTGGAACTTCTCGCGCCGGCTGCCCATACGTCCGACGACATGCCACCCGGAACGGAGGTCGTTACGTCTCTCGTCATCCGTACGGGACCCAAGGTGCCGTCAGCGGGGAATCGCCTCGCTGGCCGAGGCCGATGAGCCCTGGCGCTGACGACCCGTCAGCAGTGCCGAATCAGCCCGGCACACCAAACGACACCAACCGTCACCAATCGACGAAGGACGTCAGCATGAGAGGACACCTCGTCCAGCGCGGCGATCGCTACGACGCGGTCGTCTACGAAGGAATCGACCCGGCAACCGGCAAAGACGCCACCGGTGGAATCCCGCCGGCACTACACGCCGCGGAGCCGAGAAGGTGCTCGGCGATCATCGGCACTTCGAACTCAGATCCCCGCGGTCAGCGACCCGAGCACCGAGACGTGGGACGTGACCACGCCATCGGTGCGGTGGCGGTATCGCTTGACGACCATCTCCAGGTCCTTGTGGCCGAGGAGGTCGGCGACCTCGCGGAGGGGGATGTCGGAGTCGACCATCAGCGACGCAACCGTGTGACGTAGCTCGTACAGAGACAGCGTCGGCACGCCGGCGTGTGCGCAGATCTTCTTGAAGTCTCGGCGGGCGTGCGACGGGTCGATCGGTGTGCCCACCTCCGAGGTGAAGACGAGATCGGTCCAACGAGCGTCGGTCGTCCACTGGCCCCCGGAGGCGAGGCGGACCTCGGCTTGGTGCATGCGATGGCGGCGTAGGGTTGCCAGCAGCACGTCGGTCATCTCGATGTCGCGGCGGTTGCCGGTCTTGGTCGGCCCGATGCTGAGCGGCCGTCCACCATCGGCGCGCTTGATGGCTCGGTCGATGGTGATCGTCCGGTTGTCGATGTCGACCTGCGCCCATCGCAGGGCATCGACCTCGCCCGGGCGCGCCCCGATGTTCAGCAGTGTGACGAAGTAGGCGTTTGGGGTCGCAGCGATGAACTCGCCGGCGCCGGTTGCGGTCAGCGCACGCATGACCGCTGCGTACTCGTCTCGGGTGAACGATCGTTTGGCTCGCGAAGTGCTGTACACCGACGGTGCGGCTGGGTTGGTCGCCGACCGGTCCTTCGGCAACTTCGCGAGCCGCGCCGGATTCCAGGTGATGTACCGACGGGCGACTGCCCATTCGAGCATCTCGCCGAGCATCTGCTTGTAGTCCCGACACGTCGACTTCGCCTGCGGTTTGCCACCTTTGCCGCCGGACTCGGCCTCGGAACGTAGCCACGCCTCGACCCGAGCGACGGTCAGCTGGTCGAGCTGGCATCCACCGATCCGCCCGGCCGGGATGATGTGCCGTTCGATACGCGGACGCAACCGCAGGATCGTGCTCTCCTCCTTCGTGCCCTCGTTCTGCTCCAGGTGCGTCAGCCACTCGTTGGCGAGGTCGGCAACAGTGATCGACTTCCTGCGCACGTCGACGCCGGCGTCCTGCTGGCGTTGGAGCTCGCGCAGCTTGTCGGCGACCGCCTTGCGAGTCGGACCCGTGATTCTCTTCCGCAGCCGCTTGCCGTTGGGACCGACGCCGAGGTCGAGCGATGCGACCCACCGCTCGACGGTCACGCCGCTGCCAGACCGCGTGTAGTCGCTCCGGTAGATCGACCCTTCGCCGTGGGAGCGGCTGGGCGACTTGCTGACCATGGCGGATCCCCTTCCGTTGGTCCCGCCCACTCTACGCCTCGAATGGCTCCCAAGATGGCTCCCAAGATGCCGGAAAACGATCGAACCCCTGGTCAGAGCTGCTCTCGCAGTCCCGTGACCAGGGGTTTCGTGGTCGGGGTGAGAGGATTTGAACCTCCGGCCTCCACGTCCCGAACGTGGCGCGCTAACCAAGCTGCGCTACACCCCGTAGCGGCTCGCCATGCTATCCAGCGGTGGCGGCTTCTTCCTCCGTCGATTCCGCCGACACCTCGTCGTCCGGCAGCGGCACCATCGACTCGACCTCGGGGGCGTCGAGCGGCAGCCCCTCGGTGTAACGCCCTCCGGACGCAATGGCGTCGGCGGCACGGCGCAGGCGGAGCGCGTCGAGCGGCTTGACCAGCCATCCCTCGGCACCGCTGCGGCGGGCGAGGTGCATGTCGGCAGCCCGGTCGAGCAACATCAGCACCTTGACGTGGGGAACGGCGCCGGCGGACTCGTCGAGGCGCAGCGCCATCGTCACGGCCATCCCGCCCATCGATCCGACCTGGAGGTCGAGGATCGCGAGATCGGGGAGCTGCTTCTTCACCTGGCCGGCGACGGCGCGGCCCTCGCGACACACGGTGAAGTGGACGTCGTCGTCGCCGAGCGCAGCGGTGACCTCGTCGACGATCCAGTCGGCGTCAGTGGCAAGCAGGATGTGCACGGCCCAGACGCTACCGCTCGACGGTGGGATGGTCGAAGAGATGCGCCGCGATCGTGCGGAGGCCGTCGAGATCGTGGACGTCACGGTCGAGCAGCGGCAAGACCACCACACGCTCGTCGCCGGCCATCGCCCCGAGCGGCGCGATCACGTCGAGTTCCCGCTCGCGCAGTGTGCGGAGGTCGGCGACGTTGCGCCACAGCGCTGCCAGATCAGGATCTCCTCGCTCGGATGCGAGCAGCGCCTCAGCGTCGGCGTCGGCGGCGCAACCGTCGCCGAACGCCGGGTGCGCACGATTGACGATGGCCGCCGTGACGTCCACCTCCTGATCGACCAGTTGCTCGACGAACCACACGGCCTCGTCGATCGTGTCGTGACGCGCCGACGCCACGACCACGAACGAGGTCTCGGGCGCACGGATCAGCGCGATCACGTCGTCGGCGCGTTCACGGAAGCCGGTCTCCATTCCTGCGAACGCCTGGAAGAAGGCCACCGAATCGGCGAGGACGTCCGAACCGACGACCCGGCCGATCGCCCGCAGGATCGGTTGCGTCGCGGTGCCGATCACCCGGAGACCGCCCTTGGCGGGCAGCATCAGCAACTTGAAGAGCCGGTGGTCGAGGAATCGGGACAACACGCCCGGTGCCTCGAGGAAGTCGAGCGCGTTGCGGCTCGGCGGCGTGTCGACGACGACCAGGTCGAACCGCTCGTCGCCGTGCAGCGCATGGAGGGTCTCTGCGGCCATGTACTCCTGGGTGCCGCTGAGCGCCCCGGCGATGTTGCGGTAGAAGCCGTTCTCGAGGATCCGCTCGACCTGCTCCGGGTTCTCTGCGTAGCGACGCACCAGGCCGTCGAACGTGGCCGCCGTGTCGAGCATCATCGCCCAGAGTTCGCCGGATGCGTCCAGGTCGATCCGCTGCGGCTCCGACGCCAGGCCGTCGACGAGACCGAGCGCGTCGGCGAGACGTCGTGCCGGATCGATGGTGACGACCACGGCGCGACGCCCGCGACGCGCCGCTTCGAGGCCGAGCACGGCTGCAGTGGTGGTCTTGCCGACGCCACCGGAACCGCAACACACGATGACCGACGACGCGTCGATCAGCTCGTCGGCCGGTCGGGCGGTCATCGTGGTGTCTCCGACGGACCGAGGCCTCCGAGGCCGGCGGCGAGATCGGCGACGTCCTCGGCGACCAGTCCGGCGACGAGACGCGACGGGAGCACGATCTGCGGGATCGGCAACTGCTCGGCCAGCCGGGCGAGTTCCTGGCGCTCCATGTCCCGGCGCGAGCGCCGGAAGTCGGCCGCGTCGATCAGCGTGACCGCGGTCGCCGCATCGAGGCCCTCCACGATCGACGACATCGCCGACGCAGCGGGCAACTCCACCCCGAGATCGACGCCGTTCACCACGACGGGACCGAGCTGCACACCGACCTGGTCCTCCAACGCGTACGCCGTCTCGATGACCTCGTTCACCGGCGTCGTCTCGGCCAACGTGACCAACACGACCTGACAGCGCTGCGAGTCGTGCAGCATGCCGAGCACCTCGTCGGCCTGCGCTCGCACCGGACCCGAGCGGACGGAGTCGGCCAGACCGGCAGCCGACGTCAGGAACGTGATCGCGTGTCCGGCCGCCGGCCCGTCGACGACGACGAGATCCCACTCGCCCGAGCGTTCCAGTTGCTTGATCTTGCCGAGCACCACGATGTCGTCGATCCCCGGTGCCGCGGTGCCGACCATGTCGATGACGCCCGTACGGTTCAGGCGTTTGGCGATGCGGGCGAATCCGTTGTCGCGCAGGTACTCGTCGAGCGCATCCGGCGCCGAGATCGACATCACCTCGAGATCGGGCACGAGTTGAGCGAGCGCCGGCTTGCCGTCGAGTTCCACCACCAGCACGCGAAGGCCCGCGCTCGATGCGGCGCGGGCGATCACAGCCGTTACCGTGGTCTTCCCCACACCCCCCTTGCCCGCCACCACGACGACTCGAGCGGCGGTCAACGATTGCAGCGGATATTCGCTCTCCGGAGGCACCTTTGCGCAGACTAGCGATCAGCATCCTCACGCTGATGGCCGGGCTCACTCTCTTCGCGCCCGCCGTCCAGGCCCAGAGCGACGAGCAACCCGTCGACACGAGCGATTCCGTCGACGTGGCGCGGGTCGACGTGCTGCAGGTCAGCGGCTACTTCGACCCGATCCTCGTCGACGCGATCGAGACCGCGATCGACCGCGCCGAGGCCGATGGGTCGCAGGCACTGATCCTCCAGGTGAACAGCGACGGGACCGTGGTCGACGACGACGTCATCGAGGATCTGCTCGTGCAGGTGGCGACCGCCCCGGTCCCGATCGGCATCTGGGTCGGACCGAGCGGTGCCCGCTTCTACGGCACGGCCGCCCAGCTGCTCGCCGTGGCCGACGTCACCGGCATGGCGCCGGGTTCCCGCGTCGGCTACATCGGCGTACCGCTCGATCCGGCGGGTCTGCCCGAGGACACCAGCGTCGACTTCGGCATCGCCGAGGAGCGGCTCCGCAACGGCTCGGTCGGGTTGTCCGATGCCCGTTCGCTCAGCGTGTTCAAGCAACGCATCGACGACGAAGGCATCCCGACGATCAGCAACATGGTGCAGGCGATGGACGGTTTCGAGGAGAACGGCGTACAGCTCGTGACCACCGAGCTCGTCGTCCTCGACGACGGGTCGACCCGGTTCGAGACCGTCTCGGTCGTGCGGTTCTCGAAGCTCTCGCTCGTCGACCAGCTGTTCCACACCGTCGCCAGCCCCTCGGTCGCCTACTTGCTGCTGCTGACCGGCCTGGCCCTGCTGGTGTTCGAGTTCTTCACCGCAGGCGTCGGCATCGCCGGCGGAGTCGGAGCGATCTCGACCGTGCTCGCCTTCACCGGGCTGGCGGTGCTGCCGACGCAGACGTGGGCGGTCGTGATCATCATGCTCGCCATGCTGGCGTTCGCGGTCGACGTCCAGGTCGGTATCCCGAGATTCTGGACCGGTGTCGGCATCGTGCTGACGATCGTCGGCAGCTGGTTCCTGTTCGAGCCGATTCCCGGTTCGACGATGCGGCCGTCATGGCTGGCGCTGTTGACCGGGGTCGTCGGCATCGTGCTGACGTTCGTCGTCGGGATGCCGTCGATGGTCCGCACCCGGTTCGCCACGCCGACGATCGGACGCGAGTGGATGATCGGCAAGGAAGGTGCCGCGGTCGGTCCGATCGACCCCGACGGCATCGTCGAGGTCGATGGCGCCCGGTGGCGCGCCCGCACCAACCGTGCCACGCCGATCGCCGACGGTGACGTCCTGCGTGTTGCCGCGATCGACGGCGTCACCCTCGACGTCGAACCGCTGGAGGGCGCCGCCCGCGACTACCGCGAGATGCGCACGAAGAACCCGATCGAGCCCGCCGACGCCGAGCAGCCCGCCGAACCCGCCACCTGACCGACCAGCTGACCGCACCCCGCCCATCCCGTTTGCGTCAGCGACAACGTCGAATTCGCACGCCTGAGCGGACGCACACGGCGGGGACGGCGGCTCAGGGAGCGGGGAGGCGGGGGCCGGCGATGCGGAGGTCGTCTCGCCGACGGGTGACGCCGCGGGCATCGAGTTCGGCCACGAGCGGCAGCGCGTACTTGCGGCTGGCACCCGTGGCGTCGCGGAACTGCGCCACGGTGAAACCGTCGGGGTTCGCAGCGAGCAACCCTGCCGCCACGTCGCCCGCAGCCGCGATCGTGTCCTCGTGGAAGTGCACGCCATCGCGCACGACGACGTGACCGCGTCGCACCAGCTCACGCAGCTCGCCACGGTCGACACCGTCGGGCTGCGACGGGGTGAACCCGTCGGCGAGCAGGACCGCGAGGTAGGGATGGTCGGCGAACGGGTCGACGACATCGGCGAGGCGAACGGTCGTCGCGTCGACGAGGATCTCGTCGATCGTGGCCAGCACCGCACGCTCTCGCCCGTCGAAACCGGCCACGTCGAGACCGACCGGACCTGCATCGGTGACCCGAGCGAGGAGGTCGTCGTGCATCGCGGCCAACAGCTCCGGGGTCGTCAACCAGTCACCGACGAGCGGCTCGACGACCTCGCCGGTCAGCCGCTCGACTTCGCGGACCGTGATCCAGCCCCGCTCGCGGACGACCCGATCGACCGAACGGTCGGGACTGGCCTTCGACGCACGCAGGACAGGGTCGATGTCGAGCACCTCACCACCACCGACGGTCTCGTCGCGGCCCGACTCCCGCAGCACGAACCGGTCGCCGGGAAGCAACGGCAGCGCTCGGTCGAGGAACAACCTCACCGCACCGTCGTGGCCGGGTGAGATCGCCTCGCGGCCCAGCACGCGGAGTTGCACCGGGTGCTCACCGGAACCGATGTAGGCCACGAACGCGCCCCGTCGGGACACGTCGTGGTCGAGCGCGTCGAGGACGTGCAGCGACGCGTCGAAGCGATCGGTGAGTCGCCACCGGTCCGGTTCGACCACGGCGTGGCCTCGGGCGAGGTCGTGGTGATCGACGCCGGAGAGGTTCACCGCGACACGCGTCCCCGGCCCGATCGACTCGACCGTCCGTCCGGCGGTCTGGATCGAACGGATCCGGGCCGTCGCCGACCCCGGCTCCGTGACGACCACCTGGTCGGCCGCGAGTCGTCCACCGACCAGCGTGCCCGTCGCCACCGTCCCGCTCCCCTTGGCCGCGAACACCCGGTCGATCCACAGCCGGGGTCGGCCGCGATCGACTGCGCCGGCCGACGTCGCGACGAGTTCGTCGAGTGCCACTCGCAGTGCTTCGATGCCCGCACCGGTGGTCGACGACACCGCAAGCACCGGAGCCCCGGCGAGGAAGGTGCCGGCGACGTGGTCGGCGACGTCCATCGCGGCGAGCTCGGCGAGGTCGTCGTCGACGAGATCCGACTTCGTGAGCACGACGATGCCCGAGGTGATACCGAGCAGTTCGAGGATGCGCAGGTGCTCCTCCGACTGCGGCTTCCAGCCCTCCGTGGCGGCCACGACGAACACGCACGCGGTGACCCCGCCGACGCCTGCGAGCATGTTGCGGAGGAACTTCACGTGACCGGGCACGTCGATGAAACTGAGCTCCGCACCCGACGGCAGCGTGGTGTGGGCGAATCCGAGGTCGATCGTGAGACCGCGACGTTTCTCCTCCTCGAAACGGTCGGGATCGGTGCCGGTGAGCGCGAGGACGAGCGACGACTTGCCGTGGTCGACGTGGCCGGCGGTGGCGACGACCGTCACGACACGGCGCCACGCAGCGCGGCCACGACGATCGGGTCGTCGTGGGGGAACACCGACCGCAGGTCGAGCATCGTGCGGTCGTCGCGCGACCGGGCGATCACAGGGGTCTCGTGAGCTCGCAGGGCGCGGAGATGGTCACCCTCGAGTTCGACGCCGAACGACGGCATCGTGATGCCGGGCGCGGAACCCGCTCCGGGGAGTGCGTCCATCGGCGATGACCGGACGGCGGGATGCACGTCGACCACCGCCTCGACGACCGCATCGGCACGGCGACGCAGCTCGGCGACCGGTGCGGCGACCATCGCCCAGAACGGCACATCAGCGCTCGCGCGCTTGTCGAGATAGGTCAGCGCGGTCTCCTGCATCGCAGCGAGGACCAGCCCACCCGGTCGCAGCGCGCGAGCGAGCGGGTGGCGCATGCACGCCTCGACGAGATCGGCACGGCCGGCGATGATCCCGGCCTGTGGCCCGCCGAAGAGCTTGTCGCCGCTGAACGTCACGATCGCGGCCCCATCGGCCAGCGTCTGGCGAGCCGCCGGCTCGCCCGCCAACCAGGCAGGAGGCGCACCGGGGAGCCAGGGGCACGTGGCATCGATCAGCCCGCTCCCGATGTCGGCGACGACCGGGACGCCCAGCGTCGACAGTTCGGCGACCGACGTCTCCTCGACGAACCCCTCGACCCGATAGTTGCTGGGATGGACCTTGAGCACCATCGCCACGTCGACGCCGGGCCGGTCGATCGCGCGCCGATAGTCGGCGAGCCGGGTGCGGTTGGTGGTGCCGACGTCGACGAGACGGGCACCGGACTGCTCCATCACGTCGGGCACCCGGAACGAGCCGCCGATCTCGACGCTCTCGCCACGGCTCACCGGGACGTCACGGCCCGCACCGAGGGCAGCGAGCACGAGCAGGACAGCGGCGGCGTTGTTGTTGACGACCATCGCCGCCTCGGCCCCACACAACCGCGCGAGCAGCTGCCCGACGGCCCGCTGTCGAGACCCTCGGCGTCCGGAGACGAGATCGAACTCGATCGTCTGCGCGGCAGCTTCCTGATGGTGACGCAGAGGAGCGCGCCCGAGGTTCGTGTGCAGGAGGACGCCCGTGGCATTGACCACGGGGGTCAGCAGCGACCGGCGGAACGCGTCCGCACGCGACTGCGCGGACTCGACATCAGCTGCTTCGATCGACTCGCGAGCGATGTCGACGAGGATCGGGTGCGGCAGCCCTGTCGGTGCGAGCGATCGGGCGAGCGCATCGACCGACGGTGGCCGCCCCACGTCGTCCGTCGATGCGCTCATCGAGCCGAGCCTACGACTCGACTCGGGCGCCTGGCCCGTCGAGGCTCAGGCGTCGGGGAGCTTGTCGACGGCGTCCTTGGCCGCCTCGGCGCCCTGCTGCACCTTGTCGGCGTGAGCACCGGCCTTGTCGTCGACGACGTCGGCCGCCTTGTCGATGCCTTGCTTCACCTGGGTCTTGTTGCCGCCGAGCTTGGACTTGACGGTGTCGAGCAGTCCCATGATGGACCTCCTTGTGGTTGGAGGACGACCCTACTCGCCAGAACCGAGATCAGATTTCTGCTCCACCCGTCAGCGTCCGGCGGGCGGCATCGAGGACCTCGATGCCGTGGGCACGGGCGGTGCGTTCCCACTCCGGGTCGTCGGGGGTCGAGCCACAACGGTGGTCCCACACGATGCGCGCGTGGTCGGGGTCGGAGCGGTCGCCGTGGAAGTGGACCCAGTGCTCGGCGCGTTCGTTGACGATCATGCGCGTGTCGGAGATCGTGCCGAGCTCCATGGTGACCGTCCGCCACACGGCGCCGGGAACCAGCTCACCGAGGCCGCTCGCGATCTGGCCGTGCTTCGGTCCGGTGGTGGCGTCGGGCGCTGAGGTGCACTCGATGCGGTCGGCGTCGAACACCCGCCGGAGCCATGCGTCGTCCGGATGATCCTCGCTCACGTGCGACAGCAACGTGTAGGTCCCCGGAGCGCCGTGGCCGGTGTGGAGATCGACCACCAGCACCTCCTCGGCACCAGCGAGTCGCGGTGCCACGATCTCGGCGAGGCGCAGGTTCGACTCCTCGGTGCGATCGCCTCCGAAGTAGAGCCCGTCGGGGTGGCTGTACTGCCCTGCGCTGACCGCCGACTTCACCCACTGGTAGCCGAACTCCTCGACCATCGCTCGCGTCACGTCGAGCAGCGACTCGGGCGACGGCGGCTCGGCCCCACCGGGCACGAGGGTGCGGTGGAGTGCGATGTAGCCCGGGTTCGCCGGCAGCTCGACCCGTTCGTCGCGACCCCAGTTGCGGTTGAGGTCGACGTTCGACTCGTTCTGACGCCGCCAGTGGCTCATCCCCCACGGGTTGACGCCGTGGATCATCACCACCGCCGCGTCCTCGGCGAGGCCGCGGTCGACGCCGTCGCTCACCCACCGATCGATGGCGTCGCACATCAGCGTCGACGACGAGAAGCCCTCGTCTCCGTGCACGCCGGCCAGCACCAGCACGGCGCGCCGAGGACGGGCCGCGCCGAACGAGGTCACATCGATCGTGAGTTCCTGGCCGTGCTCGCCGCGTGCCGTGATCGGGAACGCATCGAACCCGAGGCCCGCTCGACGAGCGGTCCACCGGAACCGATCCCGGCACTCGTCGTAGGTGAGCGGGAACCGGTCGGGACGCACCATCGGCAAGGACGGTAGCCAACCGTCGAATCGGCGGCGAGGGTGGACGGGGTCAACCGGCGCTCCCGTGCGGGTATCGTGGAGATGCCGTGTACGTGACGAGCCCCTGCGAGGCGCGATGAAGAGCTGGTGGCGTTCCGTCATCAGCTACCCGCCCACCTGGATCGCGGCCGTCGTGCTCGGCGCCACCGTGTGGCTGGTGCTCACCGTGCTCGACCCGCCCGGCATCCTGGTCGTCATCCTGATCGTCCTGGCCCTCGTGGCAGCCGCTGCCTGGCCGTTCACGATGTCGGCCACGGGCACCTTGGCGAAACTGCAGTTCGAGGTACCTCGCGTCGAAGAGATCGACCCGGCCGAGATCGCGGCGCTGCGTGCCGAGCTCGCCCTGCTCGCCGACACCCAGCCGACCGAGCAACTCGATGCCCTGCTGTCGAAGCGCCAGAGCCTGATCAACGTGCTCACCCGTCGCCTCGACGCCGGCGAGCTCACCTACGCCCGCTACCTGTCGACGTCGCAGCAGGTGTTCGCGTCGGCGCTCGACAACCTGCACGAGGTGGCCGTTGCCTCCGAGAGCATCAGCACGATCGACGAGACGTACATCGATCGCCGGCTGGCGGAGCTGGCCGTCGACGACAGCGACGTCGACTCCGCCACCCGTGAACGCCAGACGCTCGAGCGGCGTCGCGATCTCCGGGCAACCCAGCGTCGCCGCATCGCGCAGCTCCTCGCCCAGAACGAATCCGCGTTGACCGCGCTCGATCGCACGACGACGGCACTCGCCGACGTGCCGATCGGCAAGCAGCCCGAAGACGCCGACGCGGCGATGGCGGCGCTCGAAGAACTCGCCGATCGCGCCGCCAAGTACGCATGAACCGCTCCAAGCCCGTCACGAACGAACCGAAAGGCACACCGACATGACCGACGCTCCCCGCACCAGCACCGCGACCGCGCCCGTGTTGAACCTCTCGCTCGACGTTCCCGAGGCCAAGGCGGAACTCGTCCTGCCCGAGCCCGAGCCGACCGACGAGCTGCGCGCACAGGCCGACGCCCAGGTCGAGCAGCTGCTCGCGATCGACCCCGCGAACGACGAGGCCCGAACCGCTGCACGCGAGGCGGTCGACTCGATGGGCCGCGACCTCCAACAGCGATCGGCCACACGCAGCCGGATGCTGCAGGCGCCGCTGAAGGAGATCTCCCACGGCACCGAGGACGGCGGGGAGGTCGCCAAGTCGTTGTCGGACCTCCGGATCGAGGTCGAGAAACTCGACCCGTCCGGCCTCGACACCGACGCCGGCTGGTTCACCCGCGCCGTCGGCAAGATCCCCGGTGTCGGCACCCCGCTCAAGCGCTACTTCATGCGCTACGAGAGCTCGCAGACCCAGATCGACTCGATCGTCAAGTCGCTCGAGAAGGGTCGCGATCAGCTCAAGCGCGACAACGTCACCCTCGGCGACGACCAGAAGCAGATGCGCGAGTTGACGCACCTGTTGGCCGACCAGATCGCGTTGGCGCAGGCGCTCGATGCCTCCGTGGTCGACAAGCTCGCCACCGAGATCACCGCCGACGACCCGCGGCGCCAGTTCGTCGAGGAGGACATCCTGTTCTCGCTGCGCCAGCGCACGCTCGACCTGCAGCAGCAGCTCGCCGTCAACCAGCAGGGCGTGCTGGCGATCGAGATCATCATCCGCAACAACCGGGAGCTGATCCGCGGTGTCGATCGTGCGATCGACGTGACGGTCAGCGCGCTGCAGGTTGCGGTCACCGTGGCACTCGCCCTCGCTCACCAGAAGATCGTCCTCGACAAGATCGAGGCGATCAACACCACCACGTCGGCGATGATCGCCGGCACCGCAGAACGGCTGAAGACCCAGGGCACGGCGATCCATCAGCAGGCGTCGAGCACGATGCTCGACATGGAGGCGCTGCGTTCGGCCTTCGCCGACATCGACACCGCCCTCGACGAGATCTCCCGCTACCGGCGCGAGGCCCTGCCGACGATGGCGGGCACGATCCTCGAACTCGATCAGCTCACCGCAGAGAGCGAAACGGCGATCGAGAACATGGAACGTGGCCGAACGGCGTCGACCCGGATCCAGGAGTCCGACGGCACGATCGACGTCGGTGAGATCACGGCGAAGGAGAGCGAATGACGGTGCAGCGAACGACACGAGCGCACACGTCACGATCCCGGATGGGACGCCTGGCGGTCGCCGCGGCCGCGTTCGCACTCGTGGCCGCAGCGTGCGGCGTCGGGGAGGAGAGCAGCGAGCCGCTCGATCAGGCGACCGCAGCCGACCAACTCGCAGACCTCGCCGACGACATCGGATGGATCGACAATCCGATCGGCCGCACCGCGTCGATCCCGCCGCCGACGGGCGCCAACCTCGCCAAGACGCTGCCTCCCATCACCGAGTTCCCGATCCGGGTGCAGGCGCCGGCGAGCGCCGACACCGTCGTCGAGATCTGGTCGTCGACCGAGAAGTCCGGTGAACTCGGCACCACCGATGGCTGGATGACCGAGGTCGCCGAGCAGTTCAACGACGCCGGCATCACGCTGTCGGACGGCAGCGTCGCCGGTGTCGACCTGCGCAGCATCGCGTCGGGCACCGGGTACCAGTTCATCGCCCGCGGCCAGGAGCTGCCGGACGGATTCACGCCGTCGAGCCAACTCTGGATCCAGATGGCCGGCGAGTACGAGACGATGACCGAGATCACGCCGAAGACGGTCGACAACGTCGCGGGCATCGTGATGAAGAACGAAACCGCCGACGAGCTACGCGCCACCTACGGCGAACTGAGCGCCGCGAACCTGGTCGATGCGGTGATCGCAGGCGATCTCGTGATGGGCTACACCGATCCGTTCGCGTCGAGCACCGGGCTCAACTTCCTGCTCACCGTGCTCGACACGATCGCCGAGGGCGACCCGGCCCGTCTCACCTCGCCCGACGTCGCCAGCGTGTTCGAACAGTTCCAACGCCAAGTGCCATTCGTCGCCCTCACCACGCTGCAGATGCGCGACTCGGTCGAGAACGACACCGGCACGCTCGACACGTTCGTGATGGAGTGGCAGACGTTCACCAACACCGAGTCGCTCCAGTCGGGGTTCGAGTTCATCCCGTTCGGCGTGCCCCACGACAACCCGCTCTCCGCCGTCGGCGATCTCTCCGCCGCCCGCGAGGAGACGCTGCAGGCGTTCGCTGACTTCGCCGCGCAACCCGAGTTCCAGGAACTCGCCGTCGAGTACGGCTTCGATCCGCCGCCGTACACACCGACCGTCGAGGTGCCGTCGGGCTCGACGCTGATCGAGGTGCAGAACGTGTGGAAGGACAAGAAGGACGGCGGCCGCCCGGTGGCGACGGTGTTCGTCGTCGACGTCAGCGGGTCGATGGAGGGCACCCGGATCCAGTCGGTGCAGACCGCGATGCAGTCGGCCCGGGAGTTCATCAAGCCGACGACCGAGGTCGGCGTCGTCGAGTTCAACGACACGGCGATGAAGCGCCTCCCGATCGGCGAGTTCGACCTGAACCAGCAGGCGCGCTACGCCGCGATCGCCGAAGACCTGGCACCGGGTGGCGGAACTGCGATGTACGACGGCATCGTGCTCGGCCTGCAGATGCTCGAGGAGCAGCGGGCGGCGAACCCCGAGATCAAGCCGATCCTGGTCGTGCTCACCGACGGTGAGACCACCGACGGCCTCCAGTTCGGCAACGTCGACAACGTGATCGAGGGGCTGCGCATCCCGATCTACACCGTCGGCTTCGAGGCCGACCTCGACGAACTCGATCGGGTGTCGTCGCTCGTCGAAGCTGCGAGCATCGATGCCAGCGAGGAAGACGTCGAGTTCAAGATCGCTGCGTTGTTCAACGCCGGTGGCTGACGAGTCCGTGAGCCACGCCCAGGTGCCCGGCCGGTGAAGCCCCTCGCGATCTGGATCGCGGTGGTCGCCGTGGTGTTCGGCGGCTACGCGCTGGTGGCGTCGCAGCTGCGCGGCACCGAGCAGGTGTTCGTGGTGGTCGACACGTCGTTCTTCATGGAAGCGAAGGAACCCGAGGTCCGGCGCGAACTCGATCGCATCGACGACCGTGACCGCAGCGAGTTCGCGCTCGCCACCGTGCGCGACCGGGGCGGCACCGCGCTGGTGCACGACTGGCAGGACGAGCTGACGCTCGGCGGATTCCAGGCATTCGGGCCGTGCTCGCTCGACGGCATCGACCAGTTCCCCGAGGCGAGCGCCGCCGATGAGCGGATCCTGATCACCACCTCCACGTCGTGCGACACCAGCACGTTGACCGACTGGACGATCATCACCCTCGACGACTGACTGTTACGCCAGGGGTCAGACCCCTGGCGTAACACCTACGATTGGGTCGGTGAGTCTGCCCGTACCGATCGTCCAACTCGACCCCGAACTGCCGTTGCCGGAGTACGCCCACGAGGGCGATGCCGGCCTCGATCTGTACGCCCGTGAGTCCGCGACACTCGCTGCCGGTGGGGGGCGGGCGTTGGTGCCCACCGGGATCGCGATCGCCATCCCGATGGGCCACGGCGGCTTCGTGCTGCCGCGCAGCGGAATGGCGGTGAAGCACGGCATCAGCGTGGTCAACGGGCCCGGCCTGATCGACGCCGCATACCGGGGCGAGATCAAGGTCGTGTTGATCAACACCGATCCGGACGCCGACTACGAGGTGCATCGCGGCGACCGCATCGCCCAGCTCGTGATCCAGCGGGTCGAGTCGGTCGCGTGGCAGGTCGTCGACTCGCTCGACGGCGTCGACCGCGGCGGCGGCTTCGGTCACTCCGGGCGCTGACTCCCGTTTGCGTCGAGATTCTCGGTGACCCGGGCCACCGGAACCGTCACGCAAACGGGGAGGCTCGGGACGCGGTCAGCCCCAGGCGAACACCGGCTGCTCGAAGTCGACGACGCGCTCGTTGACCCTGCCGTCGAGGGCCACCCACCGGAACTGGACGAGCACCGCGCCCGTCGGCGCATGGATCAGGTCACCACCGAGCGGGACCTGCACGACGGGACGCTCGCTCTCGGGAATCGACACGAAGCGCGGTGAGTCGGAGCGGGTGAGCTCGTGCAGGCCGATGCGATACGCAGCGAGCACCTCGGCCGGGTCGGGGACGAGGTGGACGTCGGCTCCACCCCACACGACGACCGGCGTGATCACGTACCCGGATCGTGTGGGGTAGTCGTCGAGCAGGCCGAGCACTGCGGCGTCCTCGAAGCGCACACCGACCTCCTCGTCGGTCTCGCGCAGCGCCGCCTCGACGGGCGATTCGCCGGGGTCGAGGCGACCACCGGGGAGTGCCCACTGCGATGCGTGCCGGTTGAGTCCGGCGCTGCGGCGACAGAGCACGAACGACGCTCCACCCGCGACCCCGGCCATCTGCCCGTCGAGACCCGAGACATCGGACGGGATGACCGAGAGACGCTCGGCATCGACACCGTGCGGGTCGGCGGCATCGGACCCGAACTCGGAGTCGACCACGACGATCGCGACCGCAGCATGGCGGCGACCGTCGAGCGGCACCTCGACACGATCGTGACGGGCGAGATTCGACTCGATGCTCGCCCGGAGGTCGTCGGTCAGGTCGATGGGTCGTCGATCGGGACGGCGTGCTCCGCCGGGATCGTCGGTGGTTCGGGACTGCTCGGTGTGGTCGATGCCAACACCTTGGCAGCCAGCGCCGTGCTGATCGGCACCGAGGCGACCAGGCCCACCGACCCCACCAACGCTCGCACGATCTCGACGGCGACGATCTCCCTGGTCGCCACCGAGCCGAGGCTCTCGTTCGCCTCGCTGAACAACAGCAGCAACGGGAGCGAGGCGCCGGCGTACGCCAGGAACAGCGTGTTCACCGTGGAGGAGATGTGGTCACGCCCGATGCGGAGCGCCCTGCCGTAGAGCTCACCGAAGGTGACATCGGGCGACGCCCGCTTGAGCTCCCACACCGCCGACACCTGGGTGACGGTCACATCGTCGAGTACGCCGAGCGAGCCGATCACGATGCCCGCCAGGAGCAGTCCACGGGGGTCGATCTGCGAGCCCAAGGCGTCGAGGAAGCCGACGTTCTCGTCACCGAACCCCGTGAAGTTCGACATCGCCAGGAATGCCGCCGCCAGCGCAGCGGTGATCGCCAGGCTGGCGAACGTCGACAGCAGTGCGGTGGCCGTGGCGAGCCCGCGCCCGTGCGCCAGGAAGAGGGCGATGAAGGCGATGGCCCCCGCCGTCACGATCGCGACCGCGACCGCGTTCGTCCCCTCGAGCAGGGCGGGCAGGGCGAACACGATGATCACGACGAAGCTCATGACGAGCCCGCCGAGTGCACCCACGCCTCGCCACCGTCCGAGCACGACGATCGAGGTGACGAAGACGATCACCAGCAACAGCATCGGGGTGCTGCGCTCGAAGTCGTAGAACACCGCCTGCACCGACCCGTCGTCCAACTCGACGAGGTCGACCAGGATGTCATCGCCGGACGAGATCGTGGAGTCGAGCGGTTGCTCGAGGAACACCACCTCACCGCGACGTTCGCCCTCGGACACGAGCGCCTCGACGAGCTTGCACGCGAGCAACGGGTCGAACGAGCAGGGCACCTCGTCGACCGACTGGACCGACGCCGCCACCGGGTCGCCGGAGAGGCCGAGCGGATCGCGACGGTCGCCGCTGCTCCCGGGCCACAGGGCGACCAGGCCGACGACGACCACGACAGCGCAGGCGGCCACCGCGATCCAGAGCTGGCGCCGAACCCGCGGGTCGACCTGATCGTCGAGCGATTCGTCGTGACCGTGTGCGTGACCCATGCGACCAGTGTGTTCCACCGACCCCTCCGAAACGGGGAGGTCGAGGACGAAGTTCGGGTGGGCGTCAGTTGACGTCGGGGCCGGCTGCGTGTTCGATGGGGTGCTCGGCGGCGTGCTCGGGCTGGTGGAGGTGACGGTGTCCGACGTCGTCGTGACTGGGTGTCGGGCCGTGATCGTGCCCATGGCCGTGATCGTCGACGAGCAGCGCCTGACCGCCGAGGTGCAGCAACCGTCCGCCGAAGGCGACGGCGAGATGCTCGGGAACGAGCACCTCGTCGGCAGGCCCGTCGGCGATCAGGCACCCGGCGAGCAACATCACCCGATCGGCCCGCTTGGCCTCCTCGAGATGATGGGTGGAGAACACGACGGCGGCGCCGCGCTCGACCTCCTCGTCGATGATCCGCAGGATCGTCTCCTGGCTCGGGATGTCGAGCCCGGTGATCGGCTCGTCGAGCAGCAGCAGGCCCGGGGCACCGATGAGCGCCTGAGCGACCAGCACCCGCTGCCGTTGTCCACCCGAGAGTTCACCGAACGACCGTTTGGCCAGGTCGGCGACCTCGAGCCGTTCGGCGACCGCACGGATCTCGGCACGGTCCGCGCGGGTGATGCGGCCGAGGAGCCCGCGTCGGCGGTAACACCCCATCCGCAGCACCTCGTCGACCGGCAGGGGCATCCACTGGTGATGACCGTGCTGCTGGGCGATGAACGACGCCTCGACGCCGTCGGCTCGAACGACCTGACCCGTCGACGGCGTCGACAATCCGGCGAGGAGCTTCAACACCGTGCTCTTGCCGCTGCCGTTCGCGCCGACCAGAGCGACCGAGGAGCCCGCATCGAACGTCGTCGACGTCCGATCGAGCGCGATGAGCTCTCCATAACGCAAGGAGACCTCGACGAACGTGGCAACGGAGGCACTGGACGCATCCACGTCGGCCAAGGTAGCTGGTTTGAAAGTGAGAACCGTTCTCAGTATCATGTCGTCATGCAACGCCGCGTTCCCCTCCTGTTCGCAGTCGCAGCGCTCGCGCTCGCGGCGTGCGGCTCCGACGGCGCCACGACGAGCGACGACACCTCGGGGTCCGCCACCGACTCCGACGTGCCGTCGGTCGTCGCGACCACGACGATGTGGGCCGACATCACCCGCAACGTCGCGTGCGACGGGCTCGCCGAGGTGACCACCATCATCCCCGCTGGTGCCGACCCCCACTCGTTCGAGCCCTCGCTGCGCGACCGCGAGACGATGGGAGATGCAGCACTGATCGTGGCCAACGGACTCGGCCTCGAGGAGTCACTCGAGGACACGATCGACGCAGTGGAAGCCGACGGCGTCACCACGGTGCGCGTCGGCGAGTTCGTCGACACCCTCCCGGCAGGCGACGAAGAGCACGCCGACGAAGAGCACGCCGACGAGGAGCATGCCGACGAGGCCGACCACACGACCGACGGAACAGTCGACGCCGAGCACGACCACGGATCCGACGACCCGCACATCTGGTTCGACCCGACTCGGGTGACCGCGACGCTGCCGGCGATCGCTGACGGCCTCGCCGAGGCAGGCGTCGACCGTGTCGCCCTCGACGCCTGCGTCGCCGAGTACGGCAAGGCACTGGCTGCGCTCGACGACGAGATCAGCGCGATCGTCGAACCCCTCCCGGTCGACGACCGGCTGCTGGTCACCAACCACGACTCGTTGAGCTACTTCGCCGACCGCTACGGGTTCACGATCCTGGGCAGCGTGATCCCCTCGCCGAGTTCACTCGCCGCCACCAACCCCGCGGATCTGGAGGCGCTGGCAACCCTGATCACCGACACCGGGGTCCCGGCGATCTTCGCCGAGACGCAGCACTCCTCGGGCGACACCGAGGCCCTCGCCGACCGCGTGGGCGACGTCGAGGTCGTCACCCTGCAGACCGACACGCTCGGCGAGCCCGGGAGCGACACCGACAGCTACGTGAGTTGGCTCGCCACCACCGCGCGCTCGATCGTCGACGCACTCTCCCAATGAACCGTCCCGGTCGATACGGTCGCTGAATGGAGTTCCTCACCGACCCGTGGAACTGGTGGGTCGCGCCGTTCGCCGACAACGCGTTCATGCGCGACGCGCTGCTCGCCGGGCTGCTCACCGTGTTGACCACGTCGGTCGTCGGGACCTGGGTCGTACTGCGAGGCATGAGTTTCCTGGGCGACGCCCTCGCCCATGGCGTGCTCCCGGGCATCGCCATCGCCTTCATCATCGGCATCGACACCTCGATCGGCGCGCTCGTCGCCGCAGCCGTCATGGTGCTCGGCATCACACTCATCCGCCGCCATTCGCCCCTGCCCGAGGACACGTCGATCGGCGTGCTCTTCGTCGGCTTCCTGGCGCTCGCCGTCGTCATCATGTCGACCCAGCAGGCGTCGTACGTCGGCGACCTCAACCGGTTCCTCTTCGGCTCGATCACCGGTGTCGACAGCGGCGACCTGCAACGTCAGGCGATCACCGCGGTCATCGCACTCGTCGGTGTGATCGTGCTGTACCGGGCGTTCCTCGTGATGACCTTCGATGCGTCACTCGCGTCGATGCTCGGCCTGCGCCCCGCGCTCGCCCAGGCCGCACTGCTGGTGCTGGTGGCCCTCTCGATCGTGTCGTCGTTCCAGTCGGTCGGCAACCTGCTCGTGTTCGCCTTCCTCGTCGCACCGCCCGCGGCGGCGACGCTCGTCGCGAGGCGGGTGCCGGCGATCATGGTGGTGTCGGTGCTCTTCGGTGTCGTCGCCACCGTCGTGGGGATCCTGGTCAGCTACCACCACGACAGCGCCACCAGCGCCACGATGGCGCTGTGCTCGGTGATCCTGTTCTTCGTGGTCCTGACGGTCACCGCTGGCCGACGAGCCATCCCCAGCCGTCGCGGGTCCGATGAACGGGTTCCGGTGGCCTGAGCGGCAGGACGCTCAGCGACACTCGGCGCATCGACCGTAGAGGTCGATCGTGTGGTGGGTCGGCGTGAACCCCTCGGCCACCGACAGCGCCGCGAACGCGTCGTCGAGTCGGCGTTCGAGCTTCGGGGTCAGCGTGACGTCACGCACCACACCACAGGATTCGCAGATCAGGTGGTGGTGGTGCTCGGTGAGATCCTCGGCCAACTCGTAGCGAGCGTGGTCGGCGCCGTGCACCAGTCGGCGGACGACCCCGACCTCCTCGAGCACGGCGAGGTTCCGATACGCAGAACTCTGTGCCAGCGTCGGCGCCACGTCGATCAACTCGGGCAGCGTGATCGGACCGTCGGTGTTCGCGAGGGCATCGACGACCGCACGGCGACCCGTGGTGTAGCGCTGATCGTTCTGGTCGAGACGATCGCGGACCGTGCGGTGGATCTCGGCGTGAGCGGCCGCCATCGACCCAGCCCTACCCTCGGTACCCGCTGGTGATCGGCAGGCGGCGGTCCTTGCCGAATGCCTTCCGACTCACCCGCACGCCCGGAGGCGACTGGCGCCGCTTGTACTCCGCGATGTCGACCAGACGCGTGATGCGTCGCACCATCGCCTCGTCGTGGCCGAGTTCGATGATCTCCGCGGCGGTGCGGTCGTCCTCGACGTAGAGCTGCAGGATCGGGTCGAGCACCTCGTACGGAGGCAGGCTCTGGTCGTCTCGCTGGTCGGGGCGCAGCTCGGCCGACGGCGGCTTGGTGATCACGTCCTCGGGCACGATCTCGCGACCGGCGACCCGGTTGACGTAGCGGCACAGTTCGTAGACCCGCAGTTTCAGCACGTCCTTGATCACGGCGTACCCACCGACCGAGTCGCCGTAGATCGTGAAGTACCCGACCGCCATCTCGCTCTTGTTGCCGGTGGTGAGCACCATCCAACCGAACTCGTTCGACAGTGCCATCAGCAACTGGCCCCGGCACCGGCTCTGGATGTTCTCGTAGGTGAGTCCGGGCTCGCGACCCTCGAACGACGGCGCCAGCATGTCGAGGTAGGCCTGGAATGCCGGCTCGATCGAGATCGTTCGGAAGTCGATCCCGAGGTTGTCGGCGAGCAGTTGGGCGTCGCTCTTCGAGTGATCGCTCGAGTACCGCGACGGCATCGACACGCCGTGGACGTGCTCGGCGCCGAGCGCGTCGACGGCGACGCAGGCGACGATCGTCGAGTCGATCCCGCCGGACAGCCCGATCACCACGTCGCTGAAGCCGTTCTTGGCGCAGTAGTCGCGGGTGCCGAGCACCAGCGCGTCGTAGAGCTCGCGGTCGGCATCGAGCGGTTCGGCGATCGAGGACGCTGCGGGGTCGTCGTGCACGACGGGTGTCTCCGAGACCGCGATCGTGGGCAGCAGCGACTCGGTGATCCGACCGCGCGGATCGAGGAGGCGCTTGCGGTACACCGGCGGCACGGGCACGTCGACGACGAGCAGCGACTCCTCGAACTGGGGAGCTCGCGCCAACAGGCGACCCTCGTGGTCGAAGACGACCGAAGCACCGTCGAACACCAGCTCGTCCTGGCCGCCGACCTGGTTGACGTACACGATCGCCGTGTGCGAGTCGGAGGCCCGAGTGGCCAGCATCCGTTCGCGCTCGGTCGCCTTGCCGGTGTGGAACGGTGAGGCGTTGATGTTGATGCTCAGCTCCGCACCGGCGGCCGCCTGCTCGGCGACGGGGCCGAACGGACTCCAGATGTCCTCACAGATCGAGATGCCCACCTTGACGCCGCCGACCACGTACAGCTCGAGCGGATCGGAGAGATGGCCGGGAGTGAAGTAGCGGGCCTCGTCGAACACCGTCGCGTTGGGGAGCAGCCGCTTGTGGTAGCGACCGACGATCTCGCCGTTCGCACACACCGCGGCGGCGTTGTGGAGGTCGCGGCCCTGATCGACGAACCCGACCACGGCGGCGCACCGCCCGGTGCGGGCGGCGAGCTTCGACAACGCAACGAGGTTGTCGGCGACGAACCCCGGCTTGAGCACCAGATCCTCCGGCGGGTAGCCGGTGGTGGACAACTCGGGAAAGGCCACGAGGTCGCAACCGGCCGCCTCGGCGCGGTCGTACACCTCGATCATCTTCGCCAGGTTCCCGTCGAGGTCGCCCACGGTCGGGTTCAGCTGAGCGAGCGCCACTCGCAGCACCGTCACGTCGCCGAGGCTACCTCGGAGCCCGCCGCGCCCGCTGACGATCGTCGATGCCGGAAAACCGCGTTGATCTGGCACTATGGCCACGTGCGTTGGATCGGACTGGTGATCGTCGGAGTGGTCGTTGCGGCGTCCTGCTCGCCCGGAGAGGGCCCCGAATCGATCCCGTTGCCGACCTCGCCCGACACGACGACCACGACCACGACGACCACGTCGACGACGACCACGACGCTGGTGCCACCGCGCTACGAAGCCACGATCCGCCGCACCACCGACGGGGTCCCCCACATCTCGGGATCGACGGTCGAGGATGTCGCGTACGGGCAGGGATGGGTCAGCGGGGTGGATCACGGCTGCACGCTGATCGACCAGGTGATCAAGGTGATGGGCACCCGCGCCGCAACGCTCGGGCCGGGCCCGGAGGGCGAGAACGTCACCAGCGACTTCGCCTGGCGGGCGATCGACATCGCCCGCATCGCCGCAGACGACTTCGAGAACGCCGCTTCCGACGAGGTCGTTGCCCAGTTCGAGGCGTACACCGCGGGGTGGAACGACCAACTCGCCGATGTCGGTGGCGAACGGTTGACCGGCTGGTGCGCCGGCGCCGACTGGTTGCGCCCGCTCGATCCCGTCGAGGTGTACACCTACGCGCGATCGGTGGCGCTCCAGGCCAGCAGCGCCCGCCTGATCGACTTCATCGGCTCCGCGCAACCCCCCGCTGTCGAACCGGTCGGCCTGCGTCGACCCGACGAGGCCGCCCCCACGATCGATCTCGCCGCGGTCGCTCAGGCCGCCGCCGACCTCGGGCTGAACGATCCGAACGGCATCGGCAGCAACGGGTGGGCCATCGGACGCGACCGGGTCGAGGGTGGCGAGGGCGGACTGCTGCTGGCCAACCCGCACTTTCCCTGGGAGGGGGAGCTGCGCTTCGCCGAGGTCCAGCTCACCGTCCCCGGCGAGTTCGACATCTACGGCGCCCAGCTGCTCGGGCTCCCCGGTGTCGGCATCGGGTTCACCGATGGCATGGCGTGGACCCACACGGTGTCGGCCGGCAAGCGCTTGACCGGCTACACGCTCACGCTCGACCCCGCCTCGCCCACCTCGTACCTCGTCGACGGCGTGTCGGTGCCGATGACGTCGACGCCCACCACCATCGAGATCCTGCGTGCCGACGGCACGGTCGACACCGAGACCCGCACGATGTGGCGGAGCGAGTACGGCCCGATCCTCGACTTCCCGGGAGTCGGATGGACCGACGCCGCGGTGGTCACCTACCGCGATGCGAACATCGACAACGACGAGTTCATCGAGCAGTACGCCCGGATGCCCGCCGTTCAGAGCATCGACGACCTGGTGGCACTGAACGAGGAGTACCAGGGCGTGCCGCTGTTCAACACGGTCGCCACCGACGCGGAGGGCAACGTCTGGTACGCCGACACCGCCGCCACGCCGAACCTCACGGCGGACGCCGAGCTGATGTTCCTCAACCGACTGTTCACCGACCCCCTCACGCAGATCGCGTACGACCAGGGATTCGTGGTGCTCGACGGATCCGACAGCCGGTTCCGCTGGGAGGATCAACCCGGCGCGCGCGATCCCGGTCTCGTTCCGTTCGGCGAGCTGCCCCAGGTGCGACGGACCGACTACGTGTTCAACGCCAACGACAGTTTCTGGGTGCCCAGTGCCGAGTTCACGCTCACCGGTCCGTACTCGATCATCAACGGCGAACAGGGCACGGCGCTCACGATGCGGACCCGCCAGAACGCTGCCGTGCTCGGCGACGCGAACAGCGCCGGCCTGGCCGGACCCGACGGGCTGTTCAGTGCCGACGAGGTGCGTACGGCGGCGTTCGAGAACTCGGCTCGTACCGCCGTGCTGCTCCGTGCCGCTGCCGTCGACGCGTGCCAGACGTTCCCGCTGATCGACGTGCCCGACCTCCTCGCCGACGACGGCACCGTGAGCCTTCCCGCCACCACCGTCGACCTGACGGCGGCGTGCCAGGTGCTGGCAGCGTGGGACGGGATCTACGACCTCGACCGCGCCGGACCGATGATCTGGCGCGAGACGATGGCGCGTTTCGACGACGCCGACTTCGAACAGGCCGGGCCGTTGTTCGACGACGCGTTCGACCCCGCCAACCCGACGACGACACCGTCCGTGCCCGCGGCCGATCCGACACCGCTCCTGCAGGCGATGGCGCGGGCCGTGCAGACGATCAGCGAAGCGGGCTTCGCGCTCGACACCACACTGGGGGCTGCGCAGTTCACCGAACGGTCCGAGACCCGCGTTCCGATCCACGGCGGGACGGGACGCGAAGGGGTCACCAACGTCGTCAGTTGGAACCTCTCGTCGACGTCGAGCGAGCCGGCGCCCGAACGGGGCGAGCCGGTGGCTGCCGGCAGCTCGTTGCGCGGCGAGGGCTACCGGATCAACTACGGCACGAGTTTCGTGATGACGGTCGACTTCACCGGCGCCGAGCCAGCCGCGTGGGCGTTGCTCGTGTACGGCCAGACCGGCGACCGACTGTCGCCGTTGTTCGACGTGCAGACCGTGGAGTTCAGCGAGAAGCAGTGGAGGCAGGTCGCGTTCACCGATGCCCAGATCGAGGCGGACACGAACCTCGAGACCGACGTCGTCGCCCGCCGCTGACGAGCCGTCCTCGATCGACTTCGGCGCTCGGCGTCAGTCCGAGCCGGGCGCGGCGGAGCCCGAGTCGGCGGCCTGGAGCCAGACGACGAGATCGTCGTTGCCCGAAGCGAGACCGGCGTCACGTGACGTCAACCCGTCGTAGCCGAGCCAGTCGAGGTCGGCGCCGCGATCGACCAGCATCTCGACGGCCTCGAGCTGACCGCCTCGGCACGCATGCCAGCAGGAGTTGGTGATGTCCTGCGGACTTGCCGAAGCGAGGAGACCGGACAGGGCATCACTCTCGCCGAGCGCGGCTGCCTGCCAGATCGTCATCGTCGCCCCGCGGTCGACGAGGAGGCGGGCGGCGTCCCACTGGGCGAAGACGACGGCATCGGCGAGCGGCGAGCCGTCGGTGAGCACCGCGCCATCCGCCTCGATGTCGGCACCGGCGGCGAGCAATGCTTCGATCGCCTCGACGTCGTCGGCGCTCGCCGCCCAGTGCAGTGGTGTCTCGCGGTGATCGCCGACGAACCGACCGTCGACCGGTGCGCCGGCGGCCACGAGCACGGCAATGGTCTCGGCCACGTGCGGGAAGCGTCCCGGCCAGTCGGTGGCGACGTGCAGCGCCGTGCGCGAGGTCGTCTCGTCCCCGAACCGCTCGGCGGCCAACGACGGCTCCGCCGACACCAGCGCCCGCAGCGTCTCGACGTCGCCGGATCGGACCGCCGACACCAGGGCGAGCGCGAGCGGGTCGTCGAGCCCGCGCACGATCAGAGTTCGATGATCTCGAGCGCGCCGCCAGGAGCGGCCGCGGCCTCGTGCGCATCGGAGGACGCTGCGGTGCAGCACACCAGGTGACGGCCCTGGGGGCCACCGATCGCACACGCATAGGCGTTCTGCGACGTGGTCACCCGGCGCGTGATCGTGCCACCCTCCACGACCCGGACCACTTCGGTGCCGAGTGCGTTGGCCACCCAGATGCCACCGTCGCCGTCGGCGCTGATGCCATCGGGCGCGACGAACGGCTCGGCCAGCGACGCCCACACCCGCCGGTTCGACAACGAGCCGTCGTCTGCGACGTCGAACGCAGTGAGTTCGAAGCCGAGCGTCTGTGCGACGATCAGCGTCGTCCCCCCATCGAGCGTGACCACACCGTTCGGGAACGCCAGGTCGTCGGCGGCGACCGACACCGCGCCGTCGGGATCGACCCGGGCGAGCACCGCTGTGTACGGACCACGGTCGTCGACGATCGCAGCGAGCAGACCCTCGGCACCCATCTCGGCCATCACCGTGTCGAGATCGAAGCCGAAGTTGCCGACGTAGGCACGCCCGAGTCGATCGACGAGCATGTCGTTGCAGTGGAACGTCGCCAGGTCGTTCAGATCGGCATGGACGACCACGGTGCCGTCGTGCTCTCGTCGCATCACCGACCGGGACAGCATCGCGACGTACAACAGCCGGCCGTCCGGAAGCCATCCGAGACCCGATGGGCGTTCGTCCGGGCCGACCGACACCTCGACGCGCACGTCACCGTCGAGACCGACGCTGCAGATCTCGTGCGCGTAGAAGTCGCTGAACCAGAAGCGATCGTCGTGCCAGCGCGGTCCTTCGCAGAAGTAGCGGCCGTCGACCAGTGTCGTCGTGTCCCGGCGCGGCGCTGTCGTTGCCTGCCATGTCGTTGCCTGCCATGTCGTTGGTGGTGTCCATCGCGATCCCCTCTCGCTCGGCCCTCAGTGTGTCATCTGCTCCCAGCGCTCCTCGGATCGACCAGTTCACGCGCCGTTCACAACGGGGCAACGACTCGGCAATCGACCGCTGCGACGATGCCGCTCGCATCGGGCGACCCCGTAGGTTGGATCGCCTGGAACCCAACAACCCATCGTGGACGAATTGAGGACAACTAGTGGTTTACAAGGCTGAGTACATCTGGATCGACGGCACGGAGCCGACAGCGAAGCTCCGTTCGAAGACCAAGATCCTGGAGGACGGTGCCGAACTCCCGATCTGGGGCTTCGACGGCTCCAGCACCAACCAGGCGACCGGCGACAAGAGCGACTGCGTGCTGAAGCCGGTCGCGAGCTACCCCGATCCGATCCGTGGTGGCGACGACGTGCTCGTGATGTGCGAGGTGATGCTCGTCGACGGCAAGCCGCACCCCACCAACACCCGCGCTGCTGCCGCTCGCACTGCGAAGAAGTACAAGAAGCACGAGCCGATGTTCGGCATCGAGCAGGAGTTCACGCTCATGAAGAACGGGCGTCCCTACGGCTTCCCGCCGGCGGGCTACCCCGAGCCGCAGGGCGGCTACTACTGCGGCGTGGGCGAGGACGAGATCCACGGCCGCCCGATGGTCGAAGACCATCTCGAGGCCTGCCTCGCCGCGGGCCTGTCGATCTCCGGCATCAACGCCGAGGTCATGCCCGGACAGTGGGAGTTCCAGGTGGGCCCCCTCGGTCTGCTCGAGGTGGCCGACCAGCTGTGGGTCGCTCGCTGGTTGCTCTACCGGATCGGTGAGGACTACGGCATCGCCGCCACCCTCGACGCCAAGCCGGCCAAGGGCGACTGGAACGGCGCCGGCGCCCACACGAACTTCTCCACGAAGGAGATGCGTGAGGACGGTGGCTACAAGTACATCGAGGCCGGCTGCAAGGCGCTCGGCGAGAAGGCAGCACTGCACATCGCCAACTACGGCACGGGCATCGAGGACCGCCTGACCGGCGCCCACGAGACCCAGCGCCACGACCAGTTCAGCTACGGCGTGTCCGACCGCGGTGCCTCGATCCGCATCCCGTGGCAGGTCGCCCAGGACAAGAAGGGCTACCTCGAGGACCGCCGCCCGAACGCCAACATCGATCCGTACACCGTGGCACGCCTGATGGTGGAGACGGTCTGCGGCGCCATGAAGTGAGCCGCTCAGCGTTCGTGCGCTGACCACTCGTACACCGACCAACCGACAGGGCGGGGGCTCCGGCTCCCGCCCTGTCGCTTTCCCGCCCGAACTCCGACAGAATCGAGGAATGACCGACATGCTGGACCAACAGCGCGACTACGTCCTGCGCAGCGTCGAAGAGCGCGGGGTCCGGCTCGTACGGCTGTGGTTCACCGATGTGCTCGGCAACCTCAAGAGCCTGGCGATCTCACCGGCCGAGCTGGAGAACGCGCTCGAGGACGGCATGACCTTCGACGGCTCGTCGATCGACGGGTTCTCGCGCGTGCAGGAAGCCGACGTGCTCGCGATGCCCGACCCCGACACGTTCGAACTGCTCCCCTGGGGTGATCCGAAAGTTCCCGAGGCCCGCATCTTCTGCGACATCCACCATCTCGACGGCACCCCGTTCGAGGGCGACCCCCGCCAGGTGCTGCGACGCCACGTCAAGGAGGCCCACGAGGCCGGGCTGACGTTCTACGTCGCCCCCGACGTCGAGTTCTTCTACTTCGAACCGCTCGTACCCGGCCAGCCGCCGGTGCCGATCGACCAGGGCGGCTACTTCGATCTCACGACCAGCGATGTCACCGGTGAGCTGCGCAAGCAGACGATCCGCACGCTCGAGGCGCTCGGGATCCCGGTCGAGTACAGCTTCCACGAGGATGCGCCGGGTCAGCAGGAGATCGACCTGCGCCACACCGACGCGCTGACGATGGCCGACAGCATGATGACGTTCCGGCTCGCCGTGCGTGAGGTCGCGTCGCACAACGACGTCCACGCCACGTTCATGCCCAAGCCGCTCGAGGGTGTCCAGGGCTCCGGCATGCACGTCCACCTCTCGCTCTTCCGCGGCGACGACAACGCGTTCTACGACGCCGCCGACGCGTACCACCTGTCGTCGACGGCCAAGTCGTTCATGGCCGGCATGCTGCACCACGCTGCCGAGATCACCGCGGTCACCAACCAGACCGTCAACAGCTACAAGCGGTTGGTGCCCGGCTTCGAGGCTCCTGTTCACATCAGCTGGGCCCGCAACAATCGCAGCGGTCTGATCCGGGTGCCGATCCCGAAGAAGGGCAACCCGACGGCCACCCGGATCGAGTACCGCTCGGCCGACCCGGCGTGCAATCCGTATCTCGCATTCAGCCTGATGCTCGCCGCCGGGATGCGTGGCGTACGCGAGGGGTACGAACTCCCCGACGAGGCCGACGCCAACCTCTTCGAGATCGGCGACGACGTCCTCGCCAAGCTCGGCATCCAGCAGCTGCCACAGTCGTTGAACGACGCGCTGGTGGCCATGGAGAACTCGACCCTCGTGCGCGAGGCCCTCGGCGAGCACATCTTCGAGTGGTTCCTCCGCAACAAGCGCAGCGAATGGCGTGCGTACAAGACGCAGGTCACCGCGTTCGAACGCGACCGCTATCTCGGGGTGCTC
Source organism: Ilumatobacteraceae bacterium (assembly GCA_963698565.1). Lineage (GTDB taxonomy): Bacteria > Actinomycetota > Acidimicrobiia > Acidimicrobiales > Ilumatobacteraceae > Sva-07. The sequence continues at coordinate 65,410 of CAVORH010000006.1, forward strand.
TGAGATCGACATGTCCGAGTCGATGATCGCCGTCGTACCGAACCCGGCGTCTCCCGAACTCGCGCGCACGCTCGATTTGGCTGGCTACGCGTGGAAGGCCGTGTCGGCTGCCGACCCCGCTGCGGAACACGAACCTGCCGGTGGATGGGCAGGGGCGATCGTCGACATCAGCACCGACGCCGACAGCGGCTGGGCGTTCCTCCGGAACATCCGCAAGCAGGGCGATCGTGCGATCCCGGTGATGCTCCTGGTCGGTGGCGCACAACTCACGGATCTCGAACACCGCGACGAGCTCTTCAGCGACTTCTGCCTGACGCCGTTCCACCCCGCCGAGCTCGAGGCACGCCTGCGTCACCTGTTGGCCACCGACATCGACCTCCACCGTGCCGATCTCGTCGAGTACGGCGAGCTGACGTTGAACCTCGAGACGTACCAGGCGGCGATCGCCGGTCGCCCGCTCGACATGACCTACATGGAGTACGAACTCCTGAAGTTCCTCGCGCAGAATCCCGGCAAGGTGTTCACCCGCGAGATGTTGCTGAGCCGTGTCTGGGGCTACGAGTACTACGGCGGAGCCCGGACGGTCGACGTGCACGTCCGACGGCTGCGCGCCAAGCTCGGCGAGGAGTACGCCAACCTGATCCAGACCGTGCGCTCGGTCGGCTACCGCTTCGGACAGTCCCGCTGGGACACCTGAGCCGTCTCAGCGGTCGAGGAATGCCCGGGCGGTGTCGGCCACGACGAACGCGAACGACTTGGTGCCGTCGGTCGTCGGGTGGACCCCGTCGCCGGTGAGGACCCCGTCGATGGTGGCGAACGCCGACCATGGGGCCACGACGCCGTCGCCGCGTCGTTCGACACGATCACGGATGATCGAGTTGACGAGTTCCTGCTGTTCGGGCCGGTCGCGGAAGTAGGTGTCGACCCACACGAGCGGGGCCTCGTCGGGAACGTTGTCGAGCACTTCGTTCACCGCTGCGGCAATCTCGTCGGGGCCGGCGTATTGGCCGACGTCGTTGGTCCCGAGCGCGACGACCCACAGCTCGTTCGAGTGGTCGTCGTCACCGCCACCCGACAAGAACTCGGCCACCGACGCGCCACCCGGGTTCCGTCCCGACGACACGACCATGCGCTTGCCGTTCTCCGCTTCGATCAGCACGGTGGTGAACCCGAGTGCGGCGAACTGCTCCTGCAACGCCGGGGTCGAGCCCTTGGTGATCGAGTCGCCGATCATCACGACCGAGTCGACGCTGTCCGCGTCGGCAGCCACGCGCCCGTCGGCTCCGAGCTGGCCCGGGTTGCCCTCGAAGCCCAGCGGTGCGCCGAGACCGATCGTCGTCAGGGACTCTGACCCGCCGGATGCAGCCGTCGCACAGCCGGCCAGGGCGACCACACCCACGGCGACGACGATGCCCCGGCAGGCAACGGACAACGGCGCGAGCTTCACGCCCGCAAGTCTGGTCAGTGCAGGGCCGCTGGCGGTGTCACCCCGCCGACCGCACGCGTGTCAGGCGTCACGTCGCAGCGAGCCGCTGCATCGACCGGGCGAGCCGCGCGTGGCTGGCGAGCATCTCGTCGACGTGCGGCGAGACGAGGACACCGTCGCGGACCACGGGCGCGCCGTTGACCACGGTGTGTCGTGCGGACACCGGCCCGCACCGCAGCCACGCCTCGATCGGGTCGGCGAGCGCGCCGGCGAAACTCGGGCCGGTCAATGGCCACACGGCGATGTCGCCGACCGCCCCGACGGTCAGCTGGCCGATCTCGCCGATCCGTCCGAGACAACCCGCGCCACCGATCGTGGCCATCTCCAGCGCCATCCGCGCCGTGCCCGCGGCCGCACCGTCACGGAGCTTCGCCAGCAGCATCGCCTGGCGGGCCTCCATCCACAGCGACGCCGAATCGGCGGACGAGGAGCCGTCGACGCCCAGGCCGACATGGACACCGGCAGTGCGCAACGCAACGACAGGTGCGATGCCCGACGACAGGATCAGATTGCTCGACGGGCAGTGAGCCGCCCCGACACCGGCCGCACCGAGACGGCGGATCTCGTCGTCGTTCGGCATCACGCAGTGCGCCACCCACGTCCGATCGGTGCACCACCCTGTGCGTTCGAGGTACTCCATCGGCCGACAACCGAACGTGGCGAGGCTGAACTCGTCGTCCTCGGCGTTCTCGGCGAAGTGCGTGTGCAGCCGGACGTCGAGCCGCTCGGCGAGTTCGGCCGTGCGCACCATCAGTTGCTCGGTGACGCTGAACGGTGAACACGGAGCCAACGCCACCCGGGTCATCGCGCCGTGCGCACGGTCGTGGTGACGCTCCACGGCCTCGGCACTGGCCGCGAGGATCGAGTCGTCGTCGCTCACCACGTCGTCGGGTGGGAGGCCACCGTCCTTCACCGACAGCGACATCGATCCGCGGGTGGGATGGAACCGCATGCCGAGGTCGCGCGCAGCGTCGATCTCGGCCGACAGCAGGTCGCCCGCCCCCACCGGGTGGAGGTACAGGTGGTCCGACGAAGTGGTGCAGCCGGCGAGCGCGAGTTCCGCGAGCCCGACCCACGCCGACACGTAGGCGGCCTCGGTGTCGAGCGACCGCCACAACGGGTACAACGACTGCAACCAACCGAACAGGGGTTTGTCGGTCATCGGGGGGAACGCCCGGGTGAGGTTCTGGTACAGGTGGTGGTGGGCGTTGACCAGGCCCGGTGTGACGAGGCAGTCGGTGGCGTCCAACACGGTGGCAGCCGGCGGCGCAACGCCGGTACCGACACCGCTGACGAGGCCGTCGGTGACCGCCACCCAGCCACCGTCGAGTTCGCGTCGCTGGTCGTCGACGGTGGCGACGCAGCGAGCGTTGACGACGACGAGATCGGCGCGTCGATCGGTCATCTCGTTTCCCTCATGTGGTCTCGGTTCCGAGTGAGTCGATGATCGAGGAGATGTCCTCGATCGTGGTGCGGGGATTGACGATGCAGAACCGCAGGACGGTCTCACCCTGCCAGCTGGTCGGCACGACGAAGGCACGTCCGTCGGCGAGTTCCCGGTCGCTCCAGGCCTGGTAGTCGCCCGCTGTCCACCCGACTCGCCGGAACAGCACGATCGACAGCTCCGGCTCCAGGAGCAGCTCGGTGAAGGCGGTCTCGTCGACCAGTCGCGCCGCTTCTCCCGCCACACGCAACGTGGTCTCGACCGCGCTGACGTAGGCGTCGGTGCCGTGGGTCGCCAGGCTGAACCACAACGGGAGCCCGCGGGCGCGGCGCGAGAGGTGATGGGCGTAGTCGCTGGCGTTCCACGGCTCGTCGACGGCGTCGGCGGCGTGCAGGACGTCGAGGTACTCGGCGTGCTGGGTGTGCGCCGCTCGGGCGACGTTCGGGTCGCGGTACAGCAACGCGCACGAGTCGAACGGCGCGAACAGCCACTTGTGCGGATCGACGATGAAGCTGTCGGCCCGTTCGATGCCGTCGAAGCGATCGCGGACGCTCGGTGCCGCGAGCGCGGCCCCGCCGTAGGCGCCGTCGACGTGGAACCAGGTGTCCAACGAGGCTGCAGCGTCGGCTGCGCCCACGAGATCGTCGACCACGCCGACGTTGGTCGTGCCGGCCGTGGCGACGACCGCAAACACACGGTGGCGATCGGCGCCGAGTGATTCGATCGTCGAACGCAGCGCGTCGGCCCGCATCTCACCGCGCGCTCCGGCGGGGACGAGCACGACGTCGGCATCCATGACCCGAGCAGCCTGGGCAACCGACGAGTGCGCTCCTGACGACGCCACGATCACGCCACGCATCGCGTCGAACCTCCCCTCGGCCCGGCTCCGCCAACGCCATCGAGCCGCCACCAGCGCGCTGAGATTGCCGGCGGTTCCCCCGGAGACGAACACGCCGCCGGCCTCCGCGGGCAATCCGGCCAGATCGGCGATCCAGCGCAGCGCCTCGTTCTCGGCGAAGATCGCCCCCGCTCCCTCCAACCACGAGCCGGCGTAGACACTCGAGGCCCCGACGACGAGATCGAACAGGATCGAGGCCTCGGTCGGCGCAGCGGGAACGAACGAGAGGAACTTCGGGTGGTCCACCGAGATGCAGGCGGGAGCAAGGACGTCCTCGAAGATCCGCAGCGCCTCGAGACCACCCAGGCCGGCCGACGTGATGGTCGGGCCGGCCGCCTCGCGAAGGTCCTCGACGGGGAGCGAGTGATCGAGCGGTGGCGGATCCATCCGCATGCGCTCGACGGCGTAGCGGACGACGGCCTCGGTGAGCACCTCGGTCGATCGGTCGTGGAGATGCATCGCGCCAGTGTGCCAGACCCCGGCGAGCGTTACCTCTGGGGTCAGACCCCGGACGTGACGGTTGTCGACCTCAGTCGGGCAGGTCGAGGAGTTCGCTGTCCGCGAACTTCGACCGGGCGTTGCGGTAGTAGACCTCGCCGATGATCGCGGAGGCGACGGCGCCGCTCATGATCACCACGACGGGAATCAGCAGCAACACGATGACGATGGCGATGGCGCCGGGCATGGCCTCAGGCTAGTGCTGCGCACTCGGCGTGACGAAAGCAGGTGACGAGATGGTCGTTGACCATGCCCGTGGCCTGCATGAACGCGTAGCAGATCGTCGGGCCGACGAACCCGAACCCGCGACGCTTGAGGTCCTTGCTCATCGCACGCGAGCGTTCGGTCTCGGCCGGCACGGCGTCCATCGACGTCCACTGGTTGACGATCGTCGCGCCGTCGACGAACCCCCACAGGTACGTCGCCGGATCGTCGATCGTCAACCAGGCCCGAGCGTTGCGGATCGAGGCCTCGACCTTGGCGCGGTTGCGGACGATGCCCTCGTCCGCGAGGAGCCGGGCGACATCGTGGTGGTCGAACGAGGCCACCACCTGGGGATCGAAACCGCGGTAGGCGGCACGATAGGTGTGCAGCTTGCGCAGGATCGTCGACCACGACAGTCCGGCCTGCGCCCCTTCGAGGATCAGGAACTCGAACAGCACGTGCGGATCACGTTCGGGAACGCCCCACACACGATCGTGGTAGTCGAGGTACGCGTTGCCGATCTTCGGGCCTCCGGTGGACGCCCACGCACACCGTTCGGGCTGTTCGGTCACCCCTGGGGCACGTACGCCCAGGCTTCCACCTCGACGAGGAAACCCGCCGGCAGACCGGCGACCGCCACGGTCGATCGAGCGGGACGGTGGGATCCGAGCGCCGCTGCGTAGGCCTCGTTGAACGCCGAGAAGTTCTCCATGTCGGTGAGGAAGCAGGTGGTCTTCACGATGTCGGACAACGAGGCGCCGACACTCGCGAGTTGCGCCGCGACGTTCTTCATCGTCTGGGTGGTCTCGGCGCTCACGCCGCCCTCGACGACCTTGCCGTCGGCCATGCCGCCCTGGCCGGAGACGATGACGAAGTCGCCGGCGCGCACGACCGGACTGTAGGGACCGAGGGGCTTGCTCATGCCGCCAAGCTAGTGCCGCGTCAGGCGCGGTCAGGGCAACGGGAGCGTCATGATCTCGTCGGGTCCGAGGCTGTAGAGGAGAGCGGCATCGGTCCACACGATCTCGCCGAGACGGCCGAGGCCGGCCGGCTTGATGGTCAGGTCGCCGTCGTTCGGAGCGAACTCCGGCCCGGTCGCCAGGACGGTGAGAGGCCCGACCGATCCGTCGGCGGCGATGTCGGCCACCAGCAGCAGGTGCCCGTCGGGGTCGTCCTGGTCTGCGAGGATCAGCGCGACCTGATCCCCGTCGGGCGACAGTCCCCCGCCGGTCACCCGCATCGACGACGCTGCGAGTTGCGGAATGTCGATCGGGGCGACGTTGCCGGAGGGGATGTCGGCGACCCACAGTTCGAAGCCGCCGGAAGCCACCCGACTGGGAGCGACCAGCAGCGCCCGATCTCCGGCCACGTCGGCGACTGCAGGACTCGGGACCTCGATCACGATCGAGCGACTCGTTCCACCGTCGACGTCGACGGAGACCAGCTCAGAGCTCCCGACGAGTGCGGACAACATCGTCACGATCGAGTCGTCCGACACGCTGCGACCAGCGGTTGGGGGCACGCCGGCGAGAGCCGGGCCGATCGCGGTGGCCACCCCGTCGCCGTCGTACCGATGCAGCACCGCCTGGACACCGTCGCTCGGGTCGGAGAGGCGAAAGAAGTACAGCGTGCCGTCCGGGGTGAACGTCGGTGCGATGTCGATGTCGCCGCCGTCACCGTTGATCGGCACGCCATCGTCGGTCAACACCGTCAGCTCGCCGGTCACGAGGTCCAACTCGACGAGGTCCGGCTCCTGGCCGAATTGGAGGAGATTGTGGTGGAACACGAGTGCTGTGCCGTCGGGCGCCCACGTGATCGAACCGGGCGCGACCCCGCTCGGAAACGGGTAGCAGCGATCCGCATCGGTCGGGACTGCCGGCGATGTCGAGACGATGCAGACCTCGCTGGCTCGGGAGACGGCGATGCGATCTGCGTCGGGCGACACGGCGATGTCGGTCAGCGGCAACCCGTCGAACCGGCGGACGAGCGGCTGGCCGATCGACAGGTCGGGCGCTGCGTCGGGGAAGTCCAGCTCGCCCCGTTGTTCTGTGACCACTGGCTCGGTGGCGGGCACGCTCCGGATCGTGTCGGTGCCGGAGTTCCCGGCCACCATGACCGCGAGCGCAACTGCCGCCGCTCCGCCGACGACCGCGACGATCGGCCACACTCGCCGCCGATGTCCGCCCTTGTCGGGTTCAGCGGCGCGGCGAGCGTGGAGTTGCTGCAGCGCCCGTTGCGTCGCGCCGGCGTCGGGGGCCGCGATCCGCTGCCGCTCGCCGGCACGGGAGAGGACATGCTCGAGATGCTCGTCGTCGATCATTCGGAACTCCCGTCGTTGGTGATGTGTGCCGCCAGGGCGGCACGCGCCCGCTGCAGGTGTTTCTTCACGGTGCCTTCGGCACAACCCATCACCCGTGCGATCTCGGCGAGCGGAAGGTCATCGACATACCGCAACACGACTGCGTCGCGCTGGGCTGCCGACAAGGCGCGGACACGACTCCACAGCGCGTCGTCGACCACCGCCGGCTCCCACTGCGACGACTCGGCGGCGTTGCGCAGGCGGTCGGTGGCCGCCCGTTCGCGGCGGCGACGGCGTCCCTCGTTGGCGGAGCGGTTCAACGCAACACGACGCACCCAGGCACCGGGGCTGTCGAGCCCGGCGACCACCTCCCAACGCTGGAGAGCCTGGAGCAGTGCATCCTGCGCCAGCTCCTCGGCGACACTCCGACTGCCCGACCACGCCGTGAGCATCGCCACGAGGCGCGGGAACTCCCCGACGAAGAACGCGTCGAACGTCTCCGTCGTGGCGTGGTCGAACATCGTCACCACCCTCACACACCGCAGCCCCACGTTCGGTGGACCACGTTGCCGAGAAACTCACGACGGAATCCCACGACATGGTCACACGCTGCCCTCCATGTTCCTCCCGAACGATGCGCACGATCCCCCGCGTCGATCGCGGTCGGATCGGCGATCGCTCAGTCGTGGAAGAGGTAGGGAGGAAGGAACCCCGCGTCCGTGCGCTGGGGGCTCGCGGTGACGACCACGGTACGGCCGACCGTTTCGATCGATTCGACGTCGAGAATCGACCGCATCGTCAACGTTTCCTCACCGAGGGGTGTTGCAACGACGTTGTCGGGAGCGAAGACCGCCTCGATCGACGGTGCGGCGTCCGCGGCTGCCTGTTCGTCGGTGAAGCCGTAGACGTACACGACTCGAGCCGACTCGCCGATTCCGGACCAGCCCGTCGCCAACACGGAGAACGGACGGTCGATGATGATCATCTCGTCGAGACCCGCAGCGTCGTACAGCGTGGGGTCGAAGGAGAAGTCCTCCACTGACAGGGCGAACGATGCGAGACCGTCGATGCGATCCAGCTGTTCGGCAACGGCCGCGAGGTCGGGCGAGGCCGCCAGGAGCGAGTCGGTGGTGCCGTTCAGCCACCGGGGCACGAAGTCGACGCCGCGATCGACGGCGACGGTGTCGATCTCCGCGTCGAAGCCGACCTGCATCGGCTGTCCGAGCGGACGCAGCGGTGTCCGGGATGCGAGGTTGCGCTCACCCAACTCCCCGCTTCCGATCTTCAGATAGCCGTCGTCGTCGACCGCTTCCCGCACCGCGTCGACTCCGCCGACGAGCGTGAACTCGTCGAATGTCCGGGTCAGACCGCCGCCCATCTCGACGGTGACGAACTGTCCGACGTCGAACGGCGAGAACGGCAGTTCGTCACGGAAGCCCTCGGGATCGAGCAGCCCTTCGAAGAACAACTCCGAGCGCGGTACGACCACGCCGAAGTAGGCGGGGTCCGAACCGAGGTCCTCCATGGTCAGGGCGAGCCATGCATCGCTGTCGTCCAGCGCAGCGGGCCGCTCGATGCCGGTGAGCGCTTCCAACGCAACGAAATCGGCACCAGCGATTCTGAGGTCGCCGAACGTCGCCGCGTCGGCCGGCAGACGTCGGAGCGACTCGGTGATCGAGCGTCCGTTCGATTCGTCGACGGGCGTGGGGTCGGCGCTGCGGTTGGTCGCGATCAGCAGCCCGCCGACGAGGGCGACGACGAGCACGGTCGCTGCGACGGTGAGCAGGCGAGTGCGGTTGCGCATGTGACGTCGGGCGTCGAGGTCGACGGGATCGACGGCCGTGACCACCTGCGGTTCGGCGATGCGCGGTGCCGGGAGGACCGGTTCGGTCTGTGCGAAGGCCTCGTCGGCGATCGCTCGGATCTGTTGTTCGATCGTGCTCATGACAGCACTCCCAACTCGGTGCGCAGGCGGGCGAGTGCCCGGCTGACGTGGGTGGCGACCGTGGAGGGGCTGACACCCAACACCTCGGCGATCTCGGCGTGGGTCCAGTCGCAGCCGTGGTCCAGCCAGACGGCGATTCGCTGGGACTCGGGCAGCGCCCGGAGCGCATCGGGGAGCCCGGGTTCGACATCGGGCATCCGTTGCGGCTCGCGGCGGAACAGCACGGGTCGCTTGCGAGGGCGACTCCTCGACTGCGCAACGCGGAACAGGTAGCCGACGGGATTGTCCATCTCGCGCAGTTCGTTCCAGTGCTCGGCGGTGTAGGCGAGCGCCTCGCCGACGGCATCGTCGACGCGGTCGGTGCCGACCGCACCGATGAGGGCACGACGAAGGCGCGGCTCCGCGTCGCGGACGAATCCGTCGATGTCCTCCTCGATCATCACCTCCGTGTCCACCTCACAACCAGTGAGACCACCGACAGCCGGTCTCGCGCCACATTCAACAGTAATTTCGTGATCGGTCGACCGTCCGCCGACGGAGGAACCCGACGCCATGACGCTCGGGAGCTGCTGCCACCCGGACGACCACCGGGGATAGCGTCGTCAGCGTCCGCCCCCACGACCACGAAGAGCACCTCGATGTCCCCTCGCAACGTCCCGTTCACCGATCGACTCAGCCGGCGAGGCTTCCTGATCGGCGCGGCCGCCACCGGCCTCCTGGCGGCGTGCGGGTCGGACTCGACGACCGACCCGGCACTGGGCTCACCCGACGACATCGCCGACCCCACCGACCCGCCCGCCGACTCGACGTACACGATCGTGCAGCGCTTTCCCCAGAACGTGCAGGAACCCGGTCCGGTTCGACTCCCGATGAGTCTCGGCACCGCCGACGGTCGACTCGTCCAGGACGGCCCCGACGTCCTCGGGGCGCAGGTCACCGATGTCGACGGCGCGCCCCTGGGCGAGCGGATCTCGGCGGTCCGCCGCGACGTCGAACCCGGCCCCTACTACGCCTTCCGCACCGAGATCGACACACCGGGGGTCTACTACCTCGTCGTCGATGGCGGCCCCGCACAGGGCGCCGCATTCCAGATCATGGAGCCGGGCACGGTCACGGTTCCCGGCCCGGGCCAGCCGCTTCCACCGTTCGACACGCCCACGGTCGACGACGCACGCGGCGTCGACCCGGTGTGCACGCGGAGCCCCGAGCCCTGCCCGTTCCACGATGTCACCCTCGCCGAGGCGATCGAGTCCGGTGCCGAAACGGGCAAGGGTGTCGTGTACCTCGTCGGCACGCCGGCGTTCTGCCAGACCGGTACGTGTGCCCCGGCGCTCGAATCGATCATCGACCTGCAGAGCGAGTACGCCGACCGGTACACGTTCGTGCATGCCGAGGTGTACACCGACAACACCGCCACCACCCCGGCGCCCGCCGTCGACGCGGCCGGCCTCACCTACGAGCCGGCGTTGTTCATCACCGACGCCACCGGCACCGTGGTCGAGCGACTCGACGCGGTGTGGAACGAGACCGAGCTCGCCGAGGTGCTCGACGCGCACAGTTGACGGGCGCGAGCGACCACAGGTCGGGCGTTTGCGAGCCGCTGGCTCAGCTCAGGAGAAGCTCTGGCCGCACCCGCAGGTGCGCGACGCGTTGGGGTTCGTGATGGCGAACCCGGACTGGTCGAGGCCGTCCTTGTAGTCGAGCGTGGCCCCTTCGAGCAGCTGCGCCGACGCCGGATCGACGACGACCTTGACGAACCCGTCGTCGCCGAACGTGGCCTGGGTGTCGTCGGCGGCGATGTCGCCGTCGAAGAACATCTCGTAGGAGAACCCGCTGCACCCGCCCGGACGGACGGCGACGCGCAGCGCGAGATCCTCGGCGCCTTCGTCGGCGAGCAGCTGACGGACCTTCACGGCCGCGGTATCGGTGAGCGTGATCATGGAACCTCCTGGTTGCAGACGGACATCAATTTAGCGGGAAGCGACGGTCACACGACACGGCGTGCGGCTCGTCAGGGTGCAGAACTCGCCGACCTCGGCGTCACCCATCTCGGCGACGAACCCCGCAACGAGCCCGCGGTGCAGCCCACAGACGAGCTCCGGGTGCCGCTCGGCGAGGTCGGCGAAGGGGCAGTGGGCGAACGCCACCACGGCGGCGTCGGGATCGTCGGGATCGTCGGTGACCAGCGGATCGAAGCCGAGCCGGTCGAGATCGGCAACCAACGCCTCCAGGGTGGACGGCGCGTCGGCATAGGGGGTCGCCCGGGCGATGCCCTCGGTGCGGCCGACCGCTTCGGCGTCGTCGGCGCTCGCCTGCAGCCGGGCCGCCATCGCCAGCACCATCCGTGCGAGGACCGGCATCGTCGGCGGTTCGAAGCCGAGCGACGGCGCGTTCCTCGCCACCGAGTAGCGGTGCTGCGGGCGCCCGACGTCACCACGACCCCCGACTTCGACATCGAGCAGTCCGGCCTCTCGCATCCGCTCGAGGTGTGGTCGCACCGTGTTGGGGTGCAGGCCGAGCGACTCGGAGATGTCGGCGGTGGCCAGCGGACGGGCCGACCGGGCGAGTTCGAGATAGATCGCGTAGCGGGTGTTGTCGCCCAGCGCCTTGAGCAGGTCGAGCTGCGGCGTCCCGACCGTCCGGGTCGGGTCACCCGGCGGCGCATCGACCCGATCTCGATCCACCTCCGGAGATTACACGGACTTCCCCGGTAAAATACACCGCATGTCCTCGACGATCGACCCGCACACGATCGCCCCACCCACGATCGACGACGTGATGAGCGTGCTCGGCACGGTGATCGACCCCGAACTCGGCGCCGACATCGTGTCGCTCGGCATGGTGCCGTCGGTCGAGATCGCCCCCGACGGGATCGTCACCGTCGGGGTCAAGCTCACGATCGGCGGGTGCCCTCTGCGAGCCGAGATCAAGAAGGAGGTCGAAACCCGCGTCGGCGTGCATCCCGGTGTCACCGACGTCAAGATCTCCTGGGGTGAGATGAACGCCGAGGAACGCAGCCAGGTGATGACCAAGGCGCGCTGGAACGCCCGCCAGAACGCACCGGACACCGAGGTGCCGCTGTCGTGCAAGGTGCTGGCGATCGCGAGCGGCAAGGGCGGCGTCGGCAAGAGCTCGGTCACGGTCAACCTGGCCGCGGCCCTCGCGGCAGCCGGGCACACCGTCGGCGTCCTCGACGCCGACATCTGGGGCTTCTCGGTGCCCCGTCTGCTCGGCATCTCCGATCGGATGGAAGCCCAGCAGGTCGACGGGTCCGACAAGCCGAAGATCATCCCGAACGAGCGGGCGATCGGCGACGGGCTGCTCAAGGTCGTCTCGACCGGCTTCCTGGTCGACGAGGACACCGCACTGATGTGGCGGGGGCTGATGCTGACCAAGGCGGTCGAGCAGTTCCTCCGCGATGTCCGATGGGGCGAACTCGACTACCTGCTGATCGACATGCCGCCGGGCACGGGCGACGTGCAGATGGGCCTCGCCCGGATGCTCCCGAGCACCGACCTGATCGTGGTGACCACCCCGGCGCTCGCCGCGCAGAAGGTGGCGCAACGTGCCGCCGACATGGCGCAGCGCAGCTTCCTGAAGGTCGTCGGCGTGATCGAGAACATGAGCGCGTTCACCTGCGACCACGGCGAGTCCTACGCGCTGTTCGGCACCGGTGGCGGTCAGGCGCTCGCCGACGCGATCGACGCACCGCTGCTCGGCCAGGTGCCGCTCGAGGCGACGGTGGCCGAGGGCGGCGACACCGGCGAACCGGTGGCGCTCGCCGGCGACGGCGCGGCGGCCGACGCCTTCCGTGCGATCGCCGAGCGCATCCTCACCGACATCGCACCGCCCGCCGACCCCGACGCGGTCGACATGGCCGGCTGCTCGGCGCGCCTCTTCGACACCGTCAACGCCGCCTTCGCCGAACTCGACGCCAAGGCCTGAGTGTTACGCCAGGGGTCTGACCCCTGGCGTAACGGTCAGTCGAGGGTGTCGTAGTCGGGGTCGCCGGGCATCGAGATGCCGACGATCCGGCCGTCGGCGTCACGCTTGAGCTTGGGGAGCGTGCACGGAGGGCGCTCGACCGCTGCCCCCGCTGCCAACGCATCCGCTGCGGTGTCGTGGGGAACCAGGAAGCGCAGGTTGGCCATCGTCGGCGGCATCATCATCAGCTCACCGTCGGCCTGCATCCGCAAGGCATCGGCGGGTCGCACCCACAGGCTGTCGACGGTCTCCTTGTCGTCGTGCAGCGGCTCCTGGTCGCTCGGCATCTCGCTGAGGAAGAACCGGGTGTCGAACCGACGCTGCTCCCCGACCGGGGTGATCCAGTGATCGACGTAGTGCGTGGTCGACAGATCGAGCACGAGATCGTCCCGCCGGCACAGCTCCACCAGCGACAGCGAGCTGTCGTGCACCTCGTGGCGATCCTCGTTGCGCAACTGCAGCATGCCCCCGGTGCGCGATTCCGCGAGCAGGACCCCGGCCTCCTCGAAGCACTCCCGCACGGCTGCCACCCAATAGGCGAGGCCGCCGTGGTCGATGCCCAGCTTGGCGGACGCCGTGTCGTCGTCGAGCCCGCGGCAGTACGGAGCGATGTCATCGGCACCGTCGACCCCGTCGACGCGACCACCGGGGAACACGTACATGCCGGCACCGAAGGCCGCATTCGCGGTGCGGCGCAGCATGAACACCTCGATGCCCGGCTCACCATCGAGGGCATCTCGCACGAGCATCACCGTGGCCGCCGGCTTGACCGGGACGTCGCGGGGATCGAGAGGGGCAGCTGGCTGGGTCATGCCCGCCCGACGGTATCGAACCCGCCGTCGCCCACGAGATTCGGGAGAAGTCGGCACGAAGCGGGCGTCATCGGGCCGTTCGCGTTCTACGGTGGGGACATGACGACGGCACCGCTCACGGCACCGAACCAACCCAGCGACGTCCTCGAACACATCGCGCCGGGAGAACAGATCATCGTGCCGCTCGGCAACGGCGAACCGACCGCCGTGATCGACGCGATCGAAGCGGCCGCCGCAGCAGGCGACCCACGCATCGACGAGGTGCGGGTCCACCAGATGCATGCCATCCACGATCGTCCGTACCTGCGCGGCGAGTACGGGACCCGCCTGAAGAACATCTCGTACTTCCTCTCCCACGTGACGAGACCACAGTTCGCCGCCGGACACATCGGGTTGGTCCCGGCCCACTTCTCCGAGGTGTACTCGCTGATGCGGATGCGCACCGACGACCCGCTCGTGATCGCCGCGGCGTCTCCACCCGACCGTCACGGCTACTTCTCCCTGGGAGTCTCGGCCGACTACACGGCCAGCTTCATCGGACGCGGCCGAATCTTCCTGGAGGTCACCGACGACATGCCACGAACGTTCGGTCGCAACCAGATCCACGTGTCGCAGGTGGTCGGCTGGTGCCGGAGCGACCGCAAACTCGTGGAGGTTCCTCCGGCGATCTGCGGCGAGACCGACCTCAAGATCGCCTCCTACGTCGCCGAGCGCATCCCGAACGGTGCGACGATCCAGACCGGCATCGGCGCGATCCCCAACGCGATCATGGCGTCCCTGTCCGACCACAAGGATCTCGGCATCCACACCGAGCTGGTCTCCGACGGCGTCATCGACCTGATCGAGTCGGGTGTCGTCAACGGGGTCAAGAAGCGGCTCAACCGCACCAAGGTCGTCGGCACGTTCGCGCTCGGCACACGGCGGCTCCACGAGTTCCTCCACGAGAACACCGCGATCGAGCTCCACGCAGTGCGCTACGTGAACGACCCACGCGTCATCGCCAACGAGAACAACTTCGTCTCGATCAACGCCACCCTCACCGTCGACTTCATCGGCCAGTGCGCCTCGGAGACCATCGCCGGCAGCTACTACTCGTCGTCGGGTGGCCAGAACGACTTCGCTCGCGGCGCGGTCTACTCCGACGGCGGCCAGGGCTTCGTCGTGCTGCACTCGACGACGTCACACGGTGCCTCACGCATCGTGCCCCAGCTCGCCGCGGGCGACGTGGTGACGACACCGAAGAACACCGTCGACAAGATCGTGACCGAGTACGGCGTCGCCGAGATGCGAGGCAAGTCGATCAAGGAGCGCGCCGAAGCGCTGATCGCGATCGCTCACCCGGATCACCGCGCCGAGTTGACTGCAGCGGCCGCGGCCGTCAACTACGCCTGAGGACCCGTGTCGATCTTCGAACCCACGGCGGTGTCGGTGGCGTCGGTGATCGTGTCTGCGTCCGGCCCGACGGTGACAGGCTCGGGTGGTCCCGGCCTGGTGATCACATAGGCGATGGCGCCGCCGACCACGACGGCGAGCACGATGCCGACGGCTTGCCAGTGGTCGTTGAGGAACGTGGTGGCCTGCGCCTGGCGCTCGAGCGCCCAGTCGGTGACCGGGTCGCCTTCCTCCTTGATGTCGACCCAGTAGAAGTACCACAGCAGGTAGACGCCCGACAGGACGACGAACCCCGCAGCGATGCGGTCGACGTACTGCAAGCCGCCCCGCAGGAACTTCAGCAGGCTCGTGTTCGCCGACGCCAGCGCAACGGTGAGTGCGCTCACCAGGAGCGCCATGCCGGCGCCGTACGCCAGCACGTTGCCGACACCGGCGACCACTCCCTCGCGAGCGGTGGTGCTGAACACGGTGGCGATGAAGAGCCCGATCGTGCAACCGATCGATGCGACGGCATAGGCGATGCCGAACACGAACATCGCCCGCATCGTGCGCTCCGGTGCGTCGCCACCGGTGTTGATGCTCGGCGTCATGAACGGGAGCTTGTACCCGAAGAGCATCGCCACGCCGAGCACGAGCAGGGCCACGCCGATCCCGCCGGTGGCGTACTTGGCGTTCTCGTTGATCCAGTTGGTGAAGTTGTACGAGATGACGCCGGCGACGAGAAAGACCGAGAGGAATCCTGCCGACACCGCCGCGCTCACGAGGAGGGCTCGCCGGATCGTGGCGCGCTGCGTGCCGGGGGCGATGCCCTGCAGGCCGAGGAAGTACATCAGGTAGGTCGGCAGCAGGATGAAGCCACAGGGGTTGACCGCGGCGACCATGCCGCGGATGAAGGACAGGCTCATGTGAGGCTCGCTTCTGCGACCAGGAGGTCGTCGATCTTGGCGTTCAACTCATCGGCATCGAGGACCCCGGCCTGATCGACGATCGTGCCGTCGGAGGTGACGAACAGCGTGACGGGAAAGGCGACGGCACCGATGCCGTCGGCCAGTTCGGCGTACTGATCGCGCAGGAGGTCGTAGGTGACCCCGCGTTCGCCGGCGAAACGCTCCATCACCTCGACCGAGTCGATCGTGTTGACCCCGACGAAACGGACGTCGTCGCGCTGCGCATCGACCTCGGCGAACTCGGGGAGTTCCCGTGCGCAGGGTGGACAGGTGCTGAACCACAGGTTGACGACCAGCGGTTCGCCGAGCAGGTCGGCGGTGGAGATCTCGTTGTCGTCGCCGTCGAGGAGGACGACATCGGGGAACGGTTCGCCGTCGACCGCGTCGTTGCCGAGGCCGTCGACCGGGAACGTCACGACGGCGCCGGGATCGCTGAGCCGGGCGTCGAGGTCGTCGTCGCCGCCGTCGGGGCGCTGCGTCCAGGCGAACACGCCGATCACGATGACTGCAACCGCGAGCGAACCGACGAGGAGTCGCGGACGGATCTTCACGACGTCGAGGCTACTGAGCGGGTCGCCGGTGGCCAGATCGGCCCGGGCGTTCTTCGCATTTGTTCACTCCCCGCCCTCCCCGTCTCCGCCCCGTTTGCGGCGGGGTTTCGGTGCGAGGGGTCACCGAAACCCCGCCACGAACGGGGAGGGGAACTCGGGTGGCGATCAGCCGACGGGAACGGGGACGGGCCCCATCTCGTCGATGACCACCACCGGGCGGGGATGCTTGGGCGGACGACCGCAGGGGCGCTTGTTGGCGATGACGCGGCCGCCCGAGAGCAGCTCACCGCCCCAGACACCCCAGGGCTCCTCACGCTCGAGTGCCCCGGCGAGGCACGACGCCTGCAGCGGGCAGAGCCCGCACATCGCCTTCGCACGGGCGATGTCGACGACGTTGTCCGAGAAGAACAGCCCGGTCATCGTGCCGTGTCCATCGGCACAGCGAGCAACGGGTGTCCTCGTCGTACCGGGTGGTCTCGGACTGTCGGGTTCTCGGGGCTCGTCGAGCACCGAGCGGCTGGCGGCGGTGAGTGTCATGGGGTCGTCCTGTTCGAAGATCGTGTGGGTGGTGCCAGTACGGGTGAGCACCGGGGAGGTGCCGGCCTGGTGGACTCCGAATCCGGAGGTGTCGGAGAGTGCGGCGGTCGTTTCCTGGAGGTTCATGTCGTGTCCTGTTCCTGGTTGGTGTGCTGGTTGGTGTGCTGGTTGGTGTGCTGGTGGTGGAGATTGGTGATGGTCGGTGGATCGAACTCGGGGCCGAAAAACCGAAAAGGCCGCCGGGTCGGAACCCGGCGGCCTCGTGAGAGGTGATCTGACGTCGGTGTTACGTCAGCACTCCCATGAGGTGGCCGGGGTCGAGTCGCTTGGACCCAGTGGTGCCGGTGGTCTCGCCATGATTCACGGACATGCATCCCTGGACGAGATCGATCGGCCACGAGGCGGCGCCCAGCGAGCCGACGTGCGGGCGCGCAACGACGAACGACGGTGCAGAAATCGGTGACATGCTCATCGTTCGTCCTTTCGTGTTGGCCAGCGGGTGGCACGGGGTCCCGTGCTCGGCTTCTCAGACAACCACGACGACCAGGCGGGAGTCAAGGATGTTTCGCGAAATCCGCGGTCGGGGTGCGCAGGGAGTCGGTCAACCAGTCGATGCGCTCACGCATCAGGTCGAGGCCGGGCTGAGCCGGACACGGTTGCACCGCCGAGCGTGGTCGGTCGAACACCAGCTGCTGCGGATCGCCGGCATCGTAGGCGGGCCAGGCCTCGCGACCCGGCGTGTCCGGTACCCCGGTGGCAGCGAACGCGAACCAGCGGTCGCCCATGTCGCGGGTCAGCAGGTGGGCGTCGTCGGGATCGGGCACCAGCGGGAACTTGGTACCGAACACGTACGTGATCTCCGCGGCATGGAACGCGCCGATCGTCTGCTTCTTCGATGCCGGCACCGCCCGGAAGTGGTACCGGTACACCGGGTGTCCGGCAGCGGAGTGCCGGCGGCTTGCGTGGTCGACGTGCACCCCGAACATGTGGTCACCGAGGTGCTCACACACGGCGGTGGGTTCGAGTGAGGCCAGGCCCGGATACGCCGCCATCAGCCGGTCGACGTGTTGCGGGCTCGGGTACGAGCGCTCGAACGCTGCACGGGCCTGTGTCGGCGACACGGTCGTTCCGTCGGCCGGCGCCTCGAACTCGGCCCCGGCGGGGTGCGAGAACGGAGCCAGCAGCGTCCCCTCGTCGCGGTTGTAGCCGATCATCAACGGCACCGACGCCTGACGCTGATCGGTGAACGCCGACATCGGGGTCTCGGGCAGGATCACATCGTCGACCACCGGGTAGAAGTACCGGCCGAGTTCGGGGTGGGCTCGGTACATCTCGGTCAGCACCTCGGGTGTCATCTCGCGCAGCCGCGTCAGTTGGCCGGCTGCCGGGCCGACGGCAAGCGTCGCGAAGTCCGATCCCGCTTCCTCCGCAGGGACGAAGTCGAGGGCGGGCCGGCGGAGGTGCAGCCATCGGCCACTGTCGCTCGGGCTCTGTGCGATCGCCCGATGGAACAGTCCGCGGGCTCGCGGGGACGTGAGCAGGTTGAGCACCGCCTCGCCACCGGCTGACTCGCCGAAGATCGTCACGCAGCCGGGGTCACCGCCGAACGACGCGATGTTGTCGCGCACCCACTCGAGCGCGGCGATCTGATCGAGCAGCCCGTAGTTCCCCGAGACCTGATCGGGTGACTCCGACGCCAGGTCGGGATGCGCGAAGAATCCGAACAGCCCGAGCCGGTAGTTGATCGTGACGAGCACGCATCCCCGTTCCGGGAGTGCATTGCCCTGGTAGAAGAGCTCCGATCCGCTCCCGTCGGTGTGGTCCCCACCGTGGATCCACACCATCACCGGGAGTCCTTCCGCCCTGGCGGGAGCGCGGACGTTCAGTGTGAGGCAGTCCTCGCTCTCCTTGCTCGGCGCAACCTTCAGCGCGAGCGCCAATGCCTTGCGGCGAGCGGCGCCGAGGCCGACACCGCGTACGAGGTTGTCGAAGAACTGATCGATCTGGGCGGCCCGCTGGAACGCCATCGGACCGAACTTCTTGCACGATCGGACGCCGCGCCAGGGCGCCGGCGGTGCCGGGGGCTTCCAACGGCGATCGCCGACCGGCGGCGCTGCGTACGGGATGCCCCGGAAGACGGCGATCGCACCGCCGTCGTCGAGTGCACCGCGGACCCGGCCAGCGGTGGTGGTGGCCTCCACACGGGTACGCCTTGCGTTGAGTGCCATGACGCATCGTGGCGCGATGGTCAGCCGAGTGCAAGTGGGGGCGGAATCTCAGAGGTCGACGAGGATCTTGCCGACGTTGGCGTTCGCCTCGATGTGGCGGTGCGCGTCGGCGATCTGCTCGAACGGGTAGCGCGAGTCGATCACCGGCCGAAGCCGGCCGCTGTCGAACAACGGAAGGACTTCGTCGATGAATCGCTGGCTGAGGGCCAGCTTTCGTTCGAGCGGTCGAGCTCGAAGCGTCGTGCCGATCCAGGTGATCCGCTTCGACAGGATCAGGCCGACGTTCACGTCGGCCGAGGCGCCACCCATCAGACCCACCTGGATGATCGTGCCGTCCACACGGACCGCCTTCAGGTTGCGATCGACCTCCTCGCCTCCCACCACGTCGAGCACCACGTCGACGCCTCCGGGCACGGCCGTCCGGAGCGCGCCCAGCCAGTCGGCCGGGCTGCGCTCGAGCACGACGTCCGCTCCCAGTTCGCGACACGCGTCGATCTTGCCGGCGGAGCACGTGACGACGATGCGCGCCCCGATCGCCTTCGCGATCTGGATCGCTGCGGTGCCGACACCCGACGCACCGGCGTGGACCAGCGCCCAGCGTCCACTCGTCAATCCACCCTGCACGACGAGGGCGTCCCAGGCCGTGAGGAACACCTCGGGAATGGCGGCGGCATCGGCCGAGTCGACCACCGCCGGCACCGGAAGCGCCTGGCGGCTGTGGGTGACGACCTTCTCCGCATAGCAGCCGCCGGCCTCGATGCCCATCGCTCGATCACCGACCGACCAGGCCGTCACGTCGGCGCCCACCGCGGAAACGACGCCGGCGAACTCGAGGCCGGGAATCTCGATCGCCCGGCCTCGCGGGTCGGGATACATCCCCATCCGCTGCAGGACATCGGCCCGGTTGATCGCGGTGTGCTCGACATCGACGACGATCTCCTCCCGGTCCGGGGTCGGGTCGGCGACCTCCTCGATCGTCAACACCTCGGGACCACCATGGGAGCGAAGAACGACGGCGCGCATACGCCGGAACCTACCGGCTCGAGACAGACCGGTAGGTTCCGGACGATCAGCGGCGACGAGCGGCCACGACCGCAGCGCTGCCGAGGAGCAGCATCATCAACCCGGTGGTGGCGATCGGCAGCGTCTGAGACGTCGGTCCCGTCACCGGCATCGTGCCCGACGGCGTGCCCGAGTCACTCGCAGCCGCCGGCGGCAGGGCTGCGATCACCTCGGTGGTCGGCGACGCCGGGGCCACCGTCGTCTCGACAGGCGGTGTGGTCGCCGGGACCGTCGAGTCGGTCGGCGGGACCGTCGAGTCGGTCGGCGGCACCGTCGAGTCGGTCGGCGGCACCGTCGACGCGGGTGGCGGCACCGTCGACGCGGGTGGCGGCGCGGTGTAGGTGACATTCACGGTGCAGGTCGCGTCGACGAAGTCACCGGCGCCGTTGCCGTCGATCACGAAGTCCGGGCCACGGGGACCGGTGCCGTTCCCCTGCTGCGACACGCAGCTGTAGCCGGTGATGGCGTAGTTCGGGTCGGTCACCGTGGGAACGAGGACGTACGACCCGAAGGGCAACGTGAAGGTGTTGCCACCTGCCACGGCGGTCGCAGATGTGGCCGTCCCGCCGGACTGACGGTTGATGGTGAGCAACACGTTGCCGACGTCGCCGCCTGGATCACCGGTGAGAACGACGGTGACCACAACGCTTCCCTGCTGAGGCGATTGTGCGTCCACTGCCGTGGACCCCATCGCACCGAGCAGTGTGGTTCCGGCAACGAGCGCTGTCGTTGCGAGGGCTCGTAGCAAGGCGTTCATGACGACCTCCGATGTCCGCTTGTGTCCTCAACTGTACCCGCGGGGGTATCGGGAGGGTCAGGGACGATGGTCCTGACGTCAGGTCCGGAGCGCTCAGTCGGGCGACGAGGTCGAGGTGTCCGGCGACTCGGCGACGATCGACGCAGGGTCGACGAAGACGTGCTCGCGGTAGTACGCCATCTCGCGGATCGACTCGCGGATGTCGTCGAGTGCACGGTGCGAGCCCTGGCCACGCGGACGGCTGGCGTCGATCGACGGATACCAGCGCTTCACGAGCTCCTTGACGCTGGACACGTCGATCGAGCGATAGTGGAGGTGGTTCTCGATCTCGGGCAGGTACGCCGCGAGGAACCGCCGGTCGGTCCCGATCGAGTTGCCGCACAACGGCACGCTCGCCGGTTCCGGCACGTGCAGCTTGATGAACTCGAGGGTGGCGGCTCCAGCGTCCTCGAGCGACACGGTCGACGAGCGGATCTGCTCGAGCAGGCCGGACTTCGTGTGCATGTCGACCACGAAGGGGTCCATGCGTTCGAGGACGTCGTCGGGCTGGTGGATCACCAGGTCGGGCCCTTCGGCGACGATCTGCAGTTCGTCGTCGGTGATGATCGTCGCGATCTCCACGATCACGTCGGACGTGTGATCCAGCCCGGTCATCTCCAGATCCATCCACGCCAGCATCGACATCACTGTAGAGCCCGAGTGCTGCGATCATGGCGTGGTGACCGCCTTCGCTTCCCTGCTCGCCACCCCGGGCGTCGAGGAAGTCGCGCACCTGCGCAGCCGGATCGGCTTCATGGCGTACCACGGTGGCGCCCTCGAGGCGATGACCGACGTGATCGCGTCACGTGCCGCCGAACGGTCCGCGGCCTCCCTCTACGCCGTGATCCAGCCCGATGGGATGCGAGAACACCTCCCGTCGATCCAGGTGCGTCCGCACGAGTCCGAGCACCTCGCGGCATTCGTCGAACACGTCGACATCGTGATCACGGTGCACGGCTACGGGCGGCGAGGGCTGTTCGGGTCGCTGCTCCTCGGTGGCGGCAACCGGGTGTTCGCCGGTCACGTGGGTGCCGCGCTGCGCCGGCGACTGCCCGCCTACGACGTCGTCACCGACGTCGACGCGATCCCGCAACAGCTGCGGGGCCTCCACCGGCACAACCCGGTCAACCTGCCGCGCGACGGCGGCGTCCAGATCGAGCTGCCGCCCCGGGTACGGGGATCGAGCCCGCTCTGGTGGGACTGGGAGGGACCGGGTCTCACGCCGCACACCGAGGCCTTGATCGACGGGCTGGTCGACGCCGCCACCTCCTGGCCGATGGAGGACTGAACCAGACGGCGCTCCTCGAGCCGACGACCGCTCGTCACACCGGCAGTGCGATCTCCACCACGCCACCCGGGCCGTCGCCGACGCCGATCGATCCACCGTGCGCGGTGACGATGCCGCGGGCGATCGACAGCCCGAGGCCCGCGGTGCCGGTTCGCGTGTCGCGGGCCGGATCGGCTCGGGTGAACGGCTCGAAGGCCCGGTCGCGGAACTCCGCCGGGAAGCCCGGGCCCTCGTCGACGACGCGCATCGTCGCCACGTGATCCTGCTCCTCGATCTGGACCAGCACGACCGAGTCGTCAGGAGCGTGACGGATCGCGTTCTCCAGGAGATTGCGGATCACGCGAGCGAGTTGCGAGCCGTCGGCCTCGACGAGCACCTGCTGCCGGGCCTCGAGCAGGAGCGCGACGTTGCGGACCTCGGCGATCGGACGGAGCGTCTCCATCGCCTCGTCGGCGAGTTCGCGCAGATCGAGACGGATTCGTTGGAGTTCGATCGTTCCGCTCACCAGACGGCTGTGGAGGTGCAGATCGTCGACGAGCGCTGACAGTGCTCGGACCTGGCGCTCCATGCCGCTGAGGTACATGTCCGGGTCGGCCGCCACCCCGTCTCGGATCGCCTCGACCGACGCTCGCAACGCAGTGAGCGGCGTCCGGAGGTCGTGGGAGATCGACGACAGCATCAAGGACCGCTCCCGCTCGACGGCCTGGAGCCGGTCGACCATCAGGTCGAACATCGCTGCTGCTTCGCCGAGTTCGTCGCGCCGGGTCACCCCGGTGCGCGCCGACAGGTCACCGTCGGCCACCCGCATCGCCGCGTCGCAGATCCGCGTGGCGTCGCGGGCCACCGGGCGGGCCATCGCCACTGCGACGAGCGCGGCACCCAACACCGCGGGCACCAGCGCCCACATGAGCAGCCGGAGATCATGATCGTTGATGAACATCGTCTGCGCAGCGATGGCGATCATCAGCACGGCCACGCCGAGAACGGCGAGGGTGGCCACGAGGAACCTGCGGCCGAGGCGGTTCATCCCGCGCGGTGGACTCGGCCGATCGGGTGTCACGGCTCGAACCGGTAGCCGACACCCCACACCGTCGTGATCCAGCGCGGCGTCTCGGGGTCGGCTTCGATCTTGTTGCGGATCCGACGCACGTGGACGGTGACGGTGGCCGGATCCTGCCACTCCGGCGACGACTGCCACACCGATTCGAGGAGCTGCGCCCGCGAGAACACCTGGCGAGGCGACGACGCGAGGAAGGCGAGGACGTCGAACTCCTTGGGCGTGAGCTCGATGTTGCGACCTTCGAGGGTGACCTCACGGCTGAGCGGTTCGATCGTGAGTTCGCCGTACACGATCGGCCCGGGTGCAGCCGGCTGGCGACCGTTCGTCCGGCGGAGCACGCCGTTGACACGCGCCGCCAACTCTCGGGGCGAGAACGGCTTGACGACGTAGTCGTCTGCGCCGAGTTCGAGGCCCGCCACCCGATCGGACTCCTCGGACCGTGCGGTCAGCATGATCACGGGGACGTCGCTGGTGGTGCGCACCCGTCGCAGCACGTCGAGGCCGTTGACCCCGGGCAGCATCATGTCGAGCACGATGAGGTCGGGATGGTCGCGGTCGACGAGTTCGAGCGCCGTGGTGCCGTCCGCGGCCTCCGACACCTCGTGGCCGTCGCGTCGCAGATACCCGGCCACCACTTCGCGCACGGTCGGTTCGTCGTCGACCACCAGCACCCTCGTCACGGTCATGCGCACAGCCTCGCCGTTGAGCGGTCGGCATTCAACTCCCGTGAGCTGGCGTTTTCCGATTGGCTCGCACCCGCCGATTGCAGCAGGGATCGGACCCCGGCTGCGATCCTCAGGGTGCGAGGCGGGTGATGGTCCAGCCGGTGTCGGTGCGGCGATAGTGCAGGCGGTCGTGGAGCCGGCTCGGGCGCCCCTGCCAGAACTCCCACTCGAACGGGATCAGCCGCCAGCCACCCCAGTGTGGCGGACGGGGAACGTCACGGTCCGCGAACTGCTCGTCGAAGGCGATCACACGGGCCTCGAGTTCGGCCCGATCCGCGATCACCTCGCTCTGTGGCGAGGCCCAGGCACCGAGCTGCGAGCCGCGCGGGCGAGACGCGAAGTATGCGTCGCTCTCGGCGTCGGTCACCCGCTCGACGTGAGCACGCATCCGTACCTGACGGTGCAGGTCGAGCCACGAGAACACCGCAGCCGCCATCGGCGATCCGTCGAGTTGCCGGCTCTTGGTCCCCTGGTAGTTCGTGTAGAAGACGAGCCCGTGCTCGTCGGCCTGGCGCACCAGCACGATTCGCGCATCGGGCACACCGTCGGCATCGACCGTCGCAACGGTCATCGCGTTCGGCTCCGCCACGCCGCCTTCGAGGGCGTCCTGGTGCCAGCGATCCCACTGGACGATCGGATCGGGGTCGACTCCGGCCACATCGAGCCCGTCGGTCTCGTACTGGACGCGCCGCCCCCAGAGCTCGGCCCGACGATCGGGTGCCGCCCAATCGGTCATGTTTGGGGCTCGATTCGCTCGATGCCACGCATGTACGGCCGCAGTACCTCGGGAACGGTGACCGAGCCGTCGTCGTTGCGGTACGTCTCGACGATCGCCGCCCACACCCGGGGAACCGCGAGGGCGGAACCGTTGAGCGTGTGGACGAACTCGGTGCCCTTGAGCACCTTGCCCTGCTCGTCGTGACGACGGAACCGGATGTTCGCCCGTCGTGCCTGGTAGTCGCCGAACCAGCTGATCGACGACACCTCCAGCCAGTTCTCGACGCCGGGCGCGTACACCTCCACGTCGAAGCTGCGGTGGTGACTCTGGCCCATGTCGCCGGTGCAGATCTCGATGATCCGGTAGGTGAGGCCGAGCCCGGCGATCGCCCGCTCGGCTCGAGCCACCATGTCGTCGAGGAGCGCCGGCGCCTGCTCCGGTGTGGCGAGCGCGAGGATCTCGACCTTGTCGAACTCGTGGGCACGCAACATGCCCCTCGTGTCGCGGCCTGCCGATCCGGCCTCACGCCGGTACGACGCGCTGTGGGCCATCATGCGGATCGGCAACTGCGTGTCGTCGAGCGTCTCGTCCGCGTAGATCGACGTGAGCGGCACTTCGGCGGTCGGGATGCACCAGAGGTCGTCACGCTCGATGGCGTACGCATCGTCGGCGAACTTCGGGAGTTGACCGGTGGCGGTGAGTGTGGCCGACGTGACCAGTGACGGCGGCCGGATCTCCTCGTGGGCGTCGGCGTTCAGGTCGAGGCCGTACTGACACAGCGCCCGCACCAGCGTGGCGCCCGCGCCGCGCTGCATGGTGAACATCGCACCCGAGATCTTGACGGCGCGCTCGTTGTCGAGGATGCCCAACGCCGTGCCGGTCTCCCAGTGCGCCACACCGTGCTGCGCCACGGCCGGATCCAACGGACCGCACGGCCCGGTGACGACCGGATTGTCCGCCTCGCCGGCGCCGTCGGGTGCATCGGGATGCGGCAGATTGGGAATCCCGAGCAGCAGTTGTCGAAGTTGCGCCGAGAGCTCGTCGTGGCGGGCTGCCAGGGCTCGCTCGTCGTCGCCGAGCGAGCGGCTCTCGGCCTGGAGCGTCTCGGCACCGGCCACGTCACCGTCACGGCGGAGCTGGCCGACCTGCTTGGAGATCTCGTTCACTCGGGCCCGGATCGTGTCGCGCCGCGTGGTGATGTCGAGCAGTTCGGCGTCGAGTCGGTGTGCTTCGTCGACCTCGTCGAGCAAGCCGGGGTCGCCGCGCCGACTCAGCGACGCCTTCACGCCGTCGAGGTCGGTTCGCAACAATCGCTGATCGATCACACCGACGAGGCTAGTGCTCGACGATCGGCACGACCCGAGCGGTTCCGAGGATCAGTCGGTGGCGTCGCCGGCCGGCCGCGCCTTGGCGAACTCACGCTCGACGTCAGCCGTGGTGAGGGGCGACTCACCGTCGATCTCGCTGTCGCCGGTCAACTCGGCGTCGGGGATCGGGCGAGCCCGACGGTACGTGTTGCCGTACTCGAAGCCCGCTGCGAACTTCTTGAAGAAGATGTAGATGATGACGGCCCAGAGGAAGATCCCGCCACCGGTCTTCATGATCGCTCCGGCGAGCTGCTGGTCGACGGTGACCGACATCCCCCACACACGAACCGGCTGGTCGTACGACCGGTAGACGGCATCGTCGGCGAAGGTGAGCCAGGCGGCCGGGATCGTGGGCACGAGCGACTGCAGGAAGAGGTAGATGCACTTGCCGAGCGGGGTCATCTGGAGCTCGGGGAACGGGCCGACCACCGGCATCCACATCAGGAGCGAGAAGATCACGACCGCGAAGTGCAGCGTGTAGTGCAGCGGGCCGTTGTCGACCGACGCGGTGACCACTCCGGGGATGTGCGTGATGATGATGACGGCGTTGAACAGCACCGCGGCGATCACGGGCTTCGTGAAGAACACGACCACTCGGTAGAAGCGGCCGTTGCCCACCAGTACCCGCAGCAGCCACTCGGGGGTCGCCATCAGCACGAGCGGCGGCAGGAAGTAGCTCAGCGCCATGTGCTGGAGCATGTGCATCGAGTAGAGGTACTCCTCGCCGATGTCGTGCACCGGCCAGTCGCTCGCCACCCAGAGCATCGCCATCGCGCCGATGAAGCACCCGATGTTGAACCGCGACACGGCGGGCTGGCCCGGCGGGACGGCCTTCGGACCGATCACGCGCACCATGTAGATGTACGCGCCGGTCAGGAACCCGACGAGAATCCAGACCTCGGGGTGGAACTGGTACCGCCAGGGGTCCAGCGATGGGAGTTGGGCGAGCATGGGGGAGCGCCCTTTCGACGACTAGCTGACGAAGAAGTGGAACGTGGCGAGCACCACGGCGTAGAGCACGACTGCGAACCCGAGCCCGATGTAGAACACCAGGCTGAAGATGCGGCTGTCGAAACGCAGGTGCATGAAGAACAGGATGACGAACAGGAACTTGACGACCATCAAGACGAGCAGCGAGACGATCAGGAGGGGCCCGTCCGGGCCGACCTCGGTCGCTGCGATCTCGATCGCCGTCAGCACCGCGAGGAAGAGCGCGATGAAGACGTACTGGCGATCGGTCGGTTCCTTGTGACGTTGCTCCGGCGCGGCATGCGCCGGAGCCTCGACGTGGGCGTCGGCCGTACCCGAGGTACGACCGCTGTCGGTGATGGTGGCGTCAGTGCTCATGGATCAGGCCGGAATCAGGTAGACGAGGGTGAAGATGACGATCCAGACGACGTCGACGAAGTGCCAGTACAGGCCGATCATCTCGACGGTCTCGTGTTTGTCACCGACGAGCTTGCCCTTCGCGAGCATCGCGACGAGCGACAACAGCATGACGATGCCGACGGCGACGTGGACGCCGTGGAAGCCGGTGAGCGTGTAGAAGCTCGAGGAGAACAGGCTGGTGGTGTAGCCGAGGCCCTCACGGTAGAACACCGTGAACTCGTAGACCTGCCCAGCGAGGAACAGGCCGCCGAGCAGGGCGGTGACGGTGAGCCACAGCTTCGTGCGCTGTTCGTCCTTGCGCTTGGCCGCCGACACCGACATCACCATCGTGAGCGACGACATCAACAGCACGAAGCTCGTCGCCGACGTGAACGGGATGTCCCACAGCTGATCCGGGCCCAGCTGGTCGGCCTGACGGTTGCGATACAGCATGTAGGTGGAGATCAACCCGCCGAACAGCAGGCACTCCGAACCCAGGAACAGCCACATCGCCAACTTGGTGTTGGACAGGCCGGTGGACGTGTGGTGGGGCAGCCCGATGTGGTCGCTGCCGTCGTCGTACCCGTGCGGGATCTCGACGGCGTCGCCGGTCTCGGTGATCGTTGCGTCAGACACTGACGGCCAGCTCCTTGCTCGGTTCGTCGTCACCCGGCGGGGGCGGGTCGAATTCCGACTCGTCCGCTGTCGGCGGCTCGAGTGCCCACCCGAACAGTGCGAGCACCGCGATGCCGGCGCCGGCGACGACCAGCAGCGTGCTGTAGATCACGCCGTAGGCGAGCACCGGGAACGACAACGCGAGGATGAGTGGCCAGTACGACGGCGACGGCAGGTGGATGTGCGCCTCGGCGTACTTCTCCTCGAGTTCGATGACCTCCTGGCCGGTGGCGACCTGCTTGTAGTCGTGCTGGTCGCCTTCGCCGACGTCTTCGTACTTGCGGTGGAAGAACTCGTCGAGGGTGTGCACCGTCGGGATCCGGTCGAAGTTGTGCTCCTTCGGCGGGCTCGTGGTGATCCACTCGAGGCTGCGGGCATCCCACGGATCGGGCGGGCACGGCGGGTTCTTCCGGCTGACCCACACGTTGATGACGAAGAACAGGGTGCCGATCGCGAGCACCACCGAGCCGATCGAGGAGACGAGGTTCCAGAAGGCGAGGTCGAAGAGACCCTCGCCGGCACGGGCCTCGGTCCAGATGTACATGCGCCGGGGCTGGCCCTGCAGACCGAGGATGTGCATCGGCCCGAAGGTGAGGTTCATACCGATGATCATGAACCAGAAGTTCCAGCGACCCCACCGTTCGCTGAGCATCTTGCCGAAGATCTTCGGCCACCAGTAGTAGATGCCGGAGAACAAGCCGAGCACGGCGCCACCGAAGATCACGTAGTGGAAGTGGGCAACGATGTAGTAGGTGTCGGTCTGCTGGGTGTCGGACGGCGCGACGGCGTGGGTGACGCCGGACAGGCCACCGATCGTGAACTGGA
This sequence comes from Ilumatobacteraceae bacterium, assembly GCA_963698565.1. Taxonomy (GTDB): domain Bacteria; phylum Actinomycetota; class Acidimicrobiia; order Acidimicrobiales; family Ilumatobacteraceae; genus Sva-07. The sequence continues at coordinate 94,519 of CAVORH010000006.1, forward strand.
CGATCAGGCCGACAGCGAACAGCATCGCCGTGGTGAACCACAGCTTGCCGCCCCACATCGTCATGGTCCAGTTGATGATCTTGACGCCGGTCGGCACCGCGATGGCCATCGTGGCCACCGAGAACACGGCCACCGAGATCGGGCCGAGGCCCGCAGCGAACATGTGGTGGGCCCACACGCCGAAGCCGACGAAGCCGATCGCCGCACCCGAGAACACCACGAACGGGTAACCGAACAGCGGCTTGCGGGAGAACGTGGGCAGGACCTCGGAGATGATGCCGAATGCAGGGAGGACGAGGATGTACACCTCGGGGTGGCCGAACAGCCAGAAGAGGTGCTGCCACAGGAGCGGGTCGGCGCCGGCCTCGACCGAGAAGAACGTGGCGCCGAAGTTGCGCTGGAACATCAGGAGGAACAGCGCCACGGTGATGACCGGGATGGCGAACAGCAGCAGGAACTGCACGACGAGGGCCATCCACGTGAAGATCGGCATCCGCATCAGGTTCATGCCGGGCGCCCGCATGTTGAGCGCGGTGACGATCAGGTTGATCGCGCCGACCTGTGAGGCGACACCGGTGATCAGCAGGCCGAGCACCCAGAAGTCGACCCCGTTGGTGGGCGAGAACGGCACCGAGCTGTTCGGTGCGTACATGAACCATCCGCCGTCGGCGGCGCCACCGAGGATCCACGAGGTGTTGATGAAGATGCCACCGAAGACGAACAGCCAGAGGCTCAACGCGTTGAGACGGGGGAAGGCGACGTCACGAGCGCCGATCTGCAGCGGCATCATGTAGTTGGCGAACGCCGACGCCATCGGCATCACGAAGAGGAACACCATCGTGGTGGCGTGCATCGTGAACATCTGGTTGTACTTGTCGGCCGACAGGATCGTGCCGTCGGCCTGTGCGAGCTGGGCCCTGATCAGCAGCGCTTCGAAGCCGCCGATGAAGAAGAACACCATGGCGACGACGCCGTACATGATGCCGATCTTCTTGTGGTCGACGGTGAACGCCCACGACCGCCAGCCGGTGGTCTGCACCGGTCGGCGGAAGTAGCCGTACGACGACGACGGTGTGACGACGGCCGCGCCGGCGCCAGCCAGCGCCGGGGTGTCGGTCGGTCGTTCGATGATGGCCATGGGCTATCGGGCTCCCATCACTTGCGTTCGAGCAGGTAGGCGACGAGTTCGTCGATTTGGTCTTCACTGAGGGCGAGGTTCGGCATGCCGCGCACGAGGCCGTCGGTCGGCTCGAGCTTCAAGGGGTCGGTGTACATCGGCTTCATCGCCGGCGCGTTGCGCAACCACTCTCGCAGCTGCACCGAGTTGAGGCACTCCGGCGTGACGCCCTTCAGGTACTCCGCGCCCACGGTCTCCGGTGGTGCCTGCCAGACCTCGGGACGGCACGCCGGTGACAACAGGTCGAACGAGGCTCCGGCGAACGTGTTCCGGGTCATCAGCCACGACAGGTTGGGGGCCGCACCCGAGTACACCGACAGGTCCGGACGGGAGATGATCGGGTCGCCGTCGGCATCCTCCAGGCCGTTGACCTGGTGGCACCGCGAGCACTGGGCGATGTACGTCTGCTCACCGGCCGCGGCCAGCGTGTTGGGCGCCGGCGGCTGGTAGGGCTTGATCTGGCCCGCCTTCCACGCCTCGAAGTCCTCCGGGGTCATCGCGATGACCTCCATGCGCATGTTGGCATGGGACAAGCCGCAGAACTCGGTGCACTGGCCGGCGTAGATGCCGGGTTCGTCGGCCTCGAGCTTGTTGGTGTGGACCCGGCCCGGGACCATGTCGCGCTTGCCGTTCAGGCGGGGGATCCACCACGAGTGGATGACGTCACGGCTGGTGCCGCGGACGAGAACGGGGGTGTTGATCGGGATGACCATCTGACCCGACGTGATGATCGGCTCGGTGATGCCGGAGCCACACCCTTCCTGCGTCGGGTAGTCGATCTCCCACCACCACTGCTGGCCGGTGACGTTGATGACGCACTCGGTGTCGCTGGTGTCGTTGAGCGCCATCAGCGTGCCGACGGTGGGGATGGCGATGCCGATCAGGATCAACGCGGGAATGATCGTCAGGATGATCTCGAGGGTCGGCTTGCCGTGGACCTGCTCGGGGATCGCTTGCCCGCGATCCTTGAACTTGAAGATGGCGATGAAGACGACCGTGAGGACGATCACACCGACGATGCCGGCGAGCACGAACACCAGCCATGACAGGTCGGCGATCGACTGGGCGTTCGGCCCTGCCGGCTGCCACATGTCCTGAGGGGCGTCCTCGGCGCAACCTGCGGCAAACGCGCCGAGGCCGAGCACCAGTCCGATTCGTACACGACGACTCATTGGTCCGAAGGTAGCCGAGGATGTCACGGAAGGCCTTTTCGTTCGCGGGTTACTCATGGCACAAGGAGGTTCAGGCGGGCGGTGTCGACGCCGGGCACGAAGAAGTAGAACCCGTCCTCGGCGGTGATGCTGGGCAGTGCGACATTCATGGTGATGTTCTGGGCACCGCCATCGTCGACGAGGGCGGTGCACATGTAGAAGGGACGTTCGACGTCTTGGCCGTTCTCGCTGACCACCTCGGTGCCGAGGCTGGCCGAGAGGCGACGCGGCTCGGACGAGTCGTTGCGGAAGACGACGTTGTTCGGGTTGGACCGCGGCAGCGTGATCCCGTCGGCGCCCTGCGCGCTCGGTCCGTTCAGCTGATACGTGAGTTGGCCATCGCTGCCCAGGGTGATGGTGGCGGCGACTGCGGCGGTGGCAGCGACGGTCTGCGAGGCCTTCTCGTCGGCCTCGAATTCCTCGGGGCTGGTGCAGATGTCGACGCCCTCCTCGTTGAGACCTTCGGTGGTCTCGTGCTGCTCGATGTCGCGTTCGCCGCTGAGACCGGCTGCGGCCCCACCGGCGATCAAGCCGAGTGCGCCGACACCGATCACGACGGCCGCCGCCTTGGAGGAGACCTTCGGGCGATAGGCGAAGAGGAAGGCGAGCGTGATGATGATCGCGCCGAGGATCGAGAAGGCGACGACGGTGTTGGTCTTCGACAGCCAGAGCATCACCCGGCTGAAGGCGTAGACGACGATGCCGATGCCGATCGCCGCTGCGAGCGGGAACTCCAGCGGGTTGGCGATGCGGTCACGGACGTCGGCGTTGTGGCTGACATCGGCCGATGCCCGGTGAGCCCATGCCTCCGCGGTCCATTCCGCGCCGGTGACGAGGAGCAGGACGACACCGATGACGAACACGGCCTGGTAGGTGACCAGGCCGACGGCGAGCACCGCAGCGGAGAACGCGAAGGCGAACGGCCACACGGTGTTGGCCGGCGCACGAACGGCGGCGGGCGCCTCGTCGATCGACGCGATCTCGTCGGCCCAGTAGTTGCTGTCGCGGATGAACAGGTTGAGCACGGCGAGGAACCAGAGCGCGATCGCCGCCGAAACGAGACCGATCGTGCCCATCACGCCGTCCTGGGTGACGCCGTAGGCGATCGCCGTGACGGTGGCGATGACGGCCGAGCCGATGAGGAATTTGGATCCGGTGGTGAACATTCAGCAGCTCACTTGGTGACGTAGACGAGGAACCAGATGCCGGCGTAGATCGCCGACATGGCGTACCAGAACAGGGCGTGGGCGACCAGCAGTTCGCGGTCGGCGGTGCGACCGCCGATGAAGCGGAACGCGGTGACGGCGGTGAAGAGCAGCCCGGCGATCATCAGCAACATGAAGAAGCCGGTGATCGCGTAGAACATCGCGGCGTAGGTGCCGTCGGCGATCCCGAGGCCCATCTGCGTGTAGACGAAGGCCTGTGCGTTGATCACCAGGATGCCGACGAGGAACGTGCACCCGAGAGCGAGGATCGTGTGTCCCCGGTCGTCGTTGTTGGCGCTGTAGACCGCCCACTGGCCGAACACGCAGAGCCCGACGAAGGCCAGCAGCATCACGTTGGTGGGGACCTCGGGGATCGTGACGCCGTCGGGCAGCCAGGATCCCGTGAAGTCGATCGCCTCGCGGCGCTGGAGCGCCCAGACGGCGAGCATCGACCCGGTCATCATCACCGCCGCCATCACGGCGAGCGAGACCCCGACGAGCACCTGGCGCTGGGGCGCCGGAGGCGGGGGTGCGGGCAGGGCGTACATCAGGAGGCGCTCCCATCGGTCGGGGCCGTTGCGGCGTCACGGAGGTCGAGCATGGGCTCGGCGGAGTGGATGATCGGCACGTCGACGAAGTTGTCACGCGGCGCCGGCGACGTGGTGGCCCACTCGATCGTCTGGCCGTTCCAGGGATCGTCGCCGACACCGTCGCCGTCGTGGCGACCGAGCAGCGAGCCGAGCATCACGACGACGAAGACGAGCGCCGTGATCGCCATCAGGCCGTGGCCGGCGAGGCTGAGGATGTTCCAGACCTGGAGGTCGTTGTCGTCGTAGGCGACACCGGCGGGCTGGTCGAGCAGACCGGCGATGTAGAGCGGGAAGGTGGCGAGGATCGTGGCGGCGACGCCGAGGAACGCCAGGCCGATGGCGACGACGGAGTTGATCGTGCGACCCCAGAGCTTCGGCGCCCAGTGCACGAGCGCACCCATCGCTCCGAGCACGGCGCCGTAGGCGACGTAGACGAGCGAGCCCTCTTCGAACACGGTGCCCTGCACGCCGGCGTCGTCGATGGCGTACATCAGGTTGCCGAGCATGCCGACCAGCACCATGCCGTAGCCGAAGAAGCCGAAGAACACCGCCGGGGTGACGTTGACCTTCATGCCGTCGGTGGGGCGGGCGATCTGCAGGCCGACGAGCAGCACGATCAGCACGCCGAGCACCGGAAGTGCGTTGAAGAGCAGGTACGGGACCAGGTCGCGGGCCTTCTCGTCGAGGTTGCTGGTGCTCAGCTGGCTCCCTGCCCACGGGAGGTTCTGCAGGTTCTGCTGGGTGACGCCGGCGAGGGCGGCGAGCCCGACGAGGCTCAGGCCGGCGAACATGAACCCGCGTGCCGGCGTGCGCTTGCCGAACGTGATCGGGAAGATCTCGACGAGCATCGCGACGGCCGGGACGGCGAACAGGAACGTGGCCGGCTGGGTGAACATCCAGCCGACCCAGGTGAGGATGCCCTCGTTGCCACCGAAGCCGGTGCGGGCGTTGCGGTGGTCGAGGAAGAGGTAGGTGAGCGTGCCGACGAACACCGGCATCATCAGCACGATGCCGAGGCTGAAGACCAGGGCCGACCACGTCGACGGCGGGATCCGGCGCATCGTCATGCCGGGGGCCCGGGTGGTGAGGATCGTGGTGGCGACGGAACCGGCGGAGGCGAGCAGACCCAGTGCCATCAGGGCCAGGCCGACGATGAACAGGTCGACCATGTCGCTGTCGCCGCCGAGCGTGCCGCCGTTGTTGACCAGGGCGACGACGGTGATGATCGCTCCGCCGAGCCACATCCAGAAGCCGGTGAACGCCAAGCGGGGGAACACGATCGACCGGGAGCCGACCTGCAGGGGCACGAATGCCACCGCGATCGCCATGGCGAGCGGGAGCATCACGGCGAACACCAGGCCGACGCGTTGGGCGTCGAGCAGCTGCGGGATGACCTCGATGTCGAGGACGGTGTCGGTGCCGTCGAGGCGCTCGATGCCGATGAGCACGTTGACGACGACGATCGTCAGCAACCCGACGAGACCGCCCGCGAAGTAGTGGCGGCCGATCACCTTGTGGTCGGTGGAGGTGAAGACGTCGATGAACCGATCGAGCCAGCTGACGGTGTCGGCATCGTCGACCGCACCGCTCGAGGCGGCCACGACGGCTTCAGGGGTGGATTCGATGGTGGTCATACGGGGTGGGAACTCACTTGTCTGACTTCGAAACGTGGCACGGCACGACGGCCGAGACTACTTGCACGGGACCGGCGCGCCCGAAATCCTCGCAGGACGGGCACCGACGATCGCGAACCGGATGGCGGTGTTCACCAGCCGTACCGGACGAGGACATCCAGTGTCATGGCCCCGAAGAGCACGGTGACGTAGGTGATCGAGAAACCGAACAGCCGCATGCTGTTGGCCGATGTGGGGTGTCGACGCAGGGCGACCGTGCCGCCGATGAACATGGCGCCGAGGACGACGGCGGTCACCCCGTAGATCCAGCCGAGGCCCGCAACCGGGATCAGCACGAGCGTGGTGATCACGAGGGCGACGGTGTACCAGAACATCTGGCGCACAGCGCTCTCGATCGGCACCACCGTGGGCAGCATCGGCACATCGGCGGCGCGGTAGTCGTCGGCGTACTTGACGGCGAGCGCCCAGAAGTGCGGTGGCGTCCAGAGGAACATCGCGACGAAGAGCACGATCGGCGCCCACGCCAACGAATCCTGCACGGCGGCCCACCCGACGAGCACGGGTACGGCCCCGGCGGCCCCGCCGATCACGATGTTCTGGCGGCTCGTGCGCTTGAGCCAGAGGGTGTAGACGCCGACGTAGAAGGCGGCGGCGCTGAACGCGAGCACGGCAGAGAGCAGGTTGGCCCCGGCCCACAGCACGGCGAAGGCCAGGATCTCCAGGGCGATCGCGAAGACGAGGGCGTTGCGTGCGGGGATGATGCCGGTGACGAGCGGGCGTGTCTGGGTGCGCTCCATCAGGGCGTCGATGTCGCGGTCGACGTACATGTTGACCGCGTTGGCGCCACCGGCGGCGAGCGTGCCACCGAGGAGGGTGACCGCCACGAGCGACCAGGGGGGCCAGCCGGACTCGGCGAGCACCATCGTGGGCACGGTGGTGATCAGCAGGAGTTCGATGATCCGCGGCTTGGTGAGGGCGATGTAGGCGCCGATCACGCTGGTGGGGGCGCGACGACTGCCGTGGGCGATGCCGCCGGGCGTCAGCCGGGACGGTACGAGGGGGCGACTGCCGACGGCCATGACCGTGCCATCGTAGGGCGGTGGTGCCCGGGTGGCCAACGCGGGCACACTGGTGTCGTGCCGACCACGCTCGAACCCACGGAGGTGATGGACCCCGACCTCGACGAGGCCGCGGTGACCGACCGTCCGTGGATCGTGTTGGTGTGGAACGATCCGGTCAACCTGATGAGCTACGTCACCTACGTGTTCCAGAAGCTGTTCGGGTATTCGAAGGAGAAGGCGACCGAGTTGATGCTCGACGTCCACCACAAGGGGCGAGCGGTCGTGGCGTCGTGCGGCCGCGAGGAGGCCGAGATGCACGTGTTCCGCCTCCACGAGCACAGCCTGTGGGCCACCATGGAACAAGATGGCCCTGCGTCGTAGGTTCGTGCCGCCGGTGCGGGCGGTCAAGGGCGGCTGGAAGATCACGCTCGACGCGGAGGAGCGCAACCTGCTGATCCGCCTGATGGGCGAACTCGGGGCGTTGATGACCGGCCCGGAGGACAACGAGTTGCTGCTCCGATTGTTCCCGGTGGCCTACCCCGAGGACGACGAGAAGGAAGCGGAGTACCAGCGGTTGATGCGCGAGGAGTTGGTGACGAGCCGGTTGTCGGCGATCGAGTCGGTCACCGACGCGCTCGATCCGCAACGAACCGAGCCGATGAACGAGGGCGAGACGATCGCCTTCCTGCAGTCGATCAACGCGATTCGCCTCGTGCTCGGCACGATGCTCGGCATCACCGACGACGAGACCGCGGACGACGCGGACGATGGCATCACCCCCGAACACCAGCTGTACGACTTCCTCAGCTGGCTGCTCGAGTGGACCGTGCGCTCCCTGTCGCCCGACTGACGCCCGCCGCCCTCGCGCTCCTCCGTGCCGACGGGTTTCCCCACCGACGGCGTCGGTGCCCACTGGGCAGCGTGCACGAACGAATCGGCCCGCCGCGGACCAGCGGAAAACCGCACGTGCGCAACCGGCTACGCTCCGTGCGTTCCTTGGGGAAGGAGGCGAAGACGGTGGAATCCGTCGGAGTACCCGAGCGAGCGGTCGTTCGCTCGACGTGTGCCCATCGGGGGGATGGGACCGGTGACCGCTGGTCCGCACGCGCACTGATCGCGCCCGTCGCGATCGGCGTCGCAGCGATGGGGTTCATCGTCTCCGGGTGGCTCCCGGCGCCCGCAACGCTCACCGTGGCGTCGATGGTGCCCGCTGCGATGGTCGACGTCCGAATCCGCCGGCTGCCCGATCCGTGGGTGGGGGCGGCAGCGGCGGTGTTGGCGGCGAGCGTGGCCGCGTCGTGGGCGCTCGGGTCGACGCCGGAGCCCGGCTCGATGGCGGCAGGCGCAGCGGCGATGGCGGCTCCGCTGTTGGCCCTCCACGTCGTCTCACCTCGCTCGATGGGGTTCGGCGACGTCAAGGCCGCACTCGTCCTCGGCGCTGCGCTCGGCACGGTGGCCTGGCAGCTCGGGCTGCTGGCGCTCTGTGCGGCGGCCGGGCTCGGTGCGGCCGTCGGGATCGCCCGTCGATCGGCGACGATCCCGTTCGGTCCGTTTCTCGTCGCGGGCGCCGCTGTTGCCCTGCTCGGATTCGAACTCGGGCTCGACCGCTACGTGAACGGATCGGGAACATGACCGACACCCGGCGTCCGAGCTCCGGTTCGTCCGCGACGGCATCGTCGACCTCGACGTCACGGTGGTCGTCATCTCCGTCGTCGAGGTCCAACGGTGCGGGCGACCGTCGCGGGTTCCAGCCTGCGGCGCGCCGTCGCAACCGGATCGCACTCGGCGTCGCCCTGGCCGCCATCGCGATCGGTGGGAACGTCTACCTCTACGCCACGCTCGACGACGCGGAACCCGTCGTGCAGGTGGTCCGGGACGTCCCCGCCGGGGAGCAGATCACCGCCGACATGCTCCGTACCGTCGATGCCGACGTCGACTCGTCGGTCAACGTCGTTCCCGGCGACCGGCTCGACGCACTCGTGGGGACGTACGCCAAGGTTCGGCTCGTCTCCGGTTCGCTCGTGACGTCCGACGCCTTGCAGGCGACACCGCTGGTCACCGACGGCAGCGCGGTGGTGGCGATCCAGGTCCCCGAGGGGACCTTGCCGATCGGTGTCCGCGAGCGCGTGGCGGTGATCCTCGTGGTTGCGAACGGCGATGGCGGGCCGACCACCGTCGATGGTCGGGTCGTCGGCCTCCCGACGCCGACGAACTCCGCGCTCGGTGTGGAGTCGCTCTCGGTGGAGGTCGACGTCGCCGACGCCGCCACGATCGCTGCGGCCGACGACGTGCGCGTCGTCCTCGTCGAACCCACCGCCGACCCGGCGACGAACGACGCTCCGACGGATCCAGGCACTGCGACCGTGATCGACAGCGAGGAGGGCGGTTCGTGACGATCGTCGCGGTCACCGGGGACTGCACCACCACCACCTGCGTCGCGCTCGCCTCCGGGTGGCCGCTCGGTGCCGGGGGGCTCGACGTCGACGTGATCGTGCTGGAAGCGGACCCGTCGGGAGGGTCGCTCGCCGGCTGGCTCGACACTCCCGGGACGCCGTCGCTCGCGTCTGCCGTCGCCTCCACCTCCTCGGGTGTCAGAACCGTCGATGACACGATCGACTCGGTGCTCCAGCGCAGTCGCAGCGGCATCCGGTTCGTCGCCGCGCCGGTCCGTGCGCTGCCCGCGCGCCGGGCGGTCAGCGAGGCCACCGTGTCGTTCGTACCCGAACTCGCGAGCCGTCGCCACCTCGTCGTCCTCGCCGATCTCGGTCGGCCGTCCGGCGATCCGGCCCCACTGCTGCGCGACGCGGCCGTGACCGTCGTGGTACACCGCCAGCGACCGTCGTCGGCCCTGGCGGAATCGGTGCGACTCGAACGACTCGTCGAGCAGATCGAGCGTGTCGCTGCCTTCGGTGGCACGGTCGTGCTCGCCGTGATCGGTCACGATCCGTTCGACCCCGACGAGGTCGTGCAGTTCGCCGATGGCTCGGCGGCGGGAGCGATCACGGCCGCCTTCCGGCTCGCCGAGGATCCGCTGGCCGCTGCCGTCCTGGCGGGTCGAACCGGCGTCTCGGCCAAGCGTCTCCAGCGACTGCCGCTCATGCGGACCGCGGTCGACGCCGCCATGCGGCTGAGCAGCCACCTCCCCTCGCCGTCCGTCCCGGGGATCCGGCACGACGTGGCGTCACCTGGACGATCCGGCACCGAGGTGGGTCCGTGACCATGGTGCGCGACTCCGGCGTCGACGAGGCCCGCGCGACGGTCGCGCTCGTGACCGATCGCGTCGCCAACCGGCTGATCGAGGCGATCGAACACGACGACGGCCGCGCTGCGACCGGCCGCGGCGGGACGCTCGCCAGCGACGAGCGCCGCCAGCAACTGCTGATCGGTGCGTGGATCGGCGAGGAGATCACCACCCTCACGGAGGAACGGCTGCAACGTGGGCTGCGGCCCCTGACGCTCGACGCCGAGCAGCGCGTACGTGCCGACGTGGTCGCCGAACTCACCGGCGCCGGTCCTCTGGAGCCGTACCTGAGCGACCCGACGGTCGAGGAGATCGACGTCAACGGGCCCGACTCGACCTGGGTGACCTACACCGACGGCCGAAAGGTCGACGTCGGTGCACTGTGGGCGTCGTCGGAGGAGCTGACCGCGTTCCAGAAGCGGATGGCGCTGCGAATGACCGGCACCGGCGAGGGACGCCTCGACACGTCGTCGCCGATGCTCACGCTCCAGTCACGCGACGGATCACGCATCGTGATGGTGCTCGGCGGTGCCGGCGAACACGGGGTGTCGACGCACCCGCGGCTCGCGATCCGTCGATTCGTCGTCCGTCAGGTGGGCCTCGTCGGGCTCGCCGATCTCGGCCTGTTCCCCCACTCGCTCGTCGAACCGCTGCGGGCTCTCGTGCGAACCGGGTTCACCATCCTCGTGTCCGGGCCACCGGGCGCCGGCAAGACGACCCTGCTCACCGAGCTCCTGGGCGAGGTCTCGCCGCTCGAGCGGATCATCACCGTCGAGAAGAACCTGCTGGAGCTGCGGCTGGAGGACGACCCGAGGCATCCGGACGCACCCGCGTTGTTCACCCGCCAGGCCAACGCGGAGGGCGAAGGCGAGATCACCACGCGGCAGCTCGTGGAACTGACGCGCCGGTTGAACCCCGATCGTGTGGTGGTCGGCGAGCTGGTCGAGGACGAGGCGCTCGACATGCTGGACGTCGCCTCGATGTGCAAGCGAGGGTCGCTCGCAACGATCCACGCACACACCGCCGACATCGTCCTGCAACGGCTGGCGTACTACGTGTCGAAGTCGAACTCGAGCCTGCCGGAGTTCGCCGTGTGGAGCCTGATCGCCCAAACGGTCGATTTCGTCGTACACGTCGATCTGGTCCGCAACGCGGTCGACGATCAGCCGCCGGTGCGACGGGTGACGTCGATCGTCGAGGTCGGCGGTCTCGGCGAGGCGGGCGGCGTGTCGAGCACGGAGGTGTGGGCCCTCGACGAGTACGGCGAGGAGCTCGCCCAGGTCGCACCGCTGTCGCAGCGGCACCTCACCCGGCTCCGACTCGCCGGATACCGACCCGAACAGTTCGCGGTCGCAGGACGGTCGTCGTGAGTCTCGACCTGGCGCTCCTCGTCGTGTTCACGCTGGTCGGCGTCCTTGCTGTCGTCGTCCTCACGGGGTCGGGTCGGGACCTGGCGCCGCGCCCGACCGGTCGACGGCGACCTGATGCCCCGACTGCTCGCGTCGGTCGGGGCGACGGCGATCGTCCTGGCCTTCTCCGGGTGGCTGATCGCGTCGGTCGTCGTGGGGGTCGGGTGCTGGTTCGCCGTCCGGGTGTGGCAGCGCCGCGACCGACGTGCGGTCAGCGACGTCGAGCGCACCGACGCGTTGGCGTCGTGGATCGAGAACCTGCGCGACGTCTTGGTGGCGGGCGACCAACCCGTCGGCGCGATCACAGCGACGGTGGCGACCTGCCCGGAGGCGATCAGGCCCCAGGTGCGACGACTGGCGGCGAGCCTCGGCCGCCAGGACCCCGCCGTCGTGTTCCGCCGATTCGCCGACGATCTCGACGACCCGCTCGGTGACCTCGTGGCGGCGGGACTGCTGATCGCCGTGCAGCGCGGCGCCCGCACTGCAGCGGTGCTCGGCTCGCTCGCCGAGCAGGCGCGCCGGCAGGCCGATCGGCGCCGCCTCGTCGAAGCCGAGCGGGCCCCGATCCAACGGGAGGTGACGCTGCTCACCGTGATCATGGGCTCGTTGATCGTCGGCCTGCTCGTGTTCGGGCGGGCGGAGTACCTGGAGCCGTACGACACCGCAGGCGGTCAGCTGTTCCTGGCGATCGTGCTCACCCTCTATGCCCTGCTGCTCGTCCGCGTGCAGCGGCTCGCCCACTCGCCGCGACCCAGCCGGTTCCTCACGGCCACCGCCCGACCGGCCGTGGCGTCCGACGCATTCGACGAGATCGGCTCGACGCGATGAGGACGACCGGGTGGCTGCTCGCCGGCGGGGTCGTGATGTGCGTCGGCGTGTGGCTCGTCGTGTCGGGCTGGGCGCAACCGCGGCCGACCGTCGACCGGGCGATGCGTCACCTCCGACGACCGGGCGAGAGCGCGGCCATCCCCTCCGACCCTCGCTTGGCGGCGCGGCTCGGTCGGGCCGTGGGCCGATCGGACATCACGGCTCGGACCGATCGCTGGCGGCAGCCGCTGCGGCTGATCGGCCGTCCGGTCGACGAACACGTCGGCCTGCTCGTGTTGGCGGCGATCGGTGGGTTCGTCGCACCCGCGCTGGTGCTCGGCGCGCTGCAGGCCGCCGGCGTGGTCTCGATCGGTGTGTGGATCCCGCTCGGGCTGTCGCTCGCCACCGCGGTCCTCCTGCCGGTGCTCGTCCACTCCGATGCGATCGCCCGGAGCGCCGACGTCGCCGTCGACCTGCGCCATCAACTCGGCGCGTATCTCGACATGGTCACGATGCTGCTGGCGGGCAACAGCGGCTACGAAGGGGCGCTCGACCAGGCATCACGCGCCGGCGATGGCCTGCTGTTCGTCGAACTCCGGCGGCGCATGCGCGAGGTGTCGACGACCGGGCACAGCCTGGTCGGGGCGCTCGATCTCGTTGCCGCCGACTACGGCATCGTCGAACTCGAACAGGTCGCGGCGACCGCCACGTTGTCGGCCGCCGAAGGTGCACCGGTGGCGCGCAGCCTGAGCGCGAAGTGCGCCACGCTGCGCTCGACCCTCGCCGCCGAACAGGAGGCGGCGGCCCGGATCCGCAACGACAAGATCACGCCGCCGCTCGTGGGCATGGCCCTGCTGTTCATGGCGCTGATCATCTACCCCGCCCTCGATCTCAGCTGAGCACGATCTCGAACCCACCGACACCCGCACCACTCCCACCCGGAATCAACAGGAAGGAACCCACCATGCAGGACCCGATGTCGTTGATGAACGGCCTGCTCGCCGTCATCGCCCACATGATCGGCACCCACACCGGAGCGGGGTCTACCACCCGAGATCGCGGCGCGGTGTCGATCGAACACGTGCTCTGGTACGCCGCCGCGGCCGTCAGCGTGGCGGTCGTCGCAGCGATCATCTGGAGCCAGATCCGCACCACCGCCAGTACACCGGTGCAGTCTCCGTCCGCTCCCTGACCGGCATCAACCGACGATGACGGACGAACCGGGCCGCACCGCCCGCCGGGTTCGCGACGGTCGCCGAGGTGTCGGCGACGACGGGGCCGCGACGTCGCTGTCGGTCGCGCTCCTGACACCGATGTTCGTGTTCCTCGCATTCGCCGCCTTCCAGGCCGCGATGTGGAGCCACGCGAAGACCGAGGCGCGGGTGGTGGCGCGCGACACTGCGGCGCTCGTCGCCCGGTCCGGTGTCACCGCCGGTGATGCAGCAGCGTCGGCCGCCGCGGTCCTCGAGGCCGACACCGATCTGCGCAACGTCGTGGTGGTGGCGTCGACATCGGGTGGTGTGGTGGCAGTGACCGTCACGGCCGATGCGCCGGGCATCATCCGTGGCACCTCGACGGGCATCTCGGTGACCTCCGCGGTCCCGCTGGAGGAACTGACGCCGTGACAGCGCGACGACGCAACCATCGACCGGGCCGCGATCGGGGTTCGGCCGACGCGCTCGGGCTGGCGATGCTCGCCCCGGCGGCGATCGGCCTGGCGGTGGTGATCGTGTTCCTCGGGCGCGGCGTCGACAGCCGGGCCACCGTGCAGAGCGCGGCCGAGGCTGCCGCTCAGGCGGCCGCGCAGGAACGAACGCCGGCCGCAGCCGTCGCCGCGGCGCAGGAGGTCGGTGCGGCGATGCTCGTCGATGCGTCGTCGTGCTCACTGCCGCAGGTGAGCGTCGACACGTCTGGGTTCGGTCCCGGCGGCAGCGTGGCCGTGACCGTGTCGTGCACGGTGTCGAGCGCCGGCCTCGAGCTGATCGACCCGCCGTCGACCGGGCCGACCACCGCGACGGCGTTCGCGACGATCGATCCGTTCCGCGCCACCGAGGGTCCGCCGTGAGCCGGCAGGACCGGTGCCGCGGCGATCGCGGCGCCGGGCTGGTGGCCGGCGTGGCCCTCGTCTTCGCCTTCACCTTCCTCGGGATCGTGTGGCTCGCACGCGACGTCGATCGCGGCGTCTCGAACCGCTCCGCTGCGCAGTCGATCGCGTTCCAGGCAGCTCGATCCGGCGCGCAGGCGACGTCGATCGGCGACCTGCGCTCGACGAATCGCGCCGTGACCGTCGACGCCGACGCGGCGCGGGTCGCCGCGATGCGCACCGCCGAGAGCCTGTTCGCGAGCTACGCGGTGAACGGCTCGATCAGCTCGATCGACGTGACCGCTGAAACGGTGTCGGTGACCGTCACGATCACCGACGGCAGCGTCACGGTGACCGGCGCCGGAACCGTCCGGGCGGAGCGGGCGCCGTGACCTCGACGGCCACGCCGTGCGGGACGCTCCGTCGATCCGGTCGATGCCTGCGATCCGATCGGTGCTCTGGACCCGGTCGTTCCCTTCGAGCCGGTCGTTCCGTTCCCCCGGGCAGGCGCCCACTGGCGAGGTGGAGGGCGGACATCGGAGGGGTCGACGACGCACGGCACGGTCGCCGGGAGTGGAGGGATGATGCGACGCGATCAGCACGAACTCGGTCGCTTCCTCACGGCGCTGGCCACGTTCGTCTTCGTGGCGGTGGTGATGCCGCTCGGTGCCATCGCCGCGTCGCAGGCCAGGTTCGGTTCCGCCAATCCACTGGCCGGAGTGGACCCGCCGTGGCACTGGTTCGGCGGTTCGAGCCTGTCCGAACCGGTCGCCGACGACACGGTCGTCGATGCGCTGATCCGCCTCAGCCTGTGCGCCATCTGGGTCGTGGCCGTGGTCGTCGTCGTGACGACCGTGCTCGAGATCGTCCATCTCGTGCGGCACCGGGGGCTGGCGATGCCATCGGTGCGCGGGCTCGGATGGGCGCAACGAATCGCCCGCTTCATCGCTGCCGGTCTCCTCGTCGCGATGCCGATGCTCACCTCGACCGCGAGCGTCGCCGGAGTTCCGCGTGGACCCGTCACAGCGTTCAGCGACGCACCGAGCACCGTCGTCCAGCCGCGCCGCACCCCGTCCGCAGCTTCGACGGCGGACGCGGCCGTACCGTCTTCCGAGCACACGCACATCGTGCGGCCAGGCGAGTCGATCTACTCGATCGCGCAGGGCCTGGCAGGAAGTGACGACGCCCGCGTGATCACCATCGCCGATGCGATCATCGAGGCGAACCTCGGCGCCACGGTGGCACCGGGACAACGCTTCACCAATGCGGCGTACGTCGAGGCGGGGTGGATCCTGCAGATCCCGGCCGAGTTCGCTCGTGCCGCCGCGCCGCAGGCAGAGCTGTCGGTCGAGCGGGTCGTCGAACATCTCGCCGAGCCGGCGAGCGACGTCTACGAGGTACAGCCGGGCGACACACTCTGGGACATCGCCGACGAGCAACTCGGCGATCCGACGCTCTGGACCGGTATCTGGGAGCGCAATGCCGGCGACGACATGGGCGGTGGCAGGACCTTCGACGATCCCGACCTGATCCTGCCCGGCTGGGATCTCGAGCTCAGCGACGAACCTGCGCCGGCCATCGAGATCACGTCGCAGGTCGAACCCGATGTCGTGCCGGACGGCGAGCCCGATGTCGTGCCGGACGCCCAGCCCGAGATCGTGACGGACGCCGAGCCCGCACCGACCGGCGAGTCCACCGTGGATCCACCGTCGACTGCCCCGGTTGCGGAATCGGCCGGCCCGCTCCCCCTCGTGCCGGAGGAGTCGACCGGTACTGCGCCGGACACGACCGCCACGACGACCACGACCGTCGTGCCGATCGATGACGGAACCACTGATGTCGACGAGCCGCCTGCGACGTCACCGGATGCTCCCTCGCCGATCCGACTCGAGCACGCCGCGTTGCTCGCCGCCGGCATCCTGGCGCTCGTCGGCGTGCGTCGGCAACAACGGTTGCGGGCGGCGCGACCCCGCCATCGAGTTCCCGAACCGCGGCCCGAGGTGATGATCACCGAACGGCGTCTCCGAGCGGTCGACGCCGGCGAGCGGGCGCTGCGCGTCGACGTCGCCTGCCGGGCCGCGGCCTGGTCGATGATCGACACCGGCGCCCAGATCGGCTGGGTGCGGGTGTCGATCGACGGCGACGTGGAGATTCGCACGACCGCGCCGGTTGCGCTGCCCGCACCATGGAGTCCGAGGAGTGACGACGGTCGTCACTGGCAGCTCGGCGCCGAGGTTCCGATCGAGCTCCTCGGCGAGGACGCTCGACGCGTGGGGATGCCGTGCGTGGCACTGGTACAGCTCGGGGTGAACGATGCCGGGGACGACGTCCTCGTCGACATCGAGGCCTGCGGCGTCCTCGCCGTCGAGGCCCGCCCCGACCAGGCTGGCGAGGTGATCACCGGGCTCGCTGCCGGCCTGGCATCGTCGATGTACGCCGAAGTGGCCCATCTGATCGGCGTGGCATTGGCTCCCGAGGCCCTGCTCGGTCACCGCAACGCGCATCGGGCCGACTCGCTCGACGACGGCCTCGAGTTGGCAGCAGCCCTGGTCGGCACGACCGCACATCAGGAGCACACCACCTTCGAGTTGCGGTCGTTGCGGACGGGTGGCGAGATGTGGGAACCGGCGATCCTGCTGCTCGGTGACACCACGGCGGGTTCGACGGGATTGGAGGAACGGGGGCTCCCGGCGGGCGGACACGGTGTCGGCGTCGTCGTCGCGGTTGCGCCGGGTGCGCTGGCCGACGCTCCGGTCCGACTCGTCGGTACGGCCGACGGCTGGGCGCTGCATGGGTTCGGGACCTCGATCGATCTCAGGCCCGTCGGGTTGACGGCGGATGACCTCGCGGCCGTCGACGAGGTGCTGGTCGACGCCGAGCGACCACTGGAGCCGGTGGAGCTCGGGTCGGCCGACGACCTCACCTGGGCCGATTCCGACACGTCCGATACCGGACGATCGCCGGGGACGCACGACGAAGGTCCGGGACGCGACGAGGCCGCCGAGCCCATCGCGCCCTTCGCTACCGATGGACCATCGGATCGTGGTGGGACTCCTGGGAGCGATCGAGGTACACGACCTCGACGGCAACCCCGGCAAGTTCGAACGCTCGAAGACGGTCGAGTTGATCGCGTGGCTGGCCACCCATCGCGGGCGATCGACGCGATCCGGGGCCCGCACCGCGCTGTGGGAGCTCGACGTGCGCGATGCGACGTTCTCGAACGTCGTCTCCGAAGCGCGGCGTGGGCTCGCCCGACTGGTGGCGCCGCCCGACGGCGAGGAGTGGGTGGGACGCACCCTCACCGAGCAACTGCCGCTCCACCACGCCGTGGTCACCGACGCCGACCTCGTCGACGAACGTGTCAACGCAGCACGACTGCAGCCACCCGCACAGGCGATCGACACGCTGCGTCCAGCGGTGGCGATGATCCGCGGCATGCCGTTCGCCGGAACGAGCTACCTGTGGCCCGACGCCGAGGGCATCACGTCGAACCTCGTGCTGCTCGCGATCACGGCGACCACCGACTTCGCAGCGCACGCGCTGTCGCTCGGCGACACCGACGGCGTGTTCTGGGCGACCGGTCACGGTCTCGAGGTGCTGCCGGGTCATGAGGAGCTGATCGGGCTGCGGATGCGTGCCCACGCTCGTTCCGGCGATCTCGCCGGTGTGCGCCAGGAGTGGGAGTCGTACGAGCGAGTGCTGGTGGCCGATCCGTGGTCCGACGGCGAACCCTCACCCAAGCTGCTCGACCTCCGCCACGAACTCCTCTCCTGACCCTGTTACGCCGGGGGTCTGACCCCTGGCGTCACACGTGCGGTGGAGCGAAACGTTCGGTGAACCGGGGCCGGTTCGCTTCGGCTCCGGGCCACACTGGCGCCATGCGAAGCGTCGCTACCTCCGGTTCCCGTCGACGGCGCGCCTCGACCGTGGTGGTCGCTGGCGCCCTCCTGCTCGCCGCGTGTGGCGGCAGCGATTCCTCGTCGAGTGAATCGATCGGCGGGGCCACGCTTCCGGCGACGCCCGACGAGGTGGACCTCGATCCGGCTTCGGACACCGTCGCGAACCAGCTTCCCGATGTGGTCGTCGACAACATCACGCTCGGCAACAAGGTCAACCTGCGCAACCTGGCGCCGGCTGACACGCCGATCCTGCTGTGGATGTATGCACCGTATTGACCCTCCTGTCGGACCGAAGCGCCCGACGTCGAGCAGTTTGCTCGAGCACACGCTGACGAGGTCACCGTGATCGGTCTCGGCACCCAGGACAGCCTCGGTGAAGCCGAGGCGTTCGCCGAGACCTACGGCACCACGTTCACGATGCTGTGGGACGAGTCGTTCCAGTCGTGGATCGAACTCGGGGTCACCGCGCAGCCGACCGCGATCCTGCTGACCGCCGATGGCACGATCGTCACCGGCTGGATCGGTGGGTTCCCCGAGGACACCGTCCTCGAACTCGCCGCCGAGCTCACCGCCGCCTGACTGTACGCCGGGGTCTGACCCGTGGCGTGACCGGTACGTGCAGGGTTCGCCGGTGGTGGTGATCGGCAGTCGTCGTTCGTGGCAGGTCGTACTGGCCGTGGACAGCCTGTTCGATGAAGCCGGCATCGATCGGAAGCAGCTCGTAGCGGTCTGCGCCGTGCCCACTCGCCGGGATGCAGCTCGATCCGGACGATGTCGCTCGCCGCGCCGTGCAGCGAACGTACGGCCGCCGTGGCGTGCAGCATCCGGCAGGCGTGGTCTCCACAGGCAGCTCGATCTCGTCGCCTCGATCCGACGCACCGCGGACCGCTCACGTCGACCGTGACTGGCGAGCGATGATCCCGAGGATCACGATCACGACCAGGATCTCGACGAGGGTGAACCCGCTGCTCGCCGATCGGTCGCGCGGCGGTGCCGCGCCCGTCGGATGCATCACGTCGGACAGATGATCGACGAGGGGATGCCGCCGCATGCTCGTGATGCGGTCGCCGCCGCTCGCCGAATCGAGTCACAGAAGTGCGCTCAACTTCGATCAGGCTGCACACGTCGCTCCGGAAAACGACGAAGACCCCGCCGGCCGAAGCCGACGGGGTCTTCGAGTTCAGGTTGAGCTGATCGCGATCAGTGACAGGATCAGCGGAGGATCCGTCGCTGTAGGCGGCGTCAGGTCGCACTCGCCACGCGACGGTCCGAGCGAGCCGACGTCAGCTACGTCGGAGCGTGCCACGCCGTCGTGCCACGCGGAACCCGGCATCGACCAGACGCCAGCGTCGAGTCGGTCTCGGTCGCCGCGTACGCCAGCGGTCTGCGTCGGTCAGCGTCGGCCGGATCGCGCGATCCGACCGTTCTGGGCGAAGTAGGCCTCGACTGCGGTCTCGCAGGGTCTTCTGGTCGGCCTCACAGGCCGACTGCTGGCCCTGGTCGGTGATGCCACGGACGGCGAACACGGTGACGGTGGCGAGGATGCCGAGGATGACG
Organism: Ilumatobacteraceae bacterium; assembly: GCA_963698565.1. Taxonomy (GTDB): domain Bacteria; phylum Actinomycetota; class Acidimicrobiia; order Acidimicrobiales; family Ilumatobacteraceae; genus Sva-07. The sequence goes on from CAVORH010000006.1 coordinate 114,393, forward strand.
ATGACGATGAGGAGTTCCACGAGGGTGAAACCCTTGTCCTGCTTGTTGTCCATGTGAATGGTTTCCTTCCGCTCTTTGGTTGGTGCTCCCGGGGGAGCTGTTGTCTCACGAATGCGCTCCGTGAGAACCAGCTCCCGTTGCGCACAGAGTTCTTCGGCGTTCCCCGATCGATCTTGAGCACAAAATCGAAAAAGCCCCGAAGATCAACGACTCGTCAGGTCGCTCTCAAGAGCGGGGCAAGGCGCGCCGATAGATGGACAGGCGCCCGCAGCGGGCGGCGCACCTCACACACCTCACACAGGAACGACGCATGATGTTCGGCAAGCCACACGACGACACCGACACACTCGACTCCGGCGCCATCGACGGGTTCTTCGGCGACGAGGCCGCCACGGCCAAAGCCGTCGAGGTCGACGAGCTGCAGCACCGCGTCGAGCAGGTCGAGGCACAGATCAGCAGCCAGTTCACCTCGCTCGCCACCTATGCCCAGATCGCGCAGGAGCAGGTGGAACTCGCCCGCTCCGAGGCGAAGGCCAACACCGAGCGGTCCGAACAGCGCGTGATGTCGCTCATCGAGCGTGAACGAGCCGACCGCATCTCGTCGTTCACCGGTCAGGCCCCCGCCGGCTCCGCGCCGGACGTGGCCGCGCGCCTCGACGCCGTCGAACACACGGTCGCCCAGATCCGCAAGGGCCTCGACGAGTGCCTGGAGCGACAGAAGTCGCTCGCCGATGCGATCACCCTGATGTTCGAGCGCCTCACACCGAGCGCATCCGCCGGCGAGGCGACCGAACAGGACGTCATCGCTTCCGACACCGTCGTCACCACCGGAGCAACCGCAGAGGACGCCGGAGCCGAGGACGCGGAGCCGATGCCCGGCCCGTTCGCTCCGCCGACGGCCGGCCCCGTGATCGCCACCCCGGTGCACACCCCGCTCAGCGGCCCGATCGCCGACCTCTCCCTCGAGGGCTGAGCCGTCCAACCGCTCCGGCGATGAGTCTCGGCGCGATCTGTTCGCGCCCGAACTCATCGCTGGAGCCACTGAGTGCGGCGTCGGTCAGCGGACGATCTCCATGCGCATTCCGGTGTCGTCCCAGATCGGGTCGACCGGCATCCGGCTGATCGCACGTCCCGAACCACGACGGGCGGTGAAGAGCAGGGCCGCAGCCATCAGCAGGTGCACGCCGGCGGCGCCGTCGGGCGGTGTGCGGGTGATGACGTCGTCGACGCCCGGGAGGCGCTGGCGGATCAGCTCGAGACGTTCGAGGCGGCCGTCCTCGTGGTACGGCGACGTGCTCAACGGCTGATCGCTGTTCATCGCGGTGAACGACACGTCGGGATTCGCCGAGAAGAAGCTGCGCGAGTGGTAGGGCTGCAGTTCTCGCTCGGCCTCGCGAAGCCAGCGAAGGCGTCGGACGTCGTGCTTGGTCATCCACGGCTCCATCTGGCGCGCCTCGCCGTTCGACGAACGGATCGCTTCGCGGCTCGGGGTGCCGTTGATCGCGACCATCCGGGGCCAGCCGACGTAGTCGCGTGCCTGACGATCACACGGTCGGTACTGGCCCGACGGGATGTCGAACAGGCCCATCGGCGCGTCGATCGCCGCCGCGTCGAACTGGGGGCGGAAGTCGAGGACCTCGAACAGCTTCGGGAGCACGAAGGCCTCCTCCGCCGCCACCGTGATGCCCGCCAGGCGCGCAGGGAGCACGAGCCAACCGCCGGGGCAGGGCGTGATCCCGGCGATGTTCTTGTACGGAGGCTTCTTGGCGACCACGATCGTTCAGCGCCGTGGATCAGTTGCCGTTGCCCGACGGCACCGGAGGGGGCGCCATCTCCTGCCCGGCGTACGTGCCCGTACCGGACGACGCGGCCTGGCCGGTGGACATCGTGGCATGGGCGTTCATCTGGGCTCGGGCGGTCGCCAACTGAGCCTGCACCTCCTTCGGATAGGCGCTCGACGCCATCGCCGTCTCCATCGTGATCAACCCGGCCGCCACGAGGCGTGCGAGGTCCATCTCGACGGTCTGCATGCCGTCGCCGGCACCGGTGGAGATCATGTTGCGCATCTGCCGCGACTTTCCTTCGCGCACCAGGTTCCGGATCGCCTCGTTGGCGACCATCACCTCGTACGCCGCCACGCGGCCACCGGCGACGCCGGGCAACAGCCGCTGCGAGATGACCCCCTGCAACGCGCCGGCCAACATCACCTGGACCTGATCACGGCTCTCGCCGGGGAACACGTCGATGATGCGGTCGAGAGCCTGCGCCGCGTCGTTGGTGTGCAACGTCGCGAACACGAGGTGACCGGTCTCGGCGAGCGACAGCGCGATCTGGATCGAGTCGAGGTCGCGCATCTCGCCGAGGAGCACCACGTCGGGGTCTTCACGCAGTGCACTCCGGAGGCCATCGGTGAAGCTCTCGACGTCGGTGCCGACTTCGCGCTGGTTGACCATCGCCACCTTGTGGTGGTGGAGGTACTCCACCGGGTCCTCGATGGTGAGGATGTGCACCGGCTTGGTGTCGTTGATCCGGTCGATCATGGCCGCCAACGTGGTCGACTTGCCCGAGCCGGTCGGGCCCACGACGAGCACGATGCCGTAGGGCTTGTTGAGCAACGTGGTGCACGCCGCGGGCGCGCCGAGTTCCTCGAGCGTGCGGACGCGGAACGGCACGACACGCAGGGCCAACGCGAGGTTGTTGCGCTGGCGGAACGCGTTGGCGCGGAAGCGCCCCACACCGGCGACGACCGAAGGAGAAGTCGACCTGGCGGTCGCGATGCAGCTCCTCCACCTTGCGCTCGTCGAGCAGCGAGTAGACCATCCGGTCGATCTCGTCGGACGCCAGCACGGGTACGTTCTCGAACGAGATGAGCACGCCGTCGCGGCGCGCCGTGGCCGGACGCCCCACCGTGAGGTGGAGGTCGGACGCCCCGGAGTCGACGGTTGCCTTGAGGAGTACCTGGAGCATCGGATCTGGATTGGACATGGTTGGCTAACCTCCCGCTCGGGCCACGGAGGGCCACACTTGATGAGCTTTTCGTTGTTGATCGTGTTCGCCGTCATCGCCGGTCTGATGATCGGCTCGTTCCTGACGGTGGTGGTGGATCGTGTGCCGCAGGGCGGCTCGGTGGTGGCACCACCGAGCCGTTGCGGTTCGTGTGGGCTCCGTCTCGGCCCACTCGACCTGGTGCCGGTGCTCAGCTGGGCGGCGCTGCGCGGCAAGTGCCGACAGTGCGGTGCCAAGATCGGCATCGAACCGATCGTGCTGGAGCTGACCACCGCAGCGCTGTTCGTGCTGATGGCGATCCAGTTCGACGACACACGCGCCGTGATCCCGGCCTACTGGATCCTGTGCGCCACCCTCGTGGCCCAGACGTGGATCGACCTGCGCACGCAGCGGCTGCCGCGAGAGATCACCTACACCGGCATGATCCTCGGGGGGATCGCCCTCGCCGTCGCCGCCGTCGTGATCGACGAACCCGAACGAATCTGGATGGCGGCCCTCGGGGCGCTGATCGCCCTCGTGGCGATGTGGCTGATCTACCACTTCAGCAAAGGCGGCATGGGCGATGGCGACGTGCGGCTCGCCCCCCTGCTCGGCATGTTCCTGGGTTGGCTGAACCCCGGCATCGTGCTGCCCGGGCTCTTCTTCGGCTTCATCGCCGGTGCCGTGGTCGGCGTGGCGATGATGGCCGGAAACCGCGCAGGCCGGCGCACCGCGCTGCCGTTCGGGCCGTTCCTGGCGCTCGGCACCGTCGTGGCGATCTTCCTCGGTCAGCATTTCGTCGACTTCGTCCTCGTGCGCTGACACATTCGTCAGACCTGACCCTTGGTCCCGTTGAGCACGCCGTACATCGCCGACACGAGTGCCACCGCCACGAAACCGACGATCAGGCCGACGAAGATGATCATCAGGGGCTCGAACATCGTGGTGAACTTCTTGATGCGGCTCTCGAGCTCCCGGTCGAAGTAGATGCTCGCGACCGCGAGCTGCTGATCGAGCGTGCCGGTCTCCTCGCCGACCTTGAACATCTGCTTCGCCGCACCGGGGAACAACTCGGTGTCGATCAGCGGTTGCGAGAACCCCTGACCCTCGAGCATCTGCGCCCTGGCGATCTCGAGGCGTTCCTTGTAGACCACGTTGCTCGTGGCGTCGGTGGTGGTCTTCAAGCCCTCGGGCAACGGGACGCCCGCAGCGAGCATCGCGGAGAGGATCCGACAGAACCGTTCGAGGATCGCGTAGTCGACGATGCCCTTGATGACGGGGAGCTTGAGCACCAACCGGTTGTTCCAGACCTTGCCGGTCGGGTGTTTGAACAGGAAGAGCAGCGATGGCGATGACGACCAGGAAGAAGGCCGCCGTGATGAACCAGAGGTCCGTGAAGAGACGCGAGAACGCCAACAGCATCCTGGTGGGCAACGGGAGCTCCGCGTCGAGTTCCTCGAAGAGCGGCTTGAACTGAGGGAGCACGTAGCCCGCGAGGATCAGGACCGTGATCATGGCCATCACCATCACGACCATCGGGTACGACAACGCCGACACCACCTTGGAGCGGGTCTCGATCTCCCGTTCGAGGTAGTCGGACAGGCTCTCCAACGCCGTGTCGAGCTGACCGGTCAGCTCGGCCGACTGGAGGATGCCGACGTAGTAGTCGGGGAACACCTCGGGGTGCCCGGCGGCCGCCGCCGAGAACAACCCACCGTTGCGGAGGTCGTCGACGAGGTTGCCGAGTGCCCGTCGCAGGGCCACGTCCTCGGTCTCGTCACCGATGGTGATCAGGGCATCGGTGATCGGGATGCCGGCCTTCACGAACACGGCGAGCTGACGCGTGAAGTGCATCAGCTCCTTCTTCTTCACCTTCTCCTTGGTGAGCTCGAAGTCGAGCATGCCGCGGCGTTCCTCGATCTTGGTCGGGAACAGGTTCTGTTCGACCAGGATGGCGCGCGCCGCACCGATGGTGTCGGCCTTGGTCACCCCCTCGACGGGGGCGCCGGTGGTGTCGACTGCGGCGTAGGCGAACTTGGGCATGGATCTGCTCCGTGTCTCTCGGTACTCAGTGGGCGAACAGGGTTCGGACGACTTCGGGAACGGTCGTGACATCGTCTTCGACCATCTGCATTGCTTCTCGGAGCATCGTGCGCATACCTTGAGCAACCGCCAGACGCCGCAGTTCCTCCGTGGTCGCCCAACCGACGATCAGGCGGCGCACCTCCGGGGTGATGCGCAGCAGTTCGTACACGCCGATGCGGTCGCGGTAGCCCGTGTTGGAGCAGTAGCTGCAGCCCTTGCCGTGGTAGAAGACGGTCTTGTCACTGCCCCCGGAGTGCTGGCGGAACACCGCGAGTTCCTCGGCGCCGGGCGTGTACGGCTCCTTGCAGTTGTCGCACATCTTGCGCAACAGACGCTGCGACACCACCCCGACGATCGCCGAGGCGACGAGGAAGGCCTCGATGCCCATGTCGAGCAGGCGGTGCAGCGCGGCGACCGCATCGGTGCCGTGCAACGACGAGAGCACGAAGTGACCGGTGAGGGCCGACTGGATTGCGATGCGGGCCGTGTCGGCGTCGCGGATCTCGCCCACCAGGATCGTGTCGGGGTCCTGCCGGAGGAGCGCCTTGAGGCCGGTGGCGAACGTCAGGCCCGCCTTGGCGTTGGTCTGCACCTGGTTGATGCCCGGGAAGACGTACTCCACCGGGTCTTCCACGGTGGTGACGTTCTTGCCGGTCGAGTTGATCTCGAGCAGCGTGGCGTACAGCGTGGTCGTCTTGCCGGCGCCGGTCGGGCCGGCACAGATGACCATGCCGAAGGGTGCATGCACGAGCTTCGAGTAGGTCTTGTAGGTCTCCGCCGGCATGCCGAGTTGTCCGAGGCTGACCATCGACTTCGACTTGTCGAGGAGACGCATGACGATCTTCTCGCCGAACACGGTCGCGACCGACGACACGCGGACATCGATCGGGCGTCCGTCGACCTTGGTCGAGAACTGGCCGTCCTGCGGCGCCCGCTTCTCGACGATGTTCATCTCCGACATGATCTTGAGGCGGCTGATCAATGCGTTGTGTGCCGACAGCGGCAACGAGAACGCCTCGATGAGGTGACCGTCGACGCGGAAGCGGATGCGCAACCGGTCGTCGAGCGGTTCGATGTGGATGTCGGAGCTGCGGTCGCGCATCGCCTGGCCGACGATCTTGCCGACCAGCTGCACCACCGGCGCCTGGTCGTCGAGGTTGACCTCGGCGATCGTCTCGGCGGCCTGGCGCTGATCGTCCTCAGCAGCGAACGCGGCCACGATGTGGTCGACGTCGGACGTCGAGCGGTACATCTGCTCGATGAACGACGTCACCGTCTTCTCGTCGGCCGCCTTCCAGGCGAAACGCTGACCCGTTGCCGACTCGACCTGCTGGCGCCGCCACGGCGACGGATCGGCGGCGTAGAGCACGATCAGCCCGTTCTCCTCGGCGATCGGCATCACCTTGTGGGCGCGGGCGACCTCCTCGGGGAACCGGGTGACGATCTCCTCGTCGAGCTGGACGAGCGAGGAATCGGCGACCGGCACCTGACAGACCGCGGCGACCACCTGCGACAGGTCGTTGCGGGCGACGCCGTAGTGGCTGAGGAGCTTGGAGACGAGCTTGAGCAGGTCGCCGTTCGCCTCGTCGAGTGCGCTCGCGAGCTTGTCCGGCTGGATGTGGCCGCCCTGCAGGAGCGCCTGACCGACAGCGGCACACTCGTCGGCGGACCCACCGGCGGCGGGCGGCTCGGCCAGTGCCGTCGCAGCGCCGCCATTGGATCCGCCCGCGGGAGCGATGTCGTCGGGACGTGGTTTGCGAAGTGCCATCAGTCGTTCCTTCGGATCAGTGCTGCGCGTTCACGGGAGGGCTGAACGGGGTCGGGGCGGAGAAGGGGGCCGATGCCGGCGGGGCGATGTCGGGCGTCGCCATCGAGGCAGGTGGCGCGGCGGCAGGCGGTGAAGCGGCAGGTGGTGTGGCAGCGGGCGCGTCCGTCGGGGCGCCGCCCGAGCTGTCCGCGAACGCGAAGTCGTAGCTGTCGGCACCGTCGAACCCGGTGTCGTCGGAGCCGGGGCGGTCGGAGCTGGGGCCGTTCGAGCCCGAACTCCGCTGGTCGCCGTCGGTCCGGCGGACGAACTGGCTCGGGTCGAGGGCGATGAGCGCCCGCTCGACCTCTTCGAGTCGTTCGAGTTGCACGGCGGTCTCGACGTCGAGGTGCTGTTCCTGCATCTGGGTCTCGAGTTCGACGACTCGCAGGTTGGTCTTGTCCATCGACTCGCCGATGGACTCCTGGAAGCGTTCCGTCTCGATGCGGATCAGCTCGACCTCACCGGCCACACCGGCCATGCGGTCCTTCAACTCGTCGATGGCATCGATGTCGACGCTGGCGAACTTCGCGGTCATCGCTGCCAGTGCGGCGTCGACGTCGGCGAAGCGGGATTCGTTGCCGGCGATGCGGTCGTTGAGCATCGTGACCGCTTCGTCGAGGCCGGCGCTGACACGACCGACGTACGCGTCGGTGTCGGCGACACGCTGGCCGAGAGTCTCGTTGATGCGGGCTTCGGCGGTGAGGAGCCGTTCGTTGATGCGTGACTCGGCCTGGTCGACTCGGCTGCCGACGGCATTGGCGACCTCGGCCTGCTGACGGGCAGCCTGTGCCGACACCTCGTCGAGGCGGGTCGAGAGCGCTGCGAGCCGGCCGTCGATCTCGGCGCCGACCTGTGCCGACACCTCATCCATCCGCGCCTCGGTGGCCTCGGTGATCAGGTTGAAGTGCTGGACCATCTTCGCGGCCTGGTCGTCGAACTTGCGGACGCTGCGGTCCACGTTCGCCAGATCGGCTTCGAACCGGTCCTGTCGGTGTTCGAGCTGCTTGACGATCGGTTGGGCCGCGGAGGCGACCGCCGCCGTGAGCCCGATGTTGGTCTCGTCGACGATGCGGCCGATCCGAGCATCGACCTCGTCCTGACGACGCTTGGCCGCCGTGGCGTGTTCCGCCAGGCGGATGTCGAGCAACCGTTGGATCTCCTGCTGGTACGACGCTTGCGACCGCTCGATCGCCGGCATCAGCGTCATCAGCTCTTCCTCGGTGCGAGCTCGAGCGGCGCGCTCGGAGGCGAGTTCGGCCCGCAGCCGCTGGATCTCGCTGGAGACCACCTCGTTGTAGCGGGTCAACTCCTGCTGCACGGCCGCAACGATGCTGGAGCGGAGTGCATCGAGCTGATCGTTCATCACGTGGTCCTTCGGGTTCGGAGCGCCAGCTTCCTGGCGTCGGGTTCCAGGTGTCTATCGGCAGCGCGTCTGCGGATCTTGAGAGTTCGCTGAGACGGAGTTGACAGAGTCCGTGCACGGCCCTGTGCAGCCGGCGACGTAACGTCCCGTGCATGCGTGTGCACCTCGTCGACGGCACCTACGAGCTGTTCCGACAGCACTTCGGGTCGGCGTCGCGTCACGCCGACAGCGGCCCCTTCGCCGGCGCCGCCGGTGTGGTCGCTTCCACGCTGGCGTTGATCGAGGACGGCGCCACCCACGTGGGTGTCGCGTCGGACCACACGATCGAGAGCTTCCGCAACCAACTGTGGGGCGGCTACAAGACGTCCGAGGGGATGGATCCGGCGATCCTCCTGCAGATCCCGGTGATGGAGCGGGCGCTCGTTGCGGCCGGGTTCACCGTGTGGCCGATGGTCGAGTACGAGGCGGACGACGCGCTCGGCGCAGCGGCGGCCGTTGCCGATGCCGACGAACGGGTGGAACAGGTGCTGATCGTCACGCCCGACAAGGACCTCGGGCAGTGTGTGCGCGGGCACCGGGTGGTGCAGTTCGACCGGCGCAAGCGGGAGATCATCGATGCCGAGGCGGTTCGCGCCAAGTTCGGGGTGGGGCCCGAGTCGATACCCGACTATCTCGGGCTCGTCGGCGACACCGCCGACGGGTTCCCGGGGCTCCCGGGATGGGGGGCGAAGAGCGCCGGGCTCGTGCTGGCCCGCTACGGCCACCTCGAGCAGATCCCGGCAGCGGCGGGTCAGTGGGACGTCACCGGCCTGCGCGGTGCCGCCAAGCTCTCGGCCACCCTCCAGGCACAGTTCGCCGATGCCGTGCTGTTCCGCGAGATCGCCACGGTGGCCACCGACATCGACGTCGGCACCGTCGACGAGTGGCGCTGGAGCGGGCCGAGCGAGGAGTTCGCCGCAGTGGCATCCGAGATCGGAGCCCCGGAACTCGTGGCATTTGCGAACCGCCTGGCCCGGTGAGCCGCCGACTGAGGTGACGACCAGACGATCTGCGGCACACGGACGATGCCGATGAAGGCTGCTACCTTCCGGTCCTGACCTGGTTCACGGGCGCCCATTGCACAGGGCCCGGTCGTCACCTCACTCGACGGCGAACCGCCGTGCAGGATCTTATCGCTTCCGTCGGCGATCCCCCGATGGGGTTGGCCCGCTCGCCAGCTAGCCTGCGCAGGCGGTTCCGTCGCCACCACGGTGTCGGCGGGATTCGAGGAGGGATGCGAGAGCGGCCGAATCGGCACGCTTGGAAAGCGTGTGAAGGGCAACCTTCCGTGGGTTCGAATCCCACTCCCTCCGCCATGCAGCCCCAGGACACACAGGTCGACGCGTTGATGGGGCTCGCGCTCGTTGAAGCACGTGGCGCCCTGGAGCACGACGACGTTCCGGTCGGAGCGGTCATCGTTCGAGGCGGTGAGGTGATCGCCGCTCGCCACAACGAACGAGAGCTGTCCGACGATCCGGTCGCCCACGCCGAGGTCCTGGCGTTGCGCGACGCCGCCGCTCGCCTCGGCCAGTGGCGACTCGACGACTGCACCATGTTCGTGACGTTGGAGCCCTGCCCGATGTGCGCCGGTGCGCTCGTGAACGCGCGGCTCGGCCGCCTCGTCTACGCAGCCCACGACCCCAAGGCCGGGGCCGTCACCAGCCAGTTCGAGCTGCTCGACGGGTCGCGGCTGAACCACCGCGTCGAGGTGACCTCGGGGGTGCGCGCTGCCGAGTCGGCCGAGCTGTTGCGAGCGTTCTTCCGACTCCGACGAACGTCGAAGTCGGACAACACCGATCAGTGATCCTTGCGGCGCAAGCTGCCGATCAGACGACGAAGCGCCGAACTGCGCTCGTTGGAAGGCTCCGACTCGTGCGCCTCGTCGACGAACACGACCGAGGCAACTCCCTGTGATGGCAGCGTCGCCACCGAGATCGACTCGTTGCCGACGGCATCGGGAGCATCGACCGGCGACTCGGGCATGACCTCGTCCGCCGCCTCCTCCATCCGGGCGTACATCACCTCGGCGCGCATGTCCATCGTCGGCGGCGCGAACCCACCGAGGCCGGCCGGAGCGGGCTCGACGGCAGCGAGCTGCGTGGTGATCTCCGTCGCTGCGGGGACGCCGACGGGTGCATCGACGGTTGACTCATCGAGGATCGAGAGCGCTGGTGCTGCCGCTGCGGACTCGATGGCGGCGATCGCTCGCCGGACCGCAGCAGCGACGTCGTCGGGGGCGTCGTCGGACACCGCCTGCTGGCCGGCCGGCTCCATCGGCGGAATCTCGAAGTGCAACTCGCCCTCTGCGTTCTCGACGAAGGCTGGGGGTTCGTTCAACTCGGCGTCGAGTGGCCCGATGCCCTGGGGTTCGTCAGCGACATCGGTCGGCGCCGCCACCGGCGCTTCGGTGCCGTCGGGCCACGTGACCTCGAAGTGGAAGTCGTCGGCGAGGTCGTCGTCGACCGGTACGACATCGGCGAGGTCGTCGTCGACCGGTACGACACCATCGTCGCCGTCGTCGACCGGTACGACGTCATCGTCGGCGTCGATGTCGAGTCGTTCACGGAACGAGTCGAACATGATCAGGTCGACATCCTCCACCTCTGGCAGGGGCGCCACGTCGGTCGGACCGCCTTCGAACTCGTCCCATTCGATCGTGAGTTCGTCGGCGCCGAGATCCAGGCCCGACAGCATCTCGACGACCGCGCCGTCGATCTGCGTCGCCGGGGCCACCGGCCGGGTCGCCGGCACGGCGTCGAATCGTGCGACGAACCAACGATGCACTCCAGATGGATGGTGACGGTACGCCGTCACGCGCGCGGTGGTGACCGCCTGGTTGGCGAGCTCGGCGATCAGCGCCCCGGTCGATGTCTCGGTGACGACGAGCACCGCGTCACGATCGACCGACGCGTCGCGGTCGAACAGGCGTCCGAGGTGCTCGACATCGCCCACGCGTACGGTGCCACGTTCGAGTTGGCCGGTGTCGACGACACCCGCTTCGAGCAGTCGCCGCCCCAACGGGGCGTCGGATTGCCGCTCGGCGTAGTACACGACGCCGTTGTCGAGGTACACGAGCACCTGGGGGTCGACCTCGAAGACGATCTCGCCGGTGAAGGAGCGATCGCGCGCCTCGTTGAGCAGCATCCACGCGGGCTGTGGTTCGGTGACCGACAGTGCTCCCGTCGCGGTCTCGGTCGAACCGGACTTGATTCCTGTGTTGTGCATCATCAGGCCACCTCTGCCTTCGTTGACTCCATCGCTGCGAGCAGCGTCAGGAGGATTTCGACGACGACCTCACGGCCGGAGTCGGGGTCGATCAATTGACACGGCACGACGGCTTCTCCGTCGAGTGCGCCGAGCCCGCGTGCGAGCTGACGCGCGACCGCCTCGTCGTCGCAACGGTTCACGGCGACGACCGCCGGAACGCGGAGATCGCGCAGCAGCGCCCGCAACTCCACGCCGGCAGCGGCATGGGTCTCGGTTGCCTCGGCATCGATCACGAACGCAACGACGTCGACGTCGCCCTTGAGAATGTTGGTCATGAACCGGAAGCGGGCCTGGCCGGGCGTACCGAAGAGCAGCAGGCGCGTGTCGTCCTCGAGGCGGTAGGTGCCGAAGTCCATCGCAACGGTGGTGTGCGATTTGACCTCCGACTCCTCGCCGCTGGTGACGACGTCGGTGGAGATCACCTGGGTCTGCGACACCGACTGGATCATCGAGGTCTTGCCGGCTGCGAAGGGTCCGGTGACGAGGATCTTGAACGTATGGCTCATGGCGACGTTCCGGCGAGCATCGGAGCGCGGCGCTGGACGAACGCTCGCAAGCGACGCTGCTCGACGGCCGACGACGCCAGCACGGCGAGCACCCGTTGGGCACCGATCGGCCACACGAGGAGCAGGCCGCCGTCGTGGTCGACGACGAGCTGACGCAGCTGTTCGCCGCCACCCATCGCCACGAGTTGATGGGCGAGTCCCACGGCGGCAGCGAGCATCGCGGGGTGCGACGGCTCCTCGTTCATCGACGAGTTCGTGGCGAGCCCGAAGCCGTCGACCGATGCCAGGATCACTCCCCTCACACCCTCGATCTCCTCGACCAGTTCGTCGAGGATCGTTGCTGGATCGACGGGCGCGTTCGGCGCTGATGCTGGCGTGACCGGGGCAGTCCAGACGCAGACCGGCACGGGCCGCCGCGGCGGCACCAGCAAGCTCGCCGGGAGCGGTGGTCGGTCGATGACTGCCTTGACCTTTTCCATACGAATCCATATCGGCATTTGACGCCGCATCTTGAGGGGTTTCTGGCCGAGCGGCATCCCACCGAGGCGCCGATCGAGGGTTCTTCCCCGACCCCGGATGCATCGCGGTGCATTTGAGGTCCCGCGCGCTCCCGAGGCACCATGCGATCGCCATCGACCGTGAGCCCCACACCCTGGTCACGACGACGGACGTCCATGGATCTCGGGTTCACGACTCCCCTGCTCAGCAGGGTCGTCGTGGATCTCCATGGACGCCCGTGGACGTACTGGCGGAAGGCGTGGGATTCGAACCCACGGAGGCCCGAAGGACCTCAACAGTTTTCGAGACTGTCCCATTCGTCCGCTCTGGCAGCCTTCCGTCGGTGGAGGCTAGCGGTGAACGGTGAGGTCGGCTACGAGCAGACCGTGCCGTCGTCGGGCGCCACGAGCTGCAGGAGGTACTCGTGGACGATGCCCTGCACGCAGGCGGAGCCCCGATAGCCGGTGTGCTCGTTCGCCTCGACCACGACCAGCCGGCCGTCCTCGAGTGCATTGGCCATCGCCCGTGTGCTGTCCAGCGGAGTGGCGGCGTCGCCGGTGGTGCCGATCACCACGATCGGGCCTGCCCCCACACCGGTGATCTCGAGACGCGGATCGACGGCCGGCGGGAAGAAGGTGCAGGCGTACGAACCCGTCGTGTACGGAAAGATCCGCGGTGCGACCTCGAGGACCGCATCGACCTCGGCGTCCGATTCCGCCACGGTCGGCCGCTCGGACTGGTCGGCGCAGTTGATCGCCTGGAACGACTCGATCAGGTTGCCGTACGAGCCGTCGGCCTGGCGACCGTAGTACGCGTCGTGCAACTGCAGCAGGCCGGCGCCGTCGCCGGCCTGCGCGTCCTCGAGCGCACGTTCGAACGCCGGCCAGTACGAATCGGAGTACATCGCCTGGGCGAGTGCGATCGCGGCGACTCCGCGGTCGACGGGCACCCGCCCGTCCGCGGACGGCAGCGGCGACTCGTCGAGTGCTTCCATCAGCCGATCGAACGCGCCCTCGGCGTCGCCGCCGTTGTGGAACGCACACGCACTGTCGGCGCTGCACTGGGCGAGGAACGTGTCGAGCGCCGCCTCGAAGCCCCTGCCCTGCGCGAGCCCGACCTCGAGCGGGCTGGCCGTCGGATCGACCGCCCCGTCGAAGACGGCAGCGCGCACGGTGGTGGGATACAGCGTGGTCCACACGCCACCGAGCTCGCTGCCGTAGCTGAAGCCGAAGTAGCTCACCTGGTCGACGCCGAGCGCCTGGCGGATGGCGTCCATGTCGCGTGCCGAGTTGTTGGTGCCCACGTACTGCAGATCGTCGACGCGGTCGATGCAGCGCTGCGCGAACTCCTCGGCGAGGTCGACGAGCGCCTGACGTTCGGCGTCGTCGTCGGGCGTGACGTCGAGCGTCGAGTAGAAGCGGTCGTACTCGTCGTCGTCGATGCAGTCGACCGCACCCTCGCTCTGGCCGGTCCCACGCGGGTCCCAGCCGATGATGTCGAAGTTGTCGGTGATGTCGGATCGGAAGAACCCGGAGGCATTCAGCGCCAGCGAAGCGCCCTCGGCGCCCGGCCCACCACGGTTGGCGAGGAGTGGTCCCACCGGCGTCTCCGCCGACGCCCGGTGGCGCACGACGTACAGGTCGATCGTGTCGCCCTGCGGGTCGGCGTAGTCGACGGGCACCGTCAACCGTCCCTCGTCGGTCACGTCGTTGAGCGGGGTCCAGTCGATCGTGTAGTCGAGTGGGACCACCGCCGACGACGTTGCAGTGGTCCCATCGGGAGCCACCACATCGGCAGGATCGGTGATCCCGGTGACGTCTCGCGCCACCACCGGAGGGTCGTTGGAGCCGCCGGAACACGCGGCGAGCGTGAGCGCGGCGGTGACAGCGAGAGCGAAGCGACGCATCGACTCAAGCGTAGGGTCGCCGGCACCACCCGCGACCTCGGCCCCCGTGCATCAGCAGGGTCACCCGGCGGGCGGCCGATTCGGGTCGCTCGGATGCTCGTAGCGTGGGCGGCATGCGCATGCCCCCGCACTCGATGATGCCCGGCGACAAGGACGCCCTGAAGGGCGTCGAATTGCAGGAGGGGACGTTGCGACGGGTGTGGACCTTCGCCCGCCCGTACCGCAGCACGATCATCGTGTTCCTGGTGGCGATCGTCTCGGCGGCGCTGCTCGCTCTCGTGCCGCCGTTCGTGTTCCGCAGCATCATCGACAACGCCATTCCCGACTCGAACCGGGGTCAGATCGTCGTGCTCGCCGGCCTCGCGGCGTTCGCGGCCGTCGGAGATGCGGGTCTCGCCATCGTGCAGCGCTGGACGAGCGCCAAGGTCGGCGAGGGCCTGATCTACGACCTGCGGCGGGCCTTGTTCGCCAAGATCCAACGCATGCCGATCGCGTTCTTCACGCGAACCCCCACCGGCTCGATCACCTCCCGGCTCAACAACGACGTGATCGGCGCACAGACCGCAGTCACGTCCACCCTCGGCAGCATCGTCAGCAACGTCATCGTGCTCGTCACCACGCTCGCTGCGATGTTCTGGCTGCAGTGGCAGCTGACGCTCCTGACGCTGATCGTGCTCCCGCTGTTCATCGTTCCAGCTCGACGGGTGGGGGCGAGACTGCAGACGATCGCGCGGGAGCAGATGGCGTACAACGCGGCGATGAACACCCAGATGACCGAGCGGTTCAACGTGTCGGGCGCGACGCTGGTGAAGCTGTTCGGCTCCGGTGCCCGCGAGCGCGACGCCTTCGACCAGCGAGCGGCAGGGGTGCGCGACACCGGCATCCGCTCGGCGCTCCTCGGACGCGTCTTCTTCGTCGCCCTCGGTCTCGTCGGTGCGCTCGGGACGGTCGCCATCTACGGGTTCGGCGCGTTCATGGCGGTGAACGGCACGATCACCCCCGGCACGCTGGTCGCGCTCGCGGCGCTCGTGACCCGCGTGTACCAGCCGCTCACCGGCCTCACGAACGCCCGCGTCGACCTGATGACGTCGATGGTGAGCTTCGAGCGGGTCTTCGAGGTGCTCGACGCACCCGAGGCGATCACCGAGCGGCCGGGCGCGATCGATCTCGTCGACGCCCGCGGCGCGGTCGAGTTCGACGACGTCGTGTTCCGGTACCCGCCGGCGTCGGAGTCAGCGATCGCGTCGATGGAGCAGAACGCCGGGCTGGGCGGCGACACCGATCCCGACGTCGACGTGCTGCGGGGCCTCTCGCTGAGGATCGCTCCCGGGGAGACCGTGGCGCTGGTCGGTGCCTCAGGTGCCGGCAAGTCGACGACGATCTCACTGCTGCCTCGGCTGTACGACGTCACGACCGGCGCGGTGCGCATCGACGGCCACGACGTCCGCGACCTGACGCTCGACTCGCTGCGCGGGGCGATCGGAATCGTGTCACAGGATCCGCATCTCTTCCACGAGTCGATCGGCGACAACCTGCGCTACGCCGATCCCGACGCCACCGACGAACAGCTCGTCGACGCGGCGAAGGCCGCACGGATCCACGACACGATCGCGGCGCTCCCCGACGGCTACGACACGATCGTCGGTGAGCGCGGGTACCGCCTCAGCGGCGGGGAGAAGCAGCGGCTGGCGATCGCACGGCTGCTGTTGAAGAACCCGTGCATCATGGTGCTCGACGAGGCGACCAGCCATCTCGACAACGAGAACGAAGCGCTGATCCAAGCGGCGCTCGACACCGCCATGCGTGACCGCACCGCACTGATCATCGCTCACCGCCTGTCGACCATCCGGAGCGCCGACCGGATCGCGTTCGTCGAGGACGGCCGAATTGCCGAGATCGGATCCCACGACGAGTTGCTCGCGGCCAACGGTCGCTACGCCCACCAACTCGCCGCCGGGGAGCTGGTGGCGTGAAACGAACGCCTCGCTTGCGCCCCGCCGAGTCGCCCTACTGCACTTCCCAGGAGTTGATTGCGTACGCCCCGTTCTGGTTCACCTGCACGATCGCCGTCGACGTCTCGTAGCCGGCATCCGTCGTCGAGACGATGCGGAACTTCCGCTGCACGATCGTCTTGAGGAATCCGATGGGCACCGACTGGGGCCCGGTGGCCCGGGCGTCCGACCCGTCGAACTGGGCGGCCAGGATGCCGCCGGAGATCTTCACGGCGAGACCGTTCGGGTTCGCCAGGCTGACCCGGCCCTGTGGCACCGCGACGTAGCCCGGGATGTCCACCGTGGCGGGAGCGGCCGCAGGCAGGCTGATCTCGAGGATCGACACGGGGACGACGGGACCCGGAGCCGGAGGAGGTGACGGAGCGGGAGGTGGGCCGAGGGCCGCTGCAGGAGTGACCGCAGCGGTCGGAGCCGACGGTGCCGATGCGCCCACCTCGTTGATCGCCGTCAAGCTGAATGTGTACGCCGTACCCACGGCCAGCCCCGCGACGTCGCACTCCAGGGCCGACCCGGTGCTCGTGTCGACCTCGCAGGTGTTTCCCCCGGGCGAAGCGGTCACCCGGTAGGTCCGGACGGGTTCGCTCGCCGCATCAGCCGCCCATGACACCCTCACCGTGCCGTCGTACGGGACCGCCGCCGGGGTCGCCGGCGGATTCGGCGCAGCAGCGGCAGGGGGAAGGGCTACTGCGTTCACCGGCGTGAACACCGATGGAAGATATCCCTGGGTCGTTGCCGGCACCGGGGTGTCCGAGCCGACCAGGGACGCCGGCACGTCGAGAATTCCCGGCGCAACCAGGTCAGCCCCGGTCACGCCATCGGGGGCGAGTACCCCGTTGACGCTGACGATCGACACGTCCTGCGACGGCGCGTCGCCGGTGTCGCCGGGCGCCACGTACCGCTTGTTGAAGCGCAGACGAGAGCTCCGAACCATTGGAATTGTCGACCACGACCCGTCCCTCGGCACCGAGCACCCAGGTTCCTCCGAGCCCGCTCATGTTGTGGGTACCGGGAGCGTTCTCGGCGTAGAAGATGGCCTCCTGATCGGTGCTACAGCCCGGACGGCGCCGAGGCCGACCACGACCGAGGCGCCGCCTTCGATGCGCACCTCGTTCTCGAAGTAGTAGATCCCGGAGGTGAAGTAGGTCGGGCCGTCGAGCACCACCTGGTCGGGGTAGGTGCCGGGGAAGTAGACCGTGCACGTGGGGAAGCCGCTCGGCATCTGGTTGCCATCGGGCGACCGGCGGTTCAGGCCGTGCACCGGAAGGTTCGGCAGCCAGATCTTGTCGGTCTCGGACTGCAACGTGCTCTGGGTCAACCACTCACTCGCCGAGGCCGGATCCGCCGGCCCGAAGTCGCACGGCACGGTTCGCGATGGCGAGGGAGCGCACCACGAGGTGCCCGTGAGTTCCTCGGGCGGTGCCGTGCCGACCTGGGTCGAAGTGACACCGACACGGAGTTCCTCGTCCGACTGGGCGCTCAGGGAGTCGATGAAGTAGCAGTTCGTCGTGACATCGACTCTCCCATGGAGATCGGAGCCAGTTGGACGGGGGTCGACGGCCCGCCCTGCGCCGCACGCGTCGTACAGCCGAACGGGGTCCGCCAGCGAGAGCCGGAGACCGGCCTTGGCGCTCTCGATGCGCATGGTCTTCTCGCTCAACACGGTGTTCGCCTTGAGGACGGTCACCGCGTACCGCATCGTCGGAATGACGATGAGCGACCCGATGATCATCATCACCAGCACGAGCGGAAGCACCGAGCCCGTGTCACGATCTCGGGGCGATCCCGCCGTCTCGCTGGCTTCCGGCAGTACCCGGGCGCCGTCGTCGGACACGGCCCCGGCCGCCCGACGCGAGCCCCACCTCGACACCCGTCCGCGCCGGCTCATCGGGTCACCGACAGACTGCACGACACGGCCTCGTTCGCCGCAACTCGGACCCGAACGCCCTTCCATGCTCCGGCATCGGGGATGTCGACGAGTTCGAACGGTCGGTTCTGGTTTCCTGCTCGACAGGTCCAGGCGCCCGGTGTGTAGCCCGTCAGCTCCGAGTAGTTCTGCGGGAGCACGTCGACCGTGACGAACTGGCCGTTCGGGATCGGGAAGTCGAACGTACCGGTGACGAACTGCTGGTTGGTCGTGACCACCGTCGGCTCGAGATCGAGCGGATCGCCGCTCGAGTCGGTGACCGCGCTGTTCTGGTACCGGAACGGATCCGGAGCAGCGCCGCCGCCGAGCTTCGTCTGCAGGGTCAGGGTGGCGCCGCACTCACCGAGTGCGATTTCCTCCATTGCTGTGCCGAACTGCGACCACTGGGGCAGGACGTACATGTCGGCGATCTCCGCGTTCGTGTAGTTGCTGCCGTCCCAGACTGCCGGTGTCCCGTTGTCGTTGCCCGAGATCAGCCGTGCGAGGATCGTGTCGTTGCGGGTACTGGCGGTGACCGCCGGGTCGAACCCGGTGTACGGCGGCGAGTTGTAGAGCTTCGTCGTGCGGTACTGGCTCGAACTGTCTCGACGAGCCGGTCCAGACCTCCCAGTCGGGGCCGTCGCTCCACGTCTTGGACACCGTCCGATAGGCCGGGTTGGACGAGTTGGCGTTGTACTCCGCCGTGCTGACCGGTGTCTGGACGACTCCGTTCTGACGGAGGCCGTCATCGTTGTCGTCGGCTGACGTCGTGTTGTCGATCGCCAGGAACTCGGCCTCGGTGATCGCGGTCCAGCCCGATGTCCCGCTTGCGGCCGATTCCGCATGTCTGCCTTGTCGTACGTCGGCTAGTCGACCCACTGTCACGTCGCCTCCGCGAGTACTTCCTTCTGGTAGCGGGCCTGGTACTTCGGCGTCTCGACGCACGTGGCTGTAGGAGCCGCGCTCGACGACATAGCGGTAGCCGGCGCCCGGGTCGACGATCCAGTCGGACGACTGGGTGATGCCGCTGCCCACACCGACACCGACCAGGCGGACGCTGCGCCGGAACTTGTTGGCGATGTAGTCGGCCCGGTTGAACCCGACCTGACTGAAGGCGTTACCCTTCGACTCCGGCCACGGTGCTCCCGGGGGGGCCGGCTGCGCCGGAAGTACGCCGGGAGCCGAACGGAACGGGCCGAACCCGTCGGTGCGATCCAGCCGATCAAAGGTCGGGATGCCGTCGGTGAAGAACACCACCGTCTCGGGAATCGTCGGAGCCGTCGATCCATCGGGCTGGAAGAAGGTCCGGAACATCGCCTCCTCCCAGTTCGTGCCGCCGTTGCGAGCCGAACTGCTCGACCAACTCCCCTGCAGGTTGTCGATCGACGCCAGGAGTGTGTTGACGTCGGCCTCGTTCGTCATGTCGAAATAGCGATGCCAGTCCGAGCTCCCGAGCACGCTGGCGTACGTGTGGAACCGCACCACCTGCAACTCGACCGGGGTCCCCGCGAGCGCCTCGACGAAGCGTCGGACACCGGCTTTGACATCACCGATCGACGAGCCGATCGAGTTCGACTCGTCCACGACCAGCGTCATCGGGCCACCGCACCGGCTGAACGCCTCGGTGAACGACGGTGCTCCCTGCACGCTGTTGGCGTCGATCGAGGTACGGACCGTGCCTCCGGCGGTGATGCTGACCTGGTTGATACCGCCACCAGCACCATCGGCGTCACCACCGCCGTTGATCGACACGATCACCCGGTTCGCGTCCTTGCGATCCGACTCGTTCGCCAGTTCGTCGCCGCTGACGGCGTCGGGTGCCAGCGGCTCGCTGACGATGATCACCCAGTCGGGCCGGTGCACATCACCGGATCGCCGTCCGGAGCGCAGTTGCCGCCGTTGGCCACGCCCGGGACGAACGGATCTCCGCCAGGGGGCCCGGGCAGGTCGCGCAGGACGACACGTGACGAACACGACCACCCGCTCCCCGAGCTGACGCACTCGACCCGGGAGAGCTCGTAGGTCACACCGTCGCTGCTGGGAGCGAAGTGGTACGAAACGTTCGTCGTGGTGACGACGCCGTCAGCGTCGACGTTCTCCCACGACAGCATCAAGACGTTGGAGCCGTTGCTCAGATCGATTCCGTCACAGACGGTGGCTCCGCAGGGGGTCGCATCCGGGCTGGTGTCGACGACGCTGGCCGACGACAGGTCGGCCGGAATCCACATGCTGATGCTCTGCTCGGCTTGAGCAACGTTGAGACGACCCTCGGTGTTGTCCTGCTGGCGGAGCGTCACGATGACGGCGCTGGAGAGCACCGTCACGAGCAGCCCCATCATGGTGATGGTGATCAGCAACTCGGGGAGTGTCATCCCTCCGTCCCGCAACCGCGTCCCGCGAACTTCGCGGGTTCGACGTGTAATCAGACATCGGACTTCACCACCTCAATGTTGCGACGGATTTTGCCGTCGGGACTTGTGATCGAAATCGTGACCCGCTGCACGAGCAGGTCGGTCGGAGCGGGTCCGGAACAGCCGGGCGAGCCGGCGGTACCGGTTTCCCAGGTTCCCTCGACGGTCGCGTCGGCACCGGGCACGTAGTACTCGTGGGTCACCGACGCCGTGTCCGGCGACCAGCCCTCGGTCTGGACCGCGGCCTGGACGTAGATGGTGTAATCGCAGCGTTTGGGGGCACGATTGACGCGGTCGGCCGCATTCACGACGGCGGTTTCGACCTGCGCCGCTGACCGGCTCACCGACGATGCCCTGACGCTCATCGACACGGCATTCAGCACGGCGACGACGACGGTTCCCATCAGCACGATCGCAATGACGACCTCGACGAGCGAGAACCCGCGGTCGCGGCCACTCCGGGCACTCCTGGGGGTGTGTCGACAACTCATACGGCCCTTCATCGGTCTGACTGCGCCTCGTCTTGAGGCCACTGAGAACGGTAAGGGGACCACGGTCAGCGACATCCACAGCCAAGGTCAGCGATCTGCAAAGTCAAGAAAGCTCGCAGGGCTTGACAATTCGGGTGAGCACGGCCGGTCGGGCACGCAGCGAGCGGAGCCGGCGACCATCTGATCGGGCGGTGAGATTGCCCGGGGAGTGCGCACAGGTGAGACAATCGACGAGTGATCGAGGCTGCCGTCCGCGCCGCCGCCGTGCCGCCGTTCCATGCCATGGCGATGAGCCGGGAGGCGAGCGCGCTGGAGGCGTCGGGGCGGCGCATCCTGCACCTGGAGGTCGGACAGCCGTCGACGCCGCTGCCGGTGCTCGCCCGTGACGCCGTCCGGGCGCACCTCGATGCGCCGCTCGGCTACACCAATGCGGCCGGTCTGCAGTCGTTGCGACGGCGACTCGCCGAACGTGAGCACGTCGACGTGAGCAGGATCCTGGTGGTCGCGGGCGCCTCGGCGGGGTTCACGCTCGCGTTCCTGACGCTGTTCGAGCCCGGCGATCGCGTCGGGGTGCTCGAGCCCGGCTACCCGTGCTACCGCAATGCCCTGCTCGCGCTGGGGATGACGCCGGTCGCCATCCCGGTGGGTCCAGACTCACGGTGGGCCCCGACCCCCGGCCACCTCGAACGGGCCGGGCACCTCGACGGGCTCGTGCTGGCCTCACCGTCCAACCCGACGGGCACCATTCTCGGTGCAGCTGCGCTCGAGGAGGTGACCTCGGCATGCCGCGTGCGAGACATCGCGATCGTGGCCGACGAGATCTATCACGGGATCGTCGACGGCGAGCCGGCGCCGAAGGTGCTCGACCACGAACCGGACGCCGTCGTGGTCAACAGCTTCTCGAAGTACTGGTCGATGACCGGCTGGCGGGTCGGCTGGCTCGTGGTGCCCGATGCGGTGGTCGACACGGTCGAACGGTTGCAGCAGAACCTGTACATCTGCGCGCCGCACGTCTCCCAGGTCGCCGCCCTGGCGGCGCTCGATGCGACCGACGAACTCGACGAGCACGTCGCGCGGTACCGAGAGAACCGCAGCATCGTCATCGAGGGCTTGGCCGCAGCCGGGATCACCGAACTCGCGCCCGCCGACGGCGCGTTCTACGTGTACGCCCACGTGCCGCACCTCACGACGACGCTCGGCATCGACTCGCTGGAACTGACCCGGCGGTGGCTGCACGAGGTGGGTGTCGCCGCCACGTCGGGCATCGACTTCGACCTGGCGCGGGGCCACGAGTACGTCCGATTCTCGTACGCGGGCACAGGCAGCGACCTGGTGGAGGCGTGCGAGCTGCTCGCCGGGTGGCGGCCGTGACCTCTCCGCCAGCGCAGCCGCCGTTGCCCCTGAGCGACCTGCGGGTGATCGACATGTCGACCGTGCTCGCCGGGCCGAACTGCGCGCGCTACCTGGCCGACTTCGGGGCCGATGTCATCAAGGTCGAGCGGCCCGGGGGCGACAGCCTGCGCGGCATGGCGTGGCGCGATCCCCGCGACGGCGAGGGGCTGTGGTGGAAGCTCGTCAACCGGAACAAGCGCACCGTCGTGCTCGATGTGAAGGACGACGCCGACCGCGAGCGGTTGCTCCGTCTCGTCGACGACGCACACGTCCTGGTGGAGAACTCACGACCGGGCACGATGGAGCGGCTCGGCCTCGGGCCGGACGTGCTGCTCGAGCGCAACCCGGATCTGGTGATGACCAGGATCAGCGGGTTCGGCCAGGACGGGCCGTACGCGTCACGGCCGGGCTTCGCGACGATCGCCGAGGCGATGTCGGGGCTGGCGGCGCTGAGCGGAGAGCCCGACGGCCAACCGCTCCTGCCGCCGATCGCGCTCACCGACGAGGTGACCGGGCTCGCCGCGGCGTTCGCCACGATGGTGGCGTTGCACTCGGGTGTGGGACAGGTGGTCGACGCGAACCTCCTCGAGACGATGTTCCAGATGATGGGACCGTTGGCGTCGCTGTACGGGGTGACCGGCGAGCAGCAACCGCGCCTCGGCGCGGGGCTGCCGTACACGGTGCCGAGGGGGACGTATCGGTGCAGCGACGGCCGATGGGTCGCGGTGTCGACGAGCAGCGACTCCGTGGCCGCCCGCGTGATGGGTGTGCTCGGCGTGGCCGACGATGCACGGTTCGACACGTTCGAGGGGCGCACCGAGCACCGCCTCGAACTCGAGCAGGTGATGAGCGACTGGTGCGCACACCGGACCCAGAGCGAGGTGCTCGACGCGTTCACGGCGGCCGAGGCGGCGATCGGCCCGGTGTACGACATGGCCGACATCGCCCGCGACGAGCACTACGCCGCGCGGGAGGCGATCACGACCGTCGACGGCACACCGATGCAGGGCCTGATCGCCCGACTGTCGGCGACGCCGGGCTCACTGCGGTGGTCCGGGCGTCAGCTCGACGCCGACGGCGACGCCATCCGCCACTCCGGTTGGACCTGACGCCACCCCGACCAACCCCGAAAAATGCCCGGTTGGTCGCGCTGGGCGCGCACATCCGGGCATTTCGGGTGTGCGTCGGGTGGTGGCGTCAGGTGGTGAGGCCGATGGGGCAGCTCACGCCGGTGCCGCCGACGCCGCAGTAGCCGTTCGGGTTCTTGGCGAGGTACTGCTGGTGGTACGGCTCGGCGTAGAAGAAGCCGGTGGCGAGGTCGAGCGGTTCGACGTCGCTCGTGATCTCGCCGTAGCCGGCAGCGGTGAGACGCTCCTGGAACATCGCCCGCGACGCCTCGACGGCGGCGCCCTGCGAGTCGTCGGTGAGGAAGATCGCGCTGCGGTACTGGCTCCCGACGTCGTTGCCCTGCCGCATGCCCTGGGTGGGATCGTGCTCCTCCCAGAAGGTCTGCAGGAGACGCTCGTAGCTGACGACCTCGGGGTCGTAGACCACCACGACGGTCTCGGTGTGGCCAGTGCGCCCGGAGCACACCTCTTCGTAGGTGGCGTTCGGGGTGTAGCCCCCGGCGTAGCCGACGAAGGTGGAGTACACGCCGTCGAGTTGCCAGAACTTGCGCTCGACCCCCCAGAAGCAACCCATCGCGAACGCTGCGGTGCGCATCCCCTCGGGCCAGGGGCCGACGAGCGGGTGGCCGTTGACGAAGTGGGCCTCGGGAACGGGCATGGCCTGATCGGTGCGGCCGGGAAGCGCGTCGGCCTGGTCCACCATCTGGACGTTCTTTCGGAACAACATGGGACCAGCCTAGGAGGGGTTCCGTGACAGGGCGATGTCCTTCCCGTCACCGTTCTGCGCGCTCCGAGGGCCCCACCGCGCCGTTTCGGGGGCGCGAGGTCAGCGCAGGAGGAGGCCGTCGATGCGCCGGGCGGTGATCGCCAGGCCGACGAGGGCCAGGGCGACGAGCACACCAGCGTTGCCGAGCATGCTCCACTCCAACTGTCCGAGATTGCAGCCCCGCACGATCACCACACCGTGGTACAGCGGGCTGAGCTGCACCAGCCAGGCCCACTCGCCGTAGCTCGACACCGGGTAGAACGTGGCCGAGAACAGCAGCAGCGGCAGGGTGACCGCATTGACGTACTCGAGGTCGGACCAGGCTCGCATGTACGTGGTGTACGCCATGCCGAGCGCAGCGAACGTGAACCCGATCAGCATGCACGCAGGAATCGCCAACACGATCAGCGGCGAGCCGACCAGCCCGAGGATCCACATCGTCACCACGAACGCGACCGAGTAGATCGTGCCGCGGACGACGGCGAACATGATCTCACCGACGGCGACGTCGGCGACGGTCATCGGCGTGGCGAGCACGGTGTCGTAGAGCTTGGTGTGGCGCAGCTTCTCGAACACGTTGCCCGTGGCGTCGAAGATCGCCCCGTTCATCGCCGCGACGGCCAACAGTCCGGGCGCAACGAACGTCGCATAGTCGTACGTCTGCCCGTCGACGGTGATGTCACCGACCAGCGTGGCGAAGCCGACCTGCACCGACAGCAGGTACAGCAGCGGCTCGAAGAACCCCGACACCAGCAGCAACCAGGCGTTCCGGTAGAACATCACCGCCCGCTCCATCATCCGCTGCGGCCGTCGGGCAGCGAACAACGGCATGATGCGGAGTGCCGTCGAGCGGCGAGGGGCGTGCGCCGCGGACGGTGCTGCGGTCTCGGTCACGGCTGCAGCCTCCGGGCGAACGTGACACGGCATGCGGACCAGCCGGCGACGACGTAGGTGAGCAGCACCGCGAGGTGGACCGCCACGTTGCCCGGGTCGACCGACGGGATCACCGCCCCACGACACAACTCGATGCCGTGCCACAAGGGCGTGACGTAGGCGACCGGCTGGAGCCACCCGGGAAGCTGATCGATCGGGAAGAACGCCCCGCCGAAGAGGAACATCGGCAGCAGCCCGAATCGGATGACGACAGGGAACGACGCTCCGTTCGTCCTCGTCGCCGACCACGCCGAGATCGGCAGCGCAAAGGCGAGCCCGGTCAGCACGGCGACCGGGATCGCCACCAGGAGCCCCCAGCTGCGTGTCTCCTGGAACAACGCGAGGACGGCGGCGACCCCGGTGACGCCGATCGCGGTGCGGGTGGCGTGCCACAGCGCGAGGCCGTTGGCGACATCACCGGGACCGAGCGGTGTCGCCGCCATCGCCCGGTAGCGGTTGCTCCACTGGAACCCGTCGAGCACCTCCCACAGCGACGCCTGGCCGGCGCTGATCATCGCCGTCGTCGCGAGCAGCGCCGGCGCCAGGTACTCGAAGTAGGTGATCCCGCCGAGCGACGCGACCGAAGCAGCGTTGTCGTCGACCAGCATCCCGACGCCGAGACCGAAGCCGACCAGGTACAGCAGCGGCTGCACGAAGGCGAGCAGTACGTGCGAGTGCCAGACCTTGCGGTAGACGGCAGCCTGGCTCTCCCAGACCCGGATCGTGGTGGGCGTCGACATCGTTCAGTCGATCAGCGTGCGGCCGGTGAGACGGAGGAAGACGTCCTCGAGCGAGCTGCGACGCACGAGGCTGCCGACCGGGTCGAGCCCGCGCCGGTGCACCTCGGCGAGCGCGTCCTCACCGTCGAAGGCGTAGATCAGGATGCGGTCGGGCAGCACCTCGGCTCGATCGCCGATGCCGTCGACGTCGACGTCGGGCAGCAGGTCCTGCTCGCCGACGTCACCCGTCGCGAAACGGAGTTCGAGCACCTCGCGTGTCGCGTACTGCTCGATCAGGGCCCGCGGCGGTCCCTCGGCGACGATCCGGCCCCGATCCATCACGACGAGACGGTCGCAGAGCTGTTCGGCCTCGTCCATGTAATGGGTGGTCAGCACCAGCGTGACGCCGCGCTGCTTGAGCCGGTAGAGACGGTCCCACAGGATGTGGCGGGCCTGGGGATCGAGGCCGGTGGTCGGCTCGTCGAGCAGGAGCAGGTCCGGCTCGCTCATCAGCGAGCGGGCGATCGTGAGACGCCGCTTCATCCCGCCCGACAGCGGATCGACACGATCGCTCGCCCGCTCGGTCAGCTGGACGAAGTCCAGGAGTTCTGCGGCGCGACGCTTGCACTCGGCTCGCGGGATGTCGAAGTAGCGACCGTAGATGACCAGGTTCTCGACGACGGTCAGCTCCGGATCGAGTTGATCGGCCTGTGGGACGACACCCATCCTCGCCCGGATCGCCGCGCCGTCGGTCGCTGCGTCGAGGTCGAAGATCTGCAGCGAGCCCGACGTGATCGGCGAGACGCACCCGATCATCCGCATCGTCGACGTCTTGCCGGCGCCGTTCGGGCCGAGGAACCCGAACGACTCGCCGGCCTCCACGGTGAAGTCGATGCCGTCGACCGCCACGAACTCGCCGAACTCCTTGCGCAGGTTGCGGGCGGTGATCAGCGGTGCGGGCACGTCGGCGACGGTACGGCACGGCGACGAGCACCACCAACGGCGATTCCGACGCGGCCTGCGGCCCGGCGGGGTCGCCCGTCATCGCCGAATCCCCGTCGGCCGCAATACGGTGCGGCCGATGAGTTCGAAGCCGTCCCCGCCCGACGCCGCCGCCGTGCGCGATGTCGAGCCGACCGACCTGGCCCGGATCCTCGAGATCAACCAGGCGAACACGCCCGAGGTCGGCTCGGTCGACGAGGATCGGATGGCGTTCATCGTCGGCGAGAGCCCGATCGCCCTGGTGGCCACCGTCGACGACGTCGTGGCGGGCTTCTGTCTGGTGCTCGGCGCCGACTCCACCTACGACTCGGTCAACTACCGCTGGTTCACCAGCCGGTACCGCGGCTTCATGTACCTCGACCGTGTCGCAGTCGACGCCACGTACCGCGGGCGCGGGATCGGCACACTCCTCTACGGCGAGGTCGACCGGCGGATGTCGCAACTCGACGGCGCCGACCACCTCGCGCTCGAGATCAACGTCGACCCACCGAACGAGGGCTCACTGCGCTTCCACGCCGGGCTCGGCTTCGCCGAGGTCGGCCAGCAGGACACGCCGTACGGCATCCGCGTGTCGATGCAGATGCGCCCCGTCACCCGATTCTCGTGAACTCGTGCGCGCTCTGGACGCGCACGAGTTCACGAGAAGGGTCAGCGGCGGTCTTGGAGGAAGCGGAAGTGATCGCGGGTCGAGGCGACGTGGGCGGGGTCGAGGTCGGCCAGCAGCACGGTCTCGACGCCGGCACCCGTGGCGAGCACCTCGCCGAGCGGGTCGATGATCGCGCTGTCGCCCGAGTAGTCGAGTCCGCCGCCGGAGCCGACACGGTTGACGCCCACGACGTACGCCTGGTTCTCGATCGCCCGCGCCCGCAGCAGCGTCGACCAGTGCAACCGCCGCTTCGCCGGCCAGTTGGCGACGACGAAGTAGGCGTCGGAGCCGTGGGCGAGCGCCCAGAACTCGTCGGCGAACCGCAGGTCGTAGCAGACGAAGAGGCTGCATCGGAGCCCGTCGACGTCGACGGTGACGAACTCGGTACCGGCCCGGACGTAGCGCTCCTCGTCGGCATGCGAGAACGGGTGGATCTTGCGATACCGGTGCTGCGTGCCGTCGGGAGCGACCAGCACGAACACGTTCGACGGCCGTTGGTCGGCGACAGGTGCGTCCGCGGCGACCTCGGGACACGATCCGCCCACCCACACGCCGTGCTGCGCGGCCATCTCGGCCAGGAACGACGACGAGGGTCCGCCCTCGGGCTCGGCGATGCCCGGCGTGTCGAAGGAGAAGCCGGTCGAGAACGTCTCGGTGAGCAACACCACCCGCGCCCCCGAGGCCACGGCGCCCGCCACCATCGGGGCGAGGTGAGCGAAGTTGGCGGCGCGGTCGTGCCAGGCGATGTCGTGCTGGAGTGCGGCGACGCGCACGGCGCTCACGATCCCACTCCGGCTGCCAGACGTTCCACTGCGGCGTCGATCACGTCGAGTTGCTTGCAGCAGGCGAACCGGACCAGATGGCGACCGTGTTCGGGCCGGGCGTAGAACACCTCGTTGGGGATGGCGACGACACCGCAGCGGGCGGGCAGCGAACGGCAGAAGGCCATGCCGTCGCCCGACGGATCGACGGGTCGGATGTCGACCGTGGTGAAGTAGGTCGCCTCGGGGACGTACGTGGTGAAGCCGGCGGCTCGGAGTCCGACGACGAGGTGGTCGCGGGCCGTCTGCAGGTCGGCGGCGAGACGCTCGAAGTAGTCGTCGCCGAGGCCGAGACCGACCGCCATCGCCGGCTGGAACGGGGCGCCGTTCACGTAGGTGAGGAACTGCTTGGCGGTCTTCGCCGCGGTGACCAACGGCTCGGGGCCCGACATCCAACCGATCTTCCAGCCGGTGGTGTGGAAGGTCTTGCCGCCCGACGAGATCGTGAGTGTGCGATCGAACATGCCGGGGAGCGTGGCCAGCGGGACGTGCGGACGTCCGTCGAACAGGAGGTGCTCGTACACCTCGTCGGTGACCACGATCAGATCACGGTCGAGCGCCACCTCGGCGATCAGCTCCAACTCGACACGGTCGAACACCTTGCCGGTGGGGTTGTGCGGCGTGTTCACCAGGATCAGCTTGGTGCGAT
This sequence comes from Ilumatobacteraceae bacterium, assembly GCA_963698565.1. Classification (GTDB taxonomy): domain Bacteria; phylum Actinomycetota; class Acidimicrobiia; order Acidimicrobiales; family Ilumatobacteraceae; genus Sva-07. The sequence goes on from CAVORH010000006.1 coordinate 143,721, forward strand.
CGGTGACCGCCGAACGCAGGTCGTCGGGATCGAACACGTACCGCCCCGTTGCGTCGGGGGTGAGGAGCACCGGAACGGCGCGTGCACCGGCGAGCGCGATCCCGGCCTGGTAGCTGTCGTACATCGGCTCGAACACGACGACCTCGTCGCCGGTGTCGAGCATGCCGAGCAGCGCTCCGGCGAGCGCCTCGGTCGCACCGGCGGTGACCACGACCTCGGAGGCCGGATCGAGCTCGATGTCGTAGAAGCGCCGCTGGTGCTCGGCGATCGCCTGTCGCAGCTCGAGCGTGCCCGGGCCCGGTGGATACTGGTTGACACCACCACGGATCGCCGCGACTGCGGCATCGAGCACCTCGGCGAGGACCGTCGGTGTCGGGGAACCCCTGCCCGAGATTGATCGCACCGGTCTCGACGGCGAGCGCCGACATCTCGGCGAAGATCGTCGTGCCGAATCCGGCCAGCTTGCCGGTCAGCGGGTTCCGAGGAGACACGGTCGCAGTGTAGGCGAACCGTCCGATGGGCCGCTCCCGAGTCGTACGGTCAGACGCGATCGCGCTCGTTGCGCGCGGCGCCGATCGGGCCCGCTGTAGCCACGACCTGTCGAGGCGGGTCGACGTCCTGCACGCTGTGGACGTCGGCGAGCCGGTGGACGACACCGGTCGACTTGGCGCCGTACATCGCCTCGTCGGCGGCACGTACGAGATCGTCGAGCGTGGTGCCATGGCGCGGGAACAGCGCCGCTCCGATGGCGGCCGTGACCGTGATGTCCTCGGCGATCGGTGTGCCGCCGAGCAGCCCACCGATGCGTTCTGCACTGGCACGCACGCCGGAGGCGTCCTCGACACCGGGCAACAGGATCACGAACTCGTCACCACCCCAGCGGGCGACGACATCGGTGTCGCGGACCGCATCGCGCAGCCGCTTCGCAGCCGCTCGGAGCACGAGATCGCCGAACTGGTGGCCCAGGGTGTCGTTGATCTGCTTGAAGCCGTTCAGGTCGATCAGCATCACGCACACACCGGTGTTGAACCGTTCGGCCGCCAACAACGCCTCGTCGGTGACCCGCTCGAACTCGCGCCGATTGGGCAGGCCCGTGAGATCGTCCGTGGTCGCTCGACGCTCGAGCGTCCGACGGTCGAGGAGGAACGTCCAGCCGGCGAGCGCGGCCAGCACACTCCCGAGTGCGAGCAGCAGGAGGGAACGTCCGGCACCATCCCCCAGCAGCCCGGCGTTGTCGGCGATCGTCGCCGTGACGCGAACCGACCCGCCGTCACCTGGGAGCGACAGGGTGTCGATCACGACCACTCGGCCGTCGGCGCTCACGGGCCCGACTCGATCGACGCCCGCTGCGCCGCCGCCTCGTACGGTCGTCAGCGCGATCGTGACGATCGCCTCGTTGGCCTCGATCGTCGCCGCTGTGACCGGCCCGATGAGCGCGGAGACGGGGACCCGCAGCACCGTGGTGACCTCACCCTTGCGAGCCACGGCGAGCAGCGTCCCCGTTGCATCGTCGACCACGATGACCGGTCCGCCTCGCTCGACGGCGGCGCTGACCCCGTCACCGAACGCCGCCGTGGCGGTGAGATCACCGGCGGTGCAACGGTCCCCGGTGGCGGAGATGAGGCATGCCGACGCCTCGTTGCCGAACGAACTGGCGACCGTCGCTGGTTCGGTGCCTGCCGACGCAGCGTCGACCACGGCGAGCGCTCGGGCGATCGTGCTCCGCACGGACTGATCCGCGAGCAGCACCGTCGACGTCACGCGGGCCTGCTGCTCGGAACGCTGCTCCGAACGCTGGTTGAACATCGACACCGTCGTCGCCACGAGCAGCACGACGCTGCCCACGAGCGCGCCGAGCCGAATCAGTCTCATGAGCGCTCATCGGCGTGATCGACGAGAAACTTGAGGAAATCCTGACGAATTCGTTCCCCGTCGACGATGGCGGTGATGGCGGTGGCGGTACCGAGTCCGGACCTCTCCGGGAAGACGCCATCGGCGATGAACCCGGCGTTCCAGGTCGGCGGCGGCATCGATGGGCCCCTCCGACCAGCCCGCAGGGAGGTCCGACAACGTCAGGAGTGCCTCCTGCGCCGCCGCGGTCGAGTCGATGCCGGACGCTTCCCCGTCGTCCTCGGAGCCACCCTCGGAGTCGTCGAGGGTGAACGTCGACGATGCGATCAGCTGGTTGCCGCCGAAGTCGGTGACGGTGATGTCGACGTAGTACTCGAGGCCGGGGTCGAGTGCCTCGAAGTCGTACAGGAGCGTCGGGAGGTCGGCGATCCCGAGCGTCTCGTCTTCGTTGTACTCGAGGCTGAAGTAGGCGCCGAAGTACAGCGAGGCGTCGACGATGTTGTCCACCACCGCGGGCTGAGCCTCCAGCGGGATGTTCGGCCCCGCCTGGTAGTACGCGGCGAGGAACTGACTCCACGATGCCGCCGCCGGGATCTGGAGATAATCGGCGTCGAGCAGCTGCTGATTCGGCGGGAAGTAGATCGAGACACCGGTGGAGCTCGCCGGCAACATCAGCTACGGCCTCGTGTCGGAGATCGGGGTGACTCGCTCGTGTCGAATGCGGTTGCCTGAACCTCGAACCCTTCGACGAACGCGACGCCGAGCGCTTCGGGGTCGGGGGTCGGATCGCTGGCGATGACGTCGAGCGCACCGTAGTCCCACCCGTGCCCCGGCTCCAGCTCATCGGATGCGAGCATGTAGTCGGCGAAGGGCGCCAGCGAGTCGGGGTCGGCCATGTCGATCTCGCCCAGATCGGCGATCTCCGTCAGCTGGTTCGGCTCGACGTACAGGAGCTTCGCCGTATCCCAGTCGTCGAGGTTCGCGACGGGTGTGTCGGTGTACTCGGCCGAACGATCGACCAGGGCGACCACGTTCACGTCAGCGGTCGAGCCGATCGCCACCATCTCCTCGATGTCGGCGAGCATGTCCTCTTCGAGGTTGGTGTCCGACAGGGAGTAGACGAGGTAGGTCCACTCGACGGGTGCCTGCGGCTCGAGGTCCAGCCCGAATCCTCCGCCGCTCGACCGGGTCCCCGACTCGTTCACGGCGGTGTCGACGGACGAGTCGACCGCTCGCGATTCGTCGTCAGCGGAGCCATCACTGCCCCCACTGCAGCCGGCCGCTGCGATCAGGAACAGCACCAAGGTCAACCGGCTCGTTCTCGTCATGGCGGGAGAACCTAGGTGCTCCCGTCGGCAACCACGCCATGAAGACGCGAGAGCGGCACCCGAAGATGCCGCTCTCGCTGTTGCTGGCCGCTGGGTATCGGTCAGAGGTATCCGGCGACGTCGACGATGACGTTGGCCGTCGCCGAGGTGTACACGCAGATCGTGCCCGTCGCCGACAACGTTGCGAACACCTCGTTCGCAACGTTCTCACCCGCCGAGTAGTTCACACTCGACGTGAACGGAACCGTCCCACACGGATACACCGTCGCATACCCACCGGCGACCGGATCGGCAATGGTCACATTGGCAACCACCGCCGTCGCGTCGGCCGGCACACCACCACGACCGGCAACGGGAACCTGCACGAACTGCCCACCCGACACCGGACCGGTGCCCGTCGAACAGCCCATCAGCAGCAACCCAACCAGCCCGGGTGTCCGCCAACCGCACCGGGGTCATCGCCATGTAGTCCGACCCCGCCCCGACGTATCCGGCGACGTCGACGATGACGTTGGCCGTCGCCGAGGTGTACACGCAGATCGTGCCCGTCGGCGACAACGTTGCGAACACCTCGTTCGCCACGTTCTCACCCGCCGAGTAGTTCACACTCGACGTGAACGGAACCGTCCCACACGGATACACCGTCGCATACCCACCGGCGACCGGATCGGCAATGGTCACGTTGGCAACCACCGCCGTCGCGTCGGCCGGCACACCACCACGACCGGCAACGGGAACCTGCACGAACTGCCCACCCGACACCGGACCGGTGCCCGTGAACAGCCCATCAGCAGCAACCCAACCAGCCCGGGTGTCCGCCAACCGCACCGGATTCAACGACACCAGATCCGACACCCGTCGGGACGAACCCGGCGACGTCGACGATGACGTTGGCCGTCGCCGAGGTGTACACGCAGATCGTGCCCGTCGGCGACAACTTCACGAACAGCTCGTTCGCAACGTTCTCACCCGCCGAGTAGTTCACACTCGACGTGAACGGAACCGTCCCACACGGATACACCGTCGCATAGCCGCCGGCGACCGGATCGACGATCGTCACGTTGACGACCGCGCCGTTCGCTCCGACCGGCACACCACCACGACCAGCAACGGGAACCTGCACGAACTGTCCACCCGACACCGGACCGGTGCCCACGAACAGCCCATCAGCAGCAACCCAACCAGCCCGGGTGTCAGCCAACCGCAGCCGGACTCAACGACACCACGTCGAACCCCTCACCCGGTGGGGCGACAGGGGGCGGCGTGGGCGTCGGCGTGCGGTCGATCGGTCGTACCGCCGGTCGTACCGCCGGTCGTTCCGCCGGTCGTTCCGCCGGTCTGTACCGCCGGTCGACAGCACCGTCCACGTGTAGTCGGTCGGGAGGCCCTCGGTCGTCACCGTCGGTCGCATACACCGTGAAGGTGTGCTCGCCGACTGACGTGGGGTACGTCATCGGGCTCTCGCACGGCTCCGCTCCGAGCCCATCGAGCTCACAGACGAAATCCATGTCCGGCTCGACGGCATCGAACTCGAATGTCGCCGATGTGGCAGAGGTCCCGTCTGCGGGCGCCGACGTGATCGTCACCATCAGATCGGTCGCCAGCACCTCCCACGTGTAGCTGGTCGGTGGGCCGTACAGTCACATCATCGGTGGCATACACCGTGAAGGTGTGCTCGCCGACCGCCAAGGTCGGAGTACGTCATCGGGCTCGTGCAGCTCTCCTCATCACCCTCATCGAGCGTGCAGAGGAAGTCCACACCCTCCTCGACGGCCTCGAACTCGAATGCTGCCGAGGTGTCGTAGGTCAGCTCTTCGGGCTTCTCTGTGATCGACACCGTCAGATCGGGCGCCACCACCGTCCACGTGTAGACGGTCTGCAGGCCCGCAATTCCGCGGTCGGTCGCATACACCGTGAAGGTGTGTTCGCCGAGCGCAAGGTCGGGATACATCGTCGGGCTCGTGCAGGGCTCCGGTCCCAGTTCATCGAGCTCACAGACGAAGTCCACGTCCGGTGCGATCCAGATCGATCCGATGACGGGCTCGAACTCGAATGTCGCCGATGTGTCAGTGGTCTCGTCTTCGGGCGCAGACGTGATCGTCACCATCAGCCGGGCGAGGTCGGCATTCTCATTGAGCCTCTCGACCATGGCCTCCTGGTCGTCGCACGATTGCGTGAGGACCGGATCGATGAAGAACCCCTCACCGGTTTCCGGATCGACCACGACCTCGTTCTCGTGGAGGTAGTTGATCACCGAGCGGACGTCGTCAGCCATCTGGGTGAACCCGGCGACGTTGGTCAGCTCGCTGGTCGACGCTCCGGGAACGATGTCGATGAACTCGACACGATTCGAGGACTGGAGTCCGACTTCCACGTCAGCGTTCCGACGTCGAGCCACGTCGTGCAGCCACTGAAGACCTCGGACCGGGTGTAGCTCGAAGTCCCTGTAGTCGACGAACTCGGGTTGGCGGTCACCGGCGAACAACCCGTCATCGTTCGCTACGGAAGGCAGTGTGGTGACGTAGCCCCAGTTGGCGACGTCACCATCGTTGGCAGCGGTGCTGTTGTAGTACTCGATCGTGTCGATCGTGACCGGCACCGACTTGCCGGACGCAGTGCCGATGGCGGCAGCAGCCAACATCCAGTTGTCGAATCCACCGGAGCCCTGTTCGATCCATGCCGGGTTCTCCAGTGGGTACTCGACAGTCGGCGGCGGGCCAGCGATCCAGTGAGGAATGGTCCCGGTGTCCATCAGGCCACCCGGTTCTCCCACCTCAGTCGGCCCGTCGGGCGGCGCCGGAGGGGGCGCCGGGTTGGTCCCTTCTGTCGCAGCGTAGATGGCAGCCTGATCGGGCGATGCGTCGATCGCAGCGCCGACGGGGACGCCGGTGTCGGGATCGTTGGTCCAGGTCGTGATCCGTCCGGCACCGTCGAGCGTGATGTCGTCCGCAGTCGCGAGCCGGGTCCCGACTTCGGCGAGCTTCTTCCACAGCACTTCATCGGACGTTCGAACGAGATTCAGCCGCTCGAGCTCGACCTCCGACGCATACGACTGGAATTCCGTCTGCGGCGCGCAGGCGGTGTCTTCCGCCACGGGGTCGCCGCCGTCGAGGGAGGCCTCGCCCTGCAGTGGAACGAGATACACCTGTGGCCCATCCAGGCCCAGATTGGGCGTCGACGGGAGGTCGGGGCTGTCGGGGTCGGAGGGGTCCGAGGGAATCGGCTCGTACGAGATCGGCTGGACACAGGTCACTGCGACCGGGTCCACCTCACCCACCTCGTAGAACGTCTCGGACAGGATCGGAACACCGTCTTCGTCACGCAAGATGACGAAGAGATCGGCATAGATGTCACCCGTGGTACTGCTGCCCCCACCGGCGCCCCCACCGCCGCCTTCTCCAGGTGCGGCCGAGGCCGGTGGTGGAAGGACCAGGATCATCGATGCGGCCAGGCCGGCGAGCCCGCCGATCAGTGTCGACTTGCGCATGACTCCTCCTCTGCGGGATCCCACTCTCGTGGTCACCCGACGTCTCGAACGACGGAGAAGGGTCCCCAGACCGAAGAACCTCCGGACGTCGTGACCTCAGGAATAAGGGCCTTCCGAACCCTGAATCGAGAGCGGACGAACCGTCTCGACCCCTTCAGGCTCCACCGGCGTTCATCGGCGACACAGGGCAGAAGGTCCCGGTGTGACCAACGTTGCTCCGTGTGTTCGCAAACGTCCGTCGGAAAACAACTGAGGGGCCTTCCCATCGGGAAGGCCCCTCGGTGTCCTGCGCGCTCGGAGAGAGTCGAACTCCCAACCGCTTGATCCGTAGTCAAGTGCTCTATCCATTGAGCTACGAGCGCCGGTTTGTGACGGGCGACAGTGTAGGCGGAACTTCGCCGCGTTGCAGCGGCCTCGATGCGGCGAGTTCAGCCGCCCCAGGGGCCCCAGCCACCCGCCCGCTGATACAGGGTCAACGCGGCGCGGGCGTTGAGGGTGGGGTCGTAGAGCTGCTCGGGCGACGTGATGCCGAGGTCGCCGAGCCAGCTGCGGTGCACACTCCAGTAGATCTGGAACACGCCGTAGCAGCAGTTGTTCTTCGCCGTGGCGCGGAAGTTGCTCTCGCGCCAGGCGATCTCGAGGGCTCGCTCCTCGAGTTCGTCCGGCCAGACGGCCCGGACGATCGCCTGGACCTGGTCGGCGGTCGCGTTCGACGAGGCAGGCGGCGCCACCGTGGTGGTCGGAGCGATGGTCGAGCGGGGCGTGGTGGCAGTCGGCTTCGTCGCAGTGCTGCGCGAACCCGACGAGGACGCGCCGCTCGGTGCCGGCGTGGTCGCAGGCGCCTGCGTGGTCGCGGGCGTCGTGGCGGGTGGGGGCGGCGTGCGCGCTCCGATGGGCAGGCAGATCGTGCGGCCCGGATACAACGGCGTGTCGGATGTGGCGTCGTTGACGGCGAACAGATCAGCGATGTCGACGCCCGCGCCATCGGCGAGCCGGATCCAGAAGTCGCCGGCGACGATCTCGTACTCGGCCCCGCAGCGCGTCTCGGCCAGCGATTCGGACTTCGGCGACGCCGTTGCGGTGGAGGCCGGCTCGGTGACAGCCGGCTCGGTGGAGGCCGGCTCGGTGACAGCCGGCTCGAGCGCTGCCGCCGGCTCCGTGGCGGCGGACGCCGAGGCTGCGGTTCCGGCGCCGGCCGACGTGTCGGTGTTCGACGCCGCGGTCAGCGGTGCGGCAGTGTCGGGCGCGGTGAGAGCGTCGGCCGTCGGGTCCGAGGCGACCTCGGTGGCGGGGATGGCCAGTGCGGACGGTGCGTCGGCGGTGCGGAGCGCGTCGTTGCTGTCGGAATCAGAGGTGAACGACATCGCGACCGGAACGAGCAGCGTGAGGACGACCGCCACGCCGCCGAACCGGGCGAGGAGCGGATCGACGCCACCTCGTGGGCGATCGACGGGTTGCTGCCAGCCGTCGTCCCACGCGCCGGAGACGCCTTCGTCAGCAGTGTCGTCGTCATCCAGCCACGGGGCAGACGCTTCGACCTCGAGCGCCGCGTCATCCGATGCTGACGGCCTCGGTGTGATTCGTTCTCCGGTCGGCGCGAAATGGGACCGTGTCGCTCCGGCGTGCGTCCGGGTCGCTGACCGACCGGTCGAGTTCCACCAACGTCGTGCGGCGGCACCCAGACCGGGGACAGCGGCGTCACCGAGGGCGGTGTCGTCGTCGGTCTGATCCGTGGCCCGCTCCGGCCGCCAATCGGCGGCGTCTCCCCAGAAGTCACGACTGGGGTCGCTTCCGGGATCCGACGGTGCCAGCTCACGCCAGCGATCGGCGTCGGGGTGGGGTTGGTCGGTCATGGTGGGAGTGGTCGAGTCGGTCGACGAGCTTCACGCTCAGCGATCGGATGCGCCGGTACAACGAGCCGGTGCAGTGGGTTGCAGAACGTTCTATCTCGTTCGTCATCAAACCGCAACATCAGCGACATGAGAACGACACACGTGTCATTCGGTGAGCCCGCCGACGGCCGTGAGCGATCGCGTCGGAAACGAACGACGACCGGCGCGCCCGAAGGCGACGCCGGTCGTGGCGGAGAGGGTGGGATTTGAACCCACGGATCACATTGCTGCGATCAACGCCTTAGCAGGGCGCCCCATTCGGCCGCTCTGGCACCTCTCCTGGGAGCCCCGGAGTGTAGCCCGGTAACCTCGGGACCGGAACGGTGGCAGAGTGGACGAATGCAGCCGCCTTGAAAGCGGCCGGCCGCAAGGCTCGGGGGTTCGAATCCCTCCCGTTCCGCGGATGTGATGAGCCAAAGCCCAACCACCGGTGCCTTCGCTCATCGCGGGCATCATCGTGTCGCGATCGAGTTGCCGGTGAACCGGCCGCGTCGCGGCACGGTCGATCGCCACCACCGGTGCTGACAAGATGACCACATGACAGATCTCCAGTTCGGCATGTTCATCCCCCAGGGCTGGAAGATGGAGCTCTCGTCCATCGCCGACCCCGTGGACAAGTGGCAGCGGGCCGTCGAGATCGCCCAGCTCGCCGAGGAACTCGGCTACGACTCGCTCTGGGTGTACGACCACTTCCACAACGTGCCGGTGCCCGCCCACGAGACGATGTTCGAGTGCTGGATGACGCTCGCGGCGATCTCGCAGCGCACGAGCACCATCAAGCTCGGTCAGATGGTCGGGTGCGCGCCGTATCGCGAGCCGTCGTTGCTGGCGAAGCTCACGTCCAATCTCGATGTGATGTCGGGTGGGCGCCTGATCTGGGGCATCGGCGCCGGCTGGTACCAGCACGAGTTCACGGGCTACGGCTACGAGTTCCCTGCCCCGGCCGACCGCATCCGCATGCTGCGCGAGACCGTCGAGATCGTCACCGCCATGTGGTCGGAGCCCGACGTGTCCTACGACGGCCGCTACTACACACTCGACGGCGCACAGTGCGATCCGAAGCCGCTGCAGTCGCCCCGACCGCAGGTGCTGATCGGCGGCGGCGGCGAACAGCTCACACTCCGTGTCGTCGCCCGCCTCGCCGACGCTTCGAACTTCGGCGGCAAGCCGCACGAGTTCCAGCACAAGTGCGACGTGCTGCGCGGGCACTGTCGTGACGTCGGCCGCGACTACGACGAGATCCAGAAGACCTGGTCGCCGGAGGTGTTCATCCGCGAGTCCGAGCAGGAGATCCTCGACGGCGGCACCCGCAGCTTCTACGGCGAACCGTTCGAGTCGTGGCACACCGGCAATCTCGTCGGCACGCCCGAGCAGGTCGCCGAGAAGCTCCAGACCTACATCGACCTCGGCTGCACCGGCTTCTACCCGTGGTGCTCCGACTACCCCGACACCCAGACGATGCGTCTGTTCGCCGAGCAGGTGATCCCGCAGGTCCGCGCCGCGAACTGATCGGCTCGACGCCCGCGGGCTCAGGCGAGATCGGACAGCCAGGCGGCCTTGGCGGCCGGGGCGGCGAAGCTGTGCTCGATCGAGTTGCGGGCCAGCGCTCGGATGCCGTCGAGATCGAGAGAGCACCACTCCCACGCACGGCGGTACTCGGCGAGCAGGTCGGTCTGGAACATCGGCGGATCGTCGGTGCCGAGCGTCACGACGATGCCGGCATCGAGCATCCGCGGCAGGGGATGATCGGCTGCCGACTCGACGGCGTGGAGCGCGAGGTTCGACCCGGGGCAGACGTCGCAGGCGATCCCACGATCGACGAGCATCGCGACCACGTCGGGATCGGACATCACCCCGATGCCGTGCTGGATCCGGACCGCGCCGAACTGCTCGACGGCGAAGCGCACTTCGGCCGCGCCACCGTGTTCCGCCGCATGGGAGACCCCGGGCAGCCCGCGTTCGCGGGCGGCAACGTAGATCGGTGCGAAGTCGTCGGTCGTCCAGCTGTCGGCCGGGCCGCCCATGCCGACGGCGACCAGATGGTCGGTGCCGTGGGCGAACACCTCCTGCATCGCCACGGCGCAGGCGTCGGCGGGCAGATGCGGTGAGATGTCGGGGATCAGACCCCACGAGATGCCGGTGCGGTCGGCCGCCCGCAGGCAGCCGTCGACGATGCCGTCGTGGATCGGCCCCCACGCCTTGCCCTGCTCGACGATGTGGCCGGTGGCGGAGACGTGGAACTCGACGTGGACGACGCCCTGCTCGACCGCGTGGTCGAGGTACCGCTCGGCGACGAGTGCGAAGTCGTCGGGCTCGCGCAGCAGATCGAGCACGGCGAAGTAGCGCTCGAGGAACATCGGGAACCCGTCGAAGCGGAACCAGGCGTCGACGCCGGCGATGTCGTCGGCCGGCGGGCGAACGCCGTGGCGTTCAGCGAGCGTCAGCACCGTCGCCGCATCGACGGTTCCCTCGAGATGCACGTGCAGCTCCGCTTTCGGGCAGTCCGCCGCACGTACTCGATGGGAAACGGAGCGCTCATCGCGCGCGTCGGTGGGTCAGCTGGCTTCTGCCGTGGCGATCGCGACGCGAGGGTCGCGATTCGGATCGGCATCGGCGTCCAACGAGTCGCGGAAGAGCGTGATGGCCAGGTTGCGCTGGTCGTCGTCGAGCTCGGCGTCCATGATGCGTTCGATCGAGGGCGCGAGGTCGCGCCGTCCGACGACGAGCTCGTGGGCGATCTGCTCGGTCGGGGGGAGATCCTCCACCGGGGTGGTGCCGTCGTGCCAGCGGCTGACCGGCTGCTTCTTGGTGGCCATGTTGCCTCGTTCCTTCGACGCCCCGGCTGTGGCGACTCCACGACCGCTCGGCGATCAGGACAACGCTGGCCCCAATGAGCCCACCCTACCGGGCGACTCGATCGGAGCCGTTGGCCCCCTCGAGTCGGGCATGGAGCCGCGAGCGCAACTCGTCGGGCGGCAACTCCACCCAGGCCCGCCGGTGTCGACGCTGGTAGGCCACGGCACCTGCGGCGCCGAGCACGGCGATCACACCGGCGACACCGAGGATCTTCGCCCACCTCACGAGCACGTACGTTAGAGCACCGATGCCCGACTCGATGACCCTGCGCGACGCCCTCGACGAAGCAGCAACCGGCGACGTGTGGCTGTTCCGTGGGCGGTCAGCCGCCGATCGTGCGATCCGCCTCTTCACGAACAGCCCCGTCAACCACGTCGGGATCGTGCTCGCGATCGACGACCTCCCGCCGCTGATCTGGCACGCCGAACTCGGCGCGAGCATGCCGAACGTGTGGACCGGGGAACGCGAACGCGGCGCCCAGCTCCACCTCCTCGAGCGGGCGGTCAGTGTGTGGACGCACCGCTACGGCCAGGACCCGTGGTTCCGACAGATCGACATCGAGGTGTCGGACGAGATGGAGAACCAGGCCCTGTCGGTGGTTGCCGAGTACAGCGGTCGCGGGTTCCCGAGCACCGCGTCGCTCGCCAAGCACTGGCTCACGGGGCGGGTACGCAAGAAGATCTCGCTCACCGACGTGTACTGCGCGGAGCTCGCAGCGATCACCTACGAACGCATGGGTCTGCTCGACGGCGAGCGTCCGCCGAACTGGTACGACCCGGGGACGTTCTGGAGCGGGGATCGTCTCGAACTCGTCGGTGCGTCCCTCGGCCCCGAGATCCACGTCACCGACGTCACGCCGATCGACGACGCCTGGCGCGACGGCTGACCATCCCGTCGAGCGCGCTCGTCACTGCGCCCAAATCAGTGGACACGTTCGACCCGGATGACGAACATTTGTATGTTTGTGGTTGCTATTATCGTACTGGTGTGCTATCATGACTCCATGGAGTCAGCCGGCGCCATCACCTTCGAGGACGATCTCGACACGGTGCTGAACGACACCGCCGGCCACCTGAACGCCTTGCACGGCCGACTCGTCGACGCCTGCGTGCGCGATGCTCGCTGATCGCACCGCGTGGGCCGGGCCGGGGGTGGAACGCCCCGAGTTGTACCTCGCCTGGAAGGTCGGGCTGTCGTTGCCGCGGGCGAAGCAGATCGTGGAGATCGCCGAACGTGCCACCGAACTCCCGGTCACCGTCGACGCGTTGCGGCGTGGCGAGTTGGCGATCGACCAGGTCGTCGCCGTCGTGCGGCGGGCGCCGTGGTGGGCGGATCGTGAAGTGTGCGAGCTGGCCCGCAACGCCACCGTGCACCAGTTGCGCACCGCACTGGCCACGTATCCGTTCCCCGACTACCCCAACCCGAACGACCCCAGCAGACACCGACAGCAGCGGTGGCGACAGCGAACCGGAGACGGCGACCACCGACACGATGACGCCGAGCCGTCTGCCGAACCTGCCACGGACCAGTCACCACCGACGCCGACAGTGGTGCCGCGGGTGCAGGACCGGGTGTGGTTCGGTGTCGGTGCTGACGGCCGGTTCCGGATGAACGTCGAATGTGACCAGGCGACCGGGATGATCATCGAGGCCGCGTTGCGTGAGTCACGCGACCGGCTGTTCCACGACGGCCACCCCGACATCGACTGGATCGACACGATCCGCGACATCGCGGAGCGGTCGTTGGACGCCGTCGCCGACCTCGCCCGCCGCGACCGATTCCGGATCCACATCCACCTCGACACCGACGGCACCATCAGCGACGACCGAGGCCACCAACTCCCCGACGCCATCGCGAAGTACATCACCTGCGACGGGCTCGTCACCCCCACCTTCATCCACGACTCGATACCGATCTCGATCGGACGATCCGGACGGATGATCCCCGAACGCACCCGCCGCCACGTCATCCGACGCGACCAGCACTGCCGAGTCCCCGGCTGCACCCAAACCCACATCCTCGAAGTGCACCACATCATCCACTGGCACAACGGTGGCCCCACCGACACCTGGAACCTGATCGCCCTGTGCCCACACCACCACCGCATGCACCACCAAGGCCAACTCGGCATCACGGGCAACGCCGACGACGGCACCGTCATCTTCACCGACACCAACGGCCAACCATTGCAACCATCCGGGGCCAGACCCACGCCCCCCGGGGCCCCACCACCACCCCCACGAGGGGTCTACCAACACCCCCTCGGTGAACGCCTCGACACCCAGTGGCTCCACTTCAACCCACCACCCGAACACCGCACCACCTGGCAACCCCCCGAACACCGACGCACCGCCTGACGCCGGGGACTATCTCGTTAACGGTGTTTCCGGCATTGTTGGTTAGTAGGTCTCGGCGGCCGGGAACCGGTCGGCGAATGTGATTGAGAACGCGTTCAGTGCCGGCTTCCAGCGCATTGCCCATCGTTGCCGACCTTTCCCGGTGGGGTCCAGTGATCGGGTCACCAGATACAAGCATTTCAATGCGGCCTGCTCGGACGGGAAATGTCCGCGGGCTTTCACGGCACGCCGGTAGCGGGCGTTCAACGACTCGATCGCGTTCGTGGAACACAACACGGTGCGGATCTCGATGTCGTAGTCGAGGAACGGGATGAACTCGTTCCAGGCGTTGTCCCACAACCTGATGATCGCCGGGTAACGCTGCCCCCACGTCTCGGCGAACTCCTCGAACGCCACCCGGGCGGCATCCGCGTTGACGGCGGTGTAGATCGGCCGGATCGCCCGTTTGATGGCGTCCCAGTCACGGCGGCTGGAAAGCCGGAACGTGTTGCGGATCAGATGGATGATGCACGTCTGCACGATGGTTTGCGGCCACACGTTGCCGACCACCTCCGGCAACCCTTTGAGCCCGTCACAGACGACGAAGAACGCGTCACGCACCCCACGGTTACGCAGGTCGGTGAGCACGCTCATCCAGAACTTGGCGCCTTCGCCGCCCTGGCCGGCCCACAACCCGAGGATGTCGCGTTCACCGTCGAGGCTGACGCCGATGGCGGCGTAGACCGGCCGGTTGGCGACCTGGCCGTCACGGACCTTGACCACGATCGCGTCGATGAAGATCGCCGCGTAGATCTCATCCAACGGGCGCACTGTCCAGTCGTTCATTTCCTCGAGCACCCGGTCGGTGATCCGAGACACGGTCTCTTTGGAGACCGACGCCCCATAGATCTCGGCGAAGTGCGCAGAGATCTCCCCGGTCGTCAACCCTTTCGCGTACAGCGACAACACGATCTCATCAACACCGGACAGGCGGCGTTGTCGTTTGCGCACGATCTGCGGTTCGAACGTGCCCGCCCGATCCCGTGGCACCTCGATGTCGACATGCCCGGTCGCTTCGGTCAACACCGTCTTGGTCCGGGTGCCGTTACGCACGTTGCCCGACTCGGACGCGGCGTGTTTGTCGTGACCGAGATGCTCGGTGAGCTCCTCGTTCAACGCCGTCTCCAGCACCGTCTTGGTGAGCTGCTTCAACAGACCGTCCGGCCCGGTGAGCGACAAGCCTTGTTCCTTGGCCTGGCGCACCAGCTCGCGGGCAGCCGTCAGTTCCGCCGACTCAGGCGGCGACTCCTTCTTCTTGGTCACATCTTCCAGTGTTGCGGTTGCGGTCATCACACCGCTCCTTTCCGCCCGCCATCACAGCGAGCGAGTCAGACCGGAAACACCGTTAAATCCACAGTCCCTGACGCCGTACCGGGTCAAGCCGGAAGTGAGCGACGAAGCGAGGTGGTCGCTGCCGCCAACAGTGCCGTGTCGACCCCGACGGCCACCAGTCGCGCACCGGCGTCGGTGTATCGCCCGACGAGCTCCGGTGTCGTCGCCATCACCGCCGCGGCGGTGCCCGTTGCGGCGATGCGCTCGACGGCCTCGGTGACGACGTCGACCACTTCGGGCAGCGTGCCGCCGGCGAGATGTCCGAGCGACGACGCGAGGTCCATCGGGCCGATGAAGACGGCGTCGATGCCGTCGACGCCGCAGATCGCCTCGAGGTTGGCGAGCCCTGCGGCGGACTCGATCTGTGCGATCACACAGATCTGCTCGTTCGCGGCTGCGTGGTAGCCGGGCACGCGACCCCACCTGGCCGCACGCGCCGACGACACCCCGCGGATCCCCGCAGGCGGGTAGCGAGCCGCGGCGACGATGGCGGCGGCTTGCTCCGCAGTATCGACCATCGGAACGACGATCGTCCGCGCGCCGACGTCGAGAATCCGTTTGATGTCGGCGGCGTCGTGATTCCAGCACCGAACGGCTGCTTCGGCACCGGCCGCAGCGACCGCCTGGAGTTGGACGAGGATCGTGCGCAGGTCGTTGGGACCGTGCTCGGCATCGATGACGACCAGATCGAATCCAGCGCCCGCCGAGATCTCGGCTGCGACCGGGTCGGCCAGGCTGACGAACACCGCCCACTGGACCGGCGCGGTCGGATCGAGCAATCGTCGCTTGCACTCGTTCGGCGGGAGGGTGGCAGCGTCGCTCATGCGTTCAGCAAGGACGCGAGCTGGCGACGCCACTCCACCGACGGCTTGTCGGACTGCACGCTCACGGTCGCATGTTGGTCCAGCGGCAGGACTCCGGGCACGCGTTCGAGCATCACCTTGTCCTCGGCACCGATCGCACGGTCGAAGGTGATCACGTCCTCGCCGGGGACGCTGAAGTCGTCGTTGCGCCACACGACGAACGTGAAGTACGACGTCGTGTCGTCCACCGGGGTGGCACACAGCAGCAGCAGGTGGTCCAACCCGGTCTCGTAGTGGATCGTGCTGCGCACGGTGAACGGCAGGTGGAAGCCGGTGCTCATCCGACGGTGGACCATGTCGCCATCCTGACCGGAGACGACGGTGCCACCCGTGTCGTTGCGAGCGTCGACTTCGTACCGGTAGCCGTGCCAGCCGTCGTCGAGCGGCTCGAGGTGGATCTTGGGGACCTCGGTGTACTGCTCGACTCCGAAGGTGCCGAGATGGACCCAGGGGAAGTGCGAGACGTCCATGAAGTTGTCGGTCATGCGCATCGCCGACGTCGTCCAGGTCTCGATGCCGCTGTTGATTCTGCGGTAGGTCGGGTCGTCCTCCGCCGACATCAACGGGATCGTGCCGACGGGCTCGTCGGGGCACAGCCACACGAGGCCGTACTTCTCCTCGACGGCGACGACCGGCAGATGGGCGGCGGGCGGAACGGGCCGACCCGTCCCCGACGACGGGATCTCGACGCACTTCCCGCCGTCACCGAAACTCCAGCCGTGATAGGGGCAGGTGAGGCAGCCGTCGCTGACCGTGCCGATGCTGAGCGGGGACTCACGATGTGGGCACCGGTCGGGAGCAGCGATCAGTTCGCCGGCCGCCGACCGCCACAGCACGTAGTCGACCCCGAGCAGCCGGACGCCGAGCGGCGCATCGGTGACGTCGGCGCCCTCGGCAACGACGTACCACTGATGGCGCAGGGCCTCGTGTTCAACGAGCATCGCAGGCACCCTTTCCGATCCGGACGGATCAATGAATTGGTCTGATGGTCTTACCATAGCAAGTCGCCGCTGGTCAGTTCCGGGGCGATCCGGCCGAGGAGGTCGGCCACCGACGGACGGTCGGGGCCGACCGCCAACACGACCGCCGCGTCCTCGGCGATCGGGAGCCACGCCGCAGCGCGACCGGTCTCGATGCAGGTCCTCGACTCGCCCGCGGTCACTCCCACCAGCACGGCGGAACACACGTGCCGGGCAGCGCCGACCGAGACCGAGCTCAGCGCACCGGGGACGTCGGGGCCGAACGCCTCGCCGTGGTCGAGCAGCACCGCTCCCGCCCGCTCGACGCGCAGCCGGAGATCGAGACGGCCACTCGCTTCGCCGCGACGGCCGAGCGCGACCTCCTCGACGACCACGCAGGTCGCACCCTCGGCGAGTCGCACGGTCGTCGTCGCTCGATGCCGCGACCCGACCACCGACACGGTCGGCTCCAACCACAACCGCAGGCGCCCGTCGGCGGCGACATCGCACGCGGTGGTCGTCGACGACCACAGGTCGTGAGGACCGGGCCACACCAGTCCGGCGGCGACCGACCCGACGTCGGCGCGAGCCCCGGGCCCGACGGTGATCACCAGTCCGAGTTCGTCGCCACCCACCGGGGCGGCAGCCGAGGCGGCGAGCAGCACGCGATCGCCGCAGCGCCGGACACTGATCGGCGCAGCGGAGGTCCGGTCGACCACCTGATCGACACCGTCGCGACGCTCGACCGTGATCCGAGCGGACGCCTTCACGGGCGATGCCGCCAACGCACCAGCTGCTCGCGAAGCCAATCGGCGACCGGCCGTGCTCCGTCCGCGTCGACCAACGACGTCGGGATCACCGGCCGCCCGTCGCGACGCTCGCCGGCCTCACGCAGCATCATCGCCACGTCGGAACCGACGTAGGGCGCGAGGTCGACCTTGTTGATCACCAGCAGATCGGCGAGGGCCACGCCGGGGCCGCCCTTGCGCGGAATGTCGTCGCCCCCGGCCGTGTCGATCACGAAGACCTGGACGTCGACGAGTCCACGGCTGAAGATCGCGGTCAGGTTGTCGCCACCCGACTCGACCAGCGTCACGTCGACCGGATGGTGTCGTGCCTCCATCCGCTCGACGGCGTCGAGGTTGGCGGCGATGTCGTCACGGATGGCCGTGTGCGGGCAGCAGCCGGTCTCCACCGCCTCGATCCGGTCGGCCGGGAGCACGCCCGCCTCGCGCAGGGCGTTCGCGTCCTCGGACGTGAAGATGTCGTTGGTGACGACCACCAGCGACAGCTCGGCGCGCAGCAACCGACAGAGCGATCCGACCAGGGTCGTCTTGCCGCTCCCGACCGGACCGCCGATTCCGATCCGCAACGGGCGATCGAGCCCCGGGCGCCGCGGCGATCGGCTCGTTGCGAACGAGGTCGACGGGGATGTCATGGGGCGGCATGGGCGGTCACCTTCTGGAGGGTCATGCGACGAACAGGCGGGCGTCTCGACGGCCGTGGTCCTCGCCGAGGATCTCGGTCAGGGAGCCACCGACCGAGGGCAGGTCGGCCGGGTCGGCGGTCGCCCAGCACGAGACCGACTCGGCGGTCGGCGGGCGGATGCATCGACTTGGCCACTGCGGCCAGCTCGATCGGGTCGAGCCCAAGCAGGCGGACGGCGGCCGTGGTCGTCGCGGTCGCCGTGTGATGCAGCGCGATGACCGCTGCGTCGGCGGGATCGCCACCCGCGGCAGCGACGACGGCGCCGAGCACGATCGGCTGGTGGGGGCCGCCGTGTGCGCCAGCCGCGGCCTCCACCGCATCGACTCGACCAGATCGGGCGGGCCGCACGCACGAAGTGGCGGCCGAGGCGCCGGCTCGTGGCGCGGAGATGCGGCGACGGCGTCCTGGCGTCGTACTCCTGGTCGAGCAGTCCGAAGCGCGTCGCCGTCGCGTGCTGGTCCAGAGCGCGCCACGCAGCTGCCACACGCGGCGGCAGCGAACGCAGCGTCGACGACGACCGGTCGTCGCGAGGCGCGCCGAGCAGGTACCGCTCGAGCGTCGCGACGTCGGTGATGTCCCCGACGTCGACCGCGGCCTCGACACCGGCCGACCACGAGTGTCCACCGGCCGGGAAGCGGCCGTCCGCGAGCAGCAACAGGTCGGGGCTCATCGATCGGAGGTCAGAAGAGGAAGTAGCGCTGCGCCATCGGCAGCACCTCGGCCGGTTCCTCGACGACGAGTTCGCCGTCGATGCGCACCGCGAACGTGTCGGGCTCGATCTGGATGTCGGGCGTCGCGTCGTTGCGCGACCATGTCGGCCTTGCCGACCGACCGGGTGTCGCTCGACGGCGACCAGTCGCCGTTCGACGTTCAGCCGGTCGGCGCAGACCGTCGTCGAGCGCGGCCTGCGCGACGAACGCCACCGACAGGCCCGGCGCCACCCCGGGAGCGGCGCCGAACATCGGCCGCGGCAGCTGCGGCTGCGGCGTCGGGATCGAGGCGTTGGCGTCGCCCATCGTGGCCCAGGCGATCATGCCGCCCTTGACCACCACGTGCGGGACGGCACCCCGAAGAACGCCGGGTCCCACAGCACGAGGTCGGCGAGCTTGCCGACCTCGACCGAGCCGACCTCGCCGTCGAGCCCGTGCGCGATCGCCGGGCAGATCGTGTACTTGGCGACGTAGCGCGTGCGCGCGGGTTGTCGGCCGGCGCCGTCACCGGGGAGCGAACCGCGCCGGACGCTTCATCACGTGCGCGGTCTGCCAGGTGCGCAGCACGACCTCGCCGATGCGACCCATCGCCTGCGAGTCCGAGCCGATCATCGAGATCGCACCGAGGTCGTGGAGGATGTCCTCGGCGGCGATCGTCGACGGCCGGATGCGGCTCTCGGCGAACGCGAGGTCCTCGGGCACCGCCGGGTTGAGGTGGTGGCAGACCATCAGCATGTCGAGGTGCTCGTCGACGGTGTTGACCGTGTGCGGCCGGGTCGGATTGGTCGACGACGGCAGCACGTTCGGGTGCGACGCGACGGTCATGATGTCCGGTGCGTGCCCGCCGCCCGCGCCCTCGGTGTGGAACGTGTGGATCGACCGCCCGGCGATCGCGCCGAGCGTGCTCTCGACGTAGCCGGCCTCGTTGAGCGTGTCGGTGTGGATCGCGACCTGCACGCCCGACGCGTCGGCCACGCGGAGGCAGGCGTCGATCGCCGCCGGGGTCGTGCCCCAGTCCTCGTGCAGCTTGAACCCGACGGCGCCGGCGCGCAGCTGCTCCCACATCGCCGTCGTCGTCGACGGTGTTGCCCTTGCCGAGCAGTGCGACGTTGACCGGCCAGTGGTCGAGGGCCTCGAGCATCCGCTCGAGGTGCCAGGCGCCGCGTGACCGTGGTCGCCTTGGTGCCCTCGGCGGGTCCGGTGCCGCCGCCGATGATCGTGGTGATGCCCGCTGCCGAGCGCCTCGTCGAGCAGCTGCGGGCAGATCAGGTGGACGTGGCAGTCGATCGCGCCGGCGGTGAGGATGCGGCCGTTGCCGGCCATGATCTCGGTCGACGGGCCGATCACGAGCGCGGGGTCGACGCCGTCCATCGTGTCGGGGTTGCCGGCCTTGCCGATGCCGACGATGCGACCGTCGCGGACACCGATGTCGGCCTTCACGACGCCCCAGTGGTCGAGGACGATCGCCCCGGTGATCACGAGGTCGGGGGCGCCCTCGGCGCGCGGTGCGCGTCGACTGGCCCATCGACTCGCGGATCACCTTGCCGCCGCCGAACACCACCTCGTCGCCGCCGACGCAGCGGTCCTCGGTGACCTCGATCCACAGGTCGGTGTCGGCGAGGCGGATCCGGTCGCCGGCGGTCGGCCCGTACAGGTTCCGGTAGCGGGCCCGGTCGATGAAGCTCATGGCGCCTCCTCGGCGTCGCTGCGATCGTCGGGTCGAGTGGCCCACCGACGGCGCCGCGGAAGCCGGGGATCGACCCGGGCGCCGACGAACGGGACGAGGTCGACGTCGAGTGCGATGCCCGGCTCGAACCGGACCGCGGTACCGGCGGGGATGTCGAGGCGCTGGCCGTGCGCGGCGTGCGCGGTCGAAGACGAGCGCCGGGTTGGCCTCGGCGAAGTGATAGTGCGAACCGACCTGGATCGGCCGGTCGCCGCCGTTCTCGACGCGCAGCCGCAGCACCGGTCGACCGGCGTTGATCTCGATCGGGTCGTCCGGGCCCGGCGACTCTCGCCCGGGATCACGGCGCCGACCCGATCGGATCGTGGAGCGTGACGAGCTTGGTGCCGTCGGGGAACGTCGCTTCGACCTGCACCTCGTGGATCATCTCGGCGACGCCGTCCATCACGTCGTCGCGGGTCAGCACGTGGCGACCCGCCTCCATCAGGTCGGCCACCCGTCGGCCGTCGCGGCCGCTTCGAGCACCCAGTCGGTGAGGATGGCGACGGCCTCGGGGTGGTTGAGCTGCAGCCCGCGGTCGCGACGGTCGCGGGCCACGTCGGCGGCGACGTGGATCATCAGCCGTTCCTGTTCGTGTGGGCTGAGTCGCATCGGGCTCGCTTGATCGGTCGCGCTGGGGACTGGGGCGGTCAGCGGCCGAGCAGATCGTGCGCCGACCGCCGCGTGACAGCCGACCGTACCGTCGACCACCTGGGTGATGCCGAGGTCGACGGCCACCGAGGCCAGCGAGTACGCCTCGTCGAGGCTGAAGCCGCCCCGGTCGACGAGCAGCTCGAGCATCTGCTCGGCGGCCATCGCCATCGCCTCGTCGAGCCCGTCACCGAAGCCGTGGGTGTAAGAGGTGGGTGCCGGTGTCGAGCAGCGGCGCGGTGACCGGCACGTCGGACGCGAGCGACAGCCGGAGGCGCACGTCGAGCGACGCCTCGATCGCCGTGCCGCAGATCTCGCCGTCACCCTGCGCGAAGTGCGGGTCGCCGACGTAGAACCCGGCACCTTCGGTGGAACACGGGGTAGTAGACGGTCGCGCCGGGGCCGAAGCGCCAGTTGTCGACGTTGCCGCCGAACACGCCGGGCGGGATGCTGCTGAGTCGCTCGATCGTCGTTCGGGGCGACACCCATCACGCCGAGGTGCGGGCGCACCGGCACCTCGACCGTGCGGCCGAACGGCTCGCGGCGTCGCGGGGTCGGGCTCGGAGATCACGCCGGGCACGTCGTACAGCTCGAGCGCGGTGAAGTCGAAGCCGAACATCGGGCGGGCGGTCGACGGGAACCGTGCCGTCGGCGGGCGGGTCGACCAGCTCGTAGATCGTGATGCGCTCCTTGCCCATCCGCTCGTAGAACAGCCCCCAGTTCGCGGCACAGTTCGAGCCGTACGGCAGCCGCGGCCGCATCGTCGAGCAGCTCGACGCGCAGCGTGTCGCCGGGCTGCGCGCCGCGGACGTCGATCGGCCCGGTCATGATGTGCACGCCGGGTGCGCGGTCGGATTCGGGGATCCCGTCCCAGATCGCTCGGATGCCGTCGTCCATCAGCAGGTCCGGGGCGTCGCCGGAGTGATGGGTGACCGCCTCGATCGTCGGTTCGGTCCCGGGATCGACCTCGAGCACGGCGGGTTCGGCCTGGTCGAGGTAGCCCCAGAAGCAGTGGTCGGGAGTGGCCACGAGTCGCTCGCTCATTGGTCTGACCATAAGACCACTCCGTGAACGGCGTGTTTCCGACAGGTCACGGTCCGGCTCGGCACCGTCGCGCGTACGTCAGCCCAGAGGCCGAGCAGCCGGCCGGCGAGGAAGAGCGCGGCGACGACCATGAAGATCCGCACGAGTTGCTCGCCGCCGCGCACGGCGAGCTTGGCACCGAACCAGCCGCCGGCCATGAACCCGGCCGCGAGCACGAGCGCCGGCACCCACACGACGTCGCCCTGGACGATGAACACCGGCAGGGCGAAGAGCGTGACGACGAGGTTGACCAGCACCTTGACGTTGTTGGCCGTGACCAGGTCGTAGCCGGCGCGGGTCGAGCGCGGCGAGCAGCACGAGGCCGACACCGGCCTGGAACGCCCCGCCGTAGAACCCGATCCGGAAGACCACGGTCACCCAGGCGGCCACGGCTCGACGTCGAGCTTCGGCTTCGGCTTGAGGATCGTCAGGATCACGATCGGGATCATGAGGAAGCCGAAGACCGTCTCGAAGGTGTCGTCGGCGAGCTGGCTGATCGTGAACGACCCGATGAGCGAGCCGAT
Source organism: Ilumatobacteraceae bacterium (assembly GCA_963698565.1). Taxonomy (GTDB): domain Bacteria; phylum Actinomycetota; class Acidimicrobiia; order Acidimicrobiales; family Ilumatobacteraceae; genus Sva-07. Next base: position 166,864 of record CAVORH010000006.1, read on the forward strand.
CACCGTCGGGACGAGCACCCTGCCGGCGCCGCTGATGTCGGTCGCCTTCGAGCGGCGGAACGACGCGACGGCCGCGGCGCTGGAGGTGAGGATGCCGACGCGGTTCGAGCCGTTGGCCTGGTTGCCGGGCACACCGGCGAGTACGAGCAGCGGCACGGTCAGCGCCGAGCCGCCGCCGGCCATCGTGTTGATGATCCCCGCAGCAGCCCGCCGACGACGAGCAGCAGCGCCTCCCACCACGTCACGAGGCTCGGCCCGAGCGCACCAGTCCGGGATCCGAGCCCGTCACAGGATCGGGTATTTGGCCCGATCCGGGAGGCCCAGCGGTGACGATCGCTTCGCCGAGCACCTGCGCCTCGGACCACAGTGCCTCTTCGTCGATCGTGGTCATCCGGAAGTCCTCGACCACGACGGCGCCGTCGACCACGACGGTGTGGACACCGCGACCGTCGGCCGACCAGACCAACTGGTTCATCACGTTGTGCAGCGGCCGCCACTCGGGACGGTCGGTGTCGTGCAACACCAGGTCGGCGCGCTTGCCGACCTCGAGCGAGCCGATCTCGTCCTGCATCCCGATCGAGCGGGCACCGCCGAGGGTGGCCATCTCGTAGGCCTTCTCGGCGGGAAACATCTGCGGGTCCATCCGCCCGTCCTTGAACAGCCCGGCGACGAGGTAGGTGGCGCGCATCAGGTCGGAGTAGTTCGAGGCGTTGTTGCCGTCGGTGCCGATCGACACGTTGATCCCCCGCTGGACCATCTCGGGCATCTTGCCGATCTGCGTGACGCCGTAGCTCACCTTGAGCGCCGTGGTCGGGCAGTGCGCAACGCTCGTTCCCTTCGCGGCCATCACGTCGAGTTCGCTGTCGTCGACGTGCACGCAGTGCGTCATGCAGACGTCGTCGGCCAGCACCCCGATCTCGTCGAGGTGCACCATCGGTCGCTGGCCGAACTCGGCGATGAATCCATCGGGGTCGATCTTGGCCGGCGACATGTGGAAGCTCATGCCCACGTCGTGTTCGTCGGCGAGCGCCCGAGCGGCCTTCCAGAGTGGATCGGAACACGTCGTGTGTCCAACGACGGTCGACCACGCGCCGAGCCGACCGTCGGCGGCGGTGCGGTACCGCTCGAGTTGGTCCTGCAGACGGGCGATCGCCTCGTCGGTGTTCTGCTTGTAGACGTCGGGCTCCGGCGGCAGGTCCCACACCCACGCACCGACCTTGCCCCGGATACCGATCGGGGTGAGCGCGTCGATCACCTCGTCGAGGAAACGGATCGTGCCCGCCTCCAGGAAGGTGGTCGTGCCGCTGCGGAGCATCTCGACCGCCGCGAGCTGCGCCGAGCATCGCTCGTCGGGCGCCTCGTCGTGCGGCGTAGAGGTTGGTGAGCCACACGAAGACGTTCTCCTCGAACGGGGTGTCGTCGGGGACGAACCACGGGTCAGCGGCTCACCGGTGATGTGGATGTGCGTGTTGATCATCCCCGGCGTCAACACGAAACGGTCGCCGCCGAGACGGCGCGCCGGGAGGAACCGTTGCTCGAGGTCGGCGGTCTTGCCGACGGCCACGATCACGCCGTCGTGGACGGCGACCGAGCCGCGGTGGATGATGTCGCGGGTCTCGTTCATCGTGACGACGTACCAGGCGTCGATCAACAGGTCGACGGCGACGGGGGTGGTGGTTGATCGGTTGTCGGTGGAGGTCATGAGTCAACGCTTTCGTGTGGTCCGGACGGATGGGTGGTTTCGAGGCGACGAAGGCTTCCTGGAAGCCGATCGGTTCGATGAGGCGGACGGCTTCGAAGCCGGCCGTTCGGAGACGGTCGGCCACGTCGCCGTAGCTGAGCGCTTCGCCGTGCACCGTGCTCGCCATCATCGTCACGCCCATCATCAGGGCGTGTCCGGCGAGCGAGCGCTGACGGTCGGCGAAGTAGTCCGACAGCACGACGCGCCCGCCCGGCTCGAGCGCCCGGAACGCACGGTCGATCAGACCCCCCGCTCGTTCGGCGCCCTCGGCTCGACAGATGTGGCCGAGCACCACCAGGTCGTAGTGGTCGGCCTCGAGCTCGATCTCGTGGAAGTCGCCCGGGCGGAGCTCGACCCGGTCGGACAGCTCGCGCTCGGTCAGCTTGCGCGGCGGCGACGTCGATCACGCCCGGCAGGTCGTTGACCACTGCGGTGGCCTCGGGGTTCGCCGTCAGGATCGCCGTCGCCCACGGGGCCCCACCGGCACCGAGTTCGAGCACCCTCGGCGCGTCGAGCGCCGAGTAGCGGATGAAGCGGTCGGCACGACCTGCCATCCGCGAAATCGTCGTGAACGTTCCCTCGACCAGCGGCACGTAGAAGGCCACCGGGTCGTCGTCGACCGGGGCGGCGGGGCGCCCGGTGCGCACGGTCTCGGTGAGTTGCTGCCAGTTGCTGAGCGGCCCCGGTGACACCGGTACGAGTGCGCTCATCGACGCCGCACCGTCGGTGGTCAGATAGCGGCGAGCGGTGTCGTTCAGTTCGAATCGCCCGAAACGCTGATCGAGGAGGTGCGTGGCGACGACACCCTCGAGCAGCGTCGTGAGGTGCGGTGCCGAGACGCCGAGATCGTCGGCGAGCTCGGCACCCGTCGAAGGGCCCGAGTCGTTCGAGCGCGTCGAAGACACCGAGTTCGATCGCCGAGACGAGCACGTGGAACCGGCCGTAGCCCTCGATGACATCCCACACGGGCGCGGCGGGGGGCGGCTTGTAGTCGGTGAACGGTCGACCGGTACGGGCGATCGTGTGGGTCGTCTTGAGTTCCGGATAGGCGGCGTCGCGCATCACGGTCGCAGCACGATCTTGCCGATCACATCGTTGGCTTCGAGACGTTTGTGGGCCGCCGCGGCATCGCCGAGCGGATACTGCTCGTCGATCGCCGCGGTGAAGTCGCCGGCACAGTACGCCTGCCAGGTCGGACCGAACTCCTCAGGCGGATACGGATCGGAACCGAGGATGTTGGTGCCCCTGTGGAACACGTAGCCGAGACTGGGAATCGTCGCCTCGTCGCCGCTGGTGTTGCCGCAGCAGACCAGCCGCCCACCGGGGGCGATGCGCAACACCGACGGCGCGAAGAGCGCATACCGACATGGTCGAGCACGATCGACGCCGCGTCCGTCGGTGACCTCGCGAGCCCGCGGTGACGTCGCCGGTGCGATTGTTGAGCACGTGGGTGGCGCCGACTGCTTCGGCCAGCGCCAGCTTGTCGGTGTACCCGCCGGTTGCGAGCACCGTCGCACCGGCCTCCACGGCGAGTTGGATCGCCGCGACCGACACCCCACTCCGGCCGCGTGGATCAGCACGGTCTCGCCCTCGGCGAGTTCGCCGACAGGAAAGAGTGCGTGTGACGCGGTGAGGAAGCAGGTCGGGAACGTGGCGGCGTGCTCGATCGGTACGTCGTCGGGGACGGGGTACACATGGCTCGCGGGCACGAGACAAAGTTCGGCGTAGCCACCGGCGACGGTGCCACCGATGACGCCGAGTTCGCCGTAGAGGTCGCCCATGCCTGCGAGCTTCGAGCGGTCGTCGACGCCGGCGAGCGACGGATCGACCACCACTCGGTCGCCGATTGCGACGTCGGTGACGTCGGCGCCGACCTCGATCACCGTGCCGGCGACATCCATCCCGGCCGTGTGCGGCAGCGTGTAGCCGGGGAGCGTGTAGTAGCCCGCCCGCTGGACGAGATCGAGACGGTTGAGCGCACAGGCCTCGACGCCGACGACCACGTCGACCGGACCGGGCTCGGGGTCGGCGACGTCGCGGTACTCCAGGACCTCGACGCTGCCGTGCTCGTCGTAGTTGACTGCCTTCATCGGGTGCCTCCGGTGGTGGATTGGGGGGTGGGACGGGAGACGAGTCGTCGCCGGGCGGTCGTCGGACAGGCCCTGGTGGGCTCCGGCCGCGGTCGGCGACGTTGAGGTCGTACCGGTTCGACGACGCCGTCGATCGCGTCGAGCACATCGTTCGACAACGTCACGTCGGCAACGGCGAGCAGATCGTCGAGCTGTTCCTCGGTGCGAGGGCCGATCAGCGCCGAGGTGACCGCAGGGTGCTCGACCGCCCAACCGAGTGCGAGCTGCGCGCCGAGCGTCGACCCGGCGTCGTCGGCGATGCGCTGCAACTGCTCGACCGCAGCGTGCTTGCGGGCGTTCTGACCGTCGAAGTGATCGGGGTTGGTCATGGCCCGCGAGCCGGCGGGAGCCGCCCTGGTACTTCCCGGTGAGCCAGCCGCCCGCCAACGGGCTCCCAACGAGCACCCCGAGGCCGTGGCGCTCGCACATGGGCAGCACGACACGTTCGATCCCACGGGCGAGGATCAAGTAGGGCGGCTGCTCGGTGTGTGGCCCGGCGACGCGGCGCCGATCGGCGACCCAGCGGGTCTCGACGATCTCCTCGGCCGGGAAGGTCGACGTGCCCCAGGCGAGGATCTTGCCTACCGCGAACCAGGTCGGTCAGCGCATCGATCGTCTCGGCGATGTCGGTCGCCGGGTCGGGACGATGCACCTGGTAGAGGTCGATGCGGTCGGTGTCGAGCCGGCGCAGGCTGCCCTCGACCGCGGTGCGGATCCAGCGGCGGGAGTTTCCCCGTTGGTTGCGGTCGTCGCCCATCGGGTTGTGGAACTTGGTGGCGAGCACGACGTCGTCACGGCGTCCGCGCAGCGCATCGCCGACGATCTCCTCGCTCTCACCGAAGGCGTAGACGTCGGCGGTGTCGACGAGGTTGATGCCAGCGTCGAGCGCTCGGTGCACGATGCGCGCACAGGCATCGCGATCGGTGTTCCCCCATGCCCCCAGCACCATCGTGCCGAGCCCGAGCGTCGACACCTGGATGCCGGTGCGGCCGAGCGTGCGGTACTGCATGGTCATCGCAACGGCTCCGATCGGTTCAGGTGGCGTCGTGGTGCGGCCACGGACTCGGGACGGTCAGGCCACTTCGCTCGAGCAGGCCCCGCTGGCGGTCGGCGGCCTCGGCGAACAGTGCGTCGGTGTCCAGGGTGAGCACCCGGCCGTCGCCGACGACGTGCCGGCCGGCGATGTAGACATCGCGGACGCTGCGCCCGTCGGTGCCCCACACCAGTTGCGTGGCGATCTCACCAGCGCGGCGACCAGCCGGGGGTGTCGGTTCGGTGAATCACCAGGTCGGCCTGCTTCCCGGGCTCGATCGACCCGATGCGGTCGCCGAGCCCGATCGCTTCGGCGCCGCCGATCGTCGCCAGCGCGAACACCTCGTGCGCGCCGAATCTCGTCGGGTCGAGGCGAGCGTCGCGGGCGATCCCGGCGGCGAGTGCGGCCGTGCGCAGCACGTCGATCGAGTCGCCGGCGTTCGCAGCGTCGCAGCCGAGCGCCACCCGGCCGCCACGCTCGACGATCTCGGCGTGGCGGCTGTTCGCGAACACGCCCTGTCCGAGGCGAAGATACGCCCACGGGCAGTAGGCGATCGCCGTACCGGACGAGAGCACGAGGTCGACCTCGGCGTCGTCGAGCCAGACGCCATGGCCGATCAGCAGGTGCTCGCCGAGCACCCCGAGGTCGTCGAGATGCTCGACCGGGCGTCGACCCGACCGCTCGAGGTAGCGCTCGGGGTCGGACGAGGTGGGCGACAGGTGCATCGTCATCCCGGTGCCGAGTTCACGGGCGAGGTCGGCCGCGCCGGCGAGCAACGCATCCGAGGCGAGGTCGTGACCGACCAGCGTCACCCAGCCCTCGACCAGGCCGCCCGACGGGTACGCCTCGACCATCGCGCGTTGCCGGTCGAGTACCTCCGGTGCCGGCGCCGCGTACGGGACCGGCGTCGATGTCCCAGCCCCACACCCCGATCGTTCGCGCAGTCCGACGGTCTGGAGCCCTCCGCGACGGCGTCAGCGTCGGCGACGGTGCCGGCCTCGACCACCGTGGTCACGCCGTTGAGCACCGCCTCGACCGCGGCGACCATGGCCGACACCTCGTCGTCGCGCGTTTCGTGGGCGTCGTGGATCGGCACCGACCAGTCGAAGATCGCCGCACCGGACGGCAACAGTCGGGGATGCAGCACCGAACCAGCGGATCACCGGTGAGGTGCTGGTGGGCATCGATCATCCCGGGCGTCACGACGCAACCAGCGACGTCGACGATCGTGGCGTCGGGGTGCGCAGCCGACAGCGCGGTCGTCGAACCGACCGCGACGATGCGTTCGCCGTCGAGGGCGACGGCCCCTCCGCGGAGCACATCGCGGGTGCGGTTCATCGTGACGACGTCGCCGCCGACGAGCATCGTCGGTCCGCTCACTTCAACCCGCGTATGAAGGGTTGCGCCAGCGCGTGCGGGGCCGCACCCGTGTCGCGAAGATCGACATGGCGAGAATCGTCACGACGAACGGCAGCGATGCCAGCAGGTCGCCGTCGAGCTCGTAGCCGAGCACGGGCAGCGACAAGCGGAACGAGCGCACCGCCCGAACAGCAGACAGCCCGCGATCGTGCCGCGGAGCGTCCAGCCGCCGAAGATCACCGCGGCGATGCGATGAACCCGCGTCCGCCGATCATCGAGTCCTCGAACCGGCCGACGGCGGCGAGCAGGAGGTACGCGCCGCCGAGCCCGGCGGTCAGCCCGGCGAGGTAGATCGCCTGACGGCGGCGCGTGTTGACGTGGAGACCCGACACGTCGGCCGCCTGCGGGTCCTCGCCGATGGCCCGCACCTCGAGGCCCCACCGGGTCCGGTACACGAGCCACCAGACGAGCGGGACGAGCGGGTAGACCAGGTAGAGCGGCCACGGCTGGTCGAACAGCGCCGGGCCGACCAGCGGGATGTCCGAGAGCAGCGGGATCGCACGTGGACGCGGCCGCGAGTGACCGGGTCGAGGTCGGACGCCAGGAAGCCGACGAGTCCGAGCACGAGCACGTTGAGCACCAGCCCGACGACGAACTGGTCGGCGGCAGGCGGTGACTGATGTTCGCCTGCACCGAGCGCGACGAGCAGGCCGGCGAGCGCCGCAGACGAGCGCCACCACGTCGTGCCGGTGAGTCGTCGCCGACGGCCGCGGCGAACGCTCCGGCGAGCATCATCCCCTCGAGCGAGATGTTGATCGTGCCCGCCTTCTCGGCCACGAGCTCACCCGAGGCGCCGAAGGCAGCAGCACGACCGCGAGCGTGACCGCGTTGCGGTACGCGCTCTCTTCGTGGTCGCGATGTCGCCGAGGGCGACAGAAGTCGCCCATCATGGCGCCCGTCACGCGCGGCGAGCGCGCGGCGGCGCTCGCGGAGGTAGAGGATCGCCGGCGGTATCAGGAGCGCCAGGACGAGCAGTCCCTGCACGACGTCGGCGATCTGGCGCTCGACGCCGGTGGCGGCGAGGAAGCCGGAACCGGTCCGCAGCCTGCCGAACACGAGCGCCACGATCATCGCGACCGGACCCGCTGGCGGGCGACGAGCGCGACGAGCAGCCCGCGAAGCCGATCCCGACGCCGAATTCGGGGACGAGCTGGTAGTTGCCGAAGTCGCCACCGGCGAGCATCATCCCGCCGGCGAGGCCGGCGAACCACCGGAGACCAACATCGCCCCGACCCGTAGCGCCGATCGGACCCCGGCGCGCTGGGCCGTGCGGGGTTCCGGCCGAGCATCCCGATCCGGAACCCCACGAGGACCGTGCGAGGACGATCGCAGGATCGCCGCCACGGCGAGGGCGACGAAGACCGAGATCGGGAACTCGTTGCCGAACACCGTGACCCGTGGGAGTCGGGTGTCGGCGGCGAGCGGTTCGCTCACTGTTGCGGTTGGCCCGCCCCTCGCGAGGCGGGCGAGCAGGATCCACGTGTGCGGAGACCGCAGCCCATCAGCTGGGCCGCAACCGTGCCCATCAGCAGCGTGGTCAGCACCTCGGGGACCTTGCGCCAGTACCGCAGACACCGGCGATGCCGGCCCAGATCGCACCGCCGACGACGCCGACACGATCGAGCAGCGACCAACACGACGGGCCCGGCCCGCCGAGCCCGGCGCCGACGTAGGCGGCGAAACAGGCGCCCATGACCAGCTGGCCCTCCTGGCCGATGTTGACCAGGCCGGCCCGCGGCTGACGATCGTGCCCAGCGCGACGAGCAGGATCGGAGCGGCGACGCCGAGCGTTCAGCCCCATCGGCCGGGCTCGCGCAGGCTGCCGTCGAGCAGCGGCGGTGAACACGTTGGTCCACGAGCCGCCGGTGAGCGCGACGAGCACGCCGCGATGGCGAGCGCGGCTGCGATGCGACACGACGTAGAGGATGACGACCTCGCCCGGACGTGAACCGAATCGCGGCGACCGGCGCGGGCGTGCGGCACGGCGGCGACTCGGCAGGTCGGGGGACGAGCGCTCGCGCGTGGTCGACGTCGCGCCGCGGTCCTCGCGGTCATGCGGTCGCGCCGCCCATCAGCAGCCCGAGGCGTCTCGAGGTCGACCCGGCCGACGGCCATCTCGCCGACGATGCGACCGTCGGAGATCACGACGATCCGGTCGGCGAGGTCGAGGATCTCCTCGAGCTCGGTCGAGATCAGCAGCACGCCGACGCCGCTCGGCGCGCCTCGCGGAGTTGTTCGGACATGTACTCGATCGCACCGACGTCGAGCCCACGGGTCGGCTGCGCGGCGACGAGCACCTTCGGTCGGTGCGACAGCTCGCGGGCGAGCACGACCCGCTGCTGGTTGCCGCCCGACAGCGACCACATCGGCGCGTCCGGGCCCGGTGCAGTTGATCGCGAACTCATCGATCAGCCCGCGGCGTTGGTCCGCATCGCGCTTGCGATCCATCACCCCGGCGCGCGGCGCGGTGCGGCACGTCGACGAGCGCGAGGTTCTCGGCCACCGTGAAGTCGAGCACGCAGCCCGAGTCGTGGCGGTCCTCGGGGATGACGGCGACGCCCGCCCGCGCCATCGCGCCCGCTCGGCCGGTGTCGATCGGCTCGCCGTCGACTCGATCCGCCTCGGATCGAGCGCGAGGAGGCTCGACAGCACGTCGCCGAGGGGTCGCTGGCCGTTGCCCTCGACCCCGGCGACACCGACGATCTCGCCGGCGTGGACCTCGAGGGCGAGTCCGTCGAGCAGACGACGACCGTCACGGGTCGTGACGGTGACGCCTCGATCTCGAGCACCACCGGCGCCGACTCCGGGTGATCGCGGGCACCTCGGTGCGTCGACCGTCGGCGTCGACGACACCGAGGGCGCCGTTCGGAGCGCAGCGACACCTCGCGGCCGACCATCGCCCGGCGAGTCGGCGGCGTCGCGGACTGCGGTCGGCGCATGGTCGACGACCTTGCCGTCGCGCATGATGGTGACGTCGTCGGTCGCCGTGAGGATCTCGTCGAGCTTGTGGCTGACGAGTGCGACGGCCTTGCCCTCGTCGACGACGACCGGCGCAGCGCGTCGAACAGGAACTCCGACTCGGCCGGCGTCAGGACCGAGGTCGGCTCGTCGAAGATGAGGATCGGGATCGCGGCGCAGGCACTTGATGATCTCGACCCGCTGGCGCATCCCGCCGGGAGATCGGCGACGCGGGCGTCGGGATCGACGTCGAGGCCGTACTGCTCGCTGATCTCGCCGACGCGGGCTGCGACCGCGTCGGGGTCGAGGCGCCCGACGTCGCCGAGCGCGACGTTCTCCCAGACCGTGAGCGGCTCGACGAGGCTGAAGTGCTGATGCACCATGCCGATGCCGTGCTCGGCGGCGTCGATCGGATCCGGAGCTCCGCGCGGTCGCCGTCGAGGCGGATCGCGCCCGCAGTCGGGGATGACGAGCCCGATCAGGATCTTCATCAGCGTCGACTTGCCGGCACCGTTCTCGCCGAGGATCCCGTGGATCCGACCGCGGTGCAGCTCGAGGTCGACTGCGTCGCAGGCGATGACCGCGCCGTAGCGCTTGGTGACTGGTCGAGCCGATCGCCGTCGCCCGCGGGGGGCGAGCTGGCGGCTCGCCCCCGCGTCGATGGTGCGGTCAGTCGGGTGATGCGATCAGCCACCGTACGCCTCGCCGGCGATGCGCCGAGGTGATCGGCGAGCTCGCCGCTGGCGACCAGGGCGTAGGCATCGTCCATCGCGTCCTGCTGCTCGGGGGTGGCGTCGCAGATCACCGCACCGGCTCGGGGTCCTCACCCGGAGAAGACGATGATGTCGCCCTCGTTGAACGAGCCGTCGACGATCAGCGGGAAGACCGCCCGGACGTAGTCGCCACCGTCGAACTGGACGGCGATGTCCTAGTGAGGTCTCCTCGCGGGTGCAGACGTCCGACGCGCCGGCGCTCATGGTGATGAGGCCGGCCTCGTTGGCCAGCTGGACGACCGGCTCGTGGGCGCCACCGAGGTACGGGTAGACGGCGTCGGCGCCCTCGTCGACGGCGTTCTGAAGGCCGCGGTGGCGTTCGGCGATGTTGTCGAAGTCGAACGGGAAGTCACCGGTCGGCACGTAGGTCATCGTGAACGACTCGGTCGACCGTCTCGAGACCGAGCTCGAACGCGAGGTACGTGCTCGATCTCGAAGCCGAGGTCGCAGCAGCCGAGGAAGTCGACCGAGTCGCCGCCGCCTCGTGCAGCGGAGCCCGGTCGCGTACACCGGCGGTGTAGTCGATGTCGGCACCGTTGTCGGCTCTGGAGGTAGACCCGGCGTCTCCGGGAAGCCGGCACCGCAGTTGCAGTACCAGAAGATGTCGGGGTACTGCTCGGCGAGGTCGGGCAGCGGCTCGGCGATCTCGCTCGCTCCGACGATGATGATGTCGACGCCCTGCTGGGCGAGGTTCGCGAGGTCGGTCGCGGCGTCGGCGGCGTCGATGTTGTCGACGACGATCAGCTCGCCGAATCCGTTCTCGGCGGAGAAGTGCTCCGCCGCTTCGACGACTGCCTGGTAGTAGGCACCGTCGTCGCGGGGACCGGCGGCGGCGATGCCGATGACGACCTCGCCGTCGCCGTTGGCGTCGAACGCCAAGATGTCTCCGCTCCCGACGACGCGTCGGTGGTCTCGGCATCGCGTCGGTGGTCTCGGCATCGCGTCCGTGGTCTCGGCCGCGCCTCGGTGCTGGCGGGCGCTCGGTCGCCGTCGCTCCGCTGCCCGAGTCGTCGTCGCTGCCGCAGGCCGCGAGCACGAGCGCGCAGGCGGCAAGGCCGGCGACCGCTCCGTGGAGACGGCTACGCCGTCGCTGGTCCTCGTGTTCATCGCTGGTTCTCCTCCTCGTTGTGGCCTGATGGTCAGACCATTCGGCGATGGTAATCATCGCAGATTTCGTGGGTGTTACGGGACGACGTCAGCTCGAAGCAACGCCGTCGAGATGCCGCCGATAGCGCTGCACGAGCCAGCGGTTGAATTGCACGTGGCTCTCCTCCTGCCACGAGTAGCGACCACGGGGAGCGAACCGCGAACGCAGGCCCCGCTGGACCTTCGTGGTCGCGTCCTGGTCCTGCTCGACGAACACCTGCACCCCGACGTCGGACAGCGTCAGCTTGTGCTCGAACAACGGGTCGTCGAGCGCTGAAGGGTGGAAGAGGTAGCCGATCTCGACATCGATCGTCTCCGGTCCGGTCGGACGCACCAGGAAGAAGAAGCACTGGTCGGGGGCCGTGCCGAAGCAGAGGGTCGGTGGGATCAGCGCGAACGTCGAGCGGGTTCGCTCCTCGTCGGTCAGCTTCGGGAACACCGGCATGATCGAACGGTGCGTCGCGTTGAAGCCGCCGTCGATGTGGGTGTACCACCGGCCCGGAAGACGACGTTCGCGTCGGGGTCGTACTCCACCGGGAACTCGCTGAGGTTGCTCGGACAGAAGTCCTGCACGTACTGGTGGAGGCGGTTGGCGTGGTAGCCGTCGTTGAAGTTCTCGAACATCACCTTCCAGTTCCACGGCAGGTTCTCGAGCGTGAAGGTCCCCGGGCACACCGCGTCGGCGAGGTCGTAGTTGGCCGACGTACGGCTCGTACTGGGCCAGCGTCGGGCCGAGCGGCGGCGCTTCGGTGTCGAGGTTGACGAACACGAAGCCCTGCCACAGCTCGACCGCGAGCGGCGGCAGCCCGTACTCCGACTTGTCGAAGTCGACGGTGCGCTCCATCGCCGGCGCGCCGAGCAGACGGCCGTCGAGCCCGTAGTTCCAGTGGTGGTACGGGCACTTGAACGTCGTCGAGTTGCCCTCGCCGTCGCAGACCTGCATCGCCCGGTGCTGACACACCGCAGACAGGCGTGGACGTCACCGGCCTTGTCGCGGACGACGATGATCGGCTCGTCGCAGATCGTGACCGTGAACCAGTCGCCGGGCTGGGGGATCCGCTCGGCGCGCCCGACACAGAGCCACTCCCTGGCGTACAGCGCGTCGCGTTCGAACTCGAGCACGTCGGGGGAGGTGTAGAGCTCCGGCGGGAGTGTCATCGCATCGGCGACGTCGACGATCGACGCGTCGAGATCAGCCATCAGCGCGTCGACCCCTTGCGGTCGACTGCCGGTTCGTCGGATGCTGACTCGTTCGGTACTGGTCACGGGGAGGCCTCCGTCTGGTCGGGACTGATGGGCGGGTGGAGCGAGCCGGCGGACGATGCATCAGCACCGCCGCGCGCCGCTTCGGTGAGCAGGAACTTGCGGATCTTGCCCACGCTGGTGCGAGGAAGGTCGACGACGATCTCGTACCGGTGGGGACGCTTCGCCTTGCCGAGGCGCGACTCGGCCCATGCCTTGAGCTCGGCGACGAACTCGGCGAGCTCGTCGGGCTGGTCGATGATGCCGACACCGGGCGACGCGGCGGGCACCACGAATGCGACCGGCACCTCGTCACGGATCGGGTCCGGTGCGCCGACGACAACGGCGTCGAGCACGGCGGGATGTTCCATGAGCGCGGACTCGACCTCGACCACCGAGACGTTCTCGCCCGACACCTTCAACACGTCGGCTCGGCGACCGTCGAAGTGGAAGCGTCCGTCGTCGGCGCGCCACGCGCGGTCGCCGGTGAGGAACCAGCCGTCACGAAACGACGCCTCGGTGACCTCGGGGTCGTCGAGGTACTCGGCGAACAGCTCGATGCCACGTCGACCCCCGACGACGATCTCGCCGATCTCCCGTGGACGGCAGGTGTCGCCGTTGGCGTCGACGATGTCGACAGCGCACCCTCGGGTGACGTCGCCCATCGTGTCGGGACGAGGGTCGTCCGGTCGATCGGTGAGCACCGCCGGGATCGTCTCGGTCATCCCGTAGAGCTGACGCGGTCGGCATCCGAACCACTCGGACAGCGTCTCGTACTGGTCGACAGCGAGGTTCTGGGCGAACCAGCAGTGCCGGAGCCGCAGCTCCGGGCCGCCGGGATCGGCTGGGCCGCCTCGGGCGAGGATCATCCGCATCGGGCCGGCGAACAGGCTGGCATGCGTCGCACCGTGCCGTGCAGCCTGCGCCACGAAACCGCTCGCGGAGAACGTGTGCATCAGCGCGACCCAGGCGCCGACCGCGATCGCCGAGGCGAAGGAGTAGTACTGCGCGTTCGCGTGGAAGAGCGGCAGGACGACCAGCTGGCGGTCGTCGGCACCCAGCTGCGCTGCCTCGGCCATCGTCGATCCGGCGAACGTGTAGTTGGCCTGCGTGATCACCACGCCCTTCGGTCGACCGGTCGTGCCGCTGGTGAACATCACCGCTGCCCGTCGCAGCGGATCCGTGACCGGTGCCGGGTCGAGGCCGACGGCGCCGACCAGGGTCGTGAGTTCGGCATCGGCCTCGTCGAGTTCGAACACGGTCGCGATGCGGCTCCCGGTGGCCGCCCCGGTCGCCGCCCGGTACACGGCGGCGCGATCGGCAGACACCAAGGCGACCGCCGGACGGGTTCGACCGATGTGGTCAGCCAACTCCGGAGCGGTCGCCATCGGATCGGACGGCACGATCCAGGTCCCGAGTCTGGCCGCGGCGATCCAGGCCACCACGAACGCCGGCGAGTTCGTCAGCACCAGGTGGACCGGGGCGTCGGGACCGACGCCTGCGTCGGCGAACGTCGACGCAACCCGGCTCGCCAGGTCGTCGAACGCTGCGTAGGTCCAGTCGGTCACCGTGCCGTCGGGCGCTTCGAAGGTCAGGAACGGACGCGCTCCATGAGCTTCGACCGTACGAGCCCACAGCTCGGAGAACGTGACCTCCCCCGCGGCGACCATCGGTTCAGCCCGTGCCGCCGTTCGCGTCCCCGGTCGTCGCCGCGCCGTAGCCACCGCCACCAGGGAGATCCAGGCGCACGATGTCGCTCGGGCCGAGTGTCACCCTGGCCTGGGTGGTGACCGCTTCGCCGTTGACGCTGAATGCCCCGGCAGCACCGGGCTCGCCGCCGAACAGACCGAGCGGGGGTTCCGCGAGCCGACTGGTGACGGCGTTGAGTTGCCAGGGCCGCGTGGTGTCGACCTCGAACTCGATGGTCTGGCCGAGCCCGCCGGTCTGCGCACCTCGCCCACCGGAGCCTTCGCGCAGCGCCTTCCTGGTGAACCGGATCGGTGCGGAGGCTTCGACGACCTCGATCGGAACGGCTGCGACCCCGGTGGGGTACGAGCAGGCATCGAGACCGGGCTTGGTCGCCCGTGCGCCGACACCGCCGGCGTAGGTGAACATCGCCGTGATGAACGGGCTGCCGTCGTCGTGGTTGCCGCTGACCTGCATCGTCCACACCGCACCGGACCCCTCGGCCATGGCAGCCTCGGGCCTCACCTGTGCGAGCGCCTTGAGCAAGGCGTTGGGGAGGAACATGCCGACCACGTGGCGCGCGGTGCACGGCTGCGGAGACACCGCGTTCACGATCGAGCCCTCGGGGGCGATCATCTCGATCGGGGCGAGGCTGCCGTGGTTGTTGGGAATGTCGGGGTTGAGCACCGACCGCACCGTGAACGTCGTGTAGGCGTGGGTGTAGTTCTTGACGACGTTGATGCCCCACGGGCTGGCGTCGGCGGAGCCGGTGTAGTCGACGATGATCGTGCCGGTGTCGGTGTCGACGGTGAGCGCGCACCGGATCTCGATCTCGCTGCCGTCGGCGAGGTCGAGCAGCGCCGACGACGTGTAGGTGCCGGCAGGGAGTTCCCGGATACCGGCGCGGGTCGCGTCCTCCGATCGCCGGATGATCTCGTCCGCGAGATCCTCGATGTCGTCGAGGTCGTGTTGGTCACACAGCGCCTGCAGTCGCTGCGCGCCGATCTCGCCCGACGCCATCTGTGCATGCAGGTCACCGCCCATGTGGTCGGGCTGGCGAACGTTGGACAGGATGAACTTCCAGACGTCGTCGTTGCGTTCGCCACGCTTCATCAGCTTGACGATCGGGATCCACAGTCCCTCTTCGAACACGTCACGTCCACCGGCGCCGATGCCGTAGCCACCGACGTCGGTGTGGTGGATGGTGGAACCGAACAGCGCGATGATCCGCCCGCCCCGCCACACCGGGACGAGCACGGTCACGTCGAGCAACTGCCCGGCGGTCTTGTACGGGTCGTTGGTGATCAGGATGTCGCCCTCGTCGAGGTCGTCGAGGGGATACTCGTCGAGGATGTTGACAACGGCCATCGCCAGGCTGTTGATGTGGCCCGGTGTACCGGTGACCGCCTGGGCGACCATGCGTCCGCGCCGGTCGAACACCGCGTTTGCCAGGTCGCCGGCCTCACGCACGATCGGGCTGAACGCCGATCGCTGCAGCGCCTTCGCCTGCTCGTTGACCGTCGCGATCAAACTCTGCCAACAGATCTCGAGTTCGATCGGATCGAACACGCGTGGGCCTTCGCCAGTCCGGGCGTCGTCGATCGTGGCGGTCATGGGCGTGCTCCAGTCGATGCGTTGCGGGTGGCGATCAGGCTGCCGTCGGGGCCGACTTCGACCGACCAGCCGGGTCGGATCACTGCGGTGGTCTCGCGTTCTTCGACGATCGCCGGGCCGTCGAAGGTGTCGCCGGCACCGAGTTCGCTGCGACGGTAGACCGGTGTCTCGACCGGATCGTGCGCCCGCGAGAAGACCACGGGCCGGTGGGCGAACGGTGCACCACCCGAGCCGCTGGCCGCCGGGTCGGGCTCGACGGGGTCGGCGGCCGCCGACACGGCGAGACGCCAGGTGACGATCTCGACTGCGACGTCGGGAATCGTGAGCCCGAAGATGCGCCGGTACTCGGCCTCGAACGCGTCCAGGACGGCTCGGTCGTCGCCCGGCCAGGCGTCACCCTCACCGATCCAGACCGTGACCTCGTTGCCCTGGCCCGCGTAACGGGCATCGACGCCGTACCGGAACCCGACGGCATCGGCCGACGAGCCGGCTGCTGCGAGCACGCGACGGCCCTCGTCGCGAAGCGTGTCGAGCAACGCATCGCGCTCGGCCGCATCGATCTGATCGAGACGCCGCGGCATCGAACGTGCAAGATCGATCCGCACCGGTGAGACCAGCGTGCCGAACGCCGACAGCACGCTCGCGTTCACGGGGAAGATCACCCGATCGGAATCCAGGAGCTCCGCGACGCCGCATGCGTGAACCGGTCCGGCACCGCCGAACGCCAACAGCGACACACCGCGCAGGTCGACGCCCTGCTCCACGGCATGCATCCGAGCCGCGGCGGCCATGTTCTGGTTGACGATCTCGTGGATTCCCGCGGCGACGTCGACCGCGGTGAGGTCGAGCGTGTCACCGAGGCCATCAGCGGCCGTCCGGGCCGCCGCGTCGTCGAGTGGCATGTCGCCGCCGAGGAACGACGCAGGGTCGAGCATGCCGAGCAGGACATCGGCGTCGGTGACGGCCACCTGGGTGCCGCCGCGGCCGTAGGAGACCGGGCCGGGTTCGGCACCGGCCGACTCCGGGCCGACCTTGAGCAATCCGAACTGGTCGACGTGAGCGAGCGAGCCGCCGCCGGCACCGATCTCGACGAGGTCGACCGAGGGCACCGAACACGGGAACCCGGACCCCTTCTTGAAGCGGTACACGCGGGCGACCTCGAACACGTTCGTGAGCTCCGGCTCGCCCTGGTCGATCAGACACGCCTTGGCCGTCGTGCCACCCATGTCGAAGCACAGCAGCCGCTCCTCGCCCAGGCGGCGAGCGAACCAGCTCCCGGCGAGCGCACCAGCGGCCGGACCACTCTCGACGAGGCGGATCGGGACACGCGCGGCGTCGTCGGCCGACACCACACCACCGTTCGACAGCATCATCAGCACCGAGCCGCCGAACCCCTCACCCGACAGCCACTTCTGCAGCTCGTCGAGGTACGGGCCGATCACCGGCATCGTCGCCGCATTGCAGGCCGTGGTGACCATGCGCGGATACTCACGGATCTGCGGCGAGACATCGGCCGAGACACAGACGGGCACGCCCAACTCCCGTTCGAGGTGCGCTGCGATCGCCCGCTCGTTCGCGCCGTTCACGTAGGCATTGAGCAAACAGACCCCGACCGACTCGACGTCCATCGCACGGAGTTGCTCGGTGATCGCTTCGAGCTGCTCGGCCGATGGCTCGACGAGCACCTCGCCCGTCGCGTTCGTGCGTTCGACGATCTCGACGGTGCGATCGCGCGGGATCGGCGGCGGCGGGAACTCGATCTGCAGGTCGTACATGTCGTAGCGGTGCTCGTCACGGATCAGCAGCGTGTCACCGAAACCGGCCGTGGTGACCAGTCCCGCACGGCCGGTCTTGCCCTCGATCAACGCGTTGGTGATCAAGGTCGTGGCATGCACGATCGGTGCCGTGACATCGGCGGGGCGGACGCCGGCGCGACGCAGCAGCGCATTGACACCGGTCCGCACCCCGTCGAGCGGATTCGACGGCGTCGTCAACGTCTTGTCGACGATGACATCGCCGGTGGACGCGTCGACGAGCACCACATCGGTGAACGTGCCCCCGATGTCGACTGCGAGACGCCAGTCAGCGGTCATGACGCATCTCCATCACGGGCAGAGGCGGCGACGGCAGCGGCGGCAGCGACGAAATCCTGGCGAGGCGGCGAGAACACGTCGAGGATCCAGCACTCGTCGTACTCGTCGTCGCCGATGAAGATCGAATCTCCGTGCCAGATCGAGGTGGGCGCGAGGTAGACGTCCCCGGCGCGAAGCACGCTGCGCTGGTCGGTGTCGATGTCGCCGATGCGGAAGTCGAGCGCACCGCGCATGATGATCCCCAGCTGCTCGTGGTTCTCGTGATGGTGCATGATCGAGCCCGTTGCGCCCCCGGCTATCCGCCAGAAGCAGAGCTGCAGGTGTTCACCCGTGATGATGCGTCGGCGGAAGCCCACTCGATCGGTCTCCGCGAACTGATCGTCGTCGAAGAAGTGGCAGTACTGGTTCGCGAGCTGGCCGATGTTCGTCATGCTTCGTCCCCAGCTCCGGGAGCGGTGCGGTGGGCTGCCACCGCCGACGCCGGTGGCGGCCACGCAGATCGATGGGTGGTCGACCACCGGTCGCCGCCGAACTGCGCTGCGTCACGGGCGAGATCGAGCGGCGCCACGATCGCCTGGTGCTCGGCAGCGCCCCACTCGTCTGGCGGCACCAGCCACATCACCTCGAACTCGATGCCATCGGGATCGTGTGCATACAGGCTCTTGTTGACGCCGTGATCCGAGGCACCCCTGAGCGCACCGACCTCGGCAAGGCGACGGCGATGCTCCTCGAGATCGTCGAGCGTCGGCACCTCCCAGGCCAGGTGGTACAGACCGACCGTGCTGCGTCCCGCCGACGAGTCACCCGCGCCGCTTCCGATCGTGAAACACGCCAAGTCGTGGTGATTGCCCGAGCCGGGTGCCCGCATGAACACGTAGGCGCCCCCCGGCTCGGCAACGACGGTCTCGAAACCGAGCACGTCCTCGTAGAACTGCTGCTGGCGGCGCGCATCGCGCACGTACAGCACTGCGTGGTTCATGCCGGTGATCACTCGAACAGCCTCCGTTCATCGCCGAACAGTCTCTCGGTCTGATGGTCAGACCATAATCGGCCGACGCAGCGACCGCCAGTGGAACCTGAGATCGGTTCCCGAGCGCTGGACCGAGAGCGCCGGCTCGGCGATCAGACGAGGCGATCGATCATGCCGCGTTCGACGGCGGCCAGGTGGGCGGTTCCCTCGGCGAGCGCTGCCTGCACGTCGCCGGACGCGACCGCGGAGGCCAACGCCGCATGCTGTACCGCAGCATCACCGACGATGCGGCGCACCTCGTCGCGATTGACATCGTCGGAGAGCAGCGACTCGATCCCTTCGGATCGGAACAGTCGTGCGAGCACCTTGTTGTAGACCTCGACCAGCAGAGGATTGCCACACGCCCGAGCGATCAGGGAATGGAACTCCTGATCGAGTCGACGGAAGTCCTGCAACGTCATGTCCGTGCGGAACTGTTCCGCGAGCGCACGAATCCCCGCTCGTTGCGTGTCGTCGGCTCGACAGGTCGCCAGCTCGATGATCGGCACCTCCAGCAACCGTCGCGTCTCGAAGAGTTGGCGGACGAACTCCTTGCGATCGTCGACCGGGTCGAACGTGACATCGGGCAACCGCTCGACGACGAAGGACCGGTTCCCGCGCCGCTCGATCACACCGAGCGACAGCAGACCCTGCATCGCCTCCCGAACCGAGGTGCGCGCGACCTTGAACTGTTCCGACAACGCCCGCTCCGAGGGCACCCGAGCACCCGGCTCCATCGTGCCGTTCAGAATTCGCTCGAGGAGCTGGTCACGAATCTGGGCGCTGAGGGTTTCACGCGTGACCGGCTCGAAGGTGGCCGTGGATGCGGTCGGATCGGTCGTCAGGGTCATCAGCGCTGGTGCAACAACGGTCCGAACGTCAGACCATCGATCGAACACTAGCTCAGGTGTCCCGACGGTCGGTGCTCCTGCGGCGACGCGCCTCGACGTCGATGCGCCTTCTGGTCTGACCATCAGACCTTTGCTACAGTCGACGCATGGTCTACCCCAACACCTTGATCTTCGTCGACTTCCCGGCGAGCGACCCCGAGGCATCCGCAGAGTTCTACGAAGCGGTCTTCGGCTGGGAGGTCGAACCCCGGCCGGCGAACGTCTTCCACCGGATCGTGCCCGGTCAGAACTTCCAGGTCGACGACGGCACGCAAGGGCCCACCGGCAACTTGCACATGGGCATCTTCAACGTCGCCAACGCACGACCCCATCCCGACCCCGACGGTGCCGAGCCCCGTCACCTGGCGCCTCCCGGTCGCCGGCCGCGGGTGTGGATCCTGGTGAGCGAGGACGATTCGGTCGAACGGATCCTCGACGAGGCCACCTCGAGAGGCGCCACGCTGCTGTGGAAGGACCACTACTGGGCCGAGTTCAACGGCTTCAATGCCGCCTTCGACGACCCGTGGGGCAACACCTTCGTCCTGTGGACCAAAGCCGGCGACGACCCGCAGATCCCCGAGGGCTGGACCCATGAGTGAGGATGACCCAATGAACGAACCGCTGCACCGACTCCGCCCGGCGGCGCCGCGTTGGACCCACACCGCGCTGCGAGTGTCGGACATCGAGGCGACGATCAACTGGTATCTCGAGTTCACCCCGCTCGAATTGCTCGATCGGCGCGAGGACGACGACGGCTACGGCGCCTGGCTCGGGCACTCCGACAGCGGTGAGTTCCCCTTCATCCTGGTGATCGCCCAGTCTTCCACGAGCACCGCGATCCGTTCGCGCCGGCGCCGATCGCCGCGCGGGGACCCTTCAACCACATGGGCATCGAGATGCCCGATCGCGAGGGGGTCGACGAGGTGGCTCGCCGAGCCGAAGCTGCCGGTTGCCTCGGTATGCCCGCCACCCAGATGCCCGACCCGATCGGCTACATCTGCATGCTCCGCGACCCCGACGGGAACATGGTCGAGTTCTCCTACGACCAGGGTGTCTACGAGAAGGTGCGCGAGGTCTGGGGCGGCTCGACCTCGACCTGATCGCTGGATCTCACACCGCGGCCGACGCCAACCAGGCGCTCGCCTCGGCACACTGCCGTTCGATCTCCACCACCGCGGCTTCGAACGCCCTCGGGCTCGAGCCGGTCGGATCGGGGACGTCGACGATCGGCTCGCGAAGGTAGCCACCCGCCGTGCGTTCGGCGGTGAGCGATTCCAACCACGGGCGGATGCCCTCCCCATCGAGCGCAGGCGGAGCATCGGCGGCGCGTGTCAACAGCTCGGGCAGCGTCATCGCCCTGGCGAACGCCGGCGGCGACAGCGCGGCGACCTTCACCACGTGATCGCGTTCGGCGGTGACGATCACGTCCGCCCCGTCCACGAGGGCGACCGTGGTCGCGCGGCTGCGGTGCGCCGACACGTCGAGCCCCCGGCGCTGCATCGCCGCCACGGCGTCGTCGATCGCCGGGAGGCCAACGGGTCCGAACCCGGAGGAACGCACCTCCACCCTCGCCGGTCCCAGCCGCTCGGTCAGCATCGACTCGAACAGCGCCGCCATCATCACCGAACGGGTCCGGTTGTGGCTGCACACGGTGAGGATCCTCACGGGCAGCGACGAACCGGGCGGGTGCGGACCCGACGGAGCTGGGTCGGTCAACGGAGATCGAGCCCGAACACGTCGTGGAAGCGCTGGTAGTACTCGTCGTCCTCTTCGATGGCACCCATCGCGATCCAGTCGCTGTGGTCGATGCGATCGTGCAGCTCGGCGAGTTCGGCACCTCCCCAGCTGACGGGGTACCGGAGGCGGGGTTCGTCGGTGGTGATCGCCTCGTGGATCACCTCGGCCACCTCGAACGGATCGGTCGCGTTGGCCATCCCGGTCGCGTAGAACTGGAACATCCGCCGGTAGTGCGGTTCGTACGCGCCGGTCGAGTTCGGTGCATCGATGTTCTTGGCGAAGATCGCCGACTTGGTCACACCGGGCTCGATGATCGCCACCCGGATGCCGAACGGGGCCAGCTCCTGCGCCAGACCCTCGCTGAAGCCCTCGAAGGCCCACTTCGAGGCGACGTACGGAGACTGCGCCAACGCGGCGATGCGGCCGGCCACCGACGAGATGTTGACGATCGTGCCACTGCGGCGTTCGCGCATCTGCGGCAACACCGCCTGTGCACAGCGCACCGCACCGCAGAGGTTGACGTTCATCACGTCGAGGTAGAGGTCGGTCGGGCACTCCTCGGCCACGGCGTTGCCACCGACGCCGGCGTTGTTCACGAGGTGGTCGACCCGACCGGTGGCCGCCAGCAGTTCGGCGAACCCGTTGCGGACCGACTCGTCGTCGGCGACGTCGAGTTCGAACAGCTCGACGGACACGCCGGCATCGGAGGCCATCGCGTTGAGCTTCTCGGCCTTGGCGATCGATCTGACCGTGCCCGCGACGCGGTGGCCCTGCCGTGCGAGATGGATGGCGGTGGCGCGTCCGATACCGGAGTTGGCACCGGTGACGACGGAGACCGGACGATCATCGGAGTTCGACATGGCGCCGAGCGTACGTCGCGGCCACCGCCACGTCCGCGGCGAACGTTGCCGCGGCGCCAGTGGCAGACGATTCGGCGCGCCGGCGCAGCGTCAGCGTTGGACGCTCGCGCGGATGTGCGCGACCCAGTCGTCGGCCTCGCGCCAACGCGCGTCGGCATGTTCGCGCGTGGTGTCGGCATGGTCGCCGGCGGCCGGGTACGACCCCAGGAACTTCACGCCACCCTGCTTCGCGTGCAGCGCCCGCATCGTGTCGGCGAGCAGTTCGTCGGCCACGTGCGATTCGGCATAGACGATGAAGCAGTAGTCGCCGAGGCCGCCCGCCTTGGTCGGCCGGCTCGTGAGGTTGGACAAGTTGATCCGACGGGCGGTGAACTCCTGCAGGATCGAGACGAGGCTGCCGGGTTCGTCGGCCCGTTGGTAGATCACCAGCGCCGTCTTGTCGTTGCCCGTCGGCGCCGGGACGCCGTCGCGAGCGACCACGACGAAGCGTGTCTGGTTGTCCTGGTGGTCGGCGATGTCGGCGGCGAGGATCTCGAGGCCGTACACCTGGGCCGCGACCCGCGGCGCGATCGCCGCCGCATCACGAGCCTCACGTTCGCTCACCTGCTGGGCGGCGTCGGCGGTGCTGTAGGCCGCCCGGATCTCGGCGTCACCCAGTTCTTCGCGGAGGAACCGGTGACACTGCGCGGTGGCGACCGGAATCGAGTACACCTCGGTCACGTCGGCCAACGCGACGCCGGGGCGGGCCATCAGGCAGTGCTCGATGTCGATGACGATCTCGCGCTGGATCAGCAGATCGTGTTCGAACGCGAGCGCGTCCTGCGTGAAGTTGACCATCCCCTCGATCGAGTTCTCGATCGGGACGACGCCGATGTCGACCTCACCGCGCTCGACCGCATCGAGGACATCGGGCACCGTTCGATACGCGACGTGCTCGGCTTCGGCGAGATCGCGCTGCGACAGCAACGCCTGCTGGGTGAACGTGCCGAACGGCCCGAAGAACCCCACCCGATTCGGCGTCGACATGGTGGCATCGGCGGACATGACGGCCAGGTTAGGGGTCGTCGTGCTCGAGACCGTCCCCCGTTCGGGGACGTGCCACGATGAGCCGATGGACGAACCGAGCCTGCGGGCCCTGCTCGACGACGTGCAGTCGGGAGCGATCACTCCAGACGCCGCCGTCGTCGCGTTGCGTCGCCTCCCCTTCGCTGATGTCGAGGGTGCCACGATCGACCATCACCGCCACCTCCGCCAGGGTCTGCCCGAGGCGATCTACGGCCCGGGCAAGAGCCCGGCGCAGTGTGTGGCGATCGTCGGCGAGCTCCTCTCCAACGGGACGGGCCCGGTACTGCTGACACGCACCGACGAGGAGCAGCGCTCCGCGTGTGTGGCAGCGCACGGAGCCCCCGCAGCAGAAGCGAGCCGGAGCATGGTCTGGCGCCTCCCCGACGACGTGTCGGCGGCCAAGGTCGCGATCGTGACCGCCGGAACGAGCGACATCCCCGTCGCTGACGAAGCAGCCCTGACGATGCGGGCCTACGGCGTCGAGCCGACCGTCGTCACCGATGTCGGCGTCGCCGGTCTGCACCGCCTGCTCGCCCGACTCGACGACCTCACCGACGCCGATGCCTTGATCGTGATCGCCGGGATGGAAGGGGCCCTCGCGAGCGTCCTCGGCGGCCTGACCGGCGCGCCCGTCGTGGCGGTGCCCACCAGCGTCGGGTACGGATCGGGCCTCGACGGCGTCACCGCCCTGCTCGCCATGCACGCATCGTGCGCGAGCGGCGTCACCGTGGTCGGCATCGACAACGGATTCGGTGCCGCCGCCGCCGTGGCGCGGATCCTGACGTGGCCGACGCGATGACGAGGCGCAGCACCGGTGTCCGGGTGGCCTGGTTCAACTGCCAGGCCGGCGTTGCCGGCGACATGACGATGGCCGCACTCGTCGATGCCGGCGCCGATCCCGACGTGGTCGCACAGACGATCGGTGGGCTCGGCGTCGACGGCTACGCCCTGCTGTTCGAGCGGGTCCAACGCTGCGGGGTCGGGGCCACCTGGGCGAACGTCGTCGTCCACGACCACGATCACGTCCACGACACGATCACGTCCACGACCTGGTCGAGCACGAACCCGGCGACCACGTCCCCCACCGGCCGGCCCGCGAGGTCCTCCAGTTGCTCGACGATGCCGACCTTCCCGAGCGTGTTCGCGATCGGGCTCGCTCCGTGTTCGTCCGCCTCGCCGAAGTCGAGGGCGCGATCCACGGGATCGATCCCGGCGACGTCGAGTTGCACGAGGTCGGCGCCCTCGACTCGATCGTCGACGTGGTCGGTGCGTGCGCCGCGCTGGAAGCGCTCGATGTCGACGAGGTCTGGTGCAGTCCGATCGCCGTCGGGTCGGGAACGGTCCGCAGCGCCCACGGCGCCATCCCGAACCCGGCACCAGCCACCCTTGCGTTGCTGCGCGAGGCCGGTGCGCCACTGGTGGGCCTCGCCACGACGATGGAGGTCGCCACGCCGACCGGCGCAGCCCTGATGACCACGCTGGCCACCGGGTTCGGTCCGGCACCGGCGATGACGATCGACGGCGTCGGCTACGGCGCGGGGACCGCCGACCCCGCCGACCGCGCCAACGTCGTCCAGGTGATGACCGGGGTGCGCGAGGTCGCAGAGACCAGTGACGGCACACCGGTCACCCTGCTCGAAGCGAACGTCGACGACGTGACCGGCGAGGTGCTCGCCCACACGATCACTGCGCTGCTCGCCGCCGGCGCCCACGACGCCTGGGTCGTGCCGATCGTGATGAAGAAGGGCCGTCCCGCCCACACGGTGAGTGCGCTGTGTGATCCCTCGGCCGATGCCGAGCTGCGCGCGGTGCTCCTCCGCGAGACCGGCTCCCTCGGGGTGCGTGCCACGACGATTCGACGCTGGCCACAACGCCGCGAGCTGTCCACCGTGCTGATCGACGGTCACGAGATCGGCGTCAAACTCGGTCGACACCGCACGAAGGTCGAATTCGACGACGCGCTCGCCGCCGCGGAGGCGCTGCGGGTTCCGGTGCGTCAGGTGATCGACCGCGCCGTCGCTCTGGTCGAGTCCGAACGCGAATCCCAGGCCGAGCACGGGGCGACCGACTCGTAGGATCCCCGACCCGTGGGATCGATCGCCGTCAGCCGACTCGCCTGGCAGCTGCCCGGTGGCGACGAACTCTTCCGCGAGGTCGGCTTCCGCGTGGGAAACGGCGACCGGGTCGCCATCGTCGGAGCGAACGGCGTCGGCAAGTCGACCCTGCTGAAGCTGATCACCGGCGACCTCCAGCCGAGCGACGGCACGATCAGCGTCGACGGCGAACTCGGCGTGATGCACCAACTCGTCGGCACGGCGGACCATCCGGCGACGACGGTGCGCGAGCTGCTCGTGTCGGTCGCACCTCGCCGCCTCCGGGAGGCCGCCCGCCGGCTCGACGCCGCCGAGCCCCGCCTCGCCGAGGATCCGATGGCGTACGCCGATGCCCTGGCGGCGTGGGGCGACGTCGGTGGCTACGACCTCGAGGTCGCCTGGGACGAATGCGTCACCCGGGCCATCGGCGAGTCGCTCGACACCGTGGCCGATCGGCCGCTGCGCACCTTCAGCGGCGGCGAGCAGAAACGCCTCGCCCTCGAATCACTGCTGCGCAGCGAGTTCGACCTCCTCGTGCTCGACGAGCCCGACAACTTCCTCGACGTGCCGGCGAAGCGCTGGCTCGAACAGCAACTGAACGACACCCGCAAGACCGTCCTGTTCATCAGCCACGATCGAGAACTGTTGGCGGCGACCGCGACGAAGATCGTGACCCTCGAGGCGTGGGGCGCCTGGACCCACGGGGGTTCGTTCACCGACTACGGCGAGGCGAAGCGGCGCAACGACGACCAGCGCGAACACGACCGGGCGCTCTACGACGGCGAGCGTCAACGGCTCGAGGACTACGTCAAGCTGATGCGCGAGCGGGCGAAGATCAGCGAGACGTTCGCGCCGAAGCTCAAGGCAGCCGAGACGAAACTGCGTCACTTCGTCGAGAGGAACGAGCGGCCGCCGGAGGTCCGCGACCAACGAATCGACGTGCGACTGCGCGGGGCGCGCACCGGCAAACGCGCCGTGATCTGCGAGCAACTGGAGATCGCCGGACTCACCGACCCGTTCGAACTCGAGCTCTGGTACGGCGAGCGCGTGGCCGTGCTCGGCGGCAACGGCGTCGGCAAGAGCCACTTCCTCCGCCTCCTCGACGAGACCCCCGGCAGCTCGGGTAGCCCGGTCTCGGGGCCAGGCGCCGTGGAGTACGACGGCGTGTGTCGGCTCGGCGCCGGGGTGATCCCCGGCCTGTTCCACCAGACCCACGAACATCCCGAGTGGGCCGGTCGCAGACTCGTGGAGATCCTGTACTCACACGACGTGGTGCTCGGCCCGGCGATGGGAATGCTGCGGAGGTACGAACTGCACGGATGTGCGGAGCAGACCTTCGAAACGCTGTCGGGCGGTCAACAGGCCCGCTTCCAGATCCTGCTCCTCGAGCTCTCCGGTGCGACGCTGCTCCTGCTGGACGAACCGACCGACAACCTCGACCTCGTGTCGGCCGAAGCGCTCGAGGCCGGGCTCGCCCAGTTCGACGGCACCGTCGTCGCCGTCACCCACGACCGATGGTTCCTGCGCGGCTTCGACCGCTACGTCGTGTTCGGTGACGACTGCACCGTCACCGACCACGCCACGCTGCCCACCGCTTGGGAGTGAGGACGACCGCAGGGGTCGGGACCCCTGGTGAGATCAGGCGGAGGTGGCGAGGGCGTTCTGGATCCAGGCAGCGAGATCCTCCGCCGACTTCGCCCCGCTCGCCCGGTCGAGCACGTTGCCGTCGGCATCGACGATCATCAGGTACGGGAATCCACCGCCGCCGTTGACGATGAAGCTCGTCGACTCGACGCTGTCGGCCATCACGGGCCATTCGGAGGGCCAGTCCTTGTCGACGATCCACTCCGACGGCGGATAGTTCGGGCCGGTGCTGTCGACCCCCGTGCTGATCCCCACGACGTTCATGCCGTCGGGGATGCCGCTGCGGTTCTTCAGCTCGATCAGCTCGGGGATCTCGTCGTTGCAGTGAGGACACCAGTGAGCGAGGAACGCATACATCGTCGGGCCGTCGGTGGCACCCCCGATCGTCAGGGCCTTGCCGTCGAAGGTCGCGCCGTCGATCACCGGCATCGCCAGCCCGACGGCAGGGTCGACCTCGACCGCGCTGTCGAGCGCAGGCAGCGGATCGCCGGTGACCTCGACCGGACGGTTCTCCTGCACGTCGTCGCCGTAGGTGGGCCGCACGGTCTCACCTGGGGCGAGCACGCCTCCGGAACTCTCGTCGTCACCACCTGACAGCAGGACCGCCGCTCCGGCCAGCCCCAGGACCAGGACGATTGCTCCGACGACGATCATCACGGTGCGGTTCTTCACGAGGAGGTCTCCAGTTCGGGCTCGGATGTCGAGGGATCAGCTGTGGTGTCCAGTCTGGCGGGAAACCGCACCAACAACAGTATGAGGATGGTGAGAAAGCCGATCAGCGCCATGTTGGCCAGGCTCAGGCCGAACTCACGGAACCACACGAAGGTGCACGACGGCCCCTGGAACTCGCATTCGCCGTTGTCGAGCGACGGGCGCCATTCGATCAGGCTGTGCCAGGCGGAGATCGCCACGCCGATGATCGCGAGCGGCGCTGCGTACCACCGCACGGCGGGATCCTTGCGGAGCGCACCGACCAGCAGGATCACCGACAGCGGGTACATCGCGATCCGCTGGAACCAGCAGAACCGGCACGGGGTGAAGTTGGCGTACTCCGAGAAGTAGAGGCTCCCGAGCGTGGCTCCGAGAGCGACGAGCCACGCGAGCCACACACCCGAGTCGCTGATCGCTGATCCGACACGCCAGGCACCGTCGCTCCCGGCAGCTGCGGCGATGCGCAGCACGATCACTGCAACGGCCCCGACCCCGGCGGTGACCGTCAGGAGGGCGAAGAAGAGCTGGGCCGTCTCGGTGCTCACTGCACAAGTATGCAGCGACGGCAGTACGTTCTCTCGGCGATGACGTCCGACGTACTCGCGGTGCCGGTGCACGCCGACGCGAAGGCGACGCTCGGTGACCTGCGGCGAACCCGTCAACGCCGGCGGCTCGGCGAGACCGACTGGTACGACATCGCCTACCGGGTCTATCTGTTCGCGCTGGTCGGCCTCGTCGTGGTCGTGTGGGTGTCGGACGCGATCGACGGCGCGATCGGCGACGGCGTCGACACCCAGGACCTGCTCACCCGTGGTCCGGCGATCATCGGGCTGATGGTCGTGGTCGCCTTCGGGTTGGGGCTGCGCAGCGGCGCCGACGGTGGGCCGATCTCGATCGAGGTCGCCGACATCCGCCACGTGCTGCTCGCCCCGATCTCGCAGCGATCGGTGATGTTGCGTCCGATCGGCCAGCGGTTGCGCTCCGCTGCGTTCGCGATCGGACTCTCCGGAGCGGTGCTCGGCCAGCTGATCGCCACGGAGGTCGAAGGTTCGCGGACCGCGTGGGCCGCTGCGTGCGGTGTCTACGGCGCGATCGTGGGCTCGACGTTCGTCGCGACCGCCGTCCTGAGCCATGCGCTCCGCGTCCCGCGCTGGGCCGCCACGCTCGTCGCCACGATCCTGGTGGCCTGGCAGGGTCTCGTGGCGTGGGGGATCTGGAACGACTCCGCCGACGGCCTCGCCCGAGTCGGCCCGGGCAACCTGGCCGGTCGACTCGCGCTGTGGGGGATCAGCCAGCGAGGGATCGACGTACTCGCGATCGTCGTTGCGGTGGCGATGGCCGCCGCCGCCCTGGCGCTCGGCGGGCGCCTCCGACTCGAGCCGCTCGCGCGGCGCGGCGAACTGGTGTCACAGCTGCGCTTCGCCGCAACGGTGCAGGATCTCCGCACGGTGGTGCAACTCCGCCGGCAGCTGCGCTCCGAGGTGTTGCGCACGCGACCGTGGGGGCAGCGCCACGTGCCCACGCGGCCAGCGCCCGGCACCCCGTCCCGGGCGCATCGTCGACCGACGGCGACGCCGTCCGAGGCGCCGTCGAAAGCGCCCTCCAAGGCGCCAGCAGCATCGGTGAGCCCCGTGGTGCGACTGCGCCCGAGCACGGTGTGGCGGCGAGGGTCGCGGTCGCTGCGGCGCCTGCCGCTCGCCCGTCTCATCCGCATCGCCCTGCTCGCCGCCCTCGCCGGAGTGGGCGGGGCGCTGACCTACGACTCGTCGCCGCTGTTCGGCCTGGTCCTGCTCGGCGCGCTGTTCCTCGTCGGACTCGAATCGCTCGAACCGTTGTCACAGGAGGTCGACCGTCCCGACCTCACCGACGGCTACCCGATCGAGCGCGGCTGGGTCTTCGCCAACCACCTCCTCGCACCTGCCGTGCTGCTCGTCGGCATCGCGATCATCGGTGCGGCCACAGCGACGGCCATCGACCCGTCGTTGGCGCTCGGCGCCTTCGCGATCGCCGTCCCGATGGCCTGGGCCGGCGCGATGGGTGGCGTCGTGGTCACCGTCCTCGATGCTCCCACCGCACCGAGCACCACCACGCTGCTCGGCACGCCCCGAGATGCCGAGACCAGTTTCGTCCCGCCGGAGTTCGCCGGGTTCAGCACGGTGATCACGGCGATGATCCCGGTCGTGGTGAGCGCCGTCGGCACGATCCCCGTGTTCGTCGCCCGGTTCACCGACGACGCCGGCAGCGTCGGCCGATCGATCGTCGGCCTCGCCCTCTTCATCGCCGTCGGCGTCGTGTGGGTGCGCCGTCGCGATCCCTGGACCGCCAAGATCCGCAACTTCTTCGAAGAAGGGCGTGCTGCCGCATCATGAACCAGCCATCGAAACCACGGTCGAACTCCCGATCCAACCGACCGGCGTCGAAACGACAGCGCCCCGCATCGGCTTCGGGGTCGACATCGGGGTCGCGATCCACGTCGAAGAGCACCCGCGAGCCCGCTGCCGACCGATCGGTCGCCCCGGCCAAGCGCGCACCGACCGGGCCACCGCCGGCGATCGAGACGATCGGGCTGGGCAAGTCCTACGGCGATGCACCGGCGTTGGCACCGCTCGACCTGAGCATCGGGGCCGGTGAACGGATCTCACTCATCGGCCACAACGGCAGCGGAAAGACCACGCTGATCCGCATGCTCGTCGGCATGCTCGAACCGACCGAGGGCAGCGCTCGGATCGCCGGTCACGAGATCGGTTCCCTGGAAGCCAAGGCCGCGGTGTCGTATCTCGCCGACCAGCCCGTGTTCTACGACGACCTCACCGTGTGGGAGCACCTGGAGTACATCGCTCGCCTGCACGGCACCGACGACTGGGAGCAGCAGGCCGTCGACCTCGTCGACATGGTCGGCCTGATGCCGCGCGTCGACGACCTCCCGATGACCTTCAGTCGCGGCCTCAAACAGAAGGCCGCGATCACGATGGCGTTCGTTCGACCGTTCGACGTGATGCTGATCGACGAACCGTTCGTCGGCCTCGATCGCACCGGCCGCGAGGCACTGCTCGAGTTGCTCACGCTCGCACACGGAGACGGCGCCACCATGGTGGTCGCCACCCACGAGCTGTCGAGCGTGAAGGAGAGCAGCCGCCTCATCGCCCTGAGCGGTGGCGAGCTGACCTTCGACGGCCGCCCGGAGGACGCCGACCTGGCGAGCCTCACCGAGGGCATCCGCCAACGCGACGACTGAGACCGATCGTTCTTCCGATGAGAACGCACACAGCCGGCGCGGTGGTCTAGCATCACCGTCATGCAGGAGTTCGCTTCGGTCACCGCCTCGTCCTACGACGCCGCCTCACTCACCCCCTTGCTGAACGAGAAGGCAGCCGAAGGCTGGAGCGTCGTCTCGATCGTGTCGGCCGGAACCTCCATCGTGGCCTACCTCAGCCGCGAGACCGACGAGTTGGACATGCTCGAAGAAGCCGCCGTCGAGTTGGCCGTCGACGAGGCCATCGTCGAAGAAGCAGCCGCAGAAGTCGCCGTCGAGCAGGCCATCGTCGAAGAAGCAGCCGCAGAAGTCGCCGTCGAAGAGGCCATCGTCGAAGCAGCAGCCGCAGAAGTCGCCGTCGAAGAGGCCGTCGTCGAAGCAGCCGCCGAAGAAGTCGTTGCCGAGGCGACCACCGAGCCGGCGGGCTGGGCCACGGAGCCCGCCACCGACACTCCGGCGCCTGCCGACGACTCGATCGCCAGTCTCGCAGCACAGGTCGGCGCAGCCGACGCAGCCGCGACCACCGAGCCGGCCGCACAGCCCGCAGCGGCCGAACCCACGCTCGCTGCCGCGGAGCCGGCAGCTGCGGCGGCGCCCGCAGCCGAGCCGACGGTTCCTGCCGGGTGGTACGCCGACCCGTCGGGCCGGTTCGAGCTCCGCTACTGGGACGGCACGGCGTGGACCGAGCACGTGTCACGAGCCGGCCAGCAGTTCACCGACCCGCCGGTCGCCTGATCCGCTCGAGTTGACCGCTCGCCGTCCGGGAGCGGTCGTACCCTGACGTCATGCGCGCCACCTCCGTCGGCCATGCCGGCATGCTCATCGAGACCGACGCCGGCTCGGTGTTGTGCGACCCCTGGTTCGTGCCCGCGTTCTTCGGGTCGTGGTTCGTGTTCCCGCGCAACGACCAGCTGAGCGACGATCTGCGCGAGCGCATCGAGCGGGCCGACTTCCTCTACATCTCGCATCTCCACGGCGACCACCACGACGAGCCGTGGCTGCGTGAGCATCTCCGTCGCGACATCCCGATCCTGCTGCCGGGATTCCCGACTCGGGAGCAGCAGCGCACGCTCCAAGCACTCGGTTTCACCGAGTTCATCCGCACCGTCGACACCGAGGAGTTGGAGATCGCGCCCGGCCTCACCGTGGCGATCCATGTCGAGACGTCGATCACCGACGGGCCGGGCGGCGACTCCGCGCTGGTCGTGTCGGACGGCGAGTCGATCCTGGTCAACCAGAACGACTGCCGTACCAACGATCTCGCTCAGCTGCGCGCCCACGGCCCGGTCGATCTCCACTGGCTGCAGTTCTCGGGTGCGATCTGGTACCCGATGGTCTACGAGATGCCCGACGCGGAGAAGCGCGCACTGTGCGAGGCCAAGGTCGACGCGCAGTTCGCCCGGGCGATGCGCTACGTCGAGAACATCGACGCCCGCTACGTCGTTCCGAGCGCCGGCCCGCCCGCCTTCCTCGACCCGGACCTCTTCGGCCTCAACATGATCGACGGCGACGAGCTGAGCATCTTCCCCGACCAGACCCACTTCCTGGAGCGTCTCGCGTCGGTCGGCCGCCAGGGGATCATGAACGTGCCGGGCACCACGATCGACATCGGCCCGGACGGCGTCGAGGTCACGCACCCGATCGACGACATCGACGCGATCTTCACCGACAAGCGGTCGTACCTGCGTGCGTACCAGGCCGACTGGATGCCGTGGCTCGACGAGTTGAAGGCGTCGTGGAACCCGCCGAGCACCGACCTGCTCACCACGCTGCAGGACTGGTGGGGGCCGCTGCTCGAGATGGCTCCCACCCTGCGGGCCCAGGTGGGAGCCAACGTGCTGCTGCGCGCCGGTGATCTGCCGATCCTCGTCGACTTCCCCAACGGCGAGGTCCGGCTCCACGACGGCGAGGACTACGCGTTCCGTTTCGACATCCCCCGTGAACTCGTCGAGACCGTCGTCGCCCAGCGCGCCGTGGACTGGAGCAACTCGCTGTTGCTGTCGTGCCGCTTCACCGCGTGGCGCGAGGGCGAGTTCAACGAGTACGTCTACAACTTCCTCAAGTCGCTCTCGCGCGAGCGGATGCGGCGCGCCGAGGCCGAAGTGGTGCGCAAGCTGACCCCGATCGACGAGCTGACGGCGCGTGACGAGCCCGACATCCGAGTCGGCGACTTCGTGGTCCAGCGTCGCTGCCCTCACCGCAACGCCGACCTCGCCGCATTCGGCGAGATCGACGGCTGCGACTTCGTGTGCACCCTGCACGGCTGGCGCTTCGATCTGGAGACGGGACGCAACAAGACGGCGTCCGACCGGCCGCTGCGCATCCGCCCCGCCACCCCCACCGACTGAACCAACACGCACACCCCGCCACCCCGCGTTTGCGTCAAGATTCGGGCGGAACGGGCCACCGGAAACGCAACGCGAACGGGGGTGGGATAGGTTGGATGTGTGCTGGATCTCGGGATCGACCTGAACGTCTGGCCCTGGGTGTGGCTGGGCATCGCCGTGCTGTTCGCGATCGTCGAGCTCACGGCGCTCGCGGGCTCCTTCGTGCTGCTGCCGTTCGCCGTGTCGGCGTTCGCCGCCTCCCTGCTGGGCTTCTACGACGTACCCATCGAGATCCAGTGGTTCGTGTTCGCCGTCGGTGGGGCGGTGCTCTGGATCCTGCTGTACCGGTACGCCAAACGGTTCGCGGGCGAGAACGAACTCGAGCCCGGCGTCGGCGCCGATCGCCTCCTGGGCTTGTCGGGCATCGTCACCACGACGATCGATCCCGACGACACCGACCGACGCGGCCGCGTGACGGCCCATGGTGAGATCTGGGGAGCGATCTCCGGCAGCGGACAGGTCCTGCCCGTCGGAACCCATGTGCGCGTCACGGCAGTGAACGGCACCAAGGTCATCGTCGAGTCCACCGAACCCACCGCCACCGATCCCCCGCCGTCACCGCCGACGTCACCGCCGCCCCGCCGCCACCTTCACCCACCACCTAGCACGGAGGTCTCATGAACCCCATCGCCATCGTCCTGATCGTCATCGCCCTCATCGGCATCCTGGTGTTGGCGGCTTCGGTCAAGATCGTGCGGCCGTACCAGCGGGGCCTCGTCGAACGCCTGGGCAAGTACAAGACCACACGCGACCCGGGGCTCAATCTCATCCTGCCGTTCATCGAAACGATGCAGCTGATCGACATGCGCGAGCAGGTCGTCGACGTGCCACCCCAGGAAGTGATCACGGCCGACAACGTCGTGGTCTCGGTGGACGCGGTCGTCTACTACGAGGCCACCGACCCGCAGCGCCTCGTGTACAACGTCGCCGACTTCTTCACCGCGATCACCAAACTCGCCCAGACGAACCTCCGCAACCTGATCGGCGACCTCGAACTCGACCGGGCACTCACCTCGCGCGACACGATCAACACGCAACTGCGCGACGTGCTCGACGACGCCACCGACAAGTGGGGTGTGCGGGTGGTGCGCGTCGAGATCCAGCGCATCGACCCGCCGCCGGACATCGTGTCCGCGATGCACGCCCAGATGCGTGCGGAACGCGACCGGCGCGCCACGGTCACCGAGGCCAAGGGCTATCAGGAGGCGGCGATCGCTCGCGCCGACGGCGAACAACAGGCCGCGGTGCTGTCCGCGCAGGGTCGCAAGCAAGCAGCGATCCTCGACGCCGAGGGCCAGGCGCAGGCGATCGAGCTGCGTGCCAACGCCGAGAAGCTGCGCCTCGAACTGGTCGGCGCCGGCGAGGGCAACGCCGCCAAGTCACGGCTGACCGGGATCAAGGACGCGCAGGCCGACAAGGCCGTCCTGACCGTCGAGTACCTGCAGGCACTCGAACGAATCGGTGACGGACGGGCCACCAAGCTCGTCATCCCCGCGGAGTTCTCGGGGTTGCTCGGCACCGTTGCCGCGCTGGCATCGGCGACCGGCGACGACGACACCGACGACGAGGTGCGTCCGAAGAACAGCCTCCCGATCCCCGACGACGACGACCGCGTCGATCTGCCCGAGCCCGACCGATCCGAGTTCCGGACCCGCTGACCATGCGCCGCATCGATGCCCCCCGAGCGGGCTGGTATCCGGACCCCGAGAGCCGGACGGCGCTGCGGTGGTGGGACGGCCTCGACTGGACCGACGCCCGCCGAGCCCCGCCGAGCCAGGCCGAGTTGCTGTCGTTCGAGAGCCAGGCCGCGTTCGAGGCCGCGCACCGGTACGTGCCCCCGGTCGAGGACGCCCTGAGCACCGCGACCGCCGCCGCGAGCCGCGCCGGGCGGCAGGATTCGCAACAGGTGATCGAACAGGTCCGGCAAGCGACGCGCGAGGAGATCGACCGAGCCGCCGATGCGTTCGCCCGTCAGGCCCGATCGATGCGCAACGAGATCGAGCCGCTGATCTCGCAGTACTCGAACCGCATCGTCCGATGGATCAAGATCGCTGCGCTCGTCGCGATCGCGCTCCTGGTCGCCTACTTCGTGTTCCAGGTGGTGGCCCAGGCGAGCCTGTTCGAGTGGATCGGCGACCGCATCGACAACTTCACCAACCAGGAGAGCGCTCCCGGCTGGCCATCAGCGCCGGTCAGCGTGCCGACAGGCGGTAGCTGAACCGATACGTGCCCGGCGCCACGCGATACCGGTCGAGCACGTCGGGACCGCAGCTCGCCGTGCCGAGCCCGCGGTGGGCGACGTCGGCGTGCACCACGAGCGAACGTCGTGGCCGTAGGTCGGTCTCGTGGCTCGCGTCGTAGAGGTCCTGGTCGGTGAACCGTGTGGCCGAGATGTGCATCACCGCGGGATCGAGCACGTCGAGCCGGATGGTCTCGCCGGTCGAGGAGTCGACGAACTCGAACCACCGGCAGTCGGTGCGCAGACCGAACTCCTGCGGCACGAGGTACGGAGGTGCGTCGATGCCCGACTCCCAGACCCCGAGCACCGCACCCCGACACCGGTCCGGGTAGTTCTCCAGCGGTCCGCGGCCGTACCAGCGCACGGTGTCGAAGCGCGGAGACAGCTCGAACGTGACACCGACGCGCGCCACGTCGTCGAATTCGTCGGGCACGATCACCTCGTGGGTGTGGACCTGCGAGCCGTCGGCCAGCGTGGCGATGTCGTGGTGGTGCTCGACGAGTTCGTCGGCTGCCTGCCGGTCGACGCCGGTTCGCCGCCATCGGCTGAGCGCCTTGGTCCCCGCCTGGAAGTCCTCCCCCAGGTTCGGCATCAGCTTCAGGCCATCGTTGTCCACCGGCGCACGGAACAGGCACAGCTGCACGGCGCTGCCGAGCGGCACCGTCGAGGCCATGTCCGCAGCCTCCGGTGCGGGCACCACTGACGGGGCGACCGGAGTGAGCTGCACCTGATCCCAGGCGACGAGGTGGGATGCCGGCGCCCATGCGGTGGCACGGCGCTGGAACCAGCGAATCGTGAGATGGGCGTCGGGTGAGTCGGGCACCGCGCACGGGAGCGCGAGTGCGACCGTCGAGGCCGGACCGATCGGACCGCCGTCGGCGGCGACTGCGGCGAGATCGCCGGATGCGACGACCTCGCCGGCGACGAGGAGTTCCCACGTCGCGACCAGGTCGTCGAGGTCGGTGAAGCTGCGGCGGTTGGTGATCGCGAGGGCGCCGCCCTCGAGCGAGGTGACGACCGGCCGGTGCACCCATGCCACTTCCTGCATCGCCGGATGTGGGCGCAGGTCGGCCGACATCAGCCCGTCGGCCACGAAGTTGCCGTCGTTGGGTTCGTCGCCGAACTGGCCTCCGTAGGCGAAACCCCGCTTGCCGTTCGGCAGACGCGTGAGCAGACCGTGGTCCTTCCACTCCCAGATGAAGCCACCCTGCAATCCGGGGGTCGACGTGATCACGTCCCAGTAGTCGGCCAACGATCCGTTGGAGTTGCCCATCGCATGGCTGTATTCGCACATGATCAGCGGTCGATTGCCGAGGCCGTTTCGGCCGTAGGCCTCGATCGCCTCGATCGTCGGGTACATCGGGCAGACCACGTCGGACGCGGCGAGCCCGCCGTCGACCCATCCGTCGTGGAACACGGCGCCCTCGTAGTGCAGCGGGCGCGATGGATCGGTGCGGCGGATCCACCCGGCGAGCGCGTCGTGGTTCGCCCCGTATCCGGCTTCGTTGCCGAGCGACCACATGATCACGCTCGGATGGTTGCGATCGCGCTCGACCATCCGTGCGCCCCTCGACAGCCACGTCGAGCGGTACCGAGGGTCGTTGCACAGGCTCGTGTTGTACGCGTGACTCTCGATGTTGGCCTCGTCGACGACGTACATCCCGATCTCGTCGCAGAGGTCGAGGAACCGTGGGTCGTTCGGATAGTGCGAGCAGCGGACCGCGGTGATGTTGTGTCGTCGCATGGCGAGCAGGTCGTCGCGCATGTCGTCGACCGTGACCGCCTTGCCTCGCGTGGGGTGGTGGTCGTGGCGGTTGACGCCGAAGATCCAGACGGGCCGACCATTGACCAGGAGCTGGCGGTCGCGGACCTCGACCGACCGGAATCCGATCAGTTGCTGGTGGGCTTCGATCACAGCGCCGTCGGGATCGAGCAGCTCCGCCACCACGCGGTACCGCGTCGGCGACTCGGCAGACCAGGGCTCGACGTCGTCGACGCGGAACTGCCCGGTGGCGGTGTGTCCGGTGAAGACGTAGGGCTGGTCGAACCGCGATCGGAGACGAGCGGTGACCGAACGGCCGAGCCGGCGCCCGCCGATCGTCTGGAGGGTGAACCGGACCTGCCAACCGGATTCCGGAGGGCGCAGACCGGCGAGCGTGGCACGCGCCTCGAGCGTGCCGACGGCGCCATCGAGACCGGCATCGCACACGAGCGCACCGATGTGCACCTCGGCCCGGGCTTCGACGTACACCTCGCGGTGCAGCCCCGCCATCCACCACTGGTCCTGGTCCTCGACGTAGCTGTGCGCGCTCCAGCGCACCAGGGCGATCGCGAGATCGTTGGTGCCGGGCCGGACGACATCGGTGATGTCGTACTCGCTCGCCAGGCGACTGTCGGTGCCGTAGCCCACGAACGCTCCGTTGACGTACACCGCGTGGACGCTCTCCGCACCCCCGAGGTGGAGCACGATCTGTCGTCCGGTCCAGCCCGCCGGAATCGTGAGGCGGCGCCGGTACACGCCGGTGGGGTTGTGCTCGGGCAGGCGGGGCGGCGGACCCGGGAACGGCATCTTGACGTTGGTGTACTGCGGAAGGTCGCCGACACCCTGCAGGGTCCAGTTCCCGGGCACGGTGACCTTGGTCCATCCACGTCCGGACGCCGGGCGCACGACGGCGGTGGCGGGAACGTGGTCGGGCGACTCGAACAATCGGAAGTCCCACCGGCCGTTCAGCGACCGCCGCCACCTGGACGGAGCACCCGTGCGGATGTCGTCGATCGACGCCGCCGCCGTCGTCGGCGGTCGCATGTCGAGGCGTCCCAGCGAGAGGACGTGGGGGTCGGCCCATGGCCGGATGTCTCCGATCGACGGCAGCATGCCGGGAGTCTCCCAGATGCCCGCCCCTCGGCGTCAGTCAGCGGAGGCCCGCCATCCGGGGATCGAACGGTCGCCCGCAGGCGACCGTGAGTCAGACGCCGTCGTGCACCCAGACCGGGGTGTTCATCGGCATGATGCCACTGTCCCAGATCCAGTCCATCGCCGGCACGCTCACCCGGACACAACCGTGTGACGCCGGGTAGGCGGGGATGCTGTTGGATCCGTGCACGGCCACACCGCCGACGAAGTACTTCGGCCGGTAGATCTCGCCGAGGTCGCCTTCCCACCAGCCGTCAGGACGTTCCCGATTGACCTTGTGCAGACCGCTCGGGGTGAGCGACACGCCGCTGATCATCTCGCCGGGGGTGTTCTTGTCCTCTTCGGTGTACTCCTTGCCGTTGCCGGTGGAGGTGTTCAGGATCCATTCGGTGCGTCCGTCGATCACGAAGAACAACACCTGCTTGCCCTTGTCGACCTCGACGAGGGTGCCCGAGTTGGCACGAGCCCGCGGTCGCTCCGTGATCGCCGTGAGTGCGTCGGCGGTCGCCTGGTCGACCTTGCCGTCGGCTTCGAGCCCCATGTACTTCTCGAAGGCCATGACGGCCTGTCTCGTCGTGAGCCCGTACTGACCGTCGGCAGCCGACAGCCAGAAGCCGAGCTGGATCAGGCGGAGCTGGATGCGGGCGGTCTCGTTGCCGTTGTTGGTGCCGACCGCCTGGAGCGGCGGGTCGATCGCGTCGACCATCTCGATCACGGGGGCCAACGTGGTGGGTGGAGCCGTGGTGGTGGGCGGTTCCGTGGTCGTCGGCGCGGTGGTCGGCGGTGCGGTGGTCGGCGGCGCGGTGGTCGGCGGTGTGGTGGTCGGCGGTGTGGTGGTCGCCGGTGCGACCGCGTCGGCGGCAGCGAGTACTGCCTGAGGTGACGCGCTCTCACCCTCGCCGCCGGACCCGCTGGTGACCGCGGTGGCGCATCCGGCGAGGACGACCGCGCCGAACACCACGACGGTGCCGATCACTCCACGACGACGCTCCTGCTCCACCACGGACAGCGAGCCTAACGGCCTCGTCCACGACCGTGTCGGCAACAGCGCGATGTTCACCACCCGGTTCGATCCGTCCGCCGGGCCCCTGACGACCGGCTCCGAATCGTCGAGGTTCCCGATTCCGGCGGATCTCCGGACCCGGTGGACGATTCCGATGGAGATGTCAGCCCCCGCGAACCGCCCAGGGCGGCGCCGGACACGGGTCGGGATCGATGGCGGTGATCTCGAAGAGCGATACGAGTTCACGCAGCGTGGTCGTTTCGCCGTCGACACTCCTGCTGATCCAGCGGATCGTCTCGCTGACGCTCACTCCGCTCGCACCGAGATCCTGCAGTGTCACGGTCATCCCGGCACGTTTCGCCAGTCGCTCACCGGCGGCATCGACGACCAGCGGCACGTGCGCGTACTGCGGCTGGGGCAGGCCCAGCAGTTCCTGGAGCCAGATCTGGCGGGGCGTCGACGAGACGAGATCGTCGCCTCGCACGACCTCGGTCACCCCCTGGTCGGCGTCGTCGATCACGACCGCCAGGTTGTAGGCCGCCACGCCGTCGTTGCGTCGCAGCACGACGTCGTCGACCAGACCTCGAACCGGGCCGACGACACGGTCGACGAACTCGATCGTGCGCCCATCGGATCGCAACCGCAGCGCCGGCGGTCGGCCCTCTGCCCGACGGCGCGCCCGCTGGCGCTCGGTCAGGTTGCGACACGTCCCCGGGTAGGACCCGGGCGGACCATGGGGCGCCTGGCTCGCAGCGGCGATCTCCTCGCGGATCTCGCGCCGACTGCAGTAACACTCGTACACGAGATCGCGGTCGGCGAGTTCGGTGATCGCCTGCTCGTACAGATCGAAGCGCTCACTCTGACGCACGACCGGGCCGTCCCAGTCGAGGCCGATCGCGGCAAGATCTCGAAGCTGCCTCAGCTCGTGGTCGCGGCTGGACTGGTGCCGGTCGAGATCCTCCATCCGCACGATGAATCCCAGACCCTGCGATCGGGCCGACAGCCACGCCAACGCCGCCGTTCGCAGGTTGCCGAGGTGGAGATCGCCGGTCGGCGATGGGGCAAACCGTCCCGCCATCGGCACAGTCTCGCGCCCTGGCCGACTGCTTCGGCGGTGCCGCGCTCGGACCAACGGTGTCGGCACCCCGTACAGTCGTTGCGATGGGATGTCCTGACTGCGAAGTCGAGGTCACCGAGCACCAGAAGTTCTGTCACGAGTGCGGGCGACCACTCGCGCCGCCAGCGCCGCTGCCACCGCCCACGTACATCGATGCCGACCTCCCCACCCAACCGATCGACACCCGATCACGCCACCAACCGATCGACACCCACCACGATCGACGCCGACCTCCCCACCCAACCGATCGACACCGTGCCGACCGAGCCGGTCGACGCCGTCGTCGAGCCACCGCCACCGGTGGCGCCGTCAACGGAACCCGACACGATTCCGCTCGCGGTCACGGTGAGCGACGAGACGGCCGAAACACCTGCCGTCTTCGACGAGGCCGACCTGGCGGAGTATCCGGCTCCGCGCGAGCCGTTCAAGTTGCGGGCGATCTTCATCCTCTCGATCTTCGGGATCGCGGCGGCGTTGATGGCGATGGTGGCCGATGTCGTCGACATTCGCACCACCCGGCCCGCTGCGGGGATCGTCACCGGCTCACGGACACTCGCCGACCTCGGATCCAACCTCGACCTCGCGGTGTTCGCCGGAGCGACGGCCATGGTGCTCGGCAGTCTCCTCGCCTGTTTCGGGCTCCGTTGGGGTGCCGGAGTGGCGGGCGGAGCAGGACTCGCGCTCGCTGGTTGGGCCGGGCTGTCGATCGGCCTCGCCGAGGTGCCCATCGCCATTGCCGAGTCGATCACACGTACCTCGTCGGAAACCTTCGTCCTGCGCATCACCCGCGACCTGGGCTGGTGGCTCATCGTCGGCGTGGGTGTGCTCGGCCTGCTGGTCTTCATCGCGTCGCTGCGCTCGGTCGGCACCGGGGGACGCCCTGCGCTCAACCCGCTCGTTGCAGCCGTGACGGCGGTGGCCGGGGTGATCCTCGCCTTCGGGCCCTTGGTACCGGTCGGGCAGGCCGACTTCGCCGACAACTTCCGCTCCACGGACCCCAGCGTGGATCTGCCCACGGCGTTCTTCGCCGGGCGCCTGGGCCAGGTGGCGCTGATCGGGCTCGCGGCGATGGTCGGCATGCTGCTCGTGCGCAGCTGGGGTCTCGGGCTCGCGGCCGGTGGTGTCACCGTCGCCGCGACGCTGTGGGTCACCTCGCTCGTCGAACTCGGCGACCGTCCGGTCGGGATCGCCGACCGCAACCCCGGCGCCACCGACACGGTGCCGCACGCGGTCACCACCGTCGGCATGGTCTCGACGCTGGCGCTGCTGGCGATCGCCGCCGCGTTCGCGACCTACCGGCTCACTCGCCGAGCGTGACCGCGACGGCGTGACACGCCACCGCGCGACCGTCGTCGCGTGTCACCAGGGCCACGTCGACGCCGCGACACTGCTCCAGGATGCCGAGACGCTCCGCTTCGCCGGATGCGACGATCGGACATCGCGGATGGAACCGGCAGCCCGACGGGATGTTCGAGGGGTCCGGTGTCTCGCCGGTGAGGATCTGCTGCTCCATCCGTTCCGCTTCGGGAACCACCGACAGCAGCGCCCGCGTGTACGGATGCCGAGGCTCGGCGAGCACGTCTTCGGCATCACCGATCTCCACGATCCGACCCAGGTACATCACGGCGATCCGATCGGCGATGTTCCAGGCGAGACCGAGGTCGTGCGTCACGACCACGATCGACACGCCGGTGGAGTCGACGAGCGTCCGCATCAACGCGAGGATCTCGCCGCGGACCGATGCGTCGAGCGACGCCACCGGTTCGTCCGCGAGCAGCAGCTGCGGACCGAGGACCATCGCGCCGGCGATGAGGACGCGCTGGCGTTGACCACCCGACACTTCATGGGGGAACCGCGACATGTAGCGCTCGGGGGGTCGGAGGCCGGCCTCCGCCAACGCCGCTGCCACGACCTCGGTCTCGGAACCCTCCAGCTTGTGGATGCGGACACCTTCGGCGACGGCCTCGTAGATCGTCGCGCGTGGGTTGAGCGCTCCGGTCGGGTCCTGGAAGATCATCTGCACCCGACGTCGCAGCGCCCGCAGGTCGGCCGCCTTGGCGGTGACCGGGTCACCGTCGAACCGGATCGATCCCGCCGACATCGGTTCGAGCCCGATGATCGAGCGGATCAGCGTCGTCTTGCCGCAGCCCGACTCGCCGACCAGTGCGAGCACCTCGCCTGCTGCGACCGTCAGATCGACGCCGTCGACGGCTCGAACGGTGCCCGCTCCGGACCGTCCGCCGGCGGCGTAGGTGACCTCGACACCACGGAGCTCCAGCAGTTCGCTCACGTTCGCACCGCCACGTGCACGCAGGCCGCGGAACGGTCATGGCCGACGCTGCGGAGTTGCACGTCGTCGGTCGAACACGCCTCGATCGCCACGTCGCAGCGCGGGTGGAACGGGCAACCACCGGGGAGGTCGGCCGGGTCGGGCGGATCGCCGGCGAGGCCGGACGGACGCATCCGTGACGAGGTGTCGCCGATGGTCGGGAAGGCGCGGGCCAGCGCTCCCGTGTAGGGATGCTCCGGAGCAGCGAAGACGTCGACGCTCGGGCCCTGCTCGACCACACGCCCGGCGTACATGACCACGAGACGTTCACACGTGCTGTTCAGCACCGAGAGGTCGTGGGTGATGAACAGCAGCGCGAGTCCGCGATCGCGCTGCAACTCGGCCAGCAGCTCCAACACCTGGGCCTGCACCATCACGTCGAGCGCGGTGGTCGGCTCGTCGGCGATCAGCAGGTCGGGTTCGCACGCCAGCGCGAGCGCGATCAGCACACGCTGGCGCTGACCGCCCGACATCTGGTGCGGGTACGAACGAGCGAGGTCGGCACGGAGGCCGACGCGGTCGAGCAGTTCGAGCATGCGGTCGTTGACCGCCTGCTTGCCGGTCGCCCCACGATCGGTGTGGATCAGCATCGCCTCTTGGATCTGTTCGCCCACGCGGCGCACCGGGTTGAGCGAGTGGAGCGCGCCCTGGAAGACGATCGCGGCGGCCGTCCACCTCACCGCACGCAGGCGACCGGGCTTCATGGCGTAGACGTCCTCACCGTTGAGCAGGACCTCGCCCTCGACGAGCGCGTCCCCGGGCAACAGCCGTAGCACCGTCGCTGCGATCGTCGACTTGCCGCAGCCCGATTCGCCGGCGAGGCCGACGGTCTCACCCGGAGCGATCGACAGATCGACGCCGCGCACCGCGGGCACGTGGCCGCGCTCGGAACGGTAGGTGACACGCAGGTCGCGCAGCTCCAACACGTTCATCGGCCACCGCCCTCTCGCAACCGCGGATCGAGCAGCTCCTCGAGCCCACGCCCGAACAGGGTGAAGGCGAGCACGACCGCGACGATGCCGAGGCCGGCCGGGAAGTGGTACCACCACGCATTGCGGCCGATCGCGCCGGCGCCGAACGCCTCCTCGAGCGTCTTGCCCCACGACGTCTGGCTCGGGTCG
Organism: Ilumatobacteraceae bacterium; assembly: GCA_963698565.1. Taxonomy (GTDB): domain Bacteria; phylum Actinomycetota; class Acidimicrobiia; order Acidimicrobiales; family Ilumatobacteraceae; genus Sva-07. Next base: position 211,070 of record CAVORH010000006.1, read on the forward strand.
GCCAGACCGAGGAACGCGAGGGTGGTCTCGGTGAGGATCGCGATCGGGACGGCGAGCGTGACGCTCGCCAGGATGAGCGGCGCGACGTTCGGCAGGATGTGACGCGCCACGATGTGGGGCCGTCGTGCGCCGAGCGCTCGGGACCGGTCGACGAAGAGCCGGGTCTTGACGGTGAGGACCTGGGAGCGGAGGAGTCGCGCCGTCGACGGCCAGGAGGTGACACCGATCACGAGCACGATGTTCCAGATCGACCGGTCGAGCACCGCGGCGAGCACGATCGCGAGCGGGAGGAAGGGGATCACGAGGAACCAGTCGGTCAGGCGCATCAGCACCGCGTCGGTCCACCCCCCGAAGAAGCCCGCGCTGATGCCGACGACCGAACCGATCGTGATCGTCAGCAACGTCGCGGCGAAGCCGACGAGCAGGCTGACGCGGGCGCCCCACACGAACTGGGCGGCCACCGACCGGCCGAGATGGTCGGTACCGAGCGGGAACTCCCAACTGGGCGGGTGCCAGGTCGGATTGCCGACCGAGTCGACCGCGCTGAGCCCACTGCGCGGGCTGATGAACGGCGCGAGCAGCGCCATCACGACGAACCCGGTCAACACGACGAACCCGACGACCGCCGCTCGATCACGGCGCAGCCGGGCGAAGCCCTCGCCCCACGAACGCCGCCGGCGCGCCCAGGCCGCGGTGCGCGGCGAGTACGTCGGCAGCGACGTGCCGTCGGGTGGAGCGCCCTCGGGCACCGGGGCGCCGGACTGCGGTCGATCGGTCGTGGTCATCGTGCCGCAACCCGT